>NZ_JADPKA010000026.1 GCF_023073715.1 Bradyrhizobium sp. 164
TGCAGATAGTTGCGCTCAATCGTCCGGTCATAGCTGTTGTCGCGCATCGGATCGTCCTCCGCTGGAGCGATCCAATCAGCGAATTAGTGAACATGCACAGCAATGACGAGCTTGGGGGCGTCGCGCGCGCGATATCCAATGCCGTTGGCTGTGAAGGCAAGCCTTACCGATCCGATCCGCCGGTGCGGGTGCGCACCGTCGGGCTCGTGCCCGGCTGCACGCCCGGCCGCGTCTGGCTTGCGCCTGTACGCGCGCGCTGGCGCTCGCCGTCATGCAGCGAAGACTGGTACTTTGCGCGGGTGACGGCGAGCGTCGAGCCGCGCCAGGCCGCCAGCATCACCAGCGCCGAGCGCTCGCCGAGCCGGTCATAGAGCCGCGACAGCCGGTACACGTCGTTCACAGAGGTCCCGATCTCCGGCTTGAAGAACAAGAGGATGCGCTGGAAGACCGGGCTCGGCATGTCGAGTGCGCGCGCGGCGACCGCGAGCGCTTCGCCGCCGGCATCGTCGACGATCTGGGCCGCGACGCGCGAGGGCAGGATCAGGCTGTCGCCGAGCTCGAGGGTGAAGTTCTCGATGTCACCCGCGATCGCCGCCATCTCCAGGATCTGGATCGCGCGCTTGGCGCGCACGGCCGGAATCCGCGGCGCCGCTTTGAGCGGGGTCTGCGCCAGATTGTGCAGGATCAGCGCGCGCTCGGAGGCGCCGGCGCGGAAGAACATGTCGTGGATCTCGGCGGCGTCCTTCGGCTGCATCGCCATGTTCGAGGCCAAGCGCTGCTCGGCCTCGGTGGGCGTGCGGACCGGGGCGGGTGCCGGCGGCTGCGGAATCTCTCGCGCCAGCGGAACCCTGCGGCCTTCCTGGGCGGCGACCAGTCCGAGCTTCTGGAGGATCGGGACCGGCGTCGATGGATAGACCGCGAGCCGCGCCTTGACGGCGGCGCGCGTCGCGTCGTCGACCTGGTCGATCAAACGTGTGGCGAGCTCGACGAATTGCCGCTGTTCGTCATCGCTGTGGACGCGCGTCTGGACATAGAGGTCGGTCAGCACGCGCAGCAGCGTCGGACGGATGTCGACGCCTTCGCGACGGGAGAGGGTCATCAGCCCGTCGAATCCGGGAAACAGCGACTTGGTCATTGAGGCGTACGCAACTCGGGAGAGACACTTGTCACGAGCCTATCGCAGGTTCTTTTAAAGTCTCGTTAAGGAAAACGAGGCGTGAAGCCGGCTCGGCAATTTATGGCATTGTCGTGCCGCAACGGGACGGCGCGGCACGGCCCGTGCGGTTACGGTCCGGAAAGCGCGTTTACATCCCGTTAACCATGAACTGATCTTAATGAATGCATGTTGCATGAGCGGTTTGGTCGCGCGGCAATTGATAGAGAGCTGGATATGGGGACGATCATCGAATTTCCGGCCGGTCGCCGGGCAGGCTCGTCGGGGGATGCCACACCGCGCACGGAAACGGGAATGGTTCTGATCCTCCCGGTGATCCGTATCGAGCGCGTGGCGGACGAAACCAGCGGCGATCGCGGGCCAGAGCAGGGCACAGCGCCGGGGCGCCGTCGTCGCCGCCGCTGACGTCCGGCTTTGCAATGCCGGACACCATTCGCCAGATCCGGCCTTTCGTATCGGCCGTCCTGCTCGCGCTGCTCGGCGCGACGCTCGGCGCCTGTAGCGGCGGCGATTTCGGCCGCACCCGCGCCGACATGCGCAGCGACGACATGCATCGCTGGCTGGGTGCGGAGGTCACCTCCAGCGTCGGCCTGAAGCCCTCGCAATTCCAGCTCACCGACGAAGAACGCCAGCTTCGCGACCTCGCCTATCCCATGATCGAGCCGCCGTTATCGCGCCCCGCCTGGAAGACCGTGTTCGGCGACTACAAGCCGCTGCCATCGCCCTGGCGGCAGAAGATCGTGTTCGACCGCACCATGTACGGGCGCACGCTGATCGACGAGCCGCACCGCTCGCATTCCTCGCGCTATGCGCAGCTGATCGAGGACGTGCGCAACGACATCACACGCTTCGAGCCGTTCTTCGCCAGCGCCATCCGCGTCATCGATCTCGACAGGAAGCGCGATGCCAGCATGGCGCGCGTCTCCGCGCTCTCGCCGAGGGAGAAGGACGACGCGGTCGCGCGCATGCAGGAGAACTCGCTGATCGTGCAGTGGGTGCAGCAATGCCTCGAGCAGCGGGTTTCATCCTACCGCTGGGCGCTGGAGCGGCTGGTGATCCAGGCCCCCGACGGCATGGCCGCCGACGCCGACCGCCTGATCGGCGAGCTCGCCGCCCAGACCGCCAACCCGCCGGTCGCAGCGCAGCCGCCCTACGGCCGCGCGCTCGTCTCGAAGGGCTGACGTACAAGCTCGCCGCATAAACTCGCTGCCTGTCGAGCGCGGCCATCTTACCTCGCGGCCAATCGGCGCGACGAGGTTGAGCCGCCTGTCGTGCGCGATCCTAGGCACCTTATGCCGGCGGTAGCCCGCTAACGCTCTTGTGGCATCGGGAACCGCATTGATTGTGCTTGTCCTTCCGGGCCGTCTGGATAGGATTATCTCGTTTCTTCAAGTCATTTTACCCAAAGGTCCTTCAAGATGAGCTTAGACGCCACGCGTCCGTTCAAGAGCCGTCTGGACGTTTCACCACACCACCTGCTGGCACTTGCCATTCTGCTTGGATCGACAGGCTCCGCAGCCGCGCTGACCAAGGAGGCGGCGATCGAGAATTGCCGGATGACCGTCGGCAGACCGATCGTGCAGGGGTGCATGCGTGCAGGCGGAGGCCCCGCCGGGGGCGCCAATCTGGAAGCTTGTCGCGCCAAGGCCACGCCTCAGGTCCGGGCCTGCGTGCAAGCGGCGCTGAATGCCGCCAATGGCCGCGCCAATGTCGCAGTCGAGCTTCCGAAGGAAGCGGCGCCCAAGCTCGAGCAAGGCGCTGCGCTTCCGAAGGACTTCGTTGCGCCGCCGCGCAGCATCGCCGACATCACGGCGATCCTCGACGGCGACAAGCCCGACGAGAAGATGATCGCCGAATTGAAGTCGGATGCCGATGCCGCACCGAGCGGGAAGGAATCCCGTCAGGATCTGGCGCAGTTCTATTTCGATCGCGCCAACGCGCGCGCGCAGCTCGGCCGGCTCGGCGAAGCCATCGCCGACGCCGACAAGGCCGTGGAGGTTGGGCGCGGCGCCGTCAGTCCTCATTTGCTGGGGCGGATGTTGCAGCTCCAGTCCCTGCAGCACGCTCTTGCAGGCGATCCGAAACGCTCGCTTGAGATCATGCAAAGGCTCCTGCGCGAATCGGCCAGCATGCCGGGCGCCAGGGGAATGCAGTTCAATACGAACCGCGCGATCGCATCCGTCCTCATTCAGATGGGAGACGTCGCGCAGGCGGAGGCCTATCTTCGCCGCACCCAGACCGCGATACAGGAGGCCCGCACCAGCGGTCATCCCAATTGGCGATCCGCCTATGCTCGATTTGGCCAGAGCTGGGAGGGCGAGCTGGAGATCGCTCGCGCCTTGATCTTCGAGGCACGCGGACAGTTTGCCGAAGCCGAGGCTGCCTATCGCACGGCAGAGCTTCGCAAGCGCGCAAGCACGAAGGCCGTCATGGAATCGGACAATCCACCGGCCGAGACCCTTCTGCTGCAGGCGATCGACGGGACCGTGTTGAACCAGGCGCGCATGAAGGCGAAGCAGGGCAGGCTCGCCGAGGCCGAGGTGGACGCGCGCCGCGCGCTGCTCTCGCGCCTGAAGGATACCGGCAAGTACAATCCCGTGACGCCGCGTTTCGTGATGGCGCTGGCGGGCATTCTGGTCGATCAGGGCCGTTACGAGGAGGCGGAGAAGCTCGGCCGTGTTGCCCTCGACATCAACAAGACCGTGGGTGTGCCGGAGGATTCGCACGCGACGGTGCAGCTGCTGTCGCAGCTTGCCGGCATCTTGACGCTTCGGCGCAACAACGCCGAAGCAAGCGCGATGTTTGCTCGGATCGACAAGGCTGTGGCCGGCTGGGAGCCGCAGCGCCGCCAGGTGTTCGAGCTCAATCCGGCCCGGATCCTGTCGCTCTATGGTTCCGGGCAGCTCGACGCAGGCATTGCCGCCGCCGAGCAGCTCGTGAAGAAGCAGATCGCCCGGGTCGGCGAAAATCATTTCGACGCGGCTTCGGCGCGTGGCACGCTGGCGGTCGGATTGATGCGCGCTCGGCGCGATGCCGATGCCATCAGGGAGTTCAAGGCCGCCATTCCGGTCATGATGGCGAGCGCCAACGAAAATGCCGATGACGAGAACACGACCGTGGTGGCTGCGCGGAGTCAGCGGCTGCAGACCATCGTCGAGAGCTATCTGCTGCTGCTCGGCAGGGCGGAAGGAGCCGGCAAGGAGGTCGGCGAAGAGACGTTCAGCCTCGCTGACGCCGTCCGTGGTCGCTCGGTGCAGCAGGCGCTGGCGGCGTCGAGCGCGCGTGCGGCGGCAAAGGATCCCGCCCTCGCCGAGCTCGTGCGCAAGGAGCAGGACCTGACCAAGCAGGTCAATGCCCAGCTCGGCACGCTCAACAACGTGCTCGCGCTTCCCTCGGCGGAGCGCGACGAGAAGGGCGTTGCGCAAATCCAGGCCTCGATCGCCGCCTTGCGCGGCCAGCGCGACAAGGCACGCCAGGAGATCAAGCAGAAGTTCCCGACTTACGCCGATCTCGTCTCGCCCAAGCCGCCGAGCGTTGCCGAGATTCGTGCGACGCTGGCCGACAGCGAGGCCATGCTGTCGTTCTATTTCGGCCAGAACGGCAGCTTCGTCTGGGCCGTGCCGAAGTCGGGGCCGGTGGCGTTCGCGGCCGTCCAGGCCAGGATCGGCGACATCGAAACGAAGATCCGCAAGCTGCGCGAAGCGCTCGAGCCGCAGGCCGCGATGATCTCGGACATTCCGCCCTTCGATCTCAAGCTCGGCCATGAACTTTACGAGCTGCTGCTCAAGCCGGTCGAGAGCGGCTGGAAGCCGGCCAGGAACCTGATCGTCGTGACCAATGGCGCGCTGGGACTGTTGCCGCTGGCGTTGTTGCCGACGGCACCGGCAGAGGTGGCTGCGGATGAGGACCCGCTCTTCATCGGTTATCGCAACGTGCCGTGGCTGGCGCGAACCCATGCCGTATCGACGGTGCCGTCGGCGGCGGCGTTGCGCACATTGCGGCAGCTGCCGCCGGGCAAGCCCGGCCGCGGCGACCTCGTGGCCTTCGGGGATCCCTATTTCAACAGCGATCAGCAGGCCGAGGCGGAAGGCGGGCAGAAGATTCAGGTCGCCGACGCCAGCGGCAACGTCACGCGCGGCGGGCCGCTGAAGCGACGCAACAGTCCCAAGCTCGAGGGCGTCGACAGCGCCGAGCTCGGTCTGTTGCCTCGTCTGCCCGATACCGCGGACGAGCTCAAATCGATCGCGCTGGCGCTGCAGGCGGACCCCTCGAAGGTGCTGTTCCTTGGCAAGAGCGCGACCGAGAGCGCCGTGAAGACGATGAATCTGTCCGGCTTCAGAATCCTGGCCTTTGCCACCCATGGTCTGGTCCCGGGCGAGCTGAACGGATTGACGCAACCGGCGCTCGCGTTGTCGTCACCGGCGGTGACGGGCGAGGGCGGCGACGGGCTCTTGACCATGGAGGAGATCCTCGGTCTCAAGCTGGACGCGGACTGGGTCGTCCTGTCAGCCTGTAACACCGGCGCCGGCGCTGGCGCAGGGGCCGAGGCGGCATCCGGGCTCGGGCGCGCGTTCTTCTATGCCGGAACGCGGGCGCTGCTGGTGACGAACTGGTCGGTGCATTCGCAGTCGGCACGGCAACTGGTGACAGACTTGTTCAAGCGGCAGGCCGAAGATCCCAAGCTGTCGCGCAGCGAGGCGCTGCGCCAGGCGACGATGGCTCTCATCGATGGTCCCGGCTATCTCAACAGCGAGGGCAAGACCGAGTTCGCCTATGCGCATCCGCTGTTCTGGGCGCCGTACACCATCATCGGCGATGGCGGCTTGCGTTGACCAACCGGGGAAGGGGTGCACGGACAATGAAGCGGAATGTCTTGCTGGGCCTCATGGCCGCAGGTTTGCTGTTCTCCGGACCAACGCGCGCCACGCCATTGATTACGGAAGAGGAAGCGAAGCTGCCGCCGCCGAAGGGCGCGGTTGCCGTCGATCAGCGCGGCATCATGCGCGGCCCCAAAGTCGAGTTCGTCTCGCCGGGCGACTCGGCGAGTTCACCTCTGCGACTGGTATTGAAGTTTCAGTCTTATGGCGGCGCAAAGATTGATCCGGACTCGGTCAGGGTGATCTTCCTCCGGACGCCGAATGTCGACTTGACTCCGCGGGTCAAGCCCTTCGTCCAGCCCGACGGCATCAACATGCAGGATGCGGAACTGCCGCCGGGCGAATACACGGTGCGCGTCGATATCAAGGACAGTGATGGTCGGCCCGGCACGACCATCTTTACGCTGAAGGTCGCACCCAAGTGACGTGCCCCTACTGCCAGTCCGGAACTGCAGAGGGTGCGCTGGTTTGTGCGTCCTGCGGGCGCGACATCGCCGTTCCCGCCACGCTGATCGCCGAGCGTGACGATCTCCTGCGCAAGCGCGAGGAGCTGCGTGATGAACTGCGGAAGGCCAGAGACGAGGTCGAGGCCATTATGAGGCGAAGGAAGTCGCGCTAGCGATGGAATGTCCGTTTTGCGCCGAGACGATCAAGGACGAAGCCATCGCGTGCAAGCATTGCTCGCGGGACTTGCGCGTCGTGCGGCCGACGCTTGTCGAGATTGACGAGATCGTTGCCGATCTGGACAAGATCAGGCGCGATCTCGATCGTGTCAATGTCCGCCTCGAGCGCTACAACAATCCGCTGCGCTATTACGGAACGCATGCGGTGCTCTATATTGCCATTCCGTCCCTGCTGCTGGTGATCGCGCATGTGCTCGTGACCATCACCTTCAACGTGTCCCCGATCCCGCTTCGGATCGCATCGATCGCCATACCGCTGCTGTTCGGTTTCGTGGCCTATCCACTGCATCGGGTCTTCGCCCTGACGGCATTTGTGCTGGGGTTCCTGGCGGCTTGCGTCAGCATCTTCGCGATGCTGACGGTGACCGGGATCCACGATCACGTCCCGATCCTGCCGACGATCTGGATCGAGTGGCGGGAAGTGTTCGAATATGGCGCGAGCATCCTGCTGGCCTTCGTCTCCGGCAATATCTTGAGCGTCGTGATCTTCCAGGTCTTGCCGCGTGTGCTGTCGCACGGGGGCAAACCGAACGCGTTCGCCTTCCGCGTGGCGCGCCTGCTGGGACAACATGTCGGCGAGGAACAACTGCGCCGCCGTGCCCGCTTGATCCAGGACCTCATGCAGACAGCCGGGCCGCTGGCCGGTGTCGCCGCAACCGCGGTCGGCTCGATCTACGCCGGCTTGAAGGGGCTGCTTGGATAGCGTTGCGAACGGTGCGGGGCGGCCGGCGAGAGCAGCACCTGCCTATCGCGATTCCACCACCTCGCCGTCCTCCTTCACGAACCGGCCAACGGGATTCTCCAGGAGATCGATGACGGCTTCCGAGGGACGGCACAGTCGTGTGCCTTTTGGGGTCACCACGATCGGACGGTTGATCAGGATGGGATGCGCGAGCATCTGGTCGATCAGCTCGTCATCGGACCATTTTGGGTCATCGAGGCCGAGGTCGTGAAAGGGCGTGCCTTTCTCCCGCAGCAGCGCGCGAGCGGAGATCCCCAAGCCTTTGATGAGCTCGACCAGCGTTTCGCGGGATGGCGGCGTCTTCAGATATTCGATGACGACAGGTTCGACGCCGCTCTGCCGGATCATCGCAAGCGTGTTGCGCGAGGTGCCGCAAGCCGGGTTATGATAGATCGTGACGGTCATCGGGTTGCCTCCGCAGCAGGGATTGGGCTGGCCGTGCGAGTGTCCGAGCAGCCAATTCATCAGCAGCATATCTGCAAACGCGCCACAAGGCTCCGCAAGGATGAAGCGGGGCGGGTCAGCGGGGCGAAAGGCCGCAAAGGTGTTTGCCAGGGTCGCGCGACCGCCACGGCCGGATGGCGGACGAGGTCGGCGCACGCTTATTGGTCCCGACAGTTTCTGTCAGCCGCAGCGCACCTCCTGAGCGCGCAGCAAGCGGTGCCTGACTGTTCGCGCGATCGCTGCCGGCGCCTCCTCGGGGATGGCAAAGCAGGAACTCGCGTTGATCTCGCACAGAACGTATGTGTCGGCCCCTGACGCATCGCGTGGCCCGTACAGGAAGTCCGCATCCCAGATCACCGGCAGCGAAGATTCATCGATGCCGAGCGTCTCCATCATCTGCGGGGTCCATTCGTGCTCCATGGCCCTTCGCAACGACTGGAACGGCGGCGCATCAGGCCCGTGCATGATTCGCGGTCCCGGTTGCGCCTCAGCAGCATCCGGGCCTCCCTGCGGCGGCGGGATCAAGCCCTTGATCAATTGATGCCCAAAGCCTGCGACCCTGGCGCCGCTCATGTAGCAGCGGATCATCCCCTCGGGCAGACGAGGTTGGAATGCCTGGTCGATGATGCAGCCACCCCAGCCGAAATATTGCTCGCAGCGCGCGATGAGGGCATCGAGCTGGGTGTCCTCAGGCAGGCTGCCACGTTGGGCATGGAGCACCCGGACCATGGCGTCCGTGTTCGGAAGTGCTTCGACCTTCCAAACGCCCTGGCCACCATTGCCGCGATTTTGCTTCAGCACGCGCGGGCCGCTTGCCCGCAGGCGCGATGGAAATTCGGCGCGAAAGGCCGCCACGGTATCATAGCGGTGCGTGTCGGTGCCCCAGCCCAGGTGACGCGTCCGGTAGAGCACCTCTTTGACGCCCATCTTCAGGATCACGTCGGGATGTGCGCTCACCCATGTACCTTGCGCTGCAACGTCGCGCAGCAGGTCGTCGAGCTCGGCGCGGGTTTTGCCTTGATGGATCGGATCGATCCAGACGAGCACGCCGTCGGCGGCGAGCAACTGGTCGCGCACCGCATCGGCGAAGCTTTCGTCGTAGATCACCGGTTGGGCTTCGATGCCGATAGCGGCGAGTGCTTCGAAGACGCGAACGAAGCGGCTGTTTTGCGCCGTCGCCTCCCGGCGCGCGGCAGCATCGCCGCGCGAGAGAATGGCTACGGTGTTGCGGGAAGTGGGGTGTTCCTCGGTGTCCATGCGCAAGCTCCACGAATTGCGTGCTGCGCAGAGCTTGGACCGGAGTCTCACGGGGAGTCTGCTTCATCCCCACGCGGGCAATCTACGTGAGATGGTTCGCATGTTTCAAGACCCAGGTTCGGCCGGTTCCGTCGGAACGTTGAACATTTCTTGACCGGTCGCGGGCATGCGCGCGTTGACAGCTCGTCCGTCGAGGCTTTTACTCGCTGCAACGGGGACATGCGATCTCCCCGTGAGGCGACATGCCCAAGCATCGCGTCCTGATCACCAAGGGCGCCGCATGTCATGATTACCCGATCTCATCCGAACAATTCTTGGTTCATCGTGCGCACGCCGAAGCGCATCGATGGCCGCATCGTGTTGCGTCTCCCGGGTTCATCCGGGCGCCACGTCGCAAGCCGATCTAACCTGGGGCAGGGATTTCACCTGGAGAGAAAGACCATGTGTACACGCATCCTTCATGCCGCCCTGTTTCTCGCGTTCGCGTCAGGGCTGTCGAGCGCACACGCTCTGACACAGGAGGAATTCATCGCCAAAATCCAGGCTGCCGGCTATTCGCAGGTCAGCGACGTCAAGTCGACCGCCGAGGGCACGACCGCAAAGGCCGTCAAGAACGGCAAGCAAGTGCGGCTCGTCGTCGACAGTGGCGGCCAGATCAAGGAGCAGAAGTGAGGCACTGGCGGACGAAATCCAGATTGAGGGAGCAGTTCAATGAGAAAGACAATCCCGGTTCTGATGCTCATCGGCACCTGCTTCATGGTGGCGGCTCACGCCCAGAATGTCGACTGGCAGAAGGTTGATGAGACGCTGGGCCGCAAGCCCACTGTTACGGACGATGTCCATCGCTACGGCTTTCCTCGCACCGATCTCACGGTGACGCTCGACGGCGTGACCATCAAGCCGGCGCTGGCGCTTGGCGGTTGGGTCGCGTTCAAGCCGGCGCATGGCGGCGCCATGGTCATGGGCGACCTCGTGCTGCTCGAGACCGAGGTCAATCCCGTCATGGCGAAGATGATCGCGAGCGGTCTCGAGATCACCGCCGTACACAATCATCTGCTTCGCGCGAGCCCGGCCACATTCTACATGCACATCGCCGGACACGGAGATCCAGTCAAACTGGCCTCGGCCATCCATGATGGGCTTGCCGAAAGCAAGACGCCGCTGACGGCCGCGGCGCCAGGGAACGCGCCGCCTGCCATCGAGCTCGACACGGCCAAGCTCGACCAGATCATCGGCGTCAAGGGGCAGGGCAATGGCGGCGTCTATCAGTTCAACGTGAAGCGGCGCGACCCGATCACGGAGGACGGCATGCCGCTGACTCCGGTCGGCGCTATGGGCGTTGCGATCGCCATCAACTTTCAGCCGACCGGCGGCGGCAAGGCGGCCATCACAGGCGATTTCGTCCTGACCGGCGACGAGGTGAACCCGGTCCTCGCGGCGCTGCGGACGCATGGCATCGAGGTGACGGCGCTGCACAGCCACATGCTGGACGAGCAGCCGCGGCTCTTCTTCATGCATTTCTGGGCCAACGACGATGCCGTCAAACTTGCAGAGGGCTTGCGGGCGGCGCTCGACAAGACGGCCAGCACGAAGAGCTGACGCCCGGGAGGGAGCTGCGCACGATGATGTTCGTCGGGCCAGTCGCGTGCTTGACCGAGTCCAAGTCATCCGAAGCGCTGGTCCAATGCATGGGCGTGGAGCAAGGCACTTGTCGTGCCTTGCCCCGCCGTGCAGCGCCAAGCGCTGCGATCCTTTCTGAACTCATGTGCGGACCGGTTGTTACCGTTCATCGAACAGAGGAGGAAACCATGCGCGTTCTTGCGATGATAACGGCAGTTCTGCTGTCCTGCGCTGTCGGCCCCTTACTTGCCGCCGAAATGGAGAAGGTCCCGACGCAGTCGGGTCCGGCCGCCGTTCCAGTGCAACCGGATCAAACGCCCGGGCAGGCCGAGCAGGCCCGCGAGCAGGACAGAAAGGATGCTGAAGACGTTCAGATTGGCCGTGATTGGAAAGCGCAAGGCGGCAGCGAAGGCGAACGCGCGGGTCGAGCTGACTCATCCGGGCAGGAGCATCAAACCGTGGGCCGAGATTGGCGAGCTCATCCTGACGATCGTGAACGGCGGTGAATCGACAGCCAACCTCCGGACGCTCGCAAGCGCTGGTTGTCTACGAGTCAGTTGAAATATCCATCCGCTGGTCAGAGCGGAGTGCGGAGGGCATTTGACAAATCCGCCTGCTGCGCAATAGTTGCGGGTACGGGGAAGCGATCTCCCCGTGAGGCGACATGCCCAAGAATCGCGTCCCTTTTTCGATAAGGACGCTGCATGTCTGCCGTTTGCCTATCCATCTCCAAACCCTTCTATTCCTCTCGCGTCAGGACCTCGCGGTCGGCCGGTCGCCGCGCGATCGCAGGCTCGTCAATCAGTGGGCGTCGGGTCACTGACAGCCTGCCGGCGGAACGCCGATTCTGGCGCTCAACATGTACGAGCACCTGTCACGTCGATTATGGCGCCAAGGCCAGCAGCTATGTGCTCGCCGGCATCTTGCAGCATATCGCGAGGACGGGAGGTAAGCGGGAGAAGCGTCTGACATAACACCTGATGATTTCGGGGGTACCGCGAGCTCCCCGTGAGATGGATTCCCATCCAAGCGCTCGCCACCTCGTTCCGGGGACGGTCATATGGATGTTCTTGTCTTCACTGTCTTTGCTCTTGCCGCCCTCGTCGGCGGTTTCGTCAGCGGCTTCTCGGGCTTTGCGATGGGTCTGGTGGTTTCCGGCGTCTGGCTGCACATCATCACGCCGATACAGACCGCCACTCTGATCGCTGGATACGGTCTGCTCACCCAGGGTTACGGCATGTACAAGCTGCGACATGTGGTGGATCTGCGCAAGGCATGGCCGCTCGCGCTAGGAACCGTCATCGGCATTCCGATCGGCGTTGGAATTCTCGCCTATCTCGATCCCGTCTATCTGAGGTTCGGCGTCGGATTATTGTTGCTGGTCTACTCGATATATGGCCTCACAAGGCCGGTGTTCGCGCCGATGAAGATCGGGACCGGCGCCGATATCGCGATCGGCATCTCAAACGGGATGCTTGGCGGGCTGACAGGACTCGGCGGCGTCATCTCCACGATATCGTGCCAGTGGCGAGGTTGGCCGAAGGATGTGCAGCGGGCCGTCTTTCAGCCGGTGCTGTTCGTCGCCTTCGTGGTCATCTCTCTGTCCCAGGCGGCGGCCGGCACGATCACCAAGGAAACACTGATGCTGTACGTACTCGGCGTTCCCTTCATGGTCGCCGGCCTTTGGTCCGGATTCAAGCTGTTCGGAATGATCGACGACGAGACCTTTCGCAAGTCTGTGCTGGCATTGCTGCTGATCGCCGGGCTCTCGCTGATCGCGTCGACACTGCCGTTTTCCTCCCGCTGACCATGAGGCTTCATGCCACTGAAGAGCTTGGGCTTCATCCCGGTCCCGAATGGCCTGAACAGCGATTTCGATGACGCCGCCTTCGATCCGAAGACGCGCGGCGTCTTCATTGCGCACACGGCGCCCGACTGCCTGGAGGTGATCGCCTTCTGGTATTCTCCGGCGAACGATGACTGCAGATGAGCCGAGGCAAGCCGCACGCCGATCCGATGGACCGAAAAGTTGATGATAGGAAAATTGATGATAGGCACCGCCACAAACTTTTCGTTGCGACCTTCCGCATGGGCGTGGCTTGCTCTTGCATCCATGCTGATTTGGTTATTGGGAGGGAACGCCATGGCCGAGACCCTGAATTTTGACAACGTTCCGGCCGGAATGCCGCCGGAAGGATGGACTTTAACGAAGACCGGTCAGGGAGAATCGAAATGGACCGTCGAGGCCGAGCCCACAGCGCCAAGCAAGCCGAACGTCCTCAAGCAATCCGGACGGGCGACTTTTCCGGTCGCCATCAAGAGTGGTACCACCATCCGCGACGGTTTTGTTGAAGTGAAGTTCAAGGCGGTTACCGGGTCCGAAGATCGCGCCGCGGGAATCATCTGGCGCGCCAAGGATGCCGACAATTACTACGTCGTGCGGGCCAACGCACTGGAGGACAATGTCGTGCTTTACAAGACAATCAACGGCATTCGAACGTCACTGGAGATTGTCGGTCGCAAGGGCGGATATGGCGTCCGCACACCGGTGGCGTCCGGGCAATGGCACGCGTTGCGTTGCGACTTCGCGGGACATCGATTCAAGGTGACCTTTGATGGAAAGCCGTTATTCGAGGTGGAGGACGCCACGATTACGAATGCCGGGATGATCGGCCTGTGGACCAAGGCGGATAGCGTGACCCTGTTCGATGATCTGGCATATGGTGAGGTCAAATAGCATCTGCCCAACCTCGCCGGAGTTAGCCATGAACGCTCGATGTCTGTCGGTCGCGACCGCCCTGCTGATCGCGTGCATCAGTCCAATGGAGGCGGAAGAAGCCCTCGTTGCCTACAAATCGCTTAGTCCGGAGCTGGCGCTCGATCTCGCGCGTGCCGCGTTGGATAGCTGCCGCGCCCGTGGCTACCAGGTTGCCGTCGCTGTCGTCGATCGCTCCGGTCTAACGCAAGTGATGCTGCGCGACCGCTTTGCAGGTCCTCACACGCCAATAACGGCATCCGGCAAAGCGTGGACAGCTGCGTCGTTCAAGACCAGTACGACCGATCTGAATGCGATCAGCCAACCCGGCATGATGCAGGCGGGCATTCGAAATCTTCCCGGAACAGTCATCATCGGAGGCGGGCTGATCGTCGAAGCAGGCGGCTCTCTGGTCGGAGCGGTCGGCGTATCCGGCGCTCCGGGCGGCGACGCGGACGAAGCGTGCGCGAAAGCCGGGATCGAAGCCATACGCGACAAGTTGGAGTTTTGAGGCGCGGATCAAGCTCGCGGCTGGAATGCCTTAAACGTTGGCGCGAAGCCGGATCGACGCCTGTCGCTAGGGCTGCGGAGGAAAGCGATCGAACGTCGGCAGCTCGTGTGCACGCTCCATCCAGCGCAGACGCTCGGCGACCTGGATGTGCATCGTGGCCGGCACGGCATCGGGATCATCGTAGGTCGCACTCTGGACGTCGATGATCCCAGGCATGTTGGCGTTGACGTAGAACAGGCCAGTTCCGCAGTCACCGCAGAAGCGCCGCCGAGCATGTTCCGAAGACCGGTACACCTTGGGCTCGCCCTTGGTCACCTTGACCGCATCCTCCGCATACATCGTCCAGCCGACGAGCGGAGCGCCGGCGTGAAGCCGGCAATCGCGGCAGTGGCACAGCGCGTGCACGATTGCTTCCCCCTCGATTTGATAACGGATTGCGCCGCAGTGACAGCCGCCGGTGATGGTGCTCATGCGTTTCTCCCGCTTAACGCAAGTTTTTCAGATCGATAGCGCTGGAAACGTGCTGCTTCAACGGGCGCAATCGATTTTCGATTGCGTCCTACTGTCGCCTGACATCTCCCGCCATCGCGGCTGCGGTCAGATTACTGGGGAGCAATTGTCGGCCGCGCGGTTCCGCACGCGCAACGGCCGATCCCTCGATGATGGCATTGTGCCGGTGTTTTGCCCGACGTGTCAAAAGGACGTTTGGCCCGAGCCCAGCGCCTCGCGGCCGCTATGGAGGAAATGCCGACATGAAAACGGTCTTGACTTCAGTAGCTTGGCTACTGTGCATGGGGTTGTTTTCGCAGTTTTGTTGCTGCGCTGCCGAAGCGGCGCGCTTCAGCGCCGGCTGCGCGGCGCTTCGGCTTTGGCCGGCGGCTCGGTCTGGGGGGCGCAGGTCGCGGCCGCGAGCGAGCCTTGCGCCTGCGGCATCAGGCCGGGCTCGGGGGCGAGCGCCTTCATCACGATCAGCCCGGTGGTAGCAGGGGAATCGATGATCAGGCGGTCGGCCGCGGTGACCTCCTCGTCCTCGGGCAGCTCGTTGTGCTGCGCCTCCGTCATCAGGTCGAGCTCGATCACCTTGCGGCCCGCGGAGCGGTCGTTGATGGCGTAATAGGCGATCTCGTTACGGGTGTAGAACGACACCGAGGTGTAGGCCGGGCTCACCGGCACGGTCAGCTTGATCGGCCCGCCCGACAGATCGTAGCGGCAGATCGCGAGCGCAAAGGCCGGATCCATGAACGGCATCGGTGAGGTCTGCGGATCGGCGAGGGGAAGCTGGGTGACGGCGTTCACCTTCGTCATCGGCGTCAGCCGCGAATAGGCGTCCTGCGTCGCGATCCGCGGCAGCGCCAGCACGCTGACGAGATGGACCACGAGACCTAGAATGATGCCGGCAACGATGGTGAACAACAGGCGGATCATAAGCAGCCCACCGTCGTGATCTGCGGCATCGGCGCATCGCGCTGGGTGCGAGTGGCGACGCCGACGGGGGTATCGTAGAGGCGCAGCATCAAGGCGTAGCGCTCGATGCCGCCGGTCGGCAGCCAATTGCCGGCGCGCGAGCGCGAAGCGATGCGGATCTCGAACGAGCCGTCGGACTGGCGCACGATCTCCTGGCTGGTGAAGCCGTAGCGCTGCAGCGAATTGGCGACGAGGTGGCCCTTGCGGTCGTACAGCGTCAGCGTCCAGAACCGCGCCGGCGGTGTCACGCCGGAGACGATCACGTCGCAGCGGCCGTCGAGCGCCTTCTTCTTGTCGTCGGTGGTCGCGGTGAAGGCGACGCCGTCGCCGGTGCCGATCGGCAATTCGCCGTTGCGCACAATAGTGGCGCGCGAATAGGGATCGACGTCGGCGGTGCCGGTGCGCGGGCGCGCGGTCCAGGCGCCGATGGTCAGCGCGCCGATCTCGGTGCCGCGCGTCGTCGTCATCCAGGTGGCGCCGACGCCGACCACCGTCGCGAGCAGAAGGGCCGTCAATGTGATCAGGATCAGCCGCACGGGTTTCGATCAGTTCTTGCGCGGGGCGGAGGCGTTGGCGTTCTCTTCCGCATAGTTCTGCGGGAAGGCGAGCGCACTCGTCGACGAGGCCGGCTTGGTGTCGGCGGCCGATTTGTTCGCCGTCTTGGCCGCATCATCCAGCAGCTTCTCGACGCGCACCAGAACGTCGGCGCCGCGCTTGGTCAGCACGGGCGGCGGACCGGGCTTGGTCTCCAGCACCTTCGGCGCCGCATTGGCCTGCGCGTTGCTGACATGCTGCGGCGGCAGCTTCTGACCCATGCCGATGCCGGCGATCTCCCGCACCTCGACGCCCTGATGCGCCGCGACCATGATGTCGTGCCAGGTCTGCGCCGGCAGCGAGCCGCCGGTCATGCGGTTGGTGGGCGAGTAGTCGTCGTTGCCGTACCACACCGCGCAGGTGAAATTGCCGGTGTAGCCGACAAACCAGGCGTCGCGATACGCGTTGGTGGTGCCGGTCTTGCCCGCGGTCGGAATGCCGTCCAGCGCAGCGCGGCGCGCGGTGCCTTCGCTGACGACGTGGCTCATCATGCCCGCCATGTCGGCCGCAACGGAGGCGGGGATCGCCTGGCGCGGCTTCGGACCGTCACGGTCCCAGCGCCAGACGAGGTCGCCGGCGCCGGTACGCACCTCCAGTACCGAATGCGGCGTCACCGCCTTGCCCCGGTTCGGGAACGTCGCATAGGCGACGGCATGCTCGAGCACCGTGACTTCGTCCGAGCCGATCGGCAGCGACGGCGTATCGGGCAGCGGCGCCTTGATGCCGAAACGGCGGGCGACCTCGACGATCTTGGCGCGGCCGACCTTGGCCGGGTTCGGCGCCTTCGGCTGATCCCGCCGGCCGATCTCGATCGACAGCTTCACCGGCACGACGTTGATCGAGCGCGTGATCGCCTGGGTCAGCGTCACCGAGCCGGAATAGGAATGGCCATAATTCTGCGGGCACCAGTTGCCGATGCAGACGGGGCCGTCGACCACGACCGAGTTCGGCGTGTAGCCATTCAGCAGGGCGGTGGTGTAGACGTAGGGCTTGAACGAGGAGCCGGGCTGGCGATAGGCGTCGGTGGCGCGGTTGAACTGGCTGGCGCCGTAGTCGCGGCCGCCGACCATAGCGCGGATGCCGCCGTCGAGATCGGCGACGACGGTCGCCGCTTGTGTCGCGTGATAATCGCGGCCGAACTGGCGCAGCTGGTTCTCGATCGCGTCCTCGGCGGCCTTCTGCACATTGGTGTCGATCGCAAGGCGTACCACGAAGACACGCTCGGTGTAGGACTTCGGGAAGGTGTCGACGAGCTTGCGCATCTCGTCGAAGGCGTAGTCGAGATAATAGTTCGGCGACGCTTCGTCGCGGCGGTCGACCGCGAAGGCCGGATTGCGGCGGGCGCCGAACACCTGGCCCTCAGTCATGAAACCGGCATCGACGAGGTTGTCGAGCACGACGTTGGCGCGGGCGCGGGCGGCGGGCAGGTTGATGTGCGGGGCGTATTTGGTCGGCGCCTTGAACAGGCCGGCGAGCATCGCCGCTTCCGCCAGCGTCACGTCGCGCGCCGACTTGTTGAAGTAGAAATGCGCGGCGCCATCGACGCCAAAGGTGCCGCCGCCCATATAGGCGCGGTCGAGATAAAGCTTGAGGATCTCGTTCTTGCTCAGGCGCCATTCCAGCCAGATCGCGAGGAAGGCCTCATTGACCTTGCGCTCGATGGTGCGCTCGTTGCTCAGGAACAGGTTCTTGGCGAGCTGCTGGGTGATCGAGGAACCGCCCTGGCGAACGCCGCCGGCCTGGGCATTGGTGACGAGAGCGCGCGCGGTGCCGGCGACGTCGATGCCGAAATGGTCGTAGAAGCGGCGGTCCTCGGTCGCCAGCGTCGCCTTGATCAGCACGTCCGGAAAGTCTTCCAGCGGGATCGAGTCGTTGTGCTTGATGCCGCGGCTGCCGATCGGGTTGCCGTAGCGGTCGAGGAAACTCACCGCGAGGTCGGACTTCTTCAGCCAGTCCTCGTCCGCGGTCTCGCGGAAGGCGGGGATGGCGAGCGTGAGCATCACGACCAGGCCGCCGAGGCCGACGGTGGCGGCTTCCGACAGCGGCTCGATGAACACCCAGCGCTTCCACCGCCCGACATAGAACCGGTCCATGAAGGTCGAGTAGCGCTCGTAGAGCTCGCGGATGCCCTTGGCCGAGGAGAATAGCGAGGAGTCGATGCGCGCATCGAGATCCAGGAGGAAATTCCGGATCTTCTGCTTCCAATGCGGTGGTATGATCTGGCGCACCTAGAACCCTTGCGGCTTGCTTCGAAAGCGTTCAAGCACCCGGCCGGGGCGGCATCGAGACGTCTTGCGGGAATGTTGCGGCAAACCCAAGGCGCCCGGTTCGCGTCCTTTGGGGACTTGCTGTTCGTTCTAGCCGAGCAGGGCCCATAAACCAATGGCCACGCTCGCGATTTTGAACAACAGGCCTAATTGACCCCGGGTCATTACGGGCCTCAAAGGGCCTCTGCTTGCACCTGCACAGCCGCACGCCGTAGATGACATCGCCGTAGCTCTTTCGAACTCTTGTTGAGGCGCATGACCGCAGCTCCCAAACGACCTTCCGGCCAGGAAGGATTCTTCTGGAAAACCAAGACGTTGGAAGAGATGTCTCAGGATGAATGGGAAAGCCTCTGCGACGGCTGCGGGCGCTGCTGCCTGAACAAGCTCGAGGACGAGGACACCGGCGAGATCTATTTCACCCATATCGGCTGCAAGCTGCTCGATGGGGCGAGCTGCGCCTGCAAGGACTACCCGAATCGCTCCGACAAGGTTCCGGACTGCGTCCGCCTCACCCCGGCCAATGTCCGCATCCTGAACTGGCTGCCGCCGAGCTGCGCCTACAAGCTAGTTGCCGAGGGGCGCGACCTCTATTGGTGGCATCCGCTGGTGTCAGGCGATCCCAATACCGTGCATGAGGCCGGCGTCTCCGTACGTGGCCGGGTCGAGGGCAGCGAGGAGGAGATCCCGGACGAGGATCTCGAGGACCACATCGTGCAATGGCCGGCCGCGCTGCCGAAACGAGCCCGCCTGAAGCGACGGCCGAAGAACTGACTGCCGCAGACTCCGGATCACGGGTTCGGGATGACCCGGCGGCGGGATGCACCCATGCGCCCCGGTGCCTGCCCGGGAAGGATTTTGCTGTCTACATTGGGCTGCATAGAACGAATCCTTCGCGGCGTTGCGCCGCCACACGACGTCCGAGCGAGATGAACAAGTTCGACCGGCAGAGCAGTTCTGCCGACATCCAGGCGTTGCCTGACGACATTGCCGAAGAGCTGTCCCGCCTTCCGAGCGAAGTCATCAGCGTCGATGACGCGCCATCCGTCGCCCCGCCAGTGCCGCTGTCACAGGACGAGGTCCGCACCATCGTCATCAGCCTAATGGTGACGATGTTCCTGGCCGCGCTCGACCAGACCATCGTGGCGACCGCGCTGCCGACCATCGGACGCCAGTTCCAGGACGTCTCCAGCCTGTCCTGGGTGATTACGGCCTATCTGCTCGCCTCGACCGCGGTCGCGCCGGTGTTCGGCACGCTCAGCGACATCTACGGCCGCAAGGCCATGATCATCACTTCGCTCAGCCTGTTCGTCGCGGGCTCGGTGCTGTGCGCGATCGCGCCGAACATGCCGATGCTGATTCTGGCGCGCGGTCTTCAGGGCCTCGGCGGCGGCGGCATCATGCCGGTGGTGCAGACAGTGATCTCTGACGTCGTCTCACCGCGCGAGCGCGGCCAATACCAAGCCTATTTCTCCAGCGTCTGGATGGTCGGCGGCATCCTCGGCCCGGTCATCGGCGGCGTGTTCGCCGAGCATCTGCACTGGTCGATGATCTTCTGGATCAACCTGCCGCTGGCAGCCGCCGCGATCGCGCTGCTGCTGCCGAGGATGAAAAAGATCCCGGTGTTCCACCGCAAGCGAAAGGTGGATTGGCTCGGCGGCGTGTTGCTGATGGCGTCCGCCGTCGTGTTCATGCTGGTGCTGACCTGGGGCGGCACGCGCTATGCCTGGCTGTCGCCGGCCGTGCTTGCGATGCTGGGTGGCGCCGTCGCGCTCGTCGTGACCTTTGTCTGGCACGCGCGGCGTGCGGACGAGCCGTTCCTGCCGCTGCCGCTGCTCGGTGGGACTGTCGCGCCGTTCGCCCTGACGGCCGGCGGTTGCGGTCTCGGCGCGATCACGGGCCTCACCGTGCAACTGCCGCTTTATTACGAGCAGGTCTATCATCTCACCGCCAGCGAGGCCGGGCTTGCGCTGATTCCGCTCGCGGCGGTTTCGACCTGCGGCGCGGCGATTGCCGGCCGCACCATGGCGCGCGCCAAGCACTACAAGCGCGTCGCCATCATCGGCACGTCCTGGGCTGCGCTGTGCGGCCTTGGCCTCACACTCACGACCTTGCCGCTATGGGGCCTCCTCACGCTGATGGCCGCGTTCGCGCTCGGTCTCGGCACGACCTTCCCGGTGTGCGTGGTCTCGCTGCAGAACTCGGTCGCGCGTCCGCAAGTCGGCACCATCACCGGCGCAATGAATTTCTTCCGCTCGCTGATGTCCTCGTTCACGGTCGCGGCGTTCGCGGCGATCCTGCTGATCGCGCTCGGCACCGACGTTCCGCTCGCGGGCGAGCATCACGCCGCAGGCAGCGTCGCAATCCCCGCCGACGAGATGCGGCACGCCTTCCGTTACGTGTTCGGCGCCGCCACCGCGCTGATGACCATCGCCGCGCTCTGCCTGATTGCGATGGAGGAGCGGCCGCTCGCCGGGCCCGCCACCGCGCAGCCGGTCGAGATGGCGGAGTAGGGAATCGCAGCCAGTTAGGCGCGGCTTCGCTCCGGAAAGCTGCTCTTCCGCGGCAGCAGGATCGTGAACTCCGTGAATGCGCCGGGCTCCGTCGTGACGTCGATGGTGCCGCCGTGCTGCTTCACCACGATGTCGTGGCTCATCGACAGCCCGAGGCCGGTGCCTTCGCCGGCTGGCTTGGTGGTGAAGAACGGATTGAACATCTTCTCCCTGACCTCGTCCGCAATGCCGGTGCCATTGTCGCGGATGCGGATCTCGATGCTGTCGCCGCGGTCGCGCGTCGCAGCGATCACCACCGGATCGTAATCGGCTGCGCCCTCGGCCTTGCGCTTGGTGACCGCGTGGAAGCCGTTCGAGATCAGGTTCAGCAGCACCCGGGTGATCTCCTGCGGAAACACTTCGGCTTGCCCGGCCGCGGGATCCAGTTCGCGCTTCAGCGTCACGTCGAATCCCGGCTTCTCGGCGCGTGCGCCGTGATAGGCGAGGTTGAGGCTCTCCTCGACCAGCGCGTTGATGTCGCTCAGCCCATGGTCGCCGCCGCCTTCTCGCGAATGCAGCAGCATGTTCTTGACGATGGAATCGGCACGTCGTCCGTGCTGCACAACCTTTTGCAGATTGCCCTTCAGAAGCCCCGTCAGCTCGTCGACCTCCGCGCGGATGTCGTCTGCGAGCATGACAGGCGCAAGCACCTCGTTCAGCTCGTCCGTCAGCTCGGCGGAGAGAGAAGCAAAATTGTTGACGAAGTTGAGCGGGTTCTTGATCTCATGGGCGATGCCGGCGGTGAGCTGGCCCAGCGATGCAAGCTTCTCGGTCTGGATCAGCCGGTCTTGCGCGGCGCGTAAGTCGTCGAGCGATTTTGCTAGCTCGCGGGTACGGTCCTGCACCTCGTTGAACAGGCGCGTGTTCTCGACCGCGATGACGGCCTGATCGGCAAAGGTCTTGAGCAGATTGATCGCCTTCTCCGGAAAATGACCGGGCTCCCGCCGCGTCACCGCGATGGTGCCGATCGCGATGCCGTCGCGCAGCATCGGCACCACGAGGATGCTGCGATAGCCCCGCGTCCGCGCCAACTCCTTCATGGCCTCGGTGAGATCGGGTTCGCTCTGCATGTCGCTGCGGAAGGCATATTGTCCGCTTCTTGCCACCCGGCTGTGAATGCCTGACGCCGACAGCGGCGTCGGGAAGGAGCTGAGCAAGTCTGCGTTGCCGGCCTCAACGTCCGTGGTGAAGGCTGCCAGATGCAGCATGCCGTCGACGACGCGTGTGACGGTGGAGGAGTGCCCGCCGATCAGCGCCTTGGCGCTGTCGGAGATGGCCTGAAACACCGGCGTCACGTCGGCAGGCGAGGCCGCGATCACCTTGAGGATGTCGGCAGTCGCGGTCTGACGTTCCAGCGCTTCCCTGGTGGCGTTGAACAGGCTCACATTCTTGATCGCGATCACCGCCTGGTCGGCGAAGGTCTGTAGCAGCCGCACGTGATGCTCGGCGAAGCGGCCGGTCGCCCGGCGCGTGGCGATGATGATGCCGATGGCTTCGCCCTCGCTCATCAACGGCGTGAACAGCATGCTGCGATAGCCGCGGGCGCGCGCGATGTCGCGCGCGGCCGGCTCGAGCTCGGTGTCGGGCAGTTGCGCCGCGGCGCCATTGGCCACGAGCGGGTATGGCGGGAACTGCGCAAAGGGCACCGGAAAGGAATTCTGGAGCACACGATCCCCGGCCGGATCGGTCGGGGTGAATGCCGCAAGGTGCGCGGCGCCGTCGATGTAGCGCAGTACCGCCGTGGAGAAGCCGCCGATCAGGCGATTGGCATTGGCGGCGATGGCCTCGAACACCGGCTGCACGTCGGATGGCGAGGCGGCCATCACCTTGAGGATGTCGGCGGTTGCGGTCTGGCGCTCCAGCGCCTCGCGCGTCTCGTTGAACAGCCGTGCATTCTCGATCGCGATCACGGCCTGGTCGGCAAAGGTCTGGAGCAGCTGCACGAGATCGGGCGCGAACGCGCCAGGCTCGGCGCGCGTGACGCTGATCATGCCGACCGGGGCGCCCCGGTTCATCAGCGGCATGAACAGCACGCTGCGGAAGCCGCGCAGCCGCGCCAGCCTTCGGTTCAGCTCCGGGACGTCGGCAGCCTCGCTGTCGGGAAACTGGATCGTCTCGCCATCGCGCACGAGGGCAAACGTTGGGAAGTCCGCGATCTTGCGCGGGAACGACGCCTTGAGCCCTTCGTCCGCCGCCGGACTGGTCGGCGTGAACGCCACGAGGTGCAGCTCGTCGCCGATGAACTGAAGTACGGTGGCGGAGAAGCCGTCGAGCAGGCGTTTCGAACTGGACGCGATCGCCGCGAAGACCGGCCGGGCGTCGGAGGGCGAGGCTGCGATGGTACGAAAGATCTCGGCGCTGGCGTTCTGGCGATCCCGCGCGACCGCAAGCTCGCCGCGCAGCCGTGCATTCTCGGTTGCGGCCGACTGCAATCGCTGTTCGAGTTCTTCGATTTCGTTGGAAGGGACGGTCATTCCTAATCCGGCTTGATGCCGCGACAAGCGCGGCACCGGGCCGGATTATCACATCTTCTGCGGCCGGAGCCAACGCCCCGCCGCTGAAGCCCGGCCGGGCTCACGTGCCCGGCCGCGACACCTCCGTTTCCTTGCTGGTGATGAACTCCAGCAGCACTGGTATCCCTTCCCGCGTTTTCTGGATCCCGCGCTTGATCGCGGGCACGATGTCCTCCGGCCTCAACACACGCTCGCCATAGCCGCCGAAGGCGCGCGCCATCGCGGCGTAGTCACCGGAAATGTCGGTCGAGCGATATTTCTCGGTCGAGACCGGCATCACCTTCAATTCGATCGCCATCGAGAAATTGTTGAGCAGGATCGACATGATCGGGATGCGCTCGCGCACCGCGGTCTCGAAATCCATGCCCGTAAAGCCAATGGCCGCATCGCCCCAGACATTGATACAGAGCTTGTCCGGCTTCGCGAGCTTGGCGCCCATCGCGAGCCCAAGCCCATAGCCGAGCTGCGTCGTCTTGCCCCAGCCGAGATAGCTGAGAGGCTCGACCGATTTCCAGAATGGCGAGAGCTGGTCGCGCGGGCTGCCGGCATCATGCGTGATGATGGTGTTGTGGATGTCGACGGTGTGCTGCAGGTCCCAGAGTACCCGATACGGGCTGAGTGGCGCATCGTTGCTGGTGAGTTTCGGCATCCATTTCGCCAGCCACTGCTCGTGTGAGGCCGCAATCTCCGCCGCGACCACGGAGGCATCACGATCGGACGTAACCGACCTGCCGATCTCCTCCAGCAGTGCATCGAGCACGAGGCCGGCGTCGCCGACGAGGCCGATCCTGGCTTCCACATCCTTGTTGAGATGGTTCGGGTCGAGCGTGGAGTGGATGACGGTCTTGCCCTTCGGCATCGCGATGCCGAAATTGGTCTCGGTGAAGGAGCAGCCGACGCCGAAGATGACGTCGGCTTCAGCCAGAAACTTCGGGACCGCGCGCGGCACCGCGAGCCCGCCCGAACCGAGCGAGAGCGGATGTGTTTCCGGAAAGGACGACTTGCCGCCAAGACTGGTGGTGACGGGGATAGCCAGCCGTTCGGCCAGCCGTCTCAGTTGCGGCCACGCCTGCGCGTAATGCACGCCCTGGCCGGCATAGATCACCGGCCGTTTTGCGTTCACGAGCAGGCTGGCTGCTTCCTTCACGTGAACAGGATCGGCGCCGTAGCGCGTGCGCAGCACCGGCGTGTAGTCGAGCGGCTCCGGCACCTCCTCGTTCCACATGTCGGCCGGTATCTCGACGATCACAGGCCCGCCGCGGCCGTTCTTCAGCTTGGTGAAGGCGCGGCGGAAGATGTTGGCGACCTCGGCCGCGAGGTTGATCGGCTCGGAGGATTTCGCAAATGGCTTCATCGCCTCGCTGGAATTGAAGTTCGGCTCGATATGCGTAAGCCTGCGCGGATAGCCCATCGGCAGCACCAGCACGGGAACGGACTCGCCGAAACACTGCGCAACGCCGCCCATCGCGTTCTCCGCGCCCGGCCCATGCTGCATGCAGAACGCGCCGATGCTGCGCCCCGATGACACCCGCGAGATCGCGTCCGCCATGTGGATGCCGACGCGCTCCTGCCGCACCATCACGGGCCGGATCTCGGCTTTCGCCGCATGCTCGATCAGATGGTTGACCGGATAGCCGCAGAGGATCTCGATGCCCTCACGCCGCATGATTTCCGCGATTGCGGTGCCGAGTTTCATGGCGTCTCTCTCCTGAGGCTTGGCCGGTTGGCCCGGCTGATTGGAGGAGAGAGGATCAGGAAATTGGGTGAGGGTAAAGCGCGAGCAGACGGTAGTCGCGGTAGGTCAGCCATGCGGTGTGCTGCGGTAGCCCGGCTGGCGTGCAGTCCGGAAAACTGCATCCGCGGAGCCACTCCCGGTGTTCAAGCGGGCTGCAATCTTGCCAGCCACTCAGCCGTTTTTGCCAACGGCCGAGAAACTTCCCTATTTGCAATTCTTGCAAATCGTCAGCTTTCGCTTCAACGCCTCATCGTCCTGATCAATCGATGATTGCCCCGCGAGGCCATTTGTCTCCAGATTGGAACTGGAGCCCTTTGCTGCACGTGACCTCACGGGCGGCGTCACCTGACTTTGGGTGTCATGGTCGTCGGCGGCGCCTATGCTGAAGCCATCGTAATCGGCGGCCGGATTCGGCACCTGCGGCGCACCGCCGATCACGGGGGGCGAAGCTTCTCTGCCGGATGGCGCCGGCGGAATTCTGGAGTTTGTTGCGCTCCCGCGTGGCGGCGATGTATTGGGGGGAGCAAGCGAAACCGGTGGCGCGGCCGAACTCTGTCCTCTGGCGCTGTCGCCCGAGCAGACGCCGACCAACATAAGACTGAGAGCCAAGAGCGCCACGCTTCTCATCCGCATCCTTCAAGCAGCTCTGGTTCATCCATTGACGGCATGGCTCGTCGAGCCATGTCGTGCCGAAGGATATCAGGACTTGCATGGCCGTCAAAGCGCGGCGCTGCGAAGCGTCGCTGCGCTCGGAATGACGAGATGGGGAAGGCATGCTCCGGCAAGGCGCCGCGAGCCATGCTGAAGTCAGTGCCCGGGAAGTCCGCCGCCTCGGGCGACGGCGGCCGTTACTTCATCGACGAACTGATCGAGTTGAACTTGTTGTTGAGGAGCTGGCTGCCCGTGTTGTTCACGACGGTCACGATGGCCAATGCAATGCCGGCGGCGATCAAGCCGTATTCGATGGCCGTGGCGCCAGTCTCATCGGCAAGGAAAGACCTAAGCAAACTCATTGCCAACTCCTCTTCATCCGATCCAATGTATGGCCGCGTCGTTTTCGAACTCGTCAATCGATCGAATAGATTTTCTTCGCGCCAAAACAATTAAACCCAGGCGAGCGCGCCACTGCTTCATACGTTGACATTCATTAAATTAAAGTTCCCTCATCCCATCCAAATGCGCGCAATTCGGCGCACTCTCAGTGGCAGCCGCAGCGTCCGCTAGGACGGCCTCGTTGTGCCGGCAGGCGGCGTTTCAGCACGGCGGCGAGGGGGCCGACAAAGTCCCATCGTGCCCGGCTGCGACTGCGCCGTGTGCGCGGCCCAGTGCTCAACTTCGTCTCCCGCAGGAATATCCTGGTTCACGCGCAGAGCGCCGCAAATCGGAAAACGAGGGTCTCGCTTAGCGGATTATTGAGCCTGTTCGTCAAGAGGTCGGCAAGCATGCCAACCGAAGGTGGCGACCATCGCTCTCATGCGCGCCGGCCGTCCGCATTCAGCGCCCGCAACATGGCGATGCGGGCAAACATCACCCAGCCGCCGCCGGTCTCGGCCGCATTGATCAAGGTTTCGATGGCAGTCTGCCAGTGCGCCTCGTGCTGCGCGTCGTCCGGCAGCTGCATGATGTAGTCCGCCGCCTCCTGAAGCGTGAGCAAGTTGCGCTTGTTGCTCACACGAACTGGATCGTCGAACGCCGTCGACCAGGGCATGTCAGTCCGGCCGACCGGCGAGGGGGGACATCACGCGAGATCGTAAGTGTGAGGTCGCTAACCGGCCTTCTTCGTTCGCGCTGGCGCGCGTACCGGCTTGTCGGCCCTTTTCGAAGCCTCTTTGGGCGCGGTTTTCGCCGCAGCGTCCTTGCCGCTCTTGCCGGCGATTGGCAGCAGCATCTCGCGCTGGCCCTCGACGCGCTTCTTCGGCTTCTTGCGTTTGACGGTCTCCTTGGCGACCCCCGCCGCGGGAGCTGTCTCCCGCTCGCTCGCGAGACTCTTCTTCAGCGCGTCCATGAGGTTGATGACGTTGCCGCCAGTCTTCGGTGCCGCCTTGGCCGTGATCGGCATGCCGCTGCGCTTCTTGTTGATGAGATCGATCAGCGCGGTCTCGTAGTGATCCTCGAACAGCTCGGGCTCGAAAGCGCCGGACTTCTTCTCGACGATGTGCTTGGCAAGGTCGAGCATGTCCTTGGTCAGCTTCACGTCCTGGATGTCGTCGAAATATTCTTTTTCGCTCCGCACTTCGTAGGGATAGCGCAGCAACGTGCCCATCAGCCCGCTATCGAGCGGCTCCAGCGCGATGATGTGCTCGCGGTTGGTCAGCACCACGCGGCCGATCGCGACCTTGTCCATGCTGCGGATGGTTTCGCGGATCACCGCATAGGCGTCATGGCCCACCTTGCCGTCGGGCACGAGGTAATAGGGACGGATCAGGTAGCGGTTGTCGATGTCCGCCTTCGGCACGAACTCGTCGATCTCGATCGTGTGCGTGGAGTCCAGCGCGATCTCGTCGAGCTCGTCCTTGGTGACCTCGATATAGGTGTCGGTATCGACCTTGTAGCCCTTGACGATGTCCTCGGACGTCACCTCGTCACCGGTCTCCGCATCGACCTTGAGGTACTTGATGCGGTGGCCGGTCTTGCGGTTGATCTGGTTGAAGGAGACCTTCTCGGTATCCGAAGTGGCGGGATAGAGCGCGACCGGACAGGTCACGAGCGATAGACGCAGAAAACCCTTCCAATTGGCGCGGGGGGCCATGGGCTACTCCAAACGCAACGGGGACAGGCGACTAGGATACCATCAGGGAACAACGAATCATAGCAAGGCGGGTTACTGAATCTTGCAACTGCGTTAACCGGCCGCTGGGCCTGCGCTCCTGCCGGATCGAAGCGTAAAGGCCGGAACATCATATTCAATCACGCGTTGGCTCGAGACATCGGCTGCGAGGAGGTCGCGGCTATCGAAGCGACGTCCAGAGATTGAGGGCATTATGGCAACCACGCGAGAGCGGCATCAGATCGTGGAAACTCCGACCGAGGCGCGCCAGGGCGAGCCCGGGCCTTCGGTGGCGGCGCTGCTTGCCATCTCGACGGGCCTTGCCGTCCTGATCCTCGCCGTCGTCTGGTTCGTGTTCTTCCGGACTTGACCCGGCTGGATCCGAACGCCACGGATCTTCATATTCGCCGCGTGACGCAGCACTTTGCGCCCGCCATGCCCCCGGCTCGCCCGGTTGCGTGGCGGGCGCAGTCGCGTCGGCGCGTCAGAGGTCGTATATGACCAAAAAGTAACCTGGCCGGTTCCCCGCGTTCATATTCGGTTCACGCCGGAATTGCTCATCTCTGGCCGTGGTCATGCAGCCTGTTCTGGCAGCCAATCTTTGGAGAGAAGCGTGCGCCTGCTCGTTGTTGAGGACGACCCCGATCTCAATCGCCAGCTTACCAAGGCGCTGACCGACGCCGGTTACGTCGTCGACCGCGCTTTCGACGGGGAGGAGGGGCATTATCTCGGCGACAACGAGCCTTACGACGCCATCGTGCTCGACATCGGCCTTCCGAAGAAGGACGGCATCTCGGTGCTGGAGGCCTGGCGCCGCAACGGCCGTACCATGCCGGTCCTGATCCTCACCGCGCGCGACCGCTGGAGCGATAAGGTGCAGGGGTTCGATGCCGGCGCCGACGACTATGTCGCCAAGCCGTTCCATTTGGAGGAGGTGCTGGCACGCATCCGCGCGCTGCTGCGCCGCTCGACCGGCCACGCCCAGAGCGAGCTCAGCTGCGGTCCCGTTACGCTCGACACCAGGACGGGCCGGGTCAGCGTGTCAGGCAATCCCGTGAAGATGACCTCGCACGAATATCGGCTTCTGGCCTATCTGATGCACCATTCCGGGCGCGTCGTCTCCCGCACCGAGCTGGTCGAGCATCTCTATGACCAGGATTTTGACCGCGACTCCAACACAATCGAGGTCTTCGTCGGCCGCATCCGCAAGAAGCTCGACGTCGACATCATCCAGACCGTTCGCGGGCTCGGCTATCTCCTGACCCCGCCCAGTCCCGGCGCTTGAAGCGGCTTGACGGGCGGCCCGCCAAGGGCCTTGGTCCGGTCATGACCGATGCCCTGCCATCCTGCGCCTCCCGGGATCGTTCCGATGCCCGCTAGCTCACTTGCGAACCGCCTGTTCCTCTCGGCGACCGCGTGGCTCGTGGTGATCCTGGCCGTTACCGGCGTCGTGCTGTCCTCGGTCTACAAGAACGCCACCGAGCGCTCCTTCGACCGCCGTCTCAATCTCTATCTCCGCACGCTGATCGCCGAGGTCGCCACCCCCGACGAGCCGCCCGACCGCCAGTTCCAGTCGCTGGGCGAGCCCTTGTTCGACCTGCCGCTGTCCGGCTGGTACTGGCAGATCACGCGGACCGACACCGAGAAGCCGGAAGTGCGCTCCTCGCGCTCGCTCTGGGACAAGAAACTGCCGAAACTGGAAGAGCAGGGTGCCGAGCTCACCGCCGCCGGCATTCGGCTCGCTTATGTCGACGGGCCGGAAGGGCAGAACCTGCGCATGGTGGAGCGGCCGGTCGATCTCGGCGCCGACGGCAAATTTCTCGTCAGCGTCGCCGGCGACGACACCGAGATTTTCGACGAGACGCGGAGCTTCGACTATTACCTCGGCGGCACGTTTACGGCGCTTGGCATCGTGCTGCTGCTGACGACCGTGTTCCAGGTCCGCTTTGGTCTCGCGCCGCTCAAGCGCATCTCGGAATCCATCGCCGACATCCGCTCGGGTCGGGCGGAGCGGCTCGAGGGTGAATTTCCTGTCGAGATCGCGCCTTTGGCGCGCGAGACCAATGCGCTGATCGATGCCAATCGCGAAATCGTCGAACGGGCGCGCACCCATGTCGGCAATCTCGCCCATGCGATCAAGACGCCGCTCTCCGTCATCGTCAACGAGGCCGGCGCCCACGGGGCCGATCCGTTCGCGGCCAAGGTGATGGAGCAGGCGGACGTGATGCGCGACCAGGTTGCCCATCATCTGGAGCGCGCGCGCATTGCGGCACGGGTCTCGGTGGTCGCGACGGTGACGGAGGTGGCGCCCGCGATCGAGGCGCTGCGGCGGACGATGGAGAAGATCCACCGCGACCGCGGCATCGTGGTCGAGGCCAAGGCCGATCCGTCTGCGAGGTTCCGGGGCGAGCGCCAGGATCTGGATGAGATGGTCGGCAATCTGGTCGACAATGCCTGCAAATGGGCAGCCTCACGCGTCTTCATCGAGGTTGCGGTCGAGACGCCGCAACTGGCCGGCGCCGGCCCGCGTCTGCGGATCATCGTCGACGATGACGGCCGCGGCCTGTCGGAGGCCGAGCGTGCCCAGGTCTCCCGACGCGGCCAGCGGCTCGACGAGTCCAAGCCGGGCTCGGGGCTGGGACTGTCGATCGTGACCGACCTCGCCGCGCTTTATGGCGGCAGCCTCTCCCTCGGCGGCGCGCCGATCGGGGGCCTGCGAGCCGAACTGGTCCTCCCGGGATTATAATCTCTTGTTCTCATTTGATTTTTCGCCGTGGCGGATGCTTCTGCGGCAAAACCGGGGGGCATTCGAGGCGACTTCCTAAACGGCTTCTTAAGTGGGAAGCTCCTAAGATCGCGCCCGGACGCATCCCATGTCCGCCATTTTACCGTGCATGACCCGGGCGCATGAGCCAGACATCGATCGAGCGGCTGAGGGAATATCTCGCGCAGCTCCCGCCGCAGTCGCAGGCACTGCTGATGCGAGAGTTCGAGCGCGCGCTGGAGCGCGGCCAGGACACGGCTGTCGCGACCCTCGTGCTTGAGCAGTTGCGCAAGATCGTCCGCAAGAGCGAAGCCGACGAAGCCCCGCCACCGCGCACGGACGATCTGTCGCGGCTTCTCTTCCAAGTGCTGGAACCGTTCCTGGTCGAGGCGGGCACCCCGGTCCGGGTCGGACAAATCCGCCGCTCCTCGCTGCATCCAATCTGGCAATGGCTCGGGCGTGACGGCGCCCCGGACAAAGTCAATGAATTCGAGGCGGCGCTGGCCCGCATACCGCTAGACAGTGCAGGCCAGGTCGAGGCGCTGGCCTCCAGGCTCCAGGCGGTGGCGGCGGACGCCATCTTCGAGCTGACGGGGCCAGGCGGCGGCGACAAGTCGCGCGCGCTGGCCCGTGTCGGCCCGCCCAACGTGATCGAGGACCTCTATTCAATCGGTGCGGTGCTCCAGGTTCGGGAAGCCATCGCCGCCCTGAACGAGAAGTTGCCGCGCTTCCTGCGCGCCTTCGGCGATTCCCAGATCGCCTCGGTGACGTCGGCGCTCAACATTCCAGTCCTCCAGACCCCGCAGATGCTGCCCTTCGCGCTGTCCATGGTGGTGCAGCGGATGACCGCGCCGTGGCAGATCATCCGCCTCGCTATCAAGATTGCCGCCTCGGACGACGAGATCCGCGTCGCGGCAACGCCCTACGGTGTCGCCGTCACGATCGCCCTGCACGATCTGTCCTGTGTGGCCGCGGTCCTGCGCATGGACATCAAGCGCGGCAATTTCGACAACGTCGCCGGCAATCTCAAGGCGCTGCATGACGGCGTGCGCGGCCTGCGCACCGAGCTCGACCTGCGCAACGATTCCGCTTGGGGCAAGCAGCTGGTCTCGATCCGCGCCGACATCTCCAATGCGCTGCAATCCGAGATCGACAGCGTTCCCGGCCGCGTTCGTCGCATCCTGCGCCAACGCGCCGAGAAGGACATTCCGCCGGGGGCGCGAATCGACAGCACCGAGGTCGAGGAAACCGTGGCGCTGATCGATTTCGTCGCGGCCTGCCGCAACTATGCGAGTGAGCTTGCGATCAACGAGGTGACGCTGCGCACCTATTCCGACCTCCAGCAATATGTCGAGCGCTCGACCGAGCAGCTGGTGCAGTCGCTGCGCTCCGCCGATCACAAGGTCCGCACCTATCGGCAGCAGCAGGTGCAGGCCGCGATCCGCTTCTGTCAGGTGCTGTTCGGCGACGATTACGCCTCGCTGATGAGTCGCGCGGCAGAGAATGCGGCGACGGGCGAGCGCAAATCGTCGCGCGCAAGCTGATCCGAGCGCATAATTTCGTTATCACAATTTCTGGTTGACGGTGCCGATATCGCGCCCTACGGTCGCCATGCAAGTCCGGGGAATTTCTATTTGTGGGCGCATGAAACCCGTTATCAGCTCCATCGAAATCGAGAACCGCGTCGTTGTTGCCAAATATCAGAGACTGATGGTCGGCGCGAAGGTGGTGCTGGTCGAGAAGGCAAGCGGCCGACAATTGTCTGAAACGCTCACCAGGGTCGCGTCTCCGGTTCCAGTCGGGGCGCTGCGCATCCGATTGCCGGATGCGGTCAGGCCGGGAACATATTTCCTGAAGGCCTTCAACGGGCACGGCGAGGATGCCGCGCAAAGTGCGGACTTCGACATCGGCTAAGCTGTTGGAGTTTCATCGTTTCGGACCGGGCGCGGTCGCGCCGAATTGACAATTGTCAATTGCCGCCTCCTCCGGCCGTGGTGTAAAGCCACCTATAGGCGCGGATCGCGCGCCGCCGGAAGCTTGCCAGATGACGCTATGGTTCGTGTTCGCGCTGATGACAGTCGCGGCGATTTTCGCCGTGCTTCTGCCGCTCGGCCGCAGCGGAGCCGCGCAAAGTCAAGGCAGCGAGATTGCGGTCTACAAGGACCAACTGGCCGAAATCGAGCGTGATCTCGGCACCGGACTGATCGCCGCTCCTGAAGCCGAGGCGGCCCGCGTCGAGATCAGCCGCAGGCTGCTCGCCGCTGCCAGCGAACCTGCCATGGCGCCGAAATCGAGCCTCAAATGGCGCCGCGCGGCCGCGGTGCTGGCGTTGACTGGCCTGCCGATGGTTGCGATCGGGGTTTACATGCCGCTGGGCTCGCCCAGGCTTCAGGACTTTCCCTTGGCGCAGCGCGAGCGCGGATCCGGATCCGGGGTGGCGCAATCGCTCGAGAATCTCGTCGTGCAGGTCGAGCAACATCTGGAAAAAAATCCGACTGACGGTCGCGGCTGGAACGTGCTCGCGCCGGTGCTGGAGCGGCTCGGCCGCTTCGACGATGCGGTGCGTGCCTATCGCAACTCGCTCACCTACAACGGCGAGAGCGCCGAGCGCCGGTCCGATCTCGGCGAGGCGCTCTCGGCGGCCGCCGGCGGGGTCGTGACCGCCGAGGCCAAAGCGGAATTCGAGCGTGCGCACGCGCTCGATGCCGATGATCCCAAGGCGAACTACTTCCTGGGGCTCGCCGCCGAGCAGGACGGCCGCAAGGATGATGCGGCCAATATCTGGCGCGCGCTGCTGGCGAAGGCGCCGGCGGATGCGCCGTGGCGGTCCCTGGTGCAGTCCTCGCTGGCGCGGGTCGGCGGCGGCACGGTGCCGGCGCTGTCGGACGAGACGATCGCAGCCTCCAGGGATATGGCCGAGGGCGATCGCAACGCGATGGTGCGCGGCATGGTCGAACGCCTCGCCACCCGCCTCAAGCAGAACGGCGACGACGTCGAGGGGTGGCTTCGCCTGGTGCGCGCCTATCTCGTGATGGGCGACCGCGGCAAGGCGGTGGGGGCATCGGCCGATGCCCGCCAGGCGGTTGCCGGCGATGCCGAGCGGCTGCGCCAGCTCAACGAAGGGCTCAAGACTCTCGGGCTCGACGGATGACGATTTCGGGACCAGACGAGCGGAGAACGGATACGCCATGACGCGCAAGCAGCGACGTATGACCATCATCGGCGGCTCGCTCGCCGTGCTTGCGCTCGCCGCCGCGCTCGTGCTCAACGCATTGCGCGACTCCATCGTGTTCTTCTCGACACCAACCATGGTCGCCGAGAAGCACGTCGAACCCGGCAAGCGGTTTCGTCTCGGCGGGCTGGTGCAGCCCGGCTCGCTCCAGCGCGGCGACAATCTCGCGGTGACCTTCGAGGTCGCCGACGGCAACGCCAAGCTGCCGGTCGCCTACAAGGGCATCCTGCCGGACCTGTTCCGTGAAGGGCAGGGCGTCGTTGCCGAAGGCGCACTCGACAGCAACGGCGTGTTCAAGGCCGACACCGTGCTCGCCAAGCACGACGAAACCTACATGCCCAAGGACGTTGCCGATGCCCTGAAGAAGCAGGGCCACTGGAAGGACGATTACGACGCCAAGGCCTCTGAAGCCAAGGCCTCTGACGCCAAGGCTTCGGGCGGCAGCAAGCCCGCGGCCACGGCGGCGCAGGGCAATCCGCAGGGAGCCGTGCGGTGATCGCAGAATCCGGACATTACGCGCTGGTGCTGGCGCTCGGGCTTGCACTGATCCAGTCCGTCGTGCCGTTGATCGGTGCACGCCTGCACGACACCGCCCTGATGAACGTGGCGCGGTCCACCGCGCTGGCGCAGCTGCTGTTCGTCGGGGCATCGTTCATGGCACTTGTGATGCTGCACGTGAGCTCGGATTTCTCCGTCGCCAATGTCTACGAGAATTCCCACTCGATGAAGCCGCTGCTCTACAAGATCACCGGCGTGTGGGGAAATCACGAAGGCTCGATGCTGCTGTGGGTATCGATCCTCGCTTTGTTCGGCGGCCTGGTTGCCGCTTTCGGCAACAATCTGCCGCTGTCGCTGCGCGCGCACGTGCTGAGCGTCCAGGGCTGGATCGCCAGCGCCTTCTATCTCTTCATCCTGATGACCTCGAACCCGTTCCTGCGCATCACGAGCCCGCCGCTCGAGGGACGCGATCTCAATCCTGTGCTCCAGGACATCGGTCTCGCCGTGCATCCGCCGATGCTCTATCTCGGCTATGTCGGCTTCTCGATCTCGTTCTCCTTCGCCATCGCGGCGCTGATGGAGGGGCGGATCGACGCGGCTTGGGCGCGCTGGGTGCGGCCGTGGACGCTGGTGGCCTGGATCTTCCTCACGCTCGGCATCGCCATGGGCTCGTACTGGGCCTATTACGAGCTCGGCTGGGGCGGCTGGTGGTTCTGGGATCCGGTCGAGAACGCCTCGCTGATGCCGTGGCTCGCCGGCACCGCGCTGCTGCATTCGGCGCTGGTCATGGAGAAGCGCAACGCGCTGAAGGTCTGGACCATCCTGTTGTCGATCCTGACCTTCTCGCTGTCGCTGCTCGGCACCTTCCTGGTCCGCTCCGGCGTCATCACCTCGGTGCATGCTTTCGCGACTGACCCGACCCGCGGCGTGTTCATCCTGCTGATCCTCTGCCTGTTCATCGGCGGCAGCCTGGCGCTGTTCGCGGGCCGTGCCACCTCGTTGAAGCAGGGCGGCCTGTTCGCGCCGATCTCCCGCGAGGGTGCGCTGGTGCTGAACAACCTGCTGCTTACCGTCGCCTGCGCGGTCGTGCTATTCGGCACGCTCTATCCGCTGGCGATGGAGATGCTGGCCGACTTCAAGATGTCGGTCGGCGCGCCCTTCTACAACCTCACTTTCGCGCCGCTGTTTGCCCTGTTGCTGTTCGCTGTACCGTTCGGGCCGATGCTGGCGTGGAAGCGCGGCGATCTGCTCGGCGTGACGCAGCGCCTGCTCGCGGCGGGCGTTGCCAGCCTCGTCGCAATCGCCATCGCCTGGGCCTGGGCGCGCGGCGGCAGCGCGCTGGCGCCGCTGGCGATCGGGCTTGGTGTTTTCGTCATCGCCGGCGCTGTCACCGACATCGTCGAGCGGACGGGCCTGGTTCGCCTGCCGTTCGCCACAGTGCTGAACCGGGCGCGTGGCCTGCCGCGCTCGGCCTGGGGCACCACGCTGGCGCATGCCGGCCTCGGCGTCGCGCTGATCGGAATCGTCTGCGAGACCACCTGGAACAGCGAATATATCGCGACGATGAAGCAGAGCGACGTCGCCCATGTCGCCGGCTACGACGTGAAGCTCGATCGGTTGTTTCAGCGTCAGGGCCCGAACTACCGGGAGATGATCGCCGAGTTCAATGTCAGCCGCGACGGCGAGACGCTGAGCATGATGACGCCGTCCAAGCGCAGCTTCACAACGCGTGGCTCGTCCACCACCGAAGCGGCCCTGCTGACGCGCGGCGCGAGCCAGCTCTACGTCTCGCTCGGCGATGCCACCGCCGAGGGTGCCATTGCCGTGCGCATCTATTACAAGCCGATGGTGCTGCTGATCTGGTGGGGACCGGTGCTGATGGCGTTTGGCGGCGTGCTGTCGCTGTCCGATCGCCGCTTGCGGGTCGGTGCGCCGAAGCCGGCGCGGGCCAAGCAGCGGCTCCAGCCCGCGGAGTGATCCGATGCGCCGGATGTGGTTCGTGATCGTCGCGCTAATGCTGCTGGCCTCGCCTGCGGCGCATGCCGTGCAGCCCGACGAGATCATGTCGGATCCCGTCAAGGAGGCGCGTGCGCGCGAACTGTCGCGCGAGCTGCGCTGCATGGTCTGCCAGAACCAGTCGATCGACGATTCCGACGCGCCGCTGGCGCGCGATTTGCGGCTGCTGGTGCGCGAGCGGATTGCCGCCGGCGACAGCAATTCGCAGGTGCTCGACTTCCTGGTCGCGCGCTATGGCGAGTTCGTGCTGCTGAAGCCGCGTTTCGAACGCCAGACCCTGCTGCTATGGCTGCTCGCGCCGCTTCTGTTGGCTGGCGGCGGCCTGGCGCTATGGCTGCAAATCCGGCGCCGCGCGCGGAGCGGTGCAGATCTGCCAGCACCGCCGCTCACGCCCGAGGAAGAGGCGCGGCTCGCGGGATTGATGTCGGACGATGCGAAGTCGCAATAGCGTGGCGCGGCTTAGAATCCCAAGTCCAACGGCCTTAAGGGGTGCCGCTGCGGAGCAATCTAGGTCGCCAAAAGCTGTTCTGATGCGTTTCACCGGAACCCGACTAAGTTCCTGTAGGACCAGAACTTTTAGCCTGCGTTAAACTGCCGCATCGCCGCTGCCTTCATTACGAAAGTTTAACCCTGCCGCCAGCGCGCGGTAAGGCGGGAGCCCCCATGTTCAGGTCCGTAAGGTGCTGGCATCCGGCACCAAAAGAAATTCAAGGCCCTGGAGATCTCTGCATGACCGACCGTTCCGACCTCTCGCACCTCCCGTCCTACCGGCAGCCGCGCCGGTCGGTATTCTCCGCGCGCAAGATCGCGCTGATGGCCTCGGTCATCGCCGGCCTCGGCGCGGGCGTCTATGGCTTGAGCCCGTCGACCTCGCCGGCCGACCTGTTCTCCAGCCCGGCGCATGCGCAGGTCAATCAAGAGGTTCGGAAGGTCGAGCGTCCGATCGGCTTTGCCGACATCGTCGAGCGCGTGAAGCCGTCGGTGATCTCGGTGAAGGTCAACATCAAGGAGAAGACCGCGAGCAACGATGACGGCGACGATTCCTCCTCGCCGTTCCAGCCGGGCTCGCCCATGGAGCGCTTCTTCCGCCGCTTCGGTGGTCCGGATGGTTTCCCGGGCCTGAAGGGCGGCCGTGGCCGCGTCGTTCAGGGCCAGGGCTCCGGCTTCTTCATCTCGCCCGATGGCTATGCCGTGACCAACAATCACGTGGTCGACGGCGCCGACAAGGTCGAGGTCACCACCGACGACGGCAAGACCTATACCGCCAAGGTCATCGGCACCGACCAGCGCACCGACCTCGCCTTGATCAAGGTCGAGGGCAGCTCGAATTTCCCGTTCGCCAAGCTCGCCGACGGCAAGCCGCGGATCGGCGACTGGGTGCTCGCGGTCGGCAATCCCTTCGGCCTCGGCGGCACCGTGACTGCCGGCATCGTCTCGGCCAGCGGCCGCGACATCGGCAATGGCCCCTATGACGATTTTATCCAGATCGACGCGCCCGTGAACAAGGGCAATTCCGGCGGTCCGGCCTTTAACACCGAGGGGGAGGTGATGGGCGTCAACACCGCGATCTACTCGCCCTCCGGCGGTAGCGTCGGCATCGCCTTCTCGATTCCCGCCAACACCGTGAAGAGCGTGGTGGCCCAGCTCAAGGACAAGGGTTCGGTCAGCCGCGGCTGGATCGGCGTGCAGATCCAGCCGGTGACGTCTGACATCGCCGACAGCCTCGGCATGAAGAAGGCCGAAGGCGCGCTGGTCGCGGAGCCGCAGGCGAACGGTCCGGCGGCGAAGGCCGGCATCGAGTCCGGCGACGTGATCACCGCGGTCAATGGCGAGCCCGTCAAGGACGCTCGTGAGCTTGCTCGCACCATCGGCGGCATGGCGCCCGGCGCCTCGGTGAAGCTCAACGTGCTGCACAAGGGCCAGGACAAGGTCGTCAATCTCACCCTCGGCCAGCTGCCGAACACGGTCGAGGCCAAAGCCGACACCGACAATGACAGTGGCAAGGGTGCGAGCCGCGGCACCGACGTGCCCAAGCTCGGCATGACCGTTGCTCCAGCCAATTCCGTGGCCGGCGCCGGCAAGGAAGGCGTCGTGGTCACCGAAGTCGATCCGAAGAGCGCCGCGGCCGAACGCGGCTTCAAGGAAGGCGACGTGATTCTTGAAGTCGGGGGCAAGAGCGTCAGCACCGCCGCCGAAGTCCGCGATGCCATCAACACGGCGCGGACCGATAACAAGAACAGCGTCCTGATGCGCGTGAAGAGCGGCGGGCAGTCGCGCTTCGTCGCCGTGTCCATCGCCAAGGGCTGAGGCCTCAGGAGGCTTACGAGATGAAGGGTGTCGCCGGCATCAGTCGCCCCCGCCGACGGCGCCCTTCGGGGGAGCAGCGCAACGTTTGCTTCCCCTGTCTACCTTCCGGTGGAATTACGCCCCCCTCCGTCGGAAGGCCTAGGGCGGTGAAGTCCCCCCAGCTTCACCGCCCGCCTTTTCCCCGATCCGAGATCGTTCCGCTCGGCTTGCATGCGATTGCCGCTCGCGCCATGTTTAGAGAAGGTTCACTCCCTTGACTGCCGCCGAACGCACGATGCGCCTCCTCATCATCGAAGACGACCGCGAATCCGCCGACTATCTCGTGAAGGCGTTTCGCGAAGTCGGACACATTGCCGATCATGCCGCCGACGGCGAGGAAGGTCTCGCCATGGCCGAGAACGGCGATTACGACGTGCTGGTGGTCGACCGCATGCTGCCCAAGCGCGACGGCCTGTCGCTGATCGGCGCGCTGCGCGACAAGGGCAACACCACGCCGGTGCTGATTCTCTCCGCGCTCGGACAGGTCGACGACCGCATCAAGGGCCTGCGCGCCGGCGGCGACGATTATCTGCCAAAGCCTTATTCGTTCGCCGAACTGCTCGCCCGCGTTGAGGTGCTGTCGCGCCGCCGCGGCGGGCCCGCCGAGGACACGCTCTACCGCGTCGGCGATCTCGAGCTCGACCGGCTGTCCCACCGCGTCGCCCGCGGCAAGGACGAGCTGACGCTCCAGCCGCGCGAATTCCGCCTGCTCGAATACCTCATGAAGCACGCCGGCCAGGTGGTGACGCGCACCATGCTGCTCGAGAACGTCTGGGACTATCATTTTGATCCGCAGACCAACGTGATCGACGTGCACATTTCGCGGCTGCGCTCCAAGATTGACAAGGGCTTCGAGCGCCCGCTGCTGCATACGATCCGCGGCGCCGGATACATGATCCGTGACGGCATTCGGTAAACTCGTCCGCACCACGGCATTCCGGCTGACGCTGGTCTATCTGCTGCTGTTCGCGATGTTCGCGGCTTCGCTGCTCGCCTATTTCGCCTGGAATACGCGGCGGCTGATCACCGAGGAGATCACGCAGACGGTGAATTCCGAGACCTCGGAGATCAACGAGATCTACGGCCGCCGCGGCCTGCGGGGCCTCGTGCTCGCGATCGAGTACCGGGCGCTGCGGCCGGGCGCAAACCTCTATCTGGTGACTACGCCGACTGGGCAGGCGATCGCCGGCAATGTCGGCTCGCTCGCGCCCGGCGTGATGGCGACGCGCGGCTGGTCCGAGACAGCCTATCGGCGGATCGAGGATGCTGACGAACGCGATCATCGCGCGCTGGTGCGCGTCACGGAGCTGGAGAACGGCTTCCGGCTTCTGATCGGCCGCGATCTCGACGAGCGGCGGCGCCTGTTCGGCATCGTCGCGAAGGCGGCGCAATGGTCGATCCTGATCGTCGTGGTGCTCGGCCTCGGCGGCGGCGTCTTCGTCGCGCGCCGCGTGCTGAGGCGCATCGATGCCATGACCGGCACTGCGCAGCGGATCATGACTGGTGATCTCAGCGAGCGCCTGCCTGTGGGGCGCAGCGGCGACGAGCTCGACCGTCTCGCCGAAAACCTCAACGCCATGCTGGAGCGGATCGAGGCGCTGATGGCTGGGCTGAAGGAAGTCTCCGACAACATCGCCCACGACCTCAAGACGCCGCTGACGCGCTTGCGCAACCGCGCCGAAGAGGCGCTGGCGAAATCGGGCTGCGAGGCGGACTACCGTGCAGCGCTGGAGCGCACCATCGAGGAATCCGACGGGCTGATCCGCACCTTCAACGCGCTTCTGATGATCGCGCGTGCCGAATCCGGGCAGGCGCGCGGCAACATGGACGATTTCGACGCTGCCGAGGTCGCGAACGGCATCCACGAGCTCTACGAGCCGCTGGCTGAGGATGACGGCATGACCCTGAAGGTCAAATGCGAGCCGGCGCCGGTTCACGCCAATCGCGAACTGATCAGCCAGGCGCTCGCCAATCTCGTCGAGAACGCGATCAAATACGGCAAGCCGGCGGCGCAGACCGCGGGAACCGTGGTCAGCATGGACGTGAGGCAAATCACGATCGAGGCGAGGCGCGATGGCGACCAGGTGCTGCTCAGCGTCACCGACCGTGGTCCGGGGATCCCCGAAGCGGATCGCAAGCACGTCGTCGAGCGATTCGTGCGGCTGGAGGCCAGCCGCACGCTGCCGGGCTCCGGCCTCGGCCTCAGCCTCGCCTCGGCCGTTGCGACATTGCATGGCGGTGAGTTGCGCCTAGGCGATGCCCATCCCGGTCTCGTTGCCACGCTGGTGCTGCCGGCGCGCGCGGGCGCCGGCGACAGGGTTGCTCCGCCAATACCGGATGTGCCACAGAAGGTGGCATGAACCACTCCGCGCCGGGAAACGCGGACAAACATGGTGAGAGCCTCGCGGCACGCTTCGCCGAGGCTCCCTATGTTGCCGCTTCCACAACCGACCAAAGACGCTTCGAAAATTGGCTGGCCGAGCTCGAGCCGGTGCAATCGACCCGTCTCGAATCCCTGCTGGTCCGTCCCTTTGCGCGGGATATTCTGACCGGCATCGCGCAATTCTCGTCCTATCTGTTCGATCTGATTCGCGCCGATCCCCTGCGCCTGATCCGGTTGCTCGAATGCGATCCGGAGGTGCATCTTGGGGCGCTGATGGCGGAGGCGAGGGGCGCCGTGCTCGCGGCGCCGGATGAAGCCGAGGTGATGCGCCTGCTTCGCCGGATGAAGGCGGAGGCGGCGCTGCTGATCGCGCTGTGCGACATCGGCGGCGTCTGGCCGGTGATGCGGGTGACGGCGGCGCTGACGGATATCGCGGTGTTCTCGGTGCAGGCGGCGCTGCAGTACTTGCTGCGGCAGGAAGCTGCACGCGGCAAGCTCTCACCGCCCGATCCCGAGGCGCCCGAAGAAGGCTGCGGGCTGATTGTGCTCGCGATGGGCAAGATGGGCGCGGGGGAGCTGAACTATTCAAGCGACATCGATCTCATCGTGTTCTTCGATCCCGATGCGACGACGCTCGCGCCCGATATGGAACCGCAGCCGTTCTTCGTGCGCGTGACGCAAGGCATGGCGCGCATTCTCCAGCAGCGCACCTATGACGGTTACGTGTTCCGCGTCGATCTGCGGCTGCGGCCCGATCCGTCCTCGACCCAGGTGGCGATCTCCCGCGATGCCGCGCTGAACTATTACGAGCGGGAAGGGCGCACCTGGGAGCGCGCCGCGATGATCAAGGCGCGCGCCTGCGCCGGCGATCCCCGCGCGGGTGAAGCGCTTTTGGCAGAGATCGCGCCCTTCGTCTGGCGCAAGCATCTCGACTTCGCCGCGCTTGCCGACGTGCACGAAATGAAGCGACAGATGCAGACCTATCGCGGTCAGAGCGAGGTCGCGGTCGAGGGCCATAATGTCAAGGTCGGGCGCGGCGGCATCCGCGAGATCGAGTTCTTCGCGCAGACGCAGCAGTTGATTGCGGGCGGCCGCCATCCGGAATTGCGGGTGCGGCCGACGCTCAATGCGCTCGACGTGCTCGCCTCCAGCAACTGGATCACGTTCGCGGCGCGCGACGAGCTGACCACGGCCTACGAATTTCTGCGCCGGGTCGAGCATCGCCTCCAGATGATCGCCGACGAGCAGACCCATACACTGCCCGAGGACAAGGAGGCGGTCGAGCGCTTCGCCTGGTTCTTCGGCTACCCGGATCGGGAGGCCTTTGCGCGCGACCTGTTGCACCAGCTCCAGATCGTCCAGGGGCACTATGAAAAACTGTTCGAGGGCGATGATCCGACCGGGACGGCCAAACTGCCGGCGCTCGACTACAGTGCCGGTCCCGACGATCCGCGCCTGCTCCAGCACATTGCGGCGCTCGGCTTCAAGAAGCCGGCCGCCGTCGCGCAGACCGTGCGCGACTGGATCACCGGCGACTATCGCGTGTTCCGCAATGAGGCGACGCGCAACGCGTTCGTCGAATTCGTGCCGGCCCTGATCGACGGTCTTGCCCATGCCGAGGAGCCGGACCGCGCGGTCGTGGCGTTCGATCATTTCCTCGGCGCGCTTCAGCGCGGCGGCCGGCTGATCACGCTGCTCGGCCAGAACCGCGATCTGGTCGCACTGGTGGCGCTGGTGCTAGGCGCGGCGCCCCGGCTCGGCGAGATGCTGGCGCGGCAGCCGCAGCTCATGGACGGCCTGATCGATCCGCGCTTCTTCGGCGCCATGCCGGACAGGCAGGAATTGTCGGGACGGTTAGCTGCGACCGTGCAGGACGCGGGCTCCTATGAAGAGTTCCTCGATCGCCTGCGCCTGTTCGGACAGGAGAGCCTGTTCCTGATCGGTACGCGTATCCTGTCCGGCACGGTCTCGGCGCAGCAGGCGAGTACCGCTTTTGCGGACGTCGCCGAGGGCATCGTCCACACCGTGCATGGCCTCGTTGCCGAGCGCTTTGCCGCCCAGCATGGCCGCATTAGGGATCAGCAGACCGCGATCATCGCGATGGGCCGGCTCGGCAGCCGCGAGATGACGGCGTCGTCCGATCTCGACCTGATCCTGCTCTACGATTTCGACAGCGACAATCCGGACTCCGATGGTGCGAGATCGCTGCAAGGTGCCCACTATTTCGCCCGCTTTACCCAGCGTCTGATCAGCGCCTTCACGACGCGCACCAATTACGGCGTGCTCTATGAGATCGACATGCGGCTGCGTCCGTCGGGACGCGCCGGTCCCGTGGCCTCGAGCCTGGTTTCGTTCGCGGACTACCAGGCGAACGAGGCCTGGACCTGGGAGCACATGGCGCTGACACGCGCGCGCGTGGTGTCGGCCTCGCCCGAATTCCGGGAACGAATCGAGCGCGTCATCCGCGACGTCTTGACCCGACGCCGCGATCCCGCCATCACCGCCAACGACGTTGCCGACATGCGGCGCGCCATCGCCCAGGAGAAGGGCGAGGCCGATTGCTGGGATCTCAAACATGCCGCCGGCGGTATGGTCGACATCGATTTCATCGCGCAATATCTCCAGCTCGTGCACGCCCACGACAAGCCGGAGATCCTCGACGTCAGCACCATGCAGGTGTTGGAAAATGCATGCAGGCTCGGCGTGCTCGCGCAGTCTGAAACCGAGATATTGCGTGCCGCGGCCCGGCTCTATCACGACCTGACGCAGATCTTGCGGCTCTGCGTCAGCGATCGCTTCAAGCCGGAGACGGCGGGCACCGACCTCTTCCGTGTGATGGCACGCGCCGGCGATGCGCCGGATTTCTCGTCGCTGCAGGCGCGAGTGAAGGAGACGCAGAGCGAGGTGCGGCGCGTGTTCAGGGCGCTGCTGGAAGGGTCGTCGTCTGCTTCAGCGAGGTGAGGGCCTCGCGGACATCAGGCGCAAGGTCGGCGCCGCCCGCATCGAGATGGGCGAAGATCGCGCGTTTCATACGGGGATCCCAGAACTTCTTGATGTGCTCGGCGATGCCCGGCACGGCCCTGTCGTGGCCTTGACTCTGGAAGAATGTGCCGATCTGGTTGGCCATGTAGATCAGACGGTCAGGCGACATCGGCAACCTCCCTGGCATGGCGGGCGACGACCCGGTCACCATGCGAAAACACTTCGAAGCCGTCTTGGCGGGCAATGGCAATCAGCGTGATGCCGGCGGCTTCCGCCGTGCGCACCGCGAGCGCGGTCGGCGCCGACACGGCAACCATCATGGGGGCGCCGATCGCGGCTGTCTTCTGCACCATCTCCACCGAGACGCGGCTCGTGAGCAGCACTATGCCGCCGCGCGCATTGGTGCGGCTGCGTGCCAGGGCACCGGCAAGCTTGTCGAGCGCATTGTGGCGGCCGACGTCCTCGCGCAGCGCGACGATGTTGCCGGTAGGGGACCAGAACGCGGCGGCGTGTACGGCCCGGGTCTGTAAATTGATCGATTGTAGCGGCGCGATGGCCTGCATCGCCGTCATGACCTCTGCGGCCGTGAAGCTCTGCCCCTGCGGCACCACGGCCGCCGGCCGCACCGCCTCGGCAATGGACTCGATGCCGCAGATGCCGCAGCCGGTCGGACCTGCGATGTGGCGACGACGCTCGTTGATGCGCGCGGCATGTTTCGGCGCCAGCCACATGCGCAGCTCGATGCCGTCGTCGAGGCGGACGATTTCGAGCGATCGGATCTCGTCGGCCGATCCGACGATGCCTTCGCTCACGGTGAAGCCGACGGCGAAGTCCTCGAGGTTCTGCGGCGTCCCCATCATGACGGCGTAGGTGCCGCCATTATAGGTCAGCGCCAGCGGCGTCTCCTCCGGGATCAGCCGCGCGCCTTCAGAGGCCGTCCCGTTGCGCCAGATTTCACGATCGATAGCCTGGACCGCTACGTGCATGCCATTACTCCGCGGCCTCGGCCGGCACGATGCGGCGGGACTGCCGCGCCTGCGCGTCATAGGCCTTCTGCCAGTCGGACGGTCCGTTCGACGGCGAGACCTGCACCGCCGTAACCTTGTATTCGGGACAGTTGGTAGCCCAGTCCGAATAGTCGGTCGTGATCACGTTGGCCTGCGTGTCCGGATGATGGAAGGTGGTGTAGACGACGCCGGGCGCGACGCGATCGGTGATCTCGGCGCGTAGTGTGGTCTCGCCGGCGCGGCTCTTCAGCCGCACCCAGTCGCCGTCGCGAACGCCGCGCTGCTCGGCATCGTGCGGATGAATCTCGAGCCGATCCTCGGCGTGCCAGACCACGTTGTCGGTGCGCCGGGTCTGAGCGCCGACATTGTACTGGCTGAGGATGCGCCCTGTCGTGAGCAGCAGGGGATAGCGCGGGCCGGTGCGCTCGTCGGTCGCGACATACTCGGTGACGACGAATTTGCCCTTGCCCCGGACGAAGCCGTCGATATGCATCACCGGCGTGCCCTCCGGCGCCCTCTCGTTGCAGGGCCACTGCACCGAGCCGAGCTCATCTAACTTGGCGTAGGAGACGCCGGCAAAGGTCGGCGTCAGCGCCGCGATCTCGTCCATGATCTCGGAGGGATGGCTGTAGTTCATCTCGAAGCCCATGGCCTTGGCGAGGCCGATGGTGACCTCCCAGTCGGCAAGACCGTTCTTCGGCGTCATCACCTTGCGCACGCGCTGGATGCGGCGCTCGGCATTTGTGAAGGTGCCGTCCTTCTCGAGGAAGCTCGATCCGGGCAGGAAGACGTGGGCGTAGTTTGCCGTCTCGTTGAGGAAGAGATCGTGGACGATGACGCATTCCATCGCCGACAGCGCCGCCACCACGTGCGAGGTATTGGGATCGGACTGGAGGATGTCCTCGCCCTGCACGTAGATCCCCATGAACGTGCCTTCGACCGCGGCATCGAACATGTTGGGAATGCGAAGGCCAGGCTCCGGGTTGAGCTTGACGTTCCACAGCGCCTCGAACTGGTCGCGCACCGCGTCGCTCGAGATATGGCGGTAGCCGGGCAGCTCGTGCGGGAACGAGCCCATGTCGCAAGAGCCTTGCACGTTGTTCTGGCCACGCAGCGGGTTCACGCCGACGCCGGGACGGCCGATATTGCCGGTCGCCATCGCGAGGTTGGCGATCGCGATCACGGTGGTCGAGCCCTGGCTGTGCTCGGTGACGCCGAGGCCGTAATAGATGGCGCCGTTGCCGCCGGTCGCGTAGATGCGGGCCGCTTCGCGCAGCGCCCTGGGATCGACACCGGTGAGGATGGCGGTGGCTTCCGGGCTGTTCTTGGGCTGGGCGACGAAGGCGGCCCATTCCTCGAACTCGCTCCAGTCGCAGCGCTCGCGCACGAAGGCTTCGTTGACGAGCCCTTCGGTGACGATGACATGCGCCAGCGCCGTCATCACAGCGACGTTGGTGCCGGGCATCAGGGGCAAGTGGAGCGCCTTCACGTGCGGCGATTCCACCATCTCGGTGCGGCGCGGATCGATCACGATCAGCTTGGCACCCTGGCGCAGCCGCTTCTTCAGTCGCGAGGCGAATACCGGGTGCGCCGAGGCAGGATTGGCGCCGATGATGAGCACGACATCGGTGTCCTCCACCGAGTCGAAGTCTTGCGTGCCGGCAGAGGTGCCGAAGGTGGTGGCGAGACCGTAGCCGGTCGGCGAATGGCAGACGCGGGCGCAGGTGTCGACATTGTTGTTGCCGAAGCCGGCGCGGATCAGCTTCTGCACCAGATAGGTTTCTTCATTGGTGCAGCGGGACGAGGTGATGCCGCCGATGGCGTCGCGGCCGTATTTCTTCTGAATGCTCCGCATCCTGGCGGCGGCAAACGAGAACGCCTCGTTCCACGACACCTCGCGCCAGGGATCCTCGATCCGCTCGCGGATCATGGGTTTAAGGATGCGTTCCTTGTGGTTGGTGTAGCCCCAGGCGAAGCGGCCCTTGACGCAGGAATGGCCGCGATTGGCCTTGCCGTCCTTGTAGGGCACCATGCGCACCACTTCTTCGCCGCGCATCTCGGCCTTGAAGGCGCAGCCGACGCCGCAATAGGCGCAGGTGGTGACGACGGAGTGCTCGGGCTGACCGATCTCGATCACGGATTTTTCCGTCAGCGTCGCGGTCGGGCAGGCCTGGACGCAGGCGCCGCAGGAGACGCATTCGGAGCCGAGGAAGCTCTCGTTCATGCCGGGGGAGACACGGCTGTCGAAGCCGCGGCCGGAGATGGTCAGCGCGAAGGTTCCTTGCACCTCCTCGCAGGCGCGGACGCAACGCGAGCAGACGATGCACTTGGAAGGATCGTAGGTGAAGTACGGGTTGGACTCGTCCTTCGGCATCCATTTGTCGTTGCTGCAGCCATCCGTCTTCGCAAAGACATGATTCTCGCCCTCATAGCCGTAGCGCACGTCGCGCAAGCCCACGGCGCCGGCCATGTCCTGCAATTCGCAATCGCCATTGGCGCCGCAGGTGAGGCAGTCGAGCGGATGGTCGGAGATGTAGAGCTCCATCACGCCCTTGCGAAGCTGCTTCAGCCGCTCGGTCTGGGTCCGCACGACGAGGCCGTTCGTCGCGGGCGTGGTGCAGGAGGCCGGCGTGCCGGCGCGCCCCTCGATATCGACCAGGCAGAGCCGGCAGGAGCCGAACGCGTCGACCATGTCGGTGGCGCAGAGCTTTGGAATCTGATGGCCGGCTTCCATCGCCGCGCGCATGATCGAGGTGCCCTCGGGCACCGAAATCTGCTTGCCGTCGATGGTCAGCGTCACCATCGTTTCCGATTTGGAAGCCGGCGTGCCGAAGTCGATTTCTTCGATCAGAGACATGGTCGTTCTCCTATTCCGCGGCCTGAAGCGTGGTCGGCGCCGGAAGGAAATCCTCCCGGAAGTGCTTCAATGCGCTGAGCACGGGATAGGGCGTGAAGCCGCCGAGCGCGCAGAGCGAGCCGAATTTCATGGTGTTGCAGAGGTCTTCGACGAGCGTGATGTTCTCGCTGACGCGCTCGCCCCGCATGATCTTCTCGATGGTCTCGACGCCCCGGGTCGAGCCGATCCGGCACGGCGTGCACTTGCCGCAGGATTCGACCGCGCAGAACTCCATGGCAAAGCGCGCCTGCCTGCGCATGTCGACGCTGTCGTCGAACACGACGATGCCGCCATGGCCGATCAGGCCGTCGCGCGCGGCGAAGGCCTCATAGTCGAACGGCGTGTCGAACAGGGCGCGGGGAAAATAGGCGCCAAGCGGGCCGCCGACCTGGACCGCGCGAACGGGACGGCCGGTGAACGTGCCGCCGCCGACGTCGTCGACGAGCTCGCCGAGCGTCACGCCAAACGCGGTCTCGAACAGCCCGCCATGGCGGATGTTGCCGGCGAGCTGGATCGGCATCGTGCCGCGCGAACGCCCCATGCCGAAATCCGCATAGGCCTTGGCACCCTCAGCGAGGATGAAGGGGATGGCCGCGAACGACAGCACGTTGTTGATGACGGTCGGCTTGCCGAACAGGCCGTGATGCGCCGGCAGAGGCGGCTTGGCGCGCACGAGGCCGCGGCGGCCTTCGAGGCTCTCCAGCAGTGAGGTCTCCTCGCCGCAGACATAGGCGCCGGCGCCGACGCGCACCTCGAGATCGAAGGCTTGCTTCGAGCCGCCGATATAGCTGTCGAGATAGCCGCTGCGCTTCGCCGCCGTAATGGCAGCGTTCATCGCCTCGACCGCGTGCGGATATTCGCTGCGGATGTAGATGTAACCTTTGGCCGCGCCGACGGTGAGGCCAGCAATCGTCATGCCTTCGATCACCAGGAAGGGATCACCTTCCATGATCATGCGGTCGGCGAAGGTGCCGCTGTCGCCCTCGTCGGCGTTGCAGACGATGAATTTGCGGTCGGCCTTGGCCTGCGCGACCGTCTTCCATTTGATGCCGGTCGGAAACCCCGCGCCGCCACGGCCGCGCAGGCCGGACGCGGTGACCTCGCTCAGGATCGCATCCGTGCCGAGCGAGAGCGCGCGCTCCAGGCCCCTGTAGCCGCCATGGGCGCGGTAGTCGTCGAGCGAGCGCGGATCGATCACGCCGCAGCGGGCGAAGGTGAGGCGGGTCTGGCGCTTCAGCCAGGGGAGCTCGTCGATCGCCCCCAGCCGTAGAAAATGCGGCGTGTTGCTGGCGAGCGCATCGAACAGGGAGGGCACGTCGGTTTCGGTGACGGGGCCGAACGCGATGCGGCCCTGCGGTGTCGCCACCTCGACCAGCGGCTCCAGCCAGTACAGGCCGCGCGAGCCGGTCCTAACGATGTCGATTGCAACGCCCCGCCTGGCGGCGGCTTGCTCAAGCGCCAGCGCGACCTCGTCGGCGCCGACGGCCACCGCGCCGGCATCACGTGAGACGTATAGACGCATGCTCATCGCTGCGCCTCCGCAACCAGCGCATCGAGGCGCTTCTGATCGAGCCGTCCGATCAGGCGCCCGTCGAGCATCGCGGACGGCGCAGTCGCGCACAGGCCGAGGCAGTAGATCGGCTCCAGCGTGACGCGATCGTCGGCGGTGGTGCTGCCGAGCGACACGCCGAGCTTCGCCTCGGCGCGCGCAGCGAGCGCATCGCCGCCCGCAGCCTGGCAGGCCTCGGCGCGGCAGAGCTTCAGCACATGGCGGCCGGCCGGCTTGTGCCGGAAATCATGATAGAACGTGAATACGCCGTGCACTTCGGCGCGTGACAGATTCAGCGCCTGAGCCACCATCGGAATGGCGGCCTCCGGCACATAGCCGAACGCCTCCTGAAGAGCATGCAGGATGACGAGCGTCGCGCCTTCCTGCCGAGCGTGTTCGGCGATGATCTCGGCGCCGCGCGTCTCGTCCCAAGGCTCGTAGCAAGGCTCGTAAACCGCTGTCATTCTTCGTTCTCAACTTGAGCGTTTCTGATCGCAAACTATTTGGAATCGCTCGAAGATCAATAAAGCTGTCCCGTGCTGCGATTGCGAATTCGGATCGATTGGCACCGGCGATCGGTCGATCCGAAAATGCAATTATGGGCATTCCGCTCGGCGGTTTTTGCGTGTTGCAAGGGGGCGAGCGTGCTAGCTTGCATGCCACGACAGAATTCGAGGGGACGACCGGTTGATCGACAAGCTTGAACTATTGCTGGCGCTGGCGAAGGAGCGGCATTTCGGACGCGCGGCGGAGGTCTGCGGCGTGACGCAGCCGACGATGTCGACCGGGCTCAAGCAGCTCGAGGAAATCCTCGGCGTGATGCTGGTCCAGCGCGGGTCGCGCTTCCAGGGCTTTACGCCGGAAGGCGAGCGGGCGCTGGACTGGGCGCGGCGGATCGTGGGCGATGCCCGCGCCATGCGCGACGAGATCAACGGGCTGAAGCATCAGCTCTCCGGCGAGATCCGCATCGCGGCGATCCCGACCGTGCTCGGCATGGTCGCCGCGCTGACGACGCCGTTCCGCGCCAGGCATCCCGAGGTGCGCTTCCGCATCCAGTCCACCACCTCGTCCGAGGTGCTGGGGCTGCTGGAAAATCTCGAGGTGGATGCGGGGCTGACCTATATCGAGAACGAGCCGATCGGCAAGGTGCGTACCATTCCGCTCTACAACGAGAGCTACCGGCTCCTGACTGCCCCCGATGCGATGTTCGGTGATCGCGAGACGGTGACCTGGACCGAGGTCGGGCAGGTGCCGCTGTGCCTGCTCACGCCCGACATGCAGAACCGCCGCATCATCGATCGCGCGCTGCGCTCGGTCGGTGCCGAGGCGACACCGACGCTGACCTCGAACTCGCTGCTGGTGCTGTTCACGCACGTCAAGACCGGGCGCTGGGCGAGCGTGATGCCGGCCAAGCTCGCCGAGACGCTCGGCCTGTCCGACACGGTGCGTTCGATCCCGATCGCCGACCCCGAAGTCAATTACAGCATTGGCCTCGTGATCCCGCAGCGCGATCCGATGACGCCGCTAATCGCGGCGCTGGTCAATGTCGCGCGCGAGGTCGCACCGACGCTGCAATCTTAAAGCGGAATGTGCTTCGCTTGAACCGAGGCGAGAGCCCAGATCACCTCTCCCGTAGGGAGAGGTCGGATCGCATCGAAGATGCGGTCCGGGTGAGGGGATCTGGTCTCACTGGATGCCGCGGCCCCTCACCCGGACCTCTCCCCGTCGGGGAGAGGTGATTCCGAACGCCGACCGAACCGGGCTCCATCATGCTTGAGGGCTTTACGCTGCAGCCGATATCCCGGACGCCGCCTTGACGGCGTCGCGCGGCAGCGTCACGCGCACCACCGTGCCGACATCGATTTTGGAACGCAGCCGCATCGAACCGCCGTGGAGCTGCGCCAGCGAGCGGGCGATCGCGAGGCCCAGTCCCGAGCCGTGATAGGTCTTGGTGAGCTGGCTCTCGACCTGCTCGAAGGGGCGGCCGAGCCGCGCCAGCGAATGCGGCGCGATCCCGATGCCGGTGTCGGCGATCATCAGCACGATCCGGTCGTCGAGCTGCCGGCTGCGCACCACGACGCGTCCGCCGTCGGGCGTGAACTTCACCGCGTTGGACAACAGGTTGACGATGATCTGCTTGGTGGCGCGGCGGTCGGCGACGACGGAGATGGATTTGGCGATGTCGGCATCGAGCGTCAGGTGCTTGTCCTGTGCCCGGCCAGTGACGACGCGCAGGGATTCCGCCAGCGTCCGCGACAGGTCCAGCTCTTCCATGTCGAGCTTCATGCGGCCGGCCTCGATCTTGGACATGTCGAGGATGTCGTTGATGACCTCGAGCAAATAGTGGCCGCTGGTCAGGATGTCCTGGCAGTATTCCTGGTACTTCTCCGAACCGAGGTCGCCGAACATGCCCGAGCCCATGATCTCGGAGAAGCCGATGATCGCGTTGAGCGGCGTGCGCAGCTCGTGGCTCATATTGGCGAGGAATTTCGACTTGGTCTGGTTGGCTTCCTCGGCGCGAGTCTTCTCGCGCTGGTACTTTTCGGCCAGGTCGGCGAGCTCGATCGCTTGGCGTTCGAGCGCGGCCTGCGAGCGCTTGAGGTCGATGACGGTGGCGCGCAGGCGCAAATCGTTGTCGACCAGCTTCTGCTCGTGCTCCTTGATGCGGGTGATGTCGGTGCCGACCGAGACGTAGCCGCCGTCTTTGGTGCGCCGCTCGCTGATGTGCAGCCAGCTGCCGTCGTCGAGTTGTGCCTCGAAGGTGCGCGCGCCCGGGCCCTGGCTCGCGGTCTCGTTATGGCGGGTGCGCACCTCCGGCATGCGGCCGACTTCGAGCACGGTCTCGTAGGAGGTGCCGGGGATCACGGCGGTGTCGGGCAGCTTGTGCAGGCGCTGGAAGTGCGAGTTGCAGAGCACGAGGCGATCGCTCGCGTCCCACAGCACGAAGGCTTCCGGAATGGTCTCGATCGCGTCGCGCAGGCGAAGGTCGGCTTCCACCGTTCTCTCGGCGAGGCTCTTCTGCTCGGTGATGTCGACCGCGATCCCGATCAAGTGCACGCTGGAATCGGTGGCCCCGCGCGTCTTCTCGCAGCGGACGCGGAGCCAGATCCAGTGACCGTCGACGTGCTGCATGCGGAAGGTCTGGTCGATGTGATCGATCTTCTCGGAGATGAGCTGATCGGCGATCTCGAACAGATCAATATCGTCGGACTTCACCAGCGCGTTGACCTCGCCGAAGGTGAGGAGCTCGTTGCGGCCGTCGAGGCCGAGCATCGAGAACATTGACTGCGACCAGAAGATCCGGCCGCGCGACAGATCCCAGTCCCACAGTCCGCAGCGGCCGCGATTGAGCGCGGTGTCGATGCGGCCGCGCACGGCGTCGTTGATGAGGTCGCCTTCGCGGGCGCGGGTCGACTGCCAGTGAAAGGCAAAGCCCAGGATCAGGACGACGAAGCCGGTGGTCGCCGACAGCGTCACCGAGAGCGCGGCATCCGAGCCCCAAATCGGCTCGTCGCGTTCCTGGATCACCGTGACGAAGCCGGGCAGCGACTTGATCTGGCGCGAGGTCGCCATCGCGGCGTTGCCGTTCGGCAGCGTCATGTCGGCGACGTTGCCGTCGCGCGGGGGCGCCGCGAGCAGTTGCGCCGTCGTGATCGCGTCGAGCAGGCGGTCGTTGCCGGAAGGGTCGCTGTCGACCGGTACGCGGGCGAGGATGCGGCGGTCGATGCCGGTCGAGGCGACAATGATGTGGCGGCCCAAGGCCGTGCCCCAGGACGGAATGAGATCAGGCAGCAGCGTCGGCAGGCTCTCGATGTTCTTGAGCCGCTCCTGTCGCACGGAAGTGAGGCGGTCGATGCGTTCGGCGAGCAAATCGGCGAGCGCCGAGATGTCGTGCCGGATCACCAGCCGCTTCTGGCGCGTCTGGTCGACGACCTGCACGAACGCGCCGAGGCAGATCGTGATCAGGAAGGCGATGATGAGCGTCGGCACGGCGCGGCGCAGCGCCGGCTCCGCGATCAGCAGCCGGTGATAGGCAGGTTTCGCGATCGATTGCGCCAATCCCTTGATCGAATCGGATTGAACGCATGCGTTCGCGGCGTCTGCACGCGCCATGCCTTCGGCCCCCTGAAAACCTGCTTACGACGAGTGTCGAAAGCGGCCCCACGTCGCTTTCGAATCACACCGATTTGAATCCAGTTTTCGCGGGCTGTCGAGAGTCAACGAATCCTTAACGCGAAATTATTCTTATCCAACGCGCAGTTTGCGCATCGCTTGTCCGTAAAGTGACGTGCGCGACGGGTCCGAAACGAGAACGTGTGACTCTTCGCACGTGTGTCACGCACGCGGGGGCTCGGCGTGGCTGATCACGCGCTTCACGCTCGGGAAGGCGCGCCGCAATGCGCGCTCGATTGCGTCGACATGCTCGTGCACCTTGATCACGCTCATCGACGGAGTGGCGCGGCAGTGAAAGTTGACGATCTCGCCGGCCTCAGTGTTGCGGACGCGCACATTGTGGATGTCGTGGATCTCGCCCTCGCCAGCAAGCTCGGTCAACGCGGCGGCAATGGCCTGCACGCGCTCCGCGGGGGCGTCGACGCCGAACGGCAGTTCCGGTTCCAGCGGCTCGATATGGACGTCGACCTCGACGTCCTCGCCGAATTCCTCCTGGATGCTGCGCTCCAGCGTGTTGGCGACATCGTGGGCGGCCTCGAGCTGCATTTCGCCATCGACCTCGAGGTCGATGCCGACGATCAGCTTGGCGCCGAGGTCGTGCACCGTGACGTGGTGGATGGCGAGGCCGGAATTGCGCGCGATCACCATGATGCGGTCGCGTACGGTCTCGTTGTTGCGCGCGACGGGGACAGCCGTGAAGGTGAGGTCGGCGTCGCCGAACGCTCTGCTGACGGCGGCTTGCGCATTGCGCTTGATGTCCTCGACGCGGTCGATCGGATAGGTCCGCGGCACCTTTGCGATGGTATCGATGAAATAGGTTGCACCGACCATGCGCACGCGCAGCCGCTCGACGTCGATCACGCCGGGCACGCTGCGGATCGCGGCCGTGGCCTGCTCATGGGCGCCCTCCGGCGCGCGATCGACCAGCGTCTGCACGGTCGAGCCCGCCATGCGCAGGCCGAGAGCCGCGATCATCACGGCGACGGCGGCGGCCGCGGCCGCGTCACCCCACCAGAAACCGAGTCCGGCGAGGATCAAACCCACGATCACGGCAGATGAGCCCATCACGTCGGAGGCGAAATGCAGTGCGTCCGCGGCAAGCGCTTGGCTCCTGGTCTCCCGCGCAGCGCGGTGCAGCGCGCGGGCGCGCCAGAGATTGACGGCGATGTCGATCACCAGCACGACAAAGGGCACGGCCGAAATGGTCGGCGGCGGGGTTCCCTCCCGCAGCCGGCTATAGGCCTCGACCAGGATGCCGCCGGCGAGCACGTAGAGCAGGGCGGTGACGCCCAGCGCCGAGACGCTCTCGAGCTTGCCATGGCCATAATGGTGCTCCTCGTCGGCCGGCTTGTCGGACACCCGCACCACCGCCCAGGTGATGATGGTCGCGACCAGGTCGATCGAGGAATGCAGGGCCTCGGAGATCAGCGCCAGCGAGCCGATCGCAATTCCGACCACGAATTTGGCCGCCGCCATGCCGCCGCTGGCGAAGATCGAGATCGCGGCGACCGAGGTCTTGTTGTGCTGGGAGATCATGGCGGGGATTTAGCAGGGCGTGGGTGAACATCAAGCGACGATCCACAGCCGTAGTCGCAAGTGACTTGCAGGAGCGACGGCGATGTCATTCCGGGATGGTGACCAGACCCGAATCTCGAGATTTCAGGTTCGGTTCTTCAAGCGCTCCGGAATGACGGTTAAGGCACCGTCACGACGATCTTCCCGAGATGCTTGTTCGCCTCCATGTGCGCGAACGCCTGATCGATGTCGTCGAATGTGAACACCTTGTCGATCGGCAGTTGCAGTTTTCGCGACTCGACCGCGCCCCAGATGTCCTTGCGCACCTCCTCGAAGATCTCGCGGACCTCCTCGATGGTGCGGGTGCGGAAGGTGACGCCGACATAGTCGATGCGGCGCGCGGCGTGCAGGTCGAAGTTGAAGTCGGCATGGGTGCCGCCGAGCCGGCCGACATTGACGATGCGGCCCTTCACCTTCGTCGCGGCAAGATTCTGGTTCGCGACCTTGCCCGAGACCTGGTCGACGATGAGATCGACGCCTTCGCCGCCGGTCGCTTTCAGGACCTCGTCGACCCATTTCGGATCGGAGCTATCGACGGCCAGATCGGCGCCGTATTCCTTCAGCCGGCCGCGGCGAGTGGCGTCGGTCGACGAGCCGATTACGAGCTTGGCGCCCTTGAGCCTGGCGATCTGCAGCGCCATCAGACCGACGCCGGAGCTCGCGCCCTGAATCAGCACGCTCTGGCCCGCTTGCACGCCGCCGACGGTGACGACGGCATTGTGCATGGTCGCGAGCGCGACGGGGAGGGTGGCCGCCTCCTCGAAATTCATGTTCGAGGGCGCGTGGAACAGCCGGCCGTGATCGGCCAGCGTATATTCGGCAAATGCGGCACTGCCCGACCCCATGATGCGGTCGCCGATCTTGACGCCCTTCGCGTCCGGCCCGAGCTCGGCGACTTCGCCAGCCCATTCCATGCCGAGCACGGTGCCGACGCCGCCGGCTGCGCCGTGGGCATGACCCTTGCGCATGCCGGTATCGGCGCGGTTCAGGGCACAGGCGCGGACGCGGACCAGCACCTGCGTGCCCTTGGGCTTTGGTTGAGCGACGTCGGAAATCGTAGCGCCGTCAAGACCGTAGACGTAAGCCTTCATGTCTTACACTCGCTTCTTACAGTGATTATTCCGCCGCTTCGTGTTGCCGCTGAACGATCATGCCCCCCAGCCGGCTGCGGATGATGGCTTCCGCCTCCCGCACGATGCGGGAGACCAGCTCGGCGCAGCTCGGGATGTCATGGATCAGGCCCTGCACCTGGCCGGCCGACCAGATGCCCTCGTCGGAATTACCCGTCGCGTAGACCATCTTGCCGCGGGCACCGGCGACGAGTTCGCGGATGTCCTCGAACTTGGCACCTTCCTTTTCCATGGCGACGACCTTGGTCGAGATCGCGTTCTTGGCCACGCGCGAGGTGTTGCGCATGGTGCGGAAGATCAGCTCGGTCTCGCGCTCGTCATTGGCGACGATCTTCTCCTTGATGAGCTGGTGGATCGGGCTCTCCTTGGTGGCCATGAAGCGGGTGCCCATGTTGATGCCGTCGGCGCCTAACGCCAGCGCGGCAACGAGGCCGCGCGCATCGGCAAAGCCGCCGGAGGCGATCATCGGAATCTTGATCTTGTTCGCGGCGGCCGGAATCAGGATCAGGCCGGGAGTGTCGTCCTCGCCCGGGTGGCCGGCGCATTCGAAGCCGTCGATCGAGAGGGCATCGACGCCCATGCGTTCGGCCGAGAGCGCGTGACGGACGCTGGTGCATTTGTGCACGACCTTGACGCGGTGCTTCTTGAATTCGTCGACATGCTCCTGCGGCTTGTTGCCGGCGGTCTCGACCACCTTGATGCCGCTGTCGATGATGGCGGCACGGTATTCGGCATAAGGCGGCGGCTTGATCGCGGGCAGGATGGTGAGGTTGACGCCAAAGGGCTTGTCGGTGAGGTCGCGGCAACGCGCGATCTCCTTGGTCAAGTCTTCCGGCGTTGGTTGGGTCAGCGCCGTGATGAAGCCGAGCGCGCCGGCGTTGGCGACCGCGGCAACGAGCTCGGCGCGCCCGACCCATTGCATGCCGCCCTGGACGATCGGGTGCTCGACGCCGACGAGCTTAGTGAACCGTGTCTGCAACATGATGTTTCCCCCGTCGGTGTGGCGCTCTGGTCTCGCTTGATGGAGGGGAGGATGCCGCCCGGACCGGGAAATGTCTATTGTCGCGCCGTGCGGTGCAGGCGGGGCGATCATGCGACAGGTGAGGGGATTCCGTAGGGCGGATAATTGGGTCGCCGCTGCCGGACGGGGCGAAGAGCTAGTCCGCCGACAGCCGCACCATCTGGCGGCCGCCGTTCATTTCTTTGAGGCGGTTGACGAAGTTTTCCGGGCGCTGCCAGCGGTTGGGGACTTGCAATCCCATGAACTCGGCGATGTCGCCGATGAAGCCGGTGCAGTTAGTGGTCTCGGCGTTCCACACGGGCGAACTCGCCTGCAATTTCTTGATGTAGGCGAATACGCGCTTGGCGTCAGCCTCGTTCAGGTACACGCGATAGCTCGCGGTCAGATATTCCGGATCGAGATCGCCGTAGCTGGCGCCGGTCTCGGAGGGCACAAAGGTGATGTGGCCGAGCACGTAAGCAAGCGTGTCGCCGGCGGGTGTGAGGCCCGCGACCTCGACCGCGCGTTCGCTGGTCTTGCCGTACCAGACGAAGGCGTGGCCCCAGCTCGCGGCGGTTCTCGCCCGGAAGTCGACGTAGTACGGACCTTTCTCCGCACGCGCGACGGGACGCCGCGTCGCTTGCGGGGCCGGTCGCGATGTGGTGTCGGTCGTAGCAAGCGCGTTCGCATCGGCAACGCGCTTGTTCGCTTCATGGGCCGAGGCCGAGGGCATCGTGCATGCGATCATGGCCGCGAGCGCGAAGCCCGCGAGGATGCAGGATCCCGATCGACCAGATTTGTACGTCACGCTGTGCCCCTCGACTCTCGCCCGCTTACGCAGCTTCGTGTTGCGTGTCAGTAGCGCGCTGCGACCGGGCCGGGCGCCTTGCCGATCGGGGCCTTTCCAACCGGGCTCTTGCCGATCGGCATCTTGCCGATCGGAGCCTGCTCAGCCGGATAGGCCGGCACGGGCTGGCGGCGCGGCAGATCCGCAGCGTTCGCAGCCGTGACCAGAGCAAGCGTGGCACCGAGAGCAAATACAATCTTCTTCACAGTCATACCCCTAGAAGGTTAGTCCAAACACGGCGGCGCCGTGCCCCCAGACACGCCTCACAGAAGGGCGGCCGAATGCGTCCAAGTTGCGGCACGCGCGGGACATGTTGACGGCATATGTCGGGCGTACGCAGATGTGATGTGTACGGATGTTTTCGGGGTGTGTGACGGCCGAGGATTGGGCTGTCGCTGCGCTCATCCGGGCTGCGGCGCCGCGCCGGCAGCTACAGCCGAAACTCGTTCGTTAGCTCGCCGATGCCGTCGATCGCGACAGTCACGGTGTTCACCGGCTCCTTCATCACGCCGACGCCGACCGAAGTGCCGACGGCAATGAGGTCGCCGGGCAGCAGGGTCATGTCGTGGGAGATCCTGCTCACCAGTTGCTGAGCGCTGAAGATCATGTCGGAGATCGGATAGTTCTGCCGCTCCGCGCCGTTGAGGATAGTGCGGACCGTGAGCTTGGCCGGATCAAGGCCGGTGGCGATGACGGGCCCGAACGGGCCGTAATCGTCGATGCCCTTGGCGCGAGCCCATTGCGGGAAAGTGGAATCGCTGGTCAGGATGTCGTTGGCGGTGATGTCGTTGACGCAGGTGTAGCCGAAGATGAAGCTGTCCGCTTCGCCAGGGGAGACGCGGGCGCATATCCTGCCGATCACGATGCCGAGCTCGCCCTCATAGGTGGTCTTGCCGTCGTAGTAAGACGGGCGGCGGATCACGGCGCCAGGCGTCGTGATGCTGGTGGTGGCTTTCAGGAGATACAGCGGCTCCGGCGGCTCGGGCTGGTTGAGCTTGGCCGCGAGCGCATGGAAATTATTCCAGAGCGCGACGATCTTGCTGGGCGCGCAGGGCGCGAGCAGCTCCACATCCGACAGCGCCAGCATCTTGCCGGTGCTGGCGTTGCGGCCGAACATCTCGCCCTCATGCACGCTGATGCCTGATGGCGTCAGCGTGCCGAAGCCGGTCGTGCCGCCATGGCGGAAGCGCAGCCAGCGTTTCATCTCGCCCACCATCACGCCACCGCCAGTGCGCGCGGATCTGATGGTGCCGAGACGCCGTCATAGAGGCCGGCGATGCGCGCGCGCTGGGTCACCATCGCCAGCACCGAATCGAGCACGGGCGTGGCAACCCCGGTGAGGCGGCCCATCTCCTGCACCACGGTGACGAGCGGGTCGATCTCCATCGGGCGGCCGCGCTCCAGATCCTGGAGCATCGAGGTCTTGTGCGCGCCGACCTTGCGGGCGCCCTCGATGCGGCGCTCGACGTCGACGCGGAACGTGACGCCGAACGTCTCGGCGATGGCTTGCGTCTCCACCATGATCGCGCGCGACAATGCACGCGTCGCCGGATCGGTGCAGATCACGTCGAGCGTTGCATGGGTCAGGGCGCTGATCGGATTGAAGCAGACATTGCCCCACAGTTTGAGCCAGATCTCGTCGCGGATGCGGTCGAGCACCGGCGCCTTCAGCCCGGCCGCGACGAAGAGATCGGAGAGGCGCTGCACGTCCGGCGTGATCTCGCCGGAGGGCTCGCCGAGCGGGAAATTGTTGCCGTAGATGTGGCGGATCACGCCGGGCGCCTCGATCTCGGTGGCGGGATAGACGATGCAGCCGATGGCGCGCTCGGCGCCGATCTCGCGCCACTGCCGGCCGCCGGGATCGATGCTCTCTAGCGTCGAGTTCTCGTATTGGCCGCCGTGCTTGTAGAAATACCAGTAAGGGATGCCGTTGACGGCGGTGACGATGCGGGTGTGAGGCCCGAGCAGCGGCTGCATCTTTTCGATCACACCGGTGATCGAATGCGCCTTCAGCGTGATGATGATGTAGTCCTGCACGCCGAGCTCGGCGGGATCGTCGGTGCAGCGCGGATGCACGGTGTGCTGCTCCTCGCCCGCGAGCAGCGTCAGGCCGCGCTCGCGCATCGCGGCAAGGTGTGCGCCGCGTGCGACCAGGCTGACGTCGGCGCCCGCGCGCGCGAGCTGAACCCCGAGATAACCGCCGATCGCGCCGGCGCCGTAGATGCAGATTTTCATGAAGTCCTCGCGAGGAGCAGAAAGCCGGAATTTGGCACGAAAGATCCGGTCCGGCTCGGAAGGGTCCGAGCCGGGGCCGGCAGTCGCAGGGGGTGTGTGGAGGGCTCTAGGCTGCTTGCGGCGTAGAGTTGGTGGCCTCGTCCACGGCAGCGGCGATGTCGCGCATGCTGATGACCGAGACGAGGCTGTAGTCGTCGATGACGGGCAGATGGCGGATGTGATTCCGGTTCATCAAATGGCGGACGTGCTCGATCGTGTCCGAGGAGGTGCAGGACACGAGCTGCTGCACCGAGACCAGCTGCGAGACCTTGACGTTGATAGCATTGGCGCCGTGATCGGCGACTGCGCGCACCACGTCGCGCTCAGTGAACATGCCGACCGCAGTATTGCCTTCCGAGCGGACCACGTCCTTCACAACCAGTGCGCTGATATTGTTGGCGCGCATCAGCTTGGCGGCGATACCCACCGTTTCGTTCATTCGCACCGTGACAACGCGCGGCGTCTTCTTGCGCAGAATGTCTCCGACCAGCATTGCAACCTCCCTGGGTGAATGACCAGGTGAAGTGTGGTATACATAATGCCAATCGTCAAGCGCTGGATTTGGCTGATCCGAAAAATCTTGCGGCAGTAGTGCTGACGTTTGTAGGGCGCCAAAAAGAAAGGGGCGCATCGCTGCGCCCTTTTCCAGCCTCTAAGCCGTATGGTGGCTTATGCCGTCTCGGTCTTGGCATTGCCGGTCGCGGCCTCAATGCTCTCGGCTTCCTTGCCGAGGATGAAGGAGCGACGCAGCGGCTTGATCACGAACAGCGCCATCAGCGCCGCCGTCGCATTCAGCGCCACTGCCACCACGAACACGGCCTTCCAGCCATAGGCAGTCGAGATCACGCTCGCGAGCGGGACGAGCAGGGATGCCGTGCCCTTGGCGGTGTACAGCATGCCGTTGTTGGTGGTCGCGAATTTCGCGCCGAAGGTGTCGCCGCAGGTCGCAGGGAACAGCGAGTAGATCTCGCCGAACACGCCGAAATAGACCGCGGTGGCGAGCACGAACACGACGGGCACATGGCCATAGGCCGACAGCGCCAGCAGCATCAAAGCAGCGGTGCCGAAGGCGATGAACATGGTGGGCTCACGGCCGATCGTATCGGAGACCCAGCCGAAGAAGGGACGTCCGAAACCGTCGAAGATGCGGTCGAGCGAAATCGCGAAAGTCAAGGCCGCCATCTGGAAGCCGGCGAGCGTGACCGGCGTGTCGGCGATCTTGAAGTCGTGCGCGATCGGGGCGATCTGCGCCGCGGTCATCAGGCCGCCGGAGGCGACCATCACGAAGACGAGATACATCACCCAGAAAACAGGGGTCCGCAGCACCTGCGGCGGGGTGAAGTCGATCTTGGTCTGCGGCAGATTGAGCTGCTTCTTCTTTGGCGGAATCGAGATCCGCGGCGGTTGGATGAAGAAGGCGAGCACGAACACGATCAGACCCTGGCCGATGCCGAAGGTGAGGAAGGCGTGCTGATAACCGCTCGAGACGATCATGCTCGCGATTGGCACGACGGTAAGCGCGGCGCCGGCGCCGAAGCCGGCGGCGGTCGCGCCGGCTGCGAGCCCGCGGCGGTCGGGAAACCATTTCAGTGCGTTGCCGACACAGGTGCCGTACACCGCGCCCGCGCCCATGCCGCCGATGATCGCGGCGGCATAGAGCAGGGTAAGGCTATCGGCGTAGGAGTTGAGGATCCACGAGAGCGCGATCATCGCGCCGCCGAACATGACGACAATGCGTGGACCGTATTTGTCGACGAACCAGGCTTCGACTGGCACCAGCCAGGTCTCGGTGACGACGAAGATGGTGAACGCGAGCTGGATCGCGGCGCGCCCCCAATGGTGGGCCGCATCGATCGGATCGACGAACAACGTCCAGCCGTATTGCAGATTGGCGATCATCGCCATGCAGACGATGCCCATCACGAGCTGGAGCCAACGGAAACCGGTGCGAAGTGGCGCGGCCGTGACGGCGCCATCCGGGCTGGAAATCATCAAGAACCTCCCAAGGCGCCTGATTGGCTGCGACGCAGGATCGCAAGATGACCTGATGTCGCAAATATTGTGGCTTATCGTCGCAGGCGCGGGCCGAACATTGGTATACGATATTCCAGATTGCAAGCCCTAACTTGGCGCCACATTGAAGAATGCGCGAGGTTCCATCGTGATTTCTGGGGGGCATCGCGGGGGCCTTCGCACCAAACGAAAACGCCCGGCCGTGAGGCCGGGCGTCCTGCTGAGTGAATTGTAGCGGAGCGGGTCAGACGGTCGATTTCGCGACCACGACCTTGCGCCAGGGTTTCAGCACCGCGATTGCCAGCAATGAAGCCAGAATGTTGGCGCCGGCCGCAATGATGAACACGCTGTCCCAGGTGCCCGACGATTGCTGCATGTAGTTGGCGATCGGCACCAGCAGCGCGGCGGTGCCCTTCGCGGTGTAGAGCAGGCCGGCATTGGTGGTCGCGAACTTGGCGCCGAACGTGTCGGTGCAGGTCGAGGGGAACAGCGAGTAGATCTCACCCCAGGCGAAGAACACGAAGCCCGAGAGCAGCACGAACCAGATCGGATCGTGGCCCCAGAGGTAGAGCATCCAGATGCCGAACCCTTCCATGCCGAAGGCGATGAACATCGTGTTCTCGCGGCCGATCATGTCGGAGATCCAGCCGAAGAACGGACGCGTCAGGCCGTTGAGCACGCGGTCGATCGTCGCCGCGAACGTCACCGCCGTCATCGTCACCGCCATCAGCGTGACCGGCACGTTGTCGACCTTCCAGTCGGCTGCGATCGGCTTCAGGTTCGCCGTCACCATCAACCCGCCAGCGCCGACGATCACGAACATGAAGTACATCAGCCAGAACAGCGGCTGACGCAGCACCTCGGTCGGTTGATAGTTGCGGCGGGTCTGGAGCAGATTGGCGTTCGCCACCACGTTCGGCACCTGGCCCGCTTTCGGCGCCAGCAGGAAGAAGGCGAGGATGCAGATGATGATGCCTTGCCCGAGGCCGAAATAGAGGAAGGTGGTCTGAAATCCACTGTCCTTGATCATGGCCTGGATCGGCGCGACGGTCAGCGCAGAGCCTGCACCGAAGCCTGCGGCCGTGATACCCGCAGCAAGACCACGCTTGTCCGGAAACCACTTCAGCGCGTTGCCGACGCAGGTGCCGTAGACGCCGCCGGCGCCGATGCCCGCGATGATCATGCCGAGATAGTAGCCGTTGAGCGTGGTGGCCTGCGCGTTGATTGCCCAGCCGATGGCACAGAGCACGCCGCCGACCAGCACGACGATGCGCGGACCGTATTTGTCGACGAACCATCCCTCGACCGGCACGAGCCAGGTCTCGAACAAAACGAAGAGGGTGAACGCCCATTGGATCGAGGCGCGATCCCAGCCGAACGTCTTCTGGATGTCGGGGACGAAGAACGTCCAGCCGTATTGATAGTTGGCGATCATCACCATCGCGCCTACGCCGATGGCCAATTGCGCCCAGCGAAAAGCATCGCTTACACGTGTGACACTAGGGGCCGCTGCTGACTGCACCATGTCCGTCATTAAAACCCTCCCGAACGCGCCGATCATTTTTTATGCATGCGCTGGCTCGCATCCTGGTATTCATTATGCCAAGATTCAAGCTAGGGACTGAGGGTGCGGCGAAATATCGCGGGCTTGCTCACATGCGCCTTGGCTGCGGGATTGTAAAGGCTGAATTGCTGCCGGCGTGCCGGGGGGCCTAGCGGTTGTGCCATTCAAACCATTGATTCAACGGCCGATTTCTGCAACGCGGCGAGCCGCAAGCACGCTGTGAAAAAGCCCGTGCCCTCGGCACACGACCACTTGTGCGCTGTTCGCACACAGCGCCGTCCGGTGGGTCGGTGACTGCAAATGGTGGAATTGCTTATCCCAGAAGGTCTGGAGGGCTTCGCACGGCCGCGCGCGGAGATCGCGCGTCACACCATCGACGTCCGCAGCCGGCTGTAGCCTTCCTGGATCGCGGACCAGAACAGGGCGACCAGACCGAGCGCCATGATGGTGCTGACGAGGCCGTTGGAGAAGAACACGCCGAGCGATCCTTGCGATCCCAACAGCGATTGGCGGAAGGCTTCCTCTGCCTTGTCGCCGAGCACGATGGCGAGCACCAGCGGTGCGAGCGGGTAGTTGCACTTCTTCAGGAGGTAGCCCAGCACGCCGAACACCAGCATCAGCATCACGTCGAAGGTGCTGTTGTGCACCGAATAGGCGCCGATCGCGCAGAGCACCAGGATGAGCGGCGCGATGATGCCGAAGGGCACGCGGAGGATCGCGGCGAAGATCGGCACGCAGGTGAGCACGACGATGAGGCCGGCGAGATTGCCGAGATACATCGAGGCGATCAGGCCCCAGACGAATTCCTTCTGCTCGACGAACAGCATGGGGCCGGGCTGCAGGCCCCAGATCAACAATCCGCCGAGCAGGACGGCGGCGGTCGGGGAGCCCGGCACGCCGAGCGAGAGCATCGGCAGCAGCGCCGAGGTGCCCGCGGCATGGGCGGCCGTCTCGGGCGCGATCACGCCCTCGATCTCGCCCTTGCCGAAATTGTTGCCGCGTCGCGCCAGGCGCTTGGCGATGCCGTAGCTCATGAAGGAGGCCGGCGTTGCGCCGGCGGGCGTGACGCCCATCCAGCACCCGATCAGGCAGGAGCGCAGCGAGGTCATCCAATAGGCGGGTAATTCCCGCCAGGTCTGAAGCACGACCCGAAGATTGATGGTGGCGTTGCCGCCTCGGAAAGCCAGTCCTTCCTCCATGGTCAGCAGGATCTCGCCGATACCGAACAGGCCGATCACGGCGATCAGGAAGTCGAATCCGTTGAGCAGTTCGGTGACGCCGAAGGTCAGCCGCAACTGGCCCGTGATCGAATCGAGGCCGACCGCCGCGAGCGCAAAGCCCATCATCATCGCCGCGATGGTCTTGAACGGCGGCTCCTTGCTGAGGCCAACGAAGCTGCAGAAGGCGAGGAAGTACACCGCGAACTTCTCCGCCGGACCGAATCGCAGCGCGAAGCCCGCGACGAGGGGCGCGACCAGCGTGATCATGATGACCGCAAACAGCGCGCCCACGAAGGAGGAGGTGAAGGCGGCGGTCAGGGCCTCACCGGGTTTGCCCTGTTGCGCCATCGGATAACCGTCGAAGGTGGTCGCCACCGACCAGGGCTCGCCGGGTATGTTGAACAGGATCGAGGTGATGGCGCCGCCGAACAATGCGCCCCAATAGATACAGGACAGCATGATGATCGCCGACGTCGGCGGCATGCTGAAGGTCAGGGGAAGGAGGATCGCAACGCCATTGGCGCCGCCGAGCCCCGGCAGCACGCCGATGATGACTCCGAGCGTGATGCCGATGATCATCAGCATCATATTGTAGGGCTGCAGGGCGACCGCGAAGCCGTGAAACAGGTTGGCCAACTCTTCCATATCGATACGTCCTGCAGCAATGATTGCGTGACGGCGCAGCTCTTACAAACCAAGCCATTCCTCGAGCGGGCCCTTGGGAAGCGGGACCAGGAACCAGCGCTCGAAAACGAGATAGGTCACGACCGGCATGCCGATCGCCACCGCGATGGTCGTGAGCCAGCGATAACCGCCGAGCCAGCGCATGAACCAGGCGATGAAGATCATCGAGGCGACGTAGAGGCCGATGAACGGCATCGAGCCGACATAGATCGCCGTGGGCACGACGACGCTCATGACCTGGCGAAGCTGTCCCCATTCTGCAAACAGCCGGCCGTCGTCGTGGCGCTGCGCGCTCCAGAGATTGATGGCGCTTGCGCCGACGATGGCGGCGCCGACATAGAAGGGGAAGAAGCCGGCACGCGGGCCCTCCGCGCCCCAGTTGATGCCGGCCTTCAGGCTGCCGAAGATCACGACCAGCCCGAAGACGCCGATCAACAGCGCCATGCCGATTTCCAGCGTCTTGTGTGCGGGGCCGGATTCGGATCCGGATCGTTCAGTCATGGGACCTCCAGGCGGACGCAGTCTTGCGCGGTCGCGGCAGATGGAGGACGACCCAGCGTCCTCAGCCGTCGATGTCGCGGGTCAGTTCCCCGATGCGAGGAAGCCGGCTTCCTTCATCAAGCCTTCGTGGCGCTTCTCCTCGGCCTCGACCCACTTCGCGTATTCGGCTCCGGTCAGGAACGTCGTGTTGAAGGCGCCGCTCTTCATGAAATCCTGCCATTCCGGCGTGGCGCGGACCTTCTTGAACAGCTCGACGTAGTATTCGATCTGATCCTTCGTGGCCTTGGGCGACATGAAGATGCCGCGCAGCATGAGATATTCCATCGCCAGGCCCTGCGACTTGCAGGTCGGAATATCCTTCCAGGCCTTGCCGTCGGCGATCGGCTCGTCATAGGCCATCGGCTGAGCGTCGAAGACGCAGAGCGGACGGAGCTTGCCGCCGCGCCATTGCGCGACCGCCTCGATCGGATTGTTGACCGTCGAATCGACGTGATTGCCGACGAGCTGAACGGCGACTTCGCCGCCGCCCTTGTAGGGGATGTAGGTGAATTTTGCGTCGATTGCCTTCTCGATGCCGACGGTGATGATCTGGTCTTCCTGCTTGGAGCCGGTGCCGCCCATCTTGAATGAGCCGCTCGGGGCTTTCTTCACGGCGTCGACGTAGTCCTTGACGGTGTTGTACGGTTTCTCGGCATTCACCCACAGCACGAATTCGTCGAGCGCCAACATCGCCACCGGGGTCAAATCCTTCCAGTTGAACGGAATCCCCGTTGCCAGCGGCGTCGTGAACAGGTTCGACAGCGTGATGATGATCTTGTGCGGATTGCCCGACGACGTCTTCACATCGAGGAAGCCCTCGCCACCCGCGCCGCCGGCCTTGTTGATGACGACGAGCGGCTGCTTCATCAGACTGTGCTTGGTGACGATGCCCTGGATGGTGCGTGCCATCTGATCGGCGCCGCCGCCGGTGCCCGCGGGCACGATGAATTCGACCGGACGGACTGGCTCCCAGGCAGCACGGCTTGCGGTGCTGTTGGCGCACGACATCGCGATTGCCGCCAAAGCGACATTCAGAACGAATGGCCTCATCTTGTTTCTCTCCCTGTCGAATCCTCAACGCAGCCGATCTTTGTCGGCTTGCGTCAGCCCATCTCGATTCAGATGCCTGGGGTCACCCTTGCGGTCGATCTCCCATGGCAGTCCGGTAGAAACTCTATGAGTAGGGACAACGCGCGGCATCCGCTCCTTTCGGCTAAGGCTCCGCCAACGCTCGCGGCAGGTGTGCCCCTCGGCCGCCCCGCCCTGCGGTGACTGTTTCCCCTCTTAGGCCTTTGATTACTCAATCGTTCGGGCGATGGTATGCGAGATGCCAGTAGACAAACAATCTGATCGGCGGGTCCCACCGGCGGACCAATCGTCGCAGTTGTGGTCGCGAGCCAGGGCGCGCGCAAAACGAAAAAATGGCCCCGACATGCGAGGCCATTTGATCAAACGTAGGGTCTGCGAAGTCTGCCATCCCGCCGTTCGGCAGGCGGGCAGGGCCTTCTTACAGGCCGAAACGGGGCAGGTCGCCGTTGTGATTCGAAATCTTGGCGCTCGCCATCAGGAGGCTGTCGATTGCGGCCATCAGGCGGGCGAACAGCGAGGAGGAGGGAGCCAGAGCAACGGAAGCAGTCTTGGACATCGGAAATCCCTTTCTTGAGAACAGTCAGCCTTGCTGTCTCATTTGAGGGCAATCTATGTATACCAAATACCACTGTCTATGGTCTTGGTTGCATAGCAGTACGCAACCTTTCGCATTGCAACATAAATGCTGAATTAACGGAGCCGTTTCGGAAATAAAATTGCTGGTGCGGCGGAGCAGATGGGTCGTTCCAGTGCCGAAGGTGCGAAAAGCTGGCTAAATCATCCCGGATCGCGCGTGATCTTGCAGCGATGGGACGCCAAGTTCCGGCCGCACTGCAACGGTGGGTCTTGGCACGGCCATGCAAAGCCGTTAGAGGTCCGCCCCCTTATCCAATCATCCGTCAGAGTGGTTCATGTCGAGCGCCTCGCCCGCCGTCTCGATCGGCATCGATTTTGGAACCAGCAATACGGTCGTCGCGCTCGCGGCGGACGACCGCCGGGTCGAGGCCATCCGCTTCGACCATGGCGGACAGCGCCACAGCGTCTACGTATCGGCGCTGTGCTTCTGGGAGGATCGGCCGGGAGCCGGCGCCCAGGCCGAGGGCGGTCCATGGGCGATCGAGCAGTTTCTCGAAGGGCGCCACGTCTATCGCTTCCTCCAGTCGTTCAAGACGTTTGCGGCGAGCTCCAGCTTCAACACCACCCAGGTGTTCCGCCAGCGTTACAAGTTCGAGGATATTTTGGCGGCGTTCCTGCGGACGCTGGCGCGCCACGGCGGGGACCGGTTCGGCTTCGAGGCCGCAAACATCACGGTCGGCCGCCCCGTCCGCTTTGCCGGCGGCAATCCCGACGAGGCGCTGGCGATGCAGCGCTATCGCGCCGCGTTCGAGCGCTTAGGTGCCGGCCACGCGCGCTACGTCTATGAGCCCGTGGGCGCGGCGTTCTCCTTCGCCCGCCGGCTGGAGCGGGATGCCACCGTGCTGGTTGCGGATTTCGGCGGCGGCACCAGCGACTTTTCCGTGATGCGTTTCTCGCGCAAAGGCGGCAGCCTTCGCGCCGAGCCGCTGGGACACGCCGGCATCGGCATTGCGGGCGACACGTTCGACTATCGCATTGTCGACCATGTCGTCTCGCCGCGGCTCGGCAAAGGTTCCAGCTTCCGCTCGTTCGACAAGGTGCTGCCGGTCCCCAGCGGCCACTACACCAACCTCGCTCGCTGGCACCAGCTCGCGATGATGAAGAGCAACGGCGATTTGCGCGAGCTGCGCGAGCTTGCGCGCACCGCGCTGAAGCCGGCTCTGCTCGAGGATTTCATCATCATCGTCGATCTCGACCTCGGCTTTTCGCTGTACCGCGCGGTGTCCGACGCCAAGGTGGCGCTGTCGGCGCAGGACGAGGTGGACTTCCGTTTTGGAGGCGGCGGGGTCGACATCGGCGCGGCCATCACACGGAAAAATTTCGAATCTTGGATTGCCGACGATATCGCCCGGTTAGGGGCCACCGTCGACAAGGTGCTGGGCGAGGCAGGCATTACCGGGCGCGAGGTGGAGAAGGTATTTTTGACCGGCGGCACGTCCTTCGTGCCGGCTGTCCGAAAGCTGTTCGCCGAGCGTTTCGGTAACGAACGGCTGATGTCGGGCGACCAGTTCGAGTCGATCGCGTATGGTCTCGCGCTGATCGGACACAGCCCCAACCCCGACAGATGGACCGCCGGCGGCGGCCTTGAATCGAGGGCGGGCGCGTAATTCGCAATCGATCGGATCTGCCTCGCAGGCAGCCGCAGCTCAATTGGGCTCCGTAGATATCTGCAGACTCGATCTGAGTTGTTCTCTCGGAGAGTTCATTCTACGTCATTGCGAGCGCAGCGAAGCAATCCAGAGTCCCTCGGCAGAACGATTCTGGATTGCTTCGCGGAGCCTGTCGTCGGGCCGCGCTTTCGCGCGGACCCGTTGGCTCGCAATGACGATGCGGGGAAATCTGCGGATTTGGTCGAACAGATCGCCCCGCTGCGTCAAACGCGGACCGGCTATTGGTTGATCTCGGGCTCGACGAGCCGTGCCAGGTTGCGCAGCGATTCCTGCCAGCCGAGATAACAGGCCTCCGGCGGGATGACGTCGGGGATGCCGGCCTGCGTGATGTCGACTTCGGTGCCGACCGAGACCTTCTTCAGGATCACGGTGACCTGGATCTCACCCGGCAGGTTAGGATCGTCGAACCTGTCGGTGTAGCGGAGGCGTTCGCCCGGGACGAGCTCGATATATTCGCCGCCAAACGAATGGCTGTTGCCCGTCGTGAAATTCCGGAACGACATCTTGAACGTGCCCCCGACCTTGGGCTCGAAATGATGCACGGTACAGGTGAAGCCGTTCGGCGGAAGCCATTTCGCCATCGCGTCGGCCTCCAGGAAGGCGCGATAGACTTTCTCCGGGCTGGTGGCCAAGACGCGGTGCAGACGGACAGTGCTGGGCATGATTGTTATCCTCAGTGAATTAATGGGCCCGAGTTTGGCGTCTATGGCCCATTCATGTCACGAGGACGACGGGGAGGCTGCCGATCCGACACGGCTTTGCAGATTTTTGTTAGGCGTCGGTGCCTGCGATGGTCCGCGCGCCGGCCCGGCCAATCAGGCTTGGCGTGTCTTGTCCGCCTTGGTCTTCGATGCCAGAACCGGAAGGACGTCCCCCATGCTCAAAGGCTGACCGTTGGGGAAGCCGGACATCCTCAGGCTCGAAAAATGCGTGGTCCCGTCGACCGGAGACACATAGGCGAACTTGACCTCGATCTTGTGCTTGATTTCGTAGCCCTGCCATTTCGGGTGTTCGCGCGTCAGGATTTCGGCCTGGTCACAGCGAAGCAGATCGGAGGTCGACGTCGTCTTGGAGAGAATGCCGCGCTCGACCTTCTCCAGGTAGCACTGATCGGTCACGGCGCTGACGCGCGCATCGACGCGTTGAAAATTCGCCTTCTTGTCGTACTGGTCGTAGGCAGCAAAACCGGCGATGCCGACGGCGATCAAACCGAATACCAACAGACGCATGCTCGTGCTCCCGTTTGTGGCAGGTTGAAGCGCCAGACATTAAGGGCAGCTAAATCCGGTCAAGACGGTCTTCAGGAACAGAAAACGCTTCTTTGCGACCAACGCAGCCAGTTGACTTAAATTGATGCGATGCGAGTTAGATGAACTCTCAAAATGGGCCCCATCCGCGATGAGGAATCGGTTCGGGCCTAGAACCGCCGCGCCGGAGGAACGCGGAGCGCGCCGGCTTGTTGTTCGCGATCAGGACGGGAGATAGATCAATGATAAAGAAGCTCTTAGTGAGTACGATGATCGCCTCGATGATGGGAACCGCAGCACTGGCGCAACCGAGTCAGAGCCAGCAGGGCGCGCAGGCCGGAGTGGCCGGAACAAGCGATACCACCAAGAAAACGGCTAAATCGAAGGGTGGGATGACGACGGGCACGTCTTCCAGCACGACCGACAGTTCAGGCACCAGCACTCCAGGTGGCCAGTCCACAAAGAAGAGCGGCGCGCGGAAGTGATAGAGTTGAAAGCCCTCCAAACTAGCGAGGGCTTCTTGGTTTCAGCGGTCTCCCTATAGTCTACGAGGGAGCGCGAACCGCAATTCGAAGGACTCGCTGGGAGGAGCCCGATGGGCTGCGTGCGGCGTCCACGAGGCCAACGGGCCGACCGCCACTCACTTCGCCCGTCGTAGAATTCAAGCTGCGCGTGCCGTTGCGAAGGACCGGCGGCCCGCCCAAAACATGAATGCAGCCATTGCGCCGATGCCGATTAGGCTTGGAAGGCTGCCGGCAAGGTCCGAAGCAAGCGCGGCAAAGCCCCAGATCGCTGCACGGCAGCATCATGGGCACCAGCCAGTACGCTCAATGAGCTTGGACCACGCGCGCGCCCGTCGCCAGCGAACGAACCGATTGTAGCAGGTCGTGTACGGACCGAAGCTTTCCGGCAGGTCGCGCCACGGTGCCCCGGATCGCAAGACCCAGAAGATGCCATTGAGGACACGACGGTCATTCACTCGTGGCACGCCGCGCGACTTATTCGGCAGCATCGGCTTAATGGCAAACCACTCATAGTCCGTGAGTTCGTAGCGCATGATTCGACCCCTTCCGATGGATGGCTTGAATCATGGCTCGGCTGGCAGGCTCAACTGGTCGCTATGCACCCGAAAGCGGACCTATTATGCTCACTTTTTGTCGTTCATGACCCGAAGCCGACGTAGCGCAGGAACGCGCTAAAGTCGGTTTTTGACCGGAAACGTCCATCACCCTTCCGGCACGCCAGCGAGGCGGAAGCCTTCACACGCGCGCTCCAGCCCAGCAAGAAAAGTCGGATTGTCGCTTGGTTGAGCAGTGCGGAAGCGACGGATGGTGAAACCTGAGTTGAGCGCAAGTCCCGTTCTTGCAGCAGTTCGCGCCTCATCGAGGGCGCCGGTCAGGCCTAACGCAGCGGCGAGCGCCAAATGAGCGAGAGGAAAGTTGCGGTTCGCCTCAGTGCTTCGTCGTAGCCAACTGACCGCTTCGACGTCCGAACCCAGCTGTAGCTTGGCCACGCCTACAAAACACGCCCATTGGTAGGCCTCAACGTCGCGAGGGGAGAGACGTAAAGCCTCGAATATGTGGCCTTCGGTCTCGGCAGCGCGCCCCATATAGAATTTGGCAAAACCAAGGGCAGCATGAGCGTTGGCCCTGTTCGAATCCAGCGCCAACGCATGCTCGAATTCACGGATGGCTTGGGCGGCCCGGTTCGTAAAGATCTGGACCCGACCCTGAGCCAAGTGGGCTGAAGTGTGGTTCGGCCTGATCGACAATGCCTTATTCACCATCGCCTCGGCCACTTCAAACCGCGCAGGCCCATCATCCGTCGTAAAGCTGGCTCCAACTGCCGTATCAACATTTGCCAGGCCAATCATTGCTTCGACGTTGCCGGGGTCGCACGCTAGAGAGCGTTCGAAGAAGCTCCGCGCTCGCGTTAAGCATTCAAGGCTAAACCCCGTCATCAGCCAGGCCCGGCCCTGGAAGTATAAGTCCATTGCATCGGGACTCAGCGTACGTTCGGCTCGTTGCGCCTCAGCCTCGATGAGCCGGCTACCCAACGTATTGGCAAGCCTGGATACGATTTCGTCCTGCATGTCGAACAGGTCAACGACAGCCTTCTCGAAGCGCTCGGCCCAAAGATGCTGGCCGCTGATAGCATCAATCAACTGCACGTTCATGCGAAGCCGCTTGCCGCTGCGTTGCACTGAACCTTCGAGCACGTAACGAACGTTCAATTCGCGGCCGACTTGCCGTACATCGACTGCTCTACCCTTGTATGAGACGGCGCTGTTCCGTGCGATTACAAATGAAGCGGCGATGCGCGACAAGTCTGTGGTCAAACTCTCGGTTACACCATCCACGAAATAGTCCTGCTCACGATCAGCGCTAAGGTTCGTGAAGGGTAGCACGACGATGGATAGGCGCGGCGGCGTGTCGCCGGTTCGCTCGACTGAGCCAACCGTCTCTATTGCGGAGCTCCCGGCTTCCTGCACTGCACCCACGAAACGGAAACCTTTGCGCGGGAGCGTCTTGATGAGGTCCTGTTTCTCGCCAGTGTCGCCGATTGCACACCTCGCACCATTGATGCGCGTCGTCAGAGCGGCATCCGAGACGATGCGACCATTCCAAACGCCGGCGATGAGCTCGTCCTTACTGACAACGCGTTCCCTGTTCCGGATCAAATAGTTCAGAAGATCGAATACCTGTGGCGCGACAGAGATTATCTCGGCTCCTTGCCGCAGCTCGCGTCGCTCCGTATCCAGCGTGAAATCCGAAAAGGAGTAAAGCAATTGCATCCTCCTGCGGTACGATCGCACCCCAGCGGAGCTGATATGTAAGCAGACGGTAAGAAGAATGGAAGGCGCCTGTAAAGCGCTTCTCATGACCTTGGCGCATCCTCGTGCGCGGCAACAGTATGAACTGCTTGCGAATTTCGCGTCACGAGGGAGGATGCCATGAAGCGGACGGCTGCACTGACTTGGGCTGCCACTGCAGCGAGGCTCTTGATCTGCGTCGTATGCGCTCTCGCCTCTGCGAACCGCGCTCACGCTCAGTGCTCGGCGCGCGATGTGTTGCAGAGGCAGTTAGTGCTCAAGGCGGCGCCCGTTGCCCCGACACGCATGGGTCCAGTAACGTCCGTTTCGGATGTTGCCGAATGGAAAACAATCAGTATCGGGACGTTCCCGGATACGTTTTCTCTCCTGACCGCGCTGAGTGCGATTGGTTGCGGCGTCGGTAACTCGGCTGCGGAGGCTCTTGCCCGACCTGCGTTTACGCTCAGCGGTACCAGAAGGGCGGTAACACTTCTGACAGTGACCGCGGCCGATCTGGGCTTCAGAGGTGAGACGGTGCCATTGCGGCAAATCTACGAACTCGCGCAGCAACTGGGCTTCGAGCTTGCACCGGCCGAAATCGCTCCGCAGCTCAGGCTTCAATATCTGGACCAGCCCGTAGGTGAGTTTCTCGTCATCGGGATGAACCCGATCCGGACGTGGACTGGTGAAGAGGTCATCCTGACCGTCGCAAATGGGGGAGCTGGTCTCATTCTCATCGGCCAGGATGGTCGCGCCGACGCGGAAATACCAGTGACCTCCCGCTTCGTATTCCTGCGCTCCTTGCCCATTACGCCAGCTGCGCTGAATCGAAACTGATTTTCCGAGATGGCCGAGGTGACGAAATGCTGGCGATCAGAGCGATGAAGCGCTTGGCAGCTCAAATTTGCCTCATGCTGCTGGTGTCGACCGCGACATTTGCGCGAGATGACGGCCGCTATGCGAATTCCCCGTTGAAGCCCTGGTTCGAGAGTCTGCAAAGCGAATTCGGGAAGTGCTGTGAGGACTCCGACGCCTACGTGGTCTCCGAACCGAACTGGAAGTCCGATCACGGACAATATCGCGTTCGCATCGACGACGAATGGGTGCTCGTGCCAGACGGCGCTGTCATCAAGCAACCAAATCTTGCCGGACGGACCATGGTCTGGAAGCACTACATCGATGGACATCCTCGTGTCCGCTGTTTCATTCCGGGCAGCATGACGTGATACCTCGTTCACCGTCTAGTGAACCCCGCGCATGATCCAAGATCGATGGTCTGGTCCACCAGTGGGATCCGTTGCGCAGTTTCGTTAAAGCAAGAGGCTTCGTCTCTTTGTTGTTGCGGTGCTTACATCCGGAAATGGCCCCTTCTGGACCTTACCGCGACCAGTTCCAATGTGGTGTCTGAGGAAGATCAGAAAGGACTTCAGGCGCAGCAATACGGCGCACGTGACTCCTATCGGAAGTCGGTAGGCCCAATCTGGCCGTCCCGGTTGGCAGATATCGCAGCCATTCACCGGATCGGATGCCTCGAGGGTCAATACCTTGGTGCGAGGCGACGTAGTCGATCTCGCCGCGCGTGGTGCCGATATCCATCAGCTCCGTGTCGCTCAAGTTGGACAAGGTGGCGCGCAGTTTTTGGCCCTTGCGGCGCTCCTGAACGGCAGCCCAATATTTCCAGATGAAGCCGGTGACATGCCGGGTCGATTCGGATGTCCATTCCAGCCATGTAGTGCCATGCGTCGGGTCATTGCGGCGTCTCCAGGACGGTGTTTTTGCACCGACCGGAGAGTGCCGCGGGATTGGCGCGGACGCTTAACCGGCAGCTTACATTTTCCGTACCGGCGGCTTATTCTCGCGATTTCCGGTGAGGCCAGAACGCTACCCCGTCATGGGAGCCTTCATCCAACGGGATTCGCATTTTGCGCTATCTCTTTGCAGAGTACGTATTCGACACTGACTGGCGCGAGTTGCATCGCGGAGCAACTGTCGTTTCCATTACACCACAGGTGTTCGATTTGCTCGAATACCTGATCCGGAACCGGGAGCGCGTCGTCAGCAAGGACGATCTCATCGGCGCCATCTGGCACGGCCGCGTTGTGTCCGATGCCGCGCTGACGACCCGCCTCAATGCTGCCCGCGCTGCCATCGGCGATACTGGCGAGGAGCAGCGCCTCATCAGGACGCTTCCGCGCAAGGGATTCCGTTTCGTGGGACAGGTGCGGGAGGTGCAAGATGTTGCGAGCCCAGATCCGGTCGATTCGCCCGTGAGTGCTCCTGCAGTACCCGACAGGCCCTCCATTGCCGTGCTGCCGTTCGCGAACATGTCTGGCGATCCCGAGCAAGAGTACTTCGCTGACGGGATGGTTGGTGAGATCACGACCGCGCTTTCGCGGTTCAAAGGGTTGTTCGTGATCGCGCGCAATTCAAGTTTCACCTTCAAGGGTAAGGCGGTCGACATTAAGGACGTCGGGCGCCGGCTTGGCGTGCGTTATGTCCTGGAGGGTGAGGTTCGCAAGGCCTCGGGGAAAGTTCGCATAACGGGCCGGTTGATTGAAGCAGCTACAGGTACCCACATCTGGGCGGACAGGTTCGAGCGCGACATGACGGACATTTTCGCGCTGCAGGACGACATCACGCTCGCCGTCGTCTCAGCCATTCGGCCAAAGTTGTTTCAAGCCGAACTTGCACTGGCATCGCGGCGACGACCGGAAGACCTCACCGCGTATGATCTCTATCTCCGGGCCATACAGCAAACGGTCCCATCGACCCGCGAAGGGTTGGCCGAGGGGCTCCGACTGGTCAAGCGCGCCTTGGAACTTGATCCCGGATTTGCTGGTGCCGCCGCTCTGGCAGGTGCCTGTCATTCGGAGAACGTGGTCAGGAATTATGCCATCGATCCTCAATTCGAACGCATGGAAGCCGTTCGGCTCATGCGCCTGGCATTGAGCCTCGACGATGGTGATCCCGACACGTTAGCGGGTGTTGCCTTGATTTCGGCGCTCCTTGTCGGCGATTGCGAGAGCGAGATCGAGATGTCCGACCGGGCGGTCAAGCTCAACCCGAATTCATACTACGCATGGCACCGCAGAGGCTGGGTCTATAAGATTGCGGGGCAGCCAGAGGAAGCGATCCGGAGCTTTGAACACTCCATGCGAATGAGCCCGGTAGACCCGCAAGCATTCATAGCGCTGACCGGGATAGGGTTTGCCCTTATCGAGCTTCGTCGCTTTGACGAGGTCATCATTGCAGCGAAGAAAGCCTTACGTCTCAACCCCTACTATCCAGGACCATATCGCTGCCTCATATCCGCTTTCGCCTATCTCGGACGCGACGCCGAGGCCCGTGAGGCGGTGGCTCGCATGCTTGAGATCGATCCTGGTTTCACGATTTCGGCGTGGATCGACAGGAGCCAGCTATCAAAAACCGCGAAGCTGATGATTGAGGGCTTTCGCAAAGCGGGGTTGCCCGAATAACTTCCAATGTCCACAAGGCGATCAAATGTCGGTACTCTTCTGCAGCGCATGAGTCCGGAGTTGCCATTCTCGGAAGTCCGACAACGTCCGCTTTCGTGCCGCTGTTGGAGGACAGCGGACATCACGCGCGCCTACTCTTAGCAGCAGATTTTATGAGTACGCACCCTAGGGCTTCCTTTGCGCACGCTTTGGGCTGTCACCGTCGTTCTCGTTTGTCTCGGTTCGCCAGCGCAGGCCGCGGGAGAGGCAGACGTGGTGAAGTTCTTCGGTGAACAGCTTGCCGGCAGCGCGCGGTGGGCGTTCGATAGCGGCCATCCGTTGACACTCTCGGCCAATTGAGCCTGCTAGCGTCAGATCGACGCTTGCGAATGGCGTAGCTCACTTCGCCGCGGACACCGTACGGCGTCAATCTTCAAAGCCGAAAACGTCCGCCGATCTCATGCGCGCATTAAATTCCGCCAAGCCTTGCAATTGATGATGATGAGGTATATGTTGAGGCTGTTCGTTCAGCCGCTGTGCCTTGTTGAATGCGCCTGCGGGCTCCTTTTCCAGAGACATCGACGAAATGAATTCTTTCTGCGTGACGTTCACGCGGAATGTGCGCGTGTGCGCTTTGGAGAAGAACATGACGACAGGTACTGTGAAGTGGTTCAACGGCCAAAAGGGCTTTGGATTCATTCAGCCTAACGACGGCGGCAATGATGTGTTCGTTCACATCAGCGCGGTCGAGCGGGCTGGTCTTGCGGGTCTCGCTGAGGGCCAAAAGGTCAACTTCGAGCTCAAGACCGACAAGATGCGGGGCAAGGTCAGCGCAGAAAATCTCTCGCTGGCATAAAGGCCCTGGCGCCGTTTCACGGATGTACTGAAACGGCCACGCTACCCGCTCGATCCCCCGATTGAGCGGGTTTTGTCCGTTGTCGAGCAGGTGAACAATGAGCGCCAAGAGATCGGCTGAACCGTCGCCTGAAGCCGTCGCACGCTCCAATCGCCAGCGTTTGGCCGCTGAAGAAGGCGCGCGCGCCATGGCGGACGCCGAAAAGCAGGCCGTGGACGTTCGCAAGAACATGGCGCGGCTTCGAGAGCTGCGCGAAGCCAAGGAAGTCGCCGACGCAACCCTTCAAGCATCGTTGCCGGCGCCTGTAACGGCCAAGCGCAACAAGAAGCTGCGGCGATAGTCGGCTCCATACTGCCGACGGCATCCGGAGGGCCGGTCACATGCAAAGGATGCGGGTCGTGCCTAGAATTAAATCGGACGGCGGTGGCACCATCACTTTCTTTCTCGCGCTCGGCGCGGGCCGGCAGATGTGCCGACTGGCCACCACATTTCAGACGCAGAAGCAGGCCTTCAGCTATCTTCAGAAATACCGGACGGAATTCGAGCGCATCGCGCGAACGCGGCTCGCTTCGGGGGAGCTCGAGGACGGGGTCGTCGTGCTCTCGATGCTCTAAAGTGCGATGAGATCGGGATGAAACGCCATCGTGCCTAGGTCATTGTTTGACCGTGATCTTTTCGGAAAGCCGCTTCACACTCGCGCTAACGCGGCGCTTCGGGTCCGGATCTTGCTCTAGGCCGGCGTCGGGCGTCCATTTCGATGCAGCTCGCCCAGTGCGATCCGGAACTGGTCCACAACGCTGCTATTCGGAGTGGCTCTTGGGCTTGGCCTCGCGGGCCAATCGCTCCGCTTTCAATCGCTCGCGATTCTCGTTGAAGGATTGCTGGTCCTTCGCATAGTCATTCATCGGCTTTTGGGCTTTGACAGGCTTGAACGCCTTGTTGGCTTCGCGCTTGGCGCGATCAGAGGATTGATCTTTCAACATTTCGACCTCGATTTGATCAACGAGCGTGGTCCGGACGATAGCTGAATGCCACGCCTCCGGCGCCCACGCTGACAAGGATAGACACCCTCCGGACGAGAAAGGCGGCCAAGTCTTCAGCGTTGAACAGATCTCTTGCGAGGCGCTCAGTCACTCGCCGTGAAGGAGGCGCGCCCGCACTTCTGAGAGCGCACCGGTCAGGATAATAACCGTGGGTCACCGTATCGGTTCCTCGATGACCAATCTGAATTCAACGTTGGTTTGGCCGAACATTCCGCGGATTCAAAGCCAAGACGCTGCAACTGCTCGGCGAAGTCGTCCTGGACACTCGCAGTTTGGTTTCAGACGAGGGCGAAGGGCGGGTGAAGGGTGCAAGCTCTTAGCCGAGCTTGCCTCCGTAGCTTTGGACCATGGCATAATACTCCTGTTTTGCCCGACGGGTCAAAGAAAGTTTCGCAAAATCAGCAATCCCTTTTCGACCAAGGAGTTAGCTACTGTGCATGGGGTTGTTTTTCGACTTTTTACGTTGATGCCCCGTGACGGCAGGCATTCTCATGCAAAAAGGGCCGCCTCGACGGGCGGCCCTTTGTCTCGCGGCGAACTGCTTTCCGCTTACTCCGCGGCCTGCTTCTGCGGCGGATCGAGTGCGCCGGACTTGTGGATATCGGCGACCTGGTGGTCGCTGAAGCCGAGCACCGAGCGCAGGATCTCGTCGGTGTGCTCGCCGAGCAAGGGCGAGCGGGTCACTTCCGCCGGGCTATCCGACAGCTTGATCGGGTTGCCGACCGAGATGTATTTGCCGCGGGTGGGGTGATCGACCTCGACCACGGTGCCGGTCGCGCGCAGCGACTGATCCTCGGCGATTTCCTTCATCGACAGGATCGGGCCGCAGGGAATGTCGTCCTTGTTGAGGATTTCCATCGCCTCGAACTTGGTCTTGGTCATCGTCCACTGCTCGATGCGGGCGAAGATCTCGTTGAGGCGCGGTAGGCGGGCAGCCGGCTTGGCGTAGTTCGGATCGGTCTTCCAGGTCGGCTCGCCGATCACGTCGCAGATCTTCTCCCAGACCGGGGCTTGCGTGATGAAGTAGATGTAGGCGTTGGGATCGGTCTCCCAGCCCTTGCACTTCAGGATGCGGCCGGGCTGGCCGCCGCCGGAATCGTTGCCGGCGCGCGGCACGGCGTCGCCGAACGGAATGCCTTCGCCGAACTGGCTGTATTCCTTGAGCGGGCCGTGGGCGAGGCGCTGCTGATCGCGCAGCTTGACGCGGCAGAGGTTGAGCACGCCGTCCTGCATCGCTGCGGTGACGCGCTGGCCCTTGCCGGTGTGGGTGCGCTGATAGAGCGCGGTGACGATGCCGAGCGCCAGATGCAGGCCGGTGCCGGAATCGCCGATCTGTGCGCCGGTGACGAGCGGCAGGCCGTCGCGGAAGCCGGTGGTGGAGGCGGCGCCCCCGGTGCACTGCGCGACGTTCTCATAGACCTTGCAGTCTTCGTACGGGCCAGGGCCAAAGCCCTTGATCGAGGCGACGATCATCTTGGGGTTGATCTGCTGGATCTTCTCCCAGGGGAAGCCCATGCGATCGAGCACGCCGGGGCCGAAGTTTTCCACCAGCACGTCGCACTTCTTGATCAGCTCGGTCAGGACTTCCTTGCCCTTGGGGTTCTTGGTGTCGAGCGTGATCGAGCGCTTGTTGTGATTGAGCATGGTGAAATACAGGCTGTCCACGTTCGGGATGTCCTGTAGCTGGCCGCGGGTGATATCACCCACGCCCGGACGCTCCACCTTGATCACGTCGGCGCCGAACCAGGCGAGCAGCTGCGTGCAGGTCGGTCCGGACTGGACGTGGGTGAAGTCGAGAATGCGAACGCCCTCGAGCGCTTTGGTCATCGTGTTGCTCCTGTTACCACTCTGTTTCCGTCATGCCCGCGAAGGCGGGCATCCAGTATTCGCGATCGTTTCGGTTGGGCTCAGTGCTCGCCACAATGGATGGTCCGGCGAATACTGGATTCCCCGCCTGCGCGGGGAATGACCCGGAGTTACTTCTTCTTCTGCAGAACACTCTGCGGATTGAGGTTGCCGATGCGGCCGCTCTCCGACCCCGCGGCCGGATCGATCACCGCGTTGATGAGCGTCGGCTTGCCGGACTCCATCGCCTCATTGACTGCGCGCTTGAGCTCGTCGGGCGAGGTGGCATTCACGCCGACGCCGCCGAAAGCTTCCATCATCTTGTCGTAGCGAGCGCCCTTGACGAACACCGTCGTCGCGGGATCGGAGTTGGCGCCGTTGACGTCGGTGCCGCGATAGATGCCGTCATTGTTGAAGATGACGACGCAGATCGGAAGATTGTAGCGGCAGATGGTCTCGACCTCCATGCCGGAGAAGCCGAACGCGCTGTCGCCTTCCACTGCGAGTACGGGGTGACCGGTCTCGAGTGCGGCCGCGATCGCCTGGCCCATGCCGATGCCCATCACGCCCCAGGTGCCGACGTCGAGACGCTTGCGCGGGCGATACATGTCGATGACGCCGCGCGCGAGGTCGAGCGTGTTGGCGCCTTCATTGACGAGGATCGCCTCGGGGTGCTCCTTGATCACGTTCTTCAGCACGCCGAGTGCGCCGTGATAATCCATCGGCGACTTGTTGTTCATGAGCTTCGGCGCCATCTTGGCGACGTTCTCCTCGCGCTTGGACGTAATCGCCTTGGTCCATTCGGCGGGCGGGGCGGTCCAGCTTGAGCCCATCGCCTGGTTGAAGGCGGAGACGACCGAGCCGATGTCGCCGACCACGGGCGCGACGATCTCGACGTTGGAATCCATCTCCTTCGGCTCGATGTCGACCTGGATGAACTTCTTCGGCGCTTCGCCCCAGCTCTTGCCCTTGCCGTGCGACAGCAGCCAGTTCAGCCGCGCGCCGATCAGCATGACGACGTCGGACTCTTTCAGCACCGTCGAACGGGCGGCGCCGGCGCATTGCGGATGCGTGTCGGGGAGGAGGCCCTTGGCCATGCTCATCGGCAGGAACGGCACGCCGCTCTTCTCGACGAAGCTCTTGATCTCCTCATCGGCCTGCGCGTAGGCCGCGCCCTTGCCGAGGATGATGAGCGGGCGCTTGGCGCTCTTGAGCACATCGAGCGCGCGCTTCACCGAAGCGGGCGAGGGGATCTGTGCGGGTGCAGCGTCAATCACCTTGACCAGCGACTTCTGGCCGGCATCGGCGTTCATCACCTGGCCGAACAGCTTTGCCGGCAGATCGAGATAGACACCGCCGGGACGGCCGGAGACTGCGGCGCGGATGGCGCGGGCAAAGCCGATGCCGATGTCCTGGGCGTGCAGCACGCGGTAGGCCGCCTTGCACAGCGGCTTTGCGATCGCGAGCTGGTCCATTTCCTCGTAGTCGCCCTGCTGGAGGTCGACGATCTCGCGCTCGGAGGAGCCCGAGATCAGGATCATCGGATAGCAATTGGTGGTGGCATGCGCGAGCGCAGTGAGACCGTTGAGGAAGCCGGGCGCGGAGACCGTGAGGCACACGCCGGGCTTCTTGGTAAGATAGCCGGCGATGCCTGCGGCGTAGCCGGCGTTCTGCTCGTGACGGAAGGAGATCACGCGAATACCGGCGGCCTGCGCCATGCGGCCCAAATCCGTGATCGGGATACCCGGCACATTATAGATGGTGTTGATGCCGTTCAGCTTGAGCGCGTCGATGACGAGATGGAAGCCATCCGTCAGTTCCTGCTCGGTGCCCGGTGCTTCGGACTTGGTCGCGGTGTTCAGCATGGGCCTTGTCTCCCTGATCTCTCGTAGTGGGGCGAGTGCTTCGCCCTTCTGGTGAACGTTTGCTAGGTAAAGAGCTACGTGAATAGTTCCTGGCCGTGCGCTTCGACGTAAGCGGCAAGGCCAAGGGTGTGGTCGCGGGCGCGCTTCTCGGCGAGCTCGGTGTCGCGCGCTTCCAGCGCTTCGATGATGCCGAGATGCTCGGGCAGCGACGTCGCGGTGCGGTCCTTGCGTCCGATGGTCAACTGGCGATAGCCGCGCACGTGCAGCAGCAGGTCGTTGGTGAGATCGACCAGCACGGGTGATTCCGACAGCGAGATCAGCGCCTGGTGGAAGGCGATGTTGGCGCGCGAATATTCCTCGACATGATCCTCGGGCAGGCGGTCCTTGCCAAAGTCCTTGAAGAAGTCGCGCAGCGCCGTGATGTCCTTCTTGCGCGCGGTGGTGGTGATGAGGCGGGCGGCCATGCTTTCCAGCGCTGCCCAGGCGCGGATCATGTCGACGATCTCGGTCTTGGTCCTGCGCACCACCATGATGCCGCGGCGCGGCACCGTCTTCACGAATCCGTCCTGCTCGAGCATCGCGATCGCTTCGCGGATCGGCGTGCGGCTGACGCCCAGCCGTTCGGACAGCGCGCGCTCGTCGAGCATCACCGGCTCGGGCGTCGAGTAGATGTCCATCTTGAGGATGGCTTCCTTCAAGGCGTCATACGCCTTGTTCTTGAAGCTGCTCTCCGGGGCAATGCGAACGATTGCGATGTCTGCCTCGGCCATATTCGGCAACGCCTTGGTTGGTTTCCGTAGTGACACGACGAATCTCCTCCAGGTGGGAGTCGTCTTTTACAGGAATATTAACGGGAAAGTTTTTGGCATACCACATGCCAGAATGTCAAGCCGGCGATTTTTTGCGGCGTTCTAAGGGGTGCACTGGCTTGACAAGTTGGCTTCTGGCATACCAAATGCCATCGCCAGCCATTTTTGATCCAAGCCGGCGGAGTAGTCTTGGGCTTATGCCACTCCGTTCCGCCCTGGAACAGAGCGCGGCGAATGGCACGCATCACCGGCAGCCGCTAACCACGCGCGCGCTTTGCAAAGAACGAACTAAGGTCAAGGGAGAAGCCACATGTCCAATTCCAAAGATGCCGTCCGCAAGGTGCTTGACCAGGTCAAGGCGGACAACCGCACCAGCCTGACGGCGCCGGAAGGCAAGCTGGTCTGTGACGCCTACGGCATTCCGGTGCCGAAGGAGGACGTGGCCAAGTCGGCGGGCGAAGCCGGCAAGATGGCGTCCGCAATGGGCTTCCCCGTCGTGATGAAGATCGTCTCGCCGGACATTCTCCACAAGACCGAAGCCGGCGGCGTCATCGTCGGCCTCAAGACGGCCGAGGAAGCCGAAAAGGCCTACGAGACCATTCTTTCCAACGCCAAGAAATACAAGTCCGATGCCAAGATCGAGGGCATCCAGGTGCAGCAGATGCTGGCCGGCGGCACCGAAGTCATCGTCGGCTCGATCACCGACGGTTCGTTCGGCAAGCTGGTCGCCTTCGGCCTCGGCGGCGTGCTGGTCGAAGTCTTGAAGGACATCACCTTCCGCCTCGCACCTGCGACCAAGGAAGACGCGCTCTCGATGCTCGACGGCATCCAGGCGCATGAGATCCTAAAGGGCGTGCGCGGCGGCGAGCCGGTGAACCGCACGGCGCTCGCCGACGTCATCGTCAAGGTCTCGCAGCTCGTCACCGACTTCCCTGAGATCGTCGAGCTCGACCTCAACCCGGTGTTCGCGACGGCGAAGGGCGCAACCGCCGCCGACGTCCGTATCGTCGTCGACTTCGCCTACGTTCCCAAGCCGAAGCCGCGCCCGACCGAAGAGATCGTCGCGGCGATGAACCGCATCATGCAGCCGAAGGCGGTCGCGGTGGTCGGCGCCTCCGCCGAAGACGGCAAGATCGGCAACTCCGTGATGAAGAATCTCATCAACGGCGGCTACAAGGGTGAGATCTATCCGATCCATCCCAAGGCTGCCGAGATCCTGGGCTACAAAGCCTATAAGAGCGTCAAGGACGTGCCCGGCGTGATCGACGTCGCGGTGTTCGCGATCCCCGCGAAGTTCGTGGCGGCGGCGCTGACCGAATGCGGAGAGAAGAAAATCCCGGGCGCGGTGCTGATCCCGTCGGGCTTTGCGGAGGCCGGCGCGCCCGAGCTCCAGGCCGAGATCGTCGAGGTCGGCAAGAAGTACGACATTCGCCTGATGGGGCCGAACATCTACGGCTTCTACTATACCCCGGCCAATCTCTGCGCGACCTTCTGCACGGCTTATGACGTCAAGGGTCACGCGGCGCTGTCGTCGCAGTCGGGCGGCATCGGCATGGCCATCATCGGCTTCTCTCGCTCGGCCAAGATGGGCGTGTCGGCGATCGTCGGCCTCGGCAACAAGTCGGACATCGACGAGGACGATCTGCTCGCCTTCTTCGAGCAGGATCCGAACACCAATTTGATCGCGCAGCACTGCGAAGACCTCAAGGACGGCCGCGCCTTCGCGGAAGCGGCAAAACGCGTCTCCAAGAAGAAGCCGGTCGTCGTGCTCAAGGCCGGCCGCACCTCGGCAGGCGCGAAGGCGGCGTCCTCGCACACCGGCGCGCTCGCCGGTAACGACCGGATCTACGAGGACGTGTTCAAGCAATCCGGCGTGATCCGCGCGCGGTCCCTGCGCCAGTTGCTCGAATTCGCCCGCGGCGTACCCGTGCTGCCGACGCCGAAGGGCGAGAACGTACTGATCATCACCGGTGCCGGCGGCTCGGGCGTGCTGCTGTCGGACTCCTGCGTCGACAACGGACTGTCGCTGATGTCGATGCCGCCGGACCTCGATGCGGCGTTCCGCAAGTTCATCCCGCCGTTCGGCGCGGCCGGAAACCCTGTGGATATCACCGGCGGCGAGCCGCCGATCACCTACGTCAACACGGTCAAGCTCGGCCTGTCGGATGAGCGCATCCATGCGCTGATCCTCGGCTACTGGCACACCATCGTCACCCCGCCGATGGTGTTCGCCCGCAACATGGTCGAGGTGAAGAAGGAGATGGAGGCCAAGGGTTTCGTGAAGCCGATGGTCGCCTCGCTCGCCGGCGACGTCGAGGTCGAGGAAGCCGCCGAATATCTCTACCAGAACGGCATCCCGGCCTACGCCTATTCGACCGAGCTGCCGGTCGAGGTGCTGGGCGCCAAGTACAAATGGGCGCGCGGGGCAGGGCTGCTCTAAGCGTTATCTGTCATCCCGGGGCGACGCGACGGGACCGCGCAAGCGCGGCCCGGAGGGTCAGACCCGGGATCTCGAGGTTCCGGGTCTGGTACGCCAGGCCCGCGCTGCGCGCAGTCCCGGCGCACCATCCCGGAATGTGGGACGCATGAGCGGCAGGTCGCGATGAGCAAGAACGTGATCCGGCGCAAATCGCTCGAGCCCAGGTCGACCGCAGAGGCCGACCACGAGGTGCGCGACGGCGGCGTGCAGTCCGTCGACCGCGCACTATCGATCCTTGAGACCCTCGCCGAGGACGATGAAGGCTATCGCCTCAGCGATCTCGCCGTCCGCACCGGCCTGTCGGCCTCCACCGTGCACCGCCTGCTGGCGACGCTGGAAAGCCGACGCTTCGTGCAGTTCGACCGCGCCGAATCCAAATGGCATGTCGGCGTGCGCAGCTTCACAGTCGGCGCGAGCTTCGCGCGGCGGCGCAATTTCTCCACGCAGGCGATCCCTTACTTGCGCAAGCTGCGCGATCTCACCCGCGAGACCGCCAATCTCGCCGTCGTCGACGACGAGTTCATCATCGTCCTAACCCGCATGGAGAGCCGCGAGATCATGCGATCGCTGACCCAGGTCGGAGGCCGTGTCCCCATGGTGACTTCCGGTGTCGGCAAGGCGGTGCTCGCGACCTATTCCGACGAGGACGTCGGCGCCGTCATCCGCCACCACGGCATGCCCCGCCTGACCGAAAAGTCAATCGTGCGGCCGAGCGACCTGTTCAAAGAGCTCGAAAAGATCCGCAAGCAGGGCTACGCGCTCGACGATGAAGAGGCCTGCATGGGTCTGCGCTGTGTCGCCGCGGTCGTCTACAATGACTGCGCCGAGCCGCTCGCGGCGATTTCGGTCTCCGGCATGACCAGCCGGCTGACCGACCAGAGGTTGCCGGAAATCGGACAAATCGTGCGAGATGTCGCCGCCGAACTGACGGCAGCGCTCGGCGGGGTCATCCCGATGCCTCGCTAACCAGGACCCCGGGGTGATGTCACTGGACAGCATCGGCCGTTTTGGCTGATATGCGACCAAACGACACAATGCGGCAAACGTCCGCATGAGCCTGGAGATGCCCCCATGTTTCAATTTCCCGCGCGCGTTATCGGCGCAGCCGTCGCGTTGATCCTCGCGGCAGCCAATCCGGCTTTTGCCCAGCAGCTCGAGCTCAAGCTGATGGCGCCGGCGGCGCCGGGCGGCGGCTGGGACCAGACTGCGCGCTCGATGCAGCAGGCGCTGGTGGCCTCGGGCGTCGCGCGCAGCGTGCAGGTCACCAACGTTCCCGGCGCCGGCGGTAGCGTCGGCATCGCCCAGTTCGTCAACGGGGCCAAGGGCGACGGCAACCAGATGATGGTCAACGGCTTCGTCATGGTGGGCGCCCTCGCCATGAACAAGTCGCCCGTCACGCTCGAGCAGGTGACGCCGATCGCGCGCCTCACCGAGGAAATCCAGGTGATCGTGGTGCCCGCCAATTCGCCGATCAAGAATGCGCAGGATCTCGCCGCCGCGGTGAAGGCCGATATCGCCAAGGTGACCTTCGCCGGCGGCTCGGCCGGCGGCGTCGACCACGTGATGGCGGCGCTGTTCGCCGGCGCCGTCGGGGCCGACGCGAAGAAGATCAATTACATCCCATTCTCCGGGGGCGGCGAGTCGCTGGCGGCGATTCTCGGCGGCAAGGTCACTGCGGGCATTTCGGGGCTGAGTGAATATGAAGGGCAGATCAAGTCCGGCAAGCTGCGTGCGATCGGCGTAACCTCGGAGAAGCGCATCGCGGGCAGCGACATCCCGACCTTCAAGGAGCAGGGCATCGACCTCGTGATCGCCAACTGGCGTTCGGTGGTCGCACCTCCCGGCATCACGCCGGAGCAGCGCAAGACTTTGAGCGATGCGGTCGAGAAGATGGTGAAATCGGACGCCTGGAAGGAGATCCTCAAGCAGAAGGGCTGGGAGGATGCCTATCTCGGCGGCGACGCGTTCGCCGACTTCCTGAAAAAGGAGACGGCGCGCGTCACCGACGTGCTGAAATCGGTCGGCCTGGTCAAGTCATGACCTCAGTCGATCCGGCCCACTCGCGGCGGCGCGTCGATCGTGCCGGTCTGGTCATCGCCGCACTGCTCGCAGGTCTCGCCGCGGTGCTGGTCTGGGACGCACGCGGCCTGCCGTCCACCGGGATGTACGGGATGGGGCCCGAAGCGATGCCCGTCGTGGTCGCCTCCGGGCTTGCGCTGCTGGCGATCGGCAATTTCATCGACGCGCTACGTGGCAATCTGCCGGCGCGCGAAAGTGCCGATCCTGTCCCCGTGGTTCTGATCCTCGTCGGCCTTGCGCTGCTGATCGCCATCATTGGCTTCGGTGGCGGATTCATCCTGGCGACGTCGGCACTGTTCGTCACGACGTCAGCCGCGTTCGGACGCCGTGCCATCCTTGCCGATTCCATTATCGCCCTCGTGATGTCGACGCTCATCTATCTCGCATTTGATCGGCTGCTGACGCTGAGCCTTCCGGCTGGCCCTCTGGAGCGACTGCTGTGATCGACACTTTTGCCGCGCTGGCGCATGGCATGGCAGTCGCCATCCAGCCGATGAATCTGCTCTATGCGCTGATTGGCGTGTTCCTCGGCACCGCCGTTGGCGTGCTGCCCGGTATCGGCCCGGCGCTCACGGTCGCACTGCTCTTGCCGGTCACCTACAAGCTCGATCCCGGCGGCTCGCTGATCATGTTCGCCGGCATTTACTACGGCGGCATGTATGGCGGCTCGACCACCGCGATCCTCATCAACACGCCCGGCGAGAGCGCCTCGATGGCGACCGCGCTCGAAGGCAACAAGATGGCCAAGGCCGGCCGCGGCGGGCCGGCGCTTGCGACCTCCGCAATCGGCTCCTTCGTCGCCGGCACCATCGCCACGATCGGTCTGGCATTCCTCGCGCCGTGGCTGGTCGATTTCGCCGTGCGCTTTGGCCCGGAGGATTATTTCGCGCTGATGTGCGTCGCCTTTGTCACGGTGTCGGCGACCTTCGGCGATTCCCCGATCCGCGGCCTGACCAGCCTGTTCATCGGCCTGACGCTCGGTCTTATCGGCATCGACAAGCTGACCGGCCAGGCGCGGCTTGCGTTCGGCATCCCCGAGCTGCTCGACGGCGTCGAGGTGACGACGCTTGCGGTCGGTCTGTTCGCGGTGGGCGAGGCGCTCTACGTCGCATCGCGCCGCCACCACACCGAGGAGAAGCTCGAGCCGGTGCATGGCTCGTTGTGGATGACGACAGAGGACTGGAAGCGGTCGTGGAAGCCGTGGCTCCGCGGCACCATGTTCGGCTTCCCGATCGGCGCGTTGCCTGCGGGCGGTGCGGAGATTCCGACCTTCCTGTCCTATTCGACCGAGAAGCGGCTGACGAAACATCCGGAAGAGTTCGGCAAGGGCGCGATCGAAGGCGTCGCGGGACCGGAAGCCGCCAACAATGCCTCCGCCGCCGGCACGCTGGTGCCGCTGCTCACGCTCGGGCTGCCGACCTCGGCGACGGCCGCGATGATGCTCGCAGGTTTCCAGCAATACGGCCTCAACCCGGGACCGCTGCTGTTCGCCGAACGGCCCGACCTGGTGTGGGGCCTTATCGCCAGTCTTTTCATCGCCAATGCGATGCTGCTGGTGCTCAATCTGCCGCTGGTCGGCCTGTGGGTGCGGCTGCTCGCGATCCCGCAGCCCTGGCTCTATGCCGGCATCCTCGTGTTCGCAACCATGGGCACCATCGCCGCAAAGCCGTCGGTGGTCGAGTTGTCGATGCTGGCCGGCTTCGGCGTGCTGGGCTTCCTGATGCGCCGGTTCGATTTTCCGATCGCGCCCGTGGTCGTCGGCCTGATCCTCGGCCCGATCGCCGAAAGCCAATTGCGCAGGGCGCTCGCGATCAGCCTCGGCGATCCCATGACGCTGCTGCAGAGCCCGATCTCGGCGACCCTGCTCGGCATCGCGCTGATCGCGCTGCTGGCGCCCTTCGTGCTGAAGGGGCTCGGGCGTTTCAAGGCGAACGAGGACTAGCGGAGCTTAGAAGGCGGGGCCCGTCTGCCCAATGCGTAAGCATGGATGCCGCATTATTTGAGTTGCCCCTGCCGCCATCGGGGGCAACCATCACTGGGCTGTCCATTCCCACGCGAGAGCCCCCATGACCAAGCTCACTCGTTTTGCCGTCGCGCCGCTGCACAGCATGACGCGGTGCCTCGCCGACGTCGCATCCGCACGCGCCGCGCCGGATCTGGTCATCACCGGCGCGCGGGTGCTCTCGACCTATTCGGAGCGCGTCCACGCGAGCCGCGAGGTCTGGATCACCGGCGGCCGCATCGCGGCGGTGAAGCCGGCCGGAACAGCCAGGAAGGCGTGGAGCGACGTCACGAGCTACGACGCGGCCGGCGGCATCATCGCGCCAGGCCTCGTCGATCCGCACATCCATATCGAATCCTCGATGGTGACGGCCTGCGCCTACGCGGAGGCCGCGCTGCTCAACGGCACCACCACGATCTTCTGCGACAGCCACGAGATCGGCAACGTCATGGACGTCGCCGGCATCGAGGCGATGCTCGAGGATGCGCGCGAGGCGCCGCTCTCGATCTTCCTGACGGTGCCGAGCACCGTGCCGGCAACGTCCGCGGAGCTGGAAACCGCGGGCGGCGACCTCACACCGGACAAGATCGCGGCCCTGTTCGACCGCTGGCCCGAAGCGGTGGCGCTCGGCGAGAAGATGGATTTTGTCCCGGTGACGATGGGCGACGAGCGCAGCCATGCGATCCTTGCCGCTGCGTTGAAGCGCGGGCGCCCGGTGTCCGGCCATGTCTATGGCCGCGAATTCGTCGCGGCCTATGCGGCGAGCGGCGTCACCGACACGCACGAGGCGATCGACCGCGACATCGCCGACGACCTGCTCGACGCCGGCGTGTGGGTGTTCCTGCGCGGTGGTCCGCCGACGACGCCCTGGCACTCGCTGCCGCAGGCGATCCGCACCATCACCGAGCTCGGGGCGTCGCACAAGCGCACGGCCGTGTGCACCGACGACCGGGATGCCGACGATCTGCTGCTGTTCGGTCTCGACTGGGTGGTACGGGAAGCCGTGAAGGCGGGGATGTCGCCGGAGCAGGCTTGGTCGATGGGCTCGCTGCATGGTGCCACCCGCTTCGGCATGGAGAGCGATATCGGTGGGCTCGGCGGCGGCCGCCGCGCCGATCTCGTGCTGATGGATGACAATCTCAAGCCGCAATGCACCTGGTATGGCGGCGAGCTCGTGGTCGAGCACGGCAAGATCACCTCCAGGCTCGATCAGGCGCTGTCACAGCGCTATCAATATCCGAAGGCCGCTTATGCCACCGTGAAGTTGCCCAAGAAGGTCAAGCTGACGCCGGAACTGCCGGCAAAGGCTTGCACCGTCAATGCCATCAAGACTGCGCTGCCGGGCATTACGCTGATTCACGAGAAGGTCAGGGTCGAGCCCGCCAATGACTGGCCGGAGCTGTTTGCTCGCTACGGCCTGTGCTTCGTCACGGTGGTCGAGCGCCACGGCAAGTCCGCGGGCAACGTCGCGTACGGCCTGTTGAAGGATTTTGGCTTGAAGCGCGGTGCGGTGGCCTCCAGCGTCGGCCACGACAGCCACAACATCATCGTCGCCGGGACCAACGAGGGCGACATGCAGGTGGCGATATCGGCGATCAGGGAGCGTCAGGGCGGCGTCTGTGTGGTGGCTGATGGCAAGGTGAGGGCATTGGTTCCGCTGCCGATCGCAGGCTTGCTCTCTGACAAGCGCGTCACCGAGGTGGCCGAAGAGGTCAAGGAGCTCAAGAAAGAATGGGCGGAGGCCGGCTGCACCATCCCCTACATGGGCTTCAATTTGATTCCGCTATCGGTCATTCCGGAAATTCGTATCACCGACAAGGGTATCGTTCTCGTGCCGCAGATGGAGCTGGCGCCGCTGTTCGAGTGATCTCCTTTCACGTGCATCTCGATCTAACCGATTGAGCCTGCCGCTATTTTTCCGCGGCTGCCGCATCGTGGAAAATAAAATCGATCTCGTTGAGATCGCATCTTGCACGCCGGATGATCTCGCTCGCTGACGCAACCAAGCGAGGTCCGATATGGCGAAGATGCGAGCCGTCGATGCAGCCGTCCGAATTCTGGAGAAGGAAGGCATCTCCACCGCCTTCGGGGTTCCCGGGGCAGCGATCAATCCGCTTTACTCGGCGTTGAAGAAGCGCGGCTCGATCCGCCACATCCTTGCGCGCCATGTCGAGGGCGCTTCGCACATGGCGGAAGGGTACACGCGGGCCAAGGCGGGCAATATCGGCGTCTGCATCGGCACTTCGGGACCGGCCGGCACCGACATGATCACCGGGCTGTATTCAGCGATCGCCGATTCCATTCCGATCCTCTGCATCACCGGACAGGCGCCCCGGGCGCGGCTCTACAAGGAGGACTTTCAGGCCGTCGATATCGAGTCGATCGCAAAGCCCGTGACCAAATGGGCGGTGACGGTGCGCGAGCCGGCGCTGGTGCCGCGCGTGTTCAGCCAGGCGTTTCACGTGATGCGCTCGGGAAGGCCGGGTCCGGTGCTGATCGACATGCCCCTCGACGTGCAGCTTGCCGAGATCGAGTTCGACGACGAGACCTACGAGCCGCTGCCGGTCTACAAGCCGGCTGCGTCGCGCAAGCAGGTCGAGAAGGCGCTGGAGATGCTCAATGCCGCCGAGCGGCCGTTGATCGTCGCCGGCGGCGGCATCATCAACGCCGATGCCTCGGATCTGCTGGTCGAATTCGCCGAAATCGCGAACGTGCCTGTCGTGCCGACGCTCATGGGGTGGGGCGCGATTCCCGACGATCACGTGCTGATGGCCGGGATGGTCGGGCTTCAAACCAGCCACCGCTATGGCAACGCGACGCTGCTGGAGTCGGATTTCGTGCTCGGCATCGGCAACCGCTGGGCCAATCGTCACACCGGCTCGGTCGAGACCTACACCAAGGGTCGTAAATTCGTTCACGTGGACATCGAGCCGACCCAGATCGGGCGCGTGTTCAATCCCGATCTCGGCATCGTCTCGGACGCGAAGGCCGCCCTCGAATTGTTCGTCACCGTCGCCAGGGAGTGGCGCCGTTCAGGCAGGCTCCGCGAGCGCCAGGCGTGGCCCGCATCCTGCCGCGATCGCAAGAGAACGATGCAGCGCAAGAGCCATTTCGACAACGTGCCGATCAAGCCGCAACGCGTCTATGAAGAGATGAACAAGGCGTTCGGCCGCGATACCACTTATGTCACCGTGATCGGCCTGTCGCAGATCGCCGGCGCGCAATTCCTCGGCGTCTACAAGCCGCGCAACTGGATCAATGCAGGGCAGGCCGGGCCGCTCGGCTGGACGCTGCCCGCCGCACTCGGCGTGCGCGCAGCGTGTCCGGAGCGAGAGATCGTCGCGCTGTCAGGCGACTACGACTTCCAGTTCTTGATCGAGGAGCTTGCGGTCGGGGCGCAGTTCAATCTGCCCTACATCCACGTCGTCGTGAACAATTCCTATCTCGGCCTGATCCGGCAGGCCCAGCGCGGCTTCGACATGGACTATCACGTTCAGCTCTCCTTCGAGAACATCAACGCGCCCGAGATCGGCGTCTACGGCGTCGACCATGTCGCCGTCGCCGAAGGTCTCGGCTGCAAGGCGATCCGCGTCACCGACCCGAAGGACACGCAAGCGGCGTTCGCGACGGCGCGCGAATTGATGGCCAAGCACCGCGTGCCCGTCGTGGTGGAGTTCATCCTCGAACGCGTCACGAACATCGCCATGGGCACGGAGATCGACAACATCGTCGAGTTCGAGGAGGTGCTGGACCTGCCACTTGACGAGGTCGACGCGGCGCGGCCCGGCGTGCTTCAGCCGGCCGAATAGGGAGGACAGCATCATGCCGAAATTCGCCGCCAACCTCACCATGCTCTTCAACGAGATGCCGTTCCTCGACCGCTTCGCCGCTGCGAAGGCGGCGGGATTTTCCGGGGTTGAATATCTCTTTCCCTACGATTTCGATAAGGCGCAGCTGCGCGAGCAGCTCGAGGCCCACGGCCTGACGCAGGTGCTGCACAACCTGCCGGCCGGCAACTGGGCAGCGGGTGAGCGCGGCATCGCGATCCTGCCCGATCGCACCGCCGAATTTCGCGACGGCGTATTCCGGGCCATCGACTACGCCAAGGCGCTCGATTGCGAGCAGCTCAACTGCCTCGTCGGCATCGCGCCTGCCGATGCCGACCGGCGCGAGCTCAACGAGACGCTGGTGGGCAATCTGCGCTTTGCCGCCTCGACGCTGGCGCGGGAGAACATCAAGCTGCTGATCGAGCCGATCAACACGCTCGACATTCCCGGCTTCCATCTCAACGGGACCGAGCAGGCGGTGCAGCTGATCTCAGAGGTACGATCGAACAACCTGTTCATCCAGTACGACATCTATCACATGCAGATCATGGAGGGCGATCTCGCCCGCACCATGCAGGAATACCTTCCCCAGATCGCGCACATCCAGCTTGCCGACAATCCCGGGCGCCATGAGCCCGGCACCGGCGAGATCAACTATCCCTTCCTGTTCCGCCACCTCGACGCGATCGGCTATCGAGGCTGGATCGGCTGCGAATACAAGCCGCGCACCACGACGCTGGAAGGACTCTCATGGCACGCGGCGCAGACGTTTGAGACGTGAGCGTCGGGGACCAGATGCGGCAGCGATGACAGTGCGCTCCCTCTCCCGCTTGCGGGAGAGGGTTGGGGAGAGGGTGTTTCCGCGTTGGGACTGTTGAGGTGCACCGAGAAAATCCTCAAGGGGATAAAGCCCTTCACCCGGCGCTCCGCGCCGACCTCTCCCGCAAGCGGGAGAGGTTGCGCCGAGCACGCGGATGAATTCCGCTTATGCAACTGAGAGAAAGTTAGAGACATGACCAATATCGGGTTCATCGGACTTGGCACCATGGGACGGCCAATGGCCGGCCATCTCCTGGCGGCCGGCTATCGGGTTCTCCTGCATGACGTCGCACCGGTCGCGCCCGATCTGATCGCCGCCGGCGGCGTCGCCTGCAAGTCCAGCAAGCAGGTCGCGGAGGAGGCGGGCGCGGTCATCATCATGGTGCCGGATACGCCGCATGTGGAAGCCGTGTTGTTCGGCAAGAACGGTGTGGCGAGCGGCATCTCCAAGGGCAAGATCGTGGTCGACATGAGCTCGATCTCGCCGCTCGCGACGAAGGAGTTTGCCAAGAAGATCGAGGCACTCGGCGCCGATTATCTCGACGCGCCAGTGTCCGGAGGCGAGGTCGGCGCCAAGGCGGCGAGCCTCACCATCATGGTCGGCGGGCCCGAGCGCGCCTTCAACAGCATGAAGCCGGTGTTCGACAAGATGGGCAAGAACGTCACCAGGGTCGGGGCCAATGGCGACGGGCAAACGACGAAAGTCGCCAACCAGATCATCGTTGCGCTGACGATTGAGGCGGTGAGCGAGGCGCTGTTGTTTGCGTCGAAGGCCGGCGCCGACCCTGCGCTGGTGCGGCAGGCGCTGATGGGCGGCTTTGCATCCTCGCGGATTCTCGAAGTCCATGGCGAGCGCATGGTGAAGCGCAATTTCGATCCGGGCTTCCGCATCGAGCTGCACCAGAAGGATCTCAACCTCGCGCTCGAAGGCGCGCGTACGCTCGGCCTCTCGCTGCCGAGCACGGCTGTGGCGCAGCAATTGTTCTCATCTTGCACCGCTCATGGCGGCAAGGGCTGGGATCATTCCGCGATCGTACGTGCACTGGAACTGATGGCGGGGCACGAAATCGCCCCAGCGTAAGTGTTACGAGGTAACAGTTTCCAGCCTTGAAGCGTCTTTCGCCGCCGCGGAACCGGAACAATGCTCCGGCCCCGCGGTTGAAGGCGCATGACAATCACTGGAGACATAAGGACATGAAAACCCGTCTTGCGATTTCGTTGGCTGCCGCCTCGCTGCTGGCGTCGAGTGCAGCCTTTGCTCAGTCGACGACCGCCCAGGGCGCGGCGGACGGCGCGCGCGCGGGCGGCGACATCGGCGGCCCGGTCGGCGCGATGGTCGGCGGCACCGTCGGTGCGGCCGTTGGCGCCGGTTTGGAAATTCCGAATGCGATTCTAGGCGGACTTCCGCGCGATGAGTCAGTGGTGATCCGGGAGCGCGTCGTGGTTGGCGAGCCGTTGCCGCCGACCGTGGTGCTGCGTCCGGTGCCGAACTACACGGAGTATCGCTATGCGGTCGTGAACGATCGCCGCGTGATCGTCGAGCCGCGCACGCGCCGGGTCGTCAAGATCATCGACTGATCTGCGCAACCTAGCCGCTGACAAACCGGGCCCTGCGGAGCATCACTCCGCGGGGCCTTCGCTCGTCAGGACCGAATTGGTGCGAAGCCGGGTCATGGCCCAATCGGCGGCGGCCGCGAGCGCAAAGCCGAGGCAGGCCGTGAGCGCGTCCACCAGAAAATCCTCCAGCCGCGCATGGCGGCCGGGTGCCCAAAATTGCATCAATTCGAGCACGCCGATCAGCACGATCGCGGCCGTTGCGGTCAGCAGGCGCCGCTGCCGATAGGCGAGACCAAAGGCCAGTCCCACCAGGACAAAGGCGAGCGCATGTTCGCCGTCCTGGCCGAAATCGGAATGGGGCCGCAGGCCCGGTGGACCGAGAGTTGCGAATGTGACGGCGGCTGCCAGCAGCCAGGCAAAGGAACGAACCAAAATGGACATGCGGCTCGCTTAGCACAGATTTGCAACCGGCCGTATAGTCCCGCTATCAGATCGACGTGTAGTTAATGACGAAATGTTAAAGTGGTTCGCGCACGCCAAGGCCGTGCATGAATCGTTCCCGGATCTGTACGGGATCGCGGCGAGTGGTGCCGACGCCGGGCTTGTCGTCGATCCGGACGGCGATCAGGCTCGGCTCGGCAGCGGTCATCGCGTCCTCGACCAGCCGCTGGAAATCCTCCTCGTCCGCGGCCCAGGCGCTGTTGGCGAGGCCGGAGCCGATGGCGATGGCGACGATGTCGGCGACGTGCGCGGCCGGTGTCGGTTGTGCGCCGGTAATCTGGTAGATGCCATTGTCCATCACGATCATCGTAAGGTTCTTCGGCTTCAGGGCCGCAATCGTCGAGAGCGCGCCGAGTTGCATCAGCAGCGAGCCGTCGCCTTCAAGCGCGAAGACGCGGCGGTCGGGCTGCGCCAGCGCCACCCCGAGCGCGATGGGGAAGGCAAGGCCCATGCTGCCCAGCATGTAGAAGTTCTGCGGGCGGTGGCCGGCAGCCCAGAGATCGAAATTGGTGTTGCCGATGCCGCCGATCACGGCTTCTTCGTGCTTGAGCTTCGCGATCAGGCGCGAGGTCACGTCGAAACGGTTCATCACCTTGGTGTTGCGCGCACTCAGATTTGAGCTCATTTGGTCGGCCTCACTTGTCAAACACCTTGCCGCCGGTGAGCAGCGGGTTGAGGATCAGCGCCACCGGCGCCTGCGTGGTGACGGCCTGCTTGATCGAGCGGTCCGTGATGAATTCGAGTTCATCGAGCCGGGTGATGGTGTGATGCTCCAGCGCCAGCGAATCCAGCACGGGGCGCATGGTGCGGCAGACCAGCGACTGGCCGTAATTGAACTCGCCGAGCGTGCCGCGCTCGGACACGAACATGATCAGCGGGATCTGGTAAGGCACTGCGAGCGAGGCCAGCACGTTGGCGAGCGTCGCAAAACCCGAAGTCTGCATCAACACCGCGCCGCGGCGGCCGCCCATCCAGGCGCCCGAGACAATGCCGACCGCTTCCTCCTCGCGGGCGGTGGCAAAGGTGGTGAAGAAAGGATCGGCGTGCAGGTTCCTGATCAGCGGCGTCAGCACGCGATCCGGCACGTAAGGGACGAGGCTGATCTCGTTCCGCTTCAGGGTGTGCAGGATGATGCCGTGCCAGCTTCTTTCACCGGCCGCCTGCGTCGCCTGCGGCGAGGTCTGCTGCTCCGCAATCGCCATTGCGTTCTCCCTTGAGCCGCGTCGTATGCTTATTGGTCTTCGGCCGTCGCGGCGCCCTGCTGAACTTGACGCAGCGGGCCGGATTGTCAACTGTTCGAGCCGGCACCGTGATCTGCGCCAGACGGCCTGCCGTGGCTGGCAGCGCCATGTCATATGTGGGCAACGAAAGAGTGGGAGGAAGCACGGAGGGGCGCGCGCTGCGCTGGCCTTGCTGATCCCTGGAGAGCCGGAAGGGTCCTGATGTCGGTCAACAGCAAGCGTGTCGTCTACTCCAATTACTTGGCCAATCCGATCTATATCGACATCCTCAAGGCACGGCCTGACGTCCGGCTCGATCGCATCGAGAACGGGAGCCCCGAACACGCCTATGCGCCGCTCCTCGGCGCTGCCCATGTTTACCAGGTTGGCGCTGCCCGCGACGAGCTCGCCCCGCATTTCCATGTCGATGCGGCTTTCCTGAAGCGCGCGCCGAATTTGCTGCTCGTCTCCAGCAACGGCGCCGGCTTCGATCCAGTCGACGTCGAGGCCTGCACGGCCGCCGGCGTCGTGGTCGTCAACCAGTCCGGCGGCAACGCCCATTCGGTTGCCGAGCATGCGCTGGCGATGATGTTGACGCTCTCCAAGCGCATCATCCAGTCGGACCGCCGGCTGCGCCGCGAGCGCGACGTCAACCGCAACGAGCTCGTCGGCAACGAGGTCGAGGGCAAGACTGTCGGCATCATCGGGCTCGGCAATGTCGGCCGCCGGATTGCCGCGCTGTGCAAGGGCCTGCTCGGCATGAAGGTGCTGGCCTATGACCCGTATTTGTCGGCCGAGGTGATGGCTGAGCGGGGCGGGGAGAAGGTCGAGCTCGACGAGCTCCTGCGCCGCGCCGATTTCGTCTCGATCTCCTGTCCGCTCAACAAGGGCAGCCGCAACATGATCAGCGTGCGCGAATTCGCGCTGATGCAGCCGCATGCCTATTTCATCACCACTGCGCGCGGCTTCATCCACGACGAGGACGCGCTGCTCCAGGCGTTGCGCGACAAGCGCATCGCCGGCGCTGGCCTCGACGTCTGGTCCAAGGAACCGCCGCCGCCGGAGCATCCGCTGCTCCAGCTCGACAACGTGCTGGCGAGCCCTCATACGGCGGGCGTGACGATCGAGGCGCGCCAGAACATGGGCCGCATCGCTGCCGAGCAGGTGCTGGAGACGCTCGACGGGAAACGTCCGCCGCGCATCATCAATCCGGAGGTCTGGCCGCATTATGCCGAGCGTTTCAAGCAGGCGTTCGGCGTGACGCCGGGATAGGACAGCTACCCTTTCTTCCCGTCATTTCCGGGGTCGGCCTTTCGAGCCGCCCCGGAAATGACGGAGCGAAGAAACCGCGTCCCGGCCTTCATCCGCGTCAAAATCTCTCTCCCGCATCCCGCGCAAATGGGATTAGAGTGCCGCCGGGGCAGGCAGGAGGTCTCATGTCAACTTATGTCGTCAAGTTCATGAAGGACGTGCTTGGCCAGTATGGCCGGCAGATCGAGGTGTGCCAGGGCACGCTCGAGATCGACGCCTCCGACGAGGACGAAGCCAGAGAGCGGGCCAAGGCGAGGTTTTGCAAGGATCAAGCCTTGCACCATTGGTCACTGCATGCCGACCGCATCCAGGTCAGACCGGCCGATCTTCCGTCGTGAAGCCCGGGAGGAGCCGTGACAGGCGGGGCGCCGTCGCTCCTGCGCCGAGCGACAACGTGTTGAAGCAGGTCTCGTTGGCGTCGAACAAAGGTGCGGCGAGGCGCTCACTCCAGTAGCTTGTCCAGCGTGATCGGGAAGCGCCGAATGCGCTTGCCGGTGGCATGATAGACGGCGTTCGCAATCGCCGCAGGCACGCCGACGATGCCGATTTCGCCGAGACCCTTGACACCCAGCTTGTTGATCCGGTCGTCGGGCTCGTCGACGAAAATGACGTCAATATCGTGAATGTCGGCATTCACGGGAATGTGGTACTCGGCGATGTTCGCGTTCATGATGCGACCGAAGCGGTGATCCATCACCGTCTCCTCATGCAGCGCCATCCCGATTCCCCAGACCACGCCGCCCATGATCTGGCTGCGGCCAGTCTTGGTGTTCAGGATGCGCCCGGCCGCGACCGCGCTCACGACCCGCGTAACGCGGATGACGCCGAGCTCCTCGTCGACCTTTACCTCGGCGAAGACGGCGGAATGCGTATTGCGGGCATGCGACTTGTCCTCCGCGAACTGGTTGAGCTTCTCCTTTTCGATCCGCTCGAGCTTGCTGTGGCGCATCACATCCGCAATCGAAAGGGCGGGGCCGTTCCTGCCGTTGCTGGCGATCATGCCGTCGACCAAAGTGACGGTGGCGGCATCGACGTCAGCGAGCGGCGAGCCGGGCATCGCCTTGGCGAGCCGGGCGAGCTCCTGGCGAATGTCTTCGGCCGCTCCCAACACGGCGTGCGCACTGGACGCCGCCATCCAGGAGCCGCCCTCGACGGGCGCTTGCGGCAAGGTCGAATCGGCGAGCCTGACGCTGATGTTCTCGATCGGCAGCCCGAGAGCGTCGGCCGCCACCTGCGCCACAATGGTGTAGGTGCCGGTGCCGATGTCGGACGCGGCGCATGAGACCTCCGCGTGGCCGTTCGATGTCAGAACGATGCGAACGGCGACCGGCATCTGCAGCGCCTCCCAGACGCCTGTCGCCATGCCCCAGCCGACCAGGTCCTTGCCGTCGCGCATGGAGCGCGGCGCGGGATTGCGCCGGGCCCAGCCGAAGGCTTCCGCGCCCCTGGCGTAGCATTCGCGCAGCTGCTTGCTGGTGTAGGGGAGGTCCCCGCTCTGGTCGCGATCCGAGTAGCACTTCAGCCGCAGCTCGATCGGGTCGAGCTTGAGCGCGACGGCCAATTCGTCCATGGCGCATTCGAGCGCGCAGACGCCCGTTGCCGCGCCCGGCGCGCGCATATCGCAGGGGGTGGCGAGGTCGAGGTGGACCAGCTTGTGGGAGAGGCGGCTGTTGGGACTCTTGTAGAGCTGCTCCCCCCAGCCGGTATCGTTGCGCGAGAAATCCTCAAACCGCGAGGTGACGGCGATGGCTTCGTGGGTAACGGCATCGAGTGTGCCGTCGGGCTTTGCGCCGAGCGCAACGTGCTCGATGGTCATGGGACGATAGCCCAGGCTGTACATCTGCTGTCGTGTCAGGACGACACGGACCGATCGTTTCAGCGCGAGCGCACCAAGTGTTGCCAGGACCACCTGGTGCTGCGGCCGCAGGCCCGAGCCGAACGCTCCGCCGACATAGGGCGAGATCACGCGGATGTCTTCCGGCTTCTTTCTGAAGACACCGCAGAGAAACTTCTGGACGTTCTGGACGCCTTGGGTCTTGTCATAGACTGTAAGCCCGCCGTTGCCCTCCCAGACGGCCGTTGTCGCGTAGAGCTCCATCGGGTTGTGATGCTCGCTCGGAATGACATAGTCCGCTTCGTGACGGACGGCCGCCCGCGTCAGCGCTGCTGCGGCGTCGCCGCGCGGCTTGTGTGGCTGATCCACTTTGGCAGCCGTGCCGCGTTCGGATTCGAGATCGGTCGCAAACGCCTCCTGCTCGTATTCAACGCGAATGCGAGTTGCGGCGAATTTGGCGGTTTCCCAGTCCTCCGCCACGACCAGCGCGATCGGCTGGCCGTTGAACCTGATCCTGTCGTCATAGAGTGGGCGGAACGGCGAGCCCTTCTCCGGCGCCACCTCGTCCTTCCAGGCTTCGTCCTTGTCGGCGAGGGGCGGGCGATGCGTGTGGGTGAGCACGTCGACCACGCCCTTCACCTTCAGTGCGTCGCTGCTGTCGAGGCGAACGATGCGTCCCCGCGGAATGGTGGCCTCGACGACAAAGCCATGGAGGAGACGGTCTGCTGCGAACTCGCCGGCATATTTGGCGGCGCCAGTGACCTTGGCCCGGCCGTCGACGCGCGACGTTGGTGTTCCGACATAGGCGTTCATCGGGCCCTCATGCGATCTTCTTGTGAGCTTGTGATTGCGGCGTGGCGCTTGTCGCCTGCATCAGCGTGCGAACGACGGCTCGGCGCGCGAGTTCGATCTTGAATCCATTATGCGAACGAGCGGTTGCTCCCTGCAGCAGCAGATCGGCGGCGCGCCCAAAATGATCCGGCGTTGCCGCTTGGCCGCGCAACGCCGCCTCGGCCTCGAGGCTTCGCCAAGGCTTGTGGGCCACGCCGCCGAGCGCCAGGCGCGCTTCGATGATTGCGTTGCCCTCCAGTTCGAGCGCGGCCGCGACCGAGACCAGGGCAAAGGCGTAGGACAGCCGGTCGCGGATCTTCAGATAGCTGTAGTTCCTGGCAAAGCCGCGCGGCGGCAGCTCGATTGCGGTGATGATCTCGCCGCTGCCGAGATTTGTATCGGCATGAGGCTTGTCGTCCGGAAGCCGATGGAAATCGGTCAGGGCGAGGGTGCGCTCACCGGCCGAGCCTGCGATGTGCACGAGCGCGCCGAGCGCGGCCAGCGCCACGCTCATGTCGGATGGATTGGTCGCGATGCAGGACGAGCTGGTGCCGAGGATTGCGTGGTTGCGGTTGAGGCCATCGAGTGCCGAGCAGCCGGTGCCCGGGCTGCGCTTGTTGCAAGGCGTCGTCGTGTCATAGAAGTAGGCGCAGCGCGTTCGCTGCATCAGATTGCCGCCGACCGAGGCCATGTTGCGCAGTTGCGCGGAGGCACCGGCCAAGATGGCGCTGGCGAGCAGGGGATAGCGCTGCTCGATCAGCGGATGGTAGGCGAGATCCGAATTTGGCACCAAGGCGCCGATGCGCAGGCCGCCATCGGCGGTCTCCTCGATGTCGCGGAGCGGCAGGCGGGAAATGTCGATCAACCGGGAGGGCCGTTCGACATTCTCCTTCATCAGGTCGATAAGATTGGTGCCGCCGGCAATCAGCTTCGCGTTCGGATCGGCGGCCAGCAGGCGAATGGCGTCGGCGACATCGCTTGCGCGGGAATACTGGAAGTTGTTCATGATCGGCTCATTGCCTGCTCGATCGCAGCCACGATGTTAGGGTAGGCGCCGCAGCGGCAGAGATTTCCGCTCATCACTTCCCGGATCTCGTCGGCGCCCCTGGCGTGGCCTTCGGCCAGGAGGCCGGCCGCCGAGCAAATCTGTCCCGGCGTGCAATAGCCACATTGGAATGCGTCGTGATCGATGAAGGCTTGTTGCAGGGGATGCAGGGCGCCGTCCTTGGCAAGGCCTTCGATCGTCGTGATTTCGGCGCCATCCTTCATGACGGCGAGCGTCAGGCACGAATTGACCCGTCTTCCGTCGATTAACACGGTGCAGGCGCCGCATTGGCCGTGATCGCAGCCTTTTTTGGTGCCGGTCAATTCCAGACGGTCACGCAGGGCATCCAGAAGCGTGGTCCACGGCACGACCTCGAGTGTGCGCCTGACGCCATTGACGATAAGGTTGATCGGAATGCGTTCGGGGATCTGATCCGTGATATCGGCCATGTTCTGTTCCCTGCGGAGAGGCCGAGCTGAGCAAGTTTGGATGCCGACTCGAGGATGCGTTGCCGCCGCTGGCCAATAGCGCCCAACGGATGACGAGGTGCTTGGTTCCCGGCCGGTTAGCCCGTCGCCCGGACGAGATTAGCGCTTCGCCTCGCCGAACACCACAGTCGGTACGGCGCGATTGACGATCTCGCGCAGCGCGAAGCTCGATTGCACCCGGGCGACGCGCGGCAGGCGCGACAGCTCGGTACGGTGGATGCGCTCGAAATCCTGGATGTCGCGGGCGAGAACGATCAGGATGTAGTCGTCGGTGCCCGACATCAGGAAGCAGCGCACGACGGAGGGGCACTTCACCACCTCCGCCTCGAATGCCTTGAGCGCATCGTCGCTCTGGCTCTCCAGCGCGATCCGGACCAGCACCGTTGTCGTGAGGCCGAACTGCGCAAGATCGAGCGCCGCTTGGTAGGCCTGGATGTAACCCTCGTCCTCCAGGGCCTTCTGCCGCCGCGCCAGCGCAGTGCTCGATAGTCCGACCTTGTTGGCAAGCTCGGTGTGGCTGGCCCGCGCATTGGTCGTGAGTTCGGCGAGGATGGCGAGGTCTTTCCGGTCGAGGGCCAAGGTTTCGTTTCCAGCGTGAAAGGGCATTTTCGCGCCGGAAACCGGCGCGCTAGGCATGAACCTAGCGGATATTTGCACGAAACCAAACCGCCGCCATCGCTACGATGATGAACGGAATCAAGGCGTTGGGAAGGAGCTGAAGATGCGCGTCGGTGTGCCCAAGGAGATCAAGGTGCAGGAATATCGCGTCGGGCTCACTCCGGGCGCGGTTCGTGAATATGTCGCGGCCGGCCACCGGGTGACGGTCGAGACCGGCGCCGGCAGCGGCATCGGCGCCTCCGACGACGTGTATCGGCGGGCAGGCGCCACGATCGCCGAAAGCGCCCGTGACGTCTTCGCCAAGTCCGACATGATCGTGAAGGTGAAGGAGCCGCAGAAAAGCGAATGGGCCCAGCTCCGCGAAGGCCAGGTCCTGTTTACCTATCTCCATCTTGCACCCGACCCGGAGCAGGCCAAGGGCCTGCTTGCCTCGGGCTGCACCGCGATTGCCTATGAGACCGTCACGGACGCGAGCGGTCACCTCCCGCTGCTCGCGCCGATGAGCGAAGTCGCCGGCCGCCTCGCCATCGAGGCCGCCGGCGCCGCGCTCAGGCGCTCGGCTGGCGGCCGCGGGCTGCTGCTCGGCGGTGTTCCCGGCGTGCAGCCGGCGCGGGTGGTCGTGCTCGGCGGCGGCGTGGTGGGAACGCAGGCGGCACGGATGGCCGCAGGGCTCGGTGCGGAAGTCACGGTGATCGATCGCTCGATTCCTCGTCTGCGCCAACTCGACGATCTCTTTACCGGACGCGTGCGCACCCGCTTCTCGACGATCGAGTCGGTCGAGGAGGAGGTGTTCGCTGCCGACGTCGTGATCGGCGCGGTGCTCGTGCCGGGTGCCAGCGCGCCGAAGCTCGTCACGCGCGCGATGCTGACATCGATGCGGCCGGGCGCGGTGCTGGTCGACGTCGCGATCGACCAGGGCGGCTGTTTCGAGACATCGCATCCGACTACGCACGTGGAGCCGACCTATGAGGTCGACGGCGTGGTGCATTATTGCGTCGCCAACATGCCGGGCGCGGTGCCGGTGACATCAAGCCAGGCGCTGAACAATGCGACGCTGCCGTTCGGCCTGATGCTCGCGAACAAGGGCTTTGCCGCGGTGTTGGAAAATCCGCACTTGCGCAACGGCCTCAACGTGCATCGCGGCCGGATTACGAACAAAGCGGTGGCGGAGAGTCTGGGGCTGGAATTCGCTCCGGTGGAGTCTGGGCTGGCGGCCTGAGTGGTTTTCTGATTGCGAGCGCAGCGAAGCAAGCCAGAGTGTCTCCGAGGAACGATTCTGGATTGCTTCGCTACGCTCGCAATGACGACGTGGGAAGTGGTTGCGCTGACGCCTAATCTGCCTCCGCAGGAGGGTCACGCTTTCGTCAGCTTGTATTGCCTCAGATCCGGATCGTGGGTCATGCGCCAGTAGTCTACGAACCGCCACGGCATCGCGGAGAATACGCGGCCGCTTGCATTCCGGTAATACGTGCTCATGCCGGGATGGGTCCAGATCATGGCCTCGTGCTCGGCATCGACCTTGCGGAGATAGTCATCGAGCACGTCCTGGCGAACCTCGATGGCCGCGATATCTCGCTCGATCATGTCGGCGAGGCAGGCGGAGATGTAGCGGCTCTGGCACTCCGACTGGAAGATGACGCTGCCGCCGTGGGCAGGACCGGAATTGGGACCGAGCATGCAGAAGAAATTCGGGAAGCCCGGCACGGTGAGGCCGAGAAATGCCGTCGGATTGTCGTTGGCCCAGGCATCGCGCAAATCTTTGCCGTCGCGGCCGCTGATGTTGAGGCGCGCCGCCATCTCGGTGACCTTGAAGCCGGTCGCGACCACGATGATGTCGGCGTGGCGGTGTGTGCCGTCGGCGGTGACGATGCCGTCCCGGTCGAAATGGTCGATTGCGTCGGTGACGAGTTCGACATTGTCCCGCGTCAAAGTCTTGAACCAGTTGTTGTCGAGCAGAATGCGCTTGCCGTAAGGCGGATAGGTCGGCACGCATTTTTCGATCAGGTCGGGTCGATCTTTCAGCTCGGACAGGATGAAGTCGGTCAGCTCCTGGCGGTGCCGGTCATTGCCCTTGTTGACGGCGCGTTCGGGATGCGGCCAGGCCGGGTCCTTGCGCAGGAAGGGCAGGAGGCCATCGCCATAGCGCCAAAACATGTTGAAGCGGTACCACTGCACATAGAACGGCAGGTGCGCCAGCAGCCAGCGCGCGCCGTCACTGATCGGATCGGCATAGCCCTTCACCGGCCGCGCCCATTGCGCGCTGCGCTGGTAGACGATGACTGAGGCCACACGGGTGGCGATCGACGGCACCAGCTGCATCGAGGTCGCGCCGGTGCCGATCACGGCGACATGCTTGCCCTCGATGTTGATTTCGTCGGACCATAGTGCCGAGTGCAGGATCGTGCCCTTGAACTCTTCTTCGCCTTTGAAGCGGGCGCGCGAGGGATCGTTGAGCTGGCCGATGGCCGAGACCAGCGCGGTGGATTCGAAAGTCTCCGCGCCGTTCTCGGTCTTGAGCGTCGAAATCCAGCGTTGCCTTTCTTCATCCCAGCGTGATGAGGTCAGCTCGGTGTTGACGCGCAGATGCTTGCGAATGCCGTATTCGTCCGCGACCTTCTGCAGATAGCCGAGTAGCTCCTCACGCTGGCAGAAATAGCGCGTCCATGCGTTGCGCGAGCCGAAAGAGTAGGAATAGGAGTGGTTCGGCGTGTCGACGCCGCAGCCGGGATAGCGGTTGATCCACCAGGTGCCGCCGAGCTCGGCATTCTTCTCGACGATGGTGTAGGGGATGCCGAGATGGCCGAGTGCCACGCCGAGCGCGATGGCGCAGACGCCGGCGCCGACGATCAGCACATGCTGGTCGGCAAGCTTTTCGTCGGAGGGGCGCTTCGTCCAGCGCGCCTCGCGCGGGACAAAACCCATCTCCTCGCGCATCAAAGGTGCATATTCCGGCGCGACATTCTCGCCGAGGCAAGCGCGCATCATCCTCAGCAGCAGCTCCTCGCCCGGATCGGTGATCACGGGTTTTGGCGTGCCATTGGCGAAGAGCCTGACCACGGCGGTGCGGATCTCGTCCTGAATCTCCGGGCGCACGCCGGCCTCGGGATCGGGAATGAGGCGGATGTCGCGTTTGGGCAGATAGGGCGGTTCGAGCCACTTTTCGTCGCCGGTCATGTGCACCAGCACCATCAGAAGGCAGCGGATATCGCCCTCGGCGATTGCGGAGGCGAGGTCGAGCGGTTTGTGCGGAGATTCGATGTTCATGGCGTGTCCTGATCTCCGCAGGCCCTGAAGAGGCCGCGCGTCATCAGCTTGCGATAGGCGGAGAAGACGTGATCGGGCACAGCGGTGACGCCGCCTCCCAAATAGGAGTAGCGGCGGCTGAGATAGCCGCGCGCGCCCATCAGCATGTGAACGATGGCCTCGAACTCCTCGTTGCTGTAATCTTCGATCGCGCCGGCAAGCCGTGCGCGGCGCAAAATGCGCACATAAGCGGTCGAGATGTTGTCGAGGTGCTTCTGGTAACCGATGGGCGCGAAGAACTCGGCCTCGTTGAGGATGCGCAAGAATTCAGGCACCTCGCGGATGAAGTCGAAGAAGGCGGCAAAGCGCTCGATCTCCTGCCGCGCCGCGTGCGCATTGCCGGTGCGGACGCGGATGAACTCGACCATGTCGAGGCCGATTTTTGGTAGGAGCTGGTCGAGCAGTTCCTGGCGGTTATCGAAATGGTTGTAGAAGGTACCCTGCGCGACACCGGCTTCTTCGGTGATGCGCGCGACCGAGGCCTCGGCATAGCCATGCTTGCCGACGACTTTCGTGGCAGCCTCAAAGATCTTCTGCTTGGTCCAGGCGTTGCGCTCGATTCGGTTCAGCTTGGTAACCTTTGCAGTCGCTTGCGTCATTCGGAGGTCTCCAACTCGGCGCGCAGCACGCGCTTGAGGATCTTGCCTGACGGATTGCGCGGCAGGCTGCCGCGGATGACCAGCTGTTTCGGCACCTTGAAACTCGCCAGCCGCGCGCGGCAATGCTCGGTGAGGGCAGCGAGGTCGAGGCTCGCGCCCTCAGTCAGTACGACAACCGCGACCGGCCGCTCGCCCCAGCGCGCATCGCGCAGGCCGATCACCGCGACTTCGCGCACTTCGGGCAAATCGTAGATGATGCGCTCGACCTCGGAGGAGGCGATGTTCTCGCCACCGGAGATGATCATGTCCTTCTTGCGGTCGGTCAGGTAGAGGAAGCCCTCGTCGTCGAGATAGCCGACGTCGCCGCTGCGGAACCAGCCGCCGAAGAAGGCGGACGCCGTCTTCTCCGGATCCCTCCAATAGCCGCGCGTGATCTTCGGACCCCGCAGGCAGATCTCGCCATTGACGTTCGGCGGCAGCTTGTTGCCGTTCTCGTCGCGGATTTCGATCTCGACATGGGCAATGGCGCGACCGGTCGAGCCGATCTTCTCGATCTCGCGACCTTTCTCCATGAAGGTGTCGCCGCCGACGGTCTCGGTGAGTCCATAGGCGTCGATGTAGCGCGCATTGCGGAAATATTCGGCGAAGGCGCGGATGCGTGCCTCCGGCGTCTTCTCGCCGCCGCCGATTGCCCATTGCAGGCTGGAGACGTCGTAGCGGTCGCGGGTGGGGCAGGTGAGCATCGCGGTGGTCATGACGGGCGCGAACCAGGCAGCGTTGAGCTTGTCTTCTGCGATAGAAGCAAGCGCCGCCTCCGGTTCGAAATTGCGCTCGATGCGAATGAATCCGCCATGCCAGAGCACTGCGATGCCTGGCAGGTCGAGCGCGCCGACGTGATAGAGCGGACCGATGACGAGAAGACGCGTATCGGCGCTTAAGGCCAGCGCAATCGTCTGGTCGGCCGACTTCCAGTAGAAATTATCGTAAGTGAGCATCACGCCCTTGGGGCGGTCTGTCGTGCCAGATGTGTACATCAGCCGCATCAGGTCGGAGGGCTGGCGCACATGCATCGGCGCAGCGGTCGTGTTGCCTGCGAGATGGGTGACGCTCTGCTGCGCGGTCTCGTTCAGCACGACGATGTTCGCGCCCGCTGCATTCGCAGCCAATTCCTCGTCGGCGATCAGAAGGCGCGCGCCGGCATTGCTGGCGATGTAGTCGACCTCGTTGCGGGACAAGCGAAAATTGATCGGCAGGAACACCGCGCCGAGATGGCTGGTGGCGAAGACGAGCTCCAGGAATGCCGCGCTGTTCTTCATCAGCACGGCGACGACATCGCCGGCACCGATGCCCTGCGCGGCGAGCCAGCCGGCGACCTGCCGGATGCGCGCGTCGAACATCGCGTAAGCGATCTCCTCACCGCGGTATTTCAGCGCGGGCCGGTCCGGCGTGCGCCGGGCATGGAAGGCGATGAAGCTCGAAAGGTTGATCATTTGCCGGGTTTTGGGCCGGTTACCGACCTCACTTCCTCCCTTGATGAATTCTGACTCGTAATTCATCTTTGGCTTGACGTCACCCCCCACCCTCTGAAATCCTTGGGATCACGGAGACGAGACGATCTCCGGCAGGGATCAGGACACGCCGACCCGAAAGAGGGAGGGAAAATGACGAGAACCCGCACGCCGGGCATCAGCCGCCGTTCCACGCTGGCGCTGATGGGCGCCGGCGCGATCACGTTTGCCGCGCCCTGGGTGGCGCGTGCGCAAGCCAAGACCATCAAGATCGGCATGCCGACGATCCTGTCGGGCCGTGTCGCGCAGCTCGGCACGTCCTCGCGCAATGCGGTGATGCTCGAGGTCGAGAAGGTCAACGCCGCCGGCGGCCTCGCCGGCCGGCATATCGAGATGGTGATCCGCGACTCCAAGGGCCAGCCGCAGGAAGCCGCCCGCGTCGCGCGCGAACTCGTCAACACCGACGGCTGCGAACTGCTGCTCGACGGCGAGGCGTCCTCCGGATCGTTCGCGGTGCATGAAGTCGCGCGCGATCTCGGCGTGCTCTGCGTCCACACCTGCTCGGAAGCATCTTCGCTGACGGCCGATCCCAAGCAGCACATCCCGAATGCGTTCCGCTGCGTGCGCCAGGGCATCCACGATTCCATCGTCGGCGGCAGCTATGCCGCTTCGATCGCGAAAGCCAAGCGCCTGAAGAAGTGGGCGACGTGTTCGCCCGACTACGCCTACGGCCGCGATACCACCGGAGAGTTCACGCTGTATCTGAAGCGCTTTGCGCCCGACGTCGAAATCGTCAGCGAGTCCTGGCCAAAGCTGTTCCAGCCCGACTACACCGAAGTGGTGACGAAGATCCTCCAGGCCAAGCCGCAGGCGCTGTATTCCTGCCTCTGGGGCGGCGATCTCACCTCCTACATCGACCAAGCCAACATCTACGCGATGTTCAGCCAGATGGAGGTGTTCGCAGTCAACATGGCCGACTACACAGCGCTCACGGTGGTGAAGAACCTGCCGAAGGGCATCCATTCCGGTAATCGCTACATCAAGACGTTCCCGGCCACGCCGGAGAACGCAGCCTGGGGGGATGCCTACAAGGCCAAGTACAACGAATATCCGACCAACTGGTCGTGGCAGAACGCCACCGCGGTGATGTTCCTCAGTGAAGCCGCGAAAAAGGCGAACTCCGCCGACGGCAAGAAGATCGCGGAGGTGCTGAAGGGCCTCACCATCAGGTGCCCGTTCGGCGCCGACGGCACTGTGACAATGCGCGGCGACGACCACACCCTGGTCGGCTACGCCATCGGCTGGGGCACCACCATCCCGCAGGAGCCTTATGTCCCGGAGGTCAAGGCCGGCGACTGGAAGACCATCTTCGAGTTGGAGGCCGAATGGAAGAAGAGCAAGGGCTACACCTGACGCCGCGGCGGAGAGGGATGACCCTCTCCGCCGTTTTCGTTTTCCGCGCCGTGTCAGGCGCGCCGCAATGAAAGTGCTCTCGTGGATCTCGACGCGCTCGCCGGCTGCCTCGCCAGCTCCGCCTGCTTGGTGACGCAAACCACCAGCGGCCTCATCATCGGCATGCTTCTGTTTCTCGTCGCGGTCGGGCTGACCCTGATCTTCGGTGTGCTCAAGGTCGTCAATTTCAGCCACGGCGCCTTCTACATGTTCGGCGCCTACTTCGCGATGACGGCCTATCAGCTCACCGGCAGTTTTGCGCTCGCCATGCTGGCGGGCGCGGCCGGCACCGCGATCCTCGGCCTGATCTTCGAGCGCGTCTTCATGAGCCGCGTCTACGGCGCCGACGTGCTGATGCAGCTGCTCGTCTGCTATGCCTTCGTGCTGATCTTCGACGATGTCGTGCGCATCATCTGGGGACCGGAGTTCAAATCGATGGGCATGCCGTCCGCGTTCCAGGTGATGCCGCTATTCATCGCCGGTGGCGTGGTGCCGCCTTATTATCTGTTGCTGATCGGTGTCGCGCTTCTTGCGGCCGTCGTGCTCGGCATCGGATTGTCGCGCAGCCGCATCGGCAAGGTGATCCGCGCGGCCGCGCACAATCCCGGCATGGTCTCGGCGCTCGGCATCAACACCGGCCTGATCTATGGCGGCGTGTTCGCGCTCGGCGGCATGCTGGCGGGTCTTGCCGGCGCGCTGGCGGCTCCTGTGCGGTCGCTGACGCCGGGCATGGGATTTTCCGTGCTGATCGAGTCCTTCATCGTCACCGTGATCGGCGGCATGGGCTCGATCCTGGGCGCGCTGATCGGCGCGCTGCTGCTCGGGCTGATCCGCTCGTTCGGCTCGCTCGGCTTTCCCCTGTTTACGGAAGGCCTGATGTATCTTTTCATGGTGATCGTGCTGGTCTCCAAACCTACCGGCCTGTTCGGCAGGGAGGCGGCATGACCGAGCTCGAGGCCGGTCGCGCCGAAACGCTGGCGCCGGTGCGCAGCGGTGCCGTACTGCGGCGCTACCGTGACGTCCTGATCGCGCTGATCGCCCTTGCCGTGCTGGCGAGCCTGCCGCTCTTCACCGGCAGCAAGGCGCTGCTCGATTTCGTCATCCGCTGCTCGGCCTACGGCCTGTTTGCGACGTCGCTCAATCTGCTGGTCGGCTATACCGGCCTGACTTCGTTCGGCCACGGCATGTTCTTCGGGCTTGGCGCCTACAGTTTTGGCCTCATCATGCAGAAGCTCGGCGTGCCGATTCCCGTCGCCTTCGTCGCGACGCTGGCGATCACCGCAATAGTCTCCGCGATCATCGGCGCCATCTGCGTGCGGCTGAAGGAGATTTACTTCGCCTTCGTGACGCTCGCATTCCAGATGCTGATCCACTCGACCATATTGTCCTGGGCCTCCTTCACCGGCGGCGACCAGGGTCTGCGCGGCGGCATTCCGCGGCCGCCGTTCCTCGGCATTGACCTTGCCAACCACGTCCATCTCTATGTCGCGAGCTGCGCGCTGCTGATCCTTGGCCTGCTCGCGATGCGCCAGATCGCGCAATCACCGTTCGGCTACACGTTGCGCATGATCCGCGACAACGCCGCGCGCGCGAGCTTCCTTGGCATCGACGTCTGGCGCGCCAAGCTCACCGTGTTCGTGCTGGCGGCTTTGTTCGCGTCGATGGGCGGCATGGTGATGGCGCTGTTCGTGTCCGGCGCCTATCCGGAATTCGCCTATTGGACGATCTCGGGCGAGGGCATTTTCATCAACATGCTCGGCGGTGTGTCGACCTTCCTCGGGCCGATGGTCGGCACCGTGCTGCTGCTTCTGCTCAACGATACCGTCACACGTTTCACCGAGTATCACGGCATCGTGCTTGGCGTCGTCATCCTGTTCTTCGCGCTGGGCCTGCGCAAAGGTCTCCTGGATTTCGCCGCCGAATGGTTTGCGCAGCGGCGCGACGCAGGCGAGGGGCGCTAGCGATGCTCGAGATCTGCAACCTCGCAAAATCGTTCGGCGGCGTGAAGGCGACCAACGACGTCTCGCTCGACTTTCCGGACGGCTCGCTGACCGCGGTAATCGGCCCGAACGGCGCCGGCAAGAGCACCTTCTTCAACCTGATCACCGGCGCCTTGAGGCCGGATTCCGGCCAGGTGCTGCTCGACGGCGTCGATCTCGCCGGCCGCTCGCCACCGGAGATCGTGCGCCACGGTATCGGCCGCGCCTTCCAGGTTGCCAGCATCTTCAAATCGCTCACGGTGCAGGAGACCATGCTTGCCGCCGTCAGTGCCGACCAGCGCACCTCGGCGGTGCTGCACAAGCGCTTTCCGCTGCCGGAGATGCGCGACCGTGCTGAGCATGTGATGGAGCTGCTGGGCCTCGCCGGCAAACGCCATCGCACCGCCGCGACGCTCTCGCACGGCGATCAGAAGCTGCTCGACATCGCGCTCGCGCTGGTGCTCGATCCAAAGGTGCTGCTGCTGGACGAGCCAACCGCCGGGATGGGCCCGGAGGAGCGCTGGCGCATGATCGACAAGGTGCGTGAGCTCTGGGAGACGCAGAAAATTACGGTCGTCTTCATCGAGCACGACATGGACATCGTGTTCAAGATCGCGCCAAAAATCGTCGTGCTTTGCTACGGCCGCATCCTGGCCACCGGCACGCCCGACGAGATCCGGAGCAACAGCGCGGTGATCGAGGCCTATCTGGGCACCGAGCATGCGGGAGCTGCGGCATGAACGCAGCCGTCATCGAAGTCGCCGATCTCGACGTCTATTACGGCACCAGCCAGATCCTGTTCGGCGTCAACCTGTCGGTGCGGCAAGGCGAGACCATGGCGCTCTTGGGCCGCAATGGCGCCGGCAAATCGACGACTATGAAGGCGATCATGGGGCTGGCGCCGCCGCGGAGGGGCAGGGTCAACCTGCGCGGCGCGGTGATCTCGGGCCTGAAGCCGCACACCATCGCGCGCGCCGGCCTCGGCTTCGTGCCGGAGGACCGCCAGATCTTTCCGGAGCACACGGTCGAGGACAATCTCGTCATCGGGAGGAAGAAGGGACCGCAGGGCCAGGACGAGTGGCCGATCAAACGCATCTACGAGGTCTTTCCGCTTCTGGAGCCGCTGCGCAATCGCATCGCCGGACGTCTCTCGGGCGGCGAGCAGCAGATGCTCGCGATCGCGCGCACGCTGATGGGCAATCCCGCGCTCCTGCTGCTCGACGAGCCGAGCGAGGGCCTCGCGCCGATCATCGTGCAGCGGATCGGTGAATTGTTGCGGCAGCTCCGTTCGCTCGGATCGACGGTGCTGATCGCCGAGCAGAACATGCATTTCTGCCTGGGGCTGGCGAGCCACGCCACGATCATCGACAAGGGCCAGATCGTCTATGCCGCCGGAATCGACGAGCTGAAGGCCAATGAGGCGATCCGGCGCAGGTATCTGGCCCTGTAGGCCGGACCGCCAGTGTCTCAATAGGCCGAAGAAGAAAACTATTGTGCCGGGGTTATCGAACGGAAGGAGTTTTTCCTCCGGAGGGCAAAAACGCCAATCGCTTCCATTGCCGTTTGGGGCCGAAAAGACGACATTCCCATCAGAATTTGATGGGTTGGCCAGAGCCATGGAACGTACCGGATTTGAACCCTTCGGCGAGCAATTGGTGTCCGCGACGGACACCCAGCCGCGGTCGCGTACGTCAAAGCTCCTGCTGCGGGCCGGCACCGGTCTGTTCTGGTCGCTGGTTGCGGGTATCGTGCTTGCCCGCGCTGCCTTCTTCGAGCCCGGCATCTATGACGGCTTCAGCCGCGTCGCTTCGCTGGCCAAGAGCCTGATCTTCTAGGGTCGATTATTTCGGGCTGAGGATAGAATATTCCGGGCTGAGGATAGAACTTCCCTCGGGCCTGATATGTCGAAAGCTTATTCCCCAACGGAAGCGCGCTGCGTATAAATCTTTCTCCTCTGGGAGAGATTTGTGTCGCAGAATCAAGCATCCAGCCCGGCCGATGCCAAACCGGCCACCGCCGCGAGCCGTATTGCGGCACTGATTCCCGGCATTCTCCTCTGCGTTCTAGTCGCCGGTGTCTCGGCCCTGCTCGAGCGGGCGGAACTCGGCGTCTTCGAGCATCCTTATGTCGAGGCGCTGGTGATGGCGATCCTGCTCGGGATGGCCTTGCGCAGCTTCTGGAAGCCCGCGCCGCGTTGGCAGGCCGGCATCGCCTTCAGCGCCAAACAGCTCCTCGAAGTCGCGGTCATGCTGTTGGGGGCCTCCATCAGTTTCGCCGCCATTGCCGCCTCGGGCATCGCGCTGCTCGCGTCAATCGCGGCCGTCGTCGTGATCGCGCTCTGCGTCTCCTTCGGGCTCAGCCGCATGCTCGGACTGTCGACACGGCTGTCGATCCTGATCGCCTGCGGCAACTCGATCTGCGGCAATTCGGCGATTGCGGCTGTGGCGCCGATCATCGGTGCCAACAACGACGAGATCGCATCCTCCATCTCCTTCACTGCCATCCTGGGCGTGATGATGGTGCTGGGCCTGCCGCTGTTGATTCCGCTTCTGCAATTATCGGCCACTCAATATGGCATTCTCGCCGGCCTGACCGTTTATGCGGTCCCGCAGGTGCTGGCGGCGACGGTGCCGGCCGGACTCGTCTCCACGCAAATCGGCACGCTCGTGAAATTGATGCGCGTATTGATGCTTGGGCCGGTCGTCGTCGGCCTCTCGCTGGTTGCCTCGCGCTGGCATAGCGATGCCAAGAAGACCAATGTCGGCTTCTTTCGGCTTGTGCCGTGGTTCATCCTCGGCTTCCTCGCGCTGGCGACCCTGCGCTCCCTGGAGATCGTGCCGGCCACGGTGGTCGGACCGGTGACGAAGATCACCGCCTTTCTCACCGTGGTCTCCATGGCGGCCCTCGGCCTCGGCGTCGACGTGCGCGTGTTGGCGAATGTCGGGGGCAGGGTGACAGCAGCCGTGACGCTGTCGCTGATGCTGTTGCTTGGCATCAGCATTGCACTGGTGCATTGGTTCAAGTGACAGCGCGTGCCGCCTCTCTGGACATCCCGCGCCAGACGTTTATTGGTCTTCGCTAATGTGACCGGCCAGCGTTCAACGCGGCCGATCCGAAAACAGCGAGGACGCGGCCATGACGACATTGACGGTTAAAGACCTTCTCCCCGAGGACGGTACGCGGGGAACGCTGGCCGGCCGCGTCTGGCTCCCGCAGGTGAATGGCCCCGCCGTCGTCGCTATACGTGATGACGGCGTCTTCGATGTTACCGCAGAGTTTCCCACCATCAGTACGCTTTGCGAAGCGGACGATCCAGCCAACGCGCTTAGGGCGGCCAAGGGTGAGAGGATCGGCGATCTCGAGGCGATCGTCACCAATACGCCGCCGGACCAGCGCGATCCTCAAAAACCGTGGCTGCTTGCCCCCGTCGACCTCCAGACTCTGAAAGCCGCCGGCGTCACCTTTGCGATCTCGATGCTGGAGCGCGTGATCGAGGAGCGCGCCAAGGGCAATCCGGCTTCGGCCGAAGCGATCCGCAAAGAAGTGACGCGCCTGATCGGCGATGATCTTTCGAAGCTCAAGCCCGGCTCCGACCAGGCGATGCATCTGAAGCAGGTGCTGATCGACCAGAACGCCTGGAGCCAGTATCTCGAGGTCGGCATCGGTCCTGATGCCGAGGTCTTCACCAAGGCGCCGACATTGTCGTCGGTCGGCACCGGCATGGATGCGGGCCTGCATCCGAAATCGACCTGGAACAACCCCGAGCCGGAGCTTGTGCTGTTCGTCTCGAGCCGCGGCAAAATCGTCGGCGGCGCGCTCGGTAACGACGTGAACCTGCGTGACTTCGAGGGCCGCTCGGCGCTGCTATTGTCGAAGGCCAAGGACAACAACGCCTCCTGCGCGATCGGCCCGCTGCTGCGCCTGTTCGACGATACGTTCTCGCTCGACGATGCGCGCAAGCTGGACATAAGTCTGAACGTCAAGGGACAGGACGGTTTCGTCCTCAACGGCCATTCCTCGATCAGCAAGATCAGCCGCGATCCGACAGATCTCGTCGAACAGACCATCGGCAAGGTGCATCAATATCCAGATGGTTTCGTGCTGTTCCTCGGCACGATGTTCGCTCCCGTCGAGGACCGGGATGCGCCGGGACAGGGCTTCACCCACAAGCGCGATGACATCGTCACGATCGCCGCGCCCCAGCTCGGCAAGCTCGTCAACCGCATGCGCACCAGCGACGAGTGCGAGCCGTGGACGTTTGGAATCGGTGCGCTGATGAAGAACCTGGCGCAGCGGAAGCTGATTTAGCGTCCCTGCGTTTTCAATTTCGCATAAGCGAATTTGCAGAAGGTCGTCATGCCCGGGCTTGTCCCGGGCATCCACGTCCTTTGTCCCGCTGGGTCAGGCGTGGATGGTCCGCACCAGCCCGGCGGCGGCAGCCGAGCCGTATAATTTCCTTCATCTTCCCGTTGTATCGCCGGAACAAAATCCCGCTGAGCGTGTCGTCTGCGCGAAGCCCGCATCCCTCCTCCTTTCACCTCAATAGTAAAATAATATGACTATACGGCGCTGGGTTTCCGTGAAATAGTGCCTGTCGCCGGCTCGAAGGCTGGCCTGCGGGTGCCATGCTACCAATCGGCGCCCCCAAATAAACATCTTAGGAGACACGCCTGATGACCCTCAAAGCCCTCTTTGCGGCCAGCGCCACGACCGCGTTGCTGCTCGCCCTGCCGGCGAATGCCGCCGAGCTCACCATCGGCTTCTCGCAGATCGGGTCGGAATCCGGCTGGCGCGCGGCCGAGACCTCGGTCTCCAAGCAGGAAGCCGCCAAGCGAAAGGTCAATCTCAAGATCGCCGACGCGCAGCAGAAGCAGGAGAACCAGATCAAGGCGATCCGCTCCTTCATCGCGCAGAATGTCGATGCGATCTTCCTTGCGCCTGTCGTCTCGACGGGCTGGGATTCGGTGTTGAAGGAAGCCAAGGAGGCCAAGATCCCGGTCGTGCTGCTCGACCGTGACATCGATCCCTCGGGCAAGGATCTTTATCTCACCGCTGTCACCTCCGACAGCGTGCACGAAGGCGAGGTGGCCGGCGACTGGCTGGCCAAGACTGTGGGGACGAAAGCCTGCAACATCGTCGAATTGCAGGGCACGGTCGGCGCGAGCGTCGCCGCCAACCGCAAGAAGGGTTTCGACACCGCCATCGCCAAGCATGCGAACCTGAAGGTGGTGCGCAGCCAGACCGGCGACTTCACCCGCGCCAAGGGCAAGGAGGTGATGGAGAGCTTCATCAAGGCCGAAGGCGGCGGCAAGTCGATCTGCGCGGTCTACGCGCATAATGATGACATGATGGTCGGCGCGATCCAGGCGATGAAGGAAGCCGGGCTCAAGCCCGGCAAGGAGATCCTCACCGTCTCCATCGATGCGGTCCCCGACATCTTCAAGGCGATGGCCGCCGGCGAGGCCAATGCGACTGTCGAGCTGACGCCGAACATGGCCGGCCCCGCGCTCGATGCGATTGCGGCGTTCAAGGACAAGGGCACGGTTCCGCCGAAGTGGATCCAGACCGAATCCAAGCTCTATACCGCCGCCGACGATCCGCAGAAGATCTACGACAGCAAGAAGGGCCTCGGTTACTGAGGCGGATGCCGGTCGGACCGCGTCTTGCGGTCCGACCGCGCCCTTCGAATCTGCTGCGCGAACGAATAGGCTGGGTGACCGCATTGTTAGCGGGCATTGCCGGGAGTGACGTTGTCATGGAAAACAGCCCCGATCCTGCTCCGGCCCTTGTGGAGGTGCGCGGGATCAGCAAAAGCTTCGGTGCTGTGCGAGCGTTGCAGGAGGTCGACTTCACGCTTCGCGCCGGCGAGATCCATGCGCTGCTCGGCGAGAACGGCGCCGGCAAATCCACGCTGATCAAGGCGGTGACCGGCGTGTTCCCGCGCGATACCGGCATCGTCAGGCTCGGCGGTGAAGAGGTCGCGCCGCGCTCGGCCAAGGCGGCGCTTCAGGCCGGCATCGCCACCGTCTACCAGGAAGTCAACCTGCTGCCGAACCTCTCGGTGGCGCAAAATCTGTTTCTCGACCGCCAGCCGATGCGTTTCGGCATTGTCCGCGAGGGCGAGATGCGTCGCCGCGCCAACGCCTTGCTGGCGGACTTTGGCCTCGACATCGATGTCGCCGCGCCGCTCGGCAGCTATTCTGTCGCCGTGCAACACGTCACCGCGATCGCGCGGGCCGTCGATCTCTCCGCGCGCGTGCTGATCCTGGACGAGCCGACCGCGAGCCTGGACCGCCACGAGGTCGACATCCTTTTCGGCATCATGCGCCAGCTCGCCAAACGTGGCATCGGTATCGTCTTTGTCAGCCACTTCCTGGACCAGGTCTACGAGATTTCTGACCGCGTCACCGTCTTGCGCAACGGTCGCCTGGTCGGCGAGCGCGAAACCGCTTCGCTGCCGCGGCTGGAATTGATCCGGATGATGCTCGGCCGCGAGCTGGCCGAGACCACCAGCGCGCGGGCGTCTGCCACTGAGCACAGAGCGCGCGAGATCTGCGCGAGCTTCGAGAATTACGGCAAAGCCGGCTACGTCGCGCCGTTCAATCTCGAGCTGCGCCATGGTGAGGTCGTTGGTCTCGCCGGCCTGCTCGGCTCGGGCCGGACCGAGACGGCGCGGCTGGTGTTCGGTGCCGAACGCGCCGATCGCGGCCAGGCGAAGGTGGAGGGCGCACCGGTGCGGCTCCAGTCGCCGCGCGACGGTGTCCGCCACGGCTTTGGCTATTGCCCGGAGGAGCGCAAGACCGACGGTATCGTCGCCGAGCTCAGCGTGCGCGAGAACATCGTGCTCGCGCTCCAGGCCAAGCGCGGGCTGCATCGGCCGCTGTCGCGCCGCGAGCAGGACGAGATCGCACGTCGTTACGTCAAGATGCTCGACATCCGCCCGGCAGATGCCGAACGCCCGGTCGGCCTGCTCTCCGGCGGCAATCAGCAGAAAGTGCTGCTGGCGCGCTGGCTTGCGACCTCGCCGCGCCTGCTGGTGCTGGACGAGCCGACCCGCGGCATCGATGTCGGCGCGCATGCCGAGATCATCCGCCTGATCCGTGAACTCTGCGACGACGGGCTGGCACTGCTCGTGATCTCCTCTGAGCTCGATGAGATCGTGACCTATTCCGACCGCGTCGTGGTGCTGCGCGACCGCGCCCATGTCGAGGAGCTCGCGGGCGAGGCGATCGACGTCGGCAACATTCTCGCGGCCATCGCCGCCGATGGCGCCGCGATCGCGCATGAGGGGCGGGCATGACAGCGCTGTTGCCGCGCCGCGGCCTTGCCCAGATCCTCGCGTTGATTGTTATCCTGGCGGTCGATCGCGTGGTGTCGCCGCAATTCTTCGACCTGCGTCTTCAGGACGGCCGGCTGTTCGGCAGCCTGATCGACGTGCTCAACCGCGGCACGCCGGTGGCGCTGCTCTCGCTCGGTATGGTGCTGGTGATCGCCACGCGCGGCATCGATTTGTCGGTTGGCGCGGTCATGGCGATCTCGGGCGCGATTGCGGCGAGCCTCGCCGACAGCCATGGTCTGCCCATCGTGCTGGGGGCTGCGCTTGGTGCCGGACTCGTCTGCGGCCTCTGGAACGGCTTCCTCGTCGCCGTGCTCGGCATGCAGCCGATCGTGGCGACGCTGATCCTGATGGTGGCGGGCCGCGGCATCGCCCAGCTGATTACCGAGGGGCGCATCGTAACTTTCTCCTCGCCCGATTTGGTGTGGCTCGGCAATGGCGCTGTGCTCGGCCTGCCGGTGCCGGTCGCGATCGCCTTGGGCATGCTGATCCTCACCGGCGCGGTGGTGCGCGGCTCGGCGCTGGGGCTGCTGATCGAGGCGACCGGTGGCAATGCGCGGGCGAGCGAGCTCGCCGGCGTCGGCACGCGCGCCATGATATTGTCGGTCTATGTCTGGTGCGGCGTCTGTGCCGCGCTCGCCGGCGTGATTGCAGCCGCTGATATCATGGGTGCGGATGCCAACAATGCCGGCCTCTGGCTCGAGCTCGACGCCATCCTCGCGGTCGTGATCGGCGGCACCTCGCTGTTCGGCGGCCGCTTCAGCCTGGTACTGGCCGTGTTGGGTGCGCTGATCATCCAAACCATGAACACCGGCATCTTATTGTCCGGCTATCCGCCGGAGTTCAATTTGCTGGTCAAGGCGGTGGTGGTGCTCGCGGTGCTCTTGCTGCAATCGCCGAAATTCGCCGGCATTGCCGGGACAGCCGCGCGACTGCGGAGGTCCAAAGCATGAAAGGCCTGCCGCCCGTCCTCATCACCGCCATCGTGCTGGTCGCCGGCTTTGCGCTCTGCGCGATGCAATTCCCCAACATTGCCTCAACCCGCGTGGTCGGCAATCTCCTCACCGACAACGCCTTTCTCGGCATCGTCGCGACCGGCATGACCTTCGTCATCATCTCCGGCGGCATCGATCTTTCGGTCGGCTCGGTGATCGGTTTCACGACCGTGTTCGTGGCGCTGGCTATCGAGCGCTGGGGCGTGCCGCCGCTGGTCGCTTTCACCGCCATCCTCCTGCTTTCGGCAGGGTTCGGGGCTGCAATGGGTGCCGTGATCCATGTCTTCGACCTGCCGCCCTTCATCGTCACGCTCGCCGGCATGTTCCTCGCGCGCGGTGCGAGCTTCCTGCTCTCGACGGAATCGGTGCCGATCACAGCGCCGGTCTACTCGACCGTGTCGGACTTCGCGCTGCGGATGCCCGGCGGCGGACGGCTGACGGCCATCGCGATCATCATGCTGGTGATCGTGATCGGCGGCGCCCTGCTGCTGCATCTCACCCGGTTCGGCGCCAATGTCTATGCGCTCGGCGGCAGCCGGGCCACCGCGAGCCTGATGGGCGTTGCGGTCGGCAAGATGACGGTGAAGATCTACATGCTGTCGAGCCTGCTCGCTGGCATCGCCGGCATTGTCTTCTCCTTCTACACCAGCGCCGGCTATTCGCTCTCCGCGGTCGGCGTCGAGCTGGATACCATCGCGGCCGTCGTGATCGGCGGCACGCTGCTCACGGGCGGCCAGGGATCGGTGATCGGCACCTTCCTCGGCGTGCTGATCCAGGGCTTGATTCAGACCTACATCAATTTCGACGGCACGCTGTCGAGCTGGTGGACCAAGATCGCGACCGGCATTCTGCTGTTCGCCTTCATCGCCTTGCAGCAGGGACTGGTCGCGCTGGCACGACGGCCGGTGAGGAAGAGTGCAGGAGCAACCTCATGACCTCGCGCATCGTCGTCATCCCGACGCGGCGGGCCCACTCCAATCATGCGGAGGTGGCCCGCTCGATCGGCGTCGATATCATCGCTGGCCGCTATGCGGAGGGGACGCGGCTGCCCGGTGACGCCGAGATGATCGCGATGTTCGGCGTGTCGCGGCCGGTCCTGCGCGAGAGCGTCAAGACGCTGGTAGCCAAGGGGCTGCTCACCACCAAGGCGCGCGTCGGCACCGTCGTGCGCGAGCGCGGCGCCTGGAACATGTTCGACGCCGACGTGCTGGCCTGGCATCTGGACGCCGGCATCGACAAGCGCTTCCTCAACGACCTCGCCGAGATCCGTCTCGCCGTCGAGCCGCGCGCCGCCGTTCTCGCAGCTATGCACCGGTCCGAAGACGACGTCGCTGAGCTCCGTCGCTGCATGGATCGCATGCGGCTTGAAGCGTCGGACTCCGTCGGCTTTGCCGATGCCGACCTCGCGCTCCATGTTGGGGTGGCGCGCGCCTCCGGCAATCTGTTCATGCGCTCGATCGGGCATGTCATCGAGGCAGCGCTGCGCGCCTCGTTCCTGCTGAGCGCCCCGGTCGCGCCGGAGGACCGCGACACCGTGCTGCTCTGGCATCAAAAGATCGTCGATGCCATTGCGGCAGGCGATGCTGACGGCGCCTCGGAGGCGATGGTCTACGTCATTCACAACGGCATGAGCCGGCACGAACACACTGTGATCGAGGCCGCGCCGGCGGATCCGCTGCCATCTGCGAATACTGGAGAGCAAGCGTGACCGAACTTCGCATCGCCATTGTTGGCTTCGGCAAGATCGCGCGCGACCAGCACCTCGATGCAATCGCCGCGACACCGGATGCGACGCTCGCGGCTGTCGCCAGCCGCAACGCCTCGCTACCGGGGCTGCCGCATTTCGCCACCATCGAGGAATTGCTGGAGAAGGGGCCGCCGATCGACGCAGTGTCGCTCTGCACGCCGCCGCAGGTGCGCCGCGCCCAGGCGGCCGCGGCGCTCGCCGCCGGCAAGCATGTCATGCTGGAGAAGCCGCCCGGCACCGGCGTCGCCGAGCTCGATCCGCTGATCGCGATGGCAGCGGAGGCGAAGCGGACGTTGTTTGCAACCTGGCATTCGCGCTACGCGCCGGCCGTCGAGCCGGCGCGGCAATGGCTCGCCGAGCGCCGCATCGCCTCCGTGCACATCAGCTGGAAGGAAGACGTCCGCGTCTGGCATCCCGGGCAGGGCTGGATCTGGGAGCCGGGCGGCCTCGGCGTGTTCGATCCCGGCATCAATGCGCTGTCGATCCTGACCAAAATCCTCCCGCAACCCGTGTTCGTCACCGCGGCCGAGTTGGCCTTTCCGGCCAACTGCCAGGCACCGATCGCGGCGAACCTGACGCTGACCGATATCGACGGCCTGGCCGTCAGTGCCGAATTCGACTTCCGCCAGACCGGGCCGCAGAGCTGGGATATCCTCGTGGAAACCGATCAGGGCCGGTTGACGCTGTCCGGTGGCGGCAGGCGGATGGCGATCGACGGCAAGACCATTGCCGAGGCGCCCGATGAGGAATATCGGGAGCTGTACCGGCGCTTCGTCAATCTCGCTGCGACCGGCGCGAGCGATGTCGACCTGGCGCCATTGCGTCTCGTCGCCGATGCCTTCCTGCTCGGCAAGCGGTCGATCGTCGAACCATTTGTGGACTGACAATGGCTGGCTCGCGAATCACAAGAGACGTTTTCGGAGCACTGCCGGATGGTCGCGCGGTCGAACGCGTCGTGCTGCGCGGGGAGGGCGGCTTCGAAGCGCGCATCATCACCCACGGCGCGGTGATCCAGGCGTTGATCGCGCCGGACGCTAAGGGCGGCTATGACGATGTCGTGCTCGGCCACGATGCCTTCGCCGGTTATCTCGCCGAACGAAAGTTCCTCGGCGCCACGGTCGGCCGCTACGCCAACCGCATCGCCAACGGGCAGTTCCCGCTTGACGGCGAGACTGTGCAGCTCGCCGTCAACAACTGCCCTAATGCGCTGCACGGTGGCGTCGATGGCTTCGACCGCAAGCTCTGGGAGATCGCGGAGATCAACGAGAGCGCCGAGCCCGCGGTGACGCTCACCTATGTCAGCCCGCATGGCGAAGAAAATTATCCGGGCCGGCTCGATGTGCGTCTGACCTATCGCATCACCGGTCCGACCGAGCTATCGCTGAGCATGGAGGCCCGCACGGATCGGCCGACGATCGTCAACCTCACCAACCATAGCTTCTTCAATCTGGAGGGTGCGACGTCGGGTACGCCCGTCCTTGATCATGAGCTGACGGTCGCCGCCGAGCATTTTCTTGCGATTGATCCCACCGCCATTCCGCTGCCGGAGCCGCCGCGTCGCGTTGCCGGCACGCCGTTCGACTTCCGCGAAGCACGGCCGGTCGGCGAGCGCATCCGCGAGAGCAATCAGCAATTGCGCAACGGCAGAGGCTACGATCACACGTACTGTCTCGCGCGTGACGGCAAGCTTGCTTTCGCGGCCCGGCTGGAGGCGCCGGACTCGGGGCGCATCATGGAGTTGTTCACCGATCAGCCCGGCCTGCAGGTCTATTCCGGCAATTATCTCGATGGCACGATCTCCGGGAAGGGTGGCAAGCTCGTCCGGCAGTCGGACGCGATGTGCCTGGAGCCGCACATCTGGCCTGACGCGCCGAACCGGCCGGATTTCCCGAGCCCGCGGCTCTCACCTGGCGAGGTCTATCGCCATCACACGCTCTATCGCTTTTCGGTGAGGACGCCATGATGGAAGAGGTGCCGACGTCTGTGCTCTCGGATCACCCTTGCCATCTCGGCGAGGGGCCAACCTATGACGCGACCACCGACACGGCCTGGTGGTTCGACATCCGCGAAGGGCTGCTGTTTGAGGCGCAGCTCGGCGGAGGTGGCGTCCGCGTCCATGCGCTCGGCCGGATGGCGAGTGCGCTCGGCAGGATCGACGCCGAGCGTCAGTTGATCATCGCGGAAGACGGCCTCTACGTCCGCGAGCTCGCTCACGGCACGATGACGCTGCTCTGCCCGCTCGAAGCCCACAATCCGACGACGCGCTCCAATGACGCGCGGGTGCATCAGTCCGGCACGTTCTGGATCGGCACCATGGGCCGCAAGGCGGAGCCGGAGGCGGGCGCGATCTACGCGTTTCATCGCGGCAAGATCTCGCTGCTGTTCCCCCGCATCAGCATTCCCAACTCGATCTGCTTCTCGCCGGACGGCGCTATTGGCTATTTCGCCGACAGCGCGCGGGCCGTGCTCTACGCCGTGCCGCTCAATCCCGGGACCGGCCTGCCGCGCGGCGAGCCGGAGGTGCTGCTGCGCCACACCGGCATCGGCGGCCTCGACGGCTCGGTGTGCGACGCCGACGGGCAGATCTGGAACGCCTGCTGGGGCGCGGGCCGCATCGATGTTTACTCTCCGCAGGGCGAGCGCCTGCGCTCACTCAGCGTGCCGGCAAGGCAGGCGAGTTGCCCGGCTTTCGTCGGCCCCGATCTGTCGCGTCTCCTCGTCACCTCCGCCTGGCAGGACATGGACACGGCGACGCGTGCTGCCGATCCGCAAGCAGGCCACACCTTTCTGCTGAAGGCGTCCGCGCGCGGTCGCGCGGAGCCCGACGTCAAGCTCGCATAGGAGACCCAAAGCAACCGACATCTGTCCTCGAAACGAAAGAACAGTCTGACACCCAAAGGGAGTGAAACATGCTGAAACTGAAGACGACATTCCTCGCGCTCGCGCTGGCCGGCGCTGCCACGATGGCCACAGGCGTCGCCGCCTTTGCTCAGAAGGCGACAGTCGGCATCGCCATGCCGACCAAATCCTCGGCGCGTTGGATCGACGACGGCAACAACATGGTCAAGGTGCTGAAGGAGCGCGGCTACAGCACCGACCTGCAATATGCCGAGGATGACATTCCGAACCAGCTCTCGCAGGTCGAGAACATGGTGACCAAGGGCGCGAAGGCGCTGGTGATCGCCGCGATCGACGGCACCACGCTGTCCGACGTGCTCAAGCAGGCCAAAGCCAAGGGCATCACCGTGATCGCCTATGACCGCCTGATCCGCGGCACGCCGGATGTCGACTACTACGCGACCTTCGACAATTTCCAGGTGGGCGTGCTCCAGGCGCAGTCGATCGAGCAGGGGCTCGGCCTCAAGGAAGGCAAGGGACCCTTCAACATCGAGCTGTTCGGCGGCTCGCCCGACGATAACAACGCCTACTTCTTCTACAACGGCGCCATGAGCGTTCTGAAGCCCTATATCGATAGCGGCAAGCTCGTCGTCGTCTCCGGCCAGATGGGCATGGACAAGGTGGCGACGCTGCGCTGGGATGGCGCCACCGCGCAGGCCCGCATGGACAATCTGCTCAGCGCCTATTACGGCAACAAGAAGATCAATGCCGTGCTGTCGCCCTATGATGGCATCTCGATCGGCATCATCTCCTCGCTGAAGGGCGTCGGGTACGGCAGCGCGGACCAGCCGATGCCCATCATCTCCGGCCAGGACGCCGAGGTGCCCTCGATCAAGGCGATGCTGCGCGGCGACCAGTATTCGACCATCTTCAAGGACACCCGCGACCTCGCCAAGGTGACGGCCGACATGGTCGACGCGGCGCTCGCCGGCAAGCAGGTCACCGTCAATGACACCAAGACCTACGAGAACGGCGTCAAGACGGTGCCGTCCTATCTGCTTAAGCCGGTCGTGGTCTACAAGGACAATTGGGAGAAGGTGCTGGTCGACAGCGGCTACTACAAGAAGTCGCAGTTCCAGTAGGCTTGTCTTGCTCAGTCATTCCGGGGCGATGCGAAGCATCGTACCCGGAATCTCGAGGTTCCGGGTTCGCCCTTTGGGCGCCCCGGAACGACGGTGAACTTTCCAAGGACACTATCCGATGACCGCCATGCTGGAGATGCGCAACGTCAGCAAGAGCTTTGCCGGTGTTCAGGCGCTGCGCGACGTCAATTTCTCGGTTCACGCCGGGCAGATCCACGCGCTCGTGGGCGAGAACGGCGCCGGCAAGTCGACGCTGATGAAAGTGCTGAGCGGGGTCTATCCGCACGGCAGCTACGAGGGCACCATCGTCTTCGAGGGCGAGGAGCGGCGCTTCCGCGACATCAACGATTCCGAGGCGCTTGGCATCATCATCATCCATCAGGAGCTGGCGCTGATTCCGCTGATGTCGATCGCCGAGAACATCTTCCTGTCGCATCCGCCGTCGAAGTTGGGGGTGATCGATCGCGACGAGGTCTACCGGCGCACGCGGGAACTGCTTGCGCAGGTTGGCTTGAAGGAATCGCCGGATACGCTGATCACCGATCTCGGCGTTGGCAAGCAGCAGCTGGTCGAGATCGCGAAGGCGCTGTCCAAACGGGTGCGGATGCTGATCCTGGACGAGCCGACCGCGAGCCTCAATGAGGCCGACAGCGCCGCGCTGCTCGAACGGCTGATGACATTTCGCGAGCAGGGTATCGGCTCGATCCTGATCTCGCACAAGCTGAACGAGGTCGCAAGGGTCGCCGACCACATCACTGTGCTGCGCGACGGCCGCACGGTCGACAGCATCGATTGCCATGCCGAGGCGATCCAGGAGGATCGCATCATCCGCAGCATGGTCAACCGCGATCTTGCCCATCGCTTTCCGGAGCGCAGCGCGAAGATCGGCGAACCCGTGCTCACCGTCGAGAACTGGTCGGTCTATCATCCCGTCCATCCCGAGCGGAAGGTGATCAAGAACGTCAATTTCAGTGTCAAGCGAGGCGAGGTCGTGGGCATCGCCGGCCTGATGGGAGCCGGCCGCACTGAATTCGCCATGAGCCTGTTCGGCCGCTCCTGGGGCACCACCATCAGCGGCAGCCTCCGGCTCGAGGGCAGGGAGATGACGCTGCCGAGCGTCGCGGCCGCGATCGATGCCGGCCTTGCCTATGTCACCGAGGATCGCAAGCAGCTCGGCCTCATCCTCGCCGACGACGTTCGCAAGAACATCACGCTGGCGAGCCTCGACCAGGTCGCGCCCGGCCGTGTGATCGACGACATCGCCGAGCTCAAGGTCGCCAGCGACTACCGCAGCCGGATGCGGATCCGCTGCTCCGACGTCTACCAGGAGACAGGCCAGCTCTCCGGCGGCAATCAGCAGAAAGTGGTGCTGTCGAAATGGCTGATGACCGATCCGAAGGTGCTGATCCTGGACGAACCGACGCGGGGCATCGACGTCGGTGCCAAGTACGAGATTTACTGTATCATCAACGAACTGGCGGAAGCCGGTCGCGGCGTCGTCGTGATCTCCTCGGAAATGCCCGAGCTGCTCGGCATCTGCGATCGCATCTGCGTCATGAACGACGGCGCCTTTGTCGGGGAATTCCAGGGATCCGAGGCGACGCAGGAAAAGATCATGCGCGCCATCATGCGCAATAAGAGAAGCAACGGGAGCGGCGCTCGTGCGGCCGCGGAGATTGGAGGATCGCAGCCATGACCGACAAGACGGTGTCGCTGCCCGAGGAGCGCCGGCACGGCAGCTTCATCAAGAACAACTTGCGCAGCTACGGCATGCTGATCTCGCTGGTCGCGATCATGCTGTTCTTCCAGGTCGTCACTGGCGGCACGCTGCTCCAGCCGCTCAACCTGACCAATCTGGTGCTCCAGAACAGCTACATCGTCATCATGGCGCTGGGCATGCTGCTGGTGATCGTCACCGGCCATATCGACCTTTCGGTCGGCTCGGTCGCGGGCTTCATCGGCGCGGTGGCCGCCGTGCTCATGGTGACCTACAAGATCGACTACACGCTCGCCTTCATTGCCTGCCTCCTGATTGGCGCCGCCATCGGCGCGGCGCAGGGCTATTGGGTGGCCTATTTCAAGATCCCGTCCTTCATCGTCACCTTGGCGGGCATGCTGGTGTTCAAGGGCCTCGCGCTCGCGGTCTTGCAGGGCCAGTCGCTTGGACCGTTCCCGGCGACCTTCCAGAAATTGTCGTCGGGGTTCATTCCTGAACTGCTTCCGGAGGCCGGCACGCTGCATCCGACCTCCATGCTGATCGGTGCGGTGCTCGCGCTCGGCCTGGTCTATGCCAGCGCCAAGGGACGGTCGCGCGAGCAATTGCATGGCATTGAGGTCGAACCTTATGCGTTCTTCCTGGGCAAGAGCGTTCTCTTGGCCTGCGCCGTGCTCTATTTCACCTATCTGATCGCCTCGCATCGCGGCCTGCCGAATGTGCTGGTCATCATGACGGCGTTGATCGCGCTCTACGGCTTCGTGACCCGGCGCACCGTGATCGGCCGGCAGATCTATGCCGTCGGCGGCAACGCCAAGGCGGCGAGCCTGTCGGGCATCAAGACCGAGCGGCTGACCTTCCTCACCTTCGTCAACATGGGCGTGCTCGCCGCGCTCGCCGGCCTCGTCTTCGCCGCGCGCCTCAACACCGCGACCCCGAAGGCCGGCCTCGGCTTCGAGCTCGACGTCATTGCCGCCTGCTTCATCGGCGGCGCCTCAGCCTATGGCGGGGTGGGCCGCGTCGGCGGTGCCGTGGTCGGCGCCATGATCATGGGTGTGATGAACAACGGCATGTCGATCCTCGGCATCGGTATCGACTACCAGCAGGTCATCAAGGGCCTGGTGCTGCTCGGGGCGGTGTGCATCGACGTGTACAATCAGCGGCGGTAAGCTCGCGGCGAAGAACGTAGAGTGGGCAAATGGCGCCAAAGCGCCCATGCCCACCAATTCTCGCGGTCGGTCAGGACTGCAGCACCGGTACCAATCCGTAGCGCAGCATCGTCTCCTTCATCTTTGCCGGATCGGGTGTACCGGCGGTGAGCAGGGCCGCCATTTCCTTGAAGTATTGCGGGCCCAGCACGCCGGGGGTGAGTGTGCACAGGCAGGTCGCCGGCCGGGGTGAACGGTTGGTGAAGCTGTGCACGACGCCGCGCTTGATGAACGCGGTCTCGCCCGGCGCCACGTCGACCTCCGTTCCGTCGATCCGCCAGGTCGAGATGCCGCTGAGTCCATAGATCGTTTCGTCCCAGCGATCGTGATAGTGAGGGATCGGCATGCGCGCGTTCGGTTGGAGGGTCATTTCGAACAGATCGAGGCTGCCGTCGGTGTCGTCCTTGCTCCGCAGAAAGATTAGCTGCAGCGCACCAAGATTGATGATCTCAGGCATGGCAAACTCATTGGGTCGTGTGCGGTCGCGAACCTTACCGCGTTCGGGCAGTGAGCCAAAGCGCTCTGGTGATACCATGATCTGGGTGGCGCAATTGGCGCAATCCTACTTGCCGACGCTGTTCCGCCGCGGCGGCTGCGTATCCTCGGCAACATCAAGCGTTGCCGGCGATCGACCGGCAGGTGGCGCATTGAGGCGCAGACCGCGCCGCGAGGGCTTGCCCCAGCTGAGCTATTGCTCGTCAGTTGGGTATATGATCGAATGGCTGGATGCACCAGGGCCGGCTGAAACCCGATCTGATCATCTTCGACTGCGACGGCGTGCTCGTCGACAGCGAGCTGTTGAGCTGCCGCTGCCTGTCCGAAGTGCTGGCCGAATCCGGCTTCGCGCTCAGTGAGGCGCAGGCGCTCGAACTCTTTCTCGGGCGGAGCACCAAGGCGATCGAGCAGCATTATCACGATCTCGGGCAAACCGTGCCGCACGGCTTCCTGCCGCGATTGAAGTCGCGCGTGCTCGAGACGTTTGCCGCCTCGCTCGAACCGATCCCCGGGGTTGGGGCGGTGCTGTCGGACCTGACGGTGCCGTTCTGCGTGGCCTCGTCGAGCGATATCGACCGCGTATCGCTCTCGCTCGACGTCACCGGCCTCAAGCCGCTGTTCGACGATCGCATCTACACGGCGCAGATGGTCAAGCGCGGCAAACCGGCGCCCGACCTTTTCCTCCACGCGGCCGAGAAGATGCGCATACCGCCCGCGCGCACATTGGTGATAGAGGACAGCGTCAGCGGCGTGCAGGCGGGCAAGGCGGCGGGCATGACTGTCTGGGGATTTGTTGGCGGAGGCCATTACAGCACCCGGGACGGGCAGGCTATATTGTCGGGCGCCGGGGCCGATCGGGTCTTCGAGCGCATGAGCGATTTCTGGAAGGACGTCTGACGCCTGCCATGGCCGCCGAGAATGAGAAATCGAGGCTCGACGACGCCGCGCGCGCCGGCTGGCTCTATTTCATTGCCGGTCATACCCAGGACGAGATCGCAAAGATGCTCCAGGTCTCGCGTGCCTCGGCGCAGCGGCTGGTCTCGCTCTGCCTCGCCGAGCGGCTGATCACGTTTCGGCTCGAGCATCCCATCGCCGCCTGCATGGAACTGGCGGCGCGCCTGAAGCAGCGCTTTGATCTGGTTCATTGCGAGGTGGTGCCGGCCGACCCTGCGGCGCCGCAGGCTACCGCGGGCATCGCCGAGCGTTGCGCCAACCTGCTCGATTCCACGCTGCGCTCGGAGACGCCGGTCATCGTCGCACTCGGCACCGGACGGGCGGTGCGCGCCGCGGTCGAGCGCGTTACGCCGATTGACCGGCCCAATCATCAGATCGTCTCGCTGGTCGGCAACATCTCCGCCGACGGCTCGGCGAGCTTCTACGACACCGTCGGCCGGCTCGCCGACCGCACCGGCGCGCGGCATTATCCGATGCCGTTGCCGTTCCTGATGTCGTCCGAGGACGAGCGCAACAAGATGGTCCGCATCGAGCCGATCGCCAAGGTGAAGGCGGTCGCGGCCAAGGCGGACCTTCGCCTCGTCGGCATCGGCCAGATGGACCAGAAGGCGCAGGTCCATGTCGATGGCTTCGTCACCCGCGATGAATTGTTCGAGATGATGCGGTTAGGTGCCATCGGCGAGATCACCGGCTGGGCCTATGATTCCAACGGTCGCCTGCTCAAATCCGGCACCAACAAGCGCCTGACCAGCATCCCGCCGGAAGTCCCGGCCAAGACCACGACGATCGGCGCCGCGATCGGCGCCGCCAAGGTGCCGGCGATCGCGGCCGCGATGAACGGGCGATTGATCAACGGCCTGATCACGGACGAGGCGACGGCAAGGGCGATCTTGGAGCGGTAGGGCGTTTGCGCTTTCGGCGTGCGCACGAGGCGGGAAGTCTCTCAACCACACCGCTGTCATTGTCCGCGAAGGCGGACGATCCAGCACGCCGCGGCCCCGCTTGGGCCAACCAACCGCACCGAGTACTGGATGCCCCGCTTTCGCGGGGCATGACAGCGTGGGTGCTCCCGCATCGCAGCACTCATAAGTTGCGGGAAGGGCCGCACGCCCTGCTTGACAACTGCGCCTGCTTGCGCTGAACATATGCCCAACGCGTGGGCATGTACTCAAAAGCGCGACTCTAGGGAGGTCTCCGTGAAACACGTCCTCGGCGCCGTCTGCGGCGCGTCTTGCCTGCTGCTGGCCATCCCCGCGATGGCCGAAACGACCCTGACCATCGCCACCGTCAACAATGGCGACATGATCCGCATGCAGGGGCTGACGGGTGAGTTCACCAAGAAGAACCCTGACATCACCGTGAAATGGGTGACGCTAGAGGAGAACGTACTGCGCCAGCGCGTCACCACCGACATCGCCACCAAGGGCGGTCAGTTCGACGTGCTGACCATCGGCACCTATGAGGTGCCGATCTGGGCCAAGAAGGGCTGGCTGGTGCCGTTGGCCAATCTCGGCGCCGATTACGACGTCGCCGACCTGCTGCCGAAGATCAAGGATGCGGTCTCCTCCGACGGCAAGCTTTACGCCGCGCCGTTCTACGGTGAGAGCTCGATGGTGATGTATCGCACCGATCTGGTCGAGAAGGCCGGCCTGAAGATGCCGGAAAAGCCGAGCTGGGATTTCGTGATTGATGCCGCCAAGAAGCTCACCGACAAGAGCGCCGGCGTCTACGGCATCTGCCTGCGCGGCAAGGCCGGCTGGGGCGAGAACATGGCGTTCCTCTCGGCCATGGCTAATTCCTATGGCGCGCGCTGGTTCGACGAGAAGTGGCAGCCGCAGTTCAACACGCCGGAATGGAAGGCGACGCTGACGACCTACGTCAATCTCATGAAGGAGGCCGGTCCTCCCGGCGCGAGCTCCAACGGCTTCAACGAGAACCTGGCGCTGTTCAACGCCGGCAAGTGCGCGATGTGGATCGACGCCACGGTCGCGGCATCTTTCGTCACCAATCCGAAGGAGTCCAAGGTCGCCGACAAGGTCGGCTTCGCGCTCGCGCCCAACACCGGGCTCGGCAAGAACGCCAACTGGTTATGGGCCTGGAATCTCGCGATCCCCGCCGGCTCCAAGAAGACGGAAGCGGCCGAGAAGTTCATCGCCTGGGCCACGAGCAAGGACTACACCAAGCTCGTCGCGTCGAAGGAGGGCTGGGCCAACGTGCCGCCGGGCACGCGGACCTCGCTCTACCAGAACGAGGATTATCTGAAAGTCGCCCCCTTCGCCAAGTTGACGCTGGCCTCGATCGACGCGGCCGATCCGAACAAGCCGACGGTGAAACCAGTGCCATACGTCGGCGTGCAATACGCCGCGATCCCCGAATTCCAGGGCATCGGCACGCAGGTGGGCCAGCAGTTCTCGGCCGCGCTTTCGGGATCAATGACGGTCGACGCCGCGCTAACCGCCGCGCAATCCGCGACCGAGCGCGAGATGAAGCGCGCCGGCTACATCAAGTGAACCCGAGCTCTCCCTCCTGAGCTCAAACTGGCGGCCATCCGCCCATCCCCGGATGGATGGCCGCCTTTCTTCCCCGAAAGGAGAAGTCAGGGATGGCAACCCGGCAGACGCAATTTCTTGCGCGCTCGCTCCTGACGCCAGCGGTTGGGCTGCTGTTCATCTGGATGATCGTCCCGCTCGCGCTGACGATCTATTTCGCGACGCTGCATTACAGTCTGCTCGATCCCGGCTCGGAATCGTTCGTCGGCCTGGAAAATTTTCGCTACTTCCTGACCGATCCCGCCTTCCTTGCCTCGCTCCAGAACACCTTGGTGCTGGTCGGCTCCGTGCTGGCACTCACGATCCTGCTCGGCATTCCTCTGGCGCTGCTGATGGACCAGCCCGTGATCGGCCGCAATTTCGTCCGGCTGATGGTGATCGCGCCGTTCTTTGTGATGCCCACGGTGAGCGCGCTGGTCTGGAAGAATCTGCTGATGCACCCGGTATCGGGACTGTTTGCCTGGCTTGCTTCGCTGTTCGGCCTGACGCCGATCGACTGGTTCAACGATATGCCGCTGTTTGCGGTGATCCTGATCGTGACCTGGCAATGGCTGCCGTTCGCGACGCTGATCCTGCTCACCGCACTGCAATCGCTCGACGAGGAGCAGAAGGAAGCTGCCGAGATGGATGGCGCCAGCGCCGTCTCGACCTTCATCTACATCACCCTGCCGCACCTCGCGCGCCCCATCACGGTAGTGATCCTGATCGAGACCATCTTCCTGCTGACCGTGTTCGCCGAGATCTTCGTCACCACTGGCGGGGGTCCCGGTCTTCAGACCACCAATATCGCCTTCCTGATCTATTCGCAGGCGCTGATCCAGTTCGACGTCGGCAGCGCCTCCGCGGGCGGCCTCGTTGCCGTGGCGATCGCCAACATCGTCGCTTTCTTCCTGGTCCGCATCGTCGGCCGCAATTTGGAGGCCTGACATGGCACGGATGGCGACGACGCGGCGAGTGGCGATATCGACCGCAGCGGCCTGGCTGTTCGGATTTCTGATCTTCTTCCCGATTCTGTGGATGGTGCTGGCGAGCTTCAAGACCGAGCTCGAGGCCTTCGCCATCCCGCCGTCCTTCCTGTTCTTCCACTGGACCACGGAAAACTACGCGACCGTGCAGGAGCGCAGCGACTATTTCCACCACGCCATGAACTCGGTCATCATCGCCGGCGGCTCGACGCTGATTGCGCTTTTGATCGCCATCCCGGCGGCTTGGTCGATGGCATTCTCGCCGACCAAGCGCACCAAGGACATCCTGCTCTGGATGCTCTCGACCAAGATGATGCCGCCGGTCGGCGTGCTGGTGCCGATCTACCTGATCTACAAATCCTTCGGCCTGCTCGATTCCCGCATCGGCCTCGTCTTCATCCTCTGCCTCGGCAATCTGCCGATCGTCATCTGGATGCTGTTCACCTATTTCAAGGAGATCCCGCGCGATATCCTCGAGGCCGCGCGCATGGACGGCGCCACCATCGGCCGCGAACTCGTCTACGTGCTGACGCCGATGGCGATCCCGGGGCTCGCATCGACGCTGCTGCTCAACCTGATCCTCGCCTGGAACGAGGCGTTCTGGACGCTCAACCTGTCGACCTCGAACGCCGCGCCGCTCACCACGTTCATCGCGTCCTATTCGAGCCCGGAAGGGCTGTTCTGGGCAAAGCTGTCGGCGGCCTCCACGCTGGCGATCGCGCCCATTCTCGTCCTCGGTTGGTTCAGCCAGAAGCAGCTCGTGCGCGGGCTCACCTTCGGCGCGGTGAAGTAGAGGGGCTGCCGGATCATGGGTCAGATCACACTTCAGGGCGTGCAGAAATCCTTCGGCCCCGTGCACATCATCAAGGGCGCCGATCTGGACATCGCCGACGGCTCCTTCGTGGTGTTCGTCGGTCCCTCCGGCTGCGGCAAGACCACGCTCTTGCGGCTAATTGCCGGGCTCGAGGACGTCTCCGGCGGCAAGATCCTGATCGACGGCAAGAACGTGGTCGACACGCCGCCCGCCAAGCGCGGGCTCTCAATGGTGTTCCAGTCCTATGCGCTCTATCCGCATATGAGCGTGCGCGGCAATATCGGCTTCGGCCTGAAGATGGCGGGGCTGCCGAAGGAGGAGATCAACCGCAAGGTCGAGGCCGCAGCCGCGACGCTGAATCTCACGCCCTATCTCGACCGCAAGCCGCGCGAGCTCTCCGGCGGCCAGCGCCAGCGCGTCGCGATTGGCCGCGCCATCGTCCGCGAGCCCAAGGCGTTCCTGTTCGACGAGCCGCTCTCGAACCTCGATGCAGCGCTGCGTGTGCAGATGCGCATCGAGGTGACGCGGCTCCAGAAGCAGCTCGGCACCACCGCGATCTACGTCACCCACGATCAGGTCGAGGCCATGACCATGGCCGACAAGATTGTCGTGCTCAACGGCGGCAAGATCGAGCAATATGGCTCACCGCTGGAGCTCTATGAGCGGCCGGCCAATCTCTTTGTCGCCGGCTTCATCGGCTCGCCCAAGATGAATTTCGTAACCGGCGAGCTCGCCAAGCAGCAAGGCGCGGCGACCATTGGCGTGCGTCCCGAGCACCTCAAGATCGAGCGCGACGGCGCCGGCGGCTGGCAAGGAACGATCGCAGTCGCCGAGCATCTCGGCAGCGATACCTTTCTCTACGTCGACGCCGGTTCGCTCGGCATGCTGACGGCGCGCTACATCGGCGAATTGAGCCTGCACGCCGGTGATCGCGTGTCGCTGGTGCCGGACCCCGCGCGCATCCACCGCTTCGACGATGGCGGCAAGGCGCTTCGAAGCTAACAAGAAACGGCAAGAAAACGGGAAGACGATCATGTACCTGGACAAATTCAAGCTGAACGGCAAGAGCGCGTTCATCACCGGCGGCGGGCAGGGCATTGGCCTTGCTTGCGCCGAAGCGCTGGCTGAGGCCGGCGCCAGGGTCGTGATCGGTGATCGCGACAGCAAGGTCGCCGACAGCGCCAAAGCCACCCTGAAGGCCAAGGGCTACGACATCGAGACCGCGATCATGGACGTCACCGATACCAAGCGCGTCGCGGAGGTCGCAAACGACCTCGTCGCCCGCCACGGCAAGGTCGACATCCTCGTCAACAATGCCGGCATCGCGCGCAGCGAGACGCCGGCCGAGACCGTCACCGACGAGCACTGGCTCAACGTCATCGACGTCAACCTCAACGGCACCTTCTGGTGCTGCCGCGAGTTCGGCAAGCACATGTTGAAGGCTAGAAGCGGTGCCATCGTCAATGTCGGCTCGATGTCTGGCTTCATCGTCAACAAGCCGCAGGAGCAGTGCTTCTACAACGCCTCCAAGGCCGGTGTGCACCATCTCACCAAGTCGCTCGCCGCCGAATGGGGCGCACGCGGCATCCGCGTCAACGCGGTGGCGCCGACCTATATCGAAACGCCGCTGAACGCCTTCGTGAAGAGCAATCCGAAAATGTACGACGCCTGGATCGGCGGAACCCCGATGGCGCGGATGGGGCAGGTCGAGGAGATCGCCTCCGTCGTGCTGTTCCTCTCGTCCGAGGCCGCAAGCCTGATGACCGGCAGCATCGTGCTGGTGGATGGCGGCTACACTTGCTGGTAGGCTTGCGTCAAAGCTGACGAAGCGACCGGGAGCGACAATGCCGCGAGCGTATATCGGCGTCGATGTAGGGACCACAAGCACGCGGGCAGGGGTGTTTGACGAAGCGGGCACGCTGCTCGCTCTGGCGCGACATCCGATCCGGACCTGGCACGAGGCCGGCGATATCGTTGAGCAGTCGTCCCAGGACATCTGGGACGCCTGCGCGACATCGGTACGCGCGGCGATGACGGAAGCTGGCATCACGCCCGATAGCGTCCGTGGCATCGGTTTCGATGCCACCTGTTCCCTAGTCGTCCTCGATAGGCAAGGCGAGCCACTCACGGTCAGTGGCTCCGGGGATAAGCAGCGCAACGTCATCGTCTGGATGGACCACCGCGCCACCGCCGAGGCGAGGCTGATCAACGAGACCGAGGATGCCGTGCTGCGCTATGTCGGCGGCTCGATCTCGCCCGAGATGCAGATGCCGAAGCTGCTTTGGCTGAAGCGGCATCTTCGGGCGAGTTTCGACGCCGCTGGTTACTTCTTCGATCTGGCTGATTATCTGGCCTGGCGCGCGACCGGCTCGCTCCAGCGCTCGACTTGCACCGTCACCTGCAAGTGGAACTACCTCGCACATGATGGCGGCTGGAGCGCGCCATTCTTCAAGCGCATTGGCCTGTCGGACTTCGTCAGCGAGACATGCGCGCGCATTGGCACCGAGATGGTCGCCCCCGGCACGCGGCTCGGTGCCGGTCTCACGCCCGCCGCGGCGGCCGAACTGGGCCTGTCGCCGGGCACGCCGGTCGGGGCGTCGCTGATCGACGCGCATGCGGGCGGCATCGGTGCGATCGGCGGCCGCGACGGCTCGGGCGGAGCAGCAGACGCATGCGATCGCCTCGCCTACATCATGGGGACATCGGCCTGCATCATGGCGACCACGAAGGAACCCTGTTTCGTGCCCGGCGTATGGGGACCTTACTACTCCGGCATGGTGCCGGACTTATGGCTCAACGAGGGTGGCCAGTCGGCCGCGGGCGCCGCGATCGATCACCTCCTCAAGTCGCATCCGGGTTTTGGCGAGGCGAGCGCGGCGGCGCGTAACGAGCGCCTCGACCTCATCGACTTCCTCGAGCGCCGCATCATCGCGCGCGCAGGCGATGCCAGCCGCGCCGCGCTGCTCGCGCGTGACGTGCATGTGCTTCCCGAATTCATCGGCAACCGTTCGCCCTACGCTGATCCTGACACGCGCGCGGTGATCGCCGGTCTCGATCTCGACACCGACATCGCTTCGATGGAGCGGCTATTCGTCGCCGGCCTCTGCGGGCTCGCCTATGGGCTCGCCGAGGTGATCGAGGCCTTTGCCGCGCATGGCGTTCGCTCCAGCATCATGATCATGGGCGGTGGGGCCAGCCGTAGCCCGCTGGTGCGCCAGATCATGGCCGATACGACCGGCCTCACGGTCGCGCTGCCGCAGACCAAGGAGCCGGTGCTGCTGGGTGCCGCGATGCTCGGCGCAGTGGCCGGCGGCGCCTATGCCTCGATCGGCGAGACCATGGCAAAAATGTCGGCGTTGGGACGCAAGAGCGAGCCGACCGCTCCCGATATGGCGGCGTTTCACGCCCGCAAGCGCGAGGTCTACAAGCTGCTACGCAACGTCGACCGCGGCAGCCGCGCGGCGATGAGCGACATCGCGAGGGGTTGAAACGGATGCTGATTGCCTGTGGCGATGCGCTGATCGATTTCGTGCCGACGCGAAGCACTGAGGGACGTGAAGCGGTAATGCCCGCGGTCGGCGGCGCCTGCCTCAACGTGGCCATCGGCATGGCGCGGCTGGGGGCGCCGACAAGTTTCGTCGGAGGCATCTCGACCGACTTATTCGGCCGCATGATCGCAGATCATGCCACCGTCTCCAACGTCGGCCTCGATCTCGCTACCCGCAGTGATCACCAGACCACGCTGGCTTTCGTCCGCATCGTCGCCGGCGAGTCGCATTACGCCTTCTACGATGCCGAGACCGCGACGCGGAACTGGACCTACCGGCGAGGTACGATTCCGTTCGATGCGGTGGACGCCCTCCATGTCGGTTCGACCACGCTGGTCAATGATCAGGGCGCAGCGGAGACGACGGCATTGGTCGCGGACGCGCGGGCGTCAGCAACCATCTCCTTCGATCCGAACTGCCGCCCCAATCTGGTCAAGGACAAGCCGGCCTATCTCGCGCGCATGGCCGGCTTCGCTGCCAGCGCCGATCTCATCAAGATGTCCGACGTCGATTTCGCCTATCTCTTCGGGGACGAGCCATATCAACAACGCGCGAGCGCGTTGCTGGGGCAGGGTACGAGCCTTGTCGTCATCACCCGCGGCAACGACGGCGCGGTCGCCTGGCACCCGGGCGCAGGACGGATCGAGGTCGCCGCGCCCAAGGTCGAGGTGGCCGACACGATCGGGGCCGGCGACAGCTTTCAGGCGGCGCTGCTGTTCGCTCTGCACAAGCAGGGTCGCATTGCCCGGCAAACCTTGAAGGACATCAGTGCCGACGAGCTCCGCCGCGCGCTATCCTTCGCCGCCAATTGCGCCGGCCTCACTTGCACCCGTCCGGGCGCCGATCCGCCCTGGAGCCACGAGGTGAGTTGGAGCTTGTAGCGATTGCCACCCCTGCGGTTGCCGCGATTCGGTGGACAATGGTTATGCGCCCGCGGAAATGGACAGGATAGACCCGAGCTGGCAAGGTCCGAGCGTCCATGACGCGGGGCTTCGATATGAGCAATGATCCCTGTTTTTTGTCTGCCACTGAACTGCGCGGCCTCTTTGCCGGGAAGCGGATCTCGCCGGTCGAGATCGTCCGCGCCGTGCTTGCGCGCGCCGAGGCGCTCCAGGTCGAATTGAACTGCTTCATCACCTTATGCGGCGACCAGGCGATCGCAGCGGCGCGCGAAGCCGAGCGCAAGATGATGACCGGCGAGCCCCTCGGCCTGCTGCACGGCATCCCCGTCACCGTCAAGGATATCGTCAACACCAAGGGTGTGAAGACCACCTTCGGCGCCGTTCCCTACAAGGACAATGTGCCGAACGAGGATGCCGTCGCGGTGGCGCGGCTGCGCAGCGAAGGCGCGATCCTGATCGGCAAGACCACGACGCCGGAATTCGGCAGCAAGTGCCTGACGGACTCGCCCTTGTTCGGCCGCACCCGCAATGCGTGGGATGCGCGCCGTTCCTCCGGCGGCTCCAGCGGCGGCGCGGCGGTTGCCGTTGCGAGCGGCATCGCGCCGCTTGCAATCGCGACGGACGGTGGCGGCTCGACGCGGATTCCGGCCGCCTGCAACGGCGTGGTTGGGCTGAAGCAGAGCAACGGCGTCGTCCCGCACAGCCAGGCGCTCGATGTGTTCGGCAACCAAACCTATGTCACGCCGACCACCCGCACCGTGGCCGACACCGCGCTGATGATGCAGGCGATGGCCGGCGAGGATCCTTGCGATCCCTGGTCGATCGGCGTCCCCGTGCCTGATTTCATCGGCACCGCCGCTCCGCACGGCGATCTGCGCGGGCAGAAGATCCTGTTCTGTGCTTCGCCGCCCGGACGTCCAGTGTCGCTAGACGTCGCGGCCAGCTTCAAGGCGAGCCTTGATCGGCTGGCGGAGCTCGGTGCCGAGCTTGAAGAGTTCTCCGGCGACGGCTTCGACATAGAGCCAATCTGGCGCGCGATCAACCACACGGTCTGGCGCACGCGCTTTGCAAAGCTCGCCGCAGAGCACGGGGACGAGCTGAGCGAGGCCTTTCGCAAGCAGCTCGCGCTCGCAAGCGAGGTCAGCGGCGTCGAATACCAGGACGCGATGTTCGCGCGCACCGCGCTGTTCCGCCGGGTGCAATCGTTGCTTGCGCACGGGCACCTGCTGGCGATGCCGACACTCACGCGCACGGCGCTGCCGATCGAGCAGGATTTGTTCGGCACCATCGAGATCGACGGCAAGCAGTTCGACAGCGTCCGGCCGCATTGGTTCCCCTGGACCATGCTATTCAACATGACCGGGCATCCCGCCGTCAGCCTGCCCTGCGGCTTCGGCCGTGACGGCCTGCCGATCGGGCTGCAGCTCGTCGGCCGCTTCCGCGGCGAGGCCGAATTGCTGCGCGTGAGCGCGCTGTTCGAGGCTTCAAGTGACCTTCTGTCCCGCTGGCCGGCCTGAGGCGACGGGCATGCGGCAAAGGGCTTGCCTCCGGCACCCGGACATGTTGATCGTGCCTGCTAGCCCTGAAGCCGAGCGCGCATGAGCGTCTTTGTCCTCCGACGTCTGTTGACCTTGCTGGCGACCCTGGTCGGCGCATCGCTGATCATCTTCCTGGTGCTCGACGCGCTTCCCGGCAACGCCGCGCAGATGCTGATGGGGGCCGACGCCTCGCCGGACGCAGTCCGCGCGCTCACCGTCAAGCTCGGGCTCGACCAGCCGCTGGCGGTTCGCTACCTGCAATGGATCAAGGGCCTCCTCGTCGGAGATCTCGGCAACTCCTATGTCTACGGCACGCCGGTCGCGAGCCTGATCGCGGAGCGGCTGGTGCTGACCATTCCGCTCGCGATCATGGCCATGACGATCACGGTGACGCTGGCGCTCTCCGCCGGCATCTACACCGCCGCCAACCACAACAAGCTTGGCGACGTCGGCGTGATGTCACTGACGCAGGTGGGCATCGCGCTGCCGAATTTCTGGTTCGCGATCCTCTTGGTCCTGTTGTTCTCGGTGCGGCTGCAATGGCTCTCGGCGGGCGGCTTTGGCGGCTGGGACGATGGCCTCTGGTCGGGCATCAAGTCGCTGCTGCTGCCGGCGATCTCGCTCGCGGTGGTGCAGGCCGCGATTCTCGCGCGGGTCACCCGCTCGGCCGTGCTCGAGGTGCTGCGTGAGGACTTCGTCCGCACAGCCCGTGCGAAGGGCCTCGGCAAGCGCGAGGTGCTGTGGCGCCATGTGCTGCGTAACGCCATGATCCCCGTGATGACCGTGATGGGGTTGCAATTCGCCAATCTGCTCGCCGGCACCATCGTGATCGAGAACGTGTTCTACCTGCCGGGCCTCGGCCGCCTGATCTTCCAGTCGATCGCCAACCGCGACCTGATCGTGGTGCGCAACTGCGTGATGCTGCTCGCGGCCATGGTCGTCATCGTCAATTTCGTGGTCGATGTGCTCTATGCCTTCATCGATCCCCGCATCAAGGTCCACGACCTGTGAGCGAGCCCCTCACCATCGACGCGCCGATTGCGACGCGGCCGCTGCCGGCTCGGACGTTCTGGCGCCGCGCGCTGCGCCATCGCAGTTTCGTGCTTGGCGGCGCGCTGAGCCTGCTGGTGCTCGCCTCAGCGCTGTTGTCGCTGGTGTGGACGCCGTGGTCGCCCTATGAGATCGACATCGCCTCGAAACTCCGGCCGCCGTCGGCATCGCACTGGCTCGGCACCGATTCCTTCGGCCGAGACATCGTCTCGCTGCTGCTCGCTGGCGCGCGTTCGACCATCATGGTCGGCATCATCGCGGTGAGCATCGGTCTCAGCTTCGGCGTCTGCCTTGGCTTGATCGCCTCGGCCAGGCGCGGCTGGACCGAAGAGATCATCATGCGCTTTGCCGATTTCAGCTTCGCCTTTCCGGCCGTGCTCTCGGCGATCATGCTCGCCGCCGTGTTGGGACCGGGCATGGTGACCTCGATCGTCGCGATCGGTATCTTCCAGATCCCGACGCTGACGCGGCTGACGCGCGGTTCGGCCAACGCGATCTGGGCGCGCGAATTCGTGCTGGCCGCGCGCGCGGCAGGCAAGGGGCGCTTCCGCATCACGATCGAGCACGTGCTGCCCAACATCCTGTCGATCCTGATCGTGCAGGTCACCATCCAGTTCGCGCTTGCCATTCTCGCCGAAGCCGCACTGTCCTATCTCGGCCTCGGCACGCAGCCGCCGCAGCCGTCATGGGGCCGCATGTTGAACGATGCGCAGACGCTGCTGTTCCAGTCGCCGATGCTCGCGGTCTATCCCGGCGCTGCGATCGCGATCGCGGTGCTCGGCCTCAATCTGCTTGGTGACGGATTGCGCGACCTGCTCGATCCCAGACTGGCGCGGGAGCGGTAATAATGGCTGATTCCGCAACCATGCCATTGATCGAGGTCGCTAATCTCGGCGCGCGCCTCAACACCAGCCGCGGGCCGGCGCAGGCCGTGCGTGGCGTCAGCTTTGCCCTTAAGCGCGGCGAGACGCTCGGGCTCGTCGGCGAATCCGGCTGCGGCAAGTCGGTCACGGCGTTATCGCTGATGGGGCTGCTGCCAGACAGCGCGGTGGTCGGCGGCAGCATCAAGCTGGATGGCAACGAGCTCGTCGGGCTTTCGGATGCGGATTATTGTCGCCTGCGCGGCAACCGCATCAGCATGATCTTCCAGGAGCCGATGACCGCGCTCAATCCGATGCACACGATCGGCCACCAGGTCGCCGAGCCGCTGCGGCGTCACAAGAAATATTCGGCGTCACAGGCGCGGCGCGAGACCATCGCCTTGCTCGACCGGGTCGGGCTGCCCGATGCTATCAGGCGCGTCGACGCCTATCCGCACCAGTTTTCCGGCGGCCAGCGCCAGCGTGTCACCATTGCGATGGCGCTCGCCTGCGAGCCGGACCTCTTGATCGCGGACGAGCCGACCACCGCGCTCGACGTCACCATCCAGGGCCAGATCCTCGACCTCATCGCTGATCTCGTCGAGGAGCGCGGCATGTCGATGATCCTGATCTCGCACGATCTCGGTGTCATCGCCGAGAACGTGCAGCGCATGATGGTGATGTACGGCGGCACCGTCGTCGAGAGCGGACCGACCGACGAGGTGTTCCGGCGCATGGGGCATCCCTATACGCAGGGCCTGTTCCGCGCCCGGCCGAAGCTCGGTGCGCGCAAGGGGACGCGGCTGAAGACGATCTTGGGCACAGTGCCGGAGCTCGCCGATTTGCCGTCCGGCTGCACCTTCTCTGATCGCTGTCCCCTGGTGATCGATCAGTGTCGTGCCGCGTTGCCGCCGATGGTGGACGTCGGACCTGGCCATGGCGTGCGTTGCATCAGGACCGACGTATCGATGGCCGAACGCGTCGGAGCGCTGATCGCATGACCGCCGCCGGATTGCTTCTCGAGGTGAAGGATCTCGAGCAGCGCTATACGCTGCCGCGCGAAAGCCTGTTTCGCCCGCCGGGGCAGGTGCGCGCGCTGAACGGCGTGAGCGTGCAGGTCGCCGCGGGCAAGAGCCTCGGCGTCGTCGGCGAATCCGGTTCCGGCAAGTCGACCTTCGCGCGGCTGGTGATGGCGCTGGAGCGGCCGACGTCAGGGCAGGTCGCGCTGCTCGGCTGCGATCTCAACCGCATCTCTGCCGATGAACTGCGCCGTGCCAGGCGTGATTTCCAGATGGTGTTCCAGGACCCTTACGGCTCGCTGGATCCGCGCCAAACCATCGCCCGCATCGTCGCCGAGCCCCTCACCGTGCTGGAGGAGGCGGATCGCACCAAATTCCGCGAACGCGTCGCCGCAGTGCTGCGCCAGGTCGGCTTGCGCGACGCCGACATGGACAAATATCCGCACGAATTCTCCGGCGGGCAGCGCCAGCGCATCGCCATTGCGCGTGCGCTGATCACCCAGCCGAAGCTGATCGTCGCCGACGAGCCGGTCTCCGCGCTCGACGTCTCCGTGCAAGCGCAAGTGTTGAACCTGATGCAGGACCTCCAGGAGCAGTTCGGTCTCAGCTACATCCTGATCAGCCACGATCTCGCCGTCGTCGACTATCTCTGCGACGAGGTTGCGGTGATGTATCTCGGCCGGATCGTCGAACAGGGCCGGCCGCAGGACCTGTTCGAGCACTGCGCCCATCCCTATACGCGCGCGCTCTTGGATGCCGTGCCGCGGGCACGCGCCGGCGGCGGCCGGCGGCGGCGCGGGGCCCAGGCGGCCGCCTCGCAATCGGCGGCGGCGACCGGATGCCCCTACGCCGCGCGCTGTGCCCTCGCTGACCAGCATTGCCGCGCGATCCTGCCTGAGTTACGCAAGGTAGGCGAGGGGCACCTTGCCGCCTGCCACAAGACGGAGGCGGTGATGGCGTTGCCCCGGCCGACCCTGGAAGGTTAGTCTCCAGAGCAGGATTGGCGTAGGCTTGAAGAACAGAGATGGCCGGGGAGTTGCGCATGTTCAGGAAATTATCGATCGTTGCATTCGCCGCCGTGCTTGCCGCAGCGCCGTTGCCGGTGCTGGCGCAGAGCAAGAAGGACAGCGTCGTCATGGCGATGGCGCTGGAGCCGCCGGGTCTCGATCCCACCAACGCCGCCGCCGCCGCGATCGCCGAGGTCACGCTCTACAACATCTATGAGACGCTGACCAAGATCAACGAGGACGGCTCCGTCTCGCCGCTGCTGGCCGAAAGCTGGAGCGCCTCGCCGGACCTGAAGACCTATACGTTCAAGCTGCGCAAGGGCGTCAAATTCCACAACGGCGAGCCGTTCGATTCCGCCGCGGTGAAGTTTTCGTTCGAGCGTAACGCCGTGCCGACCAGCACCAACAAGGACAAGAGCCTGTTCCAGAGCTTCGAGTCCGTTGCGGCGCCCGACGCCGACACGATCGTGATCACCCTGAAGAATTCCGAGCCGAACCTGCCGTTCCTGCTCGGGCAGGCCAGCGGCTCGATCGTCGAGCCGAAGAGCGCTGCCACCAACATCACACAGCCGGTCGGCACCGGGCCTTACCAGTTAGGGGCCTGGGCCAAGGGCTCCTCGATCACCCTGAGCAAATGGGCCGACTATCGCAACGCCGCGGCGATCAAGCTGTCCAAGGTGACGATCCGCTTCATCTCGGATCCGGCGGCGCAGATCGCCGCGCTGCTCTCGGGCGACGTCGATGCGTTCCCGCGCGTGTCGGCCCAGCGCAGCATCGCTCAGTTCAAGGCCGATCCACGGTTCACGGTGCTGGTCGGCGGCTCCAGGGCCAAGACCATCGTCGCGATCAACCACCGCAAGAAACCGCTGGACGACGTCCGCGTCCGCCGCGCCATCCTCGCCGCGATCGACCGCAAAGCGATGATCGACGGCGCCGTCGACGGTTTCGGCACGCCGATCGGCAGCTTCTACGTGCCGGGCGCGCTCGGCTATGTCGACACCACCGGCATCAATCCCTACGATCCCGAGAAGGCCAAGAAGCTGCTCGCCGAGGCCGGCGTCACCACGCCGCTGGAGCTTTCGCTGAAGCTGCCGCCGCCGTCCTATGCGCGGCAGGGCGGCGAGATCGTCGCGGCCCAGCTCGCCAAGGTCGGCATCGTCGCCAAAATCGAGAACGTCGAATGGGCGCAATGGCTGTCGCAGGTGTTCGCCGGCAATGGTCCGCACAATTTCGAGCTCACCATCGTCAGCCATGTCGAGCCGTTCGACCTCGTCAAGATTACCGAGCCGGACTACTATCTCGGCTACAACAACGAAGCCTTCAACGCGCTCTACAAGCAGATCGTGTCCACGCCGGATGAGGCGGCTCGCGCAAAACTTCTCGGTGACGCCCAGCGCATGCTGGCCACCGACGCCGTCTCCGCCTACCTGTACCAGCCGCAGCTGATCACCATCACCAACAAGAAGCTGAAGGGCGTCTGGAAGGACGTCCCGCAATACGAGAATGATTTCTCGACCTGGTATTGGGAGTAAGGGCCGGCTCAAGTCGAGCCTGTCGCTTCCAATTTGACCTCTTCCCATCGGGAAGAGGTCAATCGTTTGGCGTGTCCAAAACAAAAACCTGAAAAACAACCCCATGCACAGTAGGCGTGGATAGTCATTTCAATGGTTTACGCGTTGCGCGGTTCGGTGGTCTGCGCGATGCGCTCGGACGTTGACCCGTCGGGCAAAACACTGGCAATATATCATCATCGCGGCCTCATGGTTCGGGACGCACCGTCAGGCGAGGCACGCCGTGAAGAAGCCATCCTGCCGCGACGCTGGCATGGTCGCGGCTGCCCCTAGCGGCGAGGCGACGACCCCTCTGAAGCTCGACGATGCGCCACTGAGCAATATCGCTCAGGCGCTGGCCAGTGGGCAGGTCACCGCGACGGCGCTGACCAAAGCCTACCTCGCGCGCATCGAGGCCTACGATCGCGGCGGACCCGCGCTCAACGCCGTGCGCGCGCTCAATCCCGACGCGCTCGCGATCGCGGGCAAGCTCGACACCAGCAGACCGTCGGCCAGGCGGCCGCTGGCGGGCATCCCGATCCTGGTGAAGGACAACATCGCGACCGGAGACAAACAGCCGACGACGGCGGGCTCGCTGGCGCTGGAAGGCGCGCGCGCCCGGGACGATGCCACGATCGTCAAGCTGCTGCGGGACGCGGGCGCAGTGATCCTCGGCAAGGCGAACCTGACCGAGTTCTCCAACATGCTCGCGGTCGACATGCCCGGCGGCTACTCGTCGCTGGGTGGTCAAGTGAAGAATCCTTATGGGCCGGCGCTGATGGGCGAGCATGGCATCCCGATCCTGACTCCCGGAGGCTCGAGCGCGGGTTCGGCGGTGGCGGTGGCGGCAGGCCTGTGCGCAGCTTCGATCGGCACCGAGACCTCGGGCTCGCTGCTGTTCCCCGCCAGCCTGAACGGCCTCGTCACCGTCAAGCCGACCGTCGGGCTGATCAGCCGTGCCGGTATCGTGCCGATCGCGCACAGCCAGGACACTGCAGGGCCGATGACGCGCACCGTGCGCGACGCGGCGATGCTGCTGAACGTGCTGGCGGCCAAGGACCCGCTCGACCCGGCCACGCAAAAGCAGCGGCGGCCTGCCGATTATACTGCGGGCCTCGCGCGGGATACGATGAACGGTGCGCGCATTGGCGTGCCGAGCGACCCGGCCGACCCGCTGAACGATTGCTTCTACGGCAAGCTGCTGCCCGACAGGATCAAGGTCATGACCGAGACGATCAAGGTGCTGGAGGATCTTGGCGCCGTCATCGTGCGCGCCAATATGCCGACGCTCGGCTGGATCGGCGGACCGGGCACCACCATGGCCGTGCTCAACCGCAATCCGTTGAGCGAGCAAAAAGGTACTGTCGCAAGGCCGCCGGTCGTCTTCCTCTATGAGCTGAAGCACGACCTCAATCTCTATTTGAACACATGGGCCACAAACACGGACATCAAGAGCATCGCCGACATCGTGGCCTTCAACGAAGCGAACGCGGAGAGGGCGCTGCGTTTCGGCCAAGATCATTTCCTCGCCGCCGACATGACCAGGGGCGATCTCAGCGAGCGCGAGTACAAATCCGCGCGCGCCATGGATCTGCTCTCGGCCAAGACGCGCGGCATGGATGCCTACATGAACGAGCACAAGCTCGATGCGGTGCTGTTCGCAGGCGCCACCGGCGCCGCGATCGCCGCGAGGGCAGGCTATCCCAGCGTCATGGTGCCCGGAGGCTTCATCTCGGGAACGATCGACGGCAAGGACACGCCAGACTATCCGCTCGGCGTCACCTTCGCAGGCCGTGCCTGGAGCGAGCACAAGCTGCTGCGTCTGGCCTACGCCTATGAGCAGGCCTCCAACAAGCGCAAGCCGCCGCCCGGCTTGCTGGCGCCTTGGACCTCACCGGCAGACACCCGATCAGCCTTGCATTGATGAATTGGATCGCTGCTTTCGATCGTAACGCGGACACCCGGGCCCGTCCGCTGGTGCCGCCTTTGTGACCCAACTGAGACATTGGCGCAGAGCTTCTGTCTCGCATCTTGCGTTTAGGAGCACGGCGGCTCTTCGCTCGCCCCGGCTGCCTCATCGTGGATGGCGACACCCTCCAAAATCGTCCGCCTATCGGTGCAGACCGGAAGTGACTAGCGGGCAGCCAGAACAACGCTTTTGACCCGATGCAGACAGGACCGTCTCGCTGCGAGCCTATCCTTCCGGCACACCTGCCAAGCTTAGGCCCTCGTAAATGCGCTCGCGCTGGGCCAGGAAGGTCGGGTTTTCACTGCGCCGCTCGTTGCGAAATCTAGCGACGGTAAAGTTCGGGTCCAACCGAAGCCCGGCATTCCGCGCCTCCCGCGCCTCCGTAGCGCGACCGCTGAGCGCTGAGGCCGCGGCCAGGAAAAAATGCGGCATGGCAACATTAGGATTTATTTCGACTGATCTGCGCAGCCGGTCTAGGGCTGAATCGAGCCGGCCGAGGAAGAGGTCGGCGATCCCAAGCAGGGCAAGCCAGCGATCCAGTCCGGGATCGCGGGGGCTCAGCCGGATTGCGTTCATGAGATCGGCTTCTGCCTCTTCCGCGCGTCCGAGTAGCACCTTCATGAAGCCTGCGTCGGCATGGGCCCAGGCCAGATTGCGATCCAGCGCGATTGCGAACTCAAGCTCGCGCAGCGACCGCTCCGTCGCGCCCGAGACATGCAGGACATTGGCGTGTACGAAATGGGCCAGCGCGTTGCCCGGAGCAAGCGTCAATGCCTGAGTGATCGCGGTATGGGCGATACGTAGCTGTTCCTCGCGATTGGTCGAGGCAAAGGTGCGAAGTTCGTTGCCATGATAGAAGGCGAGACCGACCAACGCCTCGACATTGCGAGGGTCCAACCTGAGCGCCGCGTCGAACAGGTCGCACGCCGCGCGGTCGCGGCGCAGCGACAAGGGTTGGTTGAGGATTGCCCAGCCGCGCATCGCCAAGTCTACGGCATCCATGTTGTTCGGCCGTTCGCGCTCGGCCCGGCGGCCTTCCGCGGCAACGAGCTGGATGCCCACGGTCCGGGCGAGGCGCGTGGTGATCTCATCTTGCATGTCGAAGATATCGGCGCGCGGCTTGTCGAAGCGTTCGGCCCAAAGGTGCGCGCCGGTTTCGGTGTCGATGAGCTGCGCGTTGACGCGTACGCGGTCGCCGCCGCCCTGCACGCTGCCTTCCATCACGTAGCGCACACCAAGCTCGCGGCCGATTACGCGGACGTCGACTGGCTTGCTTTTGAAGGTGAAGGCGGTGTTGCGAGCTATGACGAAGGCTCCAGGAATGCGCGACAGGTCGGTTGTGAGACTTTCAGTGATACCGTCGACGAAGTAGTCCTGCTCGCTGTTGCCATCGAGGTTGACGAAGGGCAGGACCACGATGGAGAGCCGCGGTGCGATGGCCGTGTGCGGCGCCGTTGCTGCGGCGCGCATCGGTGAAAGCGAATAGACCTGCACCGGCTCGGCGATGTTCTTCAGTTGCTGCTGGCCGCGATCTTGTGCGGCGATGTCCATTTTGCCACGTACTTGGTGATAGGCCGCACTAGACAGGCAGATACCACCAGGCTCGGCAATCTGCTCCAATCGCGCCGCCACATTGACCCCATCGCCCATGAGGTCGCCATCGTCCTCCACGACCACGTCGCCAAGGTTGATGCCAATGCGGAACTCGATACGCCTATCCGGTGCTAAGCCGGCGTTGCTCTCGACCATAGCCCGTTGCACATCGACCGCCGAGCGAACTGCATCCACCACCGAGGCGAACTCGGCCAGCAAGCCATCTCCGGTGGTCTTGACGATGCGTCCGCGATGGGCCGCGATAACAGGATCGATCAAGCTCTTGCGGATGACTCGGAGGCGATCGAGCGTACCTTCCTCGTCAGTTGCCACCAGCCGACTATAGCCGACTGCATCGGCCGCGAGGATCGTGGTCAACCGTCGGTTTGGCCGCTCGATCGCCAAGTTTCCCTCCTGGATCGATCGAGGCCAGTCTACGCATTTAGTTGCAGGTGCCAAGGGATTTGACATGAGGGAGCGGTCGAGGTGTCTGATCCTGCTCCATAGCGTCGCCGGGCTGGTTCGCTAGCGTCGGCTCATGAAGACGGACCGGATTCAGCCGGCCAAGCGGCTAAACGGCGCGGATGACTCGAAGCAGACAGGCGGGCCCCTTAGGTGAGTGATTGCCGCGGCCGACGCGATCCTTCGCCTCCGTCAGCCGTCGCGCAATTCCGATGCTCTGCAAGCGCTAAATAGAGGGGCCGCGCCGACGCCGACTCCGCTTTCGGGCAAAGCCTTATGTCCGGTTGTGGCCAGGAAGCGGACGTAAGGTCACCCATCGCTAGGCTGCTGTGGATAGTGGTTGGCGCGTGAGTCGATTCATTTGGAAGAATAACCTTTTTCGCAACTACCAAAGCGTGTGTGGCAAAGTGAGGGAGTAACCGGGAAGCCGAACTGTCCAGAGTGAGGCCCGCGACGAGGGAGCTGCGCCGCAAGGGCATTGAACGTTTGGAACCCTCATGCGTTAGCCGCACGGATGAAGGCCGGATGGACCATCCGGCATGACGACGCGGCCACGGAGTTCGGTTCTTGCTTAAGCTTTACAGGTGGCCGTCGGACGACTGGCACGGCATCGGTGCGGAAATGCCCTCGGAGATCATCTGGGCCGATCTCTTGAACGCGAGTGACGAGGAAAAGCAGTTCGTCGAACGACTGCTCGGGATCCGCATTCCCTCGGAAGAGTCCCTCAGCGAGATCGAGGCGTCGAGCCGCCTGATCCTCGACCACGGGGCGCTCTATCTCAGCTCGCCCGCGCTCCGGCCCAGCGAAAACAAGGAGGCCGAGATCACGCCGGTGGGGTTCGTCATTGGCCCGCATGTTCTGGTGACGGTGCGCTTTGCGGAGCTGCCGATCTTCGACGACGTCGGCAAGCGCATCGGCTCCGACGACAGCCTGGAGAACGGCATGTGCGTGTTCACCAGCCTGCTCGAGGCCATGGTTGACCGTGGCGCCGATGTCCTGGAGCATCTCGGCGCCAAGGTGGACCGGCTCTCGCGGGGCGTCTTTAGGGGCGGGCTGGTTCGCACCCAACGTCCGGTGCGCTCCAGCCGCAGGATGCGCGAGGCGCTGGAGAATATCGGCGAGCTGGCCGACCGGCTGGCCAAGGCGCGCGATGTCCTGCTCGGGGTCGGCCGCGTTGCCTCGTTTGCCGGCGATGTCGGCAGTGAATGGATCAGGGCCGCGTCGAAGAAACGTCTCGAGGCGGTGTCGAAGGACGTCGTTTCACTCAGCGACTACGAGACACGACTGTCCGACAAGATCCAGCTGCTGCTCGATGCGGTGCTCGGCTTCGTCAACATCCAGCAGAACGAGCTGTTCAAGATCCTGACGATCGTCTCCGTTGTCGGCGTGCCGCCGACCATCCTGGTCGGCATCTGGGGCATGAACTTCAAGCACATACCAGAGCTGGACTGGACCTTCGGCTATCCGTTGGCCTGGCTTGCGGTGATTGCCAGCGGCGTGCTTCCGCTGATCTGGTTCAAGCGGCGCGGCTGGTTCGATTGAAGCGGCGGCGCACCGTTCGAAAGCGATGCGCCGCTGCTTTGATCATGCTGCCCTGGCGTCGACATTGCCGATCCAGTCGCGGGCCAGCGTGACGTCGGCTTGCGACAATGGGTGCCCTGCCGGCAGGACCCTGTGGGTGACGCTCGCGCCTGCTTGCGAGAGCAGAGCCGTGAGGTGGGCTGAATTGCCAGCCGGCACGATCGGGTCGCCTTGCCCGGACAACAGCAGGACTGGCTTGCCTGCAAGATCGGTTTTTGGCGGATCCGACAGCGGTACCATGGCGCGCAACAGGATCGCGCCTGCAAGCACGTCCGGCTCCAGCAGCAACAGCGCGGCAGCGATGTTGGCACCGTTAGAGAAGCCGACCGCGACCGGCGCGGCGAGGCCGTAACGTTGTCGCGCCTCCGTGACGAAGTCGGCGAGTTCGTGTGCGCGCCGGCGCAAATCGTCCTCGTCGAACACGCCTTCGGCCAGGCGGCGGAAGAAGCGCGGCTTGCCGTGCTCGAGCACGCGGCCGCGCGGCGAGAGCAGGGCGGCGCCGGGCGATATCATTCGGCCGAGGCCGAGCAGGTCGTTCTCGTCACCGCCGGTGCCGTGCAGCAGCAGGAGTGGGGCCGAGCCCGCGTTGGCCGCGGGCTCGAAACGATGGATGAATGAACTCTCGGTCATGACACACTCTCTTCAAGGTTCGGCAACACTTCCTCGATCTGCTTGCGGTGCGCTTCGAGGAAGCCGGGCAGCTTCAGGTCGCGGCCCAGGGTCGCGACGGGTTCGTCGACGGCGAAGCCGGGGATGTCGGTCGCGATCTCGAACAGCACGCCGCCGGGTTCGCGGAAGTAGATCGAGCGGAAGTAGTTGCGATCCCTCTGCTCGGTCGGGTGCAGGCCGTGATTGCTCACGAGCTTTTGCGCCATCTGGCCCTGCTCGGCGTCGTCGGCCGCGCGGAAGGCAATGTGATGCACCGAGCCGCCGCCCTGATGTCCCCGCAAGAAGCCCTGGGCTTCGTAGATGTCGACGACGCTGCCTTCGGCATCGCCCGCTGCCTTGAAGCGGATCACCGAGCCTTCGCGCGCGGTCTCCTTGAAGCCGAACACGTCGGTGAGGACGGCCGCCGTCTTCACTGCGCTGTCGAGCAGCAGGGTCACGCCGTGCAAGCCGCGGATCGCATGCTCGGCCGGCACGTCGCCATTGCTCCAGCCCGGCTCGTTCTCGGCGCCGGGAATGCCGACCAGCGCGAGCGCCATCCCGTCGGGGTTGCTGAACGGCAGCACGGACTCACCGAAGCGCTTCTCCAGCGCCTCGTGAGCAATGCCCTTCTCGATGAAGCGCTGCGTCCAGTAGGCGAGCGAGCGCTGCGGCACGCGGAAGGCGGTCTGATGGGTTTCGCCGACACCGCGGCGGCCGGCCGAAACGCCCGCCCACGGGAAGAAGGTCAGGATGGTGCCGGGGCGGCCGGTCTCGTCGCCGTAATAAAAGTGATAGGTGGCAGGGTCGTCGAAATTGACCGTCTTCTTGACGAAGCGCAGGCCGAGGTCCCGGGTGTAAAAGCCGAAGTTCCTCATGGGATCGCCCGCGATCGCGGTGACATGGTGCAGTCCAGACATTGTCGTCCTCCAAAATTCGGGGAGCATCGTGCTCTGGTTGGAAATATCGTTCCGCTTTGGATTGGAGACAATCCATGCAAATATGACGGCTATGTCTATGAATTGGAAACAATAGGCGCGCCCGATTGGACAAGGTGGCCAGCCTCCGGGCTTTCGTAAAAGTGGTCGAAAGCGGCAGCTTTGCGGAAGCCGGCCGCCAGCTGCGGCTGTCGCGCTCGGCGATCAGCAAATACATCGCGGACCTCGAGGAGAGTCTCGGCGTCCAACTCCTGAACCGCACCACGCGGCACGCGAGCCCGACCGAGAACGGCCAGCGCTATTTCGAGCGTGCGGTGGTGATCCTCTTGGAGATCGAGGCTGCGGACCAGGCGGTGACGCAGGCCCAGTCGGCGCCGCGGGGCCTGTTGCGCGTCAACGCGCCGATGTCGTTCGGCACGATGCGGCTGGGGCCGGTGCTCGCCGATTTCATGGCACGCTATCCCGAGTTGCAGTTCCAGATCGTGCTCAGCGACGATTTGCTCGATCCGGTCCAGGACGGATTTGACGTGACGTTGCGGATCGCGGAGCTGGAATCCTCCAGCCTGATCGCGCGCAAGATCATGCCGGTGGCGCGCATGATCTGCGCTTCGCCGGATTATCTGGCGCGTCACGGCACCCCAAATCATCCGCAGGATCTGCGCGAGCACGCCGCGCTGACCTACGGCTTCCTACTCACCGGCAATCAGTGGAAGCTGACCGGCACTGATGGCGATCACTGGATCCAGCCGGCCTGGTCGCTCTGCGTCAACAACGCCGAGGTGCTGCGCGACGTCGCGATCAACGGCAGGGGGCTGGCGCTGCTGCCCGAGTTCATCGCCGCGGATGCGTTGAAGAAGGGCGAGCTGCGGACGGTGCTGAACGACTATTTCGCGCCGCCGCTCGCGCTTTATGCGGTGTATCCGCCGACGCGGCATTTGTCGGTCAAGGTGCGTCTGTTCATCGACTTCCTGGTCGAGCGTTTTGGCCGCGAGCGGGACGAAGCCGGCGGACGCAGACGTGCGGAGGCTAGGGATACTATTATACCGTAACGGAGACTGAACTTTCTTCCGATCGCTCAGGACTCATACTTGCGTCCCGACTTCGCGCTTAGGACCAGAGAGCTTCAGCCGCTGCCGGGGCGTCGCCGAGGGCTCTCTTTCGTGCCGCTGCGAAAAGCGGCGGCGTGATGTGTGGCTCGCCGACACTTCTCGACTTGATTCCAACAAGCGCAGGAGGAGCCTATGCGGAAGTCTCTCAGCTTTTTCCTTTCTGGCGTAGCATTGATCGTCGCGGCGTCAACCGCTGTAGCGGGCGAGCGGGTGCTTGAGTTCAAGCTGGTTACAAAGCCGATCGATCTCAAGGTCATCGAGGCCGCAAACGTCGAAGGACAGACGGTTGTGTCAGGCAAATTCTTTGGAGTCGCCGTTTTCAACGACGGCCGTATCGGAGTGAAAGAGTTCGTCAATACTTCGGACTTGCTCAAAGGGTCGGGCCCGTTCTTCGGCTACAGCACTTACACGTTCGAGGAAGGCTCGATTACGGCGCGCTACACCGGTTCGGCCAAAGACGGCAAATCAACGGGCGAATACACGATCCTATCGGGCACAGGTGCCTATGCGAACGCCACGGGTACGGGCACAATCGAAAGCGCGCCGAACCCATTCAAGGGCGTCAACCTGCTAAACATAAAGCTCGTCGTTAAAACGTCCGGTTCATGACAGCGCAATGTTCACAGGTCCCACACCAAGGAAGTTGATCCCTTGTGTGGCGTGTTGGCCGGCCGGCGGCACATTGCCGGCCGGGCGACCTGCTGAAGAACCGGGCGGGCGCGGTCGCCCCACTGGTCTTGATCGTAGGCCTGCAGGATGCGGACAAAATCGGCCATGCTGGATTGATCTCGGTTTTCGGCCATAGCCTCAACCTGAGTATCGGATGCGGGCTGGCTCGCTTGCCAAAACCGCCCGAGGACATCGGCGATGTTTCTCATGACGTACTCTCTGCAGCCAACTGTGACAGTAGACACCAAGTACTGGAGCGGCATCGCACCGTTCGCTAGGAGAAAAGCCGGCGGACGCTACACGGCCGGACTTGTCCTGCAACTGCCGGCTCGCGCGGCCGGTTCCGTTGCTTTTCACTCCGCGTTCATAGTTAGCACTGAGCACTTGGTTGTCGCCATTGTGCGCGGGTATGGCGAGACCATACTGAGGTAGGCTCAGATTGATGAATCGGGAAAAGTTCGATTCGCTCTGCCGCGAATTTCACACGCCGCGAAGAGTCGCGATTTCGGGCCTGGTCTTCACCTTCAGGCATCGAGGGCGTTTCGATACGCTGGTCTCCGCTAGCGCCTCAGCGTGAACTCGTCCGCACTGCGCCGGTGCTCCCATTTCGCCTGCTCCAGTTCGGGCCGGTCGCATTGGACTTCCGGATAGCCGATGCAGAGATAGGCGATGAACTTCCATGATTCCGGCACGTCGAGAATGGCGTGAATGCGCGCAGGATTCAGGATCGAGATCCAGCCGAGCCCGATGCCTTCCGCGCGCGCGGCGAGCCACATCGCGGTGATCGCCGCGACGACCGAATATTCCGTCGTCTCCGGCATGGTGGCACGGCCGAGGCCGTGACCGATGTCGCTGGCCTTGTCGGCAAACACGGCGAGGTGGCCAGGAGCCTGTTCGAGACCCGACAGTTTCAGCGTGGCATAGCGGGTCGCGCGCTCGCCGGTATAGGCGTTCAACGCATCGGCATTGCACGATTTGAAGTCGTCGATCACGGCTTGGCGCCGTGCGGCGTCGTCGACCGTGACGAAGCGCCAGGGCTGGCTGAGACCGACCGATGGCGAGAGACAGGCGGTCTCGATCAGGCGCTCCACCGCGCCGCGTGGTAACGGATCGCCGCGAAAACGCCGCACGTCCCGGCGCCATACGAACAGCTCGCGTAATTGTCGGCGGAAGGCGTCATCGAACTCGACCATGGGTCAGCGTCCGACCTGGAAGGCCGCGGCAACCAGCAGGATCATGATCTCGCCTGTCTGCTCGAACGCGCCGAGGATGTCGCCGGTCTGCCCGCCGATCTGGCGGATGGCGAGCCGCGCCAGCATGAACCCGGCGAGCGACAGCAGGATCAGGGCGACCAGCGCCTTGCCCGGCCCGAGCGCGAGGACGAGAGCGAGCGTCCCAAGTGCGAAGGCGATGGCGACACTGCGGCCCGGCGGCGGCCCCGCGCTCGCCGAAAGCCCATCCGGCCGCGCCAGCGGGACAAGCGACATGAAGGCCGGCACGCCTGCGCGGGCTGCGATGTGCGCCGCGCACAGCGCCAGCGTGACCGTCCATGGATTGGCGATCGCCGCGAGCGCACTCCAGCGCAGGCCGAACGACAGGATCAGCGCGCAGACGCCATAGGTCCCAATCCGGCTGTCGCGCATGATCTCGAGCTTGCGCTCGCGCGTTCGGCCGCCGCCGAGGCCATCGACGGTGTCGGCAAGCCCATCCTCGTGTAGCGCGCCGGTGATGAGGGCGGTAGCGGCCAGCGCGAGCAGGGCGGCAAGGTTCGGCGTCAGTCCGAACCGGCTGCACATCTTATAGACCAGCGCGCCGGCAAGTCCGACCAGCAGTCCCGCGACGGGCAGCGCCCAGGTTGCACGCGCGATGGCGCCGTCGCCTGCGGGCTTCGACGATGCCACCGGCAGAATCGTGACGAACGATGCCGCCATCCTGAGATCGGCGATGACGTCTCGCAGAAATTCGGCGCGCGGCATCATTTCAATTTCATCGGCAGGCCGGCGACGACGAACTCGACCTCGTCGGCAGCCGCCGCGATAGTCTGATTCATGAGGCCGGCGGCGTCGCGAAAGCTGCGTGCCAGGGCGTTGTCAGGAACGATGCCGAGACCGACCTCGTTAGTGACGAGAACAACTGGGCTTTTCAGCCGGGGCAGGGCGCCGGCAAGATCTTTCACCTCGCTCTCCCAGTCGCGTTCCGCATGCATCAGATTCGAGAGCCACAGCGTCAGGCAATCCACCAGCCTTGCGCCGCCGCCATCGGTTGCGACCAGCACCTGCACGAGATCAAGCGGCACCTCGCGCTCGATCCAGTCGGTTTCGCGCCGCGCGCGATGCGTGGCGATGCGCGCCTCCATTTCGGCATCGAGCGCCTCGGCCGTCGCGACATAGACGGGCTGCCCGGGAAAGGCCTTCGCTCGCGCTTCCGCACGCGTGCTCTTGCCCGATCGCGCTCCGCCCGTGATCAAGATGACGGCCATGAAGGTCTCCTATCAGCCCTGACTAATCACCAAACACGGCCAAAGACAAAGCCGAAATCGGGCCTGTAGGGGCTTGCGCTCTGCCTTCGCTTTGCGCAACAGGGGCGGAACAGGAGGCGCGTGTGGGCTTTGCGGCGGGGATGGTGGTGGCGATGGCGGCGGATGCCCTGCTGGGCTGGCCGTCGTGGCTGTTCGCGCGGATCGGCCATCCCGTGACCTGGCTCGGCCGCCTGATCGCGACTATCGACACCGCCTGGAATCGCGCGTCTGACCCGCCGGCGTTTCGCCGCGCCGCCGGCGTTGCCGGAGCGCTCGCGGTGATCGCGGTCTCAATCGCGCTCGGCTGGATGCTTCAGTCCGTGCTTCCCTGGGGCTGGATTCAGATCGCGCTGGTCGGCGTCCTGGCCTGGCCCCTGGTCGCGCTGCGCTCGCTGCATGACCATGTCGCGGCTGTCGCGACGCCCTTGCAGGCCGGCGACATCGCCGCCGCGCGCGACGCGGTCTCGCGGATCGTCGGCCGCGATCCCGCGGCGCTCGATGAGGCCGGTATCGCGCGCGCGGCAATCGAGAGCCTCGCCGAGAACGCCTCCGACGCCGTCGTGGCGCCGGTGTTCTGGGGCGCGCTGTTCGGCCTGCCCGGCATCTTCGGCTACAAGGCGATCAACACACTCGACTCCATGATCGGACATCGCAGCGAGCGGCACGAAGCGTTCGGCTGGGCCGCAGCGCGCATCGACGATGTCGCCAATTTCGTTCCGGCGCGCGTGACCGGCTTCCTCTTCGTGCTGCTGGCGTCGCGGCGATCGGAGGCGCTGTCGTGCATGACCCGCGATGCCCGCCGCCACCGCTCGCCTAACGCTGGCTGGCCGGAAGCGGCCATGGCTGGCGCGCTCGGTGTGCGGCTCAGCGGCCCACGCATCTATCACGGTAGCGTCACGAACGAGCCCTGGCTCAACGAGGGCGCGCGCGATCCGCTCGCTGCGGACATCAATCATGGATTGACGGTCTATCGCAGGTCCATGCTGCTTCTCGCCGCGGTGCTTGCGGTCCTGGCCTTCGCGTGAAAGAACGGGGCATGCGCGAGCACGGTGGAAATCTCGATCTGGCACAGCAGCGTTTTGGCGGACGCGCAGAGGATTGGATCGACCTCTCGACAGGGATCAACCGGCTGCCTTATCCGGTAGGCGAGGTGAGCGCGCGCGCCTGGAGCGCGTTGCCGTCGCGCGCCGAAATCGATGCCTTGCATCAAGCCGCGCAGCACGCCTATCGCACGAGCGCACCTGTTGTTGCGATGGGCGGTGCACAGGCCGCCATTCAACTGCTGCCGCAGCTCGCGGCGCCTGGCCGCGCGCGCATCCTCGCGCCGACCTACAATGAATATGCCGGGGTCCTGTCGGCCGCGGGCTGGGATGTCCTGGAGGTCGGCGAATTTGACGCGTTGGCCGGCGCAGACCTCGCGATCGTCGTCAATCCCAACAATCCCGATGGCCGCCGCCATTCGCCCAAGGACTTGCTGGCACTGCTGCCGCGCGTCGGCCATCTCGTGATCGACGAGAGCTTTGCCGACGCCGTCCCGCAGCTGTCGCTTGCTTCGGAAGTCGATCGGCCGCGGCTGTTGATCCTGCGCTCGTTCGGAAAGTTTTATGGCCTTGCCGGCCTTCGGCTTGGCTTCGCAATTGGCAATGCGGCGGATATCGGCAAGCTTGCGTCGATGTCGGGTCCATGGCCGGTCTCGGGAGCGGCGATCGCGATCGGTTGCCGCGCCTTGCGCGACGATGCCTGGGCTGAGGCTACCTCAGCGCGGCTCGCACGCGACTGTGTTCGGCTCGACGCCATGGCGCAGTCGCAAGGCTGGACGCTTATCGGCGGCACGCCGTTGTTTCGTCTTTACCAGACACCTAACGCGCTGGCCGCGCAGGAAAAGCTCGCGCGCGCCCAGATCTGGTCGCGCGTTTTCGCGCGAGAGCCGGCATGGCTGCGCCTCGGGCTTCCCGGCAGCGAATCCGAATGGACGCGCCTTGCCGAGGTGCTAGCGGGCTAACGCGAGCAGGCCTTCGACGTCGAGATGCCTTTCGATGTGATCGGCGAGGGCATCGAGCGCGCTCTCGATCCTGGCATGATAGGGCTCGTTACCCGCGGGAATATCGAGCTTTGCCAGATATGCCTTGCGGAAATCATCCGACGTGAACAGGCCGTGCAGATAGCTGCCCTGGACGCGGCCATCGCGCGAGATCGCGCCTTCCGGCTTGCCGTTCAGTTTCGCAAATGGCCGCGCGCGATCGGGCCCGTCGGTGTGGCCGATGTGGATCTCGTAGGCCTCGATCGCCTGGTCGGTGGCGGCGTGCAAGGCGGAGACGCGTGTCAGCGTCTTCTGCGGCCTCATCACCGTTGTCACGTCGAGCAGCCCGAGACCCGGCGTGTCGCCCGCAGGTCCCTCGATGCCGTCAGGGTCGGCAACGCTGTGTCCGAGCATCTGATAGCCGCCGCAGAGCCCGAGCACATGGCCGCCCCGGCGGTGATGCGCCACGAGATCAATGTCCCAGCCCTGTGCTCGCAGGAAGGCGAGATCGCCACGAGTGGATTTTGAACCGGGGATGATGACCAGCCTCACATCGCCGGGGATTGCTTCGCCCGGACGCACCATGACGAGATCGACGCCGGGTTCGAGCTTGAGCGGATCGAGATCGTCGAAATTGGCGATCCGCGACAGGGCGAGGCAGGCGATCTTGCATTGGCCCGGCTTGCGCGCGTCGCGCAGGCCCAGCGCGTCCTCGGCCGGCAGCTCGCCGGCGCGCGCGAACCAGGGCAGCACGCCAAAGCCGCGCCATGCGGTTTTCGCTTCGATCAGCCGGTAGCCGTCATCGAACAGCGTGGGGTCGCCGCGGAACTTGTTGATGACGAAGCCCTGGATCATCGCGGCATCGTCAGGGTCGATGACCGTCCTGATGCCGACAAGCTGGGCGATGACGCCGCCGCGGTCGATGTCGCCGACCAGCACGACCGGCACGTTGGCCTTGCGCGCAAAGCCCATATTGGCGATGTCGGCCTTTCGCAAATTCACCTCGGCCGGGCTGCCCGCGCCTTCGACCAGCACCAGATCGGCGCGCGTCTTCAAGCGCGCGAAACTCTCCAGCACGGCGCCCATCAGCGAGGGCTTCATCGCCGCATAATCGCGCGCACGCACCGTTGCGATGCGCTTGCCATGGACGATGACCTGCGCGCCGACATCGGTCTCCGGCTTGAGCAGCACCGGGTTCATGTCGGTGTGCGGCTCGACGCGAGCGGCGAGCGCCTGAAGCGCCTGGGCGCGGCCGATCTCGCCGCCGTCGACGGTGACGGCGGCATTGTTCGACATGTTCTGCGGCTTAAAAGGGAGCACGCGCAGGCCGCGCCGCATGAAGGCGCGCGCAAGGCCCGCGACGATGAGCGACTTGCCCACGTCCGAGCCGGCCCCCTGGATCATCAGCGCGCGCGCCATGGCGAGATCGTATCAGAACTCGACGCCGGCTTGCGCCTTGATGCCGGACCGGAAGGGATGCTTGACCAGCGTCATCTCGGTAACGAGATCGGCGATCTCGATCAATTCGTCCTTTGCGTTGCGCCCGGTGAGCACGACATGCGTCATCGGCGGCTTTTGCGTCGTCAGGAATTCGACCACCTCGGCGATGTCGAGATAGTCATAGCGCAGCGCGATGTTGATCTCGTCGAGCACGACCATGCGCAAGGCAGGATCGCGAATCAGCTCCTTGGCCTTGTCCCAGCCGGCGCGCGCGGCGGCGATGTCGCGGGCGCGGTCCTGCGTCTCCCAGGTGAAACCTTCGCCCATGGCGTGGAATTGGCAGAGGTCGCCGAAATGGCCAGTGAGCAGGCGGCGCTCGCCGGTGTCCCAGGCGCCCTTGATGAACTGCACCACCGCGCAGGGCAAGCCATGGGCGACGCAGCGGACGATCATGCCGAAGGCCGAGGACGACTTGCCTTTGCCGGCGCCGGTGTGGACGATAACGAGGCCTTTTTCGCCGCTCTTGGTCGCCATGATCTCGTCGCGGGCGGCCTTCTTCTTTGCCATTTTCGCGGCGTGGCGGGCGTCGGTTTCCTCGCCCGTTTGGATATCCGGTTCAGGCGTCATCGTATCCGGTCCTTCGGCTTGACAAGTGGCGGCCACCGGCAAATGGTGGGTCTGCGCTGGTTCCTGTCCTATGACAGGCGAAGAGGGAATGCGATAGGGTCCGAATTGGCAAGATTTGGGTCCAAAATGCAGCCGCCCCCGCGACCGTGACCGGAGAGATGCCCGAAGCCACTGACCCCTAACGGGATCGGGAAGGCGGGGATCGAAGGGCAAAAGCCCTGCTCCGCAAGCCGGGAGACCTGCCAGCGCGGACGATTTTGGACCGGCGGACGGGGTGTTCCGCGACGGGGAAACGGGCCTCTCACAATGGTCCGTGCGCCTCTTCGCCTCCCGCTGTTATTCTGGAAGAGGCGATGACGGTCACACTTCACGTCTGCATTACCTGCCGTGCCGGCGAGACGCTTGGCGAAGGCGACGTCACGCCGGGCAAGCGGTTGCATGGCGCGATCCTGGACGCCGGCGTGCCCGACGGCGTCAATGTGGTTCCGGTCGAATGCCTCTCTGCCTGTAGCCAGGGCTGCTCGGTCGCGCTGAGTGCGCCGGGTCGCTGGTCCTATGTCTATGGCCGCCTGTCGGAGACGAATGCGCGCGACGTGGTCGCGGGCGCTGCGGCGTATGCGGCCGCGCCCGACGGCCTCGTGCCCTGGCGCAGCCGTCCCGAAATCTTCCGCAAGCAGTCGCTTGCCCGCATTCCCCCCCTTGCCGTCGTGCCGGAGGCCGCCGAATGAATTCGCTCGCAAAAGTCCCGGTCACTGTGATCACCGGTTTTCTCGGCTCCGGCAAGACGACGCTGATCCAGCATCTGCTCGCCAATGCCGGCGGCAAGAAGCTCGCCGTGCTCGTCAACGAGTTCGGCAGCGAGGGCGTCGACGGCGAGATTTTGAAGTCGTGCGCTGCTGCCAATTGCCCGGAGGAGAACATCATCGAGCTCGCCAATGGCTGCATCTGCTGCACCGTCGCTGACGATTTCATTCCGGCCATGGAGCAATTGCTGGCACGCCCCGTGAAGCCCGATCACATCCTGATCGAGACCTCGGGCCTGGCGTTGCCAAAACCGCTGCTGAAGGCCTTTGACTGGCCGGAGATCCGCTCGCGCATCACTGTCGATGGCGTGATTGCGCTGGCCGATGCAGAGGCTGTCGCTGCTGGCCGCTTCGCGCCGGACCCGATTGCAGTCGAAGCGCAGCGCGCGGCGGACGACAATCTCGACCACGAGACGCCGCTGTCGGAAGTGTTCGAGGACCAGATCGCCTGCGCCGACATCGTGCTGCTGACCAAGGCCGATCTTGCCGGCAGCTCAGGGATAGAAGCCGCCAAGGCGGCGATCACCGCCGAGATGCCGCGCCGCGTGCCGATGCTTCCCATCACCGACGGCGCGATCGATGCGCGCGTCATCCTCGGTCTCGGCGCCGCCGCCGAGAGCGATCTTGCCGCGCGTCCCTCGCATCACGACGGCGAGGAGGAGCATGAGCATGACGATTTTGCCTCCGTCGTGATCGACCTGCCGGAAGTTGCCGATATCGATGCGCTGGTCGCCTCCGTTCAGCGCCTAGCGCGCGAGCAGAACGTGCTGCGCGTCAAAGGCTATATCGCAATCGCGGGCAAGCCGATGCGCCTCTTGCTGCAGGCGGTCGGCGAGCGTGTGCGCCACCAGTTCGACAAGCCCTGGGGCGCAGGTGTCAGGCAATCGAAACTCGTCGTGATTGGCGAGCACGGCGATATTGACGAGGCCGCGATCAGGTCAGGGCTAGCAACCTGATGCACGTCGTTTTCCGCGAGAGCCGCGGTCTTGAGGAGACCGCGACGCCAAGGGACATCGGCCAGGACCCGGCCGATCTCGTGGTGCTCTCATATTCGGATTCCGATCTTGCCGCGTTTGCGGCCGGCTGGCGGCGCGGCCGTACCAGCCTGCCGTCGCTGCGGCTCGCAAATCTTGCGGAACTGCGTCATCCGCTCTCGGTCGACACCTATATCGAGCGCACGCTCTCCCATGCGCGTGGCATTCTGGTACGTCTGATCGGCGGTGAATCCTATTGGCCGTATGGTCTCGCGACGCTCCAGCAACTTGCTAAGGACCGCAACATCGTGCTGGCCGTGCTGCCGGCCGACGGCCGTGACGATACGCGGCTCGACGCGTATTCGACCTTGCCGGTCTCGACCCTGCGCCGGCTCAAGGTGCTCTGTGACACCGGCGGCCCGGTCGCGGCCCAAGCCGCGATCGCGCAGCTCGCGCTGGCCTCGGGCCTCTATGCCGGGCCAGTCGTCGGCGAAATGAATGTGCCCGAGACGGGATTTTATGATCCCGCGCGCGGCGTCATTGCTGCGCCGACGGGCGGCGAGGGGAAGCCGCACGCGCTGGTGACGTTCTATCGCTCCTATCTCACCGCTGCGGACACCGGGCCGGTCGATGCCTTGATCGCCGCGCTGCGCGAGAAGGGTTTTGGTGCCTATGGTGTCTTCGTCACCTCGCTGAAAGCCGCGGCCGTCGCCGATTGGCTGCGCGCGCATCTCGCGCGAGATCCTCCTACGGCGATCGTCAATGCGACGGCGTTCTCGGCCGTAGGCGACGATGGCACGACGCCGTTTGACGTAGCCCCGTGTCCGGTGTTCCAGGTTGCGCTCTCGACGGCACGGCGCGAGGATTGGGCTACCTCGCTGCGCGGCCTCTCGCCGGGCGACCTCGCGATGCATGTGGTGCTGCCCGAGGTCGATGGCCGCTTGTTCGCGGGCGTGGTGAGCTTCAAATCCGCTGCGGAGCGCGATCCCGATCTGCAGTTCTCCCATCTTGCGCATCGCGCTGACGAGGAGCGGGTGAAGGCCGTCGCCGCACGGGTTGCGGCCTGGCGGCGGCTCGCCGAGACGCCGGCCGCCAAGAAGCGTCTGGCGATCGTGCTTTCGAACTACCCGGGCCGTCCACACCAGATCGCGCATGCGGTTGGCCTCGATGCGCTGGCGTCCGTCGAGGTCTTGCTGTCCGACCTCGCGGAGACGGGCTTCGATGCCGCGCCAGTTCATGCGCTCGGCGAAACGCTGCTGAGGCAGCAGCTGACCTGGAGCGTCGCTGAGTACCGCACGGCGCTCTCGCGTCTGCCGCAAGCATTGCAGGATGATCTCGCACAAGCTTGGGGTGCGCCGGAGGATGATCCGAGCTGTCGCGACGGTGCGCTCCACTTCGCCGCGATTCGGTGCGGCCAGTCGATCATCGCGGTTCAGCCCGAGCGTGGCGATGCAACCACGCGCGATGTCGACTATCACGATCTCGCCCGCACGCCGCGCCATGCCTATGTTGCGTTCTATCTGTGGCTTCGAGAGCAGGGCTGTGACGCCGTCGTGCATATGGGCGCGCACGGCACGCTGGAATGGCTGCCCGGCAAATCCTTGGCGCTGTCATCGAGCTGTTGGCCGGAAGCCCTGATCGGCGATCTGCCGGTCATCTATCCCTTCATCGTCAATGATCCTGGCGAGGCCGCGCAGGCCAAGCGGCGCATCGGCGCCGTCACGATCGGCCATCTGCCGCCGCCCCTTGCCGCATCCGTCGTCCCGGAGGGCTTGCGCCGGCTCGAACGGCTTCTGGACGAATATTCCACTGCCGATGGTCTTGACCCCGCCCGCCGCCAGCGGTTGATCGCGGCGATCCGCGACGAAGCCCGTGCCGCGGGCCTCGAAGACGATCTTGGCCTCGATGCATCGGCCGCACCAGCCGAAGCGATTCCACGGATCGATCGTTTCGTCTGCGACATCAAGGAAAGCCAGTTCGGTGACGGCCTGCACGTGTTCGGCCGCGGCGCCTGCGGCGACGCGGAGCGGGACGCCCTGCGCGCCGCGCTTGCGGGGCAGCGCATTGCGCCGGGGCCATCGGGCTCGCCCTATCGCGGGCGCCAGGACGTGCTGCCGACCGGGCGCAATCTCTTCGCCGTCGATCCACGCGCGGTGCCGACGCCGTCGGCGCATGCGCAAGGCATCAAGCTCGCGGAAGAGCTGCTGCGCCGTCACTTGCAGGATCATGGCGACTGGCCGAAGGGGCTCGTGGTCGATCTCTGGGGCTCGGCGACGATGCGCACCGCAGGCGAGGAGTTCGCGATGGCGCTGCATCTGGCCGGTCTTGCGCCGCACTGGGACCACGCCTCCGGGCGCGTCACCGGCTACGACATCATCGCGCCGGCCGAGCTCGGCCGCCCCCGCATCGACGTGACGCTGCGCGTATCGGGCCTGTTCCGCGACGTCTTTTCGGGTCTGGCGCAATTGTTCGAGGCTGCGTCCGAGGCGCTCGCAAACCGCGACGAAGAGGGTGAGGAGAATCCCTATCGCCACCGTGCGCCACGCGTCTTTGCGCCGCGGCCCGGACAATACGGCGTCGGCTTGTCAGCGATCCCTGATACCTTCACGCCCGAGACGCGTGATGCCGCCGGGGAAGCGTGGCTGTCGGCATCGTCCTGGGCGTTCTCGGCGGATGGCGCGATCAAGCCTGATCGCGCCGGCATCGAGGCGCGGCTTGCGTCCGCCGATGCCTTCGTCCATGTCCAGGATCTGCCAGAGACCGATCTTCTGCTCGCCGCGGACTATGCTGCGCATGAAGCGGGGGTCGCCGCAGCTGCGGCACATCTCGGCGCGGCAGGACCATCGCTCTATCACATTGACACGACGCGTCCCGAGCAACCGCACGCGCGCTCGCTGGCCGAGGAAATCTCCCGGGTCGTCCGTGCGCGCGCGGCCAATCCCGCCTGGATCGACGGCATGATGCGCCACGGTTTTCGCGGCGCGGCCGAGATCGCCGCGACGCTCGAGCACATGGCCGCCTTCGCGCATCTTGCCGGCGCCGTGCCGCCGCATCTGTTCGATCTCTATTATGACGCGACGCTTGGCAACGCCGACGTCCGCGCTTTCATGGCGCGCGAAAATCCGGCGGCGGTCGCAGCAATGGAGACGTGCTTCACGCGATTGCATGACGCCTCGCTCTGGCGGACGCGCCGCAATTCGATCGCCGCTGCGTTGAAGGAGGCCTCATGAGCGCTTCCGCGGTCAAGGGCTGGTGTCCCGGCGCGCTGCGGCCGATGCAATCGGGCGACGGGCTCGTGGTCCGCGTGCGCCCGTTCGGCGGTCGCCTTGAAGCGGCACAGGCTTCCGGCCTTGCTGATCTGGCCGAACGCTTCGGCAATGGTCTCCTCGACGTGACGAGCCGCGCCAACCTCCAGATCAGAGGTGTCAGGGACGAAGGCCACGGTCCGCTGCTCGACGGCCTTGCGCGACTGGCGCTGCTCGATCCCGATGCCGATATCGAATCCCGGCGCAACATCCTGGTGACGCCGTTCTGGAACGAGGGCGACGACACGCAGGCGCTCGCCGCCGAGCTCGAAGAGGCGCTTGCCGACAGCGCGCTCAAATTGCCCACAAAATTCGGCTTCGCCATCGATGACGGGACCTCGCGCGTGCTCGCCGGCGACTCCGCCGACGTGCGCATCGAGCGCGATCGTGCGGGCCGGCTTCTCGTGCGCGCCGATGGTGCGAGCTTCGGTCGTTCCGTCGGACGCGGAGACGTCGTGAGCACGGCGCTCGCGCTCGCAGACTGGTTCATTACCTCCGGCGGGGTCCGCAGCGGGCGAGGGCGCATGGCGGCCCACATCGCTTCCGGTGCGGCATTGCCGGGGACCTTGCGCGGCGAGACCGAACCTGCCTCCGTGATGGCTGCGCTGCAGCCCGGACATTATCCGCAGGGCGCCATGGTCGGGGTCGCATTCGGGCAGATGCTGCATACGACGCTGCATGAATTCGCCGGTTGCGGACATGCTCTGCGCATGACGCCATGGCGGATGGTCTTGAGCGAGGGCAAGCGTGCGATGCCGAACGGGGCGGGTCTCATCACCGAACCCTACGATCCCGCGCTGCGCGTCATCGCCTGCAGCGGCGCCCCACGCTGCCGCGAGGCGCATGCCGACACCCGCGCGCTCGCCGCCGCGCTCGCGCCGCGCATTGCACCCGATACGCGGCTTCATGTCTCTGGCTGCGCCAAGGGCTGTGCGCATTCCGGCGCCACCGCGGTGACGCTGGTTGCGACCGGTGCCGGATTCGATCTCGTGCGCGGTGGATCGGCCCGCGATGAGCCCGCTCTGCGCGGCCTGAACCGCGATGACATCGTCAGCGATCCCTCCATTCTGGTGGGAGGGCACTGATGCCGCACAGTTACGAGACCGACGGCGCGGCGATCTACCGGCAGTCCTTTGCGACCATCCGCGCCGAGGCTGATCTTGCGCGCTTCTCGCCGGACGAGGAGCAGGTCGTGGTGCGGATGATCCACGCCGCCGGCATGGTCGGCCTTGAGGCGCATATCCGCTTCACGCCCGGCATGGTGGCCGCTGCGCGCGCGGCCTTGCAGAATGGCGCGTCGATCCTGTGCGACGCGCGCATGGTCTCGGAAGGAATCACGCGCGCAAGACTTCCTGCGGCCAACCCGATCATCTGCACACTCGGTGATGCCACCGTGCCGGCGCTGGCGCAGTCCATGCGCAACACGCGCTCGGCTGCGGCGCTGGAGCTGTGGAGGCCACATCTGGGCGGCGCGATCATCGCGATCGGCAATGCGCCGACTGCGTTGTTTCATCTCCTCAACATGCTGGAGGACCGCGACTGCCCGCGGCCCGCGGCGATCATCGGCTGTCCGGTCGGCTTCGTCGGTGCCGCCGAATCCAAGGCCGCGCTGATGGCCGATCCGCCGGCACCTGCGCTGACGGTCGAAGGCCGCCTCGGCGGTTCCGCGATCACGGTTGCCGCCGTGAACGCGCTGGCGAGCGGGAGCGAATAGTCATGGGACGCATCATCTGCTGCGGTCTCGGCCCCGGCGATCCCGATTTGATGAGCGTGCGCGCCGACCGCATGGTGCGCGGTGCCAGGCACGTCGCCTATTTCCGCAAGAAGGGAAGGCCGGGTCAGGCGCGCCGCATCGTCGAGGGCATGCTTGCTGCCGACATCACCGAATACCCTATGGAATATCCCGTTACGACCGAGATCGCCTTCGACAGCCCCGGCTATGTCCATCTGCTCGCCGGCTTCTATGACGAATGGGCCGAGCGCCTGGCGCGGCTTTCGCGCGCGGTCGACGTCGTCGTGCTCTGCGAGGGTGATCCCTACTTCTACGGCTCTTTCATGCATCTGCATACGCGCCTGCAAGGCCGCGTCGAGATCGAGGTGATCGCGGGCATTCCCGGCATGGTCGGCTGCTGGAACGGCGTGGGACAGCCGATTGCGCTCGGCGACGATGTGACGACGGTGCTGATGGGGACGCTTGGCGAAGACGAACTCGAGCGGCGCATGCGCAATTCCGATGCACTCATCATCATGAAGACCGGCCGCAATCTTGCAAAGGTGCGCCGCGCGCTTGCATCCGCCGGACGGCTGGACGATGCCTGGCTGGTCGAGCGCGGCACCATGCCCGGCGAGCGCATCGCGCGGCTCGCCGAGGTCGATGCCGCCGATTGTCCCTATTTCGCGATCGTGCTGGTGCACGGCAAGGGCCGGCACCTGGACGCCGCCGAATGACGGGCACGCTGACTATCGCAGGGCTCGGCCCTGGCAGCGACGCGCTGGTGACGCCGGAAGTCTCCGCCGCGCTCGCGGCCGCGACCGACATTCTCGGCTATGCGCCTTATGTCGCCCGCGTCCCGCCGCGACCGGGGCTTGCACTGCACCCGTCGGACAATCGCGAAGAGCTGCAGCGCGCAAGCGAAGCCTTGCGGCTTGCCTCGGAAGGCGGCCAGGTGGTCGTCGTCTCCTCCGGTGATCCCGGTGTGTTCGCGATGGCCTCTGCCGTGTTCGAGGCGCTCGAGCAGGCACCGCAATGGCGGGAGCTGCCTATTCGCGTGCTGCCCGGCATCACCGCCATGCTGGCGGCGGCTGCCCGCGCCGGCGCGCCGCTCGGCCATGATTTCTGTGCGATCAATCTCTCCGACAATCTGAAGCCCTGGGCGGTGATCGAGAAGCGCCTGCGGCTTGCGGCGGAGGCCGATTTTGTCATTGCGATGTACAATCCGCGTTCGGCGAGCCGCGCGGAGGGATTTGGCCGCGCGCTTGCGGTGCTGAAGGAGTCCGGTTGCGGCGAGCGCCTGATGATCTTTGCCCGCTCGATCAGCGCGCCCGATGAAAAGATCGAGACCGTCGCTCTGAACGAAGCGACACCCGAGATGGCCGACATGCGCACGCTGGTGATCGTGGGCAATTCGCAGACCCGCCGCGTCGGCCGCTGGGTCTATGCGCCGAGGCAGGTCCGATGACCGAGCCACTGCATGACCTCGGAAACGCTCTCCACCCGCAACCGCTCGGGCAGGTTTGGTCGCGAGATCATGATCACGGGCAGGCCGAGCATGCGGGCCGCATCGATCTTGGCGCGCGCACCGTCTCCGCCGGAATTACGGGCAACGATCCAAGTGATCCCGCGCTCCCGCATCATCTCCAGCTCGCTATGAAGCGTGAACGGCCCGCGCGACACGATCACGTGGGCCGGAAAGGGCAGGGTTGTTTCGGGGGGATCGACGAAACGCAGCGTGTAGCGATGCTGCGGCGTCATCGCAAATGGCGCGATGTGTTGGCGGCCGATGGCGAGGAACACTTTGGCCGGCCTTTCGGGCAGCGTTGCGACGGCGGCGTTGACGTCGACGACCTCGATCCAGTTGTCGCCAGGCGCTTTGGTCCAGGGCGCTCGCTCCAGCGCAATCAATGGCGTGCCCGTCTCCGCGCAGGCTTCGACCGCATTGCGGCTCATCTCCGCCGCGAATGGGTGGGTCGCGTCGACCACATGCGTGATGCCTTCATGACGAAGGTATTCGGCAAGCCTGCCCACGCCGCCGAAGCCGCCGATGCGGGTCGGCAGCGGCTGATCGGCAGGCGCGCGGGTGCGACCGCCATAGGAATAGACGGCCTTGATGCCCGCGCGCGCGATCGCCGCAGCCAGCAGGCTCGCATCGGCTGTTCCGCCCAGAACGAGGGCGCGCATCATGGCTGATCCCTGGCTGACCATCATCGGTATCGGCGAAGATGGCCTTGCCGGGCTGTCCGAAGCAAGCCGAAAGGCGCTTGCCAAGGCAGAAACCGTCTTCGGCGGCGAGCGCCATCTCGCGCTTGCGCAAGTTGGCAGCCGCGGCCGTCCGTGGCCGGTGCCGTTCGATGCAGATATCGTGCTGAGCTGCCGCGGCCGGCCGACGGTGGTGCTCGCCTCAGGCGATCCGTTCTGGCATGGCGCCGGCGCAAGTCTTGCCGACAAGCTGCAGGCTGGCGAGTGGATTGCGCACTCCGCGCCGTCGACGTTCTCGCTCGTCGCTGCGCGGCTCGGCTGGCGTCTGGAATCCGTGATCTGTCTTGGACTTCACGCTGCGCCATTCGAACGTCTCGTGCAGCATCTGGCGCGCGGGGCGCGGATCATCTGTCTCGTGCGTAATGGCAAAGCGGCCGGCGATCTCGCGAACTGGCTGACCGAGCGCGGCTGGGGCCCTTCCGCATTCTGGACTCTCGCCGCGCTTGGCGGGCCGAATGAAAGCGTCAGAGAGTATCGCGCTGAGAGCTTTACGCGCGCTTCGTCCGGAAATCTCACTGCGGTTGCGCTGGAGACGAAGGGAGGGCAGGGGCTGTCTCGCGGTTCGGGCCTGCCGGACGATCTCTTCGCTCACGACGGCCAGATCACCAAGCGGCCGATGCGCGCCTTTGCGCTCTCGGCGCTGGCGCCGTGTCCCGGCAGGACGCTGTGGGACATCGGCGCCGGTTCGGGCTCGATCTCGATCGAGTGGGCGCTGTGCGGCGGAACGGCGGTGGCCATTGAGGCGCGTGATGATCGGGCTGCCAACATCCGCAGCAACGCGGCCGCGTTCGGACTGGAGCATCGGATCAAGGTCATCGCGGGCGAAGCACCCGATGCTGTGACAGCGCTGGACGCGCCGGACGCTGTCTTCGTCGGCGGCGGCCTCGATGGCGCGATGTTTGACGCCATCTGGTCGCGGCTGGCGCCTGGGGCGCGGCTCGTCGCGCATGCGGTGACGCTGGAGACAGAGGCGCTGCTCGGCGAGCTGCATCAGCGCCACGGCGGCGAGCTGATGCGCGTCGAGATCGCGCATGCAAGTCCACTCGGTCGCTACCGCTCCTGGGAAGCGGCGCGGCCGGTGGTGCAATGGAGTGTGGTCCGATGAAAGTTGCCGGGCTCGGATTCAAGAACGACGTGACGCTGGCTTCACTGCGCGAGGCGCTGCTGGCGGCCGGCGGTCCCGAAGGCCTTGCGGCAGTGGCGACCGTCAGCGACAAGGCCGAGGCCGAAGCGCTGAAGCAGCTCGCGCGTGAATGCGGCGTGCCGATCAAGGCGGTTCCGGTGCACATGCTCGCGGGCATCGACACGCCGACGCAATCGGAGTTCATCGCGGAAAAGTTCGGCACGGGATCGGTTGCCGAAGCCGCGGCGCTCGCAGTGGCCGGCCCTCGCGCGCGGCTGATTGCGACACGCGTTGTCTCGCAGGATCGCACCGCGACCGCCGCGATTGCGGAAGGAGACGGCTTATGACCGTGCATTTCATCGGGGCCGGCCCGGGCGCGCCCGATTTGCTGACGTTGCGCGGCCGCGACCTGATCGCCGCCTCTCCGCTGTGTCTCTATGCCGGCTCGCTTGTGCCGGAGGGTGTGCTGGCGCATTGCCCGCCGGGCGCGCGGATCGTCAACACCGCGCCGCTGTCGCTCGACGAGATCATCGCCGAGATCGCCGCCGCGCATGCGGGCGGCAAAGACGTCGCCCGTCTGCATTCCGGCGATCTCTCGATCTGGTCGGCGATGGGCGAGCAGCTCCGCCGCCTGCGCGCGCTCGGCATCCCCTATTCGGTCACGCCGGGCGTGCCGTCCTTCTCGGCTGCTGCCGCTGCGCTGGAGGCCGAGCTGACGCTACCGGGCCTTGCCCAGACCGTGGTGCTGACGCGCACGCCGGGCCGGGCCAGCGCCATGCCCGAGGGCGAGAAGCTTGCCGCATTCGCCGCGACCGGCGCGGTGCTCGCGATCCACCTGTCGATCCACCTGCTCGACAAGCTCATCGCCGAGCTGACGCCGCATTACGGCGCAGACTGCCCGGTCGCGATCGTCTGGCGCGCGAGCTGGCCGGACCAGCGCATCGTGCGCGCCACACTGGCAACGCTCGATGCGGCTGTAGGCAGCGAGATGGAGCGCACCGGGCTGGTCCTGGTCGGCAGGACGCTGAATGCCACGGATTTTGACGAGAGCCGCCTCTATGCCGCCGACTATGATCGCCGCTATCGGCCGGTTGGCGCCGAGCCCCGCTTCCCGGAGGCGCCCTGATGGCGGCAGGTCTCGTCATCTCCGCACCGGCCTCAGGCGTCGGCAAGACCACGCTGACGCTGGCGCTCGCCCGCGCTTGGCGCAATCGCGGCTTGAACGTGCAGTGCTTCAAGAGCGGGCCCGACTATATCGATCCCGCCTTTCACGCTGCGGCGACGGGACGGGCCTCCGTCAATATCGATAGCTGGGCAATGGATCGCGGGGCGATCGCGCATCTCGTCAGCCGCGGCGCGGATGCCGACGTCGTGCTCGCGGAGGGCTCGATGGGCCTGTTCGACGGCGTCGCCGCGCGCGGCGTCTCCGGCACCGGCGCCACCGCAGACATCGCCGAGATGCTGGGCTGGCCCGTGCTGCTGGTGATCGATCCCTCTGGCCAAGCGCAGACCGCGGCAGCGATTGCCGCGGGCCTTCGCGACTACCGCCCTGGCGTGCGCCTTGCCGGCGTCGTGCTCAATCGTGTCGCCAGCCCACGCCACGAAGATCTCGTGCGTCGCGCGCTGAGAGACGCCGGCATCGCCGTGTTCGGCGTATTGCCACGCCATGCCGAGATTAGCCTGCCAAAGCGGCATCTCGGCCTGGTGCAGGCCGAGGAGCAGACCGGGATCGGCAAGCTGATCGACGAGGCCGCGCGCTTCGTTGCCGAGCATGTCGATCTCGATGCGGTGCTGCGGGCGGCCGCCAATTGGTCGCCGCAGGCAGCGAGCAATGATTTGAACGTCACGCCGCCCGGGCAGCGCATTGCGCTCGCCCGCGATGCGGCGTTCTCCTTCGTCTATCCGCACATGCTGGAGGCCTGGCGCGCGGCCGGCGCCGAGATCGTGCCGTTCTCGCCGCTGGCCGACGAATCGCCCGACGCGAGCGCCGATGTCTGCTGGCTGCCCGGCGGCTATCCCGAGCTTCATGCCGGCAAGATCGCGGCCAACGCACGCTTTCGCAGCGGCGTGCGGTCCTTCGCCGAGACACGGCCGGTCCACGGCGAATGCGGAGGCTATATGGTGCTAGGAACTGCTTTGACCGATGCCGATGGCGTGCGCCATGAGATGGCGGGGCTGCTCGGCCTGGAGACCAGCTTTGCCAAGCGCCGCATGCATCTGGGCTATCGTCTCGCCGAACTGGACACGCCGATGCCGGGGCACCGGGCAGGCGCACGCCTGCGCGGCCACGAGTTCCATTATTCGACGATCATCGCCCAGCCCGACACGCCGCTGGCCGTGGTCCACGATGCAACCGGCGCGGTCATTGCCGAGACCGGCTCGCGGCGGGGCCAAGCCACCGGCACGTTCTTCCATCTGATTGCGGAGGACCGGTGAGCGGTTTTGTCAGTTTCGTCTCCGCCGGCCCCGGCGACCCAGAACTCCTCACGGTGAAGGGGACTGCACGGCTGCGCGAGGCCGACGTCGTGCTCTATGATGATCTTGCCTCCGGCGCGATCCTCGATCTCGCCCGTCCCGGCGCCAATCTCGTCGCGGTGGGCAAACGGGCAGGGCGGCCCTCCACCAAGCAGCACCACGTCAACCGCCTTTTGGTTGACTACGCCGCAACTGGCGCGCGCGTGGTGCGGCTGAAGTCTGGCGACGCCGGCATTTTCGGCCGGCTCGAGGAGGAGCTCGAGACGCTGCGCGAGGCCGGCATCGGCTACGAGATCATTCCCGGCGTCACATCCGCCTGCGTCGCCGCCGCGCAAGCCGGCATCCCCCTGACCCGGCGCCACACCTCGCGGCGGGTGCAGTTCGTGACCGGGGCTGACGTCACCGGCGAACTGCCGCAAAACCTGAATTGGGTGGCGCTGGCAGATCCGGAGGCAACCACCGTGGTTTATATGGGCCGGCGCACCTTTCCGGCCCTTGCCGCAAAATTGATCGAGCATGGCCTGGCCGCAAATACGCCGGCGCTGTTTGCGGAATCTCTTGGCCGTTCCGACGAGCGGCTGGTCCGCACCACCATTGTCGAGCTTGCCGAGCAGCTTGCGCGCGGCGGCGCCGCTTCCACCGCCGCCGTCATCCTGTTCGGGGCGCTGGCAGGAGACGATCTGTCATGATGGCCGCGGCCGCCGTTCGCCCCTTGACGCCCGGCTCGCGAAAGGGGCACACAGGAGAGGCATGGTGCTCGACGCGGCGCAAAGCGCCGGAGCATAATCGGGAATGGGGGCGGGCGGACCCAGTTGCGGCGCCCAAATCCCCAGCCGCCCCCGCGACTGTAAGCGGTGAGGGGCTCCGATCAGCCACTGGGCCGCAAGGCTCGGGAAGGCCGGAGAACCCCAGTGAACCGCGAGCCAGGAGACCGGCCCTGCACGTTTTGAGGCCAAGGCCGTCGGGTGTGACGGCAGGAAGGATCTGAGCCATGCATATCGAACCCGGAATCGTGACGGGCGCCAAGCTCGTGTTGAGTTACGCAACCGGCATCGCCGCAGGCGGCGTTGCCTTGAAGCTCGCGGTCGACACCGTGCGCGAGCAGGGCATCGGCTCGTTCGCGACGCGCACGCTCGCCACCACCGGCCTCGTCTTCAGCTTCTTCCAGGTGCTGCCGCACTTCCCCGTCGGCGTCTCCGAGGTGCACTTCATCCTCGGCTCGACGCTGTTCCTGCTGTTCGGTGCTGCGCCCGCCGCCTTCGGCCTTGCGTTCGGCCTGCTGCTCCAGGGCGTCTTCTTCGTGCCGACCGACCTGCCGCAATACGGCATGAACATCACCACGCTCCTGGTGCCGCTGTTCGCGATTCAGGCGTTGGCCACGCGGATCATTCCGCGCAACACGGCTTACGTCGATCTGCAATACCGTCAGGCGCTGGCGCTCTCGACCGCCTATCAGTCCGGCATCGTCGCCTGGGTGGCGTTCTGGGCGCTCTATGGCTCCGGCTTCGGCGCGACCAACCTCGCCAACATCGCGGCGTTTGCGGCATCCTATGCGCTGGTCATCGTGATCGAACCGCTCGCCGATCTCGCGGTGCTGGCGCTGGCGAAGTCGCTGCGCGGTGTCACTGCGCCCGGCCTCGTCACGCCGCGCCTGCATAACGGCGCTTGAGAGACAAGCGAAGGGCGGCCGGTGCGGCCGCCCTTCGCGCTCGCGATGCTCACGCTTTCCCTGATAGGCATCGGTTGCGGCGATCCCGGGCAGCTCACGCGCGCCGCGGCCCGTGCCATCAACGCTGCCGACATCGTCCTGATCCCGCGCAAGGGGCCGGCGAAATCCGATCTGGCGGATCTCAGGCGGACGATCTGCGCGGACGTGCTCACCAGCGCGAGCACGCGCATCGCCGAGTTCGACTTGCCAGTGCGGGACACGACTGAGGCGGACTACCAAAAGGGCGTGGACGATTGGCACGATGCGGTGGCGGCAACCTGGTCGCAAACCATCGCAAATCATCTCGACGGCGAGGGCAAGGTCGCGCTGCTGATCTGGGGCGATCCTTCGCTGTACGATTCCTCGCTCCGCATTGCGCGGCGGCTCGATCCGTTACCGACGATCGAGGTCGTGCCCGGCATTACTTCGATCCAGGCGCTGTGCGCCGCGCATGCGCTGCCGCTCAACGACATCGGTGAGCCATTCCTGGTCACGACGGGGCGGCGCTTGCGCGAAGGCGGCTGGCCACAAGGAGTCGATACCATCGCGGTGATGCTCGACGGCGGCACGGCGTTCGAGTCGCTCGCTCCGGAAAGTCTGCAGATCTGGTGGGGTGCCTATCTCGGCATGCCCAACCAGATCGTCATGTCCGGCGCGTTGGCCGAAGTCGGCCCGCGCATCGTCGCACTTCGGCAGGAAGCGCGCGAGCGGCATGGCTGGATCATGGACAGCTACATTCTCAAGCGCACGCGTTAAGCGAGGCTGCATGCTCCCCGAATGGGTCTACCAAGAGTGTCCCGAAATCTCCGCGATGCACCGCGAGGCAGCGATCGCGCGGCAGACGCAGTTGACAAAACCGACCGGCGCGCTCGGCCGGCTTGAGCAACTGGCGATCGAGCTTGCGGGCCTGCAAGCGACGGAATCTCCTCGCGCCGCGCGCGTGCCGATCATCGTCTTCGCCGGCGATCACGGCATCGTTGCGCAGGGTGTGTCGGCCTATCCTCAAGCTGTGACCATCGCAATGATGGCGAATTTTGCGTCCGGTGGCGCCGCGATCTCAGTGCTGGCGCGTGAGCTTGGCTCCAGCCTGGAGGTGGTCGACGCCGGCACGCTGGCGCAGGAACAGATGGCGGGCGTCGTCACCGACAAGCCGCGGAGCGGCACGCGCGATTTCAGCGAGGAAGCTGCACTTGAGCCGGCGGAACTGGCATTCGCCTTCGCGGCCGGCCAGCGCGCGGTTGCGCGCGCGGAAGTCGGCCGGCCTGATCTGGTGATCTTCGGCGAGATGGGCATTGGCAACACCACGGTCTCGGCGGCCATTGCGGCGAGTCTGCTCGGCATCAGCGCCGAGGAAATCGCGGGCAGCGGCACCGGAATCGACGCGGCCGGCCGCGCGCACAAGGCGCGGGTGATCGATGCCGCGATTGCGCGCCACGGTATTGCGGGGGCTTCGCCCGAACACATCTTGTGTGCCGTCGGCGGTCTCGAGATCGCGGCGATCTGCGGCGCTATCATCGCGGCGGCGCAACGCCGCCTTCCCGTATTGATCGACGGATTCATCGTGTCGGTCGCGGCGCTGGTGGCGGTGCAGATCAACCCATCGTGCCGGCCGTTCCTGCTGCCGTCGCATCAATCGGCGGAGCAGGGGCATCGGCTGGTGCTGCGTGCGCTGAACGTGCAGCCGCTGATCAGCCTCGATCTCCGGCTCGGTGAGGGCTCCGGCGCTGCGATCGCGTTGCCGCTGGTGCGGTCGGCTTGCGCGCTCCACAACGGGATGGCGACTTTTGCGCAAGCCAATGTGCCGGATCGCCCGGCCTGATCGGGCTCAGGCCATCCGCTGATTGACGGAGACGACGCGCCACCCAGTGGCGAGCCGGTCGATCCGGGTGAGCGACAGCGGATCGATCACGAAGCGCAAGGCGGCGTGCGGCGTCAGATCCAGCGCGATGCACAGCGCGGCGCGGATCGTGCCGGAATGCACGACGAGCGTTGCGGAGCCCGCGCCGATCCGCGAGAGCCCAAGCCGGACGCGCGCGACCTGATCCGCAAAGCTCTCGCCGCCCGGCGGACGTCCGCGCGCCGGATCGCTCCAGAATTGCGCATAGGCCTCGTCCCCGGCCGCGCCGATCTCGTCATGCCGACGGCCGGTCCATGCGCCGAAATCCTGTTCCCCGAATTCGGGGATCAGCTCGGGCGCGAGTCCCAGCGCATGCGCGGTCTCGATCGTGCGCCGCGCTGGGCTCGCATGGCTCGCCGCGCCTCTCGGCAGAGACTGCCGCAGTGCCTCTAGCTGCGCGCGATCGCGAAGATCGGCCGGGGCATCGGCGGCATGGATCGTCCCTGTGACGCCATCGACCGGCGCATGCCGTATCAGCCAGAGGAAGGTCTCGCCTTCCATGCTCGTCTCCAAGGAAGTTGGTTGCTGTGGCAATAACGCCGCAGCTTGCACATTGACTCCGTCTTGATCGTAATCCTAGATGCTGGCGACGGTTTCCCCGAGAGGGGATGAAAAGGGAATGCGGTGCGGGGAATTCGTCCCCAATGCCGCGGCTGCCCCCGCAACTGTAAGCGGTGAATCCTTCGTCAGAAGCCACTGGGTCCTCGGTCCCGGGAAGGCGACGAAGCGGTCACGACCCGCGAGCCAGGAGACCTGCCGTCAGCCGTGGTCACACGCGAAGATGTCGGTCGGGGAGTACAGACATTCGGCTTCATCGAAGGGCTGACAGGCCAAAGGTGAGACCTCGTTCGCTGTGACGTGCCACTGACGTCATACCGAGGTTTCGAAAACCGTGTCTTGTCTCCTTTTTGTACGACCGCACCGCTTCCTGCTTGCCTCCGCGGCGCTTACGTCACTGGCCGCCGTCGATGTATCTGCCGCCCGGGCGCAGCAGGTCCGCGAGTCGCTGCCGCCGGTCGAGGTGTCGCCCGCCCAATCCCGCAAGCAGGCCAAGCCGGCGGGCCGGGAGGCGCAGGGCACACGCCGTGCAACGGCGCGCAGGCCAGCGACTGCATCCGCAGCGCCCAAGCCTGTCGTGCCGGCCGCCGCGGCACCAACGCCGCTCAACAGCAATGCTGTGGCTGAAAGCGCCTCGCGGCTCGGCCTCACCGTGCGTGAAACGCCGGCGACCGCCGAAGTCATCTCGGCCGAGACGATGCGCGAGCAGAGCTATCGCACTGTCTCCGAAGTGGCGCAGGGCGCGGTCGGCGTCACCTCCGGCGACAATCCGGCTGAACCTTCAGCCTTCTCCATGCGCGGCTTCACCAACAGCCAGATCAACACGCTCTACAACGGCATCAAGATCGGTCCGCAGAACATGACCTCGCGGATCGTAGACACCGCCAATCTGGAGGCCGTTGAATTCCTGAAAGGTCCGGCCTCGCTGATTTCAGGCGAGGGCGCTGCCGGCGGCGCCATCAACTTCGTCACCAAGCAGCCGCATACAGGACCGGTCCGGAACGAGGCTGATTTCTCTTGGGATTCCCTGAACTCGTTCCGCGTCCACTATGGCTCGGGTGGCAGCACCAACGTGCAGGGCCTGGACTATCGCGTCGACATCAGCCGTTCCACCCTCAACGGCTTTGCCGACGACACCAACGTCAAGACGTTCGGCACGTCCGGCCAGCTCAATTACCGCATCTCGGACAGTCTCAAGATCTGGGGCGCAATCGAATACAGGGAGGACCGCTCCAAAGCCTATTGGGGCGCGCCGCTGGTGCCGATCGCCTTCAGCGGCTCGCACGCGACGACGGGGATCGTCTCCGGCAATTACGTCTCCAACTACAACGGAAGCAATCTCGGCGCCGTCACCATTGACGACCGCACCTTCAACACCAATTACAACGTCCTCGACAATCGCAACGCCGCCCAGGAGGTGTGGCTGCGCGGTGGCTTCGAGCTGAAGCTCGCGCCGGACCTGACGCTGAAGAGCCAGGCATATGGCTACGGTGCAGAACGGACCTGGTTCAACAACGAGATCGAGGCGTTCAATTCCACGACGAACATGGTCGATCGTGAACGCTTCTATGTCGCGCACAGCCAGCGGCTGGTGGGCAACATCACCGACCTGATCTGGGACACGAACATTGCAGGCTTCGACAACCGGCTGGTCACGACGTTGTCGTCAAGCTATCTCGACTTCGTCAGGCCGGGTGCGGCAAACTTCCCAGGCGATTCCGTTTCGCTGGTCAATCCCGACCGCGGCTTTTACGGCCCGCTCACGATCCAGCAGCAAACCGCGCGCATCGACAATGAGGCGCTGTCGTTCGAGGACCGGCTGAAGCTGACACGTACCTTCGCACTGGTCGGCGGCCTGCGCGTCGAGCATATCGGGCTCGACCGCAACTCGACCGATAAGAACGGCCTGGAGAAGGCTGGCTTTCCGTTCACGAAAGACTGGGCGCCGGTCACCGGTCGCATCGGCTACACCTGGGAGGCCGTGCCCGGCCTGACCTTCTTCAGCCAGTACGCCACCGGCGCTGATATCTCCGCCAACAACATCTTTCTGCTCGGGCCGACCCAGCCGCTCGAACTGACGACCGCGCGCACTTATGAGACCGGCGTCAAGCATCTGTTCTGGGACAACAGGGCGGAGTGGTCTTTTTCCGCCTACGACATTGTGCGCAAGAACGTCTACGCCGCGGCCGGCGGCATGCAGTTGAATATCGCCGGACGGCAGGAGTCGAAGGGCGTGGAACTCGCGGCGTCCGTGCGCCCGATCGAGCCCCTGCGTCTCTGGGGCAACATCGCCTTTGTCGATGCGCGCTATGCCGACTACAATTTTGCCGGCGGCTCATTCTCCGGCAACACGCCGCCGAACGTGCCGCGCATCGTGGCCAACGCCGGCGCTTCGTATCGCTTCTTCACGCCCTGGCCGGTGGAGCTCGGCATCACCGGCCGTCACGTCGGCGACCGTTACAACACCGATGCCAACGTGGTGACGATGAAGGCCTACACTGTGGCCGACGTCTATGCCTTCGTCGACATTCCCAAGACGGTGTTCAATGCGGTCGACCAGGCTCGCCTGACCTTCCGTGTGCGCAATATAACCGACAAGCGGTATGCGATCTGGGGCGATCCGTTCTACCCCGACCAAATCCTGCTCGGCGCGCCGCGGACCTACGAAATCTCCGCGGCGTTCAAATGGTGAGGTGTTAGACGGATGATGAGTGCGATCGTCCTGCTGCACCGCTGGCTCGGGATCGCCTTCTGCCTGCTGTTCGCGATGTGGTTCGCGACCGGGATCGTGATGCACTTCGTTCCGTTCCCGTCGTTGACGGAGGCGGAGCGATTTGCCGGACTCGTGCCGCTGGATCGCGAAGAGACGAGAATACCGGTTGCCGGCGCCGCTGCCGCGAGCGGGATCGCGGATGCCACGCGCGTTCGGCTGATCCAGCGAAGCGACGGCGCGGTTTACATCGTCTCGGGTCCATCGCGTCAGCGCGCAATCCGCGCGGCCGACGGGAACGACGCGTCGGTGAAATCCGCCGATCTCGCACTGGCTATTGCGCAGGCTCATGCGCGCCCGCGCGAGATCGATGCCTCGCATGCGAGGATTGTCGGCCGTGCGGATGTCGATCAGTGGAGCGTACCGAACGGATTCGATCGCCATCGACCCTTGTTGCGCGTGGCCCTCGGCGATGCCGCCGGGACGGAAGTCTACGTCTCGTCGCTCACCGGTGAGATCGTCCTGGATACGACGCGGCGCGAGCGAGGCTGGAATCTTGTCGGCAGTGTGCTGCACTGGATCTATCCGACCGTTCTGAGAAGCGACTGGGCGCTATGGGATCGGCTGGTGTGGTCGCTATCGCTGCTGGCTCTGATCGCGGCTGTACTTGGTACGGTGCTCGGGATTGTGCGGATCAGGATTGGCAAGAGGCAGATCTCGTCGCCTTACCGTGGCTGGCACGCCTTGCATCACTTGATCGGCTTGGCAGCGACAGTCTTCGTGCTGACCTGGATCTTCAGCGGCTGGCTCTCGATGGATCACGGCCGACTGTTCTCGCGCGGGCAGTTGACCACCACTGAGGCCGGCCTGGTGAACGCAGCGCCGGATTGGCGGGATGCTTCATCGCTCGATCGGTGGCCAATATCTGCCTTGGCTCGCGAGGTCGAATGGTTCGCCTTCAACGGCAATGTCTATCGGCGCGATCGGGTGGCGCTCGGCCGTCAGACGTTGATCAGGACAGGGGATGCGCCGCGCGATGGACCGCGGGGATTCCTTGACGTGCACGAGATTCAGGGGCTGACCGGGCGCTTTGCAGACGGCTGCGCTCCACCATCCGTCCTTCCTGACAACGACGGCTACCCCGCCCGATCCATGATGCCGGGTGCACCGGTCTACCGCTCGTTGTGCGGCGAGAACTGGTTCGACGTCGATGGCGCCGACGGCGCCGTGCTGCAAAGATTGGATCCGTCGCGGCGCGCCTACCGCTGGCTTTACGGCGCACTGCACACGCTCGACTTCCCGGTCCTGCTCTCGCATCCGCGGCTGCGCGACGTCGTGACCGTCGGGCTCTGTGCCCTCGGGCTGGTGTTCTCCATCACCGGCATTGTCATCGGCTGGCGGCGCTTGCGGTCCTCGCTGGCAGCCTGAATTAAGGCGCAAGGGCGGCTCGATACGGCAGGGATCAGCAGATCAGCGATACGCGGGCGGCGCACGATACGCCGTGCTGATCGCGGCGGCGCCTGCCAGGACGCGCGAAGTCCGATCCAAATCCCGCTGGCGAAGGTGGGGTTAGTGGCATACCATTTGCACGCCAATGGGCTCTGGTTTCACCTGCCCGTGGCCAATGATGGCCGGCATCACGGCAATACTGGGAGGACTTCATGGATCGCAGGACCGTATTGAAGGGACTGGCTGGTGCGGGCGGTCTGGCATTGACGGGCGGCCTTTCGGCCCCCGCCCTGTCGCAAGGTGCGGCGCGCACCCTGCGCTTCGTGCCGCAGGCAAACCTCGCCAATTTCGATCCGATCTGGGGCACTCAATATGTCGTGCGCAACGCTGCAGCGATGGTCTGGGACACGCTCTACGGCATCGATTCCTCGCTTCAGCCGCAGCGGCAAATGGTCGAGTCCGAGGAAGTGACGGACGACGGTACGACCTGGACGTTTCGCTTAAGGCCTGGCCTCAAGTTCCACGACGGCGAGCCGGTGCTGAGCAAGGACGTCGTCGCGAGCCTTTCCCGCTGGGCGGCCCGCGATCCGATGGGCCTCATGATCAAGGCGCTCCAGCAGGAACTCACCGCCGTTGACGACCGCACCTTCAAATGGGTGCTGAAGCAGCCCTATCCGAAGATGCTTTACGCGCTGGCAAAGAACAATTCGCCTTGCTCCTTCATCATGCCGGAGCGCATCGCGCAGACCGATCCGTTCAAGCAGATCACGGATTACGTCGGCTCCGGTCCGATGAAGTTCGCCAAGGGCGAGTGGGTGCCCGGCGCGAAAGCGGTGTTCGAGAAGTTCGCCGACTACGTGCCGCGGCAGGAGAAGGCATCCTGGCTTGCCGGCGGCAAGCAGATCCTGGTCGATCGCGTGGAGTGGGTGGTGATGCCGGATCCGGCCACCGCGGCCGCCGCGTTGCAGAACGGCGAGGTCGACTGGTGGGAGAGCCCGATCGCCGACCTCGTTCCGGTCCTGAAGAAAAACAAGAATATCAGCGTCGACATCGGCGATCCCCTTGGCAATATCGGCTCGTTCCGCATGAATCACCTCTTTGCGCCCTTCAACGATGTGCGGGCGCGCCGTGCCGTGCTGATGGCGCTGAGCCAGGAAGATTATATGCGCGCGATCGTCGGCGACGACACTGCGCTCTGGAAGCCGCTCCCCGGCTTCTTCACGCCGAATACGCCGCTCTACAGCGAAGCAGGTGGCGAGATCCTGAAAGGCAAGCGTGATTTCGATGCGGCCAAGAAGCTGCTCGCCGAGAGCGGCTATTCCGGCCAGCCGGTGACCTGCCTGGTCGCGCAGGATCAGCCGATCACGAAGGCGCAAGGAGACGTCACGGCGGACCTCCTGAAGAAGCTCGGCATGAATGTCGACTTCGTTGCCACCGATTGGGGCACGGTCGGCTCGCGCCGTGCGCAGAAGACGCCGCCCGGCCAGGGCGGCTGGAACATGTTCCACACCTGGCATGCGGGTGCGGATTGCATCAATCCGGCCCCCTACACCGCCATTCGCGCCAATGGCGACAAGGCCTGGTTCGGCTGGCCGAGCAGCCCCGGCACCGAAAAGGAGGTCACGGCCTGGTTCGACGCCAAGAACATCGATGAGGAGAAGGCTGCGGTCGCCCGCCTCAACAAGGCGGCGCTCGAGGACGTCGTCTATGCGCCGACAGGATTCTTCCTGAGCTACACGGCGTGGCGCAAGAACGTCTCCGGCATCACCAAGGGGCCGCTGCCGTTCTTCTGGGGCGTGTCGAAGTCCGCATGATCCTGCGTTGAGGCCAGATGCTCTCGTACATCCTCCGTCGCATCGTCGCAACACTTCCGGTGATGGCGATCGTCGCGCTGTTCGTGTTCAGCCTGCTCTACATCGCGCCCGGTGATCCCGCCGTGGTGATCGCGGGCGATCAGGCGAGCCCGGAGGATGTCGAGCGCATCCGCCAGAGCCTCGGCCTCGATCGGCCCTTCCTGGTCCAGTTCGGAAGCTGGGTCTGGCGTATCCTGCACGGCGATCTCGGCACCTCGATCTTCACCAATCTGCCCGTGTCGGCGCTGATCGGCCAGCGCCTCGGACCGACGCTGTCACTGATGATGGTCACCCTGCTGCTCACAATCGTGGTCGCGGTGCCGCTCGGCGTGGTGGCGGCGTGGAAGGCTGGCAGCCTGATCGACCGCGTGATCATGGGCTTTGCCGTGTTCGGCTTCTCGCTGCCCGTCTTCGTGGTCGGCTACATGCTCGCCTACGTCTTCGCGCTCGAGTTGGAATGGCTGCCGGTGCAGGGGTATACGCCGCTCGCGCAAGGCTTCTGGCCGTGGCTCGAGAACCTGATCCTGCCGGCGATCGCGCTCGGCTGCGTCTACATTGCGCTGATCGCGCGCATCACCCGCGCCACCATGCTCGAAGTCTTGCAGCAGGATTATATTCGCACCGCCCGCGCCAAGGGCCTCGGGCAGGGGGGCATCCTGTTCGTTCACGCGCTGAAGAACGCGGCGGTTCCGATCGTGACCGTGATCGGAATCGGCATCGCACTCCTGATCGGCGGCGCGGTGGTCACGGAGAGTGTGTTCGCGATCCCCGGTCTCGGCCGCCTCACGATCGACGCGATCTTGCGCCGCGACTATCCCGTCATCCAGGGTATCGTGCTGCTGTTCAGCTTCGTCTACGTCCTCGTCAATCTGATGATCGACGTCATCTACACGCTCGTTGACCCGAGGATCCGCTATTGACCGATACCACCGTCAATCCGCAATCGCTTCCCGCTGGCTTCGTCGTCGCGCCACAACTACCCGAGATCCTGCGACCGGTCAGGATCCGGCTCGGTTTCATCGGGTTCTTGCGCGGCCATCCGACAGTCGCGATCGGCGGCGCGCTGCTGCTGACCCTGGTCCTGATCGCGATCTTTGCGCCATATCTCGGAACAGTCGACCCGACCGCGCTCGCGCCGGCCAAGCGCACGCGGGCGCCGTCGGCCGATTTCTGGTTCGGCACCGACGTGCTCGGCCGCGACATCTATTCGCGCGTGCTGTTTGGCGCGCGGGTCTCGCTCACGGTCGGGCTTTCAGTTGCGATCTTCGCATCCGCGGCCGGCCTTGCCATCGGCATGGTTTCCGGCTTCATCCGCTGGGCCGACGGCATCCTAATGCGCTTCATGGACGGCCTGATGTCGATCCCGCCGATCCTGCTCGCGATCGCGCTGATGGCGCTGACCCGCGGCAGCGTCGGCAACGTCATCCTGGCTATCACCATCGCCGAAATCCCGCGTGTTTCGCGCCTCGTCCGCAGCGTGGTGCTGTCGTTGCGCGAGCAGCCTTATGTGGACGCAGCCGTCGCCTGCGGCACGCGCACGCCGATGATCATCTTGCGCCATATCCTGCCCAACACGGTGGCGCCGATGCTGGTGCAGGCGACCTATATCTGCGCCAGCGCCATGATCACGGAGGCGATCCTGTCCTTCATCGGCGCAGGGACGCCGCCGACTATTCCGTCCTGGGGCAACATCATGGCCGAGGGCCGCGCGCTGTGGCAGGTCAAGCCCTACATCGTGTTCTTTCCGGCTGCATTCCTGTCCGTGACCGTGCTCGCCGTGAACCTGCTTGGCGACGGTCTTCGCGACGCGCTCGATCCGCGCATGGCCAAGAGCCTTTGAAGAGGGGCTGATCGCGATGCCACTGCTCGAAGTCGAGAACCTCCAGACCCATTTCCGTACCCCCAGCGGCATCAACCGCGCGGTGGACGGCGTGTCCTTCCACGTCAACGAGGGCGAGACGCTTGCCATCGTCGGCGAGTCCGGCTGCGGCAAGTCGGTGACGTCGATGTCGGTGATGCGGCTGATCCCGGAACCGCCGGGCCGGATCGCAGGCGCCATCCGCTTTGCGGGGAGGGACCTGCTGCAACTGTCCGATCGCGAGATGCGCGCCATCCGCGGCAACGACATCTCGATGATCTTCCAGGAGCCGATGACAAGCCTGAACCCGGTCCTCACGGTCGGCCGCCAGATCCGGGAGACCTTGATGATCCATCAGGGCCTGGACAAGCAGGCCGCCGAGACGCACGCCATCGAGATGCTGACGCTGGTCGGCATTCCCGAGCCGAAGCGCCGCGTGCGCGAATATCCGCACCAGCTCTCCGGCGGCATGCGCCAGCGCGTCATGATCGCCATCGCGCTCGCCTGCAATCCGAAGCTTCTCATCGCGGATGAGCCCACGACCGCCCTAGACGTGACCATCCAGGCACAGATCCTGAAACTGATGCTGGATCTGAAGCGCCGGGTCGGCGCAGCCATCATCCTGATCACGCACGATCTCGGCGTCGTCGCCGAAATCGCCGAACGCGTCATGGTTATGTATGCCGGCTGCAAGGTCGAGGAGGCACCGGTAGCCGAACTGTTCCGTTCGCCGCGCCATCCCTATACGCAAGGCCTGCTCGGCGCGGTGCCGCGCCTCGGCTCCTCGCTGACCGGCACTGCGAGACGACTGGCCGAGATTCCCGGCCAGGTGCCTGATCTGCGCAAGCGGATCACCGGCTGCGTCTTTGCCGGACGCTGTGCGCTTGCGACCGACCTCTGCCGGCAATATGCGCCGGGGCTCGAAGAGAAGGATCCCCGTCATATCGCCGCCTGCCACTATGCGGCCAAGGGAGCCGTCGCGGCATGAGTGCTCCGCTGCTCCAGGTCAACGACCTCAAGAAGCATTTTCCGGTCAAGACCGGCTTGTTCGGCCGCAAGTCCGAACGGGTCTATGCGGTGGACGGCGTGTCGTTCGAGATCGCGCGCGGCGAGACGCTGTCGCTGGTCGGCGAGTCCGGCTGCGGCAAGTCGACGGTCGGTCGCGCCATCCTGCGGCTGTTCGACATCACCGCGGGGCAGGTGATCCTCGACGGCCAGAGGATCGACGATGCCGCGCCGAGCACGATGCGTCAGATGCGCCGCCGCGTGCAGGTGGTATTCCAGGATCCGTTCTCGAGTCTCAATCCGCGCATGCGCGTGCGCGACATCCTGGCCGAACCGATCCGCAATTTCGGCCTCGCCAAATCCGCGGAAGACCTCGAACTGCGCGTCACCGCGCTGATGGACACGGTCCGCCTGCCGCGCGAGGCGCTGAATCGCAGGCCCCACGAGTTCTCCGGCGGCCAGCGCCAGCGCATCGGTATCGCGCGGGCGCTCGCGGCCGAGCCCGAGTTGATCGTCTGCGACGAGGCAGTCTCGGCGCTCGACGTCTCGGTCAAGGCGCAGATCGTCAATCTGCTTCAGGATCTCCAGCACGAGTTCGGCCTTGCGCTCTTGTTCATCAGCCACGATCTCGCGATCGTCGAGCACATGACCCACCGCGTTGCAGTGATGTATCTCGGCAAGATCATCGAGGTGGCGCCGCGCCGCGAGATATTTGCCGCGCCAAAGCACCCCTATACCAAGGCGCTGCTTTCGGCGGTGCCGTTGCCCGAGCCGGGCGCCCGGCGCAATCCCATCATCCTCAAGGGCGACGTGCCGAGCCCGATCAATCCGCCGCGTGGATGCCGTTTCCACACCCGCTGTCCCTTCGTCTTCGACCGCTGCCGGACCGAGGAGCCGACGCTGCGCGCGACGGGCGCCGAGCAGTGGGTGGCCTGTCACCTCGAAGACGCGCCTTAACGCCTCAACCCTGGCGGCGCAGGAAGCCCGTAATCGTCACCTTCTCCCAGATGCCGGCGGCGGCAAAAGGATCGGCGCGGTTGAAGGCCTCGACCTCGGTGCGACCTGCCGCCTCGATCAGGAACAGGCTGCCGATCATGGTCGCGCCGTCGTCGGAGACGAGCGGTCCCGACATCACGATCTTGACGCCGAAGCGCGAGGTGTCGCTGAGGAAAGCCTTGTGGGCGTCGTAATTGGCGAGCCGGGTCGGCAGCGCGCCGGCGCGGTCGAGGGCGTGAATGGCGAACAGCATGGGGAGATCCGTTTCTTGGGACGGCCGCGAGGACGCGGCCGTCCGGGCCTGTCGTGAGCGGTTGGTCTACTTCGCGCTGAGCTTGCCCGCCTCCTCGAAGGTCGGGCAGGTCCGCTGCTCCAGCGGCACGTCGAACGGCTGGTAATTGTCCTTGGTGATCACCGTAGGCTTTAGCACGATCTCGCTGATGACCGGCTGATTGCGCAACGACCGGATCGCCATCATGGTGCCGAGGCAGCCTTGGGCAAATCCGTTGTAATCCCCACTTGCCAGGAGCTTGCCGGATTTGATCGCATCGATCGCCTCCTTGGTGCCGTTGATGCCGATCACCTGAGCCTTGCGGTTGGCGCCGTCCAGCGCCTCGATCGCGCCGACCGCCATGGCATCGTTGGCGGCGAGCACGCCGTCGATCTGTGAATTCGACTGCATCAGATTCTCCATCACCTGGAGCGCCTGGAGCCGCTGGTAATTGCCCGGCTGCGAGGCCAGCAGCTTGGCCCCCGGGCTTTCCTTCAGCGCGTCGTTGAAGCCGCGGACCCGGTCGACATTGGTCAGTGAGCCCTTGACGCCTTCGATGATGACGATATTGCCCTTGCCGCCGAGCGTCTTGAGCAGGAAGCGCGCAGTCTCGAGCCCGAGGCTGTAATCGTCGGCGCCGACGAAGGAGAGGAACTTGCCGCCCGCGGAACGATCGGTGATGTTGACGACGGGGATCTTTGCCTCGTTGATCTTCTCGACACCGGGCACCATCGCCTTGTAATCGACCGGCGTGAAGACGATCGCGCTCGGCTTCTTCACCACGACGTCCTCGATCTGGCTGAGCTGCTCGGGGATCGAATCCGGCTTGGTCGGGATGTACTGAAGCGTCTTCGCGTTCAGCGTCTTCGCCATATTGTCGGCACCGACCCGAACCGTCTGGAAGAACGGATTGGTCTGGTTCTTGGTGAAGATGGCGATGGTCTCGCCGTCGGCGCGTGCTTGCGTGCTGAACGCGGCCGCCATCAGCAGCGGTAGCGCCAGATAGCCCAGTTTCTGTTTCATATTGCCTCCATCCCTCATTTTGCTTGTTTGAACCTCAAAAGCTCATTGCGTGCGGCGGCGGGTCTTCATGTCGAGCCAGACCGCGAGAATGACGATGATGCCGGTCACGAGCGGCTGCCAGTTGGCGCTGACCGAGAGCAGGTTCATGCCGTTCAGCACCAGCGTCAGGATCAGTGCGCCGATGAACGTGCCGAACACCGTGCCGACGCCGCCGAACAGCGAGGTGCCGCCGATCAGCACGGCCGCGATCGCGGGCAAGGTCAGGCTCTCGCCAATGTCGGCCTCGGCCGAGTTCAGCCGCGACAGGAAGATAATCGAGGCAAGTCCCGCCATGGTGCCGGAGACGGTGTAGACCAGCAGCAGGCGGCGCGCGACCGGGATGCCGGAGAGGCGGGCGGCGACCGGATTGGCGCCGATCGCATAGATCTCCTGGCCCCAGATCGTGCGCTGCGCGAACAGCGTTCCGATCCCGAGGAACACCAGCAGCAGATAGACCGGGATCGGCAGGCCGAACAGGTAGCCGCTGCCGATCTGGCGGAAGCCTGCGGGGAAGCCGTGAAGGGTCTCGCCCGCCATGTACCAATAGGTGAGGCCGTTCAGCACCCAGAGCATGCCGTAGGTGGCGATGAAGGAGGGGATGCGCAGCGCGGTGACCATGATGCCGTTGAGGAGGCCAACGATGCCGCCGCAGGCAAGCCCGGTGAGGATGCCAAGCGCCGGCGAGCCGGTCTTGTGGATCACGGTCCCGGCGATGCAGGCAGACAGTGCGACATTGGCGCCGACGGAGAGATCAAGGCCGGCGGTCAGCACCACCAGAGTCAGGCCGGAGGCGATAAAGAAGGTCAGGCTCGCCTGCCTCAGCACGTTGAGGATGTTGCCGAGGCTCAGGAAGGAATCGCTCAGCACGGCGAGCACGGCGCAGATCAGCAGCGCCGCGAGCAGGCGATAGAACAGCTGGATCGCATCCTGCGACAGGAACGAGCGGGGCGGCGCGATGGCGTCCTTGGTGATGTCGGTCATGCGCGGCTCCTGAGGCCATCGAGGAACAGGGCGACGATGACGAGCACGCCGACGCTTGCCACCTGCACCGAGGACGGCAACGAGATCAGGTTCAGCCCGTTGCGCAACACGCCGACGGAAAGAACGCCGAGCAAGGTGCCGAGCAGCCAGCCATTGCCGCGCTCAAACGAGGTGCCCCCGACGGCAACGGCCGCGATGGCATCGAATTCAAGCCCGAGGCCGGCGGTGGGGTGGCCGGAATTCATCCGCGCGGTCATCAAGAGGCCGGCGATGCCAGCCATGGCGCCGCCGATCGCATAGACCGCGATCAAGAGCCGGTTCGGCGAGAGACCCGCATAGCGCAGCGCCTCGCGGTTGCCACCGAGGGCGAAGATGTAGGTGCCGAAGCGGGTATGATAGAGCAGGCCGTGAAACGCCGCGTAGGTCACGAGCGCCATCACGATTGGCACGGGGATGCCCAAAAGCGTCGCCGAGTAGATGTCGCGCACGCTGTGGGGAATGCCGACCACGCTCTGGCCGTCACTGACGATCAGCGACAGGCCCTGCGCCATGCCGAGCGTGCCGAGCGTCGCGACGAAGGGCGGAATGCCGAGGATGGCGACCAGCCAGCCGTTGGCGATACCGAAGGCGGTGCCGACCAGCAGGCCGGCACCTAAGCCCAGCAACATCGATTTCGTGGCGAGCGATACGATCGCGACGCAGAGCGAGGTCAGCGTCAGCACCGCGCCCATCGACAGGTCCAGCCCCTCGGTCATGATGATCAGCGTCATCGGCAGCGCGAGCATGGTGAGAATGGTCGATTGCACCAGCACGTTGGAGAGGTTGGCGACCGACAGGAAGCCGGGCGCGATCACGCTGAACAGCGCGATCAGCAGCACCAGCACCATGGCGACGCCGGGAATGCGTTGCAGCGGATTGGGCTCTGAGACGATCGCGGCTTCACGCATGATGCATCCCCAGTCGCACGATGTTCTCCTCGGTCAGTTCGTTGCGTGTCAGATGACCGGCGATACGCCCCTCGCGCATCACATAGGCGCGGTCGCAGACATGGCAGATCTCGACCTGTTCGGACGAGATCATCAGGGCGGCCGCGCCCTCCGCCACGAGGCGGTCGATCAGGGCAAATATCTCCGACTTGGCGCCGATATCGATGCCGCGCGTCGGCTCGTCAAAGATGAATAGCTTCGAGCCGGCCGCTAGCCATTTGCCGATCACGACCTTCTGCTGGTTGCCGCCCGAGAGCAGGCCAACGGTCTGCCGCGCACTCGGTGTCGCGATCCTCAATTGCCGGATCAGGCCGTCGGAGGTGCGCTGCGCACGCCGCTGGTCGAACAGGCCGCTGGGAAACAATTTTCGCAGCGCCGACACCACCAGATTGTCGCTCACTGATCGCAGCAAGGCCAAGCCTTCGCTCTTGCGGCTCTCCGGGATCAGCGCGATGCCGCGACGGGTCGCGAGGTCGGGCTCGCCGGAAATGGTCTTGCCGTCGAAGACGATCTCGCCCGACGTTACGGGATCGGCGCCGAAGATGGCGCGCGCAACCTCGCTGCGGCCCGAGCCGACCAGGCCGCAAAGGCCGACGATCTCGCCCCGGCGCACCTCGATGTTGATGTCGGAGATGCCGGTCGGCGCGGTCAGGCCCTTGACCTCCAGCAGCACCTCGCCGGGCTTGGCGGCAAAATGGCGCGGATAGGTCATGTCGACATTGCGGCCGACCATCATCCGGACGAGCTGGTCCGGCGTGACGTCGGCGGGACGGACACCGTCGATGCGGCGGCCGTCGCGCAGCACGGTGATGCGATCGCCGAGTGCGAACACTTCGGCCATGCGGTGGGAGATGTAGACGATCGAGACCCCGTCGGCCTTCAGCCGCGCAATCAGCGCGAACAGCAGCTCGGTCTCGCGGTCCGACAGCGCCGCGGTCGGCTCGTCCATCACAAGGATGCGGGCGTTCTGGCTGATTGCTTTCGCGATCTCGACCATCTGCTGCTGCGCTACGCCGAGCTTGTCGACGGTGGTGGAGGGATCGATGTCGAAACCGATGGTGCCGAGCACGCGCCTGGCGTCAACCAGGATCTGGCGGCGGTCGATGGTACCGGGAATGCGGCCCTTCGGCTCGCGGCCGAGGAAGATGTTCTGAGCGATGTCGAGATAGGGGACCAGGGAGAATTCCTGGAAGATCACGGCAATGCCGAGCTTTTGCGCATCGGCAGTCGAGTTGACTGCAACCTTCTCGCCTTTGTGGTAAAACTCGCCGGAGTCTGCGCGGTAGGCGCCGCACAGCACCTTCATCAGGCTCGACTTGCCGGCGCCGTTCTCGCCCAGCAGCATATGCACCTCGCCGGGGTAGATGGCGAAGGAAACGTCATCGAGCGCCTTGACGCCGGGAAATTCCTTGCTGATGCCGCGCAGCTCGAGCAGCGGCGTGGGCGAGGTGACCTCGATCGGAAGCGCGTCGCTCATACCATGGCTCCGCTCGCAAAGATCTTGCCGGGGTTCATCAGTCCATCAGGGTCGAGCGCGGACTTGATCGACCGCATCACGTCGACGGCCTCGCCGAGCTCGTCGGTGAGATAGTCGATCTTGCCGAGCCCGATGCCGTGCTCGCCAGTGCAGGTGCCGTCCATGGCGATGGCCCGGGCGACCATGCGCGCCTGAAGCGCCTTGGCGCCTTCGGCTTCGTCGGGCTTTGCCGGGTCGATCAGGATCAGCATGTGGAAATTGCCGTCTCCGACATGGCCGACAATCGGTGCCGTGAAGCCGTGCGCGTCCGCATCCCGCCGCGTCTCGGTCAAGCATTCCGCCAGCCGCGAGATCGGCACGCAGACATCGGTGATCACCGCCCGCGCACCGGGCCGCAAGCCGAGGCCGGCATAGAGCGTGTTGTCCCGAGCGTGCCAGAGCCGGCTGCGGTCTTCCGGCGCCTTGGCCCAGGCAAAGCCATGGCCGCCATGGTCGGCGGCGATCGCCTGCGCGGCCTCGGCCTGCTCGGCGACGGAAGCCGCGGAGCCATGGAATTCGAAGAACAAGGTCGGGGCCTCGCGATAGCCGAGCTTTGCATAGGCATTGATGCCGTGCATCATGACGTCGTCGAGCAACTCGATGCGCGCAACGGGGATCGCCGACTGGATCACGGAGATCGCGGTATCGACGGCATTGTGCAGGCTATCGAAGCTGCACACTGCGGCCGAGATCGCCTGCGGCACGGGATGGACCTTCAGCGTGATCTCCGTGATGACACCAAGCGTGCCCTCCGCGCCGACGAACATGCGCGTCAAATCATAACCGGCCGCCGATTTGCGCGCGCGCCTAGCCGTCCGAATCACCCGCCCGTCCGCGAGCACCACCTCCAGCGCCATGACGTTGTCTTTCATGGTGCCGTAGCGCACCGCCATGGTGCCTGAGGCGCGCGTCGACGTCATGCCGCCGATCGAGGCGTCCGCGCCGGGATCGATCGGGAAGAACAGGCCGGTCGTCCGTAGCTCCGCATTGAGCTGCTTTCGCGTGATGCCGGGCTGCACCACGACATCCATGTCGCTGTCGTGGACGGCAAGCACCTTGTTCATGCGCGCGAAGTCGAAGCAGACGCCGCCGGCGACCGCGGCCGCATTGCCTTCGAGCGAAGTGCCGGCGCCGAACGGGACGATCGGCATGCCCGCGCTCGCGCAGAGTTTCACGATCTCGGCGACCTCCTGCGTGCTTTCAGGGAAGACGACGATGTCGGGCGGCAAGTTGCGGTAATGCGACTCGCTCTGCCCGTGCTGGTCGAGCACGCCGCGCGCAACGCTCGCGCGCGGGCCGATCATGCCGGTAAGGCGATCGGCCAATATGCTCGTGCTGACCCGCGGTCCCATCCTCAGCTCTCCGTCCGCCCCCTGTTGCCGGACTCTTGTTGGTCCGCTGCCGCTTCAGCTTAAGCGGCCTTTGCGTTGCTCGCGACCTGCTTCAGGCCGAAATCGTAATTGAGGTGAAAATACTCGCGCTGCACCATGCGACCATCCGGCGCACGGCCGGCGGGATGCCGGACGAATTCGCGGATCAGGCTGTCCTTGACGCCGAACACCACATCACTGTCGAGATACTGGTCGCCCGCGACGAATACGTGCGTCACGAGCTGCTCGAAACCCGGCGCTGAGATCATGAAATGCACATGGGCGGGGCGCCAGGGGTGGCGGCCCTGGGCTTCCAGCATCTCGCCGACCGGGCCGTCATGCGGGATCGGATAGGCCGCCGGCTTGATCGACCAAAAATGGAAGCGGCCATTGGCATCGGTGTGAAAGCGCGCGCGCATCGCGAGATCGCCGATGGCGTCGAGCTGCTGCACGTCGTAATAACCGTCGTCGTCGGAATGCCAGACGTCGACCACGGCGCCCGCAAGCGGCTTTCCGTCGACGCTCGAGACCGAGCCGGTGACCAGCATCGGATCGCCTTCCATCGGACCCGAGATATCGGCGCCACTATCCTTCTCCGGCGCAGCCTGGACGAAAAACGGGCCGAGCACCGTGGTCTCGGTCGCGCCTTCGGGCACCGGGTGATTGGTGGCATCGACCAGCATGGAGACGCCGAGCGTGTCCGATAGCAGAATGAATTCCTGGCGCTTGTCGTCGCACATGTGCCCGGTGCGGGTCAGGAAGTCGATGCCGTATTCCCATTCCTTCTGGGTCGGCCGCACCTCGCGGACGAAGGCATGAAGATGACGGACCAGCGCTTCGCTGATTTGCTTGATGCGCGGATCAGTCGCGCGCGCGATCCGCTCCAGCACCGCGTCTGTGATCGTGTTCTCGTTGAAGTTACGCATGTGTGCCTCCGTTGATCACAGCTTCGGCTCGCCGAGGCCGGCCAGCCGTTCGAGATGCTTGACGGTCGCAATGAAGTCGGCCTCGCCCTCGCCCTGCGCGACCAGCGAACCATAGGTCTCGCGCACTTGCGCCGCTAGCTGTAGCGGAACGCCGACGGCGTGGCCGGCGCCGAGGATGAGGTCGAGGTCCTTGGCCATCTGCTTGCAGGAGAAAGTGGACTCGAAATCGCGGTTGCGCAGCGGCGCTGTCTTGTACTTCACCATCGGCGAAGCCACGGCACTGTCGTCGAGCACCTTCAAGATGTCCTGCCAGGCAATGCCGCCCTTGCGTGCCAGCGCCAGGCTCTCCGCCATCATCGCGGCCGAAACCGCGATCATCAGATTGACCGAGAGTTTTGCATAGCGCGCTTCCTCGGCGGGCCCGAGATAGGTCTGGGCACGGGTGAAGGCGGCGAACAGCGGCTTTGCGCTTTCGAAGGCGTCCTTTGGACCCGAGACGAAGCAGGTCAGTGCGCCGGTGTGGACGATGCTGGCATTGCCGGAGACCGGCGAGCGAAGATAGGCAATGCCGTGCGCCTGCGCGGCGGCTGCAATCTCAGTAGAGGCCTCCACACTCACAGTGCTGGTCTCGATGAGAACAGCTCCGGGCGTCATCGCGGCCATGAGGCCGGCAGGATCGAGCAGCGCGCCGCGCAAGGCGGCGTCGTCGGGCAGGGACGTGACCACTGCCGTCTTGCCGCTCACGGCCTCGGCCGACGTAGCGGCAATCGCAATGCCTTGCGCGCGTGCCTCGGTGATTCGCGCCGCGCTCTGATCGAACGCGCTGACCGCGTAACCGGCCTTGGTGACGAGCACCGACATCGGCAGGCCCATCTTGCCGATCCCGATGAAAGCGACATTCCTTGAAGCGTCAGTCATTGTTCTTGTCCACTGGCGCCTTCAGGCGGCGCGTCCCTGTTGTTCGATGTCCTGCACCAGCCGCCGGCCGGATTGCGCCAGCAGCTCTTTTTTGCTCTCTAGCCCTTCGATCAGTAGCCGGCCATTTCGCTTCTTCCAGGCGCCGCCGATCATGACCGCCTCGATGTTGACGAGGCTCGTCTGCATCACGACGGTTGCGACCGCATCGTGCACCGGGAAGAGGTTGAGATCGGAGGCGTTGATGATGACGAGGTCGGCGAGCTTTCCCGGCGCCAGCGAACCGATCTGGTTCTCGCGGCCGAGCATGCGGGCGCCTTCCGTGGTGATCCAGCGCAGCGCCTCGCGCACGGGGATCGTGGTCGTCGCCGGGATGGTGCCGCTGGCCTTGCGCGTCTCCGCATTGTCAAGCGCCCGCTGCATCGAGAGCGCGACGCGAGCGGCGGAGAAGAGATCGCCGGCCAGCACGGATTCGAGATCAATGCCGATCGTCGGCCGCACGCCGCGCTTCAGCAACCGTCCGGTAACCGGAAAGCCGTGACCCTGGATCATCTCGTTCTCCGGCGTTACCGAGAACGACACGCCAAGATCGACCATCCGGTCCAGGAGATCGTCGGGCAAATCGTTGCCATGGACGACGTTGATGCCGGCGCCGACGAGGCCGGCCTCGATCAGCTTCTCCCAGCCACCGGGCGTTTTGGCGGGACCGCCGCCCTGATGCATGGAGGCGATCAGCTTGAGCTCCCGCGCCAAGCGGAAGTCGTGCATGGCAACGTCGAGCGTTGAGTAATGCGGGCCGAGAATGGCGAGCCCGAGCGTGACGAGCCCGTCGCGGTCGGCGAGGGGACCTGCCAACAGCCGCTCGACTTCGCGGCGCGGATGCGCGATCTCAGAGAAATGCGGCTCGCCGGGCTTCGGCTCAGGCTTTGGCGAGCCATGGAAGAAGGCCGCGCGAATGCCACTCTCGATCAGGCCGCTGACCGCGGCGTCGGTATGGTCAGGCGTCGGATTGTTGTGGCACCAGTCGACGAGTGTCGTCGTGCCGCAATTGATCTGGTTCAGCGCGCCAATCAAGGTGGCGATGTAGATGTCGTCCGGCCGGAATACGGTGGCGAGCCCGGCATGCATGCGGCGGAAATATTCGAGCAGCGTCCAGTTCGCTGCATAACCGCGGAGCGCCGTCTGCCAAGTGTGCATATGCGCGTTGATCAGACCGGGAATGATGATCCGCCCGGTGCCGTCAATGATCTCTGCCTCGCCGCTGCCGATATCGATCGACGGACGCACGCTGGCGATGCGGCTGCCCTCGACCAGCACGTCGCCGGTATTGAGATCGCCGATCGCGTCATCCATGCTGATGACGATGGCGGATTGGATCAGCGTGCGCCGCATCGCGTCACGTCACCGCTTTGATGGCGGCCGGCCGCTCGCCGGCCCAGGCGCGCGCGATCAGGTCGCGGATGGCGGCCCGTTCGAGGGGCCGCGGATTCCAGTAGGGATTGGTGACAGCGAGATCGGCCGCCTTGCCGATGCCGCTCTCGGGCATGCCGATGTCGCGCAGCGCGAGCTTTGCACCCAGTCGCTTCGCAAGGTCGTACAGCCCCTGCGACGCATCGGCCGCGCCGATCGCGCGCGAGATGCGCGCCATCGCATCCGGCACCGCCGGTGCGTTGTAGGCCAGCGCATGCGGCAGCACGATCGTGTGCGTTTCGGCATGCGGCAGATCGAAGGTGCCGCCGAGCGTGTGGCAAAGTTTGTGATGCAGCGCCATGCCGACGGTGCCGAGGCAGACGCCGCACAGCCAGGCGCCATAGAGCGCTTCGGTCCGGGCCTCGCGGTCGTCGCTCCTCGCGGCGATGGCGGGGAGGGCGCGGGCCAGCGCGCGGATGCCTTCTTCCGCCATCAGCGATGTCACGGGATTGGCGTCGCGCGCATAGAGCGCTTCCGCCGCATGTGCGATCGCATTGATGCCTGAGGTCGCAGCCAGGCTCGCCGGCAGCGTCAGGGTCAGCTCGACGTCGTAGATCACCGTCTCCGGCAGCACGGCGGCGTCACGGACCGTGGTCTTCAGGCCGTTCTCGGTCTGGCCGACGATCGGCGTCATCTCCGAGCCGGCATAGGTGGTGGGAATGCAGAGCTGGTTGACGCCGGTGCGCAAGGCCAGCGCCTTGCCAAGGCCGGTGGTTGATCCGCCGCCGAGCGAGACGACGCAGTCGGCCTCGCACGCCTTCATCGCCGCCAGTGCCCGCTCGGTGACCTCGACTGGCGTGTGCATAGTGGCGCCGGAAAACAGGCCGGCATAGACTGATCCGAGCGCTGCACCGAGACTCTTGCTTTGCGCCTCCTGCTGCGGCGTCGTCAGCACCAGTGCGCGCTTGCCGCCGAGCCGTTCGACCTCGGCTTTGGCTGAAGCAAGCGTTCCGCTGCCAAACACGACGCGGCAGGGCAGGTTTTCAAAGGTGAACGACCCGATCATGCGCCGGTCTCTTTAATGGGATAATCGACCTGGAAGCGCCCGATCCGCAAGTCGCCCAGCGCCTCGCGGACGCGCAAATGTTCGGGGTGGCTGGCATAGGCGGCAAGCGCAGCCTGGTCGGTGAATTCGGAGAACAGAACGACGTCGCAGGCGTAGTCGACATCGCTGACGTCGAGACCGACCTCGATGTGAGTGAGGCCGTCGATCCGGCCGCGCAGGCCCTCGAACAGGGACTTGACCTTGATCCGGGCGGCGGAGCGCTCCGCAGGCGTCTCCCCGCGCAGCCGCCACATCACGATGTGCCTGATCGGGCCCGACATTTCCTGATTTCCTCGCCTGCGATTGTGCTTTGTTGGCGCCATTTTGCCTTGCAGGAATCGGAAATAAAGGTCAAAATTTGTAAGTCTCTTTTCCTCTTTCTGCAAAAATGGACCGGCTGCTCCAACTCGAGGTCTTCTCCAAAACCGCTGAACTCGGCAGTCTTTCCAAAGCTGCCGAAAACCTGCGGATGTCGAACGCGGCCGCGAGCCGTCATCTCAGTGCGCTGGAGGAGCGGCTTGCGGTCCGGCTGATCGAGCGCAACACGCGCCGGCAATGGCTGACCGAAGCGGGGCAGGAACTCTTGCAGCGTTGCAGCACGCTGTTGAACGAGCTCGCCGAGGCCGAGGACGCGGTCTCGGACCGCGCGCTGTCGCCGAAGGGCATGCTGCGCGTGACGAGCTCGCTGTCCTTCGCGATGATCTACCTCGCTCCGATGCTGCCTGCCTTCCGCGCGCTCTATCCCAATCTCAGCGTGCAGATCATCAGCGCAAACCGCTACCCCGACTTCATCGAAGCCGGCATTGACGTCGCGATACGCACGCGGGAGCATGAGCCGGATTCCAACATCATCGTCCGCCGCATCGGCCAGATGCATCGTGTGCTCGCGGCCGCTCCATCCTACCTGGAGAAGCAGGGCCGGCCCGAGCATCCAACCGATCTCACCCGTCACAACATGCTGATCTACAATCTCGCCAATGATCCCTATTCGCTCCGGTTGAGCCAGGGCAGCACGACGCAGACGGTCCGAATCGCGCCGACGCTCGACAGCAATGACGGCCAGATCATCTGTGGCGCAGCGCGTGCGGGACTCGGAATCCTGATCCAGCCGCTTTACATCGTGCAGGGCGATATCGCGGCCGGCCGGCTGGTGCCCGTCTTGACGGGCTGGGAGCTGCCACTGCTCACCATGAACATCGCCTATCAAAACCGCGTCAGGCTGCCGGCCAAGATCCGGGTGTTTTCCGACTTCCTCGTCAGCTACATCCGCGAGCATTCGGAGCCGGGAATCTGGATCGACGCGGCGAAGTGAGCGGGACGCATTCATGTATCTCGGCATCGATCTCGGCACCTCGGCGGTCAAGACGGTTCTCGTCGACGCTGCGCAGCACGTGATTGCAAGCGAGAGCCGGCCGCTCGCGACCGTCTCGCCGCAATCCGGCTATTACGAGCAAGATCCCGCGCAGTGGATCGATGCGACCTTTGCCACGCTGGATGCTCTGAAGGCATCGCATGCCGACGCGCTGGCGGCGGTCGAAGGCATTGGGCTGTCCGGCCAGATGCATGGTGCCACGCTGCTCGATGCGAGCTTGAGGCCCTTGCGGCCCTGCATCCTCTGGAACGACGGGCGCTCGGGCGCTCAGTGCCGTATCCTGGAGCAGCGCTGGCCCGCCTTGCGTGCGACGACGGGCAACAAGGCGATGCCGGGATTCACCGCGCCGAAGCTGCTCTGGGTCGCGGCGCACGAGCCTGACATCTTTGCGGCGACCAGGCTCGTTCTGCTTCCGAAGGCCTATTTGCGCCTGGTGCTGAGCGGCGAGGCCATCGAAGACGTTTCGGATGCGTCGGGATCGCTGTGGCTCGACGCCGCGCGCCGGGACTGGTCGGACGCAGCACTGTCAGCGACCGGCCTGACGCGCGATCACATGCCACGCCTGGTCGAGGGATGCGCGCCCGCAACGCGCCTGCGCGGCGAGCTCGCGCGGCGCTGGGGCATGAGCCGGCAGCCGGTGATCGCGGGCGGAGCCGGCGACAATCCGGCCGGCGCCGTCGGCATCGGCGCGATCCGGCCGGGAAGCGCGTTCATATCGCTGGGAACCTCCGGTGCTCTCATGGCTCCGACCAGCAGCATCGCCGCCAATCCGGACCGCGCGGTGCATACATTCTGCCACGCCATTCCCGGCATGTGGATTCAGGCCGGCGCGATCCTCTCGGCCGCCTCTTGCCTCGCCTGGACCGCGCGCCTGTTCGGCGTCAGCGAGGCAGAGTTGCTGGCGCCGCTCGGAGTGCGCCCCCAGGCGCCATCGCCGGTGAGCTTCCTGCCTTATCTCGCAGGCGAGCGGACGCCGCACGACGATCCCGCCGTGCGCGGCATGCTGGATGGTCTGAGCCACGGCACCGAGCGCGGGACGATCGTGCAGGCGGTGCTCGAAGGCGTTGCCTTCGCGCTTGCCGATTGTCGCGACGCGCTCGCGGATGCCGGCATTGCGATTGCGGAAGCCGATGCCATTGGCGGTGGTTCACGGTCCCGGTTCTGGCTCTCGGTGCTGGCAAACGTGCTGAATGTTCCGCTCCATCGCTTTGCCGGAGGTGAGACCGGCGCCGCGTTCGGTGCGGCGAGATTGGGGCGACTTGCTGTCACCGGTGAGGCAATCGCCGCCGTCTGCACGCGGCCAGAGCGCATCGAGACGTTCGAGCCCGACGCTGAACTGGTCGCTGCTTATGCAGAGCGGCCTCCCGCATGGCGCGAACTGTATCGGCCGCGCCACTAGCATCGCTTCGATGTTGCATTCACGTCTGTTCGGTATTGCCCTGTGCTGCGACGTTTTGTTTAATGCGCGAACCGCGCTGACAAACCGATAGACACGCGGGTGGGAAACGCATTGTGCGCCGGGAGGCACGATGAACGATCCGATCCTCGAGATGCGCGGGGTCTCGAAATCCTTCTTTGGCATCAAGGCGCTGCGGGCCGTCGATCTCACCGTCTATGCCGGCGAAATTCACGCCCTGATGGGAGAGAACGGCGCCGGAAAGTCGACGCTGATGAAGATCCTGTCCGGCGCCTACAGGCCCGATCCCGGCGGCGAGATCCGCATCGAGGGCAGCCCGGTGCGGATCGAAGGCCCGCTCGGCGGCCGCGCGGCGGGCATCTCGATCATCTATCAGGAGCTGTCGCTCGCTCCCAATCTCAGTGTTGCCGAGAATATCTATTTGGGACGGGAGCTATCGCGATCAGGATTGCTGGCGCGCGGCGCCATGCGCGAGGGCGTCGGCCCGATCCTGAAACGACTGGGCGCGGACTTCCTGCCCTCGACGCTGGTGGCGCATCTCTCCATGGGCCAGCGGCAACTGGTCGAGGTCGCGCGTGCGCTGCATGCCAGATCGAAGATCCTGATCATGGACGAGCCGACCACCGCGTTGTCAGCCGGCGAGAGCGCGCGGCTGTTCGCGCTGATCCGCCAGCTTCGCGCCGAGGGGCTTGCCATCATCTACATCTCGCATCGCATGGACGAGGTTTACGCACTCGGCGATCGCGTCACCGTGCTCCGCGACGGCCGGCTGGTCGGCTCGCTCGACAAGCCTGAGATCCGCGCCGACACCATCGTCCGGTTGATGGTCGGGCGTGACGTCTCCTCGTTCTACAAGAAGGATCACGATCCGGAGGCGGGGCGGGGACATCCGGTACTCCGAGCGATCGACATGGCGGACGGCCAGCGCGTCAAGGGATGCTCGCTGACCGTGCACGCAGGTGAGGTCGTCGGGCTCGCGGGCCTGATCGGCGCCGGTCGCACCGAGCTCGCGCATCTCATCGTCGGCGCGGCACGCAAGTCCTCCGGCCGTATCGAGCTGGAGGGACATCCGATCGAGATCCGCACGCCGGGCGAGGCCCTTGAGGCTGGCATCGCCTATCTTACGGAAGACAGGAAGGCGCTCGGCCTGTTTCTCGACATGTCATGCCTGGACAACATCAATCTCGCCGTGCTCGCGCGCGATGCGAAGCTCGGCTGGTTTCTGGATCGCGACAAGGCGCGCGAGCGCGCCGAGCGGGCCTTCGCGGGGCTCAGCATCCGTGCCGCCAATGTCGCCGTCCCCGCCGGCGGCCTGTCCGGCGGTAACCAACAGAAGGTGCTGCTGTCGCGGCTTCTCGCTATTGCGCCGAAGGTTCTGATCCTCGACGAGCCGACGCGTGGCGTCGACGTCGGTGCCAAGTCCGAGATCTATTCGATCGTCGACAATCTGGCCAAGGCCGGCACCGCGATCCTCGTCATCTCATCCGATTTGCCCGAGATCATCGGCATCTGCGACCGCGTCATCGTGATGCGCGCCGGACACATCGCCGGTGAGATCAGGCGCGAAGCTGCGGCTCCCCTCAATCAGGAAGACATCATGGCGCTCGCGACAGGGACGGAGCAACTCGATGCATGACAGCTCGCCGAAAGCGGAAGCGGCTGCCGCTGCCGGCCTTGCGGCTGCGCAGGAGACGAAGCGTCAGCGCATAAGGATGCTGATCAGCGCGCTCGGCATGCTGCCAGTCCTGCTGATTCTCTGCATCGGCTTCCACCTGTTGTCCGAGGGCCGCTTCTTCACCGGACAGAATCTCGGCATCGTATTGCAGCAGGCCGCAGTGAATACCGTGCTCGCTGCGGGAATGACTTTTGTCATCCTCACGGGCGGCATCGACCTGTCGGTCGGCTCGATCCTGGCGGCCTCCGCGATGGCCGGATTGACGCTCTCCAAGCTGCCGCTTGGCATGCTGTGGCTGCCAGCCGCGCTGCTCACGGGCCTTGGCTTTGGCGTCGTCAATGGCGTGTTGATTGCGCTGCTTCGCCTGCCGCCTTTCATCGTCACGCTCGGCTCTCTCACCGCCGTACGCGGCCTGGCCCGATTACTCGGGGCCGACACCACCGTCTTCAATCCGTCCATTCCTTATGCCTTCATCGGCAACGGCTCGCTGACGCTCGTCCCCGGCGTCGCCTCGATCCCCTGGCTCTCGGTGATCGCCTTGCTCGTCATCCTCGCCTCGTGGCTGGTGCTGCGACGGACCGTGCTCGGCGTGCACATCTATGCGGTAGGCGGCAATGAAAGCGCGGCGCGGCTTGCCGGCATCAAGGTCTGGGCCGTGCTGATCTTCGTCTACGGCGTCTCCGGCCTTTTCGCCGGGCTCGGGGGCGCCATGCAGGCGGCGCGGCTCTATGCGGCCAATGGCCTCCAACTCGGCCAGTCTTACGAGCTCGACGCAATTACCGCCGTGATCCTTGGCGGCACCTCATTCGTCGGCGGCATCGGCTCGATCTGGGGTACGTTGGTCGGCGCGCTGATCATCGCCGTGCTGTCGAACGGCCTCATCCTCATCGGTGTCTCCGACATCTGGCAATATGTGATCAAGGGCCTGGTGATCATCGGCGCCGTGGCGCTGGACCGCTACCGGCTGCAGGGCTCTGCCAGAACGTGAAGGCTCCGCGAGAACTTGATGGGTTTGGCGCGCACCTGGAGTGCGCATGGCTTGATGAGAGATTCCGTTGCGGCAACTGGTCTGCCGTGCCGGAGATGAAGACAGACCAGGGAGGAAGCCAATGTTGAAGACGATCACGCTCGCCGGCGCCGCGGTGACGCTTGCCCTAAGCACCGCGCCATCCTTTGCCAAGGAGCTCAAGTCGATCGGCGTCTCGCTGGGATCGATGGGCAACCCGTTCTTCGTCGCGCTGTCGAAGGGCGCCGAGTTCGAGGCGAAGAAGACCAATCCCAACGTGAAGATCACGACCGTCGGCTTCGAATACGACCTCGGCAAGCAGGTCACTCAGATCGACAATTTCATCGCCGCCGGCGTCGACCTGATTCTGTTGAACCCCGGTGATCCCAAGGCGATCGGGCCGGCGATCAAGAAGGCGCAGGCCGCTGGCATCGTCGTCGTCGCGGTCGACACTGCGGCCGAAGGCGCCGACGCCACCGTGACCACGAACAACGTGCAGGCCGGCGAGATCTCCTGCCAGTACATCGTCGACAAACTGAAGGGCAAGGGCGACGTCATCATCGAGAACGGGCCGCAGGTCTCCGCGGTGATCGACCGTGTCGTCGGCTGCAAGAACGTGTTCGCGAAGAACCCGGGTATCAAGGTGTTGTCCAGCGACCAGGACGGCAAAGGCTCGCGAGAGGGCGGGCTCACCGTCGCGCAGGGTTATCTGACCCGCTTCCCCAAGATCGACGCCATCTTCGCCATCAATGATCCGCAGGCGATCGGCACCGACCTTGCAGCGCGCCAGCAAAACCGCAGCGGGATTGTCATCACGGCGGTCGACGGCGCACCTGATATCGAGGCCGCGCTGAAAGATCCGCAGTCGCCGCAGATCCAGGCGTCGGCTTCGCAGGATCCGTTCTTCATGGCGCGTCGGGCCGTGCAGGTTGGTGTCGGCATTCTCAATGGCCAGAAGCCGGCCTCGACCGTCGAGCTGTTGCCTTCGAAGCTCGTGACCAGGGACAATGTTGCCGAGTACAAGGGCTGGACGTCGGATCGTTCTCAGTAGAACGCCGCCCCTAGCCGGTGCGCTCGACACACGAGATGACGGGCGGCGTCTTGAGCGATGCCGTCTGCTAAGCGATTCAGTAAGCGGTGTGTGGATTGGCTCGCGGAGACAAGACGGCCGATGGAGATCTGCTCGTGAAGGCGCGGGTCTTCGGTTGAACGCGCGATCCGTCGATCACCTCGAGCCGGCCGCAGCGGTTCAGGGTGTGCAACTTCCGTCCGGGCCATGCCGGTCCGGGCTTGAGGGAATGGCGGACGATCTGCCCGAATGTCGTCGGCGACAATTCGACGATTTCCGCTAGTGCGAGCGCTGCACCGTAACCGTCCGTACAATTCTGGACGGGCCGCCACAATTTATCATCGATAGTGACGAAATTCCCCGCCGGTCGTGTGCTCGCACGATCGATCAGGACCGGATTGCTAGCATGGGGCAACCACGGACCCGAGAGGCGATCGGCGTAATAGATCGCCAGCGCATCCGAATAGCCGCCCGCGCCGTCGCGCCAGGCTCCAAACAGATAGTGCAGGCCGTTGTGCTGCGTGATCGTGACATCGGCGAGTTCGAGGCCGGAAAGCAGCGTCGCGTGACGCTCCCATTTGTCCGGAAAACGAACGCATTTGTACAGCGCGACGTCGCCGTGAACCGAGCTCTCCGGGATCATCCACAGCGCACCATCGTTCTCGATCAGGAACGGATAGGAGAGGTGCCAGGGCTCCTCCAGCACCGGTACGACTTCGCCGACCGGACCTGCGTCGTTGAACTCGATCGCGGAAATGATCCCCTTTCCAATCCGGTGATCGAGATCTTCGAAGAAGACGAATGTCCGTCCCTGCCATATGATGGGAAACGGATCGGCGTAGAAGCGATGGCCGGGATCGCAGAGGACATTCCAGCCTGGTCCGGACAGATTTCCGGTCTGCCAGACGCCTGCACCGTCATTGAAGCGCCATCCGATTTGCCAATGCGGGGCATAGCAGCAGAGCCGATAGATCTCCTTGGCGATCGACACGGCGAGGCCGCGCGCAACGTATGCCGCCGGCTGCCGGCCGGTGCCGTCTCCGGCGGGGCGCGCCAGCTGCGGCACGATGCGCGGCCGTCCCGACAGGATTGCCGCCACCATGGTCAGGGTTCGCGCCATGACGGTTTCGAGTGCGCCACTCAAGCCGGCCGCAATCTCTCCGGAGGGGTGACCGCGATCGAGCACTGCACCGTCGAGCTCGTTGACGATCTCGATCACCGGCAGGTCGCCGGCCAGAATGGCGGCGAGGGCGGCGTTTTCGCCGGCGACACCGTTGAAGAGAGGGCGCAGATACAGCCGGGCGGAACAATCGGGATCGCGCGCGGCGCCCGTAAAATCGACGATCACGTCGGCCGTCCCGGTGCGAGCCTGCATCCGTTCCGGGATGATCTTCAGCTTGCCGGCGCCGCTGTGCCGGCCTCTGTGCAACACCATGCGTTCGAGTTCGAACAGCGCGTCGAGGCCTGTGGGCCGTGCCTCCGTCGTTGCGGTCCAGGCGATTTGAAGCGGGACATCTCGGCCGTCGATCGACAGCGCGTCGCGGTCCATCCACCGCCGCGCATGCTCTCGTTCACAGCGAAACTCGATGATCATGTCGAGCCAATCTGTTCCCACACATTCCGGTCAGATGACCTGGCCGAGAATCCGAGCGTATTCCTCCACCATGGCATCTACCGAATAGCGCAGCCGCAGGCCTTTGGCGTTTTGTCGCAGTTCCTCGCTCAGTTGCTGGTCCGTCAGCAGCCTGGAGACGGCCGTCGACAGCTTCGCATGATCGGAGGCATCGACGAACAGCGCGGTAGGTTTTCCCTCGAAGGACAACACCTCACGTAACACGGGAAGATCGGTGACGACGGAGGGGACACCGGCGTTTGCGGCTTCGACCGCAGCCAGGCCGAAGGTTTCGGCCTGTGTCGGGAACACGAACACGTCCAGACAGGCGAGAAAATCCGCCATCTGACGCGGGGCGATTTCGCCGAGCAGATGCAGCCGGTCCGATACGTTCAATTCATCCGCCAACTGTCTCAGCCGGGCCTCGTCGGCTCCCTGTCCGGCCAGTGCAAGGTGCCAGGATGGTCGATCCGGCAACAGGCGTATCGCCGCATCAAGCCGCTTGTGCGGGTGCAGCCTCGCCGCGCAGCCAAGTAAGATGCGATCCGGCGGCAGACTGAATTTTTGTCGCGCAGCTTCCTTCGGCAGGGTAAGGGCCTTGTCGTCAAAGCCGTGCGGGACATGCACCATGCGTGACCGATAGGCCGCGGGGTAGCGCGAATATTCGCGCTGCATGTCCTTCGAATTGAGCGTGATGCGGTCGAAGAAGCCGAGACTGCCCATCACGACGTCGGCAGCGCGGACGGGCCAGCTCATCGAGAGCGCGGAAGAAACCTGATTGGCGATGACAGGCGCGCGGCAGACGAGGCGCGACACGCCGGCGCCGATCACGTTGCCAAAATGCTGAAAGGTCAGAACGGCGTCGGGTCGGCTGGTCCGGATATGGCGGCCGAGCGTCCACAGCATCCGCAGCAGGGCCAGGGGATTGCCCGGCCGGCTCGAGGCGCAATAGAACGTATTGGGCGGCTCGTCGAACGAATCCGACTGGCGGAAGAAGAACAGATTGGTGACTCGGTAGCCACGGGCGGTAAGGCCCGCACCGAGCAGCCTGGAGATCTCCTGCGCGCCGGCGTTTTCGGCCTGAGTCTGTACGAGAAGGACATGAAGCTTCGGCCCGCTGCCGTCGGACGGCATGAGTGCTGTCGCAGTCGTCTCGCCCAACTCCTTGTTTGGCTGGTAATGGAGCACGGATCCCGACCCGCTGAAGAAACGAAATTTTCACCCTTCTTGATCCCGTACCTACCATGCGAGCATCGCGCGGACACCGGCTAGCAACAAACGGAGTTAATGCGCTGCCTGCCGGAACGGCATCGTTTGCCAGAGAATTCTGGTGGTTTGCAAACGAAGTGAGCGACCGCGTTAACCAATTGGTGATGGTCGCGCGAGGGGCAGGTAACCGCGGATTAACCATAGATATTTACGGTGGAGCAGGCCACTGAACAGTGTTCGCCAGTTGAATCCGAGTAGAGTCCATGACGTTCGGTCGCCGCGCAGACCCGACAAGTTCCGGATCGACCGGCGTTGCCGCGTCTTGGAGCCAAAATTCGTCGGGCGTCGATGAGGCCGCCGGAGCCGCTGCACGCTTTGGCGGTATGTTCACTGCCGCCGGTGTGCTCGCCTTCCTTCGCGAAAACGCTCGGCGGATATTGACGCTCGCTCTTGCGATCTTCGCGCTTGGCGCCGTCGTTCTCCTGATGATTCCGGTGCGGTTCGCAGCGACCGCACTGGTCGTCGTCGATCCCCGCGAGCAACGCGTGACCACGGAGCAGGACGTTCTGCCGGGCATAGGGCAAGATAGCGCCGCGCTGCAAAGCCTGGTCGAAGTGGCGAAGTCCGACGGCTTTCTCGAGCCGCTGATCGAGCAGCTCAAGATTCGCGATGACGAAGACATTTCCGGCGGCTACACGGCCCCCGCGCGCCTGCTCGAGCGTTTCCGCAACCGTCTCGACATTTCCCGTCGCGGGCTGACCTATGTCATCGCCATCCGCTTCACCTCGAATCGGGCGGAGCGGGCTGCCTATTATGCCAACGCCATTGCCGAGGCGTTCGTCGCCAGACAGAGCCGCATCCGCACCGAGGCGACCGACGAGGCTGCCGACTGGCTCGGTGGCCGGCTCAAGACGTTGAGCGACCGGCTGAAGGCGTCGGAGGACGCCGTCGCCACATTCAAGCTCGAGCACCGTATCGTCAACGCCGGCAAGGACGCAACGACCCAGCAATTGCGGGTGACCGAGCTGTCGCAGCAGGTCGCCGCTGCCCGCGCGCGGACCGAGGAGGCCAAAGCCCGTTACGAGCAGGCGCAGCGTGACGCGAAGGCGAATGTCGAGGGTCCCGTCAAGCAGGACCTCCTGAGCGCGTTGCGCGCCCAGCGGTCGGCCCTCAATGATCAGATTGCGCAGAAGCGGGCGGTGCTCGGCGATCGCCATCCCGATCTCGTGATGTCGTACAGCCAGCTAAACGATTTGAACAGACAGATCGAGGTCGAGCGGACGAAAGGCATCGATACCGCGAAGTCGGAATATGAGGCTCAGCGCGATCAGCAGAAGGCTCTGGAAAGCCAGATGAAGGCGGCTGAATCGCAGCTCCTGGTCGACGGTCAGGCTCTGGTCCGGCTCCAGGAGCTACAGCGCGACGCCGAGGCCAACAGAAACATCTACGAGCAATTCCTCTCGCGGTCCAAGACGACGAATGAACAGCGCCTGTTGCAGAGTTCTCAGACCAAGGTCGCCTCGCCCGCCATTCCGCCGCTTCGCTCGACCCTTCCGCCGCTGTCTTTGCTGCTCGCCGCGCTGGCGATCGGATCGCTGCTGACATCGACGGCGGTCGTCGCGGCAACGGGACGCAGATCGAACAAACCCGTTCCGGACGTTCGCGCCCCCGATCCGGCTCCGCGCCAGCCCGGCGCGTGGTCGCGTCCGCCGGTGTGGGCCCGCGTTCCCGAACTCTTGCCCAGCGATGTCCCAAGAAACATCTGGCAAGGTCCGGTGTCCGCGACGAGTGAGCTCGATCTCGGTCCTCATCTGCGTCCGCTCATTGACAGGCTGGAGCAATTGCCTGGAAGCCGGGGTAGGGTTGCTCTCGTGATGTCGGTAGGGAAGCGGGCCGGCGGCAACACCGTCGCGCGCTCGCTCAATCGGTGGGCGCTGAACAGGGGAAAGCTGAGCGTCCTGATCCGGGTCGAGCCGGATCTCGGTGGTGCCGGGGCCAGCCTCGCCAAGGCGCCGGTGGATGGCGCAACCACCGCTGACGTTCGCAGCATCGATGCGCTTTTGAACGTCGGCAACGGACCTGAATCGTCGCCCGCGGACGATATTCGTTCGGAGTTCGATCTGATCGTGATCCATGCCACCTCTCTGGCCTTGCAGCCGGAGGCGGCGGCGCTGGCCGCTCACGCTGATCTCGTCATTCTGGTCGTCCGCGAAGACGCAATCGATTCAGCCGCAATGCGCAGGGTCACGGCCGCGCTCTCTCGCTTTGGCGGCGTGCCGACCGGGATCGTCGTCAATCGTGTGCCAGCAGACTCGTCGTCGGCTCAACGTCGGGGTGCAGCGCTCGGCCTGGCTGGTTGATCGTCGTCCGGCGTGTGCGCTGCCTGTCGCGATCGAACCGAAGCCTAATCGCCCGCGTCAGCGCCGCGGACTGCGTACGTGCCGCGTTTCGATCCGCCGAGGCGCAAGAGCACGAGAATTGAAGGATCGACCCCCGTTCGCCGGCGACAGAGGACGTTGAGCGCGATGGTCGCTAGCGCCAACGACACCGTGGCCGAGATCGCCGCGCCAAGCACGCCAAGCCAGGGAATCAGCACGAGAAATCCGACCACCCGCAACGCCACGTTCGCCGCAACGACGGGGACATAGATGCGCTCATGGCCGGTGAGCTGCAAGATCGCCGCGGATGGACCGCCCGCTGCCTGAAACGCCGTTCCGATCGCGAGCACGATAAGGACCCAGTGCTGCGCGGCGAAGTGAGGTCCGAACAGGTTGAGAAGATGGGGGCCGCCGATCCAGATCAGGAACAGCCCGCTGACCACACAAAGCGCGGTCACCTCCGCCATCAGCTGCAACGTCCGCTCGAATTCCTGATGGTTCTTGCTGAAGTACAGCGAGGGAAGCCGGCGCGCGCCGAAACTGTATAGCGCCGCCGACAGCATGGCGAAGATGTTGGCAAGGCGCGAGGCGGCGAAATAGATGCCGGCTGTCGCCGGATCCAGCATCCAGTACACCAGAATGACGTCGAAATACTGATTGGCGGCTTCCAGGACGGATGCGATCCAGAAATGAAGCGCGCTCGATCTCCAGCGAGACGGCTCGGACCGTGCCGCCGTACCGCGAAGATCCGGCAGAGCTCGCACAATCGAAACGACCTGCGCGACCAGGCCAACCGACATCGCGATCGTCATCACGGCGAACAATTCGGCGGGGTCGAGCCGCCGATGGTCGAACATGATTGCGAGCAGAAACAAGACGACACCGACCCGCCAGAAGAACTCTCTGTTTCCCTCGCCCATGAGGATGCTGACCAACGAGCGCGCAACCTGGCTGCCGAGCATCACCCCCGCATTAACGGCGGTGTAGGCGGACACGGCGAGGATCAGCAGCCACCAGTCGCCCTTCAAGCTCGCCGCAATCGACATTGCGGCGACCACAATCAGCATCGCGAGGGAGGAAATCTTCAGGCTGGACAGCAGCACTCCCTTGGTGAGATCGGGTCGATTTCCGACCTGATATTCGTTCAGAAAGCGCACCAGGAGCGATTCCTGGCCGACCAGGCCCACGACCGATGCGACCTGGGCAACCGAAAGCCAGGTCGCAAAGATACCGAAACCGTCGGGCGACATCGTTCGTGCCGCGAGCGAGAATACCGCAAACGCAAGCGCGCCGCTTCCAACCTTGAGGAGGATGGTCCCGACGACACCGCGCGTCACGTCGCGCCGCATGAGTTGGATGATGGATTCGATCATGGACGTTAAGGGGCAACTCTCCCCTGAAGAGATACGTGCCGATACCGGCGCCAGCCTAGCATGCCGAAAAACCGCGAGTGTTAATGAGCGGCTTCCAGGAGTTCGCCATACACGACGTCGCGGCCAAGTCGGTTGCTTCACTGTGGTACATCGCCGTCTCCATTGTCTCCAGATAGTGCAAGGCCCGGCTCGACCGGGGGGGCGGCAAAGGGCCAGATCGACCGCCGAGGACAGCACGGTCAGCCGTTCGAATGCGGAATGGCTCGCCGGAATGGCCGCGGATCTATCAAGGCGTGAACTCTGCAGAGCCTCCTGAGCAAGGTCCGTGCCGGGACATCGCAGGTCCAGATCTTCCTCCCGTCATTAACCTCGATCGCCGGAAATCATCGCGTTTGGCCCAGCGATGCGACATCAGGCGAGAAAGTTGCAAATGAAGCCACGTTAACCGTGAGAGCCCGGACCATGACGACCGATACAACCGTGACTGAGCCGATCGCCGCTGCGGCAAGCGCGTCGATCGCGACGGACATCGCGATCGTCGGCGGTGGCCTTGCGGGGTCGCTGGCGGCAGCCGTTCTTGCGCGGGCAGGGCATCGCGTTGCCCTGGTCGACAAGCGTGCGGTCTATCCGAACGAATTCCGGGTCGAAAAGATCGGCGGGCGACAGCTGGAGGCGTTCCGCAGGCTGGGCTTCATCCGTGGTCTCGAGAGCGCCGCCTGTCCATACGACCGCGTGCTCAATATCCGGGAAGGCAAGGTGGTCGATGTCAGCGTCGGCCAGGCTTACGGGCTTGCCTATGCCGATCTCGTCGCGATGGCGCGCAGCCAGTTACCTGATCCATCCAGCCTGATCGTCGACGAGGTCACTGCGATCAGCTGTAGCGACGAGCTCCAGCATCTCGAGCTCGCTTCCGGGCGGCGCGTCACTGCGCGCCTCATCGTTCTGGCCACGGGCATGGCAGGAGTTCTCGGCCACAAGCTCGGCATCAGGCGGCGCGTGCTGGCTGCGGGCCATTCGGTCTCGTTCGGCTTTACGATCGCCCGACGCGATGGCGCGCCGTTCGATTTCAACGCGCTGACCTGTTACGGCGAGCGCACAGGGGACGGCGTCGACTACCTCAGCCTGTTTCCCGTGCGCGCGGGTATGAGGGCGAATCTCTTCATGTTCCGCGACCCGGCCGATCCGATCATGCGCGATCTACGTCGCGAAACGGAAGCGACCGTTCTGCGCCTGCTGCCGGGATTGCAGACCTATCTCGGCGACTTCCGCGTGATTGACCGGATACAGAACTGGGTGATGGACCTCTCGGTCGTCGAGGGCCACCTTCAGCCCGGTGTCGTGCTCATTGGTGATGCGTTCCAGACCAACTGTCCCGCCGCCGGAACCGGCGTCGCGCGCCTGCTGGTGGACGTCGAGCGTCTTTGTACCGAATATGTGCCGCGGTGGCTGATGACTCCCGGCATGAACAGGGACAAGATCTCGGAATTCTATTCCGATCGCGACAAGGTCGCGGCAGACCAGCAGTCACTGAAGATGGCACGATTCCGCCAAGCCTTGACCTCGCGCGACGATATCGGCTGGGATGTGCGGCGGCGGCTGCACTTCCTGCGCCGCAGTATCACCCATCGGGTCGATCAAATGCGGCCAGGCTGGCTCGCGCATGTCCGCAGCGCGCTTCGCGCCTGAGCGCCCCGGCCGTTGGCGTCCCGCGCTCGTCAGCGTGTCGGGGTCGAGGTGCGAGTCGGCAGAAGCCTGAACTCCGACATCCGCTTGGCGGCCAGTTTGAGCCAAGGAGCCTGCTTCAGCGCGAACAACGCGACGGCGCCTGCGGTGCTGCCGGCCTTTGTGACCGCCCACATCGGCGATGGCTGCCCGCCGAACAGTTTTTTGTACGGCTCGTCACCTATGGTGAAGTCGAGCATCTGGTCCCCGCGCTCGATGCAATCCCTGGCCACCTGCTCGAACATCAGCGCGCCCAGCGACTGGCTCTTGTAGCCCGCAATGTCGAAGGCGCTCATGATGACGTGGAAGGTGTCGCGGTGGCACAATCCGAGCACGGCGGCGATCACCTCGCCGTCCATCTTCATGGCATAGAGCCGCACAAAGGAGCCGAGGCCGCGGAGGGCCACCTCGGAATAGAAGTCGAAATACTCAGGGCGCTGGAGCAGATCTCCGTCGCCTTGTGACTGAAACCGCGGCCCGCGAAATTTCTTCATGACCTCCAGCGCGTCGAGCATGGAGGCGCTATCGTTGCAGCACGAGAAGCTCAAGGCGCCCTTCTTCTGGAGCTGTCGATATTTCTTCGCGAGTTCCTTCTGATAGGAGCGATCCATCGCGCTGGCCCGCCATTGCTCGAACGGCGCGATGAGAACGGTCGCGTAGGCATTGGTGTCCATCGAGACGCGGCGGGGTGCAGCCAGGAGGTTCTCGATCGGAAGCCGTCCGTCGGGAAGCTTGGTCATGCGGAGCAGGTCGAAAGGGCGGAGGAGGCTCCGAAGCTCCGCGCATGCGCTCTCGTCCGCGAGCAGTTGAGAAAATGCTCCCGGGCTGCAAACCGGCGCCAGATAGTCGGAGACGCGGAGGTCGGCGAATTCGACGGTCCGTATCGGACCACGCCGGATCCGCAGCAGAGGCAGCACCATCGCAAGGGCGCGCGTCGTGCGATGGCGGACCACGACGATGAGACGCGTTGCCCCTGCATGAGATGCCAGCCTAGCATAGAGGCTGTGTAGCCACTGTGGATGCTGGAACGCGGTGGCGGCGGAGTTGTCAAACAACTCTGCGTATTCCGGACACAGAAAATCGAACGCCTGCTCGATGGCGATATCGAACGTGCTGCTGGATCTGTTCATGCGCAACCAAGAAAACCAGACAATTCGTGAAAATTCGATCGAGCTCGATCCGCGCTTTATAGCAGGGTCGTTACGGGCGAGACACCAGCGGGGTACGATTTGCATTAATGCGCCGCGCCGGGTCTCTTATCGTTATTAAATCCTTAAAGTTCGGCCTCCTGTGCGCTGGGAGTGGCGGAGCTCGACCGTGCTAGCAAATTATTAACCGTGCCTAGGGAAGGTCGGTTCATGGCCAGCCTGCAGACCGAGGTGGATTCCGGGACACTCGAGAGCGCGTTCTGGGAGACGCGCAGCGTTGGCGTTGAGAAGATTGCCAGAGCCGCGATCAGTTGTTCGATTACTATCAACGTGATTGCATCGATGGGCATCTTCAACGCCGCGCTCCTGCCGCCGGAGCTCACCTTTGTGCAGCAGACCGCGGCGCTTCTGATGTGGGGCGTCCTCATCTACGCAAGTGCATTCGTGCGCCCGCGCCTGCGTCTGCAGTTCAATCTCGATCTGATCGCGCTGCTCGCATTCTACACGTTCGCGGTGGCCTCCGTGTTCTGGTCGAGCCTGAGCGCGGCGGCGTTCATGAAAAGCGCGGCGCTTGCCATGACGACCTTCGGCGCGTTCTGTCTCATCACGCGCATCGAGATCGACGAGATTGTGAGGGCCACGGCCCTTGGGCTGGTGATATTGGTCGCCGCATCGGCTTTCTGTGCGCTTGCTGTCCCCGATATCGGGATAGACCAGACCTGGATGCATAGCGGTCAATGGCAGGGCGTCTATGAATCGAAGCAGACGCTCGGATTCGTCGGCGCGTATCTGATGTTTTTTGGCTGTTATCGTAAGATGAAGGGGCAGGGTTGGCCGACGTTCCTCTTCGTGTTCCTGCTGGCCTCGACCTGCGTCCTCGCGTCGGAATCGCGCGGTGCCGGCGCTGTTGCCCTGGCAGCCTGTGCGTTGCTCGTGACCTCGATGTGGTCGGTCGGCTGCATGAGGGTCTATGCGGTGCTGCCGTTCGTCATGTGTCTCCTGGCCGGAACTCTGTTTCTTTATTTTTACCTGACAGGCTATGACGCCATCCATGTCGGCGATGCGACGATCGATTTCACTGAACGAACCTTCATCTGGCACTACGCCATCAGCCATTTCGACGATGCGCCGCTGCTCGGCTTCGGGATCAACGGTTTTTGGACGGTGCCGTCGATCTACGATTATTTCGAACAAAACCACGGCTGGGTACTCGACAATTATCACAGCGGCTACATCGCGATCCTGATGGAAACCGGATTTCTGGGATACGTGCTTTTCGCAGCGAGTGTCCTTCTGTTCTCGAGCAAGATTCTCCATCTGATCTCGACCAGATCCATCGATCGTTCGCACTGTGCTCTCATCATCGGATTTGTCGTCCTGAGCTTCCAGACCAATTTCACGGAGACGACATTCCTCCGCTCGACCATGTTCACGTCGGTGTTGCTGGTGGCGTTCTTGTTCGCGACCTGCAGGCCTGTGCCACAGGCCGATTTGCAGTCCTTGCAAATGGACGCAAGATGACCGTCATGCGCGCTCGGTGGGCGGGGAGCGCCATGCTGGCAGCGACGGTGATATTCGTCGCATCGCTCTTCTCCGACGTTCGCGGAGCCGAGCGGGCCAATTCCCGCGACGTGCCGAAACTCGGGCGCGGCATCAATATTCTCGGCTACGATGGAATCTGGGAGGGCGGTCAGAACGCGCCCTTCCGCCTGGAGAATTTGACGGCAATCAAGAAGGCCGGATTTTCGCACGTCAGGATCAACTTCTTCGGCTTCAAGTTCATGGGTCCGGAGAATGTCCTGGATGAGATCGTCCTGAGGCGGCTCGACACCGTCATCGAGGAAGTCCTTGCGAGGGGCCTCATTCCTGTGCTCGACGAACACGATACCCACGTTTGTCAAAGCGACGTTGCCGGATGCACTGAGAAGCTGAAGTCGTTCTGGAGGCAGATATCCGAGCGCTATGCGGGGCAGTATCCCTCGCTCGTCTTCGAGGTCCTGAATGAACCTGGCGGGCTCATGACGTCCGCCAGCTGGAATTCACTGCTCAACGAGTGTCTCGCGATCATCCGCCGCACCAACCCCGAGCGGCCGGTCATTGCCGCCGTTCTCAACACGGATGATATTCCTGTCGACGAGCTGGCTCTGCCGGCCGAGGACAGGAAGCTCATTGTCACTTTTCACTACTACGCCCCCATACGGTTCACGCACCAGGGTGCACCATGGTCTGCAACTTTCTCGAAGATCGGTCCGCTGGCTTGGGGTACTCGGGATGACGAAGCAAAAGCCGCCGCCGATTTCAGGAAAATGAGTCTCTGGGCGGAGAGTGAGAGGCGCCCCCTTTATCTCGGGGAGTTCGGGGTGTACGAGCGTGCGCCGTCCGACAGTCGCTTGCGATACCTCTCCTTCGTGGCGAGAAACGCCGACAGGCTTGGCTGGTCATGGGCCTACTGGCAGTTCGACCATGATTTCGCGGCCTTCGACAGCGCGCGTCAGGCCTGGAAGCCGGGCATCCTGCGCGCCTTGATCCCGCCGCCGCATTGAAGCGGCGACGTGTTCGCAACGGCATCAGAAATGCGCAGCCAGGGCGCCGAGGCGCTTGAACGCCCGTTCACGGGCGGCCTCAATCGGTTGTGGGGGTCCCGTGGTCGGCCCGATCGGCACGAAACGGACATCGTTGATGCCAATGAAGCGCAGGATTTCCCGCACGTAGGGCGTTGCCATGTCGATGCGGCCGCGGTTCATGCCGGTGGAGAAATCGCTGCCGCTGGCGAGGATCACGAGCGTTGGCCGGTCCCTCAGCAGCGGAACGTATCCCTGGGACGGATCGAACCGAAAGGTAAGCCCGGGCTGGACGATGATGTCGATGAACTGCTTCAGCTTGTAGGGGATGCCGAAGTTCCACATCGGCGTCGAGATCAGCACGCGATCGGCGAGTGAAAAGCGCAGCGCGATGCGCTCGGCCTCGGTAAAACCGTCGCGTTGAGGATCGCTGAAGCGCTGGCCGTTCATGCGGGCGTATTTGGCCTCGAGGATGGGACCAGCGAACTCAGGCATCCGCTCGCGCCAGAGATCCATGAAGTCGATGTCCCAATCGGGATGGGTCTGACGAAAGCCGTCAATGAAGACCAGCGCGGCGGCACTCGATTCCGAGTCGGGGCGGGGCGAGCAGGACAGATGCAGGAGCTTCGGCACTGCGCGTCATCCCAGCGCCCTAATGACCGCCTCCGCCCTGGTCACCACCGCGACATTTTGCATGGCGAAGTTGATCGAGGCGTTGTGCCAATCCGCATTCATGGTCGAGCAGCAATCCTCGGGCACGATCATGAAGTAGCCCTTGTCGGCGCCGGTGCGCGCGGTGTGCTCGACCGACATATTGGTCCAGGCACCGGTATTGATTATCATGTCGCGGCCGGTGGCTTTCAGGATCGTCTCCAGCCGCGTGCCTTCCCACGCGCTCATGCGCATTTTCTCGACGACGAAGTCGCCCGGTCGCGGCTCGAGGCCGGACACGGGCGCCGCACCCCAGCTTCCGCGTACCATCGCCTTGCTGTCGACGAGGCCTTCGAACAGCGGCGCATTCAGCGTGACGCCGGGCGCGCCGGGTTCGACGATGAACCAGACATGGATGATGGCGACGCCGCGGGCGCGCGCGGTCTCGGCAAGACGGCGGACGTTGTCAACCACGTGCTGCTGCCGCGCATGACCGGGGGCGCCCGACTCGGTGAAGGCGCCGCCCTCCATGATGACGTCGTTCTGAAGGTCCTGGATGATCATCGCGCATCGCTGCGGATCGAGCCGCATCTCGCCCTCGGCGAGGATGGGCGAGGTTGGCGCGGAGCTTGGCGCCGTGCCGCCGCCGCTTCGCCGGCCGCTCATATAGGGCTCATGCCGCGGGCCGACCTTGGTCGGGATCGCGTACACCGAATGCGTCGCAGTCAGATACAGCATGCGGAAGTCCGGACCGCCCCAGGCGAGGTTAGCGACGAGCTCTGGCACCCGAACCTTGCCGAGCAGCTCACCGCGCGGCGAATAGACCCAGACGCCGCCGGGCGCGGTGACCCAGACATTGCCCTGCTGATCGCACTTCATGCCGTCGGGCAGACCTGGCTCGAGCTCGGAGCGGATGCCGCTCGCAAACACGCGCGCGTTCGACAGTGAACCGTCACTATCGACGTCAAAGACGCGGATCAGCGCCTGCACGGTGTCGTTGACATAGAGCAGCTTTTCGTCGGGCGAGAAGCACAGCCCGTTCGGCTGGTCGAACAGGTTGCGGTCGACGACGAGCTTCGGTTCGCCGCCGGGTACGAGGCGATAGACGCCCTGAAAGCCGAGCTGGCGTGGCCGCTCGACGCCATAGACCGGCATCCGACCATACCAGGGATCAGAGAAATAAATCGCGCCGGAAGAGTGTACGCAGACATCGTTCGGGCTGTTGAGTTCCTGGCCCTGGAAGTGTGAAGCCAGCACCTCTCGCCGCCCATCCGGCCGCTCGCGGACCAGCGACGACGTCGCGTGCTCGCAGACGATGAGGTTGAGCTCGGCATCATAGGTCATGCCGTTGCATTTGTTCGAGGGACGCTTGACCTCCACGACGCCGCGCCGCGCGTCCCAGCGCCGCCGCACGTCGCCCGGCATATCCGAGAACAGGAGGTAGTGATCGACCGGATGCCAGATCGGTCCTTCCGTGAACTCGAAGCCGGTGCCGACTTGCGCGACCGGCGCGTACGGGTCGATCAGGGTCTCGAAGTCGGAACGCAAGGTAACGTGGGTCATCGGTCGATCCTCCAGGACCATGGTCCGGAAAGTACGGCGCGGACTTCCGGCAAGATCATGCGCAGAAAGGGTCTCAGGCCGGGAACCAGTTGCGCTCGGGCAAGGACTGCACGATCGGGCCTGGGACCTGGTCGTGCAGCCGCCCGACGACATTGCCGCCTTCGATCTTGGCGGGGCGATCGTGCACGGGAAGGAGATAGCGCGAATTGCTGAGCAGCTTCTTGATCGCCGCCTTTTCCGCGCGCTTGCTGGTGCCGTGGTTGCCGGTGGTGCGCGGCTCCCAATCGTGGATCTCGTTGAAGGGCGTGACGATCTGGTCGTTGAAGTCGTAGATCACGTCGCCGCAGATGGTGGCAATGCCGTCGGCGGTGTGAACGATGATGTTCATCGATCCCTCGGTATGGGCGTTGGCGGCATCGCAATAGACGCCGGGCATCAACTCGATCGGGCCGGTGACCTCGAGATCCAGAAAGCGCAGCGCGCTCTTGGTGTGCAAGCGGTCGATCAGGTGCTTGATGTCGGGCGCTGGATATTGGGGATGCATCAGGCCGGAAACGGAATATTCGAGCTCCCTGCGGTTGAGGACGACTGTCGTGTTCATCGGAAATAGATCGTCCTTGCCGGCATGGTCGATGTGCAGATGAGTGTGGCAGACGAAGCGGACGTCGCCCATGCGCACACCATGGCGCGCAAGCTGATTCTCGATCATGTTCTCGTGGTATTGCAGCCCGCGCATGCCCAGCGTCTCCATGATCTGGTTGGAGCGATAGCCGGTATCGACCACGACCGGATATTTGCCGCCGAGGATCAGGAAGCCCAGGGTGAGAACGCGGCGCGTGCGGCCGCAGTCGCGGCCGAGCACCAGGAAGCTCGATTCCAGCTCGATATCGCCGTAGTCCAGGATCTTGATCTCCAGCGCCATTCGCGTCCCTCCTTGTATTGCTTCTTGTCTGTCAAAGCCGATAGACGCGCGTAGCGGTCGCCCGAAAGATCGCGTCCTGTTGTTCGGTGCTCAGCGGTGCGGCTGCCGCGCAAAACGCGTCGACGAGCTCGCGATAGCTGGTCCACAATTTCTCGATCGGGAAATTGGAGCCGAACAGGCAGCGCTCGGCACCGAAAATCGCAACGGTGTCGGCGAGAACGGCAGCGATGTGCGCGGGATCGTTGCGATGGATGAAGGTGCCGAGCCCGGAGAGCTTTGAGACTACGTTCGGGCAGGCCGCAAGCCGCGCCATGCCGGCGCGCCAGGCGGCGCGGCCTGCCGCCGAGAGGTCCTCCAGCATGCCGGCATGCTGGAGGATGAAAGTCACCTTTGGACAAGCGTCGGCCAGCTCCGCTGCCTCCGGCATCTGCGGCGTGAACACCTGCAGGTCGAAGCTCCAGCCATAGTCGGCGAGATGCGCGACGTTGCGGCGGATTATTGGATCTGCGCAGAGATCGGGGCGGGCTGCAAAGCGGTAGCGCGGGTTCTCGTGCCAATGCAGTTGCATGCGTACGCCGCGCACGAGCGGATAGCGCTTGAGACGATCGAGCTGGGGACGAACGTCCTCGACCGCGAAATTGGCGTAGGCGATGATCGCGTGCGGCCAGCCGTGTTCGTCGGCGGCCTGCTGCACCCAGGCGGCCTCGTCCTCGAAGCGGTCGTTGGCCCAGTTGGTCTGCACATAGACCGAGCGGGTGACGCTGGTGCCCTCGATGTCGTCGAGATATTCCTGGATCGGATAATCGCGCCGTATCGACTCGTAGGGGCCGAAGATTCGCGGCTGCATCGGACCGATCAGCCAGGGCAGGTCGGCCTGCCGCCAGATGTGATGATGGCCGTCGACAATATTGGTCACGCCGCTCTCCTTCGTCCCAACGCCAGAATGTGCGCGACGATCGACGCGCTCGAGCCGCCATCCACGAGATCATCGACGAAGCGCTCGATGGCAATGAGCGCTTCGGTCTGCGGGCGGAAGGCCGGGCTTGTGGCGAGCGGCGTCAGCCAGCTCAAGCGCCAGGACCGCCGCGATAGTTTCGCGACGGCGTCGCGAAGTGCGTCGCCTTCACCGCGCTCGAGTCCATCGGAGACGATCACCACAGCGGCGCCACGCGCATAGCCGCCGAACCGTGGCACGGCGAGGAAGGCTTGCAGCGCATCGCCAATGCGGGTGCCACCATCCCAGTCGCTGACGAGATGAGCGGCTGCGTTCAATGCCTGCTCGCGACGCTTCAGTCGTAAGGGGCGGGTGACCCGCGTCAGCCGCGTACCGAAGGTGAAGACCTCGACATTGGGTGCCGCCTGCACCAGCGCATGCGCGAGCTTCATGTTCTCCTCAGTGCGAGTCTTCATGGAGCCGGACACGTCGATCAGCAGCAATATCTTGCGTGACCGCTGCCGCCGCTTGAGGTGACCGAGCCGCAAGATCTCGCCGTCGCTGCGGACGGTGTCGCGCAAGGTGCGGCGGAGGTCGGCAAATGGTCCGCGGCGGGCGCGCATGCGCCGGTGGCCACGCCGTCGCGGCAGACGTCGCGACGCCTCGCGCGCCAGGCGGCGTAGCGCGTCCGTTGTCGAACTCACCCCAAAGCGGCGCTCGACCAGCGCCTCGCTTCGGGTCGCGGTGAGGCCGGACTCGCTCGCCTCGTCGGAGAGCAGGGGCTCCTCGTCGCCGCGGCCCTCTTCCTGGAGGCGAACCGTCTCGTCGTCCTCGCCCTCGTCATCGCGCGCAATCGTCTCGCTGCCGCGGAAGTGGAGATCGAACAGCCGGTCGAAGGTGGCACGACGATCGGGCGGCGGAGCTAGCGTCGCCAGTGCAGCTTGTCTGATATCCTCGATGCTATCAGGGCCGAGCAGCTCGATGGCCGCCAGGAACGTCGTGGTCTGCTCCGGCGCCACGGCAAAGCCATTCGCGCGCAGCAGCGGGACGAAGGCGACGAACACGCGCGCGGCGCGCGGGAGCTGCGGCTCGGTGCTCATGCGGTCGCCTCCGCGAGCATGGCGTCGAGCCGCGGCGAAATGAAATGCAGGTCTTCTTCGTCCTTCAGCGCCACGCCGATCGAGCGCTTGAACGCATCGGGCCAGCGCGCGCCGCCCTCGTGAAGGAGCGTCGCGGCCTCGGCCCAATCGACGGCCTCAGCGATGCCCGGTGCCTTGCTGAGCGGCTCGCGCCGCAGCCGTTCGACGGTCGCGACGACCGCGCGTGCCGTGGCCTCGGCGACGCTCGAGGCGCGCATCATGATGATGCGGGCTTCGCGCTCGGCGGTGGGATAGTCGATCCAGTGATAGACGCAGCGGCGGCGCAGCGCTTCGTGCAGGTCGCGTGTCCGGTTCGATGTCAGCACGACCACGGGTCGCTCCGCCGCGCGTACCGTGCCGCGCTCGGGGATCGAGATCTGGAAGTCGGAGAGGAATTCGAGCAGGAAGGCCTCGAACTCCTGATCGGCGCGATCGATTTCGTCAATCAGCAGAACGGTGGAATCGGGTGCGCGCAGCGCGGCCAGCATCGGCCGCTCGATCAGGAACGTCTCGCCATAGATGTCGATGCTCTCGTCGCCGGCCTGGCGGATCGCGAGCATCTGGCGCGGGTAGTTCCACTCATAGAGTGCGGCCGACGCGTCGATGCCCTCATAGCATTGCAGGCGGATGAGCCGGCGGCCGAGCACGGCAGCGATCGCCTTTGCAGCCTCCGTCTTGCCGACGCCGGGCGCTCCTTCCAGCAGCAGCGGCTTGCCGAGCGCGAGCCCGAGATAGGCGGCGGTGGCCAGTCCCTCGTCGGCGAGGTAATAGGCTGCGCGCAGCGCCTTCTCCAGCGCTTGTGGGCTGTCGATTCCGACGATGTTGCTGCGAACCGCCACGGCCAATCCTCTAGCGTCGCGCCTGCGGCCGTGCGCCGCCCTGGGCCTTGATCGCGCGCAGCACTTTCTCGGGCGTAATCGGGAGATCGTCGATGCGCACGCCGACCGCGTTGAAGATCGCATTCGCCACGGCCGGCAGCACCGGGTTGGCGCACATCTCGCCGGGACCCTTGGCGCCGAAGGGACCATCGGGAGCAGGGCGTTCCAGCACCGCGATATCGTGCGGGCAGATATCGCCGGGGCCGGGCATCAGATATTCGACGAAGTCGCGCGGGCCGTGAGCGGGGTCGGGATAGTAAGGCTCGGGCGTCTCGTAGAGCGCGTGGCTGACGCCCATCCAGGCGCCGCCTACGAGCTGCTGCTCGACCAGCCGCGGGTTGAGCGCGCGGCCGAGCTCATAGGCGGAGTCCATCCGGACCATCGCGACCTCACCGGTCTCGTCGTCGACCTCGACCTCGGCGACCAGGCAGGCATGGGCATAGCAGGTTGCCGGCGACATCTCTCCGGTTTCGGGGTCGACATCGGACAGCGGTACCAGGAATATTCCCCGGCCGGAGATGGTCTTGCCCTGCTTGAATTGCGCGGCGATCGCGACATCCTTGGTCGAGATCGAGCGATGCGGCGCGCCTTTGACATGGATGTTGCCGCGCCCGTCTGTCTCGAGGTCGGCGGCGTTGACCTCCAGCTCCTCGGCCGCAGCCTCCATCATCACGCCGCGGGCTTCGCGGGCTGCAGCCATCACGGCGTTACCGACGCGGTGAGTGCCGCGCGAGGCGAACGAACCCATGCAATGCGGGCCGGTGTCGGAATCCGCGGTGTCGACGTAGACGTCCTCGACCGGCACGCCCAGCGTCTCAGCGCAAATCTGCCGCGTCACCGATTTCATGCCCTGGCCGAGATCGATCGACGACAGCGCCACTGTGAACTTGCCGCTGGGATTGGAGTGAACCAGCGCCTGGCTGGGATCGCCGCCGAGGTTCATGCCGATGGGATAGTTGATCGACGCCATGCCGCGTCCGCGATGTCTGGTCATCTAGCGCCTCCTGGTCCCGAACACGGAAGAGAAGCGGGTGGCGCCGTGCGATGGTGCCGCCGGGCGGGGCGGAGGAGGCGGCGGTGTCGGCGGTGGCGGTTCGCGCGGCGGCTCTCTTGTCGCGGTCACGGGTGCGCGGTCATAGGTCGTGCGCTGCTGGGCGGGCGCGGCCGGCCGCGCGCGCACATCCGTCGGCGTCGGCGGAATCGCGGCGCGGCTGCCGCCACCATCCTTGCGCGAGGAGGCGCGCCTGAACTCGTCGCGGATCGGCCATTTGGCCTTTTCGGCGGCGACCTGAACGCATTCGATCAGCGCCGTGTTCTTGGCCTCGCGCCGATGCGCCTTCATGTCACCGTCGCGATAGGCGTTCAGAATCCGGAACTCCATTGGGTCCATGCCGACGAGGTTTGCGAGCTTGTCCATCTGGCATTCGATGGCAAAGTCCATCGCGGTGACGCCGAAGCCGCGCATGGCGGTCGCCGGCGTGCGATTGGTGAAGACGCAGTAGACGTCGCCATAAACGTTCGGGATGGTATAGGGGCCCGGCAAATGCGCGGCGCATTTCACCGCGGCGTAGCTAGAGAGCCGCGTATAGGCGCCGCTGTCGAAATAGGCACGGATCTTTCGGGCGACGATGCGGCCGTCGCGCATCACGCCGTCCTTGATGTAGATGCGCTCGGCGCCGCGCGGCGGGCCGTACTGCATCTCCTCCTCGCGACCGAACACGTAGCGCACGGGCCGTCCGGTCAGCATGGCGCCGAGGATCGCGAGCGGCTCGGTCAGGGTATCCACCTTGCCGCCAAAGCCGCCGCCGACCGTGCCACCGATGAAGTGGAAGGTGTTGGAAGGCACGTCCAAAATCTTGGCGCAGGTATCGACCGAGAAGAACAGCGCCTGGGTCGAGGTGTAGACGACGTAGCGGCCGTTGGTGTCGGGCGCGGCAATCGCGCCATTGGTCTCGGTCGGCGCGTGCTCGATCGGCGACATCTGGTAGCGCTGTTCGAGGACGTGGTCGGCGTTCGCGAGTGCCGCATCGGCATCGCCGAACCGCAGGCGCTGGTGATCGTAGACGTCGTGATAGATGAAGGCGTTCTTCGGATAGGTCTCGTTGACCACGGGCGCGCCCGGCTTGAGGGCATCCTCGACGTCGAACACGGTCGGTAGCGGCTCATAGTCGATCCGCACTTTTGCAATGGCCTCGAACGCCTCACGCTCGCTGTCGGCGACGATGGCGAGGATCGGCTCGCCCTTGTAGCGGACCTTGTCGACGGCCAGTGATGGCTCGTCGTCCTTGCCGAAATTGATCAGGCTCAGCAGCGTGTTGAGATTGACCGGCACGTCAGTGCCGCGAATGATCCGGCGCACGCCGGCTGAGCGTTCTGCGTCCGTGGTATCGATGCGGCGCAGCTTAGCATGGGCCTGAGTCGAGCGAACGACCTTCAAGTGCAGCATGCCCTGGAGCTTATGGTCGTTGAAATAGCTCGACGTCCCCGTGATGTGGCCGAGCATGTCCTGGCGCTGCGTGCCCTTGCCGATCTCCTTGAGATTGTCGTCGCGCTCGTCGGCGAAGATGTCCTTGCGTAGTTCCAGCATGATCTGACCTCAGGCGCTGGCCCGGCCGCCGGCGGCGGCGAGGATGGCATTGATGATCGGCTCGTATCCGGTGCAGCGGCAGATGTTGCCGGAGATCGCCTCGATCACGTCGGCCCGGCTCGGGGACGGATTGCGGTCGAGCAGCGCCTTCGCGGCCATCAGCATGCCCGGCGTGCAATAGCCGCATTGGGCGGCAAAATTGTCGGCAAAGGCGCGCTGGAGCGGGTGCAGGTTCGGACCCTGCTTGAGGCCGTCGAGCGTTTCGACGGAGTGGCCCGCGACGGTCTCGGCGAGCGTCAGACAGGAGAGGTGGAGTTCTCCGTCGATCAGCACGCTGCAGGTGCCGCAGCCGCCCTGGCCGCAGCCGAACTTAGGCGTCATGTCACCGACCAGCTCGCGCAAGGCGACCAGCAAGTTGGCGCCGCCATCGACGAAGATGGCGACGTCGCGGCCGTTGTGACGAAATTGCAGAGGCGTCTTGGACATGTTGGTCCTTGTCTATTCCTGACCGGACAGCAAACGGCGGAGATGGACGCCGACGATCTCGCGGCGATACCAGGCGCTGCCGAGCGCGTTGTCCGCGGGCGATGTGCCCTCGATTGCGGTAGAGGCGGCTGCATTGATGTTCGCGGTATCGAGCGTGCGTCCTTCGAGGGCACGTTCGGCGGCCTTGGCGCGGATCTGGGTCGCCGCCATCGAGCCGAGCGCAATGCGAGCACCGGCGATGCGCCCGCCGCTGACCGGCAGATGTGCGGCCAGCGTGATGACCGAGCCGCCCTTCGGCTTGATGCGGGCAACTTTGCGATAGCGAAAGGCCTCGGCGTTGGCCGGCCGGGTGCAGGAGACCGAGAGGACTAACGCACCGGATTGCCGCTCGCGCGATTGCAGGAACTCCTCGATCGCGATGTCGCGGGCGCCGAAGCCGCCTTGCAGCGCGACTGTGGCGTCGAGCGCCAGCAGCGCCACGGTGAAATCGCCGTAAGGGTTGGGCGCGAACAGATTGCCGCCGACGGTGCCCATGTTGCGCACGGCGGGCCCGCCGATCGAACGGGCGGGCGCGTGCAGGAAAGCGAGGTCCCGCTCGCCGAGAATTCTCGCGAAAGTGACGCCGGCACCGAGCGTGATGCGTGGGCCGGACGCATCGATCCGGCTCAGCGCCTGGTCACTGGCGCGAACGATGGTCGATATCGAGACGTCGCCCTCGTTCAATGCCCGCATCACCAGCGTGCCGCCGCCGAGATAGCGCGCGCTGCGGTCCGAGGATATGGCCCCGGCCGCTTCGCTGGCGCTGGCAAAGGTCTTTACGGTCACAGCCATGGTTAGGCGGCCTCCTTCAGATGGCGGCGGATCGCCTCGAATCCCGCCTGGTAGATGTCTTCCGCGACCATGTGGGTGATGCGGTCCCTATCCTCGGGCTTGGTGGTGAAGCGCGATTCCCAATTCCAGAAGGTGCGGTCGCCATCGGTCACCGGGAGCAGTCGGACATGGGCGACGTAATTGAACATCGGGATCGGGGTATCGAGCAGGCAATAGCTGAAGGTCTGTTCGAGGTCGGACAGCGCCAGCAACTGCTCGCGCAGCTCGGAGCCATCCTTGAGCTTGAAGCGCCTGATACAGCCGATCTTGTCGGAGGCCTGAGCGCGTTCGATCGAGGAGGTCGCAACCGCCGGATGCCAGCGGTCGTGGCCGTTGAAATCCCGCAGCAGGTCCCACACCGCATCGGTCGGTGCGCTCAGGATCGTGCTCTTGACGATATGCGGCACGGCTAACCTCCGAACACGCGTTTCAAGGCGTCGAAGCCGCCCTGGAACACGCCGCCGCCGATGTTGCTGACGAGCTCGGTCTCGCGCTCCGGCGCGCAGTCGAATTCGGCGGTCCATTCCACAAAGGTCTGGTCGCCGTCGGTGACGGGCGTCAGCCGCAAGGTCGCGACGTAGTTCTCGACGCCCATCGGCGATTCCAGGATCGAGTAGGTGCAGAACATGTCGTAGTCGGATAGGCCCAGGAGCTTCTCGCGAATGCGGTCGCCGTTGCGCAGGCGGAAATCCCTGACGCAGCCGATCTTGTCGGCGGGTTCGCCACCCTCGATCCGGCTTTCGGCGATGGCCGGATGCCAGTTCGGCAGGCCGTTGAAATCGCGCACCCGCGCCCAGACGCGGTCGTTGCGGGCGTTGACGACGGTGGAGACATAGACGCGGGCCATGGATCAGACCTCAGCTCTTCTTTCTCGGCCCGCGCTCGGCCGGCGGCTCGCCGCCTTCGGCCGCAGGCGGGGAGGCCGGCTTGTCGCCGCCACTCTTGCGCGCGGAATCCCTGATGCCCTGCATGTCGCGCGCCTCGCGGATCAGGCCCGGCATTTTTGCGAGACTGCCGCCCTCGACGCCGATGTCCGACAGGATCGAGTCGATCAGCGGCGCCTGAACGCGGTAGCGCAGCGCCGAATCGATCACCTCGTCGGTGGCGCTGCGGCCGCCATTGCCGTTTCCGTGGCCATTGCCGTTGAGGCCATCGACCTGGAGGATGCGGATGCCCTCGATCTTCTCCATCGGCTTGACGCTCTCGCGTACGATGCCCTCGATGCGGTCGAGCAGTTTTCTGCGGAAGAGGGAGTAGCGCGCCTGGTCGGTGAGAACGTTCTCGGCCTCGTTGAGCAATCGCTGCGCTTCCGCTTCCACGGCCGCGCGCACGCGCTCGGCCTCGGCGGCGATCCGTGTCTCCTCGGCCTGCTTCTCGGCGATGAGAATTTCTACGCCCTTGCGACGCTTGGCAATCTCGTTCTCGCGAGCGGTGATGACCCGCTCGGTGGCTTCTGTGGCGCGCATCCGCGCTTCCTCGGCTGATGCTTTGGCTGCGGATTCCTCCAGCGACTTCGTGTGGATTGCGATCGCCTTCTCCATCAGCACGGTCTCGACCTCCTTCTCGCGATTGATTTCGAGCTTGCGCAGCTCGCGTTCGCGGCCGATCCGGGCTTCGTCGAGGCCGCGGTCGGAGGAGATGCGCGCGCGCTCGACTTCCTCGCGCGCGGCAATCTCGGCTTCCTGCAAGGATTGCACCCGAGCAACCTCGAGCTGCTCGATGGCGCGACGCCGCTCGATCCGGGCGGCTTCCAGCGCCTGCTCGCGCGAGACGTCGGTGGTCTCGACCTCCTTGCGTGCGACGATCTCTGCCTGCCGGACCTGGCGATCGGCGTCGATCCGCTCGGACTTCTTGGTGGACAGCGCGATGACGCGGTCCTCGTCGGCGATCTCGATCGCCTTCTTCTGCTCGATGTTGAGCACCTCGCGCTTCTTGGAGGAATTGATCCGTTCGGCCTCGAGCGCCAGATCCACCGTGATACGCTGGCGCTCGATCGCGTCACGCCGCTTCAGCTCGGCCGCCTCCAAGACGCCGGTCCGTTCGATCTCCAGTGCGCGGGTTTCGCGCTCGGCCTGGATGCGCTCGGCCGCAACCGCCTTCTCCTGGGCGATGCGGGCCGCCTCGATCGCCTCGCGCGAGGCGATATCAGCTTCCTCGACGGCGCGGTTGCGGGCGATCTCAAGCGAGCGCACGCGCTCCTCCTGCGCGATGCGCGTGGCCTCCGTGGCTTCTCGCGCTGCGATGCCGGCGACGTCGAGTGCCTGGTTGCGCTCGATCTCGAGTTGCCGTGTGTTCTGTTCGGCGGCGATGCGCTCTGCCGCGAGCGTCCGCTCGCGGGCGATGCGGGCCGCCTCGACCGCGCGTTGAGCCTCGATCTCGGCCTCCTGGATTGTTCGCACCTGCTGGATCTCCAGCGCGCGGGTGCGCTCGTCCGAGGAGATGCGCTCGACATTGACCGTCATGGTCTGGGCGATGCGGGCCTTTTCGGTGGCTTCGCGCGCGGCAATCTCTGCCTCTTCCACGGCACGCGTGCGCTCGATCTCGCGGCGCCTCGTCTCCTCGTCGTTGGCGATGCGGGCGTCGGTCACGACGCGATCCTGCTGGATCCGCGCCTTCTCGATCGCCTCGCGCGCGGCGATCTCGGCTTCCTCGACCGTGCGCATCCGCTCGATCTCGCGTTGGCGTACCTCGCGCTCCGAAGCGATGCGGGTGGTGTCGATCGAGCGCTGGTTGGCGATCCGGGTCTTCTCGATCTCCTCGCGCGCCAGCAGTTCCTTCTCCTCGATGGTACGGGTGCGCTCGATCTCCTTCTGCCGGGTCTCCCGCTCGGAGGCGATGCGGGCCTCCGCGATCGCCTGATCATTGGCGATGCGCGCGCGCTCGATGGCCTCCCGCGCAGAAATCTGCGCCTGTTCGGCCTCGGTCTCGCGGAGCGCGCGTTCGCGGGCAACCTCGGTGCGCTGAAGGGCGCGGCGCATCTCGATGTCGCGCTCCTGCTCGAGGCGCGCGGTCTCGCTCTCGCGCTCGATCTCGAGCGCCTGCCGCTCGGCTTCCAGATTGCGCGAGCGGATCTTGATCATCGAGTCCTGCTCGATATCGTTGCGCAGCTTTCGCTTGGCCTCGATATCCTCCATCAGGCGGGTCAGGCCTTCGGCGTCGAACCGGTTCGACGGGTTGAAGAACTCCAGGTCGGTCTGATCGAGATCAGTGATCGCGACCGATTCTAGCTCGAGACCATTCTGGGCGAGGGCTTCGGATGCATTGGTCTTGAGGCGTGCGACATAGTCGCCGCGCCGCTCGTGCATTTCCTCCATGGTCATTTCGGAGGCGACCGAGCGGATCGCGGATATGAATTTGCCGGCCAGCAGCGCATGGAGCTGCTCGGGCTCCATGGTGCGGCGGCCGAGCGTCGCCGCCGCGATCGAGACCGCTTCGCGGGTCGGCTGGACCCGGACATAGAAGTCGGCCTCGATGTCGACGCGCATGCGGTCGCGGGTGATCACGGCGTCCTGCTTGGAGCGGACGATGCCCATCGGCAGCACGTTCATGTTGACCGGCGTGTAGTCGTGGATGAACGGCAGCACGAAGGCGCCGCCATCGATGACCACGCGTTCGCCGAGGAAGCCGGTCCGGACGAACGAGGTCTCCTTCGAGGAGCGGTGGTACAGCCAGTTGACGATGTAGACGCCAACCACGATCACGACGATCGCGACGATCAGCCAGAGGATCAATTCACCGACGAGAATCCCCGACATCTTTCCCTCCCTCGTACCTTCGGCGTTACCGCGCGCCGATCGCCTTGAATTGACGCACCTGCTCCGTCAGCGCCCGCTCCACGGGCAGTCGCTCCATCGAGGACGCCCCGTAGAAGCCGTGGCAATGGCGGGTGTTCTTCATGATGAAATCGGCATCGGCGGGATCCGCGATCGGGCCGCCGTGAGCCAGCACCAGAATGTCCGGATTGACACTGAGCGCAGCGGACGCCCAGATGTCGATCTGCGCGGGACAATCCTCGAGCTTCAGTGCGGTCTGCGCGCCGATGGTGCCGCCGGTGGTCAGGCCCATGTGACAAACGATGATGTCGGCGCCGGCGATCGCCATTGCGGCGGCCTCCTTCTCGCTGAACACGTAGGGCGTGGTCAGCATGTCCTTGTCGTGCGCCTTGGCGATCATGTCGATCTCCAGCGCATAGGACATGCCGGTCTCTTCGAGATTGGCGCGGAAGACGCCGTCGATCAGGCCGACGGTCGGAAAGTTCTGCACGCCGGCAAACCCGAGCGCCTTCAACTGGTCGAGAAACACGTCCATGTCGCGGAATGGATCGGTGCCGTTGACGCCCGCCAGCACCGGCGTCCTGGTGACCACGGGCAGCACTTCGTTCGCCATTTCGACGACGATGGCGTTGGCATCGCCGTAAGCCATCAGACCCGCGAGCGAGCCGCGGCCGGCCATCCGATAGCGGCCCGAATTGTAGATGACGATGAGATCAACGCCGCCGGCTTCCTCGCACTTGGCTGATAGACCGGTGCCGGCGCCGCCGCCGACGATCGGCTCACCGCGCCTTGCCATGTCGCGAAAGGTCTCCAGGAGCGCTGCGCGTTCAAACCTCGCCATCGGTCACCTCGCTACTCTTCGGCGCACCTTGGTACGGCCGAACAGGGTTCGGAACGCACTGACAATGGCGGCGGCGAACTCGGGATCGTTGATGTTCTTGGGCACGCGGATGAGCTGGCGGTTGCCGGTCTGCCGCACCGTGCGCTCCAGCGTGCGAAATAGCGCGGTGTCGGCGTCTGGATCCCAGAACGGCTGGCCCCGCGCATCGAGGGCGGACACGCCGCCCTCGGGCAGGAAAAAGCGTACAGGGCCATCCATCTGATTGAGCCGCTCAGCGATCCAGCGGCCCATGCGCTCGTTCTCTTCGGCCGTTGTCCGCATCAGCGTCACTTGCGGATTGTGGACGTGAAACTTGCGGCCGCGGTAGCGTTCGGGAATAGTCTCGGGCGCGCCAAAATTGACCATGTCGAGCGCGCCGACCGAGCCGACATAGGGAACGCGGCTGCGGATGATCGCGCCGAAGCGATCTTCGGTCGCAGGAAACACGCCGCCCATGAGCAGATCGCAGATCTCGGTCGTCGTGAGGTCGATGATTCCGGCGAGCTGGCCGGACTCGACGAGCTTCTCCATCGAGCGTCCGCCGACGCCGGTGGCATGGAACACCAGGCATTCGAAATCATCACGCAACTCGGCCGCGATCTTCTGAACGGCCGGCGTGGTGACGCCGAACATGGTAATACCGACCGCTGGCAGGCCGCCGGCCTCGCGCGCCGCTGCGGCGCGGGCATCGAGCCGCGCCTTGACCATGCCGGCGAGCGCGTTGGCGCCGTTGGCCAGCACCGCCCGCGAGATCGAGTTCAGCCCCTGCACGTCGGTGACCGAGTACATCATCGTGATGTCGGCGGGACCGACATAGGGCCCGACATCGCCCGAGGCGACGGAGGAGATGATCAGCTTGGGTACGCCGACGGGTAGCGTGCGCATCCCCGGGGCGACCAGAGACGCTGCGCCCGAGCCGCCGGCCGAGATCACTCCGACGACATTGCCCTGGCGCCGCAGCCAGTTGGCGAAGGCATCGGCCATCGCGGTCACGGCGGCGCCACGATCGGCGCCGAACACCGCTGCGCCGCCACGGCTGTGGTTCAGGGCGATCTCCTGCGCGGAGACATCGCACGACGAATGCTTGCCACTCGTGGAAACATCGACTAGCCGCGTGCGCAGGCCGCTTTCTGCGATGATGTCGCGGATGAAGCGCAGCTCAACGCCCTTGGTGTCGAGCGTGCCGACGACCAACGCCACAGGCGGGCCGGCGGCCTGCGTCGTCACCGGCTCGCGCTTGCGCCGCGTCGTCTCTTCGAGCCGGGTGACTTGCGTCGAGACCGTTCGCGCAGCAGCTTCGATGCGGGCGATCGGTACCGGTTGCGACCATCGGGTCGGGAGCGTCGGGTTGGAGATGTAGATGCGGATCGGTCCCTCGCGGCGTGGCGCCGGCGCCGGCCTGGCTTCGACACCGGGCGCGGCGACGTCGATATCCGGCTCGAGCTCGGCGTGAAGCCCGACGCCGAGCAGGCGCTGCTGGAGCTCGCGGTCGGCGGCGAGGCGGGCGGAGTCGATGATGCGGTTGATGCGGCCGTTGACCATGATCGCGACGTTGCGCGAGATCGCGGTGGCGACGCCGATATTCTGCTCGATCACGAGCACGGACATGTCGCCGTCCTCACCGAGCCGCAGCAGCATCTCCTCGACCTGCGCCACGATGACGGGCGCGAGCCCTTCGGTCGGCTCGTCCATGATCAGGAGATGCGGATTGGTGAGTAGCGCGCGAGAGATGGCGAGCATCTGCTGCTCGCCGCCGGAGAGCTGGCCGCCGCCGTGATCCTTGCGCTCGGCGAGTCGCGGGAAGGTCTCGTAGATGCGATCGACAGTCCAGGCGCCGGGCCGCAGGCCGCCGGCCAGCCGCAAATGCTCGTCGACGCTGAGCGAGCGCCAGAGCCGGCGTCCTTGCGGCACATAGCCGACGCCGAGCCGGGCGATCTGGGCCGGAGGCCGCCGCGTGATGTCGTCGCCACGAACGCGGATCGAGCCGCCGCTCACGCCTACCAGACCCATGATCGCCTTGCACAGCGTGGTCTTGCCCATGCCGTTGCGGCCGACGACGGAGAACACACCGTTCTCCAGTGTGAGATCGACGCCTTGCAGGGCGTGCGAGTGGCCATAGTAGACATCGAGGCCGCGGACCTCGAGCGCGGCCTTGCTGCGGCGGACCTCATTCATGACCGCCTCCGAGGTAGAGCTCCTGCACCTCGGGATCGGACTGGATCTCCTGCGGCAGGCCTTCCTTGAAGATGCGGCCGTTGTGCATCATCGTGACGCTCTCGACGACGCGTAAAGCGACATCCATGTCGTGCTCGATGATGATGTAGCCGATATGCGCGGGCAGCGAGGTCAGGATCTCGATCAGCTCGGCCCGTTCGGTCGGCGACAAGCCGGCGGCCGGTTCGTCGAACAGGACAAAGCGCGGGGCGCCCGCGAGCGCGAGCGCGATCTCGAGCTGGCGCTGCTGGCCATGCGCGAGCTCGGCCACGCGCTGGTCCTTCACGGCCGAAAGATGCACGGCCTGGACGAGATTGTCCGCCGCATGCATCAGGGCGTCGTTCTGTCCCGGACGCAGAAACGAGAAGCGTCCGCGCGAGACGCCGCGGCAGGCGAGATAGACGTTGTCCTGCACGGTGAGGCCGGGGAACAGCGCCGAGATCTGATAGGTCCGCCGCAATCCGCGCCGGATGCGTTCATAAGGCGGGAAGTGCGTGACGTCCTCGCCGAAGAAGCGGATGGTGCCGGAGGAGGGCGGGAAGTCGCCGGTGATGCAATTGAACAGCGTGGTCTTGCCGGCGCCGTTCGAACCGAGCACCGCGCGCCGCTCACCCGGACGCACCGTGATGGTGACGTCCGTCAGCGCCGCCAGCGCGCCGAACAGGCGCGTCACGCCGCGGAGCTCCAGCGCAGCGCCGGCGCCCACGGCGGAGAGGCGTTGAGCGACGCTATCCATCACGGCGCCCTCCGCCGGAACGGTCCGCGCCGCGGCGCTGACGCTGGCGCCATCGCTGCCATAGGCCGATGACGCCGTCCGAGGACCAGAACACGATGGCGAGGAAGCCGAGCCCGATCAGCAGGCGGAAGCGGTTGCCATCGAGGCCAAGCCTGACCAGGAAGTCGAGCGCGAAGGTGCGCAGTAGCACGAAGATCAGCGCGCCGATGAAGGGACCGATCGGGCGCGTGATGCCGCCGACAACGGCGATGATCAGCACGTCGATGCAGGCTCCGACGCTGACCGACCCCGGCGAGATCTGACGGTAGTTCCAGACCTGGAGCACGCCGGCCAGCGCGGCCACGAACGAGGCGAACGCATAGGCGGCGACGCGGTGCGCATTGACGTTGAAGCCGAGCGCAGCCATGCGCCTGGGATTGTCACGCACGCCCTGGAGGGCAAGACCGAAGGGCGCGCGTGAGAGATATTCGACTGCGAAATAGCAGAGCGCGGCGACCGCGAGCACGACGTAGTAGAAGGGAATGTCGGCGCGCCAGTTCACGCCCCAGAAGTGCGGCGTGGCCACGGTGTTGATACCGGTATGGCCGTTGAAGATCGCCCAGTTCTGGTTGGTGAAATAGTAGAAGGCCGCGCCGATCGCGAGCGTGATCATGATGGTGTAGATGCCTTCGGTGCGGACCGCGAGCGCGCCGCCGAGCGTGCCGAAAGCGGTCGCCAGCGTCAGCGCCATCGGCACCGCGAGCCACCACGGCCAGCCCAGGCTGATATTGGCATTGCCGCTGACGCCGAACACGGCGACCATATAGGCCGCGAACCCCCGCGATGGTAAGCTGCATCAGGCTGACCATGCCGCCATAGCCGGCGAGGAACATCAGGCTCAGCGCCATGGTGCCGAGGATCAAGGTGGAGGCGAAGATCTCGATCAGAAAGAAGCCGTTGGCGATCAGCGGCATGATCAGGAGAATGACCGCGACGATCCAGGCGGCGGGATTGTTGACCTCCGGCCACGTCCGTGCCGGGCGCTGCGCCATTGTGGCGGGGCGTACGGCAAGCCGTGCATCGTGGGCGAGCGACATCTCAGCGCCTCGCCAATAGGCCTTGCGGCCGGATGGCCAGCACCAGCACCATGATCAGGAAGGTCACGACGATGGCGTAGGTCGGGATGTAGACCGAGCCGAGCTGTTCGGCGAGGCCGATGATCAGTGCGCCGAGTGCGGCGCCGGGGATCGAACCCATGCCGCCGACGATCACGACGACGAGGGACGCCAGCAGGAAGCGGATGTCCTCGCCGGGCGACAATGACTGGAACGTGCCGCCGACCACGCCGGCGGTGCCGGCAAGTCCCGCGCCAAAGGCGAACACCAGCACGAAGACGAGCTGGATGCGCACTCCGGTCGCAGCAAGGATATCGCGATCATCGACGCCGGCACGAATGATCATGCCGATCCGGGTGCGGTTGAGCGCGAGCCACATCGCCACGCCGATGATCACGGAAGCGGCGAAGATCACGAGCCGCACCAGCGGATATCTGAGATAGACCGGCTCGCCTGAGGATTTGATCGCCGTGATCAGCGGCAGCTCCACCGGGCCGATCAGCCAATTCGGCGTCTGGATCTGGTAAAAGTCGCCGCCGCAGGCCCACAGCATGAGGTCGGCGAATACGATCGAAAGCCCGATCGTCACCATGGTCTGCCTGAGATCCTGTCCCTCCATCCGGCGGAACACGATCAACTGGAGCAGGACGCCGACCAGGGCGGTCAGGATGAAAGCGACGATGAAGCTGAGGATCCAGGAGCCGGTCGAGGCGCTGATGGCGTAGCCGACATAACCGCCGAACAGATAGAGCGAGCCATGCGCGAGGTTGACGTTGCGCATCAGGCCGAAGATCAGCGTGAAGCCGCTGGCGACGAGGAAGTAGAGCCCTCCGAGCGTGATGCCGTTGAAGACGGCATTGAGGAAGACGCGCTTGCGGCCGATCGCCTCTTCGAGGCCCGGCGGCCAGACCGCGAAGACCAGCCAAAGCACGACGGCAATGGCAATGATCACGATCAGCGCCCAGACGGGATGGCGTTCGACAAAGCGGCTCATGGTCTCGCCCCGCTTGCGGCAGGGCAATCGCATATGGGAAGCGATTCCCTGCGGCCCATCCTTCGAGACGCCCGCTTTGGCGGGCTCCTCAGGATGAGCGCGGAGTGTGCGGCAGCAGGTTCAACGGGCCGGATGCCAATTAGCCTCGTCCTGAGGAGACCGCGGAGCGGGTGTCTCGAAGGACGAGGCGCTTGCTCAGACCACTCCAAGAGATCATATGCGATAACCCTGCCGCTTCCGGGGAGCGGTCGCGTCCAACGGGTCGCGCCAAAGGCGCGCTCGATGACGGGCTTCGGCGCGGGTGCACCCCAACCCTCTCCCCGCAAGTGGGACGAGGCGGCGTGCAAGCCGTTATCGGCTGCGAGCCCTGCCATGGGCGAACATCCTCCCTGGACTCGCAATTCTCTAGCGAGATCGCGTTGCCCACATCCTAGCCGGGCTGCGAGGAGGACGTTTGATCGTGAGTATCTTTTCGCGCAGCGGCTAGGTGCGCAAAACTTTGGCCGCGCGACGATAATCGGTCGGGGCCATCCCGACATTGGCGGCGAAGAAGCGGGTGAAGCCGCTTTGCGAGGAGAAGCCGAGATCGAAGCCGATATCGGCGATCGGCGCCTCGCTCGCCACCAGCGCTTCGAGCGCCTGTTCCATGATCAGCGTGTTGAGATAGAGATTCGGCGTGACGCCGGTCTGGACGCGGAACAGCCGGTAGAAATGCGGTCGAGACAAACCGGATTCCCGCGCGATCCTATCGAGCTCCATCTCGGCCCCGGGGCTCTCCGACATCAGCCTGATGCATTTGCGCACACGGAAGTCGGTCACGGCACCATTGGCGCGCGGATCGCGCGCGATCTCGGCCTGTTGCCAGCTTTCATCGTAGCAGATGTCGATCAGCCGCCTCAGCTCGGAATCGAGGCTGGAAAGCGATGGTGCGCCGCACACGAGCGCGGCGGTCCGCCTGATGTGCTTGTCGAGCGCAGGCGTGCGCCTGAATTGGGTGCGGCCGAAACGCAACCGGTCGGAGCCGGATGCGTCCGGCGCAAACCATTCGGCGTTGACGTAAAGCACGAAGAAGATCGCGCCGCCGTCGACATCGGCCGGCAGGAAGTTGTGCGGCTCCCACGGATTGACGGCAACGACCGAGGATTCGGTGAGATCATAATGCCCGTTGGAGACATCGATGCATGCCGGCATGCCGCCGACATGGAAGATCAGATGACCTTCACGATGGGCGTGGATATTGAAAGGGCGGTTCAACTGATAAACCGTCGCCCGGCCGAACCGGCCGTGGAAGACGGCGAGCGCGCGGCTCATGCCTTCCCCTCCCGAATGTTCTTGTCTTTTCGGCCAGCGTTCAACAACCCCGGCGAGATTGCAAGAGCGGAGAGCGACCGCGTCAGCAAGTCGCTCTCCGCCAGCGCGGTGCAGGCGTGATGCGTCAGTACTTCTTACATTCCGGTACTGTGCGGCTCGGCAGCCCGATCTTCGAGAACACGGCCGGATCATAGCCGAGCGTCTGGTTCACGTTCGGGATCACCTTCACGACCTTGCTGAACAGCGCGCCCTTGCCGTCGTCGACGACTTCGGTGACGAAGTTGGTGCCGATCGCCTGGCGATTGGAGTCGAGCTTGATCTTGCCGTTCGGCGCGTCGAGCTCGATCTTCGCCAGTGCTTCCTTGAACTTCGCCTGGTTGTTGGAGAGGTCGCCATTGACTTGGCGCAGCGCAAGGATCAGCGCCATGGTTGAATCATAATAGTTGGTCGCGAGCAGCGACGGGCTCGGGAAGCGCTTGTTGGGCGGGAAGGCGTCCTGATAGGCCTTCACGAACTTCTGCCAGCCCGGATCCTCCCAGGTATCGGCTTGGCCGCTCGCCGCAATGGTGCCGATCAGCGCGTTCTTGGCGTTGCCCTTCGACGACAGGATGGTCTGGTCGATCATGATGGAACCGCCCATCAGGTGCGCCTTGCCGCCGGCCTGCTGATACTGGTTGAGAAAGTTGACGGCATCCGCGCCGCCGAGCCCGAGATAGATGGCGTCGACGTCGTCGGGCAGGGCGGCGATGACCGAGGCGAAATCCTTCGTTCCGAGCGGCACCCATTGCCGGTTGGTGACCTGTCCGCCGGCACCGCAGAACTCGAGCACAAGGCCGAACACCTGGGTGTAGATGAAGGAGTAATCCTCGCCGACGGTCGCGATCTTGCGATACTTCTTTTCGTCATAGGCGTATTTGCCGAGGCCGACTTGCCACTGTGCGCCGTCCATGTTGTACCGGAAGAAGTTCGGGGCCGGATCGACATAAGTCGTTTCCTGGGCGCCGGAGGCCGCATTGATGAAGGTCAGCTCGGGATGAGTTTTTGCAAAATTCTTTACCGCGATGCCCTCGTCGCCAGAGAGCGGTGAGAGCAGGATCTGCACCTTGTCCTGTTCGATCAGCTTGCGCACCGCGCGCACGGCGGAGTCGGGCGTTGCGTCGGTCGAGGCGACGATGAATTCGAGTTCCTTGTCGCCGACCTTCTTGCCGAGCACGTTGAGGGCCGTCTGGTGGCCGCGCATGCCGTCCTCGCCGAGCACCGTGTAGGTGCCTTCGAGCGTCGCAGTCACGCCCACCTTGATCTTCTCCTGAGCGATCGCGGCGCCTGAAAGAAACAGGCTGCTCAGCGCCAGCAGTCCCACACTGCATTTCGACATTGTGCTCCTCCCTGTACCGTCGATTTGTCGCCGTGCCAACCGGCGCGGCGCCCGCAGCTCGAAAGGCTGGCGGATTTGACGGGAAGGCTAGCCGAAGTCGCATGCGGTGCATGCGCGGGCGCCTCGTTCCGCTTGACGGGCAGTCTCATTTTGGATGTTGCGGCGCAAATGGTTTCGCGGTGCAGCACGTGGCGGGTGACTTCGCGCGCGCCTGTTGAGATAGTGGCGCCCGCCGCTTTTCGATCTCGACCGCAGGATCTGCAACATGACGACTGACAGCTTCACCATCCGCGCGATCGAGGCGTTCTGCTATCGCTATCCGCTGGCAACGCCGGTGGTGACGTCGTTCGGCAAGATGCTCGACCGTCCCGCCGTCTTCGTTCGCGCTGTCGACGAGGACGGCGTCGAGGGATGGGGCGAAGCCTGGTGCAACTTTCCGGCTCCAGGCGCGGAGCATCGCGCCCGGCTCGTCAACGAGGTGCTCGCCCCCGGCCTCGTCGGACGCAAATTCGAGGGTCCTGCCCAGGCCTTCGAGCCGCTGACCAAAAGCACCGAAGTTCTGGCGCTTCAATGCGGTGAACCTGGTCCGTTCGCGCAGGCGATTGCGGGCATCGATCTCGCGCTGTGGGATCTCTCCGCGCGCCGCCAGCGCCTGCCATTGTGGCGGCTGCTCGGCGGTCAGTCGCGCAAGATCAAGGTCTATGCCAGCGGCATCAATCCCGGCGGTGCGGCGCAGACGGCGGAGGCCGCGCTCGAGCGCGGCCATCGCGCGCTGAAGCTGAAGGTCGGGTTCGGCGCCGAGACCGACCTCGCCAATTTGGCGGCGCTGCGCCGGATCGTCGGCCCCGGTATGCTTGCTACCGATGCCAATCAGGGCTGGTCAGTCACGCAGGCGATGGAGATGCTGCCGCGGCTGGCCCAGTTCGATCTGCGCTGGTTGGAAGAGCCGATCCGCGCCGATCGGCCGCGCGAGGAATGGCGCAGGCTGCACGCCGCAGCGAAGATGCCGATTGCCGCCGGCGAAAACATTTCGAGCGCCGAGGGTTTCAGGGAAGTTCTGGCCGAAGAGGTGCTCGGCGTGGTTCAGCCCGATATTGCGAAATGGGGCGGGCTGAGTGTCTGCGCTCCACTGGCTCGCGACATTCTGAAGGCGGGCAAGACGTTTTGCCCGCACTATCTAGGCGGAGGTCTTGGCTTGCTTGCATCCGCGCACCTGCTCGCCGGTATCGGAGGCAATGGCTGGCTGGAAGTCGACGCGAACGACAATCCCTTGCGCGATCTGTTTTGCGGCCCGGTCCTCAACGTGAGGGAAGGCACGATTGAATTGGACGAAGAGCCGGGCCTCGGAGTAGCGCCTGATCTGGCATCTATCGAGCGTCATCGCACCATTTAGATCAGAGATTCGTCGGCTTCCGACCAACCCGCGCGTCGGGTGGCGATGTCATCGCCCGCTGGCGGTCGCCGAAATGGCGCGCGCGTGCGCGATCAGCGCTCTCGCCGTCGGACCTTTCAGGTGATCATCGAGAATGCCGACGGGTGCACCCCGCGAGCGAGGACGCCTGCCTTGTTCTGCTTCAAAGACCTGGCTGTGACCGAAGGCCTCGGGCTCTATCGGGAGAGGCCTATGGCGACAATGCCGGTCATCGGCCGGCGGCCTGACATCACGTTGCCCGTTTCGGATGTCGCGGAGTCCGCCAAGAGCCTGGACACCCACAAGGATCCCTCGAAACAGCCGGTCGTCTTCTAAAAGCCGCCGCCTCGGTAATCGGCCCGGGAGCGGCGGTGGAATACATTCCTGCATGTGTGTGCCGCTTCACATTTTGTACGTGAAACGATGCTACCATTGACTTGAAAGTCCCTTTTATTTTTTGGCCCAACGTCAGCGTTTTTTTGCAATTGCCTTCTTCCAGGGGCGCGTAATGAGTAGTCGTGATCGGGTCTGCGACCGTATGGTCATTCTGCACCAACGTGTCTGGTCGCTCAATTCTCAACTTGCAGAGCTTCGAAACCTTAGCACCCGGGTGCAAAAGGCGTTGGAAAGAAGCAACGGCAAACGTTCAAGAGTCCCATGTGTCGGGGCAGTGCGGCGTCGAGCTCGGAGATAAGTGCGCGTTGAGAGCCATTAGCCATGGCTCGGCCATGTGACAGCAACCCGCCGAAGGGAGGCTCTCTGCCAGAGGTCTGCTCTGGGGCCAAAAGCGTCGTTCTCGTTGCCTGCTGGTCAGTTCAGGTCTGCGCCGATTGGCGCAGATTTGGAGCCCGGCCATGGGCATTCGCGGGGGGTGATCCTTGGGGTGGTCCAATCGCGTACCGCTCTATTTCCATGTGTGCTATCTGTTGGGTAGCAAAATGGTAGCAGGAAGAGCGGATCATGACTGACGATCAGGTCAACCTTGTCGTTCAGCACCTTTGCGAGCATTTGCACTTGGCACTCCGATTAAAGGGCAGCGAGGCGCATCCACCAAACGCCAAGGATATTGGATTCGATCCTGCCTCCGTAAGAACCGTGTTCCTAACCGGGTTGCGTTCGGCGGGGGTCACGATCCATGACGATGCGGCCGGGACGAGCGAAGAGCCGCCGTGGTCCTAAAGGCAAAACGGGGGACACCCTAGACAGCCGACGCTTGGACGAGCATCGAGTTAGGCAGCGTCGGGCCGGACGCTGCCGTCGTGAACTTACGAAACACTCTTCGGCAGCTCCCGTTGCGCCTGGCCGACTACGGGCCGGGTCGATGGCGGCGCTGATTGAAGCGTGCCGCTTTTCAATGGTCCGCATTGACATCGTCGCGCCGCATCCGCTTGCAAGGCTGCGTCTGGACGATTGCCGCATTCCGATCAACCGTCGCCTGGGAGCGCGGAGCGTAGAGGGCGGCATACCCAACCTTCTCCGTGATATCGTCGAGGCTGAGCCGAGTTGCGGCATCATTCGATTTGAGTGATGGGGCGATCACTGGGCTGGCCGAACCCACCGTTGCGGCTCGATCCGGTGCAGGTCAAGGGCGCGGAAATTTGGATCGAGGCGCAGAGGCGACATCCGCGTCGATGATGACATCATGCCCCTGTTTTGCCCGACGTGTCAAAAGCATCTGCGACATGGACTTTTTTCTCAGGAAATTGTCCTTTGGAAACAAGGGCCTTCTACTGTGCATGGGGTTGTTTTCGCATTTATTGGTTCAGTGCTCGGCGGGCAGCGTCGACCAGAACGCCGTAAGGCCTCGAGAATGGGAGGCTGCTTGGCCCCATGCCATGCTTGATTGCCGATCTCGGGGATCATGCCGCCAAGAATGTTGAACATGGTCCTGAGATGGGTGTCTCAGAGACGTACCCCGGTTGTGGCAAACGCTTGCGCGACTGGCTCCTGGATTCGATTCAAGATCACCATCCCCACAATCGCGATCAACGTTGCAGCGACGCAGCCAAGAAGAAAAGCCTTCATCCGCAGCCTCCCTCGATCGAAACGTCAAGCTGTTATACGACACCGCTTGGCGCGAGCAAACTCGTTGATCGTATCAAGGCAGAAGCCGCCTACGGGCTCTTGAACATCGCATCGACGGAAAGTGCATCACCCATCAAGCCGAGGGACTGAAGTGCGGCGCCATTCCTGTCGATTTCCAATATTGCAAGAAGAAGCGCAAGCACGACGGCAACGAGGATCAGGAATGGCGAGGCGTCTCGGGAATCGGGATCTTGCGATCCATCAAACGCGCGCAAAGCGCGCAGTCGCGCCAGCATCTGCAGAAATGGCCGCGTTCGCCCCTGCATGCCGTCATCCTTGACGTGGCCAGTCGGAGATTAGTCTCCGGATCACCGGCATTCAAGCGGGATGCGCAAAGCCAGCCCGTTGCGACGCACACGCCGGAACGGAATGCAGTGTCGCCCCGTTTAGTACGGGCATTCGGAGGATCCAACGTGAAATTTCTGATGACGATTTTGTGCTTTGCAGCACTCTGCCTGTTCGAGCGCGCCTCCGCCGAACCCCCACAAACCAATTCGTCTGCGGCGCCAACCCGGCCCGAGGAGAAGGGCCAACCACAACCGCAAGGCTGGACGGGTCCAATCAATACGGGTTCGGGTGGTGCGCCCGCCGAAAGTCCCCAAGGTCAGAGTCCGCCTGGAATGCAGGCCGCGCCTGAAGGATCGTCCAAGAGGACGACGGCACCAGCCAAGTAAATGGGTTCGGATTTTCATCTCCGTGGGCTTCTGGCAATCTTGAGGCCGTGAACGTGACCAGAGCCGGTGACGGATGATGAGGTTACCTTTCTGCACGGGCGGCGCCGCAGCCCTGTGGGCCATCTTCGCGCTATCATCCGCGCACGCCGACATGGTGGGACATGGCGGCCCCGTACGGGCGCTTGCCATTTCCCCCGATGGCGAGGCCCTCTTGTCCGGCAGCTTCGACACAGCAGCCATCCGCTGGTCCCTGAAGACCGAAACGGCACAGCAAGTGCTGCGGTATCATGCTGACGCCGTCAATGCCGTCGCCTTTCTGAAGGACGGCCGCATGATCACAGCGGGTGCCGATGCGCGAATTGCAGTGTGGATGCCTGGCCGGCAGCAGCCGGATCGGGTGTTTGAGGGACATCGAGGTCCAATCGTGGCGCTTGCGGCGTCCCCTGATGGGGCGCTTCTCGCATCGGCTTCATGGGATCGGACGGTGCGGCTCTGGTCGCTGTCGGACGGCGCGTCGCGCGTGCTCGAAGGTCATTCACAGAACGTCAACGGTGTCGCTTTCACGCCGGACGGCAAGTCGCTTCTCAGCGTCGGCTATGATCTCACCTTGCGCATCTGGCATTTGCCGGACGGCCAACCTGAAGTCTTGACGTTGCCGGCGCCGCTCAACGTCGTTGCTGCGGCGCCGGATGGTGAAATCGTCACGGGCGCGGTCGACGGCACGCTGCGGATACTGACCACAGACGGCAAGCCGAGCGGCGAGGTCGCGGCCGGTCCCACGGCGGTGGCGGCCTTGACGATATCGGAAGACGGCACGTTGATTGCTGCGGCCGGCATCGGCGGCACGGTGGCGATCATAGATCGCAAGTCGCGCAGCCTGCTACGAACGCTGGTCGTGTCCGGCTTGCCGGTATGGTCGGTCGCCTTCCTTCCGGATCGAGAAACACTGATGACGGGTGGCGCGGACGGCAAGATCAGGCGCTGGAATGCCCGCACCGGCGATCCCATTGGTTCGAACCTCTTGGGAACGCCGGCCGATCCTCTCGCCGCCTATGCGGGCGATCGGGGCGCCGATGTATTTCGGGCGTGTGTGGCCTGTCACACCCTGTCGGACAAGGATGTTCAGCGTGCGGGGCCGACGCTTGCCCGACTATACGGTCGCAAGATCGCTTCGCTGCCGGGCTATCGCTTCTCCGACGCGCTGAAGAGCATGGACATCGTCTGGACGCCGGAGACGGTCGCACGACTGTTCGAGGTTGGACCGAATGCCTACACCCCCGGCACCAAAATGCCGGAGCAGCGCATCGGCGCGGCCGAGGACCGCCGTGCGTTGACGGACTTCTTGGGCCGCGCAACGTCGCAATGATTGCCCCTTCCGACCCTGCGAAGATGTTCGCTCGTCTAATCCTTACCATCGCGCTGGCGTAGATAGTCATCCGTCGTTCGCGGCGGCGTTCGTTCCGGAACGCCCTTGAACGGGTCGAATTGCTGTTCGCTCATGACGATGACGCGGCAGTCTGCGCACATCCTAAGTGCTGCGACCCGCTTGTCGCCGGCCGGATACATCCAGTGCCGGCCCTCGAGCTTGGCTGCGATGCGGTCGATCGTGCTCTTGACGCCGAAGGCGGTACCGCAGCGGACGCAGAGTGCGGGCTCCTCTTCCTTGATAATCACGGCGGAGGCGCGTGCCGCGCGGAAATCGATCTGCGGCTTGAGGCTGATGACTTTCTCCGGACAGGTGCTCTGGCACAGGCCGCATTGCACGCAGGCGTCCTCGACGAACTTCAGCACTGGCCGCTCAGGATCGTCGCGAAGCGCGCCGGTCGGGCAGGCCGAGACGCAAGACAGGCATAGGGTACAGCCGCTGGTATCGACGCTGATTGCGCCGATCGGCGCACCCTTGGGCAGGGCGATCACGTCGACCGGCGTCGGCGCCACGCGATGCAACTCGCTCAGGGCGAACCGCAAAAGGTCGCGCCGCTTGCCGACGGTTTTGAAGGTCGCGGGCGTCGCGACGGCCGCCAGTGTGCCGATAGCAGCCAAATGCCCGCCGAGCGCGTCGGGATCATCCGTTTCGATGGTGGCGAGGCGGTGGCCCTCAAAGCCGAGGCCGCCAAGGATCGCTTCAGCCATGCCGATCGTCTGTGACAGTCCGGTGAGATCGTGGCGTGGTCTTGCGCGGAGCAGGAATCGTATGGCCGATACGCCATAGGCAAAGGCACCGACGATCGCCTCCAGCCCGAGTTGCGTGAGTTCGTTGATGGCAAAGGGGAGCACGTTTGCCGGCAGGCCATCGCCATGCCGCGCCAGGGCATCGATCAATGGCGTGCCGTGCGGGCTGTCATGAAAGAGTAGCACCGCATTCGTGCCACCGGCCTTGTGGTAAGCCAGCAGCATGGCACGAATTCTTTGAAGCTGCGTATCAGCGGGCGGGAGCGTATAAGATGCCGCGCCGGTCGGGCAGGCGGCGGCGCATTGGCCGCAGCCCGCGCAGATGTTCGGGTCAATTGCGACATGATCGCCGACGGGCGTGATCGCTCCAGTGGGGCAGAGATCGAGGCACCGCCGGCACCCCGTGCGCTTCGAACGCGAATGGGCGCAAAGAGCGGGCGTGACGTCGACATATTTCGGCTTGTCGAAGCTGCCGACGAGGTCTCGCGCGGTCAGCACGGCGCGAAGCACGGCGGCGGGATCGCTCGGATCGGCGCGCAGATAGCCGTCGCGTAACGCGTGGGCAGGAAACAATGGCATCCCACCGGAAATGTCGAGCACGATATCGCAGCGCGAGGTCACCCCACTTCGCGGTGCGTCCAGCACGAAGCGATCGCGCGAAGAAGGGCGGGGGCGCGCGTAATCGTCGATCGCAAGCTCGAACGCTCCGAAATGTCCCTTTGCGGAGCGGATCGTGCCCTTCACGATCGGGAAGACCGTTGCAGCGGGCGGCACGATCTCGTCGAGCTGCTTCAGCATCACCGTCACGTCGAGGTGATCGGCAAGCAGGCGGCCGGCTTCAATCGCGGCCTCATCGCGCCCGTAGGTCAGGACCACGCCCTCGCTCGACAAAGTGACGAGCGGATAGTCCGGCGCTGGGATGGAGGCGGAAGCGAGCAGGGCAGCCATTTTCGCGCCGGCGCGCGCGCCATCTCGCGACCAGCCGGCCGTTTCGCGGATGTTGACGAAGCTGATCGCATCAGGCCGCTCGCCGGCCTCCTCAGTGAACTGCGCGGCCTGCTGCGTGCAGGCGACCGTCAATGCGCCGCCAGCGGCCGCTGCGCTGCGGAAGTGATCGAGCTCGGCGCCGCAGAGATGATGAAAGCTTTTGATTTCGCAGTTGGGACATCCGCGCTGAATCGCGGCCGCGTCGAGACGCATCGTGTCTTCGCACGAGCAGATCAGGACGGTCTTGGATGGCTGCTCCAGGTTAACCCCTCCGCCAATCCGGCACCGACGACGGACTCGCGCCGGCCCTTCGCCTCGTATAGAACTTATCCATCGGGAAGAAAAGGAAAGCGGAGGACGGCCTGCCGTCGATCCCAGTCAGCCACGTTTCCCTGGTGGAACCGATCCACCTGCCGCCGCCGTTCACATTGGTGCGGCTGCGCGAGAGTGGCGACGCTTTTGCCCACGCATGCCGCATTGCACCGGAGAGCGGCGCCGGAACGCTCGTCTATGTCGGCCGCTTTGATCTGGCGGAGTTCGCCGTGGTGCTGGAGCCAGCCGAGCCCTTACGTACGGCGCGGCGCGCGTTCTACGCCGGCATGGTCGCCCTCACCGATGCCTTGCGTGCCTACGCACCGCCGAGCAAGCCGATCACGATCGTTTGGCCCGACGCCGTCAGGATCGATGGGGGGCTGGTGGGCGGTGGGCGGATGGGATGGCCTCCTGAGGCTGACGAGGACGCGTCGCCACCATGGATGGTTTTCGGCGCGATGATCCGGACGGTTGCCATGAACGAGGACGAGCGGGGTGTTCACCCGCTCGCTTCGGCGCTCGAACAGGAAGGCTTTGGCGAGGCTGGTGCGGTGCAGATCACGGAGAGCTTTGCTCGGCACCTGATGCTGGCATTCGATGATTGGCAGGCGGGCGGTTTTGAGGGCGTGGCGCGAGAATATCTTTCCCGCATGCCCCGCGAACGGCAGACCGTTCTGCGCATCGACGATCGCGGCCATCTTCTCACGCGCCGGGTTGGGGCGGGCGAGATTGAACGTGGCGACCTCGTGCGGGCGCTGGCGACGCCTTCGTGGCTCGATCCGGCGCTCGGAGGGCCGCGGCTGTGAAGCTCCTGCGTACCATCGCGCTCGATCCCTCCGACACCTTCGTGTTCGATGTGGCGGCGGAGCCGGGTGAATGGGCCGTCTCCGGTGCTTTCCGCTTCTGGGATTGCGACGGTGCGAAGCTCGAGGGCAAGGCGCGCGCGGCGTTTCGCGGCGGGTTCCTCGGGGTGCAATCCTGGGGCTGGTCGACGCTGGCGCAGATCGTTCCGGCGACCGAGGACGATTACCGCAGCCTGATCGATCTCCTTGCAAGGCAACTCATCGATCGTTTCGGTGCGCCGGACATGGCCACAGCAATGACGGCCGCGGAAGAAGAGGTGGCGTTCTCGCAATCGCTGTGCAGTCATCCGATCAGCTCCCTTATTGCGGTGCACCGGACTTCAATTTACGGCGAAGTCCGCGAGTCCTTCCGCCGACTGAAGCTCCGCGTAGGGCAGGGGCACAGCAAGGCGTTCTCGTTCATGGAAGTGGAGGACGACGTCCAGCCTGACGGCGACGTCAGGCTTGCGGATCTGGGCCGGGAGCCGACCGTCAGATGAACGATTTCTGGATCGCCTGCGGCCATCATCTGCTCGATCGCGACGAGGGCGGTGGGCTGTGCGTCACCGACGAATTCCTCAAAGCCTATTTTGCCCGTCCCGAGCTGATGCCGCCCGACGATGCGTGTCCGGTCGAACGCCGGTTGCACCGCGAGCTGCTCGCCGATCCGCGTCAGGGGGTCGGCGCCGACGAAATTGCCGGAATTTCCGACGCCGACGCCCGGGAGAACTGGCGGTTCGTGCTGGCGTTTCGCGATCTCCTGTTGCGGCATCCGACGCTCGAAGCGGCCTATCTTGCATCGCTGCGATCAGGCGCGAACGACCTGCCGCCGCTGTTCGTCAATCAGCTGGTACATGTCATCCTGCGCAACGCGCTCGATGGCTGCGACGACCCCTTTGTGCTCCGCGCGGCCGAGCTATTCTTCCGGGTTCAGCGGATCCTGCCGCATGAGCAAGCCCTGCTGCTCGGCGACGAGGAGATCGTCGGCGGCCGGAGCCCGACCCCGGTGCTCTCCCTGATGTCGATGCTGGGCGCCACCAACGAGGCGATGCTCGATATATTGAGCGAAGAGAATGTCGAGGCCTATTGGCAGCGCAGCGACCAATTCGACATGGCCCTTGATCTCACGGCCGGCGGACGCGGACCAACTGCGCTGGCGCAGGCGATGATGCGCTGGGTCTCTCATCTGCTCGGCATCGAGGTCACGATCGAGCCGCTGCGCGCGCTGCAGGACGCAAAGCTCACCTGGTATGTCGGGCTCGATACCGAGGCCACCAGGCTTGGCGACCGTCTGTGGCAAGGCGAAGACGTCGACGAGCGCGACGCCGACCGGGTGCTTGCACTGTTCCGGCTGATTTTTGCGGATTCGAGCCGCGCGCACGACGACGTCCGGGACGAGCCCGTCTACCTGATCCTGTCCATGACGGCGGATCAGAAGCTCCGGATGAAGCCACAAAATCTGCTGACCGGCCTTCCCGTGAAGCGCCTGGAGATGTTCACATGAGCCCCGCGGCATCGCCACTCGCATCCATCTCCGTCGGCGTCGTCGTCGAGCGGCGCAAGGCTGCCTCGCCCTGGGTTGACTTCGTCTGGCGCGGAATTGCTGTCCTGCCGGACGAGCCGGCGACACAACCCTGGACCGTGCTTCGCGAGCAGGATGGCACAGCCCTGTTCTATGCCGGAAGCGCGACCGTGGATCTCTATCCGTCCGAGACGGCGCGCTATCGCGATAATCTCGCCTCCGGCAATCCGAGCATCTGGACTGTGCTGTCGCCCTCGGAAGGCGCCTGGCCCTATGCCGTGACTGCGGTTACCGCTGACCCCGCGGAGGGCGAGGGCTTTACCGAAGCCGCCGATAATCTGGTCGAGGCCGTGCCGATGCCGGAGGTGCTGCGCGAAGTAATTGAAAGGTTCGTGGTCGAGCACCATGTCGAGCGGGAGTTCGTCAAGCGCAAGCGGCGCCGCGCTGATCCGGAGGCGCTGGCGCGGCGCGAACATGAAGGCGGACAGGAATGACTGAGGAGGAGTTCCTTGCACGCTGGTCCCGCCGTAAGCGCGAGGCGCAAGCGGAGCCGGCGGAGCCTGCCCGGGCGCAGCCCACGCCCCCGCCTGCGGCAAAGCAGGATGAGAGCGAGTTCGATCTCTCGACCCTGCCGTCGATCGACGAGATCAACGCTGCGACCGACATCACCGCCTTCCTGCGCAAGGGTATTCCACAGGAGTTGAGCCGTGCGGCTCTTCGCCGCGCGTGGGCAACCGACCCCGCCATTCGCGACTTTGTCGGGCTTGCGGAGAACGCATGGGACTTCAACGACCCGACCGCGATGCCGGGTTTTGGCCCGCTGGATTGCTCGTCGGAACAGCTGGCGGCGCTCGTCGAGCGCATCGTGGGCGGCGTGCGTGAGGCGGTGCAGTCTCTCCCCGAGGCGTCGATTGAAACAGCGGATTCTTCGGCGGAATTGCATCAAGCCGATGCGGCGGGCGCGCCGGATATTGTGCGGACAGCAGGCGCCACGGAACGTCCGGCAATCTCTGTTGCGGTGCAACCGTCAGTGGCGGAGAGATCTGCGGATTTCGCTGAGCCCCTCAGGCACCGTATTCACGGTGGCGCACTGCCGCGCGAGCAGCACGACTAAAGGCTATAGGTTCATATGGACGGATGATTGACCATCCGTGGAACCGGGACTACGATTTCGTTAGAACACTGTTACAAAAGCAGTAATCAAGCAGACGGGACTCGGATGGGAGGTCCACGTGCGGGATGACGGGCTTGATCGCGCAATCGATGCCGCAGGCGGCATTGCTCAGCTTGCGCGCAAAATCGGCATCAGCCAGCCTTCGGTCTCGAACTGGACCCGGGTGCCAGCACAACGGGTGGTTGCAGTTGAAACGGCCACCGGTATTCCACGCAACGATTTGCGGCCCGATCTCTACAGCGAAAAAGCCGTCCCAGCGGGGCTCATCGATCCCGTCGATGCTGCGCGCGCGCAAGAATACGCGTTGCTAGCAACCTTGCTGTCCGCGCCGCCGTCGAAACGACTGCTCGAGCAGCTCTCGGCATTGAGTGGTGACGCCACGCCGCTCGGCCGCGCGCATGCGGCGCTCGCCGACGTCGCCTCAAGCGCAGTCGCGGCTAAGGTCGAGCGCGAATATTTCGATTTGTTCGTGGGGCTCGGTCGCGGCGAATTGCTGCCTTACGCCTCCTACTATCTCACCGGCTTTCTCAACGAACGGCCGCTATCGCGCCTGCGTGGGGACCTGACGACGCTCGGCGTCGAGCGTGTTGCCAACAATTCCGAACCCGAGGACCACGCCGCCATCATTTGCGAGATCATGTCCGGCCTTGCCGGCGGACACTTCGGTGCCTCGCCAGAGGCACAGCGCGCCTTCTTCGAGAAACATGTGTCGCCGTGGCTGGGGCGACTATTCGCAGACATGGAGGGCGCCGGGAACGCCCGCTTCTATCGGGCCGTCGGCGCGCTCGGTCGCACCTTTATCGAGATCGAGACGGAAGCATTCACATTCGCCAACTGACCGGCACGCGCAGGTCCAGGAGAGATGCGATGAGTGAAGACAAGAAGACCACAGTGGGACGCCGCGACTTCCTGCGCAAGGTCAGCATCGGCACGGTCGGTGTCGGTGCGACACTCGCGACACCGTTGGTCGGGTCGGCGCAGGCCGACGGTGAGACCAACGATGAGAAGCGCAAGGCGCGCTACCAGGAGTCCGACCACGTCAAGGCGTTCTACCGCGTCAATCGTTATCCGGCCAAGGGAGGCTGACCGTGCTGATCAAGCGAACACACCAGCATTCCCCGGGCCACGGCTCCGTTGTCGAGTCCCTTGCGGGCCAGGCCGGCGGTCTCGACCGCCGCAGCTTCTTGCGCAAATCCGGGCTTGCCGGCGGTGCGCTTGCCGCGCTCGGCGCCCTGCCGGTCGGCAGCGTGCGCAAAGCGGAAGCCGCAATGGCTGGTCCGCTCACCGCAGGCGCGACCATCCGCAAGAACATCTGCACGCATTGCTCCGTTGGCTGCACGGTGACGGCCGAGGTCTTGAACGGCGTATGGATCGGCCAGGAGCCGAGCTGGGATTCGCCGATCAATCGCGGCTCGCATTGTGCCAAGGGCGCCTCGGTACGTGAACTCGTACACAGCGAGCGGCGGCTGCGCTATCCGATGAAGCTGGTAAATGGTCAGTGGACCCGCGTCTCCTGGGATACCGCGATCAATGAGATCGGTGACAAACTTCAAGCTGTACGCGAGAAGTCGGGCCCCGATTCCGTCTATTGGCTCGGCTCGGCCAAGATGACCAACGAAGGCGCCTATCTGTTCCGCAAGCTCGGTGCGTTCTGGGGGACCAACAATACCGATCATCAGGCTCGCATCTGCCATTCGACTACCGTGACCGGCGTCGCCAATACCTGGGGCTACGGCGCGATGACCAACAGCTACAATGATATTCGCAACGCAAAGACACAGGTCATCTTGGGCGGCAATCCGGCCGAAGCGCATCCCGTGTCGCTGCAACATCTGCTCGAGGGCAAGGAGCTGCAAAAGGCCAACTTTATCGTCATCGATCCGCGCCTGACGCGTACGGCGGCCCACGCGACGGAATATGTGCGGATGCGCCCGGGCACCGACATTCCGGTGCTCTACGGCATGATGTGGCACATTCTCCAGAATGGCTGGGAGGACAAGGAATTCATCCAGCAGCGCGTTTACGGTTTCGACGACATCAAGAAAGAAGTTGAGAAGTGGCCTCCGGAAGAAGTCGAGCGCGTCACCGGCATTCCCGGCGAGCAGCTCAAGCGCGTCGCCAAGATGTTCGCCACCGAGAAGCCGGCAACCCTCATCTGGGCCATGGGCCAGACCCAGAAGACCGTCGGCACCGCCAACGTCCGCGCGAGTTGCATTGCCCTCCTGATGACCGGCAATGTCGGGAAAGCCGGCGCGGGCGCCAACATCTTCCGTGGCCATGACAACGTGCAGGGCGCGACCGATGTCGGGCTCGATATCGTCACGCTGCCGTTCTATTACGGGCTCGCCGAAGGCGCCTGGAAGCATTGGTCGCGGGTTTGGGAGGTCGACTATGACTTCCTGAAGTCCCGCTTCGACTCCAAGCAGATCATGGAAACCCCGGGCATTCCGCTGACCCGCTGGTTCGAGGCAGTGACATTGCCCAAGGATCAGGTCGCTCAGAAAGACAATGTGAAGGCGGTGTTCGTGCAGGGACACGCCTCCAACAGCATCACCCGCATTCCTGAGTCCCTGAATGGTCTGAAGGCTCTCGAGCTGCTCGTCATTGCCGACCCGCATCCGACGACCTGGGCCTCGCTCTCCGTCGAGGCGGGCCGCAAGGATGGCGTCTACATTCTGCCGGTCGCTACGCAATTCGAATGCAAGGGGTCGCGCGTCGCCTCCAACCGCTCGCTGCAATGGGGCGAGCAGATCGTGAAGCCGATCTTTGAATCGAAGGATGATCTCGAGGTCATCTATCTGATGGCGAAGAAGCTCGGCTTCGCTGACCAGATGTTCAAGAAGATCAAGGTCGAAAACAATCTTCCTGAAGCCGAGGATGTGCTGCGCGAGATGAACCGCGGCAGCTGGTCGACTGGCTATTGCGGGCAATCGCCCGAGCGCCTCAAGGCGCACATGAAGAACCAGGCCAAGTTCGATATGCTGAGCATGCGGGCACCGAAGGACGATCCCGAGGTCGGCGGCGATTATTATGGCCTGCCCTGGCCGTGCTGGGGATCGCCTGAGGTCAAGCATCCCGGCACGCCGCTGCTCTACAACACCAATTTGAATGTGATGGACGGCGGTGGCACGTTCCGGCCACGGTTCGGCGTCGAGCGCGAGGAGAAGCTGCCGGACGGCACGACGCGGAAGGTGAGCTTGCTCGCGGACGGCTCGTACTCGTTGGGGTCGGGAATTCAGGACGGCTATCCGGAGTTCACGCTGGCGAGCTTGAAGAAGCTCGGCTGGGACTCCGAGCTCACCGAAGCGGAAATGGCCGTGATCAACAAGATCAATCCGGCCAATCCGGACACGGTGTCGTGGGCGCTCGACCTGTCGGGAGGCATCCAGCGCGTGGCGCTGGCGCATGGCTGCGTTCCCTATGGCAACGGCAAGGCGCGCATGAATGCCTTCGGCTTGCCCGATCCTATCCCTGTTCACCGCGAGCCGATCTACACGCCGCGCGTCGACCTCGTCGCTAAATATCCGACGCTGCCCGATGCCAAGCAGTTCCGAATGCCGAATATCGGTTTTTCCGTGCAGAAGGCAGCGGTGGAGAAGGGAATTGCAAAACAGTTCCCGCTCATCCTGTCGTCCGGCCGTCTGGTCGAATATGAGGGCGGCGGCGAGGAGACGCGCACGAACCCGTGGCTTGCCGAATTGCAGCAAGACATGTTCATTGAGATCAACCCTGCCGATGCCGCCGAGCGCGGTGTCAAGGACGGTGGCTGGGTGTGGGTCACGGGTGCAGAGAACAATTCCCGGGCGAAGATGAAGGCGCTCGTTACCGAGCGCGTCGGCAAGGGCGTCGCCTGGATGCCATTCCACTTCGGCGGCTGGCTCGCGGGCAAGGATCTTCGCGGCAATTACCCGAAGGGCACCGACCCGATCGTGCTCGGCGAAAGCGCCAACACGATCACTACCTACGGATACGACCCCGCGACGGGCATGCAGGAGCCCAAGGTCACTCTCTGCCAAATCGCGGCGGTTTAGGGAGTAACGACGATGGCACGTATGAAATTTCTCTGTGACGCTGATCGCTGCATCGAGTGCAACGCCTGCGTCACCGCCTGCAAGAACGAGCACGAGGTGCCCTGGGGCATCAACCGGCGCCGCGTCGTCACTATCAACGACGGCAAGCCGGGCGAGCGGTCGATCTCGATGGCCTGCATGCACTGCACGGATGCGCCCTGTGCGGCCGTGTGCCCGGTGAATTGCTTCTACACCACGGCCGATGCTGTGGTGCTGCATTCCAAGGACCTGTGCATCGGTTGCGGCTACTGCTTCTACGCCTGCCCGTTCGGTGCTCCGCAATATCCGAAGGTCGGGAATTTCGGCTCTCGCGGCAAGATGGATAAGTGCACCTATTGCGCCGGCGGTCCGGAGGCCGACGGCAGCAAAGAGGAATACGAGAAATACGGCGCGAACCGGTTGGCCGAGGGCAAGCTGCCGCTGTGTGCCGAAATGTGTTCGACCAAGTCGCTGCTTGCGGGTGACGGCGAGATCATTGCCCAGATTTACAAGGAGCGCGTGATGAAGCGCGGTTACGGCTCGGGTGCCTGGGGGTGGAAGACGGCCTATCGCGAGACGATCGAATCCTGACGAAGGTCGCGCGAGCATTGAGGAGGAGCTCATGGTGTCGTTTGCAAAATTCGTTCGGGCGGCTGTCTGGGCTTGTGCTTTACTCCTTCTCATCGTGGCAGCTCCGGCACCGGTAGGCGCTCAGCAGGTCAATCCGACCGCAAGCGCGGTCAAGGAGCGGCAGCTCTTGCAGGAGCTGAACCGGATCCAGGGTCGCGTCAGCATTCCTGATCAAAGGTCCGGCGTTCTCGAGCAGCCACAGGGGCGGGAATGGCGCGAGTTCCACAATGTCACGCTGCGCTGGATCGGCGGAGTCGCGATCATCGGCATGCTGGCGGTGCTCGTGATCTTCTATCTCACGCGCGGCATGGTGCGCCTCGAAAGCGGACGATCCGGCCGCACCATCGTGCGCTTCAACACGTATGAGCGTTTCGTGCATTGGATGACCGCCACCTGCTTCATCATTTTGGCGATCTCCGGACTGAACATCACCTTCGGGCGACCGCTGCTATTGCCGCTGATCGGCTTCGAGGCCTTCTCCGAATGGTCCCTTTGGGCAAAGTACGCCCACAACTATCTGAGCTTCCCGTTCACCATTGGGGTCGTTCTGATTCTTCTGATGTGGATCGGTGGCAATATTCCGAACAAGGTGGACGTCGAGTGGATGAAGCGAGGCGGCGGCATCGTCGGGCACGATCATCCGCCGGCCTACCGCTTCAACGCCGGCCAGAAGGCGATCTACTGGATCGTCGTGATCGGCGGCGGTTTTGTCGCCGCGAGCGGCTATGTCCTCATGTTCCCGTTCTACACGACGGGGATCGAAGGCATGCAGCTGGCCCAGATCGTCCACTCCATCGTCGCTGTGCTGTTCGTCGCGGCGATGATCGCGCACATCTATATTGGTACGATCGGAATGGAAGGTGCGTTCGAGGCCATGGGCTCGGGCGAAGTCGACGTCAATTGGGCCCGCGAGCACCATAGCCTCTGGCTCGACGAGCAGATGGCGCGAACGGGTCCGAACGACGGACAGCCTCAACCTGCGACCGCGGCGGCCGAGTAAGACGAACAGCCTGAAAGTGGCCGGGCGTTCTACTGAACCGGCTCTCTCGCAAACAGGACAGAGCGGTCCTGCATCTGCAACTCCGGCAGCTTGCTCGCCTGACCGGTCTGCAGTTCCTTGATGGATGGCATGCTGCTCTGGCCGGCATGGAACAGGACGTGCGATTTGAGCACGCTGCTGGCGGCACCGGCGAGAAGCAAGGCTGCGATGAGCGAGGGCATGAGGCGTTTCATGCGCATCTCCGTCTGCCATTCCACCCGGCACGACCGATAAACGTAAATTGCCTGGCGGGATGTGAGCCACGTCACAGCCGGCCTTCAAATTACATCGGCCCCAGCGAGGCGGGAGTATGAAGCGAAGCAACTAAGCCGTTTCGCGCGAGCACGCCCTGCAAGCTCTATGGAATCCCTGATGTGCGCTATCGAGTGACGGGCCATTGTCGTTCTAGTGTGCGTGACGAGTGCACTGATAATCGAAAATGCGATTTCCGCTTCCAATTCGTGCCTATATGGGTTCCAGAAGAGCCAAGCTGCGGAAGCCTCGTCAAAGCAGATTTCTCAATCGGTCCAATCGCATAAAGAGACTGATCAGAGTAAAAATATATCAACAGAATGAATGGCTTAGATCGGAAATTTTCCACGGCGCCCATGATGGATTGGAGCGAGAGTTCAAGTCTTTCAATTGGTTGGAAGGCGTCGTATGCACGGCGTGTGCACCGAGAGATCAAGAAAAATCTACTGGCAGCAAGCGTGGACTTCGCTCTCCGAAGAATTTGGCTTCCAATGGCCCGAAAGTGCCGCGACTTATCAAGGGCAGTCCCTGCCAGCATTCCGTTGTTTACGAAGAAGCGCGAAGAATGACCGAAAGGCCAGCTCGAATTTCAAGCTGGCCGTCGCACACTTGCTCATCAACCGCCGACACGCGTCACGAAAAAGTAACATGCAGAAGCGGAAATCTAAGGCGCTCGTTCTACCTTATTCCCAGCATGACGTGGCTCGGACACGCGTGATCGCCGCTCTTTTTAGCGGCGCAGGCATTGCGACAGGCGCAAAAACGTGGCGGGCAGGCGCGGTCGATCCATCCTATTGCGACAAATGTGCCCACCGGGCGTTTCACTCATCGAAATAGGCGCGCTCGGGCGAAGCGGCAGAGAATGCCAAAATCCGCAATAACTGGCTCATCCATCGCATGTTTAGCTCCAAATGCCGGAGTTTTCGGCAAGATATACCATGACACCCAATGCTACCAAGGAGGGAATTCGAGGGAGCCTGACGACAGTGCGTTGCCTGGTGCGAAGAGGCCGACCAAGCGCGCCAGCCATTAGAAATCGAAAACCTGAGCCGGCATCACGTGTCCCTCTGCCGTTCTTTCATGTGGGACCCGAATATGGCGGGAGATTCTCGGAGCGCCTTCAAGGTACCTTTGAGCGTTCAAGAGGAGGAGTTTGCCGCGGCGTGTCGAGACTTCGTTCTGGAGAGAAAACCCGATCTGCCGGCATCCATCGTCATTAGGGACAACCAGCTCACGATCGCGGACGATCCGCATGTTCGAGACGCATTCGTAGAACTCGGTCTTGCCAGATTGATACGAGTTCTACATCTCGCAATCGAGGGCAGGGCGATTGCGCTCAAAAGAGTGCCAAGGCTTCTGTTCGATCTGTCGAGTTTCAGAAGAAAGGTGCTCTGCGCGTTAGATAGAGACGGTCGAGGTCGGCCCCTCGGGAAATAGGCGCGATTTCTCCAGCGCACCGTTTCAAGTGATAGATGGATGTGCGGTAAGGGCCTGGTATCGGGCCTGCTAAGTCACGCACGCATTCCTTGCGGTGCTGTCGAAATCTAACGACGCGGCAAATGCCGGAAAAGGCGCTCAAAGCCATCAACTTTAGCAGAAAATGCTTTTTGATGTGTACGATAGTTCTGCTGCTGGACGTCGTTCGTTGGGTTGCTTCGATCGAATTTCGCATTTGGCGTTTGCGAGAGATTTCCTATCGCTCGTTTCCTCCCTCTACTCGGCCCGGCGGCGATCGCCGGGCCCTTTTCCCAGGTCTCCGCTACGTCTGATGCTTCTCGGAACGCGGCTGATCAGCGTCGTATGACCTTCTTCAAGATTTCGGTAAGCGTTCGACATTCATCTCGGGTCTCTCGCGCGACCGCGCGAGAGGCTGGACGGCTGCGTGTTTAGGTTTCGCACTACGGCCGTTCTGCTCTCCGTGGTCTACCTTGCGAACGGCTGTTTCAACGACAGGGCTGGCGGCCGCTTCGGAGCTCTCGTGCCCGCGCTGTTTTCGGTCGGGTCTCTTGTCGGTATGGCCGTGTGGGACAGCCGTCCGGCTGCTGGCAAGGCTCGTGGTGCATCCGCAGCTCAATCCCTGGGCCGGCGATTTCTTTCCCGCCTCCTATTCCCCGCTCATCAAGCGCCTGAGGAAGTATGGCACCGCGAACCGCATCGTCGCCTCGATCCTCGGGCCGATGCTCGACGTGCCCGCCGGCCTCCGGCACCTCCTGATCCGGCTGGTGCTGCTCAACGGCACCGCCTTCCAGGCGACGCTCGCGGACGACCGCGCCTTCGAAGCCTTCGTGCGGCAGAGCGTGTTCGGCGTTTGGCATCCGGTCGGAACGTGCCGCATGGGCGATCCCGCCGACCGCACGGCGGTGGTCAATCCTGAGGGGCGAGTGATTGGCAGCGCGAACATGTACGTGGCGGATGCGTCCATTATGCCGCGCCTGCCCGCGGCCAATACCAATATTCCCACGATCATGATTGCGGAGAAAATCGGCGATTTCTTGCGAAAGTCGACCTGAGAAAATCGCGACGAGCGCGGGAGAACCAGAAGCAAGCGCTACCCCACTCGACCAATGCTGGAGGGAGACCGGGGACAAATGGAACGTCTAACTGGCGAGATCGTCCTGGTCTGCCGCTGCCTGACTCAGCACCGCAAGGGGAATAGATACGGACCTGATGTTGGCTCCAGAAAGCGCGGCATGGGCCGGCTTGGGTGGGAGCTGGCGCAGCAGATCAGGGAAATCTCGCCTGGCTTTCCCGTAGTCTACATGACGAGCGCCGGCGCGCCCTGACTGGAAATTGCAGGGCGTCGACGGCAGGGCCTTTGCCCCAGTTGGCTGCCGCGGTGTCGCAGCTACTCGATACCGGGGCCTCATCGGCTTGAACCGCTCCGAGTTTCCGATCCTTCGACCCCTCGGTGGTGGCTGATCGTCGGCTCCAGTGTCTCGTCGGATGGCAAAACTTCCTCTTGTAAAACCTCGCCAGCCATCCAAATAGCTTCTAGGCGCCATCCACGGGGATGGTCAATGGATAATTTCGATGTATGACAATGTTCGCGACCTGCGTCCCAAAGCCCCAGACACCGAGAAAATCACGATCAACCTTGGCTACGTGGACCTCGGCCATGTCGATCTGATGGTGCAGGAAGGGTTCTATTCGAACCGCACTGATTTCATTCGCACGGCCATCCGCAATCAGCTCGAGCGGCATGCAGATGTTCTCAAGCAGTCGACGGCCAGACACAGCTTGGACCTCGGGCTACGCAACTTCACCCGCCAGGATCTCGAAGCGGCTCAGCGCGCCGGCGAGATGCTGCACATCAACGTCCTCGGCTTGGCAATCATCGCCCAGGACGTCACGCCCGACCTGGCACGCGCCACCATCGCGTCGGTCTCGGTGCTCGGAGCCCTCCATGCCACTCCCGCGGTCAAGGCCGCTCTTGCCGACAGAACGAGGTAAAGCAGATGCTGAATCGAAATACGATCCATGAGGCCACTCGTCTCACGCGTGCGGGCAAGTTGGTCGAGGCCACTGCGCTTCTGCAGCGCATGCTCCGGGGTGAAACTGCCGCAGAACCGTTTGATCGCGCGGGCCCTCCGGCGCCAGCGCGGCTGGAGCCGCCGACCATCGAGGTGAAGGCCGACGTGGTCGGGAAGAAGGAAAGGCGCCCAGCCACGCGGGCCGCTTCCGCGCAGCGGCGCGGACGGCCCGCGCCTTTGGACAACATGCAAGAGTTCGCTGGCCTCGGTCTGCGAGGCCCGATATTGCGCGCTCCTCCGTCCATGTCGGATGTCGCGCCCGACGGGACGCAATTCATTGCCGGCACATTCCGCAACGCGGCCGGAGTTCGAGCCTACAAGCTGTTCATCCCGAGCCGCTCTCGAGGAGAGCCCCTTCCCCTCGTCGTCATGCTTCACGGCTGCACCCAGTCGGCGGACGATTTCGCGGCCGGCACACGCATGAATTTTCTGGCCCGGAATTGTTTCGTGGTCTATCCCGAGCAGCCGAGCGCAGCCAATCAGTCGAAATGCTGGAATTGGTTTCGTACTGGTGACCAGGAACGGGATGGCGGCGAGCCTTCGCTTATCGCGGGCATCACCCGCCAGGTCATGCAGGATCATCGGATCGACCCAAAGCGCGTGTACGTAGCGGGGCTGTCCGCCGGCGGCGCGGCGGCTGCCATCATGGCTGCGACGCACCCCGACCTCTACGCCGCCGTTGGCATCCATTCGGGCTTGGTTTGCGGAGCTGCCAGTGATCTTCCCTCCGCTCTTGTCGCCATGCGGCAGGGAGCCCGTTCTATCATTTCCCATCGCGGACCGCAGGTGCCGACCATCGTTTTCCATGGCGACCGAGACACAACGGTGCATCCGAACAACGGCGACCGTATCGCCGAACAATCGGGTAATGCGTCGGATTTCAATGCGAAGGTCATCGGTGGAAAAGTGCCACACGGGCACGCGTATACCCGCACCATTCTGACCGACGTGAGCGGGCGCGCGGTCTCCGAACACTGGAATGTTCACGGCGCAGGCCACGCTTGGTCGGGAGGAAGTCCGGCGGGATCCTACACGGATCCAAGCGGCCCGGATGCAAGCAGGGAGATGCTTCGCTTCTTTCTCGAGCAATCGCTCCCGACTTAGTCGGCATCAGGTTGATGCCACTAGAGCAAGCAGAGCGATTGCAGAATGAATTGGCGCGGCCCGGATTGAAGTTTGCTGAAGCCGACTGGCCGTGATCTTCACCTCGATTGAGCGCGTGCGTCCAACGGACGCTCGCGCCGATCGCGCTACGTCTTCCCGGGCACTCAAATCGGTGCTGGCGCGCTCATATTTGATGCCCGGCGCGCGGTGCGGGGAAATGTGGCAGACGTTCCAAAGTCGGAACATCGCGCATGACGGGAAGTTAGTGGGGTAGGAGCACCCGTGATGGGCCTGAAGCGAACGATCAAAAACCTCGGCCCCTATCCGTCGCTCCTTCTATTGGCAGTACCCACGGCGACGGTCGAACCGTTGAAGCTTGTTGCGTTGGCGGTTGCCGGCAAAGGCCATTGGATCACCGGGACCGCGATGATCGTCGCCTGCTATCTCCTTAGCCTGTGTGTCGTCGAAAGGCTCTTTGTGATCGTCAAGCCGAAGCTTTTGACGCTTCCGTGGTTCGCCAAGTTGTGGAATGCCGTCACCTCGGTTCGCACGGCTATTTTTGCGCCTTTTCGTAAGCTGCGCGTGGATTAGGGCTCCGACGCGCGCGACGTGCTGTCCCGTATGCGAGGGTCGTCGCCACAACCACACCCATGAGGTGCGCCGCTACGTCGAGTGCCGCGCCGATGGCGACGGGGTGAGGCTTAGCCTCTCCGTATCATCCTGTGCTCGCGCGGGCAAAAGCGGCAATCGTGCTGCCGCGCGTCCGGAACCTTGCCACCATTCGCGGGTTCATGCAGGCTGCATGCTGCGGCGAGGAGATATGCATGAAGAAGCTGATGCTGACGTGCGCGGCCGCCGCGCTGATCTCGACGGGCGCGATGGCCCAGTCCACGGTGGTCACAACCACCGGGACGAGCCACGCCGCGGCCGTGCAGATCGAGCCGGAATACCGCACGAAGATCCGGAGCTACGTGACGGAACACAAGATCCGTCCGGTAGAGAGCCGCGAGAAGATCGTGGTCGGCTCGCCCGTGCCGCGCGAGCTCGAGCTCGAGTCCGTGCCGGCCGAATGGGGGCCCTCTCTTACGAAGTATCGCTACGTCTACTCCGGCGAGCGCGTGATGCTGGTGGACCCGTCGACGCGCACCGTGGTCCAAGAGGTGGAGTAGTCCTCGAAGGCGGGCCGCTGAAGGAAGCGGCCCGCCTTCAGCCACGTCCGGACCGTCGAAATCGATTCCCTTCATTTGCAAGCGGCTGTCCATGCCGATCATCCGTTATTTCGCGTTCCTGAGCGGGCTGCTGCTGGCGCTGCTCTTCGCAGCGGACCGGTACCTGCCGGCGCCAGTCGAGCGCGCAGGCGCGGCCGACCCCGACAGGACGACCATCCGGATCAGCTCGGCAAGGAGCCTTCCGGAGAAGATCGTCTTCGACACGCGCCCGCGCACCGATGTTCCGGAGATGGTGCAGGCCGAGCCGACGGCCGAAGTACCGCACCAGGCAATGCGGGAGGCCCTGGCCGCCATGCCTGCTGCAGCTCCCCACCAGATCAAGAAAGAACCGCGTGCCCGCACATCTACTGAGGCGCGTCCGCATGCAAAGCGGTTGGCGAAATCGTCGAGCCGACCGCCCGAGCCACGGCTGGCCTTCGAACGGTACGACCTCTTTTCCGGCGGGTGGTGGTGAGCGGGACGATTGATCCCGGGTACAGGAAAAGGCCGCGCCCACCGCGTGCGCGGCCCTCGTTCCGTTCCAGATGGGCCGGAGTCACCAGTGGGATGATGCCAGCGGTGCCGCACGACCGGATACGAGCGATAGTAGAAGAGCTTGAAAAGGCAGATCGACTAGGTGCAATGAACGGTGTTGCAAGTTGGGTGGAGAGCTTGGCGTAAAACACCGGCGAAACCGATTTCAGTGGCTTTAGGCTGTGGCTGGACCAATCGCCTATATTGCTCTTTACGGCGCCCTGTACGCTGCGTTCGGTGCGGCATCGCCATTCTGGCCTAAGCTTTTCGAGACGAGAGCTCTGACGCCTCAGCAGATCGGTTCAATCCTCGCTGCGGCAATGTTGGTGCGGCTTGTCTCCGGTCCGTGTCTTGCAAGGCTCGCCGACGTCCTCGGTTCATTGCGCCTTGTGCTCGCAAGCTGTGCCGTGTTGGCGGCCGGAGCGGCAGCTGCCTTGGTCTGGGCAGATGGATTTTGGTGGTTGCTTGTTCTAGCGTTGGCTCAGGCTGCGGCACTTGCTCCGACGACCTCGATTGCGGACGCGTTGTCAGTGAATGCAGCGAAACCTCAAATGGGCGGAAGGCCATTTGAATACGGCTGGATACGGGGTTCGGGCTCGGCCGCCTTCGTCGTGGGCACGATCGTCGTTGGACAACTGATCGGTCCTGCTGACCTCATGCCGGTTATCTGGATGAATGCCAGCCTACTGATCGCAGCGGCCAGCGCGACGGTGTTTATGCCCGCTGTTAACGCTCAAGCCGCTCCACCTGCGCCGCCGGCATCGTTGGCCTTCGGTGAGGTAGGTGCTCTTTTGGCGATCCCGCGATTTCGGATCCTGATTTTGGTTTCCGCTTTGGTCTATGGAAGTCACTCGATGCACGACGCATTTGCCGTCATTCGGTGGAGCGACGCTGGAATAGGAACTTCCGTCATAAGCGTTCTGTGGTCGGAAGCGGTGGCGGCAGAAGTTTTGGTCTTCTTTTTCGTTGGTCCTCGGTTGATTGAACGGTTTGGCGTGCGTGGTGCGGCCATCTTAGCAGCCGCGGCCGGCATCATACGTTGGCTGATTGAGGGAGCGACGACTTCTATTGTGCTTCTCTCAATGATTCAGCCCTTACACGGGTTGACCTTTGCGCTGCTCCATCTCGCTTGCATGGACATGATGAGGGCAGTTGTCTCCCCGACGGTAGCCGCCACCGCCCAAGCCCTTTATGCCCTTGGTTCAGGCCTCGTTACCGCTGCGTTGATATCGCTGTCCGGCATTCTTTATGCTCGATATGCAGGAGCTGCGTTCTTGCCGATGGCAGCTCTCTGTGCATTGGCCCTCCCGTTGGCTTGGTACGGCTTTGCCGACCAAAGGGCGCGATGCGGCCCCGTTTGATCCAACAGGTCCAACTGCCGGCGCACCGGCATCTTTATCGGCGCAGCGCGCGCGGCACGACGCTACGCTTGCGAATATCGCCAGGTGACGAAAAGGCGCCAGTTGGCAGGAGGCGCTTGTGGCGACCAGTCCAATGCCGATCAAGCGCGAGACTTATATCGGGCGGGCGCGTCACTCCGAGTTGCACAGCATCCAGAACCTACCTGTTACTCTCTTAGCTGAGCGGCGTTACCGCCGCGCGATGACATACCCGATGAGGAAAGCGACGGCCAGCGAAGCTAGAGGAGCTTCCCTGACCACGTCACGAACAATTTGGGACCACGCGCTGTACTGTTGGCCTTGCTCCAGAGATTCTCGAACGTTGCGCCCCACCTCCCGCACACTCTCTGATACTTGCTTTACTGTGGACATTGACGCCGCTTCGTACTCGTCGGCAGAACTGCGCGCGCCAGACCGCGGCGCTCACCAAGAAGAGCGACGAATTCGCAAAGCGGCTTCCAGCCTGGTCATCCACTTCCACCGCTCTTGCCCGTAAACGCCAAGCGTATTCGAGACCGAAACCAAGGCGATCCCTGCCTCGGCAACCTTCAAGCCGAGTAGGCGAAGCCCCACGTTGCCACCTTTCTGTTTTGGCGCGGCCGCTATCGGTCACTTGAGCGCCGCTGGCGTGAACGTGTCGGTCCACAGCCTTGGAAAGGTGTGTCAAGCATCGTGCGACTTCAAAGCACTTGTCGGATCCTTCTTGCCTCATCCAACCGCCCACGCGATTTGCGAAGGTCGCAATGTTCTCCACGTTGAGCCTGCAGCTCATCTGGGCAAGGGAAAAAATCATGATGCGATTGTCTCTGTCGCATCATGATCTGCACTCAAGGCCGATTTGGTGCGAGTGTCTGTATCACCCTTTGCGCTTGCCGAGCGTGTGAGAAGAGTTGGCGTTGGATGGATAGTATAGACGGTTGCAATCATTTACACCCTTCTTTTGGATGGCTTCAGCGATTCCTGGCGTTGAGCTCACGCGCTGAGCTTCGACGCGCGCCATGTCAGCGCGTTTCACGCAGTCGACATATGGCTTATTTCCTAACCAGTCCCACTGGCCGGCCGAGGCTGGAGAGATTTGTGCAGAGCCAACAAAGGCGCCTAGGCTGAGCGCGGCGGCTAGAGCTAGAGCGAGGCGAGAAGATTTCATTGTCGTGATCCCTGGTTTTTGCGGCTGCTCGATTGCAGCGCGGGGGGACCATCCCATTTTTCGATTCAGCAACTCTATAATGTTCGTCACACTTCGCGACGATGACCATGAGGCGTCATCTCGGCGCGCGTATGCTCACATTGCAGATGAAGGAGATCAAGAGCCGCTGCCCTCGGCTGTATTCAATGAATTGGCGCCATCATTCGACGGTTCGATTGGAACGCCGAGTGGGGACATAGCAATGTTGTTTCCGCTTTCGTCTCTGTTTAAGTCTCTGACGGTCCCCCCCGATTTGGCTGCGGCTGCGGGCGAGGCCGGGGATAGAGGTTCAGTTGTCCGCGTAATAGACCGAGTAGAAGGTCGCCTATTGATGCTGTGGACGGCTCCTCCCGACGCGAAGACGGTTTAGGGTCAACCCTCTTCGTCCTTCCCGACTCCACGCCGCGAAGCCTGAACGTGAAATCGACTTTGTGGGGATCGCTACGGGGATTTTGCTGCCCGCTTTGATATGGCCCTTGCGCCGCTCGTCTCTCGACACGAAGCCAATGCAGATGGCCCTGAAGTGAACAACGCTAAAACCGTTGCCACGTCGGCTCTCCGTGGCACACGATTTATGCCATTATTCCCTATCGGGCGAGAATCGGACATCGCAAACGTCGGCAGGCGATTTTAATGCGCTAGGAATATGAAAGCGGCAATCAGTGCTACCATGCTCGCGAAGATCAGCAGTGCCGGCACCGATTTTCGAGTCATTGGCCCCGTCGAATGGCGTGCAGGCGACTGACCGGGTTGAACTCTGAGCCGTCTCTGTGACCGCACGACTTTGCTCTGTGTCATTGGCGTCCGAGCCTTTGGTTCCGGAGCTGCGCCTACACCTCCCATCTCGCTGTAATAAGCGCTATATACTTCGCGAACGGCCAGGGCCGTGGACTCGACCTCGCTCATGATCTCGAGCCGGGCTCGATAATTGGTCAGAAAGCTTTGGGCGTTGGACGGTAGGTCATCGAAACCACCGAGCTTGGCCATCATGAGCCAAGTGGCGAAATCCGCCTCAGCCTTCGTGCGAGCTTTCTTGGCGATATTGGTGTTGGAGCTAGAGGACATGGTGGTCCGCTTGGTTTGAACGCGGCCGCGAAGCTGGTTCATCGACAGCATCCGCGCCGCGCGAACGGCAATTGGCAATCCAGTCACAATAATGACGGCGCGGGAGAGTTCAAACGCGAACCCTACCAACTAGTCGGCTTCTGGCCGCGGTTGAAGCCGGCCGAGCAGGCTAGCCAGGGTAGGGCGCGCCTCTGCTGACACCACAATGGCAGTAGCCAACATTGAATCGTGGTCCAATTCGACTCCAATTGTCACGCTCTCAATGTATGCTCCGCGACGCACTTACGACAGTGAGCGCGATAACAGCATCTGCAGACTCATCTTGCAATGTCTGCGGATATCCGCTCCTCTACACTCCCCAGTGCAAGTAGTTAGAGCTGCATAGATTTCAGCTGAGTGTCTGAGCGTCGGCATGAATTACTACGGCCACTTGCTACAAGTTAGTGGCTTCCCCAACGCTGGCTCGAGCTGAGCTTGGCCGCGAAGGCGCCAGTGCGCGAAGGACGACTTCGCGACTGCATTTTGCATCGGCGCAGCCGCCGACAAGCGCAATGAGTTACTTGGGCGGCTTCATGGTCGCTGATCGCTTCGCTGCTGGCCTGCGCGAGGTGATCGCCTCTACCTTCTTCAGCGTCTGTGCAAACTTAGATCGGAGATACTGTTCATGCTCCGGGTCTTTAGGCTCTGAGAGGAATGCAACCTTCACGAGGAAGCGGTTCAGTAGCGATGCTATCGCAAGGTTGTCCGAGTGTTGCGAGCGCAGGGCCGTGAGTTGCCGACGCATCTCAATGAGATCGATGGTTTCGCGGTCTGACTGCCTTTTTCAAATGAAACTCGCGCGAGAGGCCTACAGCCCAGCGGAAGCCACCGCGACGAGTATGGTGGCGCGACGGCTTCGACACTTGGGGACCCGGACCAAGGGCAATGTCCGGCGATAAAAAGCTAGCGCTCCGCAGCTTCGCTGCAATCAAAGTCTGCAGTTAAGCTTGATGCCGCGGTGGCGGGTTAATTCTGGAACCTGAAGGGAAGAGCGGTCAACGTGATTCGAGTGCATCATTAGCTCACGACGTACGGACCTGTGCTCGCTCTCGCTCGACTTCCTCGGCGTCCCTGTCATCGATATTCATAAGTGAGTTTTTGGCATCGTCATGAACCTTCAGGAGTCCGTCGAGCTTCGCATGAATGGCCTGTGTGTCGCGGTGCCCGGCGCGCTGGATCACGAGGGTCATTCCCCAGGTCGCAAGCGTGGCAAGCGAGTGCCAGTCCCGTCCATTGCCGAAGATGATCCAAAGCGCGGCATAAAGGAGAAACACGGCGAACGCGCCTGGTCGCGCGGCAAGCACGCCGATATTGGTCAACCAGGCTCGGACTTCGCTCGGGGCCATGGCGATCAACGTACCGCTGCTTTTGTAGGTTCGAGAGAGGAGGCGCGCTCGCTCGTTCTCCCGGAAGCATCCGGTAGCCGTCGTGCTTCACCTCACGAATTCAGTCCAGTCCTGACGAGACCTGCTTACCGCTGGCCGCCAGGCAGAGCTCATACGCCATGCGCATGCGGGGAAAATAGGTGTTGAGGTAGGCGATTGCGAATCGAGTTCGTGGTTCCAATGTTCAGAAGCGAGCAGAACGAATCCGTCGAGCTCGATTCCCTTGTCGATCCGCGCCAAGCACCTCCAGCGGCCTCGGCATCGCCCCCTCAACGCATATAGTGCTGAGGCCGCATTTCTTTCGCGGCGGCAGGCACACGCGACCTTCCTGATACCGTGCACAGAAGGAACCTGTGTTCCTTGAATGGCGGCAGCACTCCATACATTAGCCGTAGATCGGCCACAGCGGGCGGGTTCGCTACAAAGCAGGACCCGTCCCGACTGTGGACAGGGACGCCTGACGACGAGCATCATCTGGTAGAGTGATCCAATGGCTGATCAACGCACGCCCGTGCGCCGCGCCGCGGCCGGTATCGGTTCAGAACCCGCTGAGAAGAACAATGTTGGGGAGGCACTCGATCATGTGTTGCACGAGGTCCAGGCCGCGCGGCGTGACCTCAGTATGACTCGCTTCTGCCTCCAACAGGCAGAAGCCGTTCGCAGAATAGATCGAGCCGCAACCACACTCGCTGATCTGATGCAATCCGGAAACCGCATAAACAAGGACCCCCGGGCCTACCAGCCGTTTCAAAGGGAAGAGGCGTAGTAAGGCCGCCTCATCGTTGCTTCTTGCCTGCTCGCTTTTTCGATTTCAGGACGTCGGCCTGGCTTTGGAACGCGCGTGCTAGTGCCTGCAGTTCCTCGGACACCCCGGCATCTGCAGCCGACTTTGCTGCGCGCGCAGCCTTTTCAGCTTGCTTGCGAAACTGTTTGATTTCCTTCGCCATGGATCAGTCTCCTTGTGGTTCCCGATCAGGCCGCCAGAAGATTATATCATGTCGCCGCCGCTGCGGAGCCGAACATAGGTCCCGCTCTCGTGCAGATGCAGCCAGCCGCGCTCAATAGCGAACTTTAGGCCGGCACCGACCTCCTCGCCGCTGGCTTTGAGCGTGTGGAGGAACGGTGCGTTGATTTTTTCAATATGGATGCGGCCGTCCTGGACGGGCACGACACTGGCGGCGAGCTGGACGAGCTTTCGGGCGGCGGCTTCCGGTTTGGCGTGGGGACGTTCAGCGGCAAACTAGCGCTCCTGGGGGATGGACCCACTTACAAGGCGTGATCTGCCTTGTCTCGGTTAGCTTGACCATGCGGGGAGGTGGCGCGTACCGGGCGGTGCGACATGGTCGGCATCTGAGGGAAGCTTCCAGCTTCCAGAGCGGCGTATCTTTCGGCCGGCGGATGGCCTCTAGCGGGAGACTGGCGCGGGTCTTACAGCGGGCGCACTCTACCTCTAGCCAGCCAAGTCCGCCATATATTGAATAGGAATTTGCCCGAATATGAGAGCGACCGGTACAAGCAAGGTCCGGGCGGCGTCTCTGTTGTCGGTTCATCGGGCAAACCGGAAGCAACCTGCCGAGTCGCCGAACGACGCTCGTGGACTCCGTTGCGTTGATTTACGCGGCACGTTCCTTGTTCGACTGTTCCTGTACGGCGGTCGCGGTTTCTTCCAACCCCTTTTCGTAATTGCCCGCCAACCTCTCAATACTGTCGGCCCACATCCTCAGCATTGAGACTTGAAAGTGCATAGTTGCCTTCAAGGCATTCATACCGATTGCAGTCGCTGCGCTGATGGGACCTTGTTGGTCGCGCGCGAAACGGTTTTCGTTAGCGGTCTCGTCTGCCATGCGTTTCTCTCCCTCGTTTTGATGTTCTCGCCGTAAGCTATGTGGTGGGTTGTGCCCTGCGTGACTCTAAGCATTCAGCCAAGACTTGATCTGCCGCGAGCCTCGCACGTCGGTCGTCGTGCAGTTCATCCAGTTTTTTTAAGTACGCGACGGCCGCTATTTGCAAGAGATCGAAATCATCTCGACCCGAATCACGAACATTGGCGACGTAGCGATAGAGGGCAGAACGCCTATTATCGTTCTCGCTGATGCCGCTGTGGAACAGCAAGTAATTCCGCCAAGCGAACGCACACGCGCCTTCTATGGTCTGAGAAGTCATGGCCACCTCCCAAAGCCCAGAGAAAGACTGACGACCCGTTTCGTTCCTGGAATCTCTCAGATGTAATATTGTTCCGTAGCTGCGCTGCAAGGTGTTTGCACCGTTGCGACGTCGATGGTGTAGTCGGCAACTGTCGATATCGCATTCGGTCAATGCGATTGGGTCCGAACGGCCTTGGAGCGCACGGATTTCGAGTGGCGGGTTTGCTCGAATGATCGTTCGTGTGTTCGCCAGAAAAATGAGACTGCACTACGTGCGAAACTTCCGCTTCTGATGCTGTGGACGGCTCCTCCACGGGCACGAGAGTGCCAATGATTGGGCGCCGTTTGAGGCTCCCACGATTCGGAGGAGCAGCGCATGCAGTTAATTTCGACGATCGGTCTGGACATCTGGAAAGTCGGTCTTTCAAGTGCATGGCGTCGATGCAGCCGGCCAGGTGGTGATTCGGCGCCAACTCAAGGGCCGTTTCATGCTGTCGTTTTTTGAGAAGTTCCCGCCGTGCCTGGTGGGGATGGAGGCTTGCGCGCCATCCCACTATTGGTCCCGCGAACTGCAGGCGTTGGGGCATACGGTGCGCTTGATGCCTCCGGCGTACGTGAAGCCCTACGTCAAGCGGCAGAAGAACGACACCAAGGACGCAGAGGCGATTTGCGAGGCGGTCACGAGACCTAACATGCGGTTCGTGCCGACCAAGACGGTCGAGCAACCCTATCCCGATAGGCAGCTCGAGCATGCTACTGCGGGCTCGTTGGCGATTGTGAAGCTAGCACGTCCGGTTCCGCCACAAGCTGCTTTATTGCTGGTCAACCCGAAGCTACTCTCGAGTTAATTCGAGCGGCACCCACCGTGCTCCGCCACGAGCTGGGTAATCGGTGCGTTCGCTTACTTGGCAAGGGCGACAGATGCGGGCAGTGATCATCGGCGCAGGAATGGGCGGGTTGATGACGGCGTTGGCGCTGCGGCAGTCCGGCGTCTTCGCCTCGGTCGATGTCTACGAGCAAACCAAGGTGCCGAGCACTGCAGGCGCCGGGTTGAACGTACCGCCCAACGGGGCGCGAATATGTCGTTGGCTGGGCGTTGACCTGGATGGCGGGGATCCCAGGGGCCCCGACGGGGTGATCGACGGTGGCCGGGCCGCAATTCTGGAGTCGACAAGGCAGTTCAACGCCGATGGGACGGTGACGCAGAGGCCGTTCGATCATGTCACCGCCGCGGGCGACGGCGCCGGCTTCCATCACATGCACAGGCTTGACCTGTTGATGTGTCTGTACAAGCGCGTGTTCGAGTTCGGTCCCGAAAGCGGGGCGCCGTGCCCGATCACCGTGCACATGGACTGTCGGCTGACGCAGCTGCATCAGACCGCGGGCGAGGTGACGGCGAGTTTTTCGAATGGTCGAAGCGCCGCGGGAGAGGTTCTCGTCGGCGCCGACGGAATCAACTCCGCCACCTTGCAGCTGGCGTGGCCGAACCCGCGTCCCAAGCGGTGGACGGAGGTGACCTGCTTCCGTGGACTTATTCCGCGGGCGGTGGTCGCCTCGCTCCGCAAGACTGACGGTAGCCCGCTGGACCACAACCCCATCCACTCCTTCAGCATGGACCGGCACCGGAGCGAGCGGAGCGGGGCGACAACGTACTGGGTGCGCCGGGGCGAGTTGTTGAACGTGTGGATCGCCCGCTATGAGCCGGACTCTGCCGCATTCGAGCAGGAGGAGGGCGACTGGTTTCCTGTCAGACACGAGGAGATCGTTCGCGATGTGGCTGAAGCATTTACTGGGCACCCCAGCAGAGACGATCTGCTCGCTTTGGCGGGCGCGATCGTTCGACCTACGAAATGGGGCCTCTACGATCGTGACGCCCTCGAAACCTGGGTGCAAGATCGTATCTGTCTGCTCGGCGACGCGGCGCATCCGATGCTTCCGACGTTCGGCCAGGGCGCCGCGCAGTCCTTCGAGGACGCCGCCGCGCTCGCTTGCGCGTTCACCCTGCACGGCCGCGACGTGGCCACAGCACTGTTGCACTACGAACGCGTGCGGCATTATCGCGCGACCCGATTCCAGCTCGGCTCCAAGTTCGCCTTCGATCATTTGCGGGCCAAGGACACCGCTGAGCAGAAGGCTCTGCTCGAAAAGATCGACGAGCGGGTGAGCCCGGCATTTGCCCACGACAAGCGGGGCGGTGAGGACGACTCCTGGATCTATGCGTACGATGCCCGCAACATCGGCGCCGAATTGCCTCCCAAGAGATTGGGGCCGTGGGACTTCCGCCGCGCCGCAAAGGCCAACTACCCCGCGATCACCCGCGAGTTCTGGACACCGGCTGCTCCCGCCAGGGCTCCACGCCCGGTCACGCGCGAAGAAGTCGCCCTGCACAAAACGCGCGACGACTGCTGGGTCATCATCCGGGGAAAAGTCTACGATATCACGGAGTGGGCACCCCATCACCCCGGTGGCGCAGGAATCGCCCGCATGTATGCCGGCAAGGAAGCTACTGCCGAATTCGGTGACTATCACAGTCCTGAAGCTGTCGCCCACATGTCTCATTTCTGTATCGGCGACCTCGTCGACGCTCCAACACCTGCGTGACTGGCCATCACTAGCTCGCCGACCCAAATCGGACTTCAGGGTTGACCATAAGCCATGCGCCAGTGAGGACGGGGGTTGGGACGCGAGGGTCGCTTTAGTCAACATATTTGCTAAACTGTGCAGGGAAATGGAAACGGGTGGATCAGCACAACCCGCCGGCGATGCCGCTGAAGAACTTCGTGAGTGGATCGGGTTGAGATCCCCGACAGCCAAGCTCGACAGTGCGGCTCGTTGCGATTTCCGCTTAGGGGCCCTGAGCTGAATAGCGGTCCGGCTGGCAGTACGTCAGCTGTCTGGCTTGGAACGGGCACGCCGGGCGCTTCCCTCGACCGCCGCTGGTGACCTCATAGCTGCCCTTAAGCAGCGTCGGCTCTCGGGTCCCGAGCGAACAGGTGGCGGACGGTGCCACGAAGGCCGCTTGTGGTCCCAGACCAGACAAAGACGCTCCGCACAGACGTGTCTCCGGAGAGCCAAAAAACGCAGAAACAGGCTACGATCCGGCCCGACGTTGCGCCCCGATTGTCCCTCGTTGTCCTACCATTTGCAAATCTCAACAACGATGCGGAGCAGGACTATTTCGCCAACGGCATTACGACCGATCTGACGACAGATCTCGCGCAAATGCCCGAGACATTCGTGATCGGGCGCGGGACGGCTTTCACCTATAAGAATAAGCAGGTCGATCTGAAGACGCTCGGCAAGGACCTTGGTATCCGATGGGCGGTACAGGGCGCGGTGCAGCGGGCCGGAGATCGGGTCCGTATGAACGTATCACTTTCCGACCTGTCGACTGGTCGTGACGTCTGGTCGGACCGCTTTGACGGCGATCGGTCAAACCTTACTGCCTTGCAGGACCAGGTCACGGCTCGGCTCGCCCGCTCCCTCAACGTCGAGCTCATCCAGGCTGAAAGCCGGCGCAGCCAAATGGATAGGCCAACCAATCCAGACGCTGTGGATTTCAGCATGCGCGGCTGGGCGAAGCGCTATGGCCCCCGGAGCAAGTTAACGAATGCAGAGGCAAACGACCTGTTCGATAGCGCACTGCGCCTCGATCCGGACAACGTTGATGCAATCATCGGCAAGACGTTGTGCATAGCGGATGGCGTGATCTACGGATGGTCACCATCCGTAGTCGAGGACAAAAAGAGGGCGATCAAGCTAATAGATCAAGTTCTTGCAAAACGACCGGCGACCGCAAACGCGCACGTAGCCAACGGAAACATTCTGAACTACGGGAATCCTGAGGAAGCTTTACCTGAACATGACGCAGCTTTGGAAATCGATCCCAATTCGCCCGTCGCGTATGCATCCAAGGGGATCGTACTTGTTACGGCGGGACGCGCGGGTGAAGCGTTTTCTCCGATTGAGATCGCTTTGCGCCTAAGCCCCAAAGACCCGGCTGCTGGCACTTGGGTGTCGTGAGAAGGTCATGGGCACGGGCAAGAGCTAACTGCCGTCCTGTGAACGTCGGCAGAAACTCTTGCAGATCGGTGGCATGGCGAGCCGTCTGACTGGCGAGTGACTGCACCGTGGCAAGCGTATTTTTCACGTGGTGGTTCAGCTCGTCGATGAGCACCTTTTGAGCATTCTCTGCCTGCTTGCGCTCGCTGATGTCGACGAGCATGTTGATGGCGCCGACCAAGTTTCCTTCCGCATCGCGGAGCGGAGTCGGATAAGCAATGAACGGCACGCGTCTGCCGTCTGGACGCTCAGCAATTGCCTCGGCCCCGCGAACCGGGCGGTTTTCACGCAGCGCCACTGCCATCGGACATTCATTGTGCGGCAGAGGCGGACCGTCGGGCCAATAGAGTTTCCAGGTTACACACCATTTATCGCCAGGCTGGGCGTCCGCCCCGCCATCTCGACTGCGGCCCGATTGAAGAAATTTAATACGGCCGTCGGCATCAGTGGTGTAGATCGCTGCGGGCAGACCCTCAAGGAGATCGCGCATGCGTTGTAGGATGTGCGCCGAAGTTTGGAGAGAAAATCATTGGTGTGACAGCCCTTTCTCGCCGGATATTCAATCGTCAGATTCGCCGAGGGGCAGCGATTTCCGGGTTGTGGGGAAGTGTATCCGAAATCCTAGGATTGGCTTGAGTGTTGCCAGCCCGGACCATGGGAAACTGTCACGACTTAGTTTGGATCACATCGAGAAATCTCTTTAAGCGCCATAGCTTAGGCGCCCAAAGTTCAACCGCTGGATCGGCCCGACAGACTCCAATTGAACGCGAATGATCCAGATCGAACGCGAAACGACACCATTGAAAAGGAAGGATGAGATGGACGGCCGACACGGCCGTCAGAACCTTAGGTCGAAGCTCGATGACGCCCGCTTGCGTGCCGCTAAGCGATCGACGCGAAACGACACCCGAATTTGGCGCGCCGTTTCGGGCCAGATAGGCTGTTTGAATGTGTATCCGAAAATCTTGGGATTGGCTTGAGGGCTGCCAGCTCAGATCATAGGACTGACATTAGCTAGTGCGGATCACATCGAACGCGAAACGACATCGAATTAGCCGAGCGTCGGACTTTTGGGATAACAAGATGGCCCAGCAGAAACACGTCAGACTGTTCCGGAACGGCCGCAACCAGGCGGTTCGTCAACACGCCTGCTACTGCGCAGGAAGCCTGGGGGTGTTGTGCGGAGTATCTGTCCGGCACGGCGGGCTGGGAACGTCGAGGAGCGAGTGAGAGATACGGCCGCATTCAAGGCGCTAGGAGTTTCCGATTTTCGGACCAAGGCGGCGCGCGAACTGCGCGATGCTGGGTATGCCTGTCGCGCAAGAAGGCCATCTCCGTATCGCCAAAGGACGTCTGGTGACGAGCCAACGCCACGGTACCTACTATCGCGGATCGCCCACCATCGACCAATACTCGCGCTCCTGCGCGGCTTCGAGTTCCTCGAGCGTCACGGGGAATGAGCGAGAAATCGAGGTTGTAGATCGGTATCGGCGCATTGTCGGCCTGTCCCGGCGGCGACTGCGGTGCCAGCCATTCCAGCGATGTTGCCGCCTGCCACCCGCTCAAGGTCGAGATTTTCGAGCCCGATCGAACAGTGGTCGAGGGCTGGCCCTGGCGCGACCGAGTGCCGATCATCGTCGCCACGGCACGCCTGCCGGAGTTTGAGGGACCGCGCCTCAGCGCGGCTCCTGCCACCTACGTTGTCTTGATGTGGGTGGGAAAGTTGCTGATCGCGCGGGAGGCGAGCATTGCGGATTCGATCGCTGACTCGAAACATCCACCGCTGAAGCGCGTGCGCGTCCAGTCGCCGACGACATACAGGTTTGCGAAGTCTGCCGTATCCGCGGATGAAAAGCGGCTCGCAACATTCGTGCCGCTCGGCGTCTGCACATAGAGGTCCGAGCCGTCGAAATTGGCCGCGACGCAGCGGCAGGTTTGCTGGCCCGCGCCGTAGCCCGGCCACAGGATGGGCAGGTGTTGTGCGATCCACTGATCGGCCTGCTGGTTCGCTGCCTGCTGCATCGAATCCGGGGTAGGCGCGGGTTGCTGCGGCACGTGGAGACAGCCGACGAAATAGCCGATCGTCTGCGGTGCGTCTGGACAGCTCCATGATTCCGTCTGCAGCTGATGACTCATGTCTCCCCAGGAATCGTAGTTCTCAGCGAAAGCGGTCAGCACGGTCGGCCCAAGCGGCCAGCCCAGACCGGCGATGGGAGGGCCCATCCAGAGCTGCAACGACTGGGTTCCCACGGACCGGCTGTCTCCTAGCGCGGCTTGCCATCGCGCGCTGCCTTGCGCGAACGACGCCGGGGTCTTGGTGATCGCCGCGGGCGGAATGGCAAGGATGACGAGATCGAAATCCTGGTCCACCTGCAGCGGTCGCGTGCCGGCGGATGCCGTGCAGAAGCTGGATTCGAAATTGCAGCCCCGCAAGACAGAGCCGTCCTTGAGTTGATCCCAGTCCGGCTGGTTCGGCCAGCATTGCAGGTTCTTGACCGGTACCAGCGGCCTGTAGGGCGTGCCGTCCCCCGTCACGGCCTGGATCGAGATCTCGATGGACTGAATGCGCCCGTTTGCCGCGGTCATGTCGGTGAGCCGGCTGAAGAACTGCACGCATCCCGGCTGCCGCGCCTCGAGGACCTCATAGAATGGCGTGAAGATGGTGTCACCCGTTCCTGCTGCCATCTTCCACAGCGGGGCGTTGCGATAGCCAAAGGTCAGCTCCATTGCAAAGCGAAAGGTGACGCCGGCGGCCATCGAGCCATTATCGATGTTACCGGCCAGACCGTCCCGGAAGGCAAAGGCGAGATCGTAGAGCGCGCGAATGGGAGCTGAGGCCAGCGTCTCGTCGAACGCACCGCACGTCGCCAGCCATGCGCGAAAGTCCTGTGCGTTGAGCTTGTCGTAGGCGGCCTCGCCGCTGTGGGCGATATCCCGGAGATAGCCGAGGCCTGTCGCCACGCCGAGGTTGGCAAGAATGAGGAGCCGGCTCATGGCTCCAGATGCCAGCTGAAACGATTCGTTTTGCTCGGCATCGTGCCCGGCCGGTTGCCAGCCCTTGTTGCCAATCGCCTCTCTCAGTTGCTTATTGGCGATCTCGAGGTCATTGAGCTTCTTTTTCGTTCTTTCATCCGTTGGTTCGAACAGGGGAGCACGCAATGCGGCAATCGCGGCCTTGCCGCAATTGATCAGCTTATCGAGGCCAACCGACGTCTCGAGCCAATCGGCCAGCCTTTTTACCAGCCGATGCATGGCATCCACAGGCCCTTCCGCCAGGGCCCGCGCGGCCATCGGATCTGCGCCGAGACCGTCGCCAGGTTCACCTGGAGATCGAGGCAGGTTGGCGAAGTCCCATGGCTCCCAGGCTCCTCCGCGACCGTCGGGCTCCATGAGGGTGATCTTGCGCTGAGGGATGAACGCCTGCTCCCAGGTGGAGAGCGGACTGCCCGGGCCAGGATGCCAGGCCTCATAGCACGCCCGCAGCGTCGCAAACGCGTTGTGATAGCAGCCCATCAGCATGTGGAGCCCATGCTCTTCAATACGGTCGTGCTCGCTGTAATTACGCCCGCTGGCGCATTTTCCCCCAAGGCGCCAGCCCTGGGTGTAGAGTGTGACCCGATAGCGATCGTTCTGCTCCGGCGCCGTTAGCCAAAAGGCCGCGGCGAGTCCCGCCGGTCCTCCTCCGATGATCACGACGTTGATTTGCGATCCGTGGGGCATGGCTTATCCTCCATGCAGCATCGGTGCACCGATGCTGCCAAAACCAATTGAGCTCGTCTACGTTGCAACGATCACGGCGCTGCCGGGAAGCGCTGTATAATCGATCCTTGCCCAACCGGCGAACCTGATCGGCAGGCGTGTGGTCGGGGATGTTGGCATCGTCCCGAGCAAGTCGAACACGATCCTGTGGCTTTCGCAGGTGGCAATCTCGGCGGTGAAGCTGTCGAACAGCGGGCCCCCAGCGGCGAAATTCGTCACTGCGATCGGCGAGTTGACGATTGCCTGATAGCAGCAGATCGTCGGATCGTCCGACGTACGGAATTGCTTCAGCACGACACACGAAATTTCCGGCTGGCGGGTGAGCATCTGGAGGGCATCTTCGGCGATCCCGTCGAGCAAGCCTCGCACCGCGCCGCGGGCTGCTGCCCCCGCGCTGTCCCAAGGTTCGGACTTGGCGCCCTCGTTGGTCCTGAAGATACGATAGAGAACGACGTCCTGCGCGGGCGTCGTCGGCGCGAGGACCGGGAACACCGTGGTCCGACAAGAAAAGCCCGCGCCCGGCGCATCGGTGTCGACGCCGATGCGCGCGAAAGCTTTCGGCCATCCCCAGACCTCGCGCCCGGTGACAAGGCCGATCGTGTAGTCAATGAAGATATAGGGCGCCCAGAACACCAGCCGGCTGGGAAGCGGATTGGTGCCATGAAACTCCCAGAGCGGCACCAGGATCATGGTCTCGCGCCCGGGCATGAAGCCGATCGCATCGACCGTCGAGGTACATCTTGCATTGTCGCTGAAGCTGAAGATCGCGGCGGACAGCGCAGGGGCGTAGCGCACCCGTCCGGGAGCTACGGGATTGAGAAGCGCATCCACGAGGTTCTGAACGGCGGTGGTGTCGGTCTCGATGCTGAAGAGGCTCATCGTGGCATCGGCGAAGGTGTCGGGAGCTGACAGACACGTCGCGCCGTGTCCGATCCACGATATGTAGGGTACCTCTGTCATGTTCCTGGTCCTTGCGATGGCCGGCGTTGCAGGAAGTCGTACCCGACAATGTGAGCAGGGGCGCCGCTGATCGCGCGCGCGGCCGCCGCACCGGACATCACGGCTCCCTCGATTGCCGTGGTGTTGAAACCGTGCCGGCTGCCCTCGCCGGCAAGGATGAGGTTGTTGAAGCCGGTCTGGTCGGGATGCAGCCGATACTGCGTCGTTCCCGCTGCCGACAGCGTGCAGCATTCGGTCGGGTCGATATTGGCGCGCCAGAACTGCTGGTTGAAACGTGCTGTGCCGACGGCCGGCTCCGTCACGTGCAGCACGTCGAAATCGAAGGCGCCGTTGGGATCAGCGAGTGGCCACAGGCCGTAGGACGACTCGTTGAGCCACGCGATCGCCTGGGTCCGGATCTCATCATGGGCCTGGGCGGGAACGCCTGTATTGGAGGAGGGCTGCCGGAATAGCGTCGTCTTGTATGTTCCAGTGAGATAGTGCAGGGACTGCGGCCTCGGCCCCTGCCAGGTTTCGAACGGCAACACCTGGGTCATGTCGGCCCAGATGTTTAGATACTCGGGCCCTGAAACGGTCGCGGCTTTGCCGGTGGTCCAGCCGAGGCCGGCACTGGTCGGGTCGCACCACAGCTGGACCGACTGCGTCGGCACGACACCGACATTCTGAACGTACGAGGCAAACGCTCCGTTCTTGGCGATCAGCTCCGCGCACATGCTGGCGTCAGCGCCATTCAGGGGCTTGTAGGCGCCGAGCGAGATCGCAAGGACCGCGATGTGGAAATCCGTTCCGAGATGAAGCTCCTCGGGTGGTCCGACGGGCGGCCGATCGCACCAATAGCTCTCAAAATTGACCTTTGCGGCCTTCATCTCGGCGCCGTCGACGAGTTGCTCCCAAAGCGGCTCGGCCGGCCAGACAGTCAATCCATCCGCAAGATCGTAGGTGGGCTGGTAGTCGCCGGAGATCGTCTCCACCTGCTTGTCCATCCGGATCGTCTGGATCAGCGTCCCGTCCGGCGACAAGCCGAGATGTGTCACCTTGCGGAAAAATTTGAAGCTCACGCCCAACGAAACAAGATGCTCGTACAGCGGCGCGACGATCACCTCGCCCATGCCGGCCTGGATGTCCCACATCATGGCGCCCTTGTAGGTTCCGATCAGACGCATGATGACGCCGAGCCCGGAGCCCGCGGCGTAGGATGGACGCGACACATCACCGTCCTCGTACTGATACAAGGTGTCGTAGAGGACGCGAATGACCGAGGACGTGTTAACGATCGTGGGGTTGGCGCCGTGGTTGATCAACCAGGCGCGAAAGTCGTAGCCGTCGAGCGCTTCGAGGGGACGGTCCGGCACGACCAAATCCCAGAAAATGCCGGCAGAGGTTGCTGCGAAGATATCGAGGACTTCGGTCAGGATGCGGTGATCGAGTGGAGATGCCTCCACGAATTCCGCCCTCTGTTCACCCACGAACTTCCGTCCGGCCAGCGCATCGCGCGCCCACCGGACGAGGTCGTGAAATTCTTTCATGTCCTGTTCGGTCAGCTTGCGAAGATCTGAACCGTGAGCACGCAGGTGGTTCTGCGCCGCTCTCACCGCACCCGCCGGTGTCGCAGTATCCGACGACAGCGCCAGGGCTCCGGTGGGCGGCAGCCAGCCGGCCGCAGCGACCGCCTCTGCGGGGGCCGGTTGCTGCAGGCGACGTTCAATCGCCTCCGCGATCCAGCCGGCGACCATCTGCATCATCTGGCCCCAGCTCGGCAGGAGTGTGCCGTCACCGGGCGTTCCATCGTTGGTCGGCCAGGTCAGTGGCCAGTACGTCCATCGGCCGTTGTCGTAAACGCCGATCGGCGTGTAGCTTTGCGGCGTCACGGCGGCCGTCCAGTCCGTCAGCATGCCGCCGGGCGGATTCGCCGCATAAAGCTCCTGGAGCATCTGAAAGGTGTTTTCGTAGCAGCCGAACCAGACGTGAAGGCCGTGCTCGAGATTGCGTCCCAGATCGTCCCTTCCGCTTGCTGCCTTGCCGCCGAGCCGCCAACCAAGCTGGTACACCGCGACCTCGTATCGATCGCGCAGAGCGTGGGTCTTGGTAAGGTGATAGGCCGCGCTCAGCCCGGCCATGCCTCCGCCGAGAATCGCGATCTTCTGCTTCGCCATCGATCTTTCCTCTCATGCTACGCCCGGATGGCTGAGTGACCCTCGCGCTTGACTGCTGCAGCCGTCATTAAATCGTAGCCCCACGGCCGGGCTCCCAGGCCATCGAGCATCGACATTCCCTGTTCGTAGTGGTGCTCGCGCGCGGCGTTGTCGGGCAGGGCTTGCGCGAGCCCGAGATGACCCAATGCCTCCTCAAGCGGCATCTGCAATCGTCGCGCCCAACCCTGCGCACGGCGGAACTGACGGATCGCTCGGCTCTGCCGTCCCGAGGCCAATGCAAAGCGGCCTTCGAGCACGTGCGCGCGCGGGCGGCATATCCGCGTCCGCGCTGCGTAGGCCGATACGGCGCGGCACGCCTCGGCCGTGCGCGCATGCAAGCCGTCGTCGCGCTTGCCGTCAGCCTGGCTTTGCTCGAGCAGTTCGAGGAACACGGCAGCCACGCTGCTGACGCTGTTGTACGCCGAGCCCATCGTGCAGAAGCCGGCGGCCAGGTTCTGCAATGCCTCGTCGGCACCGCGCCGTGCGCCCTCGATGTCGCCTGCCCTGAGACGAGCGGCAGCGGCAACGCCGTCGCAGAGGTGGCGTTCGGCCGGATAGAGAACGAGCTCCCGCACCGCTTCCATCCGTCGCACCGCGGCAGCAGGCGGGCGGCCCTCCAGCATATCGAGTGCCGACTGACCGGCGAGCAACCAGATCCGCACCGCATTCGTTTCGGCCCCCTCCGCGTCCCATCCGAACTCGCTGAGGATGGCACGCGCTTCGCGGTAGTTCGCGGCGGCCATCGCGATATACCCGAGCACCGCGCGGCACGACTGTCGGCGAAACCGGTCGCCGAGCCGCTCGAACAGCTTGGCGCCATCCTGCAGAAGCGTACGCGCCTCGTCCCAGTCACAAGTGTGCAGCGAGTAGACCGCGCCATAGAGACGGGCAAAACCCTGGTCCCGCAATTCTCCGACACGTTTGGATTCGTCGATTGCGCGTTGACGATAGTAGCGGCCCAGCGCATGCAGGCGCGTCGTTCCAAGTCCGATCGCGAGCGCCCCGTATCCGCCGATCGTCTCCGAGACCGCACCAACTTTTTCGGCCTGGTTCAACGCCGCGAGCGTATCGTGCTCCAGCTCGGTGGATTGGCACATGAAGTAGGCGCGCTCGGCGAGGCGTGTATGCAGAAGGGCGGACAGCCGCTCCCGTTGGCGGGTAACTTCATCGCATGGCGTTCGCATCAAGCCGACTCGGTGCGCGGCTTGTCGAGCGAGCTGCCGAATCGTGGAGAGCCTCATCTGGAGGGGGGTCTCCGGCCTCTTGATCCTGTTCAGCCGCATGCATTCCCGGAAATAGCCCTCGGCGTCACCGAAGCGCGCCAAGGCGTGGAGCGCTTCTCCTCTCAGGAACGCGAAGGTCGAGCGCTGGGCGTCGGTCAGCGCCAGCCGTGCGGTCCTGGCCAGACGGTCGGCGCGCTCCACATGCATCAGCGCGTCATCATTGGCAGAGCGGAGCACGGCGAGGCTCGCCGCCGACAGGCGAAACTCGACCGCTCTCGCCGTCTCGCCCGCGTGCTCGCAATGATGGGCGAGCTCCGAATAGTGCGGCTCCAGCGCCTCCGCGCGCCGCCGCTCGATCTGCTCGACGAGATGAAGATGGATCGATCGTCGTTGCGCATAGCTCAGGAGCTCGTATGTCGCTTCCTGAATGATCACATGGCGGAAGGCATGCGCGGCGCTGTCTCCTCCGGATGCGGGCTCCAGAATGCCCGCGAGGGCCAGGCGCCGCACGCTCATCTCGAGGCTGCGCGCCTCGCTCGGAAGCGGATAGATCGCCCGCAATGTGTCCATGTCGAAAACGCGGCCGATGACGCTCGCAACCTTAGCCACGAGCTGATCGGCCTGACCAAGATGGTCGATGCGTCCGACGACCAGGTCACGGAGCTTTTGCGGCACCGCGGCGGCTCTGAGATCGGACGCATGCACGAGACATTTCCCCTCCCGTGCTTCGATCAACCCATGCTCCTGCAGCGAAAGCACGAGCTGCTCGATATGGATCGGCAAGCCTTGCGACTGTCCGTAGACGAAATCGACCAGCCGGCGTGGGACGGACATGACGTTCAGGAGATCGCAGATGATCTGCGTCGTGCCTTTCGAGTCAATCCGTGTAACCGGGATGCGGCGGGACGCACGCTGGATGACCCGTCCGCCGTGCGGCGCCTCCGTCGCATCGAACGGCCGCGACGTCACCACGATCAGCAGCCGGGGCAATCTGCGCGCCAGCGCCAGCAGAAGGTCCGCCGACAGCGCATCGATCCAGTGCAAATCGTCGAGCAGGATCAAAGGGGCCCGATCCGCCATTCTTCGGGCGGCGAGCGCAACGATGATATCCTCTATGCCCGCCTGTCGCGCCGCGCCCTTGATCTGGGCAGCAAGTTCGCTGCTCGGCAATCCGAGCGGCATCACGTCCTCGATCAAGGCCGCCTTCTCGATGAGGTCAGTTTCGGCAAGCGCCTCGTGAAGTCGTGTCCGCAGCAGAGGCGGGCTCACGGGTTCGCGGTCGCCGGGCTCGCGCAGCAATTGCTGCACGAAATTGCGGAAGACGTAGTAGGGCGTCGCGCGCTCGATCACGTGCGTGGCAGCGACGATCGTCGTGTGGCGACTGCGTTCGGCCGCCTCACGCAAGGCCTGGAGCAATCGGGATTTGCCAGCGCCTGGTTCGCCTTCCAGAACGACGAGGCCGCCTTCACCACTGCCGAGCCCTCGCGTCAATTCCGCATATTCGGCATCGCGCCCGACGAGCGCTTTCTGCCCGGCGGGCGAGTGCGCAGGTGCCGCGAATGCCTGCGAAAGGCGGTGTACGGCAAGCGGACGCCCGCGCCCCTTGACCGAGATTTCCTCGGCTGGCGAGAAGGCGAACCGCCCGCTCGCCGCGCGGGCCGTCTCGGCATCGTAGAGCACGTCGTCGTCGGCGGCCTGCATGAGCCGCGCGCCGTAGTTCATGACGGGTCCGTTCAAGACGTAGTCGCGTCGCGCCGCGTTGCCGACCAGGCCGCAGAATACGCGGCCCGTCGCCACGCCGAGCGAGTGCGGTATGCCGAGCTTCGAGGCGTCCTCACGAATGCGTTCGGCGATCCCGACCGCGTGAGCCGCATTGCTTTCCGAGCCGAAGGACGGCAAGCCGCAGACGATGAGTGCGATGACGCCTTTTTCGTTAGCGACCACCCGCAGAATTTCGACATCGAGCGCCTCCGCGGCTTTCGCGACGACCTCGAACATCGTTTGCAGCCGAGCCTGGGCGGAGCCGTCGGGAAGCTCCGGTGCGCTGAGCCGAACATAGATAAGGCTCACGGCCCGGAATTCGGTCAGCCAGGCTACGAGATCGGACTGGCCGCGCGCGACGACCACGCGCGGCAGGAACGATTTTGGCGTGGACCACGAGAGCGGAATCGGACCAGGCGCCGGGCCGCGATCCGCTGGCCCCGTGTCGACCAAGGCGTCGAGGCGTGCCGCGGCGTGCATCGCTTCGCCGTGAGAGCCAATCGGTTCGAGCTTCGCTGCGGCGCCGAGCATTTGCGCGACCGCATCGTCGACGATCACCTCGCCCGGCTCGACCTCGTGCGAGATCGCGCTGATCGTGCGCAACGGCTCGCCGGCGAGAACATGAAAGCGCCGCCCGCTGTTGCCGGAAAGAATGACCGAGGTGAATTTGCCGGCGACCAGCGTCACTCGGTGGCGAAGCGAGGCGGGCGGCTGGACCGGCCAATGGAGCTGGACCTCGCGCAGGCCAATTGCAGCCCGTGCGGCTGAGACGGCCGGGGTGCTCGTCGATCCGGCGGCGCGCCAAAGCGCGATCGCGGCGTCGCCATCAATGCCCACCACGTCGCCGCCATGCGCCAGCACAATGTTGATCACGCAGCGGAAATAGTCGTTGAGGACGTCCCCGAGCCGCTCGGCGCCATCGGGACCGGACGCGGCCACCAGATCGGTCATGGACGTGGAGTCGACGATGTCGACGAAGAGAACGATTCCGTCGATGTCGCGAAAGCGAAAGCCTTCGGCGTCACCTCCGTCCGCCAGCTCCTGATAGAGTAAGTTCGAGGCGAAGCCTTGGAGCCGCTGGTCCAAAAGGGGAGTAGACAAAACTGCCCTCCCGAGGTGCGGGATCATTCACTGTATCAATGCACTACCGAAGCGCGTCTGACCGTGAACGGCTTCACATATCGGCAAATTACGTCTGGTTGTTCCAATGCTAACCTTCAGCTTCGGCGGTGTAAACAAACAATTGGGCACCTCTCGGAATCACGTCATCGATGTCGCCGGAAGCGACTAATTCACTTGCTTTCGCAATGTCTTCGAAGCCGTCGGGTTGATGGGATCCTGTCGCGAATGGCGCGCCGTCATTTTGTCGCCCGCCTGCTCCTGCGCGTCGATCCCAGTTTCGCCTTGACGTGGTCCTTCGGCCAAAGCGCGCCTTCGGGCAGAACCCGGACGCGGCCGTCATCATCGTTGCTGACTAGAACCTGGTCGCTTACATCGCCATCGATGCGGGTCAGCCTGAGATCGGTCTCGGGCGTCCAGCCGAGGGTGATGTCGACGTCACCAGGGAACACCTGCCAGCGTGAGCCGTCGTCGAGCTCGACGATATGGCTTTCGGAATGGGATACGATCCTCAAGGCTCGATCTCCAGCTTTCACGACGATAGCGGGGCGTGATCTGGCGGAGCGCATCCCGAATGCCAAATACATTGAATACTCAAACGGAGGACATGCCTTCTGGTTCGGCGATGCCGAGGCACTTCTCGGCGATATCGAAGAATTCATCACGGGAGATCATGAGAATTTATCGAATGATTTCGAGCGAGTTTTGATCACGATTCTATTCACCGACATCGTCGATTCGACCCGCAGCGCAGCCAGGATGGGCGACCTAGCATGGCGTCGGTTGTTGGACCAACACCACCAAATGGCAAGCGGGATCGTAAAGAAGCATCGCGGTAATCTCGTTAAATCTATCGTCGACGGATTCTTGGCAACCTGGGCATCTTTTCTCAGGTTGATGGAGCGCTCTTCAGGGGGCGTAATACTGAGGCCGCGGTCAGGCTTATCCGCGAATCGGCCGCGGGTTTGGTTTATAGAATTGGAAAGCAACTCTAGACTCTGCAGCGCGACGTCCGAGGCAGCCAATCCCGAAATGCCCGGTGTCAGTCCGGCATGAGGCTACTCGGCTGTTTCCCAGCCAACTCGCGGCCGGCGAAGTTAAGCTCCAGATCTCTAAGGTGTTCGATCAACTGCTCTATGATCTCGTGATAGTCGGATGGCGTCAATGAATGCACGCCGCGCAACGCCAATTCATCCTGAAGAATCGTCGACAACAAGCCTGTCAGTCGTCTGAGCGAGCATGGATAAATCTGAAGTCTCATTGTGAACCGACGAGACGTTTCTCTGCGTTCGGTTTACTCTTTGTCTTCTGTGACGAACTGAACTCCGACGTGAGAACCATCCACCCAAATTACAGCGCCGAAATGCCAGACCCGTGGAGGACAGAACCAAGAAGAATTCCTGTGCTTTCAGGGGATCTGTCGAGCCGTCAACCTCAAGCTTGGCACCCATTGCAGAGGCATCGACAAGGGTCAGCTTCGCCGCCACGTCCCGTGGACACCCATGATGCTGACCGTATGCTTGTGTTCAAAGCGAACACGGTGAGCTTTTCGGTTGTTTTCCATCATCTGCAATCCCTAATTTCAAATCAGTTTCTCCAAATAAATGCGCCGCCTTCCTGCGCGTCTCTGCAATAAGCAAACTCGATCTTCGCCGACTGAGCCAGTAGAGCCGTCTTCTGGCCGCTTCATTTAGTTGTGTCTGTCCCACCATCAATCGGATGCAGCTACTCGCAAGCTCATAAATCAAGACAGCCCGAGCGAATGTCATCTGTTGTTTGAATGTCGAGAGCTTGAACCTGCGACAACAGAGCGGCGACGTTCGGCCCAATGCCGGGCAGTCTCTGGCATGAGGGACTTGTCTCAGATTTCGCCTTGTATGGCTGCCGAAATATGAGCACTGAGGACATTGTCGCAATTCTCAATTCCGGATCGGCATGGCCTTGCCGAACATAAACAGGAGACGATGAAAAATAGAGCGATACGAATACACCCGACTTGTTTGCTGGGCCTTCTCCCAAGAATTCGGATCGAGCCATGAACGCCGCCCATTTCAATTCGCTCTCCCTTGACGAGCTCTGGAGATTTCATCAGCAGGTCACCGCCAGCCTTACTCAGAAAATGTTAGTGCAAAAAGCAAAATTGGAGGAACGGCTCCACAAGATTGGACTCGCTGACGAGGCCACAAGGTTCGATCGTAAGCGCCGTCCATACCCGCCCGTTCGTCCCAAATATCGCAATCCAAGGAACCCGGCGGAGACATGGTCGGGTCGCGGCAGGCTGCCTCGCTGGCTGCGGCCGCAGCTTCGAGGCGGCGGGAAGTTGGACGACTTCCTAATCGACCAGACTTCGGTTCAAAAGCGGCAGACCAATTGAGCGCTGCGGGCGCGACCGCGTTGGAAAGAAGGCCAACCCCACATCCTTTCCTTGTCTGGCATCCGTTTGGCTTCTCCGACTGAAAGAACACGAAGGCCAGCGCCGCAGCATCGAACAGCCCTATCGGGCAATCTTCATTCACCACGGCTTGCGTTGGCGGTGGAACGTCTCGCTCTAACGCCCGTGCGAGCCGGTAGGGTTTGCTTTCTGAGGTCATCGCCGAGACGCGAGCATACGCCGAACTGACATGTTGGCGCTCGTATGTATGTCCCCGCACTCCAGTAGCTTGGACGCGTGGACACCAATACACAGGCTCTAGACGCGAGCGGACGTTCTACGAAGCTGGAGACATCCGTCGAATGGCCCAAGGACTCGATCGCGGCACCCACAGTAAGTGATGAAGCGACTACACCAGCGCGACAACGCCGCGCATTTGTAGGTCGAACGAAAGTGCGCACTCGATCCGACTTACGATAAGTTCTGCTAGGATCGGGCGAGGGCACGCATCGTTAGCCACTGGCGCGACCGCGAGAAACTGCGCAACATCGACTTGGCTAGCGTGGGCAAGCGGCTATGGAGCTCCGGGATGGGGCCGCCGAAGTCGGAGCGATCAACGCGCTGATGCCGAGTTCGGAAGCGGACGCGCTTGCAAAACACAGTCCCACCGTCATTTGGTCGCTCCGGGGGCCGCCAGACATCACTCCTTTGGTCTTCTGCGTGTGATGCGCCGCTGATTTATTCGTGCCGAGATGCATCGGCTGTTAAGGGTTGATTTAGTTCCCGGCACGATCATTGGGGACCACAAGGGACCCGAGCATGCAACTGCATCATGCCAATACCTTGGAAAGGTTCGAGACTGTCGCGGATCAAGGCAGTTGCGAGGTCGCGACCCGGCCCGTCACTCTCGACCAATCAGATTTCTCGACCTCCAATCGAGATGAGGTCCTGGCGCTATTGGCGCCGAGCGGCCTTGCAAAACGCACTTTTTGGCTCGTCGTGGCCGCCTTGGCTGGGGGCTTCGGATTGGGATGGGCTGGTGCTTGGTACGGTCCTGCAACTATCTCGCCTCTCAACCCAATTGCTCAGGTAGAGACCGTTTCGCGCCGCATGCCGGACACAAAGTCAGGCGGCAGGATCGAAAGCGCTTGAAAGGTAGCATCAGCCTCGGACTCGCGAACACCGCCTGGTGTAGGTCAGCCCTCCACAACAAGCGCGAGCCTTGCTCCGAAGCCCTTGGCCAAAGCGTCGAGTGGGGCGCAATCGGCGGAAGCTTCGAACCAAGCTTCTTCGGCCGGCGAGGCGGACATGTCTGTGACCGGCTCGCTTGGGTCTGCGGGGCCGCTCATGTCGGTCCCCGAGACAAGACCAACGACTATTAGGGGGTGGGCAGTCCTTGACGTTCGCGGTGGAACGGCGGTGCTCGAAGGGCCCGATGGGATTCGAATGGCAGCACGGGGCGACGTGGTCCCCGGCATCGGGCGGATCGACTCTATCGTGCGTTGGGGCAACCGCTGGATAGTTGCAACGCCTGGTGGATTGATCTCGACGCCCTAGGCGTGAACGGCTGCGACGAAGAGGCATGCCATCCATTCGTGCGGCACACACTGCAGGGCGCGGGCCCGGGTTTTTGCAATTCAGTTTCACCCGATCTAGCCAGGACTGTTGAGCCATCGACCTCGAGCTCCGGCGGAATTCGAATGGGCGATCTTTGCCTTCGGAGCAAGATAACGTGCCCATCCGAAAAATGCGATAGGGCACGCTACACTACGCTATCCAGCTGAAGCAACTGGATATTCTCGACAACAACAGCGACGTTCCTATCCGAAAACCCGCCGCGATATTCTCCCGCGTGCTTACGCACTGCTTACGCGAGAGATCGGGGTCCGGAACAAAGGAATGTCATGGTCAAGATCACAAAGAGGGTCGTCGAGGCGGCGGAAGCTCAAGAGAAGGATTACCTTATCTGGGATGACGAGCTGCCGGGCTTCGGACTCCGGGTCTTTAATTCAGGCAAGCGCAGCTACGTCATCCAATATAGAATAGGTGGTCGCTCCCGACGCTACACAATTGGGCCTCACGGAGCTTGGGCGCCCGAGACTGCACGCCGAGAGGCAAAGGTGCAATTGGGTCGCGTCGCTGGGGGTGACGACCCCGTCGAGGATAGGCAGCTCGATCAGAAGGCGATCACCGTGAAGGAGCTGTGCGCCCGCTATTTCGCTGATCTCCAGGCCGGGCTCATCCTAGGGAAGGGCGGACGACCGAAGAAAGCCTCAACGATCGTCACCGATACTGGCCGTATCGAGCGTCACATCGTTCCCCTTCTGGGAACACGGAGGGTCAAGGATCTCACCAAGACCGATATCAACAAAGTCCTCAAGGACATCATGGCCGGAAAGACGCGGGTTTCGGTCAAGACTAAGAAGTTGCGCGGAAAAGCCGTCGTTCGCGGCGGAGCTGGAGCGGCCACCCGCACCGTTGGTCTTCTCGGCGGTATCCTCACCTACGCCGTCGAAATGGGCATTATTGAAACCAATCCAGCTCATGGCATCCGCAAGCCAAAGGACAACGTGCGAAAGCGTCGGCTATCGGAGGCGGAGTATCGAATACTCGGTCGGATGCTTCGCGACGCCGCCGAGCAGGAGAAGTACGCCACGATTGTGGACATCGTTCGCCAGCTTGCGCTGACCGGCTGCCGCCGCAGCGAGATGATCGGCCTGATGTGGACGGAAGCTGACACCGAGTCGAGTTGCTTGCGGTTGGAGGACAGCAAGGAGGGAGAATCCATTCGTCCCATTGGCCTGCCGGTCGTCGAATATCTCGAGCGACGGCGCACGGACAATGTCGGCACATACGTCTTCCCGGGGCAGGGAGAAGACAACGCCTTCGGCAGCTTTCCGAACCATTGGAAGCATCTCTTCGAGGACTCCCCGCTATCCGATATTACTCCCCATGTCCTGCGTCATAGCTTTGCGAGCATCGCCAACGATCTCGGTTTTACCGAGGTGACCATCGCGGCCCTAGTAGGCCACGCAAAGGGTTCGGTAACGAGCAAGTATATCCATACGCTTGACACCGCACTCATTATGGCTGCGGACACGATCTCCGGCTACATTCAAGGACTCCTAGACGGCATCGAGTTCAAGCAGACCGCCTATGCGTTGGACCGCGATTCACGCAAGGCCGCTCTGGCTCGATTCCTGAAGAGGGCTTCAAGTGGTGATCAAGAGACGGCCGAGGAGGAGCGCCGCTTAGCTGCATAATCCTGAGACGCAATGCGAGTTATCGACAGCCGGTTCTGGCGCAAAGCTTCCGCTCGAACCATCTGGCGGCACAAAGAGCTTATGCGCTCGATCAGCCTCCTTTGCTGTTGGATCCTTCAAAGCGTCACGTTCTCACGGGATAATTGTTCCAGACTCATAGTTCGACTCCAACTTAGTCTTATTAGTGCGCGCCGCTGGAATCGAGACGATCGGGCTTCTTGAGCACAAGGCCCGCCAGCAGCGCGACGATTAGCGCCACGCCGAGCACGTAGAAGGTGTCGCTGAAGGCGAGGATGAAGGCCTGCTTCTGCAAGATCTTGCCGATTGCAACATATGCTCGATGCACGGCGTCCACGCGGTCGATCACACCGTGGTTCACGAAATACGCAGTGAGCTGATCGATCCGGGTGCGGGTCGCCGGTTCGAACAGCGAAACCGATGGCATCAGGACGTTGGAATGATACTGCTCGCGCTTGGTCAGCAGCGTCTGCAGTGCGGCAATCCCGATGGCGCCGCCAAGATTGCGCATCATGTTGAACAGCGCGGACGCGGACCCAGCATTCTCCGCTTCGATTCCGGCAGTTGCGATCGCCGAGAGCGGGGCGAACGCAAGGGCCTGACCGACGGCTCGGACGACGTTCGGCCAAAACAGTTGATCAGCCGCGTAGTCGTTGGTCATGTAAATGTTCATGAAGTTGGAAGCGGCGAACAGCGCAAAACCGATGCCGATCACGATGCGCGGATCGACGCGCTTCATCAGCTGCGGCACCAGCGGAATCAGCACAAGTTGCGGCAGCCCGGTCCATGCGAGCACCATGCCGATCTGTTCTGAATTGTAGCCCTGGACGCGGGCGAGATAGACCGGAAGAATGAAAACTGATCCGTACAAGGCAACGCCGAGGAGGAAGTTCGCGAGAACGCCGAAACCGAAATTGCGGCGGAATAGCAGACGCAGGTTCAACAACGGCTTCTTACTCGTCAGTTCGATAAGGACGAACAGCGGCAGCGCGATCGCGGCAATGATGGCGAAACGGACGATGAAGGGCGAACCGAACCAGTCATCTTTATTGCCCTCTTCAAGCACGGTCTGCAGCGCCGAGAGTCCGATCGCCATGGTGACGATGCCCAGCCAGTCGCCTTCACGCAGCAACGACAGCTTCATCGGACTTGCTTCCAGCGAGAAATAGAGCATGCCGATCATGATCGCGCCCGGCACGACGTTGACATAGAAGATGTATTCCCAACCGAAATTCTCGGTGAGATAGCCACCGATGGTCGGCCCGATCGCGGGCGCAAACGTGGCGGAGATCGCGAACAGCGCAAGGCCGATCGGTTGCTTTGTTTTTGGCAACAGCGTGATGATCAGGGTGAACGCCATCGGGATCAGCACGCCGCCGGTAAACCCTTGAACGGCGCGCAGCGCGATCATCTGCGGCAAGTCCTGCGCGAACGCGCAAGCGGCCGAGAACACCAGGAAGAGCAGGGCGTTGGTCAGGAGATATACGCGCACAGAGAACACCTGGGCAAGCCAACCGCTCAGGGGAATCACCACGATCTCGGCGATCAAATAAGAGGTCGAGATCCAGCCGCCGTCGTCGATCCCCGCGCCGATCCCGCCCTGAATATCGGCAAGCGAGGCATTGACGATCTGGATGTTGAGCACCGCCATGAAGGCGCCGAGCGTCGCGCCGATCACCGCCAGCCAGGTTTTCGCCGAGACGGCAGGAGCAGCTGGAGCCTCCGTTGGTTCAGCTTCGCTTGGTGGAATGGCGTCGGGCGTCGTTTGCAGTGTGCTCATGATTGTCTGCTCGGGTGCGGGGAACATTCGCTCGGTTGCCGGACTAAGGGCCGCGCGAGGCGAGCCGCTTCTCGGTCTTGCGCTCGGCGACGGCTGCCGACTTGGTGTTGACGGTCGGTGCAGCCGACATGCCCGGGCGTAGCAGCCCGTTCAGGCTCCGGTCGTCGAGTACGATCTTTACCGGTACACGTTGCACGATCTTGGTGAAGTTACCGGTCGCGTTGTCGGGCGGCAGCAACGCGAATTCCAGACCGCTCGCCGGCGACAGGCTGTCGACATGGCCCCTCAGGGGGGTGGATTGGAAGCTATCGACGTACAGATCGACCGGCTGGCCATTTCGCATATGGGTGAGTTGGGTCTCCTTGAAATTGGCGACCACATAAACTGCATCCAGCGGCACAACCGCCATCAGCTGGGTCCCGGCCTGCACATATTGGCCGACCCGGAGCGAGCGTGCGCCGACGAAGCCGTCCACCGGCGCGGTGATCTGCGTATAGGACAGATTCAGCGCTGCCTGCCGTTCGACGGCTCGGGCGTGGTCGAGTTGCGCGACGGACTTGGCGCGCTCGGTTGACAGCACTTCGATCTTCTTATTGGCGGCGATCAGGCCTGCCTTGCTCTGCAGCAACTGCGCGGTCTGCGCGCGCAGAGCTGCGTCCGTCTGTTGTGCGCGCTGTACGGTGCCAGAACCCGACTTCATCAAGCCGTCGTATCGGGTGCGCTCTTCCTGTGCGAATTTCAGATTGGCCTCGGTCGCGTCGACCTCCGCTGCCTGCTGCTGGATCAACGGCTCCTGCAGTTCGATCTGGGCGTTGAGGTTGCGCACCGCAGCTTCGGAGGCGGTGACATCAGCGTTGGCCTGTTCCAATGCGGTCTTGAAATCACGATCGTCGATCCGCGCCAGAAGCTGTCCAGCCTTTACCGCTTCGTTGTCGGCAACGCGCACTTCGGAAATATACCCTGAGACCTTCGGCGCGATGATCGTAGAGTCGGCTTTGACATAGGCATCGTTGGTCGTTTCCAGGTAGCGGCCGGTGGTGAGGTAGTAGTGGCCGAAATAGGCGGCCGCGACGACACCGAGCGCTACCGCGAGCGCGAGCGCCGCCCACCGGATTGCCTGCTGGGACGGGAGAAGGCTGGCTTTGGCTTTTTGCTCAGAAGCATAGGAAAGGGTCGACATGACATTCTCCGAAACATGTGGGTGCAACTTCAGCTCAATCGGGACGACCGACGTCGTGCAAAAGTAAATGATCTTCCTCTTAGCTGACTGACCGCACGGCATTCACTCATCCAATGAGAGCCGATCGCTCATACATTGATGTGAGCGATATCTTCCCAACGTTGAATGGTCCGGAAAGAAGCGGGTCTACACTGTTCGTTCAGTGGCGCTGGTCGCGTTACATTAGTGGCTTGATACGAGGTCGCTGCAGCATTGGCGAAGGGGATAGGAGAGTGCACGAACGTGAAGTTGAAATGGAGCAACTGCACGCGACAAATGGAGGGAGGAGTTTTCGATGAGCTGCATTGAAAGTGAGGAGCGCGTATCCACCACGTCGGCACGCTTGGGTGTGGGCTCATGGATCATCTTGATTGCGTTGGTATCGGTCTTGTTTGCCGCCTGTGTCGTTGGTTATCTCGGCTGGAGGCTCGCAGACGGTGTCGATGTGCCAATTTCAGGTTATGTCGCAATGGTAGCTGGAGTTATTGCTTCTCTCGCCGTCGGGTTTCAGCTGAGGCACTCATCTTCTACAGCAGCCGAAAAGGTTATGATGAACCCGCCGGTACTAATTATTCCGGATTTCAAAGAACATGGGTCCCCTTCGAATAGACCGGATTAGCACAACAGTTCTGGATCTCGATCCAGGCGTCAGCAGTATATCTAGCGTTGAAGGCAGTCCGAGCGAAGTAACGGCGACACTCCAGACGTGTGCGTTCTGATCGAAAGGACTTGACCGCTCAGCCCGTCTCACGGGCCAAGTTTGAGGGCGCCAGCCCACGAGGGCACATTCGAGCGGACAATGAGTCCGACATTGCCTTCGAATAGCGGGGGCGAGGCCAGTGGGCGCTCTAGTAGATCGGTACCCCTGCTCCAGTTTTCCGCCTTGCCGGCCCTAAGAATTCGCGGTCGTGACTCGCTCAACGAGATGCGCTCGTGAGGGCGCCGGGTCAAACCGATCGGCGAAATATTGCGTTTCATGGGTCACCAGTCCGTCGCGGAATTCCATGATACTCACCGCGTAGGATGGGACCCCGTCATAGCTAAGTACGAGTTCAGTGACCCAGAGATCGCCACTGCCGATCATTCGCCGGACCGTAAACCGCTTCTTGCTTGGCTGGACGAAGCGGCTCTCTTGAATGTTGTGCCGGCCGCGGATCCGTTCGCCGGATTGCGGATAATGAAGCACGGCGTCCTCGTGGTAGATTTCATGTTCGACCTTGAAATGGCCTGCGTCCGAAGCCTCCCAATGGCGCTCCAGCGCCACTCGCACCGTTCGATCATGCATCTCCCACCTATGCTTTCCGGCTATCGTTTCGCGACCATCCCTAGCCTCACGGCAGGTCTATTGGAAAGCGACTTGGGGATGCTGGCACAACGGCAGCGCAAGGATCTAGGTCGTTCCTCTAAGTGCTCGACGATCCGCAAAGTGGTCTATCGTCAGCTTTGGGATGACGAGACCAAGACACAACATTAATATGGTTGCCGTAGCAGTGATGCCGTCTTCTATCGTGGCGCTGAGAAGTTCTGGTCTCGTTTGCGTGCTGTCCGCAATTTGGAGGAGGCCGCTCGCCATTCTGAAGAGATAGACACCGGGGACCATCGAGACCACGGCCGCGAAGCCAATAGCCGCAAACGGCATGTGCCACTGCCGTGAGACCGGGGTAAGCACTGCTCCAACAGCGAGGCCCGCGACCAGCGCCCCAATAGCCGGGGTTGCTGCGAAAACCGACAATACCAGCCATCGCAACCCATGAGCTACCATTCCGACCGTGACCGGCCAGATCAGCATGCTCGATGGCATCGAGAACAATACTCCGTAACAGACGACCACCACACCCGCGGCGATCATGTCCTCCCAAAGGGAAACCGCCCTGCTGCCTGGATCAATTGGCAGCGACGCATTTAGCAGTATAAGTCCGACCAACAGCCCTATACAGATTGCCGTGGTGACGAGAAATGCATAGATCAGACGAGAAGCGCCGAGACTGATGCGTCCGTTTATCAGATCGAGCGCCGCGTTGAGAAAATGAGGGCCCGGTACCAGCATCATGCAGGGGCAGACGACAACGAGGCGTAGTGAGGAGCTTATCCCAGCGCGTATTGCTAATGCTCCAATGAGACCGGCCAGCAACGCCGCGCTGAAAGGTTGGATGAATACGCTTTCGCTACAAGATGCCAGCCTGCGGCGCAGAAAAGCGCCGGCAGTTGCACTACCGAATATCAACAGGGCGGGAAGCAGGTGCTGAATACCGAATATCACCGCCAGAGCGACGGCTCCAGTCGCAGCAGCTAACGCGAACATCCAAGTCGGCACCGATGATCGTGTGGAGACGCCCGGGATGTGCTCCGACAGCGCATTGACATCGAGCCGGCCACCTTCAACCGCGTCTACGAGCCGCATTGCAGCAGCCACACGATCCATATTAACGCCCACGGGGCGGGCAGCGAGTCCTCGCATTAGTGATCCTTCTTGATCCTCCGCCTGGAATACTAGCTCACCCCAGCGGGGCAGAAGTCTCCCACGAACTCCGATCGCCGAGGCCAGTCGTTCGGTAGCGGTAACAACCTGCTCGGTGGACTGCCCGTTGGTGTAGAGAACCCCGGCCAGTGAGAGCACCAATTGAGAACGCTCGTTAGAGTTCATCGGATTGATATCCAGTGTCTGAATGTTATCCCGGCCGCGAGCAAGGAATCGAGATGCAAAGGATCACGCTCTTTGTGTGGTAGAGCCGTCGTGCGCTACATAAGGCCTCACCATTTTCACGGGATCGACTATCCGATCGAACTGGGAATCGGTGACGAAGCCCAGTGTCAATGCCGCGTCTCTAAGCGTGAGATCATTGTCTATCGCGAAATGCGCAATTTTTGATGCCTTGTCATATCCGATCACCGGTGCCAACGCCGTCACGAGCATCAAGGATCGCTCCAGGTATTCATTGATTTTATTGAGATTCGGCTTGGTCCCTTCCACCAGGAACTTTCGAAAATTGATGCATCCGTCTGTTATAAGCGTGATGGAATGTGCGATATTGTAAATCATAAGAGGCTTGTAAACGTTCATCTCAAGATAGCCTCCCGCGCCACCAAAGCCCACTGCCACGTCATTTGCCATCACTTGCACCGCGATCATGGTCAGCGCTTCACACTGGGTTGGATTTACCTTCCCGGGCATGATTGACGAACCAGGCTCGTTTTCCGGGATCGACAACTCGGCGAGGCCGGCGCGAGGTCCGCATGACATCAAGCGAATATCGTTTGCAATTTTGTAGAGGGACACCGCTAGGGTACGAAGCGTTCCGGACAACTGAACAAGGGCGTCGTGAGCGCCTTGGACCGTGAATTTGTTGGGCGCGGTCACAAATGGCAAATCCGTGAGCCGCGCGATCTCGGCGGCAGCGGCTTCGGCGAAACCTGGCGCCGAATTGATGCCGGTCCCCACGGCGGTGCCTCCCAGTGCGAGCTGATATACGCCATGCAAGGCAGCTTCGACGCGTTCGAGGTTGTCAGATAAACACCCGGCATAGCCGGACCATTCCTGACCCAATGTTATCGGTGTTGCGTCCTGCATATGAGTTCGCCCGATCTTGATTATATCGCGCCACAAGTCGGCCTTCACGCTTACCGCCCTGTGCAAATCCGAAACTGCCGGTATCAGGCGCTGCTTAACGTTAATCGCCGCAGCGATATACATCGTCGACGGGAACGTATCGTTCGACGATTGCGCCATGTTGACGTGATCGTTCGGATGCACCGGCGTTTTACTGCCAAGTGGCGTTCCGGCCAGCTGGCAACAACGATTGGAGATCACTTCGTTGACGTTCATATTGAACTGAGTGCCGCTGCCCGTCATCCATACGTGCAATGGGAACATGTCGTGATGCTGGCCAGCCAAAATCTCATCACAGGCCTGGTTGATTAACCTGTAACGATCATCGTCGAGCCGCTTATCGGCTCGATTGGCGGTAGCCGCGGCTTTCTTCAGGATCGCGTAGCCCACGATCATTTCGCGCGGGATCAAATCCTGCCCGATGCTGAAATGTTCGAGCGATCGCTGAGTCTGCGCACCCCAAAGGCTATCGCCTGCCACCTCCACCACGCCGAGACTGTCAGTTTCTTTCCGTACGTTCAGCATATGCTCGCCCTCGTCATCATTTTAACCGTCCACCGCGACAGTAGCGAATTCATTTAGTTCGACGCCGTCCTTGCAGGTGGGGCGCCGGTATCGATAGCGCCAGTCGTCGCCTCATGATGATCACTCATACCTTGATATGATCGGCTTTCGCCGAGGGTTGTATGGCCGAGCATGCCGGTCGCTTGCACGATGTGGTGGGGACAGTTTGATAGCGAGGGATACGTATATGCCCGGCCGGTACCGCGACGATTCTCCTACGGCATTCAAACTCGCGCGCCGCGAAGTGTTGGTCGGCGGGCTCGTAATCGGCGGGATTGCCGCGCTCGCAACGCTGCCAGCTATTGCGGCGGCGGCCTCGTGGTCCGCTGAATCTGCGGCGCGCTTCATGGAAATTTCGTCGCTGTTGGTTCCGCATCGCCTCAACGCGGAGGTCGGGAAGCGCATGGGCGCCGCGATGAGCGCGTTGAATCCATCGCTGGCGCTACAAATCGACGGGCTTCTTTCCATCGCGCGAGAGAAGAACGCGCGGGTCGTCGAGGACTTCTTCGCCGATGTGCCGGACGGTCCGCTGAAAGAGACCGCGCTCTCGATCATTTCCGCCTGGTATCTCGGCGTCGTCACCGACGCGCCCGATGCCGAGGTGTTCGCCTATGAGTATGCGCTGATGTTCCAGCCGACGCGGGACGTGATGACCATTCCCTCCTACGCGATCTCCGGGCCGAACGGATGGGCGGTTGAGGCTCCCCCACTGAGCAACATGCCTGAATTCTGAACGCGGTGGTCTCTCGAGAGAGGAATTATCCAGATGGCGAACGATTACAGTGCAGACGTCGTCGTCGTGGGAACCGGGGTGGTCGGTTGCCTGATCGCGCAACACGCCCTGGACGCCGGTCTGTCCGTACTGATGCTCGAGGCCGGTCCTCGGGTCGATCGCTGGCGTATCGTCGAGAATTTCCGCAACCTGCCGCCAAGCCTGCGGCTGTTTCATTGGAATGCGCCTTATCCGCCGAAGCCGTGGGCGCCGCATCTCGAGACGCGCACGGCCAAAGAGCAGGAGCAATACCTTCAACTGGAAGGACGGAATGCGCGCGCCTATCTCCAGGGTTACGTCCGTTATGCGGGAGGGGCGACCTGGCACTGGGCCGGAATCTGCTGGCGCTTGACGCCCGAGGACATGCGCCTGAAAAGCCTTTATGGGGTCGGCCGGGACTGGCCATTCAGCCACGAAATTATGGAGCCCTACTACACGCGCGCGGAATATGCGATCGGCGTGAGCGGTCCATCGGATCCCGCACTGCAATGGCCGCCGAATAGAAAGCGTTCAAAACCCTATCCCATGGGGCCAATTCCCTTCGGTCCCGGTGAGCATCGCTTCACCGAGGCCGCCGCGAGAATCGGGATGATCAACTTGCCGGCGCCCCAGGCGCGCAACAGCGGCGTGTCCTATGACGGCCGGCCGGCGTGTTGCGGCAACAATAATTGTTTTCCGGTATGCCCGATCGCCGCCAAATACGATGCGGCGACGGCGTTGCCGAAGATCGAGGCCAAAGGCGGCAAGATTTTGGCTAACGCCGTCGTCTATCGAATCGAGACCGGCGAGAAGAATTCGATTCAAGCGGTTCACTATTTCGATCCGGACAAGCGCTCGCACAGAGTCACGGCTAGGCTGTTCGTGATTGCCTGCAACGGCATCGAGACGCCGAAACTGCTCTTGCTGTCAAAGAACGAACGCAATCCGAACGGCGTGGCGAACAGCTCCGATCAGGTTGGGCGCAACATGATGGATCAGCCGAAGCTCACAGCGGAGCTGGAGCTTAGCGAACCACTATGGACAGGCGTTGGTCCGGTTCAGAGCAGCAGCATTCTCAATACCACGCAAGGCGATTTCCGCGGCCGCCACGCCGGCGCGATGTTCCGTATGGAAAATTTTGCTCGCAGTCCCCTCGGTGCAGCCGCCGCGCTGAAAAAAGGGCTGGTAGGCAAGGCCCTGGACAGAGAGATCCGGCGGCTTTCCGCTTGTACCGCGCGGTTGACCGTGGAGCATGAGATACTGCCTTCCGCAAACAACCGTCTGACGCTGTCCAGCAAGAAGGATTGGCTCGGCATCAACAAACCCAATATCCATTACGATGTCGGCGACTATGTGCGCCAAAGCGCCAAGGAATACACCGTGCCGCGACTGCAGCAATTGGCGGCTGAACTCGGTGCCACCAAATTCCAGCTGTCGCCCGAGTTTCTCAACAGCGACCACATCATGGGCGGCTGCATCATGGGGGCCGAACCGGCGACAGCGGTGGTAGACGCCGACTGCCGCGCCCACGATCATCCGAATCTGTTCCTGCCTGGTGGCGGTGCGATGCCGAGCGCAACGGCTTCGAACAGCACGCTCACCATGACGGCGCTGGCGCTGAAGGCGGCTGACGCGATCACCAATCAACTCAGGCATGGCTGATCATGGTCAACTCCAGTCACCACCTCAGCGCGCTGCTCATCTGTTTCGCCGTGACTACGGCGGCCGGCATTTGCCAGGCTGCTGATTCGCCAGGTGAAACGGCGGCTGCGGTCAAGCGCGGGGAGTATCTGGCAATTGCCGCTGACTGCAGTGCCTGCCACACGGCGCCACGCGGCAAACCGTTCGCCGGCGGACTGCCCATCTCGACGCCGCTCGGCACTATCTATTCGACCAACATTACACCGTCGGCCGATTTCGGGATTGGCCACTACAGCGAGGAAGAATTTTCGCGGGCGCTCCGTCGCGGAGTTCGACGGGATGGCGCCAGCCTCTATCCTGCAATGCCATACACGTCCTATGCGAAGTTCACCGAAGATGATGCGCATGCGCTTTACCTGTACTTCACACGGGCGGTAAAGCCCGTCGAACAGCGCTGGCCCTCGACCGAGCTGCCGTTTCCGATGAACATTCGCGCGTCGATGATGGCCTGGAACCTGCTGTTCCTGGACACGGCAGCCTTCGCGCCGGATCCGCATCAATCGGCAGAATGGAATCGTGGCGCCTATCTCGTGCAGGGCGCCGCGCATTGCGGCACCTGTCACACGCCGCGCGGCTTTCTGATGCAGGAGGAGGCGAGCCGTGCGTTGTCGGGCGCACAGGTCGGTCCCTGGTACGCGCCGAACATCACTTCGGATCCGATAAGCGGCATTGGAAGCTGGACCAAGGGAGATCTGGTGACGTATCTGCGCACGGGACATCTATCCGGAAAGGCGCAGGCGGCCGGAAGCATGGGCGAAGCGGTTGAACACAGTTTCCAGCACCTTGCGGCTGCGGACCTCGACGCCATCGCGGCCTATATAAAGAGCGTTCCGGCCGTCGCCGACCCAGCCGCCGACACTTCCCGCTTCACGGCCGGAAAGATGTCCTCCGAGCTTGGACAGTTGCGCGGACGCGCGGCCATCAGTTCCGATAGCGAATCCGATCCGAGTGGTGCAGAGCTATTTCAAGGTAATTGCACCTCCTGCCATTCGGCTGAAGGTCGGGGCAGCAGGGACGGCTACTATCCGAGCCTGTTCTGGAACTCTGCCACTGGCGCGAAGAACGCGACTAACCTCATTGCGGCCATCCTGTACGGCGTGAACCGGACGACGTCGGGAAGACAGGCCTTCATGCCCGGCTTCGGCGGTCGCACGACCGATATCAATGCACTCAGCGATCGCGACATTGCGGCGCTGGGCAATTACGTGCTCACCCATTATGGAGCAGCCGATACCGCCGTCACTGAACAACAAGTCGCCGAGGCGCGGCGGGGCGGCCCTTCTTCTCCACTGCTCATGGTCGCTCGCGGGGGCATGGCAGCCGCGGCGGTCATCGTATTTCTGGGCGTTGCCCTTCTCGCCTTTCGAAGACGAAACAGCTTCGCCTGATACGTGACCCCTAAGGTGCCACGTGCCTGGTGTCGGCGCTTGGCTGATGCCCTCGGATCAATCTCGGGCGGCGGCGTTCATACCTTGATATGACCGGCTTCCGTCGAGGGTTCTATAGCCGCGCACGCCAGGGGCTCGCAGGATGGCCGCAGCCTTCAACGGAGGAAGAACGACAAATGTACGAGCCATCCTCATCGCGCAGCGGGCGAGGGCTGCTTGCAACAACGGTCGCCTCACGGACTTTCATCCGCAGATTACACTCACTGCCTTCCGGGCAATCTCCCTCAACTCGGCACGGCGAACGCCGGCCCGAGCGCGGATGGCGATGGCATGCATTGTGGCCGATGCGAGGACCGCAAGCGAAGCGGGATCCGCATCGGGCTTCAGTTCGCCTCTCTCATGTGCTGTGCGGAAACGGGCTTCAAAATCGGCGTCAATCATCCGCAGTCCCGCCGCGACGCTCCTTCGGATCGCGGGATCGTCGACGGATTCGGCGACCGCTGTCCCGATCACGAAGCAGCCGCGCGCGCTTCCCTTACCTGAAAAATAGATCGACAGCGCCGCCTCAAAGGCAAGCATCAGGCTCTCGTCCAAGGGACGGTCCTGCGCGAGAGCCTCACGCGTGGCGGCCAGGCTGATCTCCCAATAACGGGCGAGCGCCTCAAGATAGAGCGCGTGCTTGTTGCCGAAGGCCGCATAGAGGCTCGGCGGGTTCATGCCAGTCGCGGTAGCGATGCTGTCCAGCGAAGTGCCGGAGTAGCCGGTCTTCCAGAACGTCTCCGTTGCCCGCTTCAGTGCGGCCTCTGTGTCATAGGCCCGCGGCCGTCCGCGGCGGGCAGGTCCGGTTTCGCTGCTTTTTCGTGCCATATCGGAAAAAATCCCGGTCGATGCCTGTTCGTTCCTTTATTTATATTGATCGTTACAAAATTCAATAGGCGGGACCCTTGATTGCGACGTTGCCGTACCGTATTTGTAGGAAACGTTACAAAAATAGAAGTGAGGGCTTTCGATGCCGCTGGGTTTTGCGCCTGTCGCCGGCGGGATGGGCGACCGCAAGGAGTTCCGGGAGATTTCGGACATCGCCGTTGGCTCTGTGGCACCGGGACACGCTGCCGCAGAGACGCAATTCGATCGGGTTATCGACGGCGCCACGCCCGTCCGCGTGGCCAAGGTGCCCGCAAGGAGCGTCAGGGAGCGGCTGCGCCGGCCGCTGATGCTGGTGGTGCCGATCCTGGTGGCCGCCATCGGCGCCGCTGTGTATCTCGCTGCCGAGCCTTATGTCTCCACCGACAACGCCTTCGTTCGCGCAGCGAAGGTGACCGTCAACGCCAGGGTTGCCGGGCAGGCGGTCGAAATCGCCGTCGAGGACAATCAGCGGGTTCGGCAGGGCCAGGTCCTGTTCCGGATTGATCCAGAGGCCTACCAGATTGCGGTCGATCAAGCCGATGCGCATCTCGGCAGCGCGCGCCTGCAAATCGAGGCGCTGAAAGCCACCTATCGCCAACAACAGGCCGAACTACAGTCGGCCAGGGATTCGGCGGCTTTCGACGAGCGCGAGTATGACCGCAAGAAAGCGTTGGTCGCCTCCGATTTCACCCCGCGCGCGGTCTACGAGCGAGCCGAGACGAATCTCAAGGTCGCCCGTCAGCACATCGCATCGATCGAACAGCAGATCGCCAGCACCGTTGTTGCGTTGAACGGCGATCCGGACATCGAGATCGACCGCCACCCGACGGTTCGCGCAGCCAGGGCTCAGCTTGACCGCGCCCGGCTCGATCTCTCCTATGCGACGGTGAGGGCGCCTGACGACGGCATCGTAACGAAGGTCGACGATTTGCAGGTCGGCGGTTTCGTCAATGCGGGAGCGCCCGTGTTCTCGCTGCTGTCGAGCCGACGCATCTGGATCGAGGCGAATTTCCGCGAAACGGGCCTGACTCACATGCGTCCAGGTCAGGAAGCGACGATCGACGTCGATGCTTATCCGGATCGTACGTTCAAGGCCCACATCGTGAGTATGAGTCCGGGCACCGGATCGGATTTCTCGGTGCTGCCGCCCGAGAATGCGACCGGCAATTGGGTCAAGGTCGTCCAGCGCCTGCCGGTGCGTCTCGAGCTTGATGAGGTCGATCCGAGTCGACCGTTGTTCTCGGGCATCAGTGTGACGGCGCGAGTCGACACCGGCTATCGCCGGACTTGGCTCCATCTGCTGCAACCCGCGCTCGCGACGGAGGTCAAATGAGTGCCGCACTCCCATTGACCGCTGCAGCCGACGGCCATCGTGTAGTCACCGCGGCGGCGCTGATGGCGACCTACATGGAAGCGGTGAACATCTCGCTCCCGAATGCGGCCCTGCCACATATCCAGGGCACGCTGTCGATGGCCAACGACGAGGTCGGCTGGGTGTTTACCGCCTATATGGCGGCGGGCGCCACCGTCATGCCAATGGCGCGCTGGCTCGCAGGGCGCTATGGCCGCAAGACGGTCTATCAGGTGGCTCTCGCCGTCTTCGTGGTCGGCTTGATCCTCAACACGCTGGCGACGACGTCCCTCCAGTTCGTGTTTGCCCGGATCGTCCAGGGAGCCGCGAGCGGCACGCTGGCGCCTTTGTCGCTGGCGACCCTGCTGGATGTGCTGCCGCAGCCGCGTCATGCCCGGATCACCTTGGCGTGGTCGGTGTGCATCGTGCTCGGTATCAGCAGCGGGGCGAGCATCGGCGGCTGGCTCAGCGAATATCACGGCTGGCGCTCGATCTTCTATTTCAGCCTGCCGATGGCGGCTTTCATCTCCCTGACAGTGGCGCTGTTCCTCCCCGAAAAGAGAGCGGAGCAGAACCCGCCGTTCGATTTCTTCGGCCTGGCGAGCTTCTCGGTGGGCATGATCGGCCTGCAGATGCTGTTGGACCGCGGCGAACGCGCGGAATGGTTCGCCTCGGCGGAAATCTGGGCCGAAGCGGCCGCCTCGGTGCTGGGATTCTATCTTTTCATCGTGCACGTCATGACGAGGGACGTGCATTTTCTCAACAAGGCGCTGTTCAAGGACCGCAATTTCATTCTTTCAACGGTGATGTTCTTCGCCGTCGGCTTCGTCCTGCTGCCGACCCTGGCGTTGACTTCGCCGATGCTGGAGGAGTTGCTCGATTATCCGGTTGATACCACCGGCTACATGACCCTCGCACGCGGTGTCACGCTCGTGGGGGCGGTGGCGCTGATGGGCTTCGCTCCGGCACGAATCGACAACCGGCTGTTCATATTCGGCGGCATGGCGGCGGTGGTCTATGCCAATTCGCTGATGCTCGGTTATTCGCCGGCGATGGATCGGTGGCTGGTGGTCGCAGCGACCCTGCTTCAGGGGACTGGTCTCGGCGTTTTGCTTCCGTCGCTCGGCAAGGCGGCGTTCAGCACGCTCGATCCGAAATTCCGCCCCGAAGGCACATCCCTGTTGATCCTGTCGCGCGTCTATGGAAGCACGATCGGCATCGCGGTGGTCCAGATGTTCTTCTACAGCAACACCCAGGCCATGCACCTGGCGCTCGCCAAGAACCTAACACCCTTTCGCCCCGCCGCTCATGTCGCGGGCTTGATCGCCAAACCGAGCCTCGCCGCGCTCAACGGCATGATCACCCAGCAGGCAGCCGTCGTCGCCGTCATCGACCAGTTCAAGATCCTGATGTTCGCCATGCTGATCGTCAGTCCGCTCGTCCTGTTTCTCCACAAGCCCGGCCAGCCAATTAGCGTCAAATGAAGGAGTACTCCGATGACCACACCCGACACGCTTCGCAATACGAGTATTCGCCTCAACCATGGATCTGTTTTGATGCCTGCTGCGGGGTTTGGCACCCTGATCCCTGACCCGCTCGTGACCAGCCAGGCTACCAAGACGGCATTGGAAGCCGGATTTCGACATTTCGATTGCGCGGAACGCTACCGTAATGAAGAAGCGGTTGGCGAGGCGATGCAGGAAGTGTTCAAAGCGGGGATTGTCCGGCGCGAGGACGTGTTCGTTACCACCAAGCTATGGAACACCAATCATCGTCTGGAACGGGTCAAACCTGCCTTTGACGGCAGCCGTCGACGACTGAAAGTCGGCCATATCGATTGCTACATCGTCCATACCCCCTTTGCCTTCAAACCCGGCGACGAGCAGGATCCGAGGGACGAGCAGGGTCGGGTCATCTACGATTCCGGCGTTACGTTGCTGGAGACATGGCAAGCGATGGAGCGCCTCGTGGACGACGGGCACGCCAGGTCGATCGGCCTGTCGGATATTACCTTGGACAAGCTGCGGGAGATTGTTTTGGCTGCGCGGATCAAGCCGTCGGTCGTTCAGGTTGAATCGCATCCGTATCTCCCCGAATGGGAACTGCTCGACTTCTGCCGCGAGCATGGGATCGTACTGCAAGCGTTTGCGGCGGTGGGACATGCCATGGAGCCAAACGTACTGGCTGACCCTGTGATTACAGCGATCGCGCAGCGTGTGCACAAGACGCCGGCTCAAGTGGTGCTGGCCTGGGCCATCCAGCGTGGCACCGCTTTCCTGACCACCTCGACCAAACCGCAGCGCATCCGGGAGAACTTTGACATTTCGATCCTGCCTGAAGACGCCATGCAGGAGATTCGGGACCGCATCACCACGAATGTCCGGTTCAACTCGGTGGTGAAGACCGGCGTACCCGGATTTATTCCCCGGGTCGCGGTGAACTGAATTGCGTGGCGCGGAGCTGCGAGGACAAGAATGGCAACCTCCATGTTTCGTTCGCAGGTGAGAGATGTGGAGCGGACACAGCGTCTGCTCCTAATCTTGTTTGCCGAGAGTTTGAGCAAAGGTCTTGCCGTATGGATAGAAGGATTCCTTGCGGCCTTGCTGCCACGCGGCTTTAAGCTCGGGCGTGGTGATGTCCCAGTCGGGCCGGCATTTTTGGCTGACGACACGCAGGTCTTGACGGAGCTCTTCGATCGTGGGCCGCCCGAAGAACCAGTAGCCGTTGTAAATCCTGTGAATAACAAGGCCGGGCTCCAGCACGATCACATGCGGGATCATCGGATTGTTGACGGGATCTGTGTATTCGGCGATGTCGAGATCCTTCTGAACGATGCGCCGCGGATCGGAAAGAAAGGGCCAGTGTGCGCCTATTCCGCTGCGGTTTTCGTTGGTCTGGGTAATGTTATCGGTGCTGATCGTCACCAGCCGACAATAGCCGACCTCCATCTCACGATGAAGTTGCAGCAAACCTTCGGCCTGACGGCGGTCCTTCGGGCAGAAGGCGCCGCGGCTAAGGACGAGCACCATGGGGTCCTGTCCCTGTAGCTCGGAGAGCTTTCGATGTTTTGCGGTGTGATCGCTGAGTTCGTAGTCGGGGAAAATGGCTCCGGGCACTATGTCGGATCGCATCTGAAGTCCTCCATCGTCTGGAAAGCGTAAGCGTGCAGGACGGATGCCGTTACAAGTCGATCACGACGTCGCCCTCGGGCTGCGCGCAGCAGATCAGCACAATGCCGTCCGCTGGGGCGTCGACCGGGTCCGGGCGGTAGCCTATTTTCCCTGCCACAAGTCCGCTCTCGCAGGTATGGCAAACCCCGGTTCGACACGCATACCGCACAGGTACGTCGCACGCCTCGGCCAGCTCGAGCAAGTTGGGGAACGATGGGCCCCAGCGGACATTGAGAGCGCTGCGGGCAAACGAAACCATCGGTCCTGAGCCGGGAGCGCCTGCCGGCAAATGCGGCGGCCGACGCGGCTCAGCTGCAATACCTGGGGTAATGGACGGTCCGGCGCCGAACGTCTCGGTGTGGATGCGATCTGACGTGACGCCCAACTCTTCGAGTCCGGCAGTCAGATCGCTCATGAAGCTCGACGGTCCGCAGATGTAGAAATCGCCATTGCGCGGCAGGTTGAGTTCACCAAGCACCCGCACACTCAGGTGCCCAACCGCATCGAAATCGACATCGGCCCGATCCTCGGGATCGGGCGAGCTGTAGCAAACATAGCTGTGGTGGTGGGAAAGTGTATTGAGCAGTCCGCGCGTTTCCTCGGCAAACGGATGTTCGCGGCCGTTACGGGTTCCGTAAAGCCACCAGATTTCCCGCGCTGAGCCTTCGGCCGCCAGCGCATGGAGCATCGCGAGCACCGGCGTCACGCCGATCCCGGCACTCAACAGCACCACCGGCGCGTCGCCCGGCCGCAGTGTGAAATCCCCTCGCGCCGCACTTGCCTGCACGATGTCGCCAACTTGCAGGCGGTCATCAATGTAGGCGCTCGCGGCGCCATGGGCTTCCCGCTTGACGCTCACGCGATAGGTCGTGGCGCCGGGCGCTCCCGACAGCGAATAGCTGCGCATCAGCGCAAGCGCTGATTCCGGCTCAAGCCGCAGCACGACAAACTGTCCGGGGAGGGGTGCTGCGACAGGTTCTCCGTCCGTAGGTTCGAGCAGCAGCGAAGTCACGCTCCCGCTCTCTTGCACTTTGCGCGAGACGCGAAGCGGACGGAATCCTCGCCACGCCGGTGGCGGGCCGGACACGACACCGAGCCCGGCATTTCCTGTCGTCGCGCCGCCGTTGCGCTGCTGGGTGAGCAACGCCTCGAGGGAACGACGCCAGCCAACGCTCAGCACCGGGATGCGTAGCGCGCGCTCCAGCTGATCGCGGGGATGGCCCGGTTTGTAAAGCAGCGCATCAATTTCGGACACGCTCATGCGCTCAGGTCCGGAGGCGACCTGCGTGATCTCGTCGCCGGCCGCCACTTCGCCTTCCTCCAGCACACGAAAGTAGAACCCGGGTCTGCCGTGCTTGACCACCAGCGCGGCCATTTCCGGCTCGTTCATGCGGATGCCCAGCCGGTAACAGGTAACGCGCGGTTGCGTCACCTCGAACAGGGCGCCGCCGATCCGGTAGCGGTCTCCAATGCACACCTCGGCATCCGACAGGCCATCGACGGAAAAATTCTCGCCGAACTGCCCATAAATGAAGTCGTTTCGTCCCAGATGGCTCTGCCAGTAGCGATAGGAATCCATCTGATAGACAAATACCGCCCGGCGCTCGCCGCCGTGGCCATTCAGGTCGCCTTGTCCGTCGCCGTCGATGTTGAGCCGGCGCACCATGCGCGGCCCCGTGACCGGCGCCTTCCAGATGCCGGTATGGACGGTCTTGCCTTGCCAAGTGATGTCGCGGGGCAGGCCGACATTGACTGAAAGCAAGCGTCCCATCACGTTTCCCAACGATGATCACCGAAACCTGGAGGTGAATCCCGGTAAGGCTCGCTGCAAGCCACCTCTGGCGCAAGCGTTGGCTGCGTCCTTATGAGCCACCGACCGCACTTCATTTCATCTCGAATGGCCCAATAAAGTCCCTCTACGGTGCTGATGTTAAGTGCGCTTTTCCATTCGACCTTCGGAAGAAGCGGGTCATATCAATGTATGAGTGGCCAGCTAGAGATTCTGTGTTCACGTGTAGTTGAACTGTGACCAGCATCAGGGAGATAACCATGATGAATCCTGCTCAAGCGCGGACGCTCGACATGAAGCTCGAGATCGTAGTCCTCCCCATCTCAAACGTCGATCGCGCGAAACAGTTCTACAGCAGCCTGGGTTGGAGGCTCGACGCCGATTTCGCCTCTGATGACGGCTATCGCGTGATTCAGTTCACGCCGCCCGGATCCGGAGCTTCGGTCATCTTCGGCACGAATATCACCGCCGCGGCGCCCGGTTCCGCCAAGGGACTGTATTTGATCGTCTCGGACATCGATGCTGCGTGCAAGGACCTGGTCAGCCGCGGCGTGAAGGTCAGCGGGCCGTTTCACGGCGGTCGTGACGTACACAACGGAGCCGACGAGCCGCATTTGTTCGGGAGTGTCCGTCTTAGTGGCCCGGACCCCGAACGCCGCAGCTATTTCTCGCTGGCCTCGTTCAGCGATCCGGACGGCAATGGTTGGTTGCTCCAGGAAATTACCGCACGGCTTCCCGGTCGTGTCGAGGGTAACACGGCCTTTGCTTCGGCAGCAGACCTCGCTGCCACCCTGCGGCGCGCCGCGGCCGCGCATGGCGAGCATGAGAAACGAACAGGCGGGCATGACGAGAATTGGCCGGACTGGTACGCTGAGTACATTGTCCGCGAGCAGGCCGGCGAACCATTGCGATCTTGACGCGGTGTTTTCCACATCTGCTGCGGTTGGTCGCGGCCGCCTAAGTTGAGTGTTGACAACGAAGGGGGCCGCAATGAGCAATCGAATCCTGGTTTTTTACGGCTCCTATCGTTCCGACCGGATGGGCATCCGCCTCGCCGAATTCCTGGTTGAGCGGTTGCGACGCCGGGACGATGCCGTCGAACTGATCGACGCCAAGGCGGTCAACCTGCCGATGCTCGACAGAATGTACAAGGAGTATCCGCCGGGAAAAGCTCCCGAGCAGCTTCAGCTCCTGGCCGGCAAGATTCGCGATGCCGACGGCTTCGTGTTCGTCACCGGCGAATATAATTGGGGTATGCAGCCCGGGCTGAAGAACCTGACGGATCATTTTCTGGAGGAATGGTTCTGGCGCCCCGCTGCGATCGCGAGCTATTCGGCGGGACGTTTTTCCGGAGCACGGGCCGCAACGGCCTGGCACGGCACACTTTCCGAGATGGGGATGGTGGTGGTTTCAGGCACGATTTCCGTCGGCCCCATTGCACAGACCCTTGACGCTAATGGCGCGCCAACCGGTGGCGGCGGCGAGGCCCTCGAAAGGGCGTTTCCCCGCTTTGCCGACGATCTGATGTGGTGGATCGAAGCGGCAAAGATGCAGCGACAACGCAAAGCTCCGCCGTATTGACCGCCTGTCGTCGCGAGCAGCGTGATTGCGCCCCTTCCGCGATTAACCCCTACGGTTCGCTGGCAAGTCGAAGCTGAAGCGGGCTCCGCCGAGTGTAGAGTTGTTTTCCACTCGAATCCGACCACCATGTGCTTCAATGATCGAACGGGAGATGGGCAAACCCATTCCCATTCCAGCCTCTTTCGTCGTAAAGAAGCTATCAAAAAGATGGGGGAAAGCAGCGGAGTCTACTCCCGCGCCGCTATCTTCGATGGCGCAGCACACCGTTTCAGGGTCCGACAGCGTGGTTCGAATATGGATGTTGCGGCGACCAGGGTCTGCCATCGCCTGCATCGCGTTGACGGCTAGATTCACGATTACCTGTTGAAGCTGGGTACGGTCGCCAACGATGTGGGGAAGCTCCGTTGCTAGATCGAGAGAAACGGAGATGCCTCTAGATTGGAATTCCTGTTTCAGAAAGACCATCGATTCTTCAATAACGTCTTCGAGCGATAGTCGAATCAGCTGAGCCTTTCGCCCCGTAACAATCGAGCGTATTCGGTCGATGATTTCGGACGCTCGTCGCGCATCGGCGACCATGCGCTTAGTGAGATCCTGGACCTTCGCGACATCTGGCGCGGGTCGAGCCAGCCAGCGCAAGCCGGTTTCGCCGTTCGTTACAATCGAGGCAAGCGGTTGGTTGATTTCGTGCGCAATCGACGCTGCGAGTTCCCCCATCGTCATTTCGCGCGTCATGTGAGCGAGTTCCGCCTGCGTATTGCGTAGATCTTCTTGCGCTTGCTTCCAATCGTGCATGTCCACAACTGTGCCATGCCACTTTAGAATCCGCCCCTGTTCATCGAGCAATGGGAGCGCGTTCGTTACGCACCATCGATAGGTACGGTCGGCAGCGTGTATGGTGCGAACCTCAACTCGGTACGGTGCTCCGGTCGTGACACAGGAGAGCCACACTTGGGCTGCGCGATTTATATCGTCTGGATGAAGAAGCTTTATCCAGTTATCGCCTTTGACTGCTTCAGCCGAGAAGCCAGTGTAATCGAGCAGGCGAGTATTGCAGTAATCGATCGCTCCGTCCGAAGTAGCGCTCCAAAGCATTTCTGGAATGGTTTCGGTCAGCTGGCGCAGGTTAAGTTCGCTGTCCCGCAGTTTTTGTTCTGCGTGTTTGCGATCCTCGATGTCGGTATTTGTCCCATACCAAGCAGCGACGGCTCCGCTTTCGTCTTGAAAGGGTTCTGCGCGAAACAGGAACCAGCGATACACGCCGTCGAAGCGGCGCATGCGCGCCTCGGCTTCGCCGGGTTTCCCGGACGCGAGGACCTTTTCCCATGTATCGGACAACGCCGGCAGGTCGTCAGGGTGGATCGCGGCTAACCATTGCCAGCCGAGCGCCTGATCCAATGTCATGCCAGTGTAGTCGAGCCAACGCTTGTTGAGATATTCCGTGAAGCCGTCGGCGCGGCTCCGCCAAGTCTGCAACGGAATTAAGTCGAGCGCTTGCAGTTCTCGGTTGGTATCGTCCACCAGGAACTCGCCTTCTTCCGACGTATTCTCGGAACTTTGGCCTGAGGGCGGACCGGATTGCAATCGAAATCTTTGAGTAAGAGGTCAAAACGGTGAAAATCGGGAGAATCTTACGGAGCGCAATCACACGATGAGCGTCGGGTAATTGACGCGAGGAAAGTCTGCCCGGACCTCACTTGTTTGCGGCACCATAGAATCAACGATGTTTTTTGTGGAGCTACAGGCGTTCGAGAAAGTTGCGGACCAGAGACGCAATCTGGTCAGTAGCTTCGTCCAGTGCGAAATGTCCCGCTTTTAGAATATGGATTTCCGCCTTCGGCACATCGCCGGCATAAGCAGTCGCGCCAGCAACGGTGAAGGAGGGGTCGAATTTCCCCCAAACTACCAAGGTCGGCGGCTGCACCTCGCGAAGCCAGTTTTGCCAGCGCGGATAGGAGGCGACGTTGGTCCGGTAATCCAGAAACAGCGTGGTCTGAATATCGGCCTGGCCCGGACGGGTAAGAAAGGAGTACTCGTCGGTCCACGTATCCGGATCGTAACGATCGGGATGAGGGCTCGATCCGATATGCCGCCGGCGCGTCGCCTCAAAGGACGTGAAGTTGGCCTTGAGGTTCGCAAGCTCGTGGGCCGGATCCGCCCAATACTTCCGCCGTGCTTCCCAGAGCGGGCTCAGGCCCTGTTCGTGCGCAACCGCGTTCTGGATGATAAGGGCGCGGACGCGTTCCGGGCGGGCGAGCGCCATGCGGAAGCCAACGGGGCCGCCATAGTCCTGCATGAACAGGACGTAGTTCGTAATGCCGAGTTTGGTCGTGAGTTCATCCATCACGCTTGCGAGATTATCAAAGGTGTATTCGAAGCTTGACAGGGAGGGTGCGCTGCTATGGCCGAAGCCGGGATAGTCGGGGGCGATGAGATGATAGTTGTCGGCCAGGAGGGGAAGCAAAGGTTCCCACATCCGCGATGACGAAGGAAAGCCGTGCAGCAACAGTACGGTCGGTGCGTTGGCCGGCCCCGCTTCCCGGTAGAAGATATCAAGGCCCTGGATCTCGACGCTCTGATAGGAAATCGACTGTCGGCTGGATGTCATGTTTTGCGCCGGTGCGTTGGTGCTCATGCAGGTCAATGCGGCCGAGAGGGCAAGCAGGGCCGATGTATTCACAGCGTAGCTCCATTGCCGGCTGCCGCATGTCGAACCACACTCGTGAGTTCAGGCGTGAAACTTGTGTCGCTGTCCTCGATGTGTCCGGTCAATCGTGCGGTGATTTCCTGCAACACCCAGCCGTTGCCGTCCGGGTCGCTGAACGAGGCGTAAGAAGCGTAGCTCTTTCGTTGCGGATTTGGGCCGCTGAGCAGACTTTTTCCTTCGGCATGGTGAAATATGCCGCCGGTGTCGTGGAATAGCTCGCTCACCGCGATGCCACGGCGAAGCAGGTCCTCGCGGGTGGCCTGGATGTCGGAAACGATCAAATGCAGCCCCTTCACCGAGCCGGGCGCAGCTGTGCTCACATTCTTGCCGAACATGATCGAGCACCCGGAACCGGGCGGCGTGAGCTGGATCGCGCGGTAATTGTCGCCGGCGGAATAGTCGATGTCGAGCCGCCAACCGAGATCGTCATAGAAACGCTTGGCGCGATCGGCGTCCGCGACGGGGATGATGACAACTTCGAGTTTCATGTCGGTCTTGCGCGTGGCCGCCGGTTCCCGGAGCGCGGCTTCAAGGATCGCGACGTCCTGCTCGACGGTGCCACCGCTGACGCCGACACCCGCGACCAACTGGCCCTCGCGGGTGAGCGGCGCTCCGCCGCCCATCGAACAATACGTTCCGCCGGACAGGCCCATCAGCGGGAAGAGATCCTGTCCGGGCTGCACCAGCGGTGACAGATCGGCCGTTCGCAGTCCCACCAGCGCGGATGTGTAGGCCTTCCGCTCCGATATCTCGATCGAGAACAGCGGCGCTCCGCTCATGCGGTGCTGGAGAAGGACGTTGCCGTGAACATCGATGACACTAACGGCAACCGGAACCTTGGTGCGGGCCGACTGCGCTTCGACGCGGTCGGCGATGTCCTTTGCGAAGGCGAGTAAATCCATGACAGTGTCCTTTCTGATCAGTGTTGCGCGGAAGGGAAAATCTAGCTTCGGGCTCTTCGAGTTCGTCAGCCTCTGTGCCCGAGCCGCCCCACATAGATTCCCAGGCGATCTTCTGCGTCCCCGGGCTTATGGAATCCCTGCTCGAACAAAGCTTTGATCCTGCCCTGCGCAGCCGGTCGAGGGATCGAGGCCATGCACGTGTCCCAGCCGGCAGCGATCTCGACGTCCGGCGGCAGGCTGGCGGCATTCACGAGGCGTTTCGTGTTTGCGATCGCCCATTTGTCAAACGACGCGATGCGCCGCGCCAGGGCATCGACGAATTCATCGAGTTCGGCGTCCGGCAGCGACCGGTTCACATAGCCATAAGCTTCAGCCAGATCGCCTCCGATGTCATTGGAGCTCAGCAGCACCTCCAAGGCTCTTTGCCTGCCCATCTGCCGCGGCAGACGCGCCATCGGCCCTCCGCCGGCGACGAGGCCAACCCCCACTTCCCACTGCGACAGCAGCGCCTTCTCGCGACTCGCAAAGCTCATGTCGCAGGCCAGAGCAAGCTCGCTTCCGTTTCCGGTGGCGCGTCCGCGGATCAAGGCGATCGACACGACGGGAAGGTGCGTGATGCGGACCAGGACGTCCGGCCACGCTTCAAGTCCCGTCGGCCCTTGAGGCATGCCGGTCAGTTCCTTGAAGTCGGCGTTGAAATCGCTGTGATTGAGGAAAAATCCGCCAACCGCACTTTCGAACACCAGCACCCTGACATCCCTGTCCGCCTCAACGGTGGTGATGATCTCTCCAAACTCGCGAACGAGTTCCGGGCCCATGACGTTCAACGGAGGATTATCGAACGTGACCCGCCAGTAGCTCGGTGACGAACGGGCGAGACGGATCTGCGCTTTCTCAGTCTTTGCGTGCATTGGAGCCTCCATGCAGTGCTTCGTACGCGTTGAATCGTTCGGCGGCGGCCGTGTGCGGTGGGCCCAGATAGGGAAATTCGGCAAGCAAATCTCGATGCGGGCCCACACCGTCAGATTTCACTCTTCCGTTGGTCAGCAGCGAAAGGAAGTGATCGAGGACGTCGTCGGTAAGCGCCCGGCCGTTGCCCGGATACGAGGCGGGAAGTGCGGGATCGAAATGCAGGATGTCGGGCAGCAGTGTTGCGGCCAAGCGCAGCGCATCGACTGGAGCGTAGTCTCCCGTATGCTCCAGCGAATGTGCAAAAATCGGAATGAAGCGACTGTCCCCGGCAGGCTCCGACGCCTGATAGTCGCCACTGGCGTCGCCGGTCAAGAAAATGGACTGCGACGGCTTGGCACCGCGGTCGGCTTGAATCCAGGTGCCGTTGGCGCGATCAACCGTCCGCGCCCAGACACCGAACGGTTTGGCTCCGAGAGCCGAGCGCGGCAACTCGAGGACGATACTGCACACGTCCTTGTCGACAAAGTTGTCTCTGCCGTTGAAGTGGAAATCGTTCATGGCACCGATTGGATCAAAAAAGAACGGATCGCTCCGCCAGCCGGCAAAGAATCGATGGTCATCGGCTTCCACCACGAGCGCCTCTCTATCCATCGAGACCGGCCACTCTTCAATGAGCTCGCCCTCCTCACTGGTCTCGGCGGCCTCCGCGCCCTCGACCCGACGCAAGATCGCGGTTTGCTTTCCGTTTGCAAATGCTGAGAAACATATGCGGTACGCAATGTCCGCCACCGCATCCCCGTTAGTGTCGATCTTGAATTCATAGATCGCGTCAGCGGCGAAAGGCTCGGGCGTGGTCGGCGCCGGCGAAAGCAGGCTGAAGGAAGGATGGACGTTCATGATGAGTACTGATCTGCTCGCATCCACAGGTGAGGGGAATGCGTACAGGTCGGTCAAGTCCAAGCGCGCGTCCCCACGAGGGAACCCCACATTCGGTCCGGAATAGTGGTGCGACATCGAACGTACTCCCTTGAAGCCTCAGACTCTCTGACGGAGCCGCCGGCGAGCCGAGCCGCTCCAGGTGCAGTAGTCGCGTGACGGGCGCCGTGGTGAAGCTCCAATCAAACGTGCCGCTCGCAGGCGACCCGTCACTACGACCGGTTGTTATCGCGATTTACGAAGTGCGCGCCGTGACAGCTGGCTTGGTCCTTTGCTTCACCGCCGCCATCAGCGTATTCGCCGCCGCACCTGACGAATGCGGGTTTTGTCCCGTGATCAGCAAGCCGTCGCTGACGACGTGTGGCGCCCAGTTCACCTTCTTCGAAAAGATCGCGCCCAGTTTCAGCATCTCATCTTCGACAAGGAAAGGTACGATCTTGGTGAGGCCGACCCCTTCTTCCTCGCCATTGGTGAAGCCGGTAACTTCCTTGTCCTGCACCAGGAGCTTGCCGTCGGGCGTCTTGACATGACGCAGAGCGCCCGTGGAATGACATACGACAGCGATTGTCTTGCCGGCCGCGATGAAGGACTCGATCAGTTTGATGGAGTCCTTGTCTTCGGCGAGATCCCACATTGGACCGTGGCCGCCCGGGTAAAAGACGGTGTCGAAGTCTTCTTGCCTGACGGTGTCTAGGCGAACGGTCTTGTCGAGATCGGCTTGCGCGTCCTCGTCCTGTTCGAATCGGAGCGTCAGCTCGGTGCGGTTTTCCGGTTCATTGCTCTTTGGATCAAGCGGCGGTCTGCCGCCCTTCGGCGATGCCAGTGTTACCTCGACGCCGACGTCCTTGAAAGCGTAGTAGGGAGCGGCAAGTTCTTCGAGCCAGAAGCCGGTTTTTCGCCCGGTGTTACCCAGTTGGTCGTGGGATGTGATCACCATCAGCACTTTCATGATTGTCTCCTTCGTTGCGGTCACTGAATGAAGCGCGTCTGGCACTACGAGGCGATGTGCCGGCGCATCTCGTTCCGTCGCGCCTTATTATCGAGGTGGATCTCGGGAAACTTGCGAAAAACGAGTGAGGGTGTTCTTAGCGGACTAACGCCGCGTCACTCACTCATACGTTGAGCGCCAATCACTCATACGTTGATGTGAGTGAAATCTTCCCAACGTTGAATGGCTCGGACGAGCGTGGACGGACATGTTTCCGTCCGACGCCGCTCGTGCCTCACGCCAACGCGGCGATAGCAGCGGGCGAAATGAGAGGGTAACGCACATGATTGGGAAAAACGGGATCCTCGGTCGACGGCGATTTCTTGAGGTCGCCGCCGGCGCGTTGGCGACGACGCAACTGCTGCCGGTTCGGGTTGCCAACGCAGGGCTGACCCTCGACGGAACCATCCAGCTGGCGCAATCCGAGGGAGCCGGTTCGTTTTCGTCGTTGAAACAAATCGATGCCGGTGTGCTCGACGTCGGATACGTCGAAGCAGGTCCCATCGACGGACCGGCGGTCATTTTATTGCATGGCTGGCCTTATGACATTCACAGCTTTGGTAAGGTCACTCCGCGCCTCGCGTCAGCGGGTTTTCGAGTGATTGTTCCCTATGCGCGGGGCTACGGCTCGACGAATTTCCTGTCGAGCGGAACCGCGAGGACGGGACAGCCGTCTGCCTTGGCCGTCGATACGATTGCCTTGATGGACGCACTCAATATCAAGAAGGCAACCGTCGCCGGCTTCGATTGGGGAGCCCGCACCGCCGATATCGTTGCCGCACTTTGGCCGGATCGCATCAAGGGCCTCGTGTCCGTTAGCGGTTACCTCATTGGGAGCCAGGAAGCAGGGAAGATGCCGCTGCCTCCGAAGGCCGAGCTTCAGTGGTGGTACCAGTATTATTTTGCGACGGAACGTGGCCGTGAGGGGTATTCCAAATACCGGCGAGAGTTCGCCGAGTTGATCTGGAAGCTTGCGTCACCGAAATGGCAGTTTGACGACGCGACGTTCGCTCGTAGCGCGGCATCTTTCGACAATCCTGACCACGTCGATATCGTAATCCATAACTATCGATGGCGCCTCGGATTGGCCCAAGGCGATCCAGACTTGGACGAGCTGGAAGCGAAGCTGGCTGCCGCGCCGCAGGTCGGCGTGCCGACCATCACCCTGGAAGGCGACGAGAACGGTGCGCCACATCCGGACCCCGCCGCTTACGCCAAAAAATTTGCCGGCAAATATCTGCATCGCCTCGTGAAGGGCGGCGTCGGTCACAATCTGCCTCAGGAGGCACCAGAAGCCTTTGCTCAAGCCATCATCGACGTCAGCAAGAGCTGATCCAACAAGCTGCATCAGGAGCAAGTGACATGGTACATCTCCCTTATCCACCGAACCAGGCGACCGCCGACGTCGAGAATTGTCAGGATCGCCGCCAGTTCCTCGGCACGGCCGCAATGGGCATCGCGGCCGCAAGTGCAGCCGGCCTGTTCTCCGCGCGTCCGGCGCCGGCCGCGGAAAGTGGGGCTATTCGTCCTTTCCACATCGACATCGCTAAGGAGGGGCTGGTCAACCTCCGCGAACGTTTGATGATGACCCGCTGGCCGGACCGCGAAACCGTCGCCGATCCGTCCCAGGGCGTGCAGCTGAGGACCATTCAGCAGCTCGCGCAGTATTGGCGGACGGATTACGACTGGCGGAAGGTGGAAGCGCGGCTCAAGGCCTTGCCGCAGTTCGTCACCGAGATCGACGGACTCGACATCCATTTCATTCACGTCCGCTCGAAGCATGACAATGCGCTGCCGATGATCGTGACCCACGGCTGGCCCGGCTCGGTCATCGAGCAGATGAAAATCATCGATCCCCTGACCAATCCGACGGCGCACAGCGCCAGCGCAGCGGACGCTTTCCATCTGGTGATCCCCTCGCTACCGGGCCACGGCTTTTCCGGCAAGCCGACGGCGCCCGGGTGGACCCCGGTCAGCATTGCCCGTGCATGGGCAACCTTGATGCAACGCCTGGGCTACACGCGTTACGTGGCGCAGGGCGGGGACTGGGGCAATGCCGTCTCCGAAGTGATGGCGCTGCAGCAGCCTCAGGGACTGCTCGGTATTCACACCAACATGGCGGCCACGGTTCCAGCCGATGTTTCAAAAGCGCTTTCGGCTGGGGGTCCGCCCCCCGCCGGGCTTGCCGCCGATGAAAAACATGCGTGGGACCAGCTCGATGACTTCTACAGGCACGGCTTGGCCTACGCCCAGGAAATGTCGAACCGGCCGCAGACGCTGTATGGAATCGTAGATTCGCCGGTCGGCCTTGCCGCGTGGATGCTGGATCACGACATCCGGAGTTACGGCATGATCTCGCGCGTCTTCGATGGAAAGACCGAGGGGCTGACCCGGGATGACGTGCTCGACAACGTCACACTCTACTGGCTGACCAACACCGCGATCTCTTCGGCGCGTCTCTACTGGGACACCACGCAGATTTCGACGGGGGGAGGCTTCTTCGACGTCAGGGGTGTCACGATTCCCGTCGCTGTGAGCGCCTTCCCCGACGAAATCTATGCAGCCCCGCGCAGCTGGGCAGAGCGGGCGTACCCCAAGCTCATCCATTACAACAAGCTCGACAAGGGTGGGCATTTCGCGGCTTGGGAGCAATCGGCGCTGTTTTGCGCCGAGATGCGGGCGGCATTCAAGCCGCTGCGCCAGTCGATCTGAGATGACCCCGCTCGCGCGTAAGCGCGCGCCTCTTCCTCCAAACACACATCAGGAGTCCACATCATGAACCGTCCGGAACGAGCGTTTACCACTGAGCAAATCCAGTTGGAGCGCCGCCTGCCATCATACTGGCGCGTCACCTTCGACATGCCGCCGGTGAACATCTTCGGCCCGAAGCATCTTCCTCTACTCAACGACGTCATCACCGCAATCGAGACCGACCCGGAGGTCAAGGTCGTCGTGTTCGACAGTGCCGTCGAGGGATTCTTCATCACGCATTACGATTTCCTGGCGCCCCTCGAAGAATCGGCGAAGATCCCGGCAGGACCGACGGGCTTGCAAGCCCTGCCGGACATGCTGGTGCGGCTCAGCCGGGCGCCGGTCGTATCCATCGCCTCGATTCGGGGGCGAGCGACCGGTGTCGGCAGCGAGGTCGCGCTTGCAAGCGACATGCGGTTTGCCAGCCGCGAGAAGGCCATTTTGTCACAATGGGAAGTCGGCGCCGGCCTGGTGCCAGGCGGCGGACCGATGGCGCGATTGCCGCGGCTGATGGGCAGAGGCCGGGCGCTCGAAGTGTTGCTCGGCGCCGATGATATCCCCGGCGACCTCGCCGAACGGTACGGCTACGTCAACCGGTCGCTGCCGGACGCCGAACTCGACGGGTTCGTCGAAGCGCTCGCGATGCGCATTGCGTCGTTCGACAAGGAGGCCATCGCCGAGACCAAGCGTCTCGTCGACGTCGCGAGCCTGCCGGCGGATCTGGAAATTCGGCCTGAGTGGGACGCGTTCTTGGCCTCCCTCGGCCGTCCCGCGAGCCAGAACAGGATCAAGGCGCTGATGGCGCGCGGCTTCCACCGCGCCGGCGACGTCGAGAATCGACTGGGTTTCCATGTCGGACAACTCGGCGGCTGAGAGGATCGCTGAGGTGTTCGACGAACGCGACGTCGATGTCGGAGCGGCGGTCAGGGAGTGAGCGACCCGGCGCGACGATGAGTGGTGCCGGCCCTGTCCGGAACACAAGGAGGTGTATCATGGGCTTTACCATCAATATCAACGGAACCCCGCGCAGCGTCGATGTCGATGCGGACACGCCGCTGCTGTGGGTCCTGCGCGACGTGTTGGGCATGACCGGCACGAAGTTCGGCTGTGGGATGGCGCTGTGCGGCGCTTGCACCGTGCATCTCGACGGTTCCGCCATCCGTTCCTGCATCACGACGATTGACAGCGTCGGCGAGTCCACGATCACCACTATCGAGGCGATCGGGGTGACGCCGACGGGTGCGAAGATTCAGAAGGCTTGGCTCGAGCATGAGGTCGCGCAGTGCGGATACTGCCAGTCCGGCCAGATCATGTCCGCCTCGGCGCTGCTCAAGGACAAACCTCATCCGACCGATGCGGACATCGACGATGCGATGAGCGGCAACATCTGCCGCTGCGGGACCTATGTCCGCATCCGGGAGGCGATCAAGCTCGCCGCGCAATCGCAGACGAAGGAGGGCTGAAGATGGCTTTCGATCGCAATGTGTCGGGCGCGTCATACGCGGATCTGTCTCGTCGTAATTTCCTTATCAACAGCGCCGTCGCCGGCAGCGGCCTGGTGCTGAGCGTGAGCCTGCCAGTCGGCCAAGGCAAGGCCCTCGGTTCCAATAGCTTCGCACCGAACGCCTTCATCCGTATCGGCACCGACGGACAGATCGTGCTGACCATGCCCTATGTCGAGATGGGGCAGGGGACCTATACCTCGATCCCGATGCTGATCGCGGAGGAGCTTGAAGTCAGCCTGAAGCAGGTTCGCCTCGAACATGCTCCGCCGAACGAAAAACTCTACGCCAATCCGCTGCTGGGCGTGCAGGCGACCGGCAATTCGAACGCGATTCGCGGCGCCTGGAAGCCGCTGCGTGAAGCGGGCGCGAACGCGCGGGTCATGCTGATCGCGGCCGCCGCCACCCGCTGGGGTGTCGATGTCGCCTCCTGTCATGCCGAAGCAGGCGAGGTCATCCACGCATCGAGCGGGCGGCGCCTCAAATATGGCGAACTCGCCGCAGATGCCGGACGCGGCCCGGTGCCGACCAATGTGGTGTTGAAGAAGCTCGAAGAGTTCAAGCTGATCGGCACGCCTACCAAGCGACTCGACGCGTCGGGCAAGGTCAATGGCACGGCAGTCTACGGCATGGATGCTCGCCCGCCGGGTGTGAGGGTTGCGGCGTTGGCCCAATCGCCTGTTTTCGGCGGCCGGTTGAAGCACGTGGATGATGCCGCAGCCAAGGCTGTCAAGGGCGTGAGCCAGATCGTGCGCCTCGACGATGCCGTCGCCGTCGTGGCCGATCATATGGGCGCCGCGAAAAAGGGCTTGGAGGCACTCAAGATCGAGTGGGACGAGGGCGCCCATGCTGGGCTGAGCACGCAGGATGTCGCACGCGAACTCGAGCAGGCGACACTTAAGGCGGGGGCGGTCGCTCAGACCATTGGTAATGCCGACGAAGCCTTGGCGAACGCTGCGACGAGGGTCGAGGCGAGGTATCAGTTGCCGTTCCTGGCGCACGCCACCATGGAGCCGATGAATTGCACGGTGCATTTCCGAGGCAGTGAATGCGAGATCTGGGTTGGCACCCAGGCGATTACGCGAGTCCAGGCGATGGCGGCGAAGGCCGCCGGCCTGCCGGTCGAGAAGGTGATCGTCCACAATCATCTCATCGGTGGCGGCTTCGGTCGGCGCCTCGAGGCCGACGGTGCGGTGCGCGCCGTCGAGATCGGCAAGCAGGTCGATGGTCCCGTGAAGGTGGTGTGGACGCGCGAAGAGGACATCCAGCATGACATGTATCGGCCCTATTGGGTCGATCGCATCGCGGCCGGCCTCGACAAGGACGGCAAACCGATTGCCTGGAAAAATCGCTTCGCCGGCTCCTCGGTGATGGCACGCTGGCTGCCGCCTGCGTTCAAGGATGGCCTCGATCCGGACACGACGGAGGGCGCGATCGACCTAGTCTACGCCGTGCCGAACTTCCACGTCGAATATGTGCGCGCCGAACCACTAGGCATTCAGACGGCGTTCTGGCGTAGCGTCGGTCCCTCTCACAACGTCTTCGTCACCGAAAGTTTTATCGATGAGCTGGCGGCGGCCGCGCGGCAGGATGCTGTTGTCTATCGCCGCGCGCTGCTCGACCACAATCCGCGAGCGAAGGCCGTGCTCGATCTGGCAGCGGAAAAAGCCGGCTGGAGTTCGCCACTGCCCAAAGGGCGCGGCCGCGGCGTTGCCCTGCAAAACGTGTTCGGGAGCTATCTTGCCCAGGTGGCCGAGGTCGAGGTCGCAAAGGACGGCTCCGTTCGTGTTCATCGCGTGGTCTGCGCGATGGATTGCGGCACCGTAATCAATCCCGACACGGTGCAAGCGCAGATCCAGAGCGGTGTCATCTTTGGCGTGACCGCAGCGCTGTATGGCGAGATCACGCTCAAGAACGGCCGTGTCGAACAGACCAATTTCGACACTTACCAGATCTTACGCATCAACGAGGCGCCCGCGATCGAGGTGCACGTGATCAAGAGCGCGGAGCCTCCGGGTGGAATGGGCGAAGCCGGCACGTCGGGCATCGTCCCCGCGATCGCCAATGCCGTCTTTGCCGCCACGGGAAAGCGGCTACGCAAAATGCCGATCGATACCAACGCGCTCAAGCAGCCGGCATGAGCCGAACCAGTCAGAACAAACGAGGAGAAGTGACATGATTCGCAAAGCAAAAGCGGTTTGGAATGGGAGCGGCCGTACCGGAAGCGGCCACCTCTTCAGCGAATCCGGAGTGCTGGCCGAGACGGCCTATTCCTTCAAGACCCGCTTCGAGAATGAAAAGGGGACGAACCCAGAGGAGCTGATCGCAGCAGCACATGCCGGGTGCTTCACGATGTCGTTGGCATTCGTGCTGCAGAGCGCCGGGTTCACGCCGACGGAACTCGGTACCGACGCAGCCGTCACGCTCGAGGCGGACGGTAAGGGGTTCCGCATCAGTCGATCGGCACTGACCTTGCGGGGCAGGGTGCCAAATCTCGACGACGCGGCGTTTGCTCGCTTCGCCGGCGAGGCGGAGAAGAGCTGTCCAGTGTCCAAGGTTCTCAATGCGACGGTCACACTGGATGCGAAATTGATCCAGTGACCGCAGACTTTCGATGGTCACGAAAAGGAGAGCGCCGATGACCCTCAAACATCAGCCTGATCAGGCCAACTTCAAGGCGATCCTGCCCGAGGACATCGACTGGAAGCCGTTCCCGGCGTTTCCAGTTGGTGCTCGTCTGGCGATCATGGTTGGCCAGCCCGCCGAACCTGGTCCCTATGTGGTCAGGGTCAAGCTGCCCGCCGGCGCGAAGCTGATGCCGCACAGGCACCCGGAAGATCGAATCTACACGGTCATGTCAGGTGTTTTCTACATCGGGCTCGGTAAGACCTTCGATGGCGACAAGGTAAGGGCCTATCCGCCGGGAAGCGTCGTCGTCCTGCCCGGCGAAACCTGGCATTTCCACTGGGCGAAGTCCGGCGAATACGTCACGCAGGTGACGGCGATCGGTCCGCTCGGTCTCGAATATCACGATCTGCATGACGACCCACGCCACCAGCACGCATGAGTGTCTTTTATCCAGCGGTCACATGGTGTCCGGCATGCGTGAGGCCGAGCGGAGCCGGTTGAATCTGGAGGCGACCGTTTATCGCGGCGGGTTCGACGCGAAACGCGGGCGAATTTGCGTACCCCGAGGGCGGGGTCTTGGAATTGATCCTGATTCTGACGTTTTAGGAAGTATCGGCTGAAGGGAGGAAGTTGATGAGTATTCGAGAAGCCAAGGCGCGGAAGACTATATCGCTCCAGACACTCACGGATTTGACGCCGGATGCGATCCGGGAGATCTCGGGTGCGTTGAACATCCTGCTTGCCGATGTGTTCGGCTTGTATCTGAAGACCAAGAATTTTCATTGGCACGTGTCCGGTCCGCACTTTCGCGATTATCACCTTCTCCTCGATGAACAGGGTGACAAGATCTTCGCCACGACCGACGCCATCGCGGAACGCGTGCGCAAGATCGGAGGCACGACATTGCGTTCGATCGGGCATATCGGCCGCTTGCAACGTATTCTGGACAACGACGCAGATTTCGTTACGCCGATGGACATGCTTGCCGAGCTCCGAGGCGACAACAGACAGATCACCGCAGCCATGCGCGAAACACACGGCCTCTGCGACGAGTACGGCGATGTGGCTACCGCGAGTCTATTGGAAAATTGGATCGATGAAGCCGAGCGGCGTACCTGGTTCCTGTTTGAGGCTACGCGGCGCGGGGACGGTTGAAATGATGCGATGACCGCAGCCTGCGAAATTGTGGAGGACGGCTTTGACGTCGCTATTGTCAGCGCCGGCGACGCGGGGATCCGGGCCGTCTGGCTCGACTGTAGGCCCGTGCATTTTCAGCCACTAACCGATAAATCAATCTCGATCCAATCGAAGGAGCGATCTACTGACTTGCAGGAAATTGAAGGGGGTAGATTTCGCAAATTAATTATCCGCCTAGCTTCTCAAGCGATTGTTCCCCGATGGGCAGCATCATGCAAAAGACAGCTCCGTGAGGTTCGTTCGGCGTTGCCCAGAGACGGCCGCCATGCGCTTCGACGATCGAGCGGCAGATCGACAATCCCATCCCCAAACCGCTGGACTTGGTCGTGTAGAAGGCCTCGAAGATACGCGCGAGGCCCGCTGAAGGCAGTCCCGGACCGGAATCACGTACCGCGACGAGTACGCCGTCGGACTCAGCTTTGCTCGTGCTGATCGACAACTCGCGTGATCCCGCCCCGACCTCGGTCATCGCTTCGATGGCGTTCATGATCAAATTTAGGACCACCTGTTGCAATTGCACTTTGTCCCCCAGAATGTGTGGGAGTTCCTTTGCCAGTTGCATCTTCGCCAGGACGCCATTGTCTGACATCGCGGCGCGCGTCAGCCCCATAACGTCCAAAATTGCTTCATTGACTTCCAAGCTCTCCATCCGCACCGGCGCCTTCTTGGAGAAATCCCTAATTCGACTCAAAATATCGGCGGCCCGTTTGCCGTCGTCGATAACACGCTCGATCGCCGGCTTGGTCTTTTCCAAATTGGGTGGCTGGTGGGCGAGCCAGCGCAGCGCGGTTTCAGCATTCGTGAGCAGGGCGGCGAGAGGTTGGTTGACCTCGTGGGCGATCGAGGCGGTGAACTGGCCCATGGTGACCACACGGCTCGCGTGCGCCAGCTCCATTTGAGCATCGCGGAACCGCCGCTCGCTCTCGATCAACTCGCTCTCCGCCCGTTTGCGATCTTCGATGTCGTAGGTTGCCGCGTACCAGGCGATAACCTCGCCGTTCCTGCGCAGCGGCACACGTCGTGTAACAAACCAGCGATATTCGCCATCGGCTCTTCGAAGGCGAACTTCCGACTCGAACGGTTCACCTGTAACAAGTGCGTCATCCCAAGCGGCTTCAAGTCGCGGAATGTCATCGGGATGAGTAATGATGCTGGTGCGCGTGGTCCATTTCGTTGTCGTGAGTCCACTGTATGTGCGTCCGACTTCATTGACGTAGTCGATGATACCGTCGGCCCGATGGCGAAGTACCAGTACAGGTACTGTGTCGATGATCAATTGAAGCTCGTGTCTGGCCTTGGCGAGTTCGGCTTCGCTTTGTCGTAGCGCATCTTCCGTTCGCTTTCTGTCATCGATATCGAACGCGATAGCATACCATTTGATCACTTCCCCCGTTTGGTCACGCAGCGGTACGCGGCGAATACGGTGCCATCTGTACTCTCCATCGGCTTTTCGCAACCGTTGTTCCAGCTCGAATGGCTCTCCTGTCGCGATATGTTCTCGCCACTCGTGTTCGACCATTTCCTCATCGTCGGGATGCAGCGCGCTTCCCCAACGGCGGCCGCCGAAGTTGTCCTGCGAAAGGCCGGTATATTCTCGCCAGTTCTTGTTGCGGAAATCCATGAACCCGTCGGCCCGGTACCGGGCGATCAGTGCTGGGACCGTGTCAACGGTCTGCCGAATCTCCTGCTCGGCTCCTTGCGCTCTTGTTGCAGTCTCGATGCGTTCGGCGTTTTCGACGCGCAGCTTGTCATTTTGCGCCTGCAATTCCCGGAGCATCATCTGCTGGGCGTTGAGCAGCAGTTGAAGCGAGGCCGAAGTTCTTTTCCGTGCAGCCGACAGCAACACAACAAACACTGACGCCACGATAAACAGTCCCAGTCGGAGAATATCGCTGGACTGGAGAGCGAAGGGATAGTCTGGTGAGAGAAGGGGATACTGGAGAGAAAGAAGGGTCAGCACGGAAGCGAGCGCCGCCGGGCCCGGACCTGCTGCCAAGGCCACGAACATGACCGCGCAGAGAAACAACAAGATTGCAGGATCGGCGCCCCACGAGGGATATACCGCAAAAGTCAACACGACGCATGTTGCTGCCGAGACAACTGCAATTGCGTAATTCAGGATTATTGGCCACTTCGAGCTCCGCGAAGGAGCCGATGTCGTCATGATCATCTTTCCTCGCCTGCTCACCGCCAGTTCCGCCTGCGGAGAGGCACTAAAGGCGATCCACAATGCGTACGAACGAAAGGTTCGTATTGCCGGAGGAGTGGACTGACGGGGATACGGCTATCGGCCGAGTTTCCGGAGGGTTGGTTTGAGAGCATCGGCCATCCGAACCAGCTCGGCATAAGTTCGCGCGCCCATTTTGTGCATGGCCGCACCTCGATGAATTTTGACGGTGATTTCGCTGATCCCGAGGTCGCCGGCCACCTGCTTGTTCATCTTGCCGGTCGTGACGAGCAACATCACTTCTTGTTCGCGCGGCGATAGCGTTTCGAAGCGCTCTTTCAGTCGCGAATCGTCGTTCTCGACGACCCGTCGCTGTCGATCGCGCTCGATGGCGCCCAGGACGGCATCGAGCATGTCCTGATCGCGAAACGGCTTGGGAAGGAAATCGACGGCGCCATGCTTCATTGCGTGAACCGACATCGGAATGTCCCCGTATCCGGTCATCATCACCACCGGAATTCCGATGCCGATCTGCACCAGTCGGGTTTGAAACTCGAGACCGTTCATATCGGGGAGTCTGACATCGAGGACAATGCAGCCAGGCCGGTCCGAGAGGTTTGCCGCAAGGAAGTCCTTCGCGGTGGCATAGGTCTGGGTCTGCAGTCCGACCGAGTCAAAGAGACCCTCCAGTGCGCCGCGCATGGAAGCATCGTCGTCGACGACGTGCACGAGGGGCTTTTCGTTTGTGGCCTGCCGCATACCGTTTGCCATGCACCGTCTTTTCACGGATTTGTTAGCACAAATGGAAACGGACGGGGGATCACACCTATGTATAGTCGTGGCTGGGCTCGGCCACTCCCAGAAAGTCCAATTGTGGCGGCACTTTAGTTTGTGTTCGCCGCTGCCGCAGGGGCGTAGATCGAGAACAGCGACCCTTCCCCCACCACTGATCGGACTTCGATCCGGTGACCAAGTACATCGATCGCACGGCGGACGATAGAGAGCCCGATACCCAAGCCGTTGCTGCGTTCGGGCGCAAGACGCGTGAAGGATTCGAAGATTCGAGCCAACTGGTCTCCCGCGATGCCGATACCCGTGTCGTATACATCGATCCTTATTTCGGACCCTTTGCGGCGGCAGCCGATCAAAATGCGCCCTCCGGCCTCCGTGTATCTTGTGGCGTTGGTCACCAGATTTTGGAGGATGCAATCGAGCAGCACCGGATTGCTCATTACATGGGCATCCGTTGGAACGGCTCGAAGATCGATGCCTGCTTGAATAGCGGCATCTGCGTTTTCGTGTCGGAGCCGCCAGAACAGGGGCCCAAGTCCGACGGAGGACACCTCCAACGCGTTGGTCCGCTCGGCCAGGTAAAAGGCATCCACCAGACAATTGAGCTGCTCGGTCAGCTTTGCGACGGCCCGCTCTCCGCGGTCCAACCACGCTTGTTGCGGCATTTGCTCCAGGCGCGAGCGCAGCAGCGAATACGTTCCCTGAATGACCTGCAAGGATTGCCGGAGGTCATGTCCCATCATCCCGACGATCGTCGTCTGAAACTCCTGCGCGGCAAAGGTTTTTGGCTTCCGATCCTGCACGTTCGGCGCGGCGATGAAGTTCTCGATCGTTCTCATGTTTTCCCCCTGTTCGCTCTCCATGGCACAGTTCGATTAAAAGCCGGTCGACGGGATCTTTGCCATCCTACGTTTCGGTGTCGCGGATCAGCTTATCGTATGATGATGGTGGGTGAGGCTCGCCGGCAAGCACTGGGGCACGACAGGGCAGGGAGGGTGCCGTCGCATGACCCTTCGGTATGATTTGCTCAACGCCTCAGTCTGATTCTCCACATCGGTGTTTCCGCACATGGTTCGATGGCTGATCGCGTCGTGATCATCGGGTCATTGCGGCGGGGCGCCAGCCGGGCGCACGTGCGTGTCAGGCGAAGGGAGAACGTCCACCGGAGCCCGTCGTGAAGATTTTGCGATGCGACAACGTACCTTCCCGGTCATCGCGCTCGCGGTGACGATTTACTTCTGGGCGGCAGTCGCGCCGGCCGCAGACCTTGCCAATACCGGCACTGATTACAGTTCGGCAGGGGTGCCCTGGTTGCTCGGCGACTGGGATGGTGCACGAACTAGATTGAAGGCCGGCGGCGTGGATTTTCAGTTGGGTTACGTCGGCGAAATTGCCGGCAATGCAACCGGCGGCTTCCGGCGCCAGGCCGCTTATGCGGATCAATGGGTTGCCGGTGTGACCCTTGACCTTGGTCGGCTGGGCCTTCTCAGAGATGGCAGCGTCCAGGTTACCTTCACCGATCGTAACGGCCGCAATTTGAGCGACGATGCAGGTCTCGGCACACTGCAGGAAGTTCAGGAGATTTACGGTCGTGGTCGGACCGCGCGCCTCACGCGCTTCTGGTATAACCAAAAATTCGCGGACGGTTTGCTGGAGTGGAAGATCGGCCGGATGCCGTTCAGCGAGGATTTTTCGGCTTTCTCGTGTGATTTTCAGAACCTGACATTTTGCGGGACGCCGGCCGGCAATATCATCAGTAACTACATTTACAATTGGCCGATTAGCCAATGGGCGACCCGACTGAAGATCAACCTGGGCTTTGGGTATTTCCAGTTCGCTGCCTTCGACCAGAACCCCAAATATCTCGGCGTCCAGCAAGCGCTACTTCCGGCGTTCTTCTCGGAATCAACAGGTGTCCTGCTTCCGGTCGAGTTCGCGTGGTTGCCGAAGTTCGGCGATCTGCAGGGCGGATACAAGCTTGGTGGCTGGTATGATACCTCGTCAGCGCTTGACGTGGTCACCGATATCGCCGGCGGCCCGGCGGTTGTCACCGGCTTGCCATTCGTGCAAAGCCGAGGCCGATATGGCGCCTACGTCAATTTCCTCCAGCAGATCACACGCAATTCGGTCGTCAATCCCCGCGGTGGCTTGAGTCTATTCCTCAACGTCACGGTCGCCGACCGCCGCACCGCTCTGACAGACGCCCAGGTTGCAGGCGGCCTGGTTTATAGCGGCCTGTTCCGGCCGCGGCCGGATGACGACATCGGGTTTGCCGTGGGGATGACGCAAGTGAACAGCCGGGTGGCCTGGTCCGAAACGTTGCAGAATTTGGCGGGGCTTGGCCCGGTGCCGGTCCGGAACAGCGAGTATATCGTGGAGGCGTATTACACATATCGCCCGCTTGGCGGATTGGAGATTCGTCCGAACGTTCAGTATGTTGTCGATCCGGGCGGGATGAGCCAGAACAGGAACGCCCTCGTATTCGGCCTGAAAACCGTGGCCAATTTTTGAATAATCAACAGTGCTTTCATCAACATGCCGCACGCTATAACACTCTTGTATAATTTCTGGGCATCAGGGGCGCGTGCAAAGTTTCACTTCCCCGTTTCTTCATTCAATTCGGGGCATGGATGCTCTGTGGCAAGATATCTCGAAATCGCAGTCATCGACGATGACGAGTCATTCCGAGTAGCGCTCGTGGAATCGCTGTCCTCGCTCGGATATGGGTCCAGCGGGTACGCCTCCGCAGAGGACTATGTTCGTGTTATTGGCGGCAATTCGTTCAGTTGCGTCGTTTCGGACATTCACATGCCCGGCATGAGCGGGTTGGATCTGATGAAACACCTCGCCGCTCAGGGATCGACGACGCCCTTCGTTTTGATCACGGCGCGTTCAGACGCAAATCTGGAGGCCAAGGCCGAGGCGGCGGGTGCCGTGTGCCTGCTCAGAAAGCCATTTGAAATAGGCGACTTGATTGGGTGCATCGAAGGAGCCGTGAAAGGTTAGAACATCAAGTTGACCAGGGCGGGCGCAAATCCCAGGTTTTTATGCCGCCATGGGGCGACTTCTTCGTTGCACGGTTCAGCAGTTGGTGGCCTCTCTGGATCCGGATTCGCAGCAAGCGCCGTCCAAGACGCTGAGAGAATTTTCTCAATACGAGAGAGCGATACGGTGTGGTTCAACGCGGCCGAGGAACGCGGCGCAGTCGAGGTTTTGTCGCAGGAAGGCGACATCCTTTTGCGCAGGATCACGCGTCAAATTACCAATACCGATCCAAGTACACCGATCACCGTTCTCGCCGCCTCTGAACGTACCGCGCCCAACTTCGACGGGCTTACTCGCGAATACGCGTTGGCGGAATATCTTGATCGCAATTGGGCGCTCCGGCCGCTCGAGCTTTTGCGGGAGCATGGCCAAACTACTCTGATACTTGAGGATCCCGGAGGCGAGTTGCTTAGCCACCTTCTAGATGAGCCTTATGGAGCAGAGAGATTCCTGCGCCTCGCTATCGATATCACTTCAGCTGTCAGTAAGATGCACCAACGAGGTCTGGTCCACAAGGACATAAAGCCCTCCAATCTTCTGGTTAACAGCCGCGACGGAAAAATCCGTCTCACCGGCTTTGGGGTAGCGTCGCGCGTCCCGCGCGAAAGGCAGCCGCCTGAACCGCCGGGTTTCATCGCCGGGACGCTTGCCTACATGGCACCGGAGCAAACGGGAAGGATGAACCGGTCGATTGACTCGCGCAGCGATCTGTATGCGTTGGGCGTCACCTTCTACCAAATGCTGACGGGAAGCCTGCCGTTCAATGCGGTCGATGCGATGGAATTGATCCATTGCCATATTGCGCGACAACCGGCCCTCCTGGACAATCTGGTACCAAGTCTACCGCCGGCCATATCTGCAGTTGTCGACAAACTGCTCGCGAAAGCGGCGGAAGACCGATACCAAACGGCAGCTGGATTGAAACGAGATCTTCAGCGTTGTCTGACGGACTGGGAGACGCGTCGCTGGGTCGACCCATTTCCCTTGGGCGAACACGATATCGCAGGCCAGCTCCTCATCCCGGAAAAACTGTATGGGCGTGAGCGTGAAATCGATACTCTGCTTGCTGCATTTGATAGCGTTATGGTGAAAGGCGAACCGGAGCTGGTGCTAGTATCGGGATATTCCGGTATCGGCAAGTCAGTCGTGGTCAACGAACTGCACAAGGCTCTGATACTGCCGCGCGGTTTCTTTGCGTCGGGCAAGTTCGACCAGTACAAGCGCGACATACCGTACGCCACGTTGGCGCAAGCCTTTCAAGGCATCATTCGTCAACTCCTCAGCCAGACTGAGTCTGAGCTGGACAAGTGGCGCGACGACCTGCATCAAGCATTAGGTCCGAACGGCCTACTCATTTCGGATCTCATTCCGGAATTGAGGCTCATAATCGGAGAACAGCCAACCGTTCCGGAGTTGCCGCCACTGGAAGCGAAGCTTCGATTTCAGCTCGTATTCCGTCGGTTCATCGGCGTCTTCGCTCAACCAGATCATCCGCTTGCATTGTTCCTTGACGATTTGCAGTGGCTAGACGCCGCTACGCTCGATTTGATCGAGAATTTGCTGACGCAGCCGGATGTCCGCCACCTGCTGCTGATCGGTGCTTACCGCGACAACGAGGTCGGGCCTGCGCATCTGCTGACGCACAAGCTCGAAATGATCCGACAAAGCGGAAAGGAGGCGAGACGTATCGTCCTCGCTCCCCTGGGGACTGACGATTTGACCCGGCTTATAATGGATTCATTCCACTGTGAGACCGGTCGAGCGGGCCAGTTAGCGGCGCGAGTATCTGAGAAGACCGCGGGTAATCCGTTCTTTGTCGTTCAGTTTATCACCACGCTGGTGGATGAGGCACTCATCGCGTTCGATTACGCTGATGCGCGATGGTGCTGGGATCTGGGCCGCATAGATGCCAAGGGCTTCACTGACAACGTGGTGGACTTCCTGGTAGGCAGGCTGAACCTGTTACCCATCCTCACCCAAGAAATCATGCAACTGTTTGCATGCTTGGGACATGTGACTGACGCCGTCACTCTGGCGATGGTACGCGCGACATCGAAGGAAGATACTAATGCAGAAATTTGGCAAGCCGTCCGCGCGGGGTTTGTAGTCCGCCTGAACGATGGCTACGCGTTCGCTCATGATCGCGTTCGCGAGGCGGCATACGCGCTGATACCTGCTCACGTGCGAGCAGCCGCGCATCTTCGTATCGGGCGTTTGATGCTGTCGCAAACAGCAACCGATGCGCTTGAAGATGGCATCTTCGAGATCGTCAATCAGCTCAATCGCGGTGCCGACTTGATTTATTCCCCGGGGGAGCGCGAACAACTCGCCGAGCTCAATCTGATGGCAGGCAGGAGAGCCAAGAGTTCGGCAGCCTATGCGTCGGCATTGGCGTATTTTACTGCCGGCGCCGAACTTCTATCAGAGGAAGATTGGGGACATTGCCAAGCGCTCGCCTTCGCGTTGGCTCTTCAGCGAGCTGAGTGCGAGTATGTCACGGGCGATTTAGCATCGGCACAGGAGCACCTCGCTACCCTTTACCGCCGGGCCCGAAGTCTCACCGACCGCGCTGCCGTCACGTGCTTGAGGGTGGACCTGTTCACGAACTTGGATCGGGCTGACCGCGCGGTCGAAATCGGGCTGGAGTGCCTTGAACATGTTGGCATCAAGTGGCCGCTCCATCCCACTGACGACACCGTGGCGCAGGAATACGAGCGGATTTGGCAATTGCTCGGTCGGCGTCCGGTCGAGGATCTCGTCAATTTGCCCCCGATGACTGATGTGGACCATCGCGCCACGCTCGATGTGCTCACTTCAGTTCACGCCCCAGCTAATTTCATCGACGGGAATTTACTTGCCCTCACCATCGGCCGCATGGCGAATCTCAGCTTTGAGCATGGTAATGCCGACGGGTCCTGCTTCGCTTACGTTTTTCTGGGCATGATCCTACAATCGAGGTTCGGTAACTACGACGCGGGATTCCGCTTCGGCAAGCTCGGCGTCGATCTGGTGGAGCAGGGTGGGCTCGATCGATTCAAGGCCCGCGTCTACTTAAACTTCGGGAACGCCATCAATCCCTGGACCAGGCACGTACGTACCAACTTCGACTTGCTGCGCCGCGCTCTTAACGCGGCACAGGAAACCGGCGACCCCACCTTTGTGGCGTATAGCTACGCCAACATGATTTCGACTCATCTCGCCGCAGCAAGCCTTTTGAGCGAAGTGCAGCGAGAAGCCGAGATCGGATTGGCTTTCGTTCAGAAGGCTCGATTCGGCACCGCCGCCGACTTGATCCTCGGACAACTCGGTCTTATCCGAGCGCTCAGGGGCCTAACGGTTGATCTATCATCGTTCAACGACGATCAATTCGACGAGCGTCAGTTCGAGCGGCATCTCGACGCGGATCCCGGCCTTGCGATGCCGGCCTGTTGGTATTGGATCCGAAAACTGCAGGGCCAATTTTATGCCATAGACACTCCATCCGCTGTCGCCGCCAGATCAAAAGCGCAAACACTGTTGTGGACAGTACCTGGGTTCCTTGTGCTGGCGGACTTCCACTTCTATGGAGCGTTGGCGCTCGCTGCCCAATATGAGGATACTTCGGAGGACAAGCGACCAGAATTGCTGAAGGCGTTGGAAGCCCACTACAAGGAGCTTGCAGCTTGGGCGATGCGATGTCCCGAAAATTTCGAGAACCGCGCCGCACTTGTTGGCGCTGAGATCGCGCGCATTGAAGGCAGTGAGCTGGAGGCCGAAAGGTTGTACGAGCGCGCGATTCAGTCCGCGCGCACGAACGGTTTTGTCAACAATGAAGCGATCGCCAGTGAGCTTGCAGCGGGCTTCTACGCCTCGCGCGGATTTGAGACGATCGCGCATACCTATTTGCGGGAGGCCCGGTCCTGCTATCGACGGTGGGGCGCCGAGGGCAAGGTGCGCCAACTGGAAACGCTTTATCCCTATCTGCGGGAGATCGAGCCCACACATGCCGCCGCGGCGACGATCGCAACCGGGATCGATCACCTCGATCTTGCGACCGTGGTCAAGGTGTCGCAAGCGCTGTCAGGTGAGACGGTGCTAGGGAAACTGGTCGATACGCTCATGCGCCTGGCGATCGAGCACGCGGGCGCTGAGCGAGGCGTGTTGCTTTTATCGCGCGGGAATACACTCCGGCAGGAAGCCGAAGCGATCGTCGGCGAAAATAGCATCGTCGTCCGTCGACCGGAGGAGTCCGCAGCACTGTTTCCAGAAACAATCGTTCAATATGTAAGGCGAGTTCGGGAGATCGTGATTCTCGACGATGCGTCGGTTCACCCGACACATTCCGTGGATCCGTATGTGCGTGGCCGCAGGACAAGGTCTGTCATGTGCCTGCCGCTTGTCAACGAAGCCAGGATAAACGGCGTGCTCTATCTTGAGAACAATCTCACTCCCGGCGTCTTCACGTCGAGCCGAGCTACGGTACTGAAGCTGCTGGCATTACAAGCTGCAATCTCTCTCGAAAACGCCTATCTCTATGGCGATTTGGCGCAAGCGGTCGAACGTCAGAAGCAGGCAGAGGCTTATCTCGCGGGAGAGAAGCACGTATTGGAGTTGATCGCATCGGGGCGACCTCTTCGGGAGGTGCTCGCCGCGCTGTGTAGGTTTTTTGAGGAAGCCGCGCCGGATTGCCACTGCGGCATTTATCCGATCGATGGCCGCAACAAAACCTTCGAATTCGGCGTCGCGCCCTCTCTCCCAGCCGGCTACACCCAGCCAATCGAGGGAGTATTGGTTGCTGCCGATGACTCCCCGCGCGGCCGATCAATCAGTCAAAATGCGCAGGTGATCACTGAAGACATTGAATCGGACCCGCGCTGGATGGAGGCTCCTTGTCGCAGCCATGTATTGGAGCACGGGCTTCGAGCGGTTTGGAGTACGCCAATTTGCTCGCGGGAGGGGCCGATCATCGGCACCATTTGCGTGTACCAGCAACGGCCGGGTAGTCCGTCTCCGCATCACCAGGAAGTGATTGCGCATGTTGCGCACCTAGCCAGTATCGCGATCGAGCGTTCACAGGCTGAAGCCGCGCTCAAGCGAAGTGAATTCTATCTCACGCAAGGTCAACGGATAAGTCTAACGGGTACTTTTGCATGGGAAGTAGCGACGGATGAGATCACGTTTTCAGATCAACTGAAGCGGACTTGGGAGCTCGAACCCTTTACCGTTGTGACGTTCGATCTGCTTCGTGAGCGTACCCATCCCGAAGATCGCCGAATGTCGAGTGTCTACCTGGATCAGGTGCGTGCGGGATTTGACAATCCGGATTATGAATTGCGGCTAAAAATGCCGGATGGTCGAGTCAAATATCTATGGGTGTGCGCGCGTGTGGTGAGACACGACGATGGCCGGCTGGAATGTCTCGGTGCGATTCAGGACATCACACGACGTCGGCTCGCGGAAGATGCGCGCGACAAGGTCCGCTCCGAGCTGGCGCATGTAAGCAGGGTCGTCAGCCTTGGAGCATTGACGGCGTCTATCGCGCACGAGGTAAACCAGCCCCTTGCGTCCATATTGACAAGCGGTGAGACTGCACTGCGCTGGCTAGACCAGCCAGAGCCCAATTTCGAGAAGGTGCAGCAAGTCCTGAAGCGTGTCGTCAATGATGCGCGACGGGCAGCAGACGTCATCGACCGTGTTCGCACGATGGCAAGCAAGGGGGCGCCCCGGCGGTCGGAGATTGCGCTCGCTGACATCATCAAAGAATGCACGGTTTTGTTGCATCAGGAATTCCAATCGAAGAATGTGTCGAATTCGCTCGATTTGGCATCCGACCTGCCGAAGGTGATGGTCGACCGCACCCAATTGCAGCAGGTTATCGTGAACCTTGTCATCAATGCGATACAAGCCATGACCACGTCGGAAGAGGCGCACAGGAAAATTGTCATTCGAACACAGCAGATCGATGCGGAAACGGTCCGCTGCGTTGTCGAGGACAGCGGCCCCGGCATCGACGCCGAGCATCTGCCGCGCCTGTTCGACAGTTTTTTTACGACCAAGGAAACGGGGATGGGACTGGGCTTACCCATCGCGCGGTCGATCATTGAAGCACACAACGGGCTCATTCGGGCCGACAACGAATCGACCCTTGGCGGGGCCAGACTTATCATCGAACTGCCTGCAAGAGTTCCGTGAGCCTATGGTCGATCCACGAATGACAAGGCTAGTGTCTGGGACGAGCTAAATAGTGATTGGTGCCGGTTAAGACCCGATGGTGTTGAAGGCTCTGAGATTTGCAGCCCGAGAGGATATCGATGGCTTCGCGCGAGGGAGACCTGGTTCTCTCGAACTTGCCGCCCAGCAGGACGCAGCAGAAACTCGCCCTCAGCGTCGCACTGGTGATCGTGCTGGCGGCGTTTCTCATATCGGCGACAGGAGAACAGCAGGTCAGACTGGCGGCAATAGACGCCCTGGTGCCTCTTTATGGCATGGCGATGTTCGCGAGCGACTCGATTACCGCAGTTTTGCTGTTCACGCAGTTCTCCATAGTTCGCTCGCGTGCGCTTCTGGTAATTTCAAGCGGTTATGTCTGGACCGCGCTGGTGGTAATCCCCTGGCTCCTCTCGTTTCCCGGTGTGTTTGCCCCACGTGGCCTTCTGGGCGGGAGTTCTTCCGAGATTACGGTCTGGCTCTACACCCTGTGGCACGCCGGCTTTCCCGTGTTCGTCATTGTTTATGCGTTGTTGAAGGATGCAGAGCCTGCGATGCGACTGAGGAGATTCTCTGCGGGTTCGGCTATCCTTTCGTGCATTATTGTTACGGCAGCCAGCATATCTGCGGCGACATATCTATTGATAGCTCTCCAGCCGTACCTGCCAAGCTTCATGATCGATGCAGTAATGTTTTCTGGTTTGTGGTACTATACCGCAGCGATCATAGCGCTGTTGAGTGCTCTGGCCATTATCTTGCTTTGGGTCCGGCGGAAGTCCTTGCTCGATCTTTGGTTGATGGTGGTCATGCTCGTTTTCCTGACGGAAGTTCTCATAAGCAGTTTTCCGGTTTCGGCGCGCTTCACCCTTGGCTGGTATGCCGGCAGGACCTGCAGCTTGCTGTCCGGCAGTCTCATTCTGTTTGTCTTGCTGTACGAGATCACCATCGTCTATGCGCGCCTGATTGGTGCCGTCCGGGCCCAGAGTCGCGAGCGCGGCGCGCGTCTGATCACTGGCGATGCGGTCGCAGCCACGATCGCTCACGAGATCAAACAGCCACTTGCTGCAATTATTACCAGGGCGGAGACGGGCCTGCGTTGGCTTGATCGCACGACGCCTGAGCCCGATAAAGCGAAGGAGCAATTCAAGGAGATCGTCGCGGATGGTCGTCGCGCGGGCGCGGTGATGGAAGGTATTCGGGCGAACTTCAAGAAGGACGCCCAGATCAGAACCTGGCTCGACATCAATATGCTTATCGAGGAAACCTTGACCCTTGTACATAGTGATCTACAGCAGCAGCGGATCTTGGTTCGCATAGAATCGCGCGGAGAGCTACTGCAGATCATGGGAGACCGAATCCAACTTCAGCAAGTGCTCCTGAACTTGATCACAAACGCCATCGAAGCAATGATCGCGGTCGGGGAGGGACCTCGCATTTTAGGCGTGAGGTCTGAGTTGAACGAGGATGGCGGCGTAGCGGTATCGGTTTCGGACACCGGAAAAGGCATCGAGCCGCAAGATATCGATCAGATATTCAACCCACTGTTCACGACTAAGCCTGAGGGTATGGGGATGGGTCTGTCGATTTGCCGTTCCATCGTCGAATCTCACGATGGAAACTTGTTGGCCTTCCCTAATTCACCCCAGGGCGCCGTGTTTCAAATCGTCCTGCGCCCTAGTATGACGACATCGCCGGCGTCAGCGTGATGCCGAGCGGATCATTATTTTTGCTTTACACGTTCGGCGCTCTGGTCTCGAAACGATTCCCTGCCCAGTCGGCGCATATATGGTTTGCTGATTTCCGACAGCAGCATTAGGCGAACGTTGAAAAGCGCGTAGACACAGCATCAGCTGTCGGAAAGAAAAAGATCACGTTTGATCACTTGCAGGTGAGCCGTGACCAAACGTGTAGGCAGGATAGCGGGTAGGATTTTTGTGCACCAGACTATCGTGCTGTCTTGCTTCGCTCCGAACTGAACCAAATTGAATCTAACGTTAGCCCGGCGCCTCACGATACGAACCACGTAGGTGAGAATAGTGGTTCTGGCTACGGCGATTGCGACCGTGCTACGAGAGTAGCGCCAAATTGCGCCCTCGTTCGAGTCTCCGCGATATCGGTCGCTTTCGCCCGACCTAAGGTCGTGGACTTTCGAACTGAACTCGCTCAGGCGCTCACGAAATGCCTCACGCGAAAGATTTGGATGAACTATCGCGGGTTCGGCTGCTTTTCGACCGATGTCGTTAGTTGCCGGGTTTTATGTACTCGGCGACGGATTTTCCTCCGGACTGCTTACTCGCTGGAATAAGGCAGAGATCAAGCTCAAGTCCGCACGTCCATACCGCGCTGAAAGATAAAGGAGAATCTGGCGCACCCGACACGATTCGAACGTGTGACCTTTGCCTTCGGAGCAATTTAACCTGCCCTACGCTGAATTGCGATAGGGCACTCAATGCTTCGCTATCTTACTAAAATCGTTATGGAAACTGGAAGCGGCGGCCCGCAGCTCCTACCCTGCTGCTCGCCCCGATTTCTCCCCAACTGCTTACGTGGTGCTTACGCGGAAACGGGCTTCAAGTCGGAGGGATTCGATGACAAAGCTCAGTAAGCGGATCGTCGACGCCGCGGAAGCCCGGGTGAAAGACTACGTCATTTGGGATGATGAACTGCCTGGCTTTGGTCTTCGGGTGTTCGCATCAGGCAAACGTAGCTACCTGATCCAGTATCGTTCGGCCGGTCGTTCGCGTCGATACACTATCGGCCAGCATGGCGTCTGGACGCCGGAGCTTGCAAGGAAAGAGGCGAAAGTTCAGCTAGGGCGGGTTGCGCAAGGCGACAATCCGGCCGAGGAGCGTCAGCTGGATCATAGTGCGATCACAGTGAAGGAACTTTGCGACCTCTATTTCACCGACCTAAAGACGGGTCTCATACTTGGAAAAGGCGGGCGCCCAAAAAAAGCGTCAACCATCGTAACCGACACTGGCCACATTATCCACACACTCGATACGGCGCTCATCATGGCGGCAGATACGATCTCAGGTTACATTCGGGGTCTTCTCGACGGCAAGGAATTTAAACACACCGCTTACGCTCTCGATCGAGATTCCCGAAAGGCAGCGCTCGCCCGGTTCCTGCGCAAAGCCGCCGGTGAATCAGCTGCGATAGTCGCGGCCGAGCCACCTCTAGCGGCTTGATATCCAGGCGACAGGAAGCTCGCCGCAGGTACACTCGCGGGGCCTTTCGAGTCTTAACGCGCAATCGGTGGTCGGGACCGCATCAAGTATGGAGACGGATAGTCCTGCCTGCTCAAAATAAAAGATAGTGATAAACTCAAGGTCACAAAATCCAACGGATGTTCTAATCTTATTTTTTTGGGGGTATCGGGTGGTCGCGCAGGCTCAGGGTCCTTGGACGTCTTTGGCACTTCATACTCTCGGCTGGAAAGCATTTCAGGATCTTGGCGCTCAAGTCTGTGAAGAGGTTCTCGGGCGCACCGTTTCAATCTATCGGGAGGCGCAAGACGGTGGACAAGACGCCGTATTTCTCATGGCATCGGCGAAAAATCCAAAGACAGGTGTGGGTACGGTTCAGTGTAAGTTCACCTCGGATCCCGGTCGCCGACTCCGAATATCTGATCTCAATCGGGAAGAGGAAGCTGTTCGGGGACTCGTAGCAAGCGGGCAAGCGGAGACCTACGTTCTTCTAACGAATATGGGGGTCGACGCGCCCGTCGCTGTTTCTCTGCGCGCCAGACTGGTCGAGCTGGGTGTCAAATTCCCGCACATTCTAGGCGGAGAATTCCTGACCTGGTCCATACGCCGGAGCGCGCACCTCCGGGCTTTGGTCCCAAGAGTCTACGGGCTAGGAGACCTTTCAACGATTTTGGACGAACGGCGCGCGGCGCAAACGAAGCATTTGCTAGGCCACCTGGTTGACACGCTGAAAGTGTATGTTCCGACCGGCGCTCACCGAAATGCAATTCGACGCTTGGCGGAAAGTGGCATCGTTCTCTTGCTCGGAGAACCTGCTACCGGCAAGTCAACAATTGCTGCCATCCTAGCAACCACGATGGCAGAAGAGGAGGGGCACGAGAGCCTCAAGTGCGAGGGTCCGATGGACCTGTCCGACCGATGGAATCCCAACGAGCGAAACCGCTTCTATTGGGTAGACGATGCCTTTGGCGCCACCCAAACGCGGGCTGATTACGTTGATCATTGGATTTCGATCATGCCAAAAGTTCAGGCCGCTATCGCGTCAGGAAACCGATTTGTACTCACCTCACGCCGGCACATTTACGAGGCGGTCAAGTCCAAACTCGGCACGCGCAATCATCCGGCATTAAAGTCCGAACGGGCGATCGTTGATGTAGGAGACCTCACGAACCACGAGCGACAGCAAATTCTTTATAACCATATCAAAGCCGGTCAACAGACGACCGCGTGGAAAAATGCAGTCGCGCCGCATCTGGATGCGATCGCAACCGAAAGCCGCTTCATTCCCGAAATTGCGCGCCGCCTTGGTGATCCCTTATACACCGCGCGGCTGGGGGTAAGTCACGCCTCACTGCTGGCCTTCGTCCGCGCTCCGAAGCCGCATCTCATTGAGGTAATTGAAGAGCTCGGTCGGGTTCATCAGGCGGCGCTCGCCCTCGTTTATATCCACCGGAGCCAACTTCCCGCCAACGCTGGCAGTGACGTTACATGGGACTTAGTCGCCAATGCATACGGCGTTGACAAAATCTCTCTTGGAGAGGCGCTTCTTGAAATTGACAAGTCGTTTGTCGTCAGAACGACTGATCAACATAAGACTTGGTGGACATTCAAGCATCCCACAATTGTTGATGCGCAATCCGAAATACTCGGCCGTAGGCCGGAACTCACCGAGCTCTATCTTCGGGGAGCGCACTGGCGCGATATTCTGTCAGAGGTGGTGTGCTTTGACGCCGAAATCATCAAGGATGCTGTGGTCATCCCGAGTACACAACTGAGTTTGCTCGTGAGCCGTTTGCGCGAAATCCCGGACGAGCCGGAAGCCAACCAAAGCTTGTACGAATTTCTTGCAACGCGTGCGTCAGATGACTGCCTGCGGGCTGTTCTCGCTCTCGATCCTGATTTACTCCATCGAGACAATCAGTACTGGTCGAAACTTGCATATGACCCGAAACTCAGAACAGCTGCACGCCTCTATCGGATCGGTCTCCTGGCCGATGAATTTCGCGAACAGCTTGTTGATCGAATGAGGAGCCGGTTCTCCTCCAGTCTCGACGCATCCTTTCTAGAGCAGAGTAGCTTGCTAGATTTATTCGATCCCCGCGATCTAATGAGGTTCACGATGGAGGTGCGAAACACGCTGCCTGCGTTGGAGGACCATGCAAGATCCATCGAAGAGAATGCAAGCGATCATTACGACGCCGAGATGGGATTTGATGATTATCGGTCGGCCGTAGAAATCTTCGAAGAACTATTTGAGGAAGACGAAGAAGCGCCCTCTCTCATCGAGAATGCCAAGTACGTGATGGACGCCGCAACAGATCGAATGAAAGCACGTTTCCCGAAGCCGGTCCCGGTGTGGTCAGGGAAAGATCTGGCTCCTGAAGTTCCTAAGGCACCAGCCTCGGCCAGATCCATCTTCAGCGACGTAGCTCGATAATGTCGTGGTCGGCTAGTGCGGAGAGTAGCGTCACTCGATTTCACCAGCGACAACGCAACTCGCTTCACTGGTCGATCCACTCAACGATATTCGCAGCTAACGCGCATCAAGATCGATCGCCAGCGGCCCTATCGAGACGCTTTCCTAATTCTCTCAGATCGGGGTCGCGGTGAACCACACGGAACCAACCGTCATCGGGGTTACCGACACGTTCGATCATAGCACTTCCGAGCATGCGCCTGCGGTGTCCGTCAACATAGAGCTCGGCGCGAAGCATGCCGGGGTCCGCTGCGATCTGCGAAAGCAATGCGATTTGACCGGTGCGGGCTGAGATCCCCTCTCCAGTCTGATCAATCTCCGTGATCTCTAACATCGCATGATCATGCGGGCCGTGTACGACAAGATGCGTTCCATTCGGCATGCCGGCGCGGCTTGGATGTGCGCGGCCCATTTCGCCGATCGTCGCGTGCGTCGTGACGGACCTCAAGTCGGGGTACTGCTTTAGAAGCGCTCGTGCGGTACCGAAGTCATCGATGTTCGCGTAGACATAGCGAGCACTGTGAACGATCTGCAGACGATTGAGATGGAGGACCAGGTCGTTGTCGATCTCGATTGGTTCGCCAGACCTCAGGCCCGCTCGATATCGGCCCATCCGTGCCTTCTGTCCTGCTTCAAGACGCGCGTGCCCAATTAACTCATACCGCTTGACGATCGTCGGACAATGAAGCGCGATCATGAACTTCGGTGATACTGGCAGGTAGACGAGCACACCGTGCGAACCAAGCCCGACGTCTCCGTAAGGAAATGCGTTTGTTACCATGACCGGATGGTCGGAAATAATGAGCCGATCATTTCCACCTATTTCGTATAGCGCGGGAAACAATCGAAGAAGCGCGACGACGTGTTCACTGCGATCAAGGAACGTCCTCAGGGACCCGAGCCGTAGGGCAGCATCGGATGGCATGGCAGTGGCCGGATTCTGGTCTGGATCGTAACCGAATTGACGCACTGTCTCCCGCAACCGCGCGGCAATGTGCGCTGGCGTGCTCCGGCTAAACTGAGTGCGCAAAAGTTGGGTAGCAAAAAAGTCAGCCAAAGCAATACGGTCATCTACCGCGAGCCAAAACATGGACCTGCGGGATAGAATCTCCGCTACGAGACGCGCGGAGCGCGAATCCACCTCTTGGAATAAATCCTCGAAGTTCCACTTGCTCGCGCCGAGGTTGACCGTATTGAAGTCGTTCTCGGAGCCCGCGTTCAGTATCGATGCCCGGAACGAACGGTCGGTTCGCTTGTCGAGCGCAAAAAGGTACTGTCCGTCTGCATCGGCCGCGAAATGACGGAGTTGAGCTTGGGGTACAAAGTGGTGTTTTTTGGAGGAATGAGCCATCTTCCTGATGATCGCCTTTTGGGATTGTACCACATAGCTATCGGCGTGAACGTTTCGCTGGCAGCAGATCAATGCATCGCTGCCGAGTGATGTCGTCGATCGTGAATTCCTCCGGCGATTTACCGCCTAGTTCGCGTCGTTTGCTGGTCATCCATAGGTGGGCGCGTTCGACATCATAGTATCGTGACTGCGCCAGCGCGGCGAGCGCTGCCACGGCCGCCGCCCTCCGTTCGCGAGCCTGGTCCAATGCTTTCATCTCTCGGACTTTGTGATCTAGCGCGCGAATCGCGTCGTCGAACCCTGCTTCACTTTGTGCTGCCACGTCGATAGGGGACTGCCGGCTTGTCTTTAGGTCCGGCTTTGCCAGCCATGCTTCCGCTTCCTCACCTGTCTGTTCGACTGCACGATTTCGCAGCCTTGCTATGCGAGCTGCCTTGTCTGCTTCTAGCTTCAATTGCTTGGCTCGTTCGCGCTCCTCTTCCTCGGCACGCTTGTGCTCGATCGCTCGTAAAAGCGAGCCCTCATAGGGAAGGCCGTGTAGGTCAAGCCCTCGCCGAGGGGAAAATCTTATCTGGGTCGCTATATTGGTCAGTTGGTGGAGCAACGATCGCCATCGTTCGTCGCTGAAGTGGGTAGCGTCGCTCGGCGAATAATCACGGCCCGGCAAGCTCGCGGCCCACCATTGATCGAACGCGAAGGATTCTGTCTCTTGCGTTGGAAGGCTGGCGAGCATTCCGGCGACAAGGTCGCGGACCTCGTTCCCGCGTTTTACAGGGCGCTGGCGCAGGTCTCGCGCTTCCTTAACCCGCATACGCAGCATATTAGAAGCTTGCCAGACCTCAGTGCGGCCGGAATGAAGGGCGCCAAGTTGTTCAAGTTGCCGTAGATACGCTTCGACGGTCCTGATCGGAGAGTTGAAGGGTGTTCCGTCTTCTCTCACCTCGCTGGCGATCTCATCGGAGATCTCCGCGAACCTAGGGTCCAACCAGCCCTTGCTGCGAAGCACTTCAAGCCCATTGCGTGTTCGGAATGACCGTGTCTTTGCAGAAACAAGCGCCAACAAGACCGCTGCTTGCCATTCTGCAACACCCGTCGTAAAACAACCAGCGCCGTCGACTGGCAGATTGATGAGGTCGTCGAGGCCATCGTTGCGAGCGACAGTCTCATATGTGCCGTGTCCTAGTCCATTCGCGGGCGAACGGTGTCGATAGGCGGCTCGATGATGTTCGACCTGCTTCTTTCTTTCGTCGGCACGCTGTCGGGCTCTATCCTTAAGGCGATCGCGCGCGTCCCGCGCGCGTGGGTTATGTAGCCATATTCTTGGTGCATTGTAGAGGATTTCATCGCCGATTTCGTTCAGCATGTGATCGCGATACTGCGAAAGATCGATCTCGATAGCGCCAACATCCATCATCTGGATCCGTGCGAGTTTTTCTTCGTCGCACGAATGGGTCACTTTGAATTCAACGATCAATCGGCGATCACGCAGGAGCAACATGACGTCGGGAACAATCTGCCCGGCTTTCGCTTCGAGGATCGCCCGATCGAAAGTCCGTGTTTCCGCCTGGACAACAATCTCCCGGTCGCCACGTTCGGCAACGTGCATCGCTGGGAGAGCAATTTCGAGTCGTTCATCAAGAATCTGTTTTGCAAATTTATGAAGAGCGGTCTCACCGGCAGACGCGCACGATCGGCCATCCTGTTGCGCGTGATGTGCAAAGTGATGCGCCTGGACATTGCCCTTCTTCGCGACCATTGGCCTGCCGCAGCCGGGGCATGAACAATCGCAGGCAAGGCCCGATGGGACATCGTCGATGTGCAAGAGCTGGCCATCAGATCCCTCGGCCACGAAGGCGCCGCCTTGCTCTGTACATGCGAAGAGTTGGCCCAATAGTATCGGTGACATCGTTGTAGCCTCACACGATCACTCCACTCAGACGCAACAAAAATCGGCGTCCAGAGGCTTCGGCCCTACTTAAGACTGAACCGGCATGCGCATACCAGATCTCGGGCACTCTCGTTGACGTTAGATAGCCTCGAAGCTATATTTCGTCTGTACTTGTGATCCCGCCGCTTCTTGTCGGCTTCTTCGTCCTGGAAACCCACGGACCCAAACGGGATGAGACGCTAATCGCGCGGCCCTTCAAGGCTTCATCGGAGCCAGCGCAGGCAACCGTTAGATCAACAGAAACAGGAGGTTGAGGGCCTGCGGGCATTGCGCCGTATCGCGGGGAAAGGCCAGGCGGAAGTCGCATCAGCGCTTAAGATCAAGCAGCCATCCGTCTCGAAGATCGAGGGCCAGTCGGATATGTATCTTTCGACTTTGCGTTCCTACGTAGAGGCGATAGGCGGCCGGCTCGAGTTGACCGTGATAATGCCCGCTGGCTCGGCAGTCGCGGTTCAGCGTCTAGGTAGACCCGATCGACAGAATCCGGGGAGCAACAGAAACCGGCACCTTGGCAAGCCGCCACAAAGTGACGATGACCAAGAAGAGACTTAAATGGGGGAAGGCCGCAGCCTTCGCGTGGGGAACAACAAGCAATGACCGTGGCACTGAAAGACGCCACTACGATTTCCGTTTTGGATACGCTTCACAAGCTCGACAATGACTTTGATGCGATGGCGACGGCCTTCGAGAATGGAGAGTTTGCCCTCTGGGTTGGCTCCGGAATTTCCCGGAAGGCGCCGAGCCTTGGCAATCTCGTAACGCGCGCCGTCGAGTTTCTCCGACAACGAACCGCTGATCCCGCGACGTCGGCTCGATTTCGCCCTGCCCTTGCTACTGCTCTTAGATATGGCGGTGTGGAAATCGTCGACGTCGAACCTCACCTCGGTGTCTCCTTCTCGTTATGGCCGAACTACACGCAAATCCGTGATGCCCTGTGGGGCAGGTACTCCGAACTCCTAGACGTGCGTCTCCAGGGAGAGGCGAGCGATTTCATGTTGTGGAACGCGGTCGACGTGCGCGAAGCGTTCAGTCACCCCGCTCCGCCCGCCAGTGAGCACCTGAGCATTGCCATCCTCATTCTTGAAGGCGCGCTCCAGGAAATCGCGTCGGCAAACTGGGATGGGTTCATCGAAGCAGCGGTCGAGCGGCTCGCTGGGACCATCAACGGCAATTTACAAGTCGTTGTCGATCCGGCCCATCTACGAGATGCGCCGGGAAAAGCCCGCCTCCTCAAGTTTCACGGCTGCATCATCCACGCGACCGACGATCCTGCGACCTATCGCAATTCCTTGATCGCCAGCAAAACGCAGATACTGAACTGGCCGGAGGCTCAGGCAACCGCCGCGATGCGGGCCGAGGTAGTCTCTGCCGCTACAAATCTCAAGGCTCTCATGGTCGGGCTTTCGCTCCAGGACGTGAACCTTCAATCTGTCTTTGTCAGGGCCCGCCAAACAAACCCGTGGCCTTGGCCCAGCACGCCGCACGCGCAAGCTCATGTTTTCTGCGAGAACGAAATCGGCGAGGGCCAGCGTCAAATCCTCAAGACCGTGTATGCGGACGCGTATAATGACAATATTCCCGACATCGAGGCGAGCGCCCACCTCCAGGCTTGGGGTGAGCAAGTCTTGCTCGCCTTTGTCTTAAAGCTGATTACAGACAAGCTTACCTTGCTTATGCGCCTCAGCGTCGAGGGCAAATCAAGCGCGGCGAGCGCAGATCAACTCGCGCATTCTCTCAAGCAATTGCGGGATGCGATCGCGTCGCAAGCAACCGGCGATCGCACTGCTTTCGCCAATGCTGCGATTGCCATGTGGTCGCGCATGATCAGTCTGTTTCGGACCGGCGAGCTGCCGGCTGCACCAAACGCCTACCAGCTCATCAGCGGCAGCTCCCTCGGCCAATTGGCCCAGGACGCGAATGCCCGCGCCGCCTCGTTCGGGGAGCTTGCCATCGCCCTAGCTCTGTTGTCAGACGGACAGGCCGACGGCCTCTGGCAGCTGAGTGGGCCGACCGGCGCTGACTTGTCGGCTGGCGCGCTCACATCAACCCCGACCTGGGCGAGTGCGCAGCCAAGAGCCATCTTCTTTGTCCGGACCGCAAAAGTCGCGCTCGACTTGCAGAAAAGTGGGGCGTTTGCCAACGACAACCCCATTGTTATTCATGCGGACGACGCATGGCATCAGCTCCAACAGCGAGGCACTCCGTCGCCACGCAGGCCGAAGCGCTCTCCCGGCCGCACAGGCGGTCCCACCACTCTTCATGTTAGCATCACCCAGCTTGCCGAAGCGGAGCCCGACATCGCCGCATTGCGCAAGCGCTTCTCCTCTGAGGTGATCCTATGACCGGCAGCTTGCTCGTCCGCGGCCTTGTGAAGAGATTGGAGGCTGCAGGATATCAGTCTCTTGGAACGCCATTCAGAGTGGCATCCGTCGATTTCGAGTTCACTGCGGCGTTGCTCGGTACCGCGGGCCGCGGGCTAGATCTCATCTTGATTGTCGACACCGCCACAGGTGACTATGGTGATCGCGATGCTGCCAAAGTCAGACAGCGGGTCGAGGCTCTCAGCCGAGCACTCGACATCACCGGGTCTCGCTACGTCTTGACCGTCATTCTTGCCGGTGCTTCGCTTCAAGGCGACATTGAGGCCCTCTCAGCGACCTGCCGGGTGCTGACCATCGAACATGCTGCGCTCGACGGCGCCGGACAGCCTGTAGGAGATGCGGCGGCGGAAACTCTAGATGACCACATTCGCGTGTTGCTCCCATTGGACCTGCGAGGCGATGATGCCAGCGAAGCTCTCCAGGGTGATCCCATTGCGGAGCTTCTGTCTGTGCTGCCAAAGGCTGTGGATAGCGAGCTGGTCCGGACGATTACCGAAGCCTCGATGAACGGCGAGGAGGCCGTGACGAAGGCGCTGGGAACGCGTTTAGAGGAGGTCCTTTCAGAGGACGAGAACCCATGACGGACATTCTGCTCCGCCAACTGGAGATTACAAATTTCCGCAGCATCAGGGGGACCATCCAGGCGCCCCTAGACGCGAAGGTGGTGCTCGTGCATGGAGAGAATGGCGCAGGGAAAACGAGCCTGCTTTCGGCCATCGAACTCGTGCTTACTGGGCGGGTCATTTCCTTGCAGCGTGCCGATCCGCAGTACATGTCTCAACTTCTGCACCGAGTGCCGCTGTCAAGTGTTGACAACCATGGTTCCATCAGCCTGCAAACAGAAGGGTTGGCCGGAGAGAACAGTTTCTCAGCGGAGATCACCCAAGGTGGCGTGCAAACGCGGTCGACGTTGGCGAGTGGCGCCGCGTCGTTCTTCAGCGAACGATGCTATCTTCCGCAAGCCCTACTAGGGCAGCTATTGCAGATCTACCAAGATTCGGACGCTGCGCCAGATTCCCCGCTTTCTCGCTTTGTCAGCGAACTGCTCGGCTTGGATCGCCTAGACGCGATCGAAACAGGCCTCGCGCCCGTCGGAGATATCCGCAATCTCCGGAAGACAACCGAGCGATACGGTCAAGTCGAGTACGAAAAATCCCAACTTGATCGCAGTCTCACAGAACACCGTCGCACACGCGACGCGGCCGAGAAGGCACTCGACGCCGCATTGTCGGAGCTCAACAATGCACGGTCGTTTCTCGGCCTAACCGACCCGGTCGATAGTTCAAATCTTGATGCTGTTTTGGATGAGCTACAGGAAATTCCCGAGGAAGCGGCGCTTTCTGATCTCCACGACCAGCGGCGCCGACTGGAGGCGATTGCTCGCGAGGCAAGTCGCAACGCCGATGCAGGCACCCAGCAAGATGAAAGTGCACTTGCAGAGACCCATCGACAAGCGAGCGAGCGTCTTCGCTCGTGGCAACAGCAATTTGATCAGCCAGTGCAAGCCCTGCGCACGCGCATCGCACGCACGTTCCCAGAACTCAACGCATCTCATTCCGACCCGCAAGCCTACCAAAGCGTGGCTCTTGCATCCCTCCGTGAGAAGCGAAAGCAAGCTAAAGATCGTTCTGCTCGCGCCGCGCAAGACACGAGGCGGCAAGCGGAAATCAACAACGAACTCGTCGTCGCCACGAAGAATCTTCAGACAATCGACGACGAGATCGGACGAATCGCCGAGAATTCCGGAGCGTTGGGAGCCGTCCTCGCCGAACTTACATCGTTCATTTCTAATGAAACATGCCCCGTTTGCGATCGTGATTTCGGTGAAGAGCGTAAGGGGCCATTGTCCGATCATGTAAATCACAAGATTCGCGGTCTAACGGGCTCCGCGGAACGCCTGCTCGGTCTCAGCCGCAATAGATCATCCCAGCAAGAGCAGATCGAGCGCCTGGAACGAGAAAGTGCAGAAATCCAGTCCCGGTCTGTCCCGCAGAAGGAGATCATTGATCTTGATCGACTAGCTGGCACTCTCGACGAACTGATTGCAGAATTGGAGCGGCTTGCTCCTGCCATGACTGAGGGAGCAGCACATGCGGCCGCCGAGACGGTGGCGCGGCGCTCCCTGAACGACTATCAGTCTCGTAATTTGGCTCGGACCGCGACCATGGCAACGCTCGCGGAATTTGCAAGCTCATTGAATCAAAAGGCACCCGGTTCGCTGGACATGCCAGAACAGGTCGTGACTCAATTCAAAGCTGTGATCGAGGAACGCATCCGGGTACAGACGTCCCGCGCGACAGAGAGAAGCCGCGCGCGAGATTCTGTCGCGCGGGCCAAGGTCGAATTGTCGCGGCGAAAGGACGCTGACGATCGGATCCTCGAAGATCAGACCAAGCATGGTCGTGCCGACGAGGCTCTGAAGCGGGCAGCGGGGATACGTTCCGATGCTCAAACGATCAAGAATAAGGTCGAGGCTGTAAGGTCGAAAATTATCGGCAAGGAATTCAACGATCGGCTAAATCGCCTATGGCGGGATCTATTTGTACGTTTGGCCCCAAATGAGCCCTATGTTCCAGCCTTCCGTATCCCGACAGACTCTACTCACAGACTACAGCCGAAGCTTATCACAACCCATCGCTCCGGGCAGGCAGGCGGCACGCCTGGTGCGATGCTTAGCGCAGGAAATCTCAATACCGCAGCGCTCACGCTTTTCATCGCCCTACATCTAACCGTGACGGCACAGCTGCCGTGGCTCATTCTCGACGATCCAGTGCAGTCGATGGACGATGTTCACATCGCTCACTTCGCCGCGCTACTGCGCACGCTGTCCAAGCAGCACGGAAGACAGATTATTATCGCTGTTCACGACCGCCAGCTCTTTGAGTATCTTAAGCTAGAGCTCAGCCCCGCGTTTGAAGGCGATAGCCTAAGGACGCTAGAGCTTTCGCGCGGCGCCGCCGACACGCTTTGTTTTCCTGATCGGCGGAGCTTCAAGCAAGAAACGGCGCTCCGATTCGTTGCGTAGGTTGTGGACGCCTGAGCCAGTGCTACGCTAACGATATCAGCCCTTCGGCGCTGCACGCCGAATTACGGCCTTTGCCGTCTCCGCCGTTTTTGCGCGCGCTTCGTCGTAACTTTTGCGCAGCTGAGCAAACACGGTGTCCTTGCCAGCCGCATTTGCTAAGCTAGAAAGCCAGTCGAGATTTCTCAGGGCATACGATCTTTCCGACGGCCTTCGTCCGTCGTGCACCGCCTTTCGAAATTGCGTGATATTCATAGTTGAAATGCCTAGCCGTTGCATCTCTTGAAGTTCTGCAGTCATGGTCGTCGCGCCGAAGTCTTGGAAGTATCGCTCGACGAGATCATCGATGAGCGAATGAAGCTCGGCCGCGATCTGTCGCTCAGCGCGGTATGCTTCTTGATGAGGCCTCTCCGAGTTCCGGTTGGTTAGACTTCCATAGTTTGTGATATCCCACTCTCCTGCGCATCTGGAGCAGTCTATTCCGTAGGAAATGTCGGCCGAACTCCATGGATTGTCTTGAGTTGTGACGTACTTCCGAATTGCCCCACCCCCGCACGGACATGGACCAACCGAAAAATCGGATGTCTCTGAGGTGCTCATTCTTTACCCCTTCCGGCAATTGAGGCCGTGCGAACGTTCTGAGGCCCTTGGGATCACGCCTCGCGCACGAACGCATTGCGCATCAAAATCTGCGGCGCGCGCGTGCATTGAGCGCGCGCGCAAAATGCTCCCGCAAAGCATCGCGATTGGATGGCGGAGGCGGAGGGGGCGGGGACGCCGGAGCGAGGCCAAGACGCTGCAAGGCCGCTGAAATATCGAATGTCTCATAAGGGCGGCCCTCTGCGAAGAATGCGCAAAACGAAGTTTTGGTGATTGGCGTGAAAATCGCTAGTTCGGGCGGGCTTTGCGGCTTCAGCGCCCACAGGATCGGTTTGGCAAAGTGCATCGCGTCTTCCGGCTGAGCCACGTCACCAAAGTCAAAGAAAACAGGTACGCTGCTTGAGCCCCAATCGCGAACGAGCGCGCTACCCTTCGCGGATAGCCCAACGGTCATTGGATTGGCAGCGACGATTTTGCCGGGGCCGAGCGATTTGAAGAAGTGCGGCCTATCCCGGATACGGCGAATGCCGTCGACCACCCAGACCATGTTCTTGTAATAGGCTTCCCGCGCGTCGCGCTCCTCGCGCCGCAAAGCCGAGTGCTGAAACTCAAGGACAACGCCGCGTTCCGTCATCACATCGGCGATGTGCTTTTCACCGCCTTCAGATTTCCGGATGATCTCTTGCCAATGCGCCGGAAAGCAATTCTTCCAGTTGCGATGCCATTCCGTTTCCGGCTCCCACCATGGATCGCAGTTGCGTACGCCGCGATGCGCCCAATGCCACGCCTTGTGCTCGCCGCACTTCGCGATCACTGAATCCCCGCACACCGGGCAATAACCGGAACTGCCTGGTTGTGCTTCAAAGCGCTCGCCTTGAATCTCTGCGAACTTCATAGCCGCTCCTTGCTTCTAGCTGGGTACGCCGTCTTCCTTCTGGCCTCGCGCGACAATCTTAAGCACGCCGTTCTGAAGAGGGCGCTGCAATTTGAGCGCTTCCTCTGGTGGAGCCGTCAGCCAGGATTCGATCTCATCCGGTGCCGTCAAGATCACCGGCATGGCCTTCGGATGGATTGGGCCGACGACGTTGTTTGGATCGATGGTGAGGAACGCGAACAGGTCGTTTGTGGTCTCGCCTTCCTTGACCTTGCGCACGGATATCCAGTTGGTCCAGAGCCCCGCAAACACCGCAAGCGGGCGGCTTTCATCGAACGCGAACCAGATATCGCCGCCTTCCACCTTGTTGAACTCGCTGAAGGAGGTGAACGGGACGACGCAGCGGTTCTCGATCCCAAGCCAGCGCTTCCAATGCTTGCTGTTGGTGTTGCGAATGTTAGTGGTGCCACTATCCGGCTCCATCCGGACCAGTTCCTTGAAATCAACTTGCTTGCCTTTGGCTTCGAGTTTTGCCGCGCGCTTCTTGGTGGCTTCGAAGAGGGCGGAATGCGAGGACGGCATTCCCCACCGCGCGAGCGATAGCTCGCGAACGCCATCGGGTGCGTTGCGCACGATGGGCGCACGGTAATCCGGAAACACGCCCGGCATGGGTGGCAAATTGCCTGTCGTGTCGCGCAAGGCTCGTGTGAGCGCGATGATGGCGGCCTGGCCCTTGGTGATGCTGTAGAGATTGCACATGGCCCAAGACTACAAGGTCACCTGATAAGCCGCCAATGTATTTCGCAAGACAGCGGACAAATGACGCCGGATCTTGCGTGGCGAAGCCCGACGATATTGCAGCTGTTAGTCATGATTGGGCGCAATCGGGCGCACCCGCTGGTCGCGGAGGGCTCTCTTGAACCGAGCCGCGAACCCGCGTCTCGGCCATGCGGCTTCGGTCCCTTGCGCGGATACGGTGTCGCCCGCCGGAGGCACTCGCATTAGGGGCTGCCGCTGCGCGGCACCGATATCACTGCCCCGAACGCGGGTGCTATTTTAACCGGTCTCGCGACTGCACTCGCTTTCGGTCCCGCCAGCTTCGCTGACGTCGCTATCGCTGCCCTTCAAGCGGGTGCCTCCAAACTCCTGCCCGATCCGCCCCTGCGCGTTAGGGCGAAACCCGAATAGTCGGGCGCGTGTCGCCGAACACGTCTGACGCCTGATCGCGGGATAGGTGTGGTAAGCGACATTTCATCCCTTGCACATTTTTGTCGGTATTGTCAGCTTCGCCCTTCATGGCCCGAACTTCGCAATTTAACGCCGGTCCCCGGCTAAACGCACCCCCGATGGGCGATCCATCGAGGGAAGCTGTCGCTTCCTTGCGTGGGTACGCGTATCAGCTCTACACGAGTGCGCTTGCCTGGATCGAGCTTCGGAATCAGGAGGAATTGTACCTCGAGGTTGCCGAGGACTATGCCGTAGCCGCGCAGGACGCGCTCAAAGCCGTTCAAGTCAAAGACACCGGCCCCTCTGCCGTCACGATCAACTCGGAAGGCGTCCAAGAAGCGCTCGATGCGTTCGTCGACCTGGTGGAGCGCAACCCGCAAACGAATGTCTTCGTTCATTATCTGTCGACCTCTCCCATTGGGCAGGAACGTGCAGTCGCCGACCGCGCCGGGGGTAAGCCAACTCTCGAATACTGGCGGTCGGCGGCGGCCGCTGCCGATGTCGCGCCCCTGCGCAAGGTCTTGCTGGCCTCTGGGCTCTCGGAAAGGGTCGAGCGTTTCATCAACGCGCGTGACGATGAGTCACTGCGGAATGACTTCTTGAAACGGCTGCAGTGGGATTGCGGGCAGCCTGACCTTCGAGCAGTTCAGGACACCCTCACGGCGCGGCTGGCGCGGTATTGTTCAGAAGTACTCGAATTCTACGCTGACGATGGCGAAGACGTCGTCGGCACTGTGCTGATGCATGTCCTCGACACGATCGTCCATGGCAAACCGCGCCGCCTCGACGCGTTCGGCCTTCGAAAGTTGCTGGAAAATGCCACCACCGTCCGTGTTCCCCGAAATGCCGCAAATGCGATTCTGCAACAGGCTGCAAATCGCCTCGCTGGTTCGCAAGGTGAAGGGATCGCGGGGCCAACCGTTCTTGCAACCGAAAGTGATCTTCCACTGCCGGCGATCTTGACGCGCAGGCCCTCGTTGCTCAACGAGGTAATCGACCTTCTCCGCACTCATGGGGCCGCCATTGTCACTGGCAGTTCCGGGCGCGGCAAAACGCTGATTGCCAGACTAGCGTCGCGGGAGCTCAGCAACGATATCCGCATTGTTGATCTGCGGAACGCCTCGCCGTCGGAATCCGTCACCCAGTTGCGGCAGGCCGCCCGCGAACTTTCGGCAACCCGTCCGCGTGCGGTGCTTCTGGACGACCTGAACGAGATTGACGACCCCGGCGTCAGCGATGCCTTGGCGCGTTTGCTCTCGATGATCCGGCGCACTGATGCTGTCTGCATTATCACAGCTTACAATCAACCGTCAGGGCGAGCCTTGGTTCAAGCTGGCCTCGACCAGGGCGTATGCCTCACTGTTCCTGATCTTTCGACAGACGAAGTCGAGGAAATGGTTGTCGCTGGCGGCGGCGATGCTAGGTGGGCGCAAACGCTTTATCTTGCTGGCGGGTTTGGCCACCCGCAGCTTGTGAACGCACTGATATCTGGACTGCGGGCCCGGGCGTGGCCTGAGGACGAACTGAAGCGCCTTCGAGAGTTCGAGCGCTCGGACGACGTTGAAGCGGAACGCGTCGCCGCGCGCCGCCAACTCGTGACAGCGCTGCCCGATGATGCCAAGGCCTTGCTGTACCGCGTCAGTTTGACGATAGGCAGGTTTGATCGTCCAATTGTATTGACCCTTGCAGAACTTCAGCCGCGCATTCCTGCGCCGGGCGAACAGCTCGACCTTTTGGTTGGCCCGTGGGTCGAACCTTACGCGCAACAGCAATACCGTGTATCGCCACTCGTCGCGAATGCCGGCGAGGAAACGTTAGGGCTGTCTGCTCAGCTCAGTGTGAACCGGGCCATCGCGGAGGCATATACCGCTGGTTCTGTATTTGACATCCTCAAGGCAAACGCGGCGTTTCTTCACGGTTTGCGCGGGAAATCCCAGCCGGCGCTTTTGAAACTCGCAATTGGCATTTTAACCGCGAAGAAATCCGTCAGGAAAGATCTTGCCGATTGGATCACCGGGATTCGACTCCACAGGACAGATCGACCGATCTTTGCAGAAGACGCCCGCGTGTCGGTGTTGCTCCGCATCGCGCAACTGGTTCTTCGCGCCCCTGCCCGGAACCGCGAAGCGGTTGCGGAGTCTTGGCAGGCCTTGCAAAGGGAGGCCGCGCAGGCAGCATCCACGCATCCCGAACTTGAGATGACTGCGATCGGAAAAGCGCTCAGCGATACGTCACTGTCGGCGCTTCTGCCCGACTGGGTCGGGCTTATCCTGCGCTTCGATGCGCTCGCCGGGAAAGATTTCGATTTTGGAGCGGTCGATCAACCGATCGGGGGCATAAAGACACCCACAGTCTGCGGGGTATTATTTCTATTGCAGGCTTCCGGAATCGACAGCGTACTTGAACTCAAAGCTGTGTTTGACCGCCTCGATAGTCTTTCTACCGAGCAACGCGCTGCGCTTTTGGTGAACGTGGCCGAGTTGCCAAGCGATTTCTCGGTCATCGTCAATCACGCGTGGTTAGCGGAGTCTCGGCAGAGCATCGACTTCGCGAGATGCGCGCAGCTTTATCTTGAAATGGCGGCGCAGGCGCTTCGCTGGGGTTTGCGTCAATTGGCCTTGCGCTGTTACATCGCCCGATGCGTCATGCTTGACGAGTATGCCGTCAACCCGGAGGGCGCTCTGAAAGCTCTTGACGAAGCCGAGAAAGAAGTTGGCGCCGATCCTGCATTGTCGAGGGCGCGCGCCAAGGTCTATTACCGTCGGAAGGATCATGCTGCTGCCCTAGCTCTCTTGCGCGACTCCGCTGACAAAGCCGCCCGCAATGATTTCGTTGAACAGGCGTTTATGTTCCGGGAGGCCGGGATCAGTGCGGCCGAGACGGGCGATTGGCAGGACGCGGCGCGATGGTTTGATGCTGCCCAAGCCGCGGGATCGAAACTTGCAGCCGGTGGTATGGCGATGATGACGCTTGGTCTCGTTGCAGATCGCGGGATAGCCGAGTTCCAGGCAGGGCGCCTTACTGATGCAGTTGTGTCTTTGGCCAAGGGTTTGGAGGGGCTGTCTCAATTCGATCCCACCGCTTCACTTGGGGCTGGATATCTTCACAGGGTCATTCGACACGCAGTACTTTGCGTAAACCTTCGCGTGACAGGCAAGAAGGTCTTGTTGCCGGAGCAAGAGGGCGCCATCGCACCCGGAATGTGCAGCAATCCAGAGCCGTCGGATATGAGTGATATGCCGCTCGGGCATATCGATATCGCATGGTATTTGCTCGCGGAAGCCGAGCTTGCCGGGGATGCCGGGTCTTCCATTGCCGACTCGATGCGAAGCCGTCTTGGCGGCAAAGCTATTCCATCGCTGGAAACCAACCTTCGGGCCGCGCGGGTCGAGGCGTCGATCAAGGGCTCGGACGTTCATAGCTTTTTGGCCGGCGTTTCGAGCTGGGTTGAAGGTCTGTTCTACATTCAGAGTCTCGGTCAAAGCTTTAGAGATTTTTCACCGCTCGATCCGACCTACGGTGAAATCGAACCTGCCTCGCCGGAAAAATTTGCAGATCCTAATGGGCAAAGACTCCTTGCGAACGCCTTCTTCGGTTTCGGGATCGCCGCGAGCTTGCAGGGGAGGCCTGAAGCCTTGCAGGCGCTGTATGACGCGATGCCCGAACAGCACTATTCCCCCGATCTCACTCGGCTTGCGGGTGTGATGGCAGGTGCGCTGGAGCCCAATGCCACGAACGAGGCGGTCGAAAGCGCGATCAATCAGGTCGCAACACGGACGCCGGACCTTCAGCCGGATGACGTCTTTGTGGCAGCCCTGAGTATGATCCAGTTCATTGCGCGCTCCACGTTGAATACGGTATTGGCGCCCCTTCTCGCGCATTGGCTGCGCGAGCGATGGTCGCATGCGGTCGAGCAACAAGCCTTCCTCTTGCGGAATCCGGCAACAAACATCCCTGCGATCAGGCAGGTCATCGGCATGAAGGAAGACACGCTGCAATACTGCGCGCACTTCCTGGCCACTGTCGCGCCAGCGGCCAAGACGCGGCTGGATGAATCGTTTCGTACATACCTCACCGAGTTGTCCATGCCAAAGCCGAGCTTCACTAGATAAAGTGCCTGTCCCTTAGGGCTTTGGCCGGCGCGCATCGACGATGCGCAGAAGGTGCGAGGCGAGTAGCAGCTTCGGATCTCGGCCTCAAAGGTAACTTGCCCTCGCGCAAGTGTGAGAGTGCTGAAAACGGCCGTGACTAAAGTGACGGCCGCTGCCAAGCTATGCGGGTTACGAATAGATGCGCCCGTTCACACCGAGCACGCCTGCGCCGCGTTGACCGCGGCGTTTGCGTTGCTCGCTGCTGACGGTGACAAGCAGCGAACGTAATTCCTTCGCGAGCTTGTCGAGTTCATCGAGCGACATCTGAGGAGCGCGGTGCTCGAGCGATTTCAGTTCTGCGTTTTTCATTGGCGTATTCCTTTTCGGATAAGCAACCGGGCTGGTTGCCGACGAAATTAGTATTTCCCGAGCCGCAAACACGTTCCGCGGAAATAATGAGGTAAGCAGTTGAAATTATGGAATAAAGTGGCTTTGGGGCTTTGCCCTTCGCGCACGAAAGGGCGCTCCATCCCGGGTTTTGGCTCCCCCTAAAGGTGCCCCAAAAAAAGTCGCTTCGCGACTTCGCGACCCTTGCGTTTGCTATCCCCCGAGGCAGCGGCGCTGCCCATTCGGCAAGCAAGGATGACTCAGCGATGCCCGATGCGGCGCCCTACGGCGTCTCACGTCATAATTCATCCACCTTCTACCTTACTTCTACCGAGAGGAGTGCTTATGTCCTCCTGCACCTTGTTCACCTCGGACAGAAGTCATGAGCTTGGTTCTTTGGAAGAAGCTTCCGCGCGGCCTGCTGAAAAAGCAGTTCAAAGCGTGGGACCGGCTTGGCCCCGACGTCAAGCGTCTGATGGTGAAGCTTGCCGAGGAGCAGAAATTCAAATGCGTTCACTGTCCGCGCGAGCGAAATCTGATTATCGAGCATGATCACGATCCGATATTCGGCACCGGCGATAAGTTGACCGCGTTCAATATCCGGGGGCTCGTCTGTCAGCGGTGCAACTGGCACCTTATGATCTACGAGAAGGATCTCAACGGCGAATATCGCGGATTCGACGACGTCTCCAGCTACATTTCCAACAGCGAATGGGAGACCTACATCTATGCCTACGACACCCGGGTTGTCAGGCTATACGAAAGCCAACTCGAAGAGCGGATGGGCACCCTCAAATACCTGAAGCGGCGGATTTTTCTCGACAAGTTCGATGATTGGAAGGAGTGGAGCCCCCGCAAGCGGACGTATCCCTGGCACTGGGGTTTTGACGAAATCAAGGAACGGCGGCGCAATATCATCCGGACGCCTGAGCAGTTCTTCAAGGTGCTGGCGGCTATCACCGAGTACATAAAGAACCAGATTGCAAAACACCCGGGCTGGAGACCGCCGGAGGAGATGATGCCCATGCTCGGCCGGATCGTTGAGTTCGTGGAGGAGCTTTGGCCTGCGATTGAGGAGCGCTACAAGGCGCTGCAAGCAGCACGGAGCGAAGCAGTGCAGCCTTCGTCGGTGGTCGCGACGACCGCGTGAAGGCATATTCTCATAGGTGGCGGCTGTGCGATTTCGTCCAACAAAAACGTCCAACACCGCGTCCTCAGCCCCACCTTTGGTTGGGTCACCCCATCAGAGTGCCTCGAGGTTGATGTTCGCGGCGCGATAAGCGCGAATGCCTCGGCTGGTACGGGTGTCTTGTCCGCAGTCACGGCTTCCGCAAGAACCGCTTGTCAGAAATGAGTTGGTTGCCGGTGCGCGGCTCCTCCGCGCGAGTGCGAGCGTATTTAAACTTGTGGTCGGGAGAGTAGACCTGCCGGTCTGCTCCATCGGGCATTGTGCTGTTGCAAACTGCCACGGTCTGTTCGCAGGCATCCTCCACCGTGTTGCCAACGTTGAACGCGCCGACAACGGCGAGGGTGGGAGAGATAGGAAAATAGATGTCCGTGCCCATCATTGCGAGGCCGGGCGCTAGCGGGCCATCTCGCATCGCTGGATCTTCCCACATGAGATAGAACGGGCGGTCTGATGTGATGAAGCCGCCTGAGCCCTCGGGTGCGCGCAATAGATGCCAGCCGCGCTTGTGCAAGAGCGGTATGCTGTGGTCGAGCATTTGAAATTCGAGACTGATGAGCGCGTTGTTGTCGAGTTCAATTTTGAAGTCGCCTTCGTCGAATGCCTCTCGCATTTCCTCATAGGTGACATCGTAGTCGTCGGGCAGCGCGCCTTCTGCCTTGGCCTCCGCAATGCTGGCGTCGTACGTTGCCTGACTTTGGAGGCGGGCGGCGACATGCATGCGCCCAAGGCCGTCAACGATGCCCTTGATGTTTTCGCGCATGTTGGGATTTCTGAGCGCCGCAAGCCCTATGAGCGTGAGCAGGTAGGCCTTGTCGTCCTCGTTCTCAAGATTGCGCGCCTCATTGATACGGACGAGCGCTTCGGCGAGACCGCTCTCAAATTCAGACATTGCACTTTCGAGCGCGTTAGGGTCCATGCCGTCGAGGTGAATCCGGTTGAAGTAGTTTTGGCAGGCCACGTCTTTGACGTTGTTCTTGAATGAGCGCTGCTCCTCCCGGTCGAATACCGAGACCTGAAAGGCCCTGCCCTTCTTGTTGGCGAATTGGCGCAGATAGCACTGCGGCACATAGTGATGTTTCACGGGCCTATTTCGACTTTTCCCCACCTCTACGCTCCCTCAACCGCTCTCTGTGGCATTATATGCACATGATGAAAGGTAAGGATAAGCGGAGCGTTCCGCGCCTTACCAAACATTACCAATCTAGCCGTCCTGTAAGAGGCGGCTTTTGTGTTTCCGGCCCTGCCGACGCGGTGTCAGGCTCACCCGATTCGGCCGCGATATCAAAACCAGCATCGGACGGCATACTTCGGGCTCCGTAGGCGCATAAGGATGTCAAAACCAGAGCATTGCTTGGTCTCGCTGTGACGAAAAAACAGGCGTGACGAATGTCAGGACCACGCGGGTTACAAGAGAAGGAGACAGAGCGAATCTAAATCGAGATCGCCGCATAGAAACTTCCAATGCATGGGACCAGGCTACGGCGCCTTCTCACCGTATCGCATTAAGAAGTGCGTCTAGGTGTTCGTCTGCAGCACGTTGAGCTTATCGAAAAAGATACGGTTACGCTTCTTTGCGTCACCAAGCAGCTTGTTGTAATCAACCACTTCGTAATAGGCAGCGTAAGTTTTGTGGTGTCAATCGGCGTTCGACTGGGACCCCCTATCGGCATCCAAAAGGGACCCCTTTGATCGGCGTGCTCTGCTGGGAGCGCTCGGGTCGTCGGAGCTGGTC
>NZ_JADPKA010000075.1 GCF_023073715.1 Bradyrhizobium sp. 164
GCCGCGTTCACAGGCCGAACATATGACCGCACCGCCATTCCTTGTTCAATCAGAGAAAGACCTTGCAGCCCGGGCCGTTCCACATATGAGTCAGAGCCCTTATTCCATGCCGAAACACATTCAAGGATAGGCGTATGCCTATCCTTATCGCTATCCTTACGACTATCCTTCGACATTGTGACCTCGCGACAAACTATTCCGCGAGATCTTCCTAGCCGACCAGATCAGCCCTCAGCGCGTGGTCCCTGCATGACGATCACGATACAGGTTTGGTACTCGATCGTGATCCAGGAGAGTGCAAGCTGGGTCCTTCTCGCGGGACTAATGAGAAAGTCCTCGCGGATGATACGGCTTTCTCTGAGCGCATTCGACGTCATTCCCAAGGAGCGAGACTGGGCGTTTGGGCTAGTCAGGGGTAAGTGATTGAATTTATGCTCGTTGCGCGTCCGTAGAGCTTCACCGGATCATCCGGTCTCACAACCTCATTTGCTCAGCGAGGTCATCCTGGCCAAATGAGCCGCTTCTCGTAGAAGATCACTGCATATCCGTGCAACATCCCTTCCCTGCGGCGAACATAGCCAGCGCTCTCATAAAGTCTTTGGGCCCCTACTTGGATCGTTGTTGTATCGAGCATTATCCACTTGAAACCGAGAGCAACAGCTCGCGACTCCAATTCACGAAGAACCCTCCTTCCAAACCCTCGTCGCTGAAAGATGGGGTCGACCCGCATACGTTTTACTTCTGCGACATCATCATCAAAAGGTTTCAGCCCACCCATGGCAGCGAATCGGGCACCAATATGCGCAACTACGAAGTCTCCGCCCGAGGCGATGTATACTTCCCCAATATTGCGTAAATCATCCTCCCAAGCCCCTTCCGGGCCACACACACCAACATCCTGCGATGCGCTTCTGTGCAGATGCCATGCATCATCGCTATCCGCGGACTCGAACCGACGAAGGATCAGTTCGTCTTGAGACATCGACTATTACCTCTCGAGCGGTGGCGGACGCCTGCGCCTCTGTTTTTAGCCACGCAGAGACCACCGTCGGCTTACGGGCGCGCCTCTGTCAACAGCCGCTGAGCAAGGACAGCCTCAACACTTTCCGATACCTCAACTCCGACAACTGGACGACCCGGCTCAACCGTATATTTTAAGGCCGTACTACGGTGCATCCGGGTAAACCGATCCAGTGCACAAACACAGGACGTGCGCAGCGTTCCGATTTCGCCGCCGTGATGCTCCACGACTGGTGAAATGGTCGCAACCCTGGGAAAGTCCGCTTTCCCCTTTAGCCAACCTGGCTTGAGCGGTGCACTTCCTTTGCCTGACGACAGCCAGCGGAATACCTCGTGAATGCATCTCTGCGGATAATATTCAGACAGCCGATACAGATCCGTATAAAATTGAGGTTTCTGGTGGAAGAGTTCTTCACCGACCAGTAGCACCGAGACCGCCACGATACGGGCCGAGAAGCGGCCGCTTGGACCAAGCGTATTCTTGTAAGGATTCTTTCCGTAAAACACACGAAATTGGCCAAATAAGTCCGGCGACATATGTTCATAAAAGCGCGTCAGAACATTGTTTGCTGACTCAAGGCGCTCCAGGCACAGTGCAAGACATTGCCCCGCATCCACGTCGGCCACATCACGCAACTTGAGCAGAGCGTCAATTGCTAACTGCAATTCGCTCTCGATAATCTGATGGCCCAAGCAAAAATCTCGCTCCTCGACCCCGGCCGCGCCGAGGCAGTATACGCGTGGATCATTCTGCAGCGGATTCGTAAGTATCATATCTTCATAGGAGAGGACCTCAATGCCAGGCTGCCGTTGACAACTCGAGCGCGCAAGGCGGATTAGTACCTCTCCCACCGTCAGCTCGGCGTCCACGGGATGAAGGCCGGCAAACGCAGACATCTGATAAGCACAATTTACGAGATATTGGATGTCTGTCTTAGCGATCTCGAAGTCCGATTGCGGCAGACTTAGCAGCTGCGCTTCATAGTCCTTCTTCGCAATCATCGCATTGATGTTACGCCCAAGAGCCTTAACCGCTTCATCTGGTCGTTCACTGCATTTGACCTCCGCAATGCAGTGCGGCAGTTGATCGGCGACAAAATTGCTGACCAGCCCAAGCGGGCGTTCTCGCTGCCGGCGATCAATGCTATCGGTCAGATGCGAAAATATGTCCTTCGCCTGGCAGGGCGACCCTTCCGGGGTGGAAACGGAAAAAGGAGCGACCATAAATGAGCGCGCCCGCGACTTCATCGAAACGCAACTTGCATTTCGGCACTTGACCCGTATCGTGCGGCCGGTGAGTAATCGTGTTTTTCGAGCAGATCAGTTCGTTTGTCTATTATCCTACTGTCGTTGTAAGCGATCCGCTCGAGTATATTGTTCGAGAAAAATAGCAGCGATACGGCGCCCGAATTGATAGTGCCGGCGGCAGTTAACGAAAGCAGGCCGTTTGAAATGCAGATGAGTCCTGCCTCATTCAAGAGTTCAAGCTCGCGGCCAAAGCATTTCTCGATGGACACCCCAAATTCCCGCTCGAAGCGGGAGAGCAACACCCCACTGCTTCGCAGGGCAAACATTACCGTTCTGCGCATGAGATCATCGTGCGACAGGACAACACCCTTCCACACAGGCTTCTCGCCCGCTTCAACCCTATACAGGTAGCGATCTAAATCTGCCTCGTTATAGAACTGGCACTGGCTCATGTAACCAAATCCGGCAACCCCAAACGGGACCAGATTATTGTCGTTCCAGGAATCGTATTTGCGGCTCTGTTGAATCGAGTGTGGCTGCGACTGCTTACTCCAATAGAAAATCGGCCCATGGCGATAACCGAGTTTCGTGAGGATGTGCTCGGCCATAAAATGCATGATGATGCGCTCCTTAGCCCCGGCAAATTGATATCGACCCCGAGCCAAATGGCGGGCTACGGGGTCTGTAGATTTAAACATCAATGGGAATACATTGAACTTCTCTATTCCCATATCCAGTAAGCCGATAAGTGAGTCGTACCAGCTCCGGAGCGTTTGCTGCGGCAACCCATACATGAGGTCAAGCGACAGATTCTGAACGCCCATGTCATTCAGTAACTTTACGAGTTGAACTACCTCGTCCAGGTGATGCCCGCGGTTCAATATGCGTAAAATGCTCGGATCTAGACTCTGAACGCCCAATACGAAGCGGTTTACGCCCGCTCTAAGCAGTGTGGATATGCGATCTGCAGCGTCCACTTGCTTTGCAAGAGAGGGATGCAATTCGAAACTCACTTCCGACTTAGACAAATCAAAGCGCCGCCTAATCATACCAAATAGCGTTTCGAGTTGACGGTTGGTCAAGAACGAGGGAGTGCCGCCTCCAAAAAAAGCAGTCTCAACAGCTCTGCCGGCCAGCGCCGCCTCCGACCAACTCATCTCTTTATCTAAAGCCGCCAGATAGCGCTCCACTCGCCCAGAAGATGGATTGATTTCCTTGGCGAAGTGGCAAAAGGTACAATACTGATCACAAAAGGGGATGTGAAAATAGAGATCAATTGACGACGAAACCTGAAGCAACAACTTTTCGGCATTCAGGTCGCCCATTGCCTTGAGAGGCGGATATGTGCCGACAAGATAATCGTTGTGCGTGTCAAGGTGCAAATTCCGTGACCTCAACATGTCAAGGTTAATGTCGTACGAGCGGTCGATCGCGAATTCCAAGGCCTCGGAATAGGTCGGGGCGCGCATTTTTTAACTCCTCTAGCTTTCTTGTGAAGGCAAGGCGCGATGGCAGCTGCGTTCCTCGTGTCTTATCGCGCTCTTCAGCTCGGGCTCACCGAAGTCGTGCATTTCGATCAAAGACGCGGGTTTGTCGGCTCCCACTCGAGGCAACCACCGTAGAGCAGAACGACTGTCGCCATTCGCTCGGGACACGCGGGATGATTATGGTTCGGCGAGGAAGACAGATGCCGTGGCCGAGGCCGAATGTCCTTCGGGCGTTGCGAAACGGTCCCGAGGAAGACTTCAGGCGCCGAGGAGTGCGAATACTGCTGAAGAAAATGGTGCTCCACCTCCGAGTGTGACCCGCGCCGGGTCGGGCGCCGAGCTCGATCTGCTCCAGCGTGCCATTGAACAACTTCTGTCCGCTCCCCTCTTCGAAAGGAAGCGGGCATTGCTCGATACTAAGCTTGATTTGGTTTCCTCCCGGTCCGAGGCCAACATTAGCATGCCGCTGCATGCATTCGCCACAGAGCGGCCCAAACGTGTCACACTGGTTCGGATTTGCTCGGGACTAAGCGCGCTGAATGCTAGTCGTGTCTGGTGGTCTTGAGAGCTATCCAACGCGAAGAACGACAGCGGCACCCGCGACGGACGCGGCAAGGCGTTAGGCGGGACCGCACTCAATAGCGCAGCGTCCAAGGCATTGATTTGGATCAGTCGAGCAAGTGTCATTTGAACTCCTGGGCCGGCGAATGCGAGATCGTCATGGTCGTGCGGATCCTTTTACGGTGTCCCAGCAATCCACGTGCCACTAAAGACATTTACGAGCCTGGCTTGAAGAGGGCAAAACCATGTGGTTCGTGTCCACGTCGGAATACTCGCGCCTCAGTGTCTGGTCCCGGACATTAACGTCTTCAGCCGGACACGGCTGAACACGACAACGTGGAATGTTGAATGAGGATGGCGGCCTCTCATGCCGAACTCGAACATCTGCTCCAACGGCGACCTTACGACCGAATCGCTCGGCTGATGGAGGCAGCGTCCCGGCACGTGACGGATATGCAAATGAACTCGTCGCTTTCTTGTGGCGCGGTGGCCACGGAGCGACTTCGATCTGGCAGCGCTCGGCGCGGACTTGCCAGGCGCGGTGCGTGTCGTACCGAGCGACGAGCTCGGCCGCAGAGCATCGGCCCGGCCGACTCTCCGGTCAAGGTGCCGTGGATCATTCTGCCCGGTTTCATCGATCTCCATGACCATCTCACCTGGAATATCCAGCCGCGATGGCTGACCGGCCGGAGTTTAACAACTGCCATGAATGGTAGGATTCGCGGAATAGGACTGCTGAATAATCCGCACTGTCGGGCAATCCCGACTGTGGCCTACGAAGCGCAGAATCAAGGCGCTTGCCGATGGGGCGACCTCGGTCCTCGGAATCTGGATAGGGGTTCCGGCCTCCAGGTTGGTCCCAGAAGGGCAGTAGGGGAACCGCACTGTGACAGCTTCTCTTGATGGCGAAATCCGCGACGGCGGCCATCATATGCAGGTTCGCGTCTATGTCGAAGATACTGACTCCGGTCAGATTGTTTATCACGCAAATTTTTTGCGCTTCATGGAACGGGGTAGAACGAACTACTTGCGCCTGCTCGGAACCACTCAGCAAGCGCTACTCAAAGAAGCTAAGAACGATGCGCCCGGCTTTGCCTTCGTGGTCCGCTCCATGAGGATCGATTTTCTAAAACCGGCGGTCTTGGATGACCTGCTTGACGTCGTCACAGTCCCGCAAGAGGTGAGGGGAGCGTCGATTGCCTTGCTGCAGGAATGCAGGCGCGGAGACAATCTCCTAGTCACGGCGCGTGTACGCGTGGCGTTTATTTCAGCCGGAAAGGCGCAGCGCATCCCGAAGTCGCTGCGGCTCGCTATGGAAGAGCTTAGATAAATCCGCCGCCTCGTTCAAGCTTTTGCCTTCCAGCGCCATCAAGAGCTTGGCGAAGAATCCTTCGACGGCATTGAGCCACGAGAACGAGGTGGGCGTGAACTGGAAGGTGAAACGTCGAGGCATTTGCGGCCCTTTGGGTACTTATCACGTCTTGCAGCTTGTCGACCAAGTTGGGATCATTCGAGAGGTTGAACTGGTGGGCGAGACGGTTGCAGTCCGTGCGTCCGCCAGATGCGCTGCACCAAGGTTGAGGTGATGCCCGCCGCCTTTCGCCAGTCCTGCTCTCGTCCGGCGCCATATATCTACAGTCCGGACGAGCTGGTCCGGCTCGTTGCGGATCAACCTCGCGGCTGGGTGGACATGCAGACATATGGCGAATGTCGGCCTTGGTGATGCGGCCGCGCCTGACAGACTCCGGTCGATCGTTCGCTCGGCACTAGGCCGAGGAAACCCATGAGTTGACTGGGCTCTACGGCTCACGTCGCCAACCTCGGTCGCGAACGTCGCTGCGACGATCAAATCAACGCCTCGCAACGTTTGAAGCGCCCGCACGAGCGGCTCCAGAGACCAGCCCGAGACAAATTCTTTGATCGTGCGCTCGAGCCGGTCGACCCACTCCCTGCCGACGCGAACTGCTTCAACCATTTCTTGGAGCGCGATCTGATGTGCGGGCTGATCGAATTGTTGTTCCTGAAGCCAGCGCAGATAGCGCATCGTCCAACTCTTCTTGCGAGGACGGGTGCGGTCGTGCTTGAGCATGAAGACGCCACCTGTTGCCGGTGAACCCGCAGCGCCTCAACCGCTGCCGCTCGCGCGCGAACGAGATACCGCATCGCCTCGTGACCTTCATGGGGAACCCATACTGCCGTCAGCTCGCCAGCGCGTAGCAGCCGCGCGAGAGAAGCGGCGTCCCGGCGATTCGTCTTCACCCGATCCCCCGGCTTCCTTGGGAGCAGCGATGGTGCCAACACCGTGCATTCATGGCCCAGCAATCGGATCAGATGACAGAGGCCGTAGCCGGTCGGGCCGGCCTCGTAGCAGAAATGCACGCGGTCGAACCGGTTGGCGATCCGCGCTATGATGCGACCCATGTTGGTTGCCGAAGCATCGACCTCGCCGAAGAAACGAACTTCTCCCTCCCGGCCTGCTTCAGCAATCGGATGGCCTTTCTCAGTTGGCATCGATTCCGACGAATGCTTCCCTATAATCTGCCACGGTTCGTCCTCCTGTGATGAGGATCGGCTCGGTCCGCCCGAGCAACCCTCGGACGCGCAGTGTAAGGCGAGCTATCTCATCGGCAGAGACGGACATACGCTCTTACCGTTCATCGGGGATGACCTCTTTCCACGACCGGCTGTGTTCCACTTTCTAGAAAACAATCGTCGCCCGATTTTAAGTCGCACAACCTAACGCCTATTCACTAGAACTCACTCGTCTGTATCGCGACATAAAGAGTTTTGGTTCCATCACCATGCACGACTTGTTAGGAGTCGAGACGGCAAGCTCGACTGGGACCAATACGTTGCATACTACTTGGGAAGCCGTGCGACGCTGGCGGTATTCCAAAGGGCCAACCGACGGAAACTCGCAGGATCGCTGGAAACGATAATTCCGCCGCATTTTGAAGCGATATCGGCAGTTGCGCGAGGTCGCCAGTGTAAGGCGGACTTTTTAAAAAGTGGCAAAAACAGCATTGACTGCGTCCACTGTACTCTCGACGATGATATCAGCTTCGTGCTTTGTTAAGCACAGCGGCGGCGCGAACCCGAGAATGTCGCCCTGCGGCAAGGCGCGGCCGATGACGCCACGCTCAAGCAGCGCGGCGGCGACCTGCTCACCCACTTTTTTTGATGTATCGAAGAGGGTGCGATTATCCCTATCCTCGACAAATTCCACCGCCGCCATCAGCCCGTCGCCGCGCACCTCGCCGACGTTTCCATGATCGCCCAGCGCCTCAGTCAGTGCGGACTGGAGATAGGCTCCAATATCGCGAGCATTGTTGATCAGGTCCATCTCATCGATTAGCTCAAGATTTGCAATAGCCGCCGCCGCGCAGATAGGATGGGCAGAACAAGTCCAACCATGACCGATACTACCGAGGTGATCGGAGCCTTTCACGAGAACCTGCCAAACCTTGTCCGAAATAATGACGCCGGACAAAGGAGCGTACGCGGAGGTCAGACCTTTTGAGATTGTGATCAGGTCCGGTCTGATGTCGTAGTGGTCGGAACCAAACATCCTGCCCAGGCGGCCGAATCCGGAGACGACTTCATCCGCGATGAGTAGAATGTCGTATTTCTTCAGAACGGACTCTATCTTCGCCCAGTATCCGGTGGGCGGCGGAATAATGCCGCCAGCACCTTGGATCGGCTCTCCGATGAACGCCGCGACTGTATCGGGACCCTCGGCTACAATCATTGCCTCAAGCTTGTCGACGCAGGCTTGGACGAACTGCTCCTCGCTCATGGTCGCATCAGCGCGGCGGAAATAGTAAGGAGCTTCAGTGTGGAGGATCGGCGTACGCGGTAGATCAAAGGCGTTGTGGTACAGTTCAAGGCCTGTCAGCGAGCCTGTCATGACGGTTGAGCCGTGATAGGCTCGCCAGCGAGAGATAATCTTCTTCTTCTCCGGTCGGCCAAGCACATTATTAAAGTACCAAATTAGTTTGATGTTTGTCTCGTTCGCGTCCGAGCCTGATAGACCGAAAAAGACGCGACTCATGCCTTTGGGCGCCCGGTCGATGATCATCCTGGATAGCTTGATCGGGGCTTCTGTGCCGTGGCCATCGTATGCGTGGTAATAGGGGAGTTCGTTCGCCTGCTTTGCAATCGCCTCGGCGATCTTCTGGCGGCCATATCCGACATTCACACAAAAAAGACCCGCAAAGGCGTCAAGGCTGGTTCGCCCAGACTTATCCGTGATGTAGACTCCTTTGCCCCCGCTGATCACGCGCTTTTGAATTTCACCTCGCGCATGCGCGCCGACGTGCGTCCCCGGGTGCAAGAGGTGATCGCGGTCCCAAGCACCGAGTTCGTTGAATCCGTGGGACATTTTCTGCTTCCTCTCCTACTCTCATCAGAGGGTCTCGAGCCCGCCCCCACCTTATGGCTCGATGGGCCCACTTGCTGCCACCGAAAGATTGGAGTCGAATCCTTGTCCGTTCGGCGTTGCGCGTTCAACAATAGCGAAATCGGATGTAGCGAAAAGAGGCCCGGCGCAACCAAAGTTTGTAGTTGCGCCAAAACGATCGTGCGACGCCAAGGCTAAGAGCACGCCGACCTCAAGTAGCGCGTGAGGACGCGTGAACGGAATCGCGGGCAGCTTAGTCGGCTATACAATTTGTTGGTTGGCGGCTGGCAATATCCAACTATTGGGACAGCCAGCTCGAAAGAAGCTCAATCTCGACTGACACGGTCTCTTCGGGAGCAAAAGGCCCGACGGCTCACGCTGGCGGGCTCGACGAAAGGGCCGCAGCGATTGAGCTCGCTGCGGCCTGCGCCGTGTCAAAACGACCGGGTGAAAGAGGTAGGTGCAATATGAACGCTAGCCCCGGTTTGCCGAAGTTTCCCGGCACTTCCGGTTCCGGCCACAACAAATGTGAACAAAAAGCGCCTGCGTGTCCAAAACGCCTCAGCGGCCTGTGCGGCCTATTACATCATTCTGCGGCCTTCAGACCCTGTTCCGTGGGCTCGTAACGCTGCCCGTGCTTCATCAGCCAGCCACCTTCAACCATCTTCTGCGCCAATCCCAGCGAACATGCCGGTTGGCTGCCGCCCGGGGGATATACGCCGGCTTCGCGCTCGACCAGAAAGCCGTACACGCGCGCCAGCCGTAGCGGCTTGAGCATGCCGGGAATGAGGATGACGGAGTTCGTCATTGCTCCCAAAGCGCCCGCCCACCTGAAACGTTCCTAAGCGCTGCCTTGGACAACGAGAACAGGGCGGCGTTACCCAAACAGGAACGGCCGAGGGCCTGACGCTGACCGCGAGGAGGAGTCCCGGGGAGAATGGGATTGCCGACTGGGAAGGTTTGCTGGAGCAGGTAGGCATGCGGGACTGGACCAACACAGTGATGGCCTAAGAGGGAAAGCGCTGCCGGCTCAAAATTGCCGGTCCCCCGGCAGCGCGTTGTCTCAAAACGGGGCACTAAAATCCCAGTTGGTTTCGACTAGGCAAGGGCCGTGCCACAAGCTTGTGACGGGCGCCGCCGGTTCACGCTGGCGGACATCTTTTTAGTTTGTGCACACTAGTCACCATTAAACGCAGTGATTATTCTGGCACGATATCTCGCGTATTTTAAATTATTTT
>NZ_JADPKA010000086.1 GCF_023073715.1 Bradyrhizobium sp. 164
TGCAGATAGTTGCGCTCAATCGTCCGGTCATAGCTGTTGTCGCGCATCGGATCGTCCTCCGCTGGAGCGATCCAATCAGCGAATTAGTGAACATGCACAATTGCGAGGAGCCCTTGCGACGAAGCAATCCAGACTGCCACCGCAGAACAATTCTGGATTGCTTCGCTTTGCTGACGGTGAGGAGAGAGTTAGCCCCTCACCGGCAGCGTCACCACGTCATACCCATGCCTGATCGTTCGCTTCAGCACGGGATCTTCCAGCTCGAATTCGAACCGGTCGGCAGGGCGGATGCCGCCCTTAGCGGCGAAGGTGCCGCCGAACATTGCGCAGCCGTCGGGCAGCTTCCCGCCCGGAAAGCCGCGTGCGATGAGCTCAGTGACCGGGAGCATGGCATCGAGGGTGCCCTCCTGATAGAGCATGCGCTCGCCGTCGATCGTGGCGTAGGAGCGCAGGATCATCTTATCCCAATGGCCGACGACGTCCTCGAGCTCCCACAGCGTCGACGCGATCGGCTTGTCGCACATCTGCTTGGACACTGTGACGTTATAGGCCTCGACCTTGCGGTCGGTGTGATCGGAGCCGCAGCCGACGAAGATGCGGCCCTGCCACCCGAGCAGCACGAACTCGACCTCGCCGGACGAGTCGCCGCCGGTGCATTCGATGCGGTCTTCCATCGTCAGCCGCCGCGCCGAGACGCGATAGTAGATCGGCGTTGAGGCCGGCCGGGCGATGCCGACGGCCTCGAGCTCGGCGATGTGCTTGTCGCGCGCGACCGGATCGCGGCCGGTCCAGCCGGCGATGAAGGCCTGGTCGATCGCCAGCGTCAGCGGCGTTGTGGTGTCCTGGGCGTCGACGGTGAAGGTCAGGTCAAACACGGATTACGGCCTCCATGCCGGCAGCAAGTTCGAAGATGCGGCGGTCGGTCCCGCCCGCCCCCGCCAGCATCAAGCCGACAGGAACGTGGCCCTCGCGATGCGCAGGCAGCGAGATGGCGCAGCCGTCGATCAGGTTGATCAGGCTGCAATTACGCAAGGCGCGGATATTTTCGCGGGCGAATGCCTGGTCGTCGGCGAGATCGGCGATTTTCGGCGGTGTGTTGGGCGTCGTCGGCAGCACCAGGGCGTCATAAGGCGCAATCCGTGCATTGACGCGGGCGATCAGCGAGCGCCGCTCGTTGAGCAGATCGATGTAATCGGCCGCGCTCTGCACCTCGCCGCGCATGATGCGCACGGCGACCCTGGGATCATAGACGTCGCCCTTCGCGGTGATGAGATAGCGATGCCAGGCATAGCTTTCGGAAGCTGCAAAGCCGCCTTTGGCGTTCATCGGGCCGATGTCGTGGAATTCAGCCATTTCGATGCGCTCGACCATGGCGCCGTGATCGGCGAGCGCCTTCAGCGCGCGCTCGAAGGTCTCGGAGACCTGTGCATCGAGGTCGTCGAGCGCGATCGTGGTCGGCACCGCCAGCCGCAAGCCCTGGATCGGCCGCGGCTTGAGCGGAACGATCGGCTCGTTGGCCAGCACCGCGTCGAGTATGGCACAGCAACTGACCGATCGCGCCAGCGGCCCGATGCTATCGAGCGAGAACGACAGCGGCACCGCGCCGTCGAGCGGCACACGGCGCTGCGTCGGCTTGTAGCCGACGATGCCGTTGAAGGCGGCCGGAATCCGGCAGGAGCCGCCGGTGTCGGTGCCGAGGGCGCCATGCGCCATGCCATCGAGCACGGACACTGCCGCGCCCGAGGACGAGCCGCCGGGCACATGGCCCTCCGCCCGGTTCCATGCGCCCTTCGGCGTCCCATAGTGCGGATTGATGCCGATGCCGGAATAGGCGAACTCGGTCATGTTGGTGCGCCCGATCACGACGAAACCGGCTTTGCGCAGCCGGGCCACTGCGACCGCATCCTGCTCGGCCGGTGAGGAATCGTCGAGCGCGCGGGAGCCGGCGCGCGTCACCTGGCCCCTGATGTCGAAGAGATCCTTGATCGAGATCGGGATGCCGGCATAGCGCGACGGCGCGGCCTTGGCCTTGCGCAAGCCGTCCATCGCGTCAGCGGCCGCGAGCGCAGCATCCTTGTCAACATGGATGAAGGCGCGCTGGCCTTCGCCGGCCGGATCGGCGATCCTGGCGATGCACGCCTCGACCAGCTTGCGGGAGGTCGTGCGGCCGCCTTCGAGGTCTCCGGCGAGCTTCGCCAGTGTCGGAAAATCGGGCATGTCTGTCTCACGGAATATTGGCGCGCGCAATCTATAGCGCCGGCCGAGGTCGACACAAGCATTGTGCGCATGATGGCATGCATGCGCATTGCTGGACCGTTGACGCACTATAGTCGATTGTCGCATCAAGATCGAAACAGGCGGGCGCGAAGCCTGTCTCTTGGGAGGAGCTGCCGATATGGCCGAACCGCAGCGCGCGCGACCGAAACCGACGCCAGAGACCCAGCATTTCTGGGACGGCACGAAGGCGGGCGAATTGCGCCTCCAGCGCTGCGACGCTTGCGCGCATATCTACTTCCCGCCGCGCCCGTTCTGTCCGTCCTGCGCCTCGCGCAAGGTCTCGGTGTTCAAGGCGAGCGGCAATGGTTTTCTCTACAGCTACGTGATCAACCACCGTCCCGCTGCGCCCGGCTTCACGCCGCCTTACGCCATCGCCGTGGTCGAGCTCGATGAGGGGCCGCGAATGATGAGCAACATCATCGACTGTCCGCAGACGCCCGAAGCGCTCGAGCTCGACATGAAGCTCGAGGTCGCCTTTGAGAAGCTCGACGACAACATCACCCTTCCCGTCTTCCGTCCGGCGAAGGGCTAGGCCATGCGCAAGAACCAGGTTGCCGTTGTGGGCGCGGCCGAGACCACCGAGCTCGGTGTCATCCCCAACGCCTCGCAGCTCCAGCTCCACGCCGACGCGGCGCTCAATGCTATCGCCGATGCCGGGCTGAAGCTCTCCGACATCGACGGCTTTGCGACTGCGGTCGAAACGCCACAGCAGGTCTGCCATTATCTAGGCATCAAGCCGACCTGGGTGGACGGCACCTCCGTCGGCGGCTGCTCCTTCATGCTGCACGTGCGCCACGCGGCCGCGGCGATCGAGGCCGGTCTGTGCAAGACCGTGCTGATCACCCATGCCGAGAGCGGCAAGTCGATGATCGGCAAATTGCCGCGCTCGACGCCACCGGACAGCCTCAACGGCCAGTTCGAGGCGCCCTATGGGGTCTACGGCCCGCCCAGCATGTTCCCGATCCCCGTGCTGCGCTTCATGAAGACCTACGGCATCACGCACGAGCAGCTCGCTTCGGTCGCGGTGGTGCAGCGGGAATGGGCGGCCAAAAATCCGCGCGCGATGATGAAGGAGCCGATCACGGTCGCGGACGTGCTCAACTCGCGCATGATCGCCTATCCGTTCCGCCTGCTCCAGTGCTGCCTTGTCACCGACGGCGGCGGCGCGCTGATCCTGACCTCGGCCGACCGAGCCAAGGATTTTCCGAGGAAGCCGGTCTACATCATGGGCACTGGCGAGAGCGTGGAAACACCGATGGTCAGCCAGATGGAGACGTTCAATTCCTCGCGCGCGTTCAAGACCGCAGGGCCCCTCGCCTTCAAGGAGGCCGGCATCGCGCACAAGGACGTCGACCATCTCATGATCTACGACGCGTTTGCACATCTGCCGCTGTTCGGGCTCGGCGACCTCGGCTTCATGCCCTATGAGGAAACGGGCAAGTTCATTGCGGACGGCAACACGCGGCCTGGGGCTAAGCTGCCGCTCAACACCAATGGCGGTGGTTTGAGCTATATGCATTCGGGCATGTACGGCATGTACGCGCTCCAGGAGAGCGTGCGGCAGATGCGTGGCACCGCGCCGGCACAGGTGCCGAACGCGAAGGTCTCGGTGTGCCACGGCGTCGGCGGCATGTTCGCGGCGAGTGGCACGATCGTGTTTACGAACGAGAGGTAAGCCCTCGTCGTTCCGGGATGGTCCGAAGGACCAGACCCGGAACCTCGAGATTCCGGGTTCGTGCTTCGCACGCCCCGGAATGACGCAGACAACAGGAGAACACACGCATGAGCAAATCACTGCAAGACAAGGTCATCATCGTCACCGGCGCAGGCCGCGGCATCGGGCGGGAGATCGCGCTGCTTTGCGCCGCGGAAGGCGCTAAGGTCGTCGTCAACGATCCCGGCGCCGCCGCCGACGGCGCCGGCTCGAACACGGCGCCCGCCGAAGAAGTGGTCGAGGAAATCAAGAAGCGCGGCGGCACTGCCGTTGCCAATTTCGAGTCGGTGGCCGAAGCCATTCCCGCGAGCAAGATCGTGAAGACCGCGACCGATCATTTCGGCCGGCTCGACGGCGTCGTCAACAATGCCGGCATCCTGCGCGACATGATCTTCCACAAGATGAGCGTGGAGGCCTTCGAAGCGGTCATCAAGGTGCATTTGATGGGCTCGTTCTATGTCTCCCACGCCGCGGCGCGGATCTTCCGCGAGCAGGAGTCGGGCTCCTTCGTCCATTTCACCTCGACCTCCGGCCTGATCGGCAATTTCGGCCAAGCCAACTATGCCGCCGCCAAGCTCGGCATCGTTGGCTTGTCCAAGTCGATCGCGCTCGACATGGGCCGTTTCAACGTCCGCTCCAACTGCGTCTCGCCGTTCGCCTGGACCCGCATGATCGGCACCATCCCGACCGAGACCGAAGCCGAGAAAGCGCGGGTCGAGAAGATCAAGCAGATGGGACCGGAGAAGATCGCCCCGCTCTGCGGCTATCTGCTGGGCGATTCCGCCAGGGACGTCACCGGGCAGATCTTTGGCGTGCGCATGAACGAGATCTTCCTGTTCAGCCAGAACCGTCCGATCCGCTCGGTGCAGCGAAGCGAGGGCTGGACGCCGCAGTCGATCGCGGAACACGGCATGCCGGCACTGAAGGGGTCGTTCTACAAGCTGGACCGCTCGGCCGACATCTTCACCTGGGATCCCGTCTAGCTGGATTCCAAGCTATTGCTGCATCGCGGTCTCCGGTTGTTCGGCCGGGATCGCCCGCTTTACGCCCGATTGCAGGCGGATGGTTTTCCTCCCAACAAAAAAATGGGAGGCGACTATGACGAAACCACTGACCATTTCTGCCGAATCCAGCGAACCCTCTCTCGCGCGCCGCACCCTGTTGAAGGGCGCGGCGGCCGCAGTCGCGGCGACGGGCGTTACCATGAACGCGGCCTTGGCAGCCTCCGTCGCGCCCTTGGGCCAGACAGGCGCGCCGACGAGATCGACGGCGCCGTTGCCCTTGGGACCACTGCCGGGCAGCCGCTATCCGGACTCCCACTTGGAATCCGCCAAGAAGGGGCCGCCATCCTTCGGGCCCTCCGGCTTTCCCGCCTTCGCCGGCACCATGGCCGTCGAGCGGGTCGCCACCGGCTTCCGCTGGGCCGAAGGTCCGGTGTATTTCGCCGCGGGGCGCTACCTGTTGTTCAGCGACATTCCGAACAACCGCATCATGCGCTTCTCCGAGGATGACGGTCACCTCAGCGTCTACCGTCAGCCCTCCATGAACTCGAACGGCAACACCATCGATCGCGAGGGACGCCTGATCACATGCGAGCATAGCGGTCGGCGCGTGACGCGGACCGAACTCGACGGCTCGATCACCATCATCGCCGACAAGTTCAACGGCAAGCGGTTGAACTCGCCCAACGATGCGGTGGTGACGGCCGATGGCGCGATCTGGTTCACCGATCCTGCCTACGGGATCGGCGGCTTCTATGAGGGGATCAAGGCCGAGCCCGAGCAGGACAAGAAGAACGTCTACCGGGTCGATCCGAAGTCCGGAGAGGTCAAAGTCGTCGTCGACGATTTTGTGGAGCCCAACGGGCTCGCTATCTCGCCGGATGAGAAGAAGCTCTATATCTGCGACACCGGGTTCACCGATGGGCCGGACAACCCGTCCCATATCCGCGTGTTCGATCTCGACGTGACCGGGGGGAAGGTGTCGAACAGCAAGGTCTTCGCTGAAATGCCAAAACCGAGCATCACCGACGGCGTCCGCTGCGACACCGAAGGACGGGTCTGGTGTTCGGTGGGCTGGGGCGACCCGAACGAAGACGGCGTGCGCTGCTATACCCCATCGGGCGAATTGCTCGGCAAGATCCATATTCCGGAAACAGTCGCCAATCTGTGCTTCGGCGGCCAGCAGCGAAACAGGCTGTATATTTGCGGCTCGACATCGCTCTATGCCGTCTACACCAGCGTGCAGGGCGCCATGAAGCCGTGAGATAGTGCCGTCATTCCGGGGCGGCTCGAAGAGCCGAACCCGGAATCTCGAGGTTCCGGGTTCGATGCTTCGCATCGCCCCGGAACGACGACGTCAACCCGTATTCCTCAAGCCAGCCGAGATGCCGTTGATGGTGAGCTGGATCCCGCGCAGCACCTGCTCGTCCGGGTTCTGCGCGCGATGCTCCTTCAAGAGCTCGACCTGGACGTGGTTGAGCGGATCGAGATAGGGGAAGCGGTGGCGCACCGAGCGCTCCAGCAGCGGATTGCTTTGAAGCAACCGGTCCTGGCCCATGATGTCGAGCAGCGTTTCGATGCAGGAATGCCATTCGCGGCGGATGCGGCCGAAGATTTTTTCCCGCAGGGCTTCGTCCGGCACGAGCTCGGCATAGCGCGAGGCGATGGCGATCGAGCTTTTCGCCAGCACCATGTCCATGTTCGAGAGCAGCATGCGGAAGAACGGCCATTCCTGGTAGAGCTCCTTCAGGAACGGCATGCCCTTGTCGGGATGCTCGGCGATCCACTGCTCGACCGCGCTGCCAAAACCGTACCAGCCCGGCAGCATCAGACGGCATTGCGCCCAGGAGAACACCCAGGGAATGGCACGAAGGTCCTCAATCGCGCGCGTCTTCTTGCGCGAGGCCGGGCGGCTGCCGATATTGAGCGTCGCGATCTCGTTGATCACGGTCGATGACCAGAAGTAGTCGACGAATCCATCGGTCTCGTAGACGAGGCCGCGATAAGCCCTGAAGGCAAGGTTCGACAATTCGTCCATCGCGGTCAGATATTCGCGGCGCGGCGCGCTCTGGCGCGGATTCAGCAGACTCGCCTCCAGCGTCGCTGCGGCGAGGATCTCCAGATTGTAGCGGCCGACCTCGGCGTTGGAATATTTCGACGAGATGATCTCGCCCTGCTCGGTGATGCGGATCTGGCCGTTCACGGCACCGCCGGGCTGCGCGATGATGGCATCATAGCTCGGACCGCCACCGCGACCGACCGAGCCGCCGCGGCCGTGGAACAGGCGAAGGCGCACGCCGTGGCGCTCGAACACGTCGACGAGGCCGATCTCAGCCTTGTAGAGCTCCCAGCCCGAGGTGACGAAGCCGCCATCCTTGTTGCTGTCGGAATAGCCGAGCATGACCTCCTGCACGCAGCCGCGGCTGTCGACGAGGCGGCGGTAATCGTGCAACGACAGCATGCGGTCCATGATTCCGGAGGAGGCCTGCAAATCCTCGATGGTCTCGAACAGGGGGACGATATTGATGGCGCTGCGGCCGGAGGGATGGACGAGGCCGACCTCCTTGAGCAGCACCGCGACCTCGAGCATGTCCGACATGCCCTTGCACATCGAGATGATGCATTGGGGAATCGCGTCCGAACCGAACTTCGCATGCGCTTCCGCGGCAGCATGGAACACGTTGAGCTCGCCCATGGTCTCGTCGCTGTACTTGACGAATGGCGAGACCAGCGCGCGCGTCGAGCGTAACTCGTTGGTGAGCAGCGAAATGCGGGCGTCCTCGCCGAGCGCGAGATAGGACATGCCGGGGTTGGCAGCATCCATCAGCTCGGCAATGGTGCGCTCATGCACGGCAGAGTTCTGGCGGATGTCGAGCCGCGCCAGATGGAAACCGAAGCAATCCACCGCGCGCCGGAGCAGCCGCAGCCGGCCGCGGGCGATGACGCGGGCATTGTTCGAGATCAGCGAGCGGTGCAGCACGTCGAGATCGGCTTGCAGCTCCCTGACGCTCTCGTAAGGCTTGCCCTTGCCGACCGGCCGCCGCGTGATCTCGACTTCCAGCTTTTCGGCGGTCGCGGTAAGGCGCGCATAGATGCCGGACACCGCGAGGCGATAAGGCTCGCCGCTTCGGTGTGGCGAAGTATCCGGCGAGCGTTCCGCCAGCGTGCGCAATTCCTCGGAGACATCGGCGAGATGCGCGGCGATCGACAGCTCGGAGCCGAGCACGTGCAGCTCGTTGAGATAGAACTGCAACACCCGGCTGGACTGCAGCCGCAGCGTGCCGCGCATGACGTCGGCGGTGACGAAGGGATTGCCGTCGCGGTCGCCGCCGATCCAGCTGCCCATGCGCAGAAACGAGGCGAGCTCGCCCGCCGCCTGCTCGCCGCCCTCCTCCAGCCGATCTTCGAGCGCGTTGATCAGGCGCGGCACCTCGCGCAGGAAGGTGTAGTCGTAGAACGCCAGGCCGTTGGCGACCTCGTCGAGCACCGTGAGCTTGGTCCGCCGCAAAAGGTTGGTCTGCCACAGCGTCAGCACCTCGCGGCGGAGCTGCTCGTCGCTGGCGGCGGCCTCCTCGGCGGTCAGGGCGACGCGCTCGCGGCGATCGAGCAGGGCTGCGATCTCCATCTCGCGGTCCATGGTGCTCTTGCGGCGGACCTCGGTCGGGTGCGCGGTCAGCACCGGACTGACCAGTGCGGTCTTGAAGAAATTGCGCAGCGCGTCGGGGCCGATGCCCGCCGCCTTGGCATGGACGAGCGTTTCCGCCAGCACGCCGGAGCCGCCGTTCTTGCCCGCGGTGCGGGCGCGCATCTGCCGGATGTTGTTCTGGTCCTCGGCGATGTTGGCGAGATGGGAGAAATAGCTGAAAGCGCGGACGATCCGCACGGTCTCGGAGATCGACATGCCATCGAGGATCTGCTCGAGCTCGCGGCGGGCGAGCCGGTCCTCGTCGCGGTGGAATCGGATCGAGGTCTGGCGGATGCGCTCGACCAGTTCGAACAATTCGGCGCCCTCCTGGTCGCGCACGGTATCGCCCAGGATGCGCCCGAGCAGGCGGATGTCGTCCCGCAGGCGCGCCTCCGCTTCCATCGCCTGGACATCCTCGGGACGGTTGGGGCGATGCTCGGTGGCGTCGGATGGTATGGTCTGGAGGGACATGGCTCGCTCCTCGGTTCGAGCTCGCTTGGATGCCCGGCACGAGCGAGTGTGCGATATTTTTCTGCCGCAGTGCAAGATGAACTTGGTGGCGGCGCGGCAACATGGCTGACCGTGGCAGGATGGGTCTTGCAGAGCGGCGCGCACACGTTCTCGGTCTCGCGGCGCAGGCGCCCGAGGTTTGCTATCCGTCTTCACCCTCATCGAGAAGAGAGGGCGCAGGGAAGGCCGGGCGCCGGCTGGCACCCAGGGTCCGCACGCGAGAAACGCACGCGGGGTGACCACAGGTGACGCCGGGACATCCCGGCCTTCCCTGCGCAATGGTTTTACGGCTTATGGCGCGCTCTTGTGTCTGGGAAATCTGCCAGAATGTGCAAACGGGCGGTTCTCGCAAA
>NZ_JADPKA010000036.1 GCF_023073715.1 Bradyrhizobium sp. 164
GGGCTACCCCCCTCCCCAGCCCTCCCCCACAAGGGGGGAGGGAGCGCAGTTTGCCCGTGGCGCCAGCCGGCCATGCATGGGCGCGGCCTCGAAGGAAGCCCCCCATGACCGCCCTTGCCGCGCTCATCCGCCGGGACATCCGGATCGCGCTTCGCGTCGGCGGCGGGGCATTGATTGGCGTGCTGTTCTTCCTCACCGTGGTGGTGCTGATGCCGTTCGCGGTGGGCCCGGATCTGGCGCTGCTGTCGCGGCTCGGGCCGGCCATCCTGTGGCTCGGTGCGCTGCTGGCGAGCCTGCTCACGCTGGACCGGCTGTTCATGGCCGATCATGAGGACGGCTCGCTCGACCTGATCACGATGAGCCGGACGCCGCTGGAACTGGCCTGCGCTGCGAAAGCGCTGGCGCACTGGCTGGCCGCCGGCCTGCCGCTGATTGTCGCAACCCCGGTGCTCGGCCTTTTGCTCAACCTCGACATGGTCGCAACCGGCGCGGTGGCGCTGACGCTGCTGGCAGGCACCCCGGCGCTCACCTTCACCGGCATGATCGGCGCGGCGTTGGCGGTGACGCTGCATCGCGGCGGGCTTTTGATGGCCGTGCTGGTGCTGCCGCTGTCGATTCCGGTGCTGATTTTCGGGGTCGCGGCCTCGCAGGCGGTGATCGTCGGTCCCATGACGTTCGGCGCGCCGTTCTCGATCCTCTGCGCAGTGTCGCTGGTCAGCCTCGTCGTCGGCCCTTTCGCGGCGGCGGCGAGCCTGCGGCATGGACTCGACTGAGATGAGCTCGCCTCACCTTGACCCCCATCAACTCTCGCGACGCACTTTCGTGCTGATTGCCTGAGCGCTCCCGGATCATTATCACAATAACCATGACGCTGATCGACCTCGCCAATCCCACGCGGTTCCTCGCACTAACAGCGCGCCTGCTGCCGTGGCTTGCGGCTGCGACCGTCATCCTGCTCACCATCGGCCTGTACCAATCAGCGCTTGCGCCCGACGATTATCAGCAGGGCGCGACGGTGAAGATCATGTTCATCCACGTGCCCAATGCCTGGCTCTCGATGTTCGTGTGGGGCGTCATGAGCATCGCCTCGCTGGGCACGTTGGTATGGCGGCATCCGCTCGCCGATGTCGCCGCCAAAGCGGCAGCGCCGATCGGCGCCGCCTTCACCTTCCTCGCGCTGCTCACCGGCTCGCTGTGGGGACGGCCAATGTGGGGCACCTATTGGGAATGGGACGCGCGGCTGACATCGGTGCTGATCCTGTTCCTGATGTATCTCGGCCTGATGGCGCTGTGGCGCGCGGTCGACGATCCCTCGCGCGCGGCACGCGCCGCCGCGGTGCTGACGCTGGTCGGCGCCATCAACCTGCCCATCATCAAGTTTTCCGTCGATTGGTGGAACACGCTGCATCAGCCGGCCTCGGTGATGCGCATCGGCGGCTCGGCACTCGACAAATCGTTCCTGATCCCGCTGCTGGTGATGGCGATCGCCTTCACGCTGCTGTTCGTCACGTTGCACTTAGCTGCGATGCGCAACGAGATCCTGCGCCGCCGTGTCCGCTCCCTGCAGATGGTGCAGGCGAGCCGCGTCGCGTTTTCGAGCGAGTTAAGCGCCGGTTCGCGTGAAGAAAACGCGTCAAAAGAAGCTGGGGCTGCGTGATGATAACGCTCGGCCCATACGCGTCGTTCATCGTGATGTCCTATGCCGCAGCGGCCCTCGTGGTCGTGCTCCTGATCGGCTGGGTCATGCTCGACTACCGCAGCCAGATTGCGCGCCTGCGCGAGCTCGATCGCAGCGGCGTTACCCGCCGCTCCGGCCGCAGCGCGACGGACAGATCATGAGCAATCCATCGAGCCAGGCGACGCAGCAGCGTCGCACCTTCCTGATGGTGCTGCCGCTGATCGCCTTCATCGCGCTGGCCCTGCTGTTCTGGTTTCGGCTCGGCAGCGGCGATCCCTCGCGGATTCCGTCCGCGCTGATCGGACGGCCTGCGCCGCAAACCCTGCTGCCGCCGCTCGAAGGATTGCAGGCTGACAATGCGCCGGTGCCGGGGCTCGATCCCGCCGCGTTCAAGGGCAAGGTCAGCCTCGTCAACGTCTGGGCGTCCTGGTGCGTGCCCTGCCATGACGAGGCGCCGCTGCTGACCGAGCTCGCCAAGGACAAGCGCTTCCAGCTCGTCGGCATCAACTACAAGGACGCGGCCGACAACGCGCGGCGCTTCCTCGGGCGCTATGGCAACCCGTTCAGCCGCGTCGGCGTGGACGCCAACGGCCGCGCCTCGATCGAATGGGGCGTCTATGGCGTGCCGGAGACCTTCGTCGTCGGCCCCGAGGGCACCATCGTCTACAAGCTGGTTGGACCGATCACGCCGGACAATCTGCGCACCGTGTTATTGCCGCAGCTGGAGAAGGCGTTGAAAGCGGGGAGCTAGCTCCGCGCTCTCGTGCGACACACTCAACTGTCATCGCCCGACTTGATCGGGCGATCCAGTATTCCAGAGACGTCAGCAGTATACGGAGAAGCCGCGGCGTACTGAATTCCCCGCCTGCGCGGGGAATGACAGCGGTACGTGGGGCGACGTTTCGCCCTAGCCCTTGCTCACATCTCCCGCCTCGGCCTCGCTCGCTTCCAGCGACGCCGGCGCAAGGTGGTAGCGCTTGGTCAGCGGCAACTGGGCGACGGCGAAGATCATGGTCAGCGTCGTCACGCCGAAGACCTTGAAGTTCACCCAGAAGTCCGTGCTCTGGGTGCGCCAGATGATCTCGTTCAGCACCGCCATGCCGGCAAAGAACAGCGCCCAGCGCAGCGTCAGGATGCGCCAGCCGTGCGGCGTCAGATTGAACACCTGATCGAACATCACGGCAATGAAGGAGCGGCCGAACAGCAGGCCGCCGCCGAGGATCGCGGCGAACAGGCCGTAGATGATGGTCGGCTTGACCTTGATGAAGGTCTCATCGTGTAGCACCAGGGTCAGCGTGCCGAACACCAGCACGATCACGGCCGTCACGATCGCCATGATCGGGATGTGCCGCGTCACCATATAGGACGCGGCCATCGCCGCCACGATTGCCACCATGAAGGCACCGGTCGCGGCGAACAGGTTGAACCTGGCATTGACGAAGAAGAACACGAGCAGCGGACCGAGCTCGGTCGCAAGCTTGAACAACGGATGCGGCTGGGTCTTGTCCATTCTCAACTTTCGATTCCGGCGATCGCGCGGGCGAAATCGCGCGCGGTGAAGGGCGCGAGATCGTCGACGCCCTCGCCGACGCCGATGAAATGCACCGGCAGTTTGAATTTTTCCGCCAGCGCCACCAGGATGCCGCCGCGCGCGGTGCCGTCGAGCTTGGTCATCACGAGGCCGGTGACCCCGGCGGTGCGGTGAAAGGCCTCGACCTGCGACAGCGCGTTCTGGCCGACGGTGGCATCCAGCACCAGCAGCACCGCATGCGGCGCGGTGGCATCCACCTTGCGGATGACGCGCACGACCTTCTCGAGCTCGTTCATCAGTTCGGCCTTGTTCTGAAGCCGACCCGCGGTGTCGATCAGGAGGACGTCGGCGCTCTGCTCCTTTGCTGCCGTCAGCGCGCTGAAGGCAAGGCTCGCCGAATCCGAGCCTTGCGCGCCGGCGATGACCGGCGTCTTGGTGCGCTCGCCCCAGACCTTGAGCTGTTCGATCGCCGCCGCGCGAAAGGTGTCGCCGGCAGCCAGCATCACCTTGCGGCCTTCGGAGGCGAATTTTTGCGACAGCTTGCCGATGGTGGTGGTCTTGCCGGAGCCGTTGACGCCGACCACGAGGATGACGAACGGCTTCTTGCCCGCATCGATCTCGAGCGGCTTCGCCACCGGCGCGAGCACCTTCTCGACCTCGGTGGCGACCACGTCCTTGACCTCGTCCGCCGAGATCGCCTTGTCGTAGCGCCCCGTACCGACGGCATCCGCGATCCGCACTGCGACTTGCGTGCCGAGATCGGCGCGCAGCAGCACGTCCTCGATGTCGTCGAGCATGGCGCGATCGAGCTTGCGCTTGGTGACGAGATCGGCGACCGCGGTCCCGAGCGAGGACGAGGTGCGCTTCAGCCCGTCGGACAGGCGGCGCCACCAGCTCAGCTTGGGGGTCTCGGAGGTATCGTTCATGGTGGGGGTGTGTTAGCCGTTCCGACGATTAAACGAAAGTCTTGCAATTGCTCGATGTTCCCGAATTGACCGCTGATGAGATTTTGGCCCGCGTGCTCCATCGCGACGGCTTGATGCTGGTCATCGACAAGCCGGCCGGCCTGCCGGTGCATCGCGGCCCCAAGGGCGGGGCGAACCTCGAAGCCTCCTTCGACGCGCTGCGCTTCGGTCTGCCGCGGCCGCCGATGCTGGCTCACCGGCTCGACAAGGACACCTCAGGCTGTCTCGTGCTCGGCCGCCATCGCAAAGCCACCGCCTCGCTCGGCCTGCTGTTCAAGCACGGCAAGATCGGCAAGACCTACTGGACCGTGGTCGAGGGCGGCCCTGATGAAGATGAAGGCACCATCGACATGCCGCTCGGCCGCCTCAATGCCGAGCGCGGATGGTGGCAGAAGCCGGATCCCGAAGGGCAGAAGGCGATCACCAATTGGAAGGTGATGGGCCGGGGCGCGGGCCTCGCCTGGCTCGCCATGGAACCGGTGACCGGCCGGACCCACCAATTGCGGGTGCATTCGGCCGCGACCGGCTGGCCGATCATCGGCGATAACATTTACGGCAACGGCCCGCGCTTCGGCGAGCCGCGCCTGCACCTGCATTCCCGCGAGATCGTGGTGCCGATCTCCCGGAACAAGGAGCCGATCCGCGTCGTGGCGCCGGCCCCGCCCCACATGCACGAGCGCCTCCGCGCCTGCGGATGGCACGGGGACTAGCCCGGCAGCCAGCCCTCATGGTGAGGAGGCGCGTCAGCGCCGTCTCGAACCATGAAAGTCCCGTGCTGTTGCAGTTGAGCCTCGATCCTTCGAGACGCCCGCTTTGCGGGCTCCTCAGGATGAGGGGCAACAAGCCCATGGTTTACGAAACGTTCAGCGCTCGCCTCTAATGATAGCGGTTGCTTAGAACAAGCTTCTGTAACCGCTCAGGACGAGCAGCGCGTGATGTCCAAGGCCGAGCTATCGATCATCGACGAGGTCGAATCCGCGATACGGATGGGCTCGCCGGAAAAGGGGCTGGAGACGGCCCGGCGCGTCACGGACCTGTTCCTGTCTTCCGCCGCCAGCTTTGACGACGAGCAGATCGCGCTGTTTGACGACGTGCTCGAGCGCCTCATTGGCACCATCGAGCTGCGCGCCGTCGCCGACATCGGCGCCCGAATTGCGCTCGCCGAGATCAGCGCGCAGCTCGCTCCGATCGCGCAGGCGCCGCCATCCGTGATCCGCCGCCTCGCCAGCAATGACGAGATCCGTATCGCCGGACCCGTGCTCCAGGAATCCGCGCGCCTCGACGATGGCGAGCTGGTGAAGATCGCATCATCCAAGGGCGAGCCGCATCTGCTCGCGGTCGCCGGCCGCTGGTGGCTGAGGGAGATCGTCACCGATGCGCTGCTGGCGCGGCGCTATCCCAGCGTCAGCCGGCGGCTCGCCGCCAATCCCGGCGCCCGCGTCTCCGGCAGCGGATTTGCCATCATCGTCGGACAGGCCGAAAGCGATCCGGAGCTCGCGGTCAGCGTCGGCGTCCGCGTCGATTTGCCGTCGGAGCTGCGCCGCCGATTGCTGCGTTCGGCGACGGATGCGGTGCGCACCCGCCTGTTGTCGCGCGCCCCACCGCATCTGTTCGAGGAAATCCAGAGCGCAATTGCCGCCGCCACCGTCGGCGTCGAGCGCGAGATGTCTGGCGTTCGCGATTTCGAAGGCGCCAAGCGGGCCATCGCAAATCTCAAGACGATCGGCCAGCTCAACGAAGCGACGCTACTCGGCTTCGCCACGCAGCGGCGCTATGAGGAGACCGTCGCGGCCCTGGCGGCGCTGTCCGGATCGACCGTCGAGGTGATTCGCCCGCTGATGCAGAGCCTGCGCGACGACGGCCTCCTGGTGCCGTGCAAGGCCGCGCAGCTCAGCTGGGAAACCACCGCAGCCGTGCTCGAAAGCCGTTTTGCGACGGGCGCGATGAAGCGGGCTGATCTTGCGCGCTCGCAGGGCCATTTTGCGAGAATGACGACGGAGAATGCGCGGCGCACGCTGCGGTTCTGGCAGGTGCGGGCCCTGTAGGGCACACCGTGTACCATATCGGCGGTGTCATCACCCGCGAAGGCGGGTGATCCAGTATTCCAGAGACGTTTGTGAGATACGGAGAAGCCGCGGCGTACTGCCTCGCCCGGCCAAGCCGGACGACGACACCGACTATGTGATCAGCCGCTCGCCATCGCTGCCAACAATCCTGAGCGGCACGACACTGCCCACACGTTCGCCCGCAATCGCCACCGGCAGATAATGCTCCGTGCGTCCCTGGCCTTCGCTCTCGATCAGCACCTCGCGCGCGGCGCCGATCTCGGCTTGCAGTCGCTGCCGAAATGCCGCCTCACCGGCTGCACGCAGCCGCTTCGCACGTTCTTTGATCGCGCCGCCCGCAACCTGCGGCATTCGCGCGGCCGGCGTGCCGGGGCGTGGCGAGTAGGGAAAGACGTGCAGGAACGTCAAACCACATTCCTCGACGAGATCGAGCGAGCGCGAGAACATGTCCTCGGTCTCGGTCGGGAAGCCCGCGATGATGTCGGCGCCAAAAATGACGTCCGGGCGCAGGCGGCGCACCTGGTTGCAGAACGCGATCGCATCCTGCCGCGAATGCCGCCGCTTCATGCGCTTCAAGATCAGGTCGTCGCCGGATTGCAGCGACAGGTGCAGATGCGGCATCAGTCGCGCATCGTCGGCGATGGCATCGAGCAGATCGTCATCTGCCTCGATCGAATCGATCGAGGAGATGCGCAGGCGCATCAAGTCCGGCACGTGCCGCAAAATCTGCTTGGTCAGCATGCCGAGCTTGGGCGCGCCCGGCAGGTCGGCGCCGTAGCTGGTGAGATCGACGCCGGTCAGTACGATCTCGCCGTGACCGCGCTCCACCAGCGCCCGCACCTGATCGACCACAGCGCCCATCGGCACCGAGCGCGAGTTGCCGCGGCCGAACGGGATGATGCAGAAGGTGCAGCGATGGTCGCAGCCGTTCTGCACCTGCACGAAGACGCGCGGCAGGCCGGCGGCAAAGCCGTCGATCAGATGCGGCGCCATCGCCTTCACTGCCATGATGTCGCTGACGGCAATCTTCTCGCTGGCACCGATGTCGAATGCATCGCGCGCATCGCGCCATGCGGACGAGCGCATCTTGTCGTCATTGCCGACGACGCGATCGACCTCGGCCATGTCGGCGAACATCGCGCTTTGCGTTTGCGCGGCGCAGCCGGTGACCACGATACGCGCACCGGGCCGCTCGCGCTTCAATTTGCGGATCGACTGGCGCGCCTGCGCCACCGCCTCGTTGGTGACGGCGCAGCTGTTGATGACGATGGTGTCGGAGAGGCCGGCACCTTCCGCCTCGCGGCGGATCACCTCGGCCTCGAAGGCGTTGAGGCGGCAGCCGAAGGTGACGATGTCGACGGCCATCAGCCGACCGGCGCGAACAGCGCCGGATCGAAATTGCCTTCATATTCGAAGGTCGCGGTGCCCGTCATCAGCACATGGTCGTCGCGCTCGCGCCATTCGATGGCGAGCTTGCCGCCGGGCAATGTGATCTCGACATTGCGATTGGCGCGCTTCAGCCGCGCCGCGGCGACAGCCGCGGCGCAGGCTGCCGAACCGCAGGCCTTGGTGAGGCCGGCGCCGCGCTCCCAGGTGCGAATCGTGATGTGGTCGCGATCGACGATGTGAGCAAGCGTAATATTGGCGCGCTCGGGGAAGATCGGATGGTTTTCGAGCAGAGGACCAAAGCGCTCGAGATCATAGGCGCTGACCTCCTCGACCCAGAAGACCGCGTGCGGATTGCCCATGTTCACCACCGAGGGCGAATGCAGGATCGGATTGTCGATCGGCCCGATCTGCAATTCGATGTAGCGGGTGTCGCGAAACTCTTCCGCCAGCGGAATGTCCTGCCAGCCGAACTTCGGCGCGCCCATGTCGACGGTATAGAGGTCGGGCGTCGGGCCCTGCCAGCAATTGAGCAGGCCCGCAGCCGTCTCGAACGTCGCCGTGGTCTGTCCGCTCTTCTCGAAAATGCGGCGCACGACGCAGCGCATGCCGTTGCCACAGGCACCGGCTTCGGAGCCGTCATTGTTGTAGATGCGGATAAAGGCCTCAGTGCCGTCCAGCCGCGGCTTCTGCAGCACCATGAGCTGGTCGTAAGCCACGCCGCCATTTGCGGACGCCACCGCCCGCGCGTCGTCCGGCGTGACCTTTGCTGTGGAATCGCGCATGTCGACAACGACGATCTCGTTGCCGATGCCGTTCATCTTGGCAAATGCGTGGTTGGCCAGCGCGCTCATGAAAATTCCCGAATTTCGCCCGTCTTATATGGCGATCCTTGCCGGCTTGGCCAGCGGTTTACTGCGGAGCGCCCGGGCCGCGGCCCGCGACGCCGCCCATGACGCATCTGTCATGGGACGAATTCGGCGCCCGCGTGTTAGAACGGCGCCATTCGCGCGAACCGGGAGGCGCGGCCGGGCGCAAAGCGGGATTTAGGCCTTGGTGGGCAAGGTCTTGGAGCCCAAGGTCTTGGTGCCCAAGTTCTTGGGGAGAATAGAATGATTAGGTTTCGTCGTCTCGCTCTGGCCGCGCTGATCCCGGCGGCCATGTCGTTTGGTCTGTCTGCCGCTCGGGCACAAAGTCCGAGCCCGGCGCCCGCCGCGTCAGTAAGCCCCTCGCCGGCCTCGCCGGCGCCTGCCGCGAGTGCTTCGCCTGCGCCGATGGCAACGCCCGCGCCGGCGGCGAGCGCCTTACCCGCCCCTGCTGCGACGCCCTCGCCCGCAGCCAGCGCCTCACCCAGCCCGGCCGCGCCCCCGCCCGCCGCGGCCGGGCTGGGTGAGGCGCTGGC
>NZ_JADPKA010000089.1 GCF_023073715.1 Bradyrhizobium sp. 164
GTTGTTCGGCAGTCTTCATCGGTACGAACCGCATCGTCGGACGGGTGACAGCCTCACAAATGGCTTCTGCATCCGCCATGTCGGTCTTATTTCGTTTGAGTAGAGTCGAGGAGAGGCGCGGTGATGCGCTTGTTGCGCGTTCCGTTTCCTCTCCCCGCTCATCAAACCGGACGTGCAGTTTTCCCGCATCCGGCTTTCCGACAGGTTTCGTCACAAGCCGCACGTCGGCGACACTTTGCGCACGCGGTTCAGCACGAGTACGCCAGGGTTCCCATAGATCTGATCAGAGAACCGTCTGACGCCACGTCCTGGCGTCTTATGTCGTCTGCGCAGAAAGGCGAGCACGCGGTCGAAGACGTGTCGATCAACGGCCTGATGAGCCGTAGCAAGAGAGCCATAGCTGAAGTAAGCGGACCAGCCGCGCAGAAGGCGGTTCAGTCGTGCCTGTACTTCGGGCCAAGCGCCCTTGTTGCCCGGCGTCAGCAGCTCGCTGACCTTCCTCTTGATCCGCAGCACGCTTTTCTTGGACGGAGCCGCGCCAAGATACCACCGTCCCCCATTGCGGAAGCGGCGGGGTCCGAGCGTGTACCCAAGAAAGTCAAAGCTTTCCAATCGGGCATTCTTCACCGAGGTTTTAGTCTCGTTGAGCGTCAACCCAAGCTTGGTCATCACCGCTTTCGTCCACGTCAATGCCTCCTCCGCGTGGCCGCGGCTGAGAATGACGAAGTCGTCGGCATAGGAGATAACCTGGGCATGGAATGCTTCACGCCGACCGCTGAGACGCCAATGTTTCAGGAACCGGTTCATGTAGATGACGGAGAGCAGCGGACTGATGACACCGCCCTGTGGCGTGCCACGCTTGTTGCTCTTACCGCCGCTCATGCGCCGTTTCCCATCGCTATCCCGCTCCTCGACCGGTACTCGCAGCCATAACTTAATCATCCGCAGCACATTCCGGTCGACGATGCGTCGGGCCACCGATTTGAGGAGGTCCGAGTGCGGAATCGTGTCGAAATATTTCGACAAATCGGCGTCAACAACGTCCGTGTAGCCCCGGCACACAAGCCGGTGCACTTCCTTGACTGCATCGACCGCGCTGCGACGCGGGCGATATCCATAAGCACCGTTCTCAAAATCCGCCTCGAAGATCGGCTCCAACACGATCTTTGCGGCAGCTTGGACGACCCGGTCCCGGATTGTTGGGATACCGAGTGGACGTTCGCCGCCGCCGGGCTTCGGGATCATCACCCGCCGCACCGGATCGGGCCGGTAAGTCTTCGTGACGAGTTCATCGCGCAGGCCGGCCAACCATGCTTCGAGTCCCGACGCGTCGATTTGCTCGAAAGTTGTTCCGTCCACTCCTGGCGCACCCGCGTTGGCGCGGGCCAGCTTGTAGGCATGGTTCAGAATGTCCTCGCGGCAGATCTTGTCGTACAGCACGTAGAAGCGGAAGGCAGGCTCCGCCTTCGCCTTGCAATAAAGCTTTCTCTGAAGGCTCCTGATCTTATCGGGCGTTTCAAGGCTCATCGCCAATCGACCCTTCCCCTCGCCATCTTCAAAAGCGCACCTGAAGTCAGGGTCCTTTCCTCCACCGGAATTACCCGGTTTCATCGGTACCTATGACCCTGTCCGACTCCCATCCGGTCCATCGACTACTCAATGCTGAAGGCGCGACCTTCGACCAAGACGGGTCTCCCCCGATTACCCGCACTACCTTTCCAGCGTGCCATGCCCATTACCCCGGTGAACCAGACAGGTGCATGTGTCGATTGCTTCCCTGTCCACACGGCCTTCCCCGCCATACGATCGGGTCGGCATTCACATCGTAACTTTCGAGGCGTGCTCAGACTTCACTCACGTTACGGCCCGCTGGATTGCTCGGCCGCCCAAGGCGACCTTTGTCACGAGGCTTCGGTCCGTCCGATTGCTCGTCCAAACCGCTCGTCAGCTACCAGATCAATCGACAATTCTCTGGGTGGATCCTTCCTCCACTGGTAATACGCGCCGTCGGGGCGCACCATAAGGCTTCACATAGGCCGGTGGCATCATGCGGACCGAATGCCCCAGCGCCGCGATTTCGCGCGCCCAATGATGTGCACTCGCACAAGCCTCCATGCCGACCAGGCAAGAGGGGAGCGCTCGAAAGAACGGCAGCACCTGCGATCGTCGCAACATGCGGCGAACCAATACTCTCCCGTCGCTGCCGATCCCGTGCACTTGGAAGATCGACTTGGCCAAATCCAAACCTACTGTGATAATCTTCTCCATTGGAACGGTCCTTCCTTTGTGGCGCCTCTCGAAGCGACCACGTTAGGCACTTTTGATGCCGGTTCGAAGGGCCGTTCCACACCATCATTTCTGATGAAGTTCGCCGGCGACTGTGGTTCTTCAACGGAGAATCGGCGCCATGCGGACTGGCTTTCGAATTTCATCGCTAGTACCGAGTGGTTTGGTGTTTGATGGCGTAAGTGATTCAGAGGATTCGGTTATTCTGGCTGTTCGGTCAGAGGCTGCGGAGGCCCAGTGCCCTTTGTGCGCGACAGCATCGCGCCGAATCCATAGCCGTTACATCCGGCACGTGGCCGATTTGCCATCAGCGGGCAGAAAGGTGCGCCTCCGATTGCTCACGCGGCGCTTCAAATGTGAGGTGCCGCATTGCCGCCGGCGGATCTTCGCAGAGCGGTTCGGAGAAGACATCGTCTCGCTTCGACGGCGCCGGACGGCGCGGCTGGAATACATCGTCCATCACTTGGGGTTGGCGCTCGGCGGGCGGCCGGCGGCAAGCTTCGCCAAGCGGCTCATGCTGCCTGTCAGCAACGATACCTTGCTACGGGTGGTCCGCCGGCGGACGGCGATGCCGACAGATCCATTGCTTGTTGTGGGCATCGATGACTGGGCGTTCCGGAGAAACCATCGATACGGGACGATCGTGTGCGATTTGGAGCGTCGGCGGATCGTTACCCTGCTGCCCGACAGGGAAACTGCGACCATTCGGGCGTGGCTATCGAAGCACCCAACGATCAACATCGTGTCGCGAGATCGCGGTGGTGGATACGGCGAGGCAGCAGCCAAGGCGCTGCCGAACGCCATCCAAGTCGCTGACCGCTGGCATCTGATGGAAAATGCGAGCGCGGCCTTCCTTGATGCGGTGCGCCGCTCCATGAACAGAATCCGAACCGCAATCGGAGCGACGACGATCAACCCGGAATTGCTGACCTGTGCGGAAAAGCTGCGCTATCAGGGCTATCTGCGGCGTCAGGACAGCCATGCCGTAATTACGGCTCTCGTCAGCGACGGCGTGCCACTCAAAGAGATCGTCCGCCGCACAGGACATAGTCGCAATCTGGTTCGCCAAATTAGCCGCGGCGGCGGTACGGATATGTTCCGCACCCGTCAAAGCACCCTGGACGGACATCTGCCGTTCCTGGACGCGCAGTGGTCAGTCGGCTGTCGCAACGGTGCCGAGCTCTGGCGGCGCTTGAGGGGACAAGGCTTCAAGGGATCGCTACGCGTGGTGGCGGAATGGGCGACGCGACGGCGGCGTGCCGAGACTATCAGCCATCAACAATTGCAGAAGGTCCCCGCCGCCAGGACGATAGCGCAGCTGATGACGACGAAGCGCGACCACCTAACCAGGGCCGAGACCGTCACGGTTGCGGTCATCGAACGAGACGTCCCTATGCTGGCCGATGCGCAAGCTCTCGTTGGTCGCTTCTACGCGATGATCCGAAAGAAGGCCGAGATGGAGCTCGAACCTTGGATTGATGAAGCCAAGCGGAGCCTCATTGCCTCGTTCGCGAATGGAATCGCCAACGATAAGGGCGCGGTGCACGCCGCTATTACGGAACGCTGGTCCAATGGCCAAGTGGAAGCTCAGATCACCAAGCTCAAGCTGGTCAAACGGCAGATGTACGGGCGCGCTAAGCTCGATCTACTTCAAGCCAGGCTGATTGGCGCGCCATAAACACAATCACGATCATCGAATATGCGTCAGAGCCCCGATTGGATGCCGATCACCCCGAAAACGGGGTCCTTATTCCATGCCGAAACACACCGTAGTAGCCGTAGTGTCCACGCAGAACGGCGGCGAACCACTCGTGCTGCGTGGCCAGTGACTCGTGCATGAGCCGCCAGGCGTCCTGGCGCAACGCCGTCAGCTTGCGCGTCAGGCGTTTCCCTTCCGTCTTGTGCTTCACGATAAACCGGCCGTCCCGGGTCCGCCCGCAGTAGTGGGTGAAGCCGAGGAAGGCGAAGGTCTCGGGTCGCCGCTCGCCGCGCCGCTGACGTGAGGGGGCCGCGAACCGGCCGAACTCGATGAGCCGCGTCTTACCCTCATGACGCATCAGGCCAAAGCTGGCCAGCCGCACCTTGAGGGCCAAGAGCATCTCCTGCGCATCCGCCTTGCTCTCCAAGCCCATGACGAAGTCGTCGGCATAGCGCACAGTCACAACGCGACCGCGTGCATGGCGACGACGCCATTGGTGGGCCCAGAGATCGAGGACGTAGTGCAGGAAGACGTTGGCGAGAAGCGGGCTGATGCCCGCCCCTTGCGGGGCACCCCTGTCCGTTTCTTGCTTCTCGCCGCTCTCAAGAACGCCGGCCCGCAGCCACAGCCCGATGAGCCGCAAGATACGGGGATCGGCGATCTGTGCGCCACCATCCGCAACAGCCACTCGTGGTCGACCGAGTCGAAGAAGCTGCGTATGTCGGCATCGAGCACCCAGTTCACACGCTGGCTCATGATCGCCGTATGCAGGGCATCAAGCGCCATATGAGGATTCCGCCCCGGCCGGAAGCCGTAGGAGAACCCGAGGAAGTCGGCCTCGTAGACGGCGCTCAACACCTCGGCCACCGCGCTTTGGACGATCTTGTCCTCTAGCGCCGGCACACTGAGAGGTCGCTTACCGCCATCGGCTTTGGGGATGTAGACTCGCCGCACCGGCTGTGGCCGGTAGCGACCTGTGGACCCGTCCGCAGAGGTCGCGGTTCCGTGAGCCCGTCTTCGTACTTCGTCACCGTTACCCCGTCGACCCCCGCGCTGGCCTGCCGCTTTTGTCGTCGAAACGCCCGAAGCAGAGCGTCCTCCTCGATGTGGTGCAGCAAGGCTGTGAACCGGGTTTGGGCAGCCTGCTTGGCCGCCGCGTTCACCCGATCGAGTTCGGCGGCAAGGCAACCCGACTCTGTGTCCGGACCCTGACCTTCTCGCGCGGGCTCCTCTCGGGCCGGCCCCTTCCCTCCATACGTCTCGTTTCCTTCGACGACTTCACAGGTACTATGGACCAGTCCGACTCCCGACCTCAGCTCGGACCGCGGCTCTGGCTGTGCCTTGCCGCTGTCCCCCACTGGAGACCAATCCAATGGACCCCGTCGGGCCTCTCATGTTCCGTTGATTGCCTTCCGTGATGCGGCCATCGACCCCGACGGAGCGGCATCGTCTCGCATAACGGCGATGCTCATGCTGCCTTCCTGACTAGGGAACACACTCGTCCTCCGCGAACATCCACCTTTCGAGGCTCATTCCCGCACCTCGCATGGCTCCTGTCTACACTTCAGACCTCGCGTTACCGCGACGCCCGCAAGACTCGGTCCCGGGTTGCCTGCTTCGGCTTTGGCCGGATGGGACTTCCACCCACATGCACTCATCAGCTTGGCATGACGTACTCCCCAGTGGTGGTGTAGCTCGGTAGAGCAAAGCCGTCCGCACGCGCGCCCTCCAATAGCGCCGTAGCGGGCGGACGGCTTTGCGGTGGTCACCGGCAATTCGCCGGTAGGGTCGGGTTGCTGACACCAACCTCATTCGAGGAACCACCGATGACCGACGAGATGATGAACCTTCGCGCGCTCGTGGAGAAGGCCCCAGACGCGGACTTGCTGCGCGAGATGATCGGCTTTGCCGCCCAGCGCCTGATGGAGCTGGAGGTCGCCGGGCTGACCGGCGCGGCCTATGGCGAGAAGAACGCCGAGCGCCTGGCGCAGCGCAACGGTTACCGTGACCGGACCTGGGAGACCCGCGCCGGCGCGGTCGAACTGCGCATCCCCAAGCTACGTGCGGATTCCGCTCGATCGGACCGCGCTACTACAATTAGGAGATCATCCCTTGCTCACCCATCCGACACTCGACCGCCTCAGCGCCCTCGGCCTCCACGGCATGGCCAAGGCCTTCGCCGACATCGAAGCCACCGGTGAGGCCGCAAGCCTCGGTCACGCCGAATGGCTTGCGCTGCTGCTCGAACGTGAAGCCTCGCTGCGGCACGACAAACGGCTCGCCACCCGCCTGCGCTACGCCAAGCTGCGCCAGCAGGCGTGCGTCGAGGACATCGACTACCGCATGCGCGGCGGCGATCAGGGTGAGACTCCAGCGACAATCAAGGTGAGACTGCGCCGATGGGGACGGACCGAAGGGAGGGCGTAGCCCGACCGGAGGACCG
>NZ_JADPKA010000103.1 GCF_023073715.1 Bradyrhizobium sp. 164
GACCTCATCGGCCGCACTCTCTGCCTCTTTACCCCTGAAGAATGCGCCAACTACATCCGTGATTGCGGGTATAATCCGCTTTGATCGCAACTCGCTCTACCTCCCATACGCTCAACGATGCCGACGGCATTCTCGACAAGCCCGGCCTTGGATGCCAGCACGCCACGTCGAAGATAAATGTTGTCTTCCAATCCTACTCTGACATGGCCGCCCATCGTGACTGTCTGTGCAAAAATGGGCATTTCATCCTCACCACAGCCAAATCCACCCCAAATGGCCCCTTTGGGTAAAAGCTCCCGCATAGCCTGAAGAACGATCGGAAGAGCCGGCGCACCATTTCCTGTACTGAGGCAGAGTTGAAAGAGGGGAGCCCCTTCAATCGTGCCTTCCGATACGAGCTTCTTTGCAGTTTCAATGTGGCCTAATTCGAAGCATTCCAGCTCTGGCTTGACGCCGGCCTTTCGCATAAGCGCGGCCATCTCTCGCAGTTCGGACATACGTGCGACATAGATGCGCTCTCCGAATGTCATCGTTGCGCAATCCAAAGTGCTAATCTCTGGCTGAAGCTTGACCGGTGAAGACAGCGCCTCGCAGGGTTCTTAAGGGTGCTCGCTGCACCGACTTTGATGGGATCAACGGAGTCAAGAACCAGTTCGCCGTCCATGCCGCAAGTCAAGTTGATGATGACGTCAGTCACTGCGTCTCGGATCTTCTTTACGACCTGCTCCTAAAGTTCGAATTGGTTCGACCCGAGACCGGTGTTCGGATCACGAACATGGATGTGAACGACCGCAGCTCCTGATCGCGCTGCTTCCAATGCAGCATCTGCAATTTCCGATGGCGACTTGGGAATCTTGGGATGTTTCGCAACTACCGCGCTATTGCCCCCCCGTTACTGCACACGTGATGATGACCTTCTTGGACATCGGAAACTCCTATGTTAACGTCCGTGAAATCAAGACCAATAGATCGTCCGGCGCCCGTTGACAAAGACAACCTTAAATTTTTCCTCTCGGCGGGCTAGGACCAGGGCAGATCACTTAGCCCGACTCTCAACACACCGGCCGGCAGCCCGCCGCGGCACGCGCCCAGTTCCTCCAGATCGCGCTTCTCAGCCTCCTCGCGCTCCACCAGCAGGACTGATCTTCCTCCGAAAAAATGGACAGGGTTAAGCTGCTTTTAGCTACATCTCGATGCAACACATGAGGAAGCCACACGCGATATCTTTGCTTGCATCGCGACCGAGACGGCGCCCAATCTCCCGGATGGAATGGCCCTGCACCTTGAGAAGCGCAATCTCTTCGCGCTCTACCAATGATAAGTATCGCCCGGAGATCGCCCTTGCTGAGATTTGAACATTGGCATGCCGCCCGCCTTTCGAAACAATCTGGTTCCTAAAGGCTGTGACACCCCGATCGCCGCTTTCGAATGCTCATCGCAACCTCCAACTCCAGAGTGTTGCGACGACCGCTTGAATCCGCCCTCCGCCCCAAATTCGATCGAGCGCACCTTCGCCAAGCTGGAACCGCTGCTGGTGCGTACGGCCCGCAGAGCGCTTGGTCGGATGCCTGTGAAACGCGATCCGACGCCGCCTCGGCCGCTTCACGTCGGACAATCGCCGACTACTGCGCAACCGCTGGATACGAACAAACCTAATCGAGAATCTCCCTAAGAGGTTCCCCTTGTGTCCTCATCCACTGTCTAGGTCCAAGCCAGTGACGAGCGCTCTGGTTCCACCGGACTTCGATCATGTTGAGCTATATGGCAATCACCTCATAAGCGTTGAGCATGCCACGCGGTAGAGCGAAATCGCAGGCTGCCCGGTTGCCACCTTCGGAACGTCTCCGCGATCATTTGCAGTATGGAATTCCAAACCTCTGGGGAGACCTGACTGGGGATATCGCGTCTCCCAGACCAATACTTAATATACCGCTCCTCGGTCATGGATATCCCTTCTGTGGTAGCGAGACGAATGCAGTTCCGGAGGCCGGGATATTGATTGAGGAGCGCCTCGTAGCTCCCCATCTGACCGATGACTGGAGTAACCGCCCGTCGTACAGCCGGCGCCATGTCGCGTATGCGATTTTCGATTTCGAGTTGAAAGGGATCACTCTCAAGATCCGCAAGCACGTATACAATTGTAAAGAACCCGCGAGGTCGTAAAATTCGGATGCTTTCCCGAAGCGCTTCGCTCGCGTTCGTCATGTGGAACGACGTGCTGTAACAAACCCAGTCTAACGAATCGTCGGCCAGGCCTGTGCATTCTCCCGGCGCATTTATCCAAGATACGGCTGGATAAGTCGGAGCGAGCCTCTGCCCCACCGCAACCATCTGACTCTCGGGTTCGATTGCGTAGCCTGAAAGACCCATGTCAGCTAAAGCATAGGCGATCGCGCCGGTTCCCGCGCCAATATCCCCGAAGATCGGGGCATCGGTTAGGTGCTTTACCTCGTCAACAAGCATCTTTAGCAGCCGCCGTGAATAGGCGGGGAACGCTGGATAACACTCTGCTACTTCTGACCAGCTTCCAAGGGATGCCGTCTTAGAAACTTGCATCTTCTCCTCCATCACCTTGACGTTAAGGCGCAGCGAACGCGCCAACTTGCTTCATCCGAATTTACGCAAAGAGATTTCAGTTCCGAAGCCCTTTGGCCATCTATTCGTCGCGCGAGCAGCCTCATCTCCCGGCACCCATTGCTCTAGTGAGACGTACGCACCAACGATTTTGTCTTTGCAGACATTCATGGGCCAACCAAAATGCTAGACCAGCGGCTCGTTTAGGTAGCGGCGCGTGGCTTTTCCAAACCAAACAAAGTAGCCAGCTTGGCATCTGCTGATATAGAGACTGCGAACTCGTTTTGAGATGGATTTTCCGAGGCTGCTTTGCATCGAGCTGATGCTGGCCTGACATCGCGCTTCCCTTAGTTGCTTCCATGCATTGCCGCCACACGCGACATGAGTCCCGACTGGCTGCATCTCGTCGCCTAGCAAAAAAGGACTTCAAAACCCGTGCCAACTTGGCCAGAAACCGAAATGCATGATTGCTTTCAGCTATTCGATCTGCAAAGTAACGGCGAACAAGCTTGTGTCGCGGACCAAACACGTGTTCGCATCCGGGCAACAATGTCCATTGCCCCACGATCTGCCCCACACAGCCAAGCGCCCCGTCAATTCCTCGAAGAACCACGCTTTCACACATGTGTCGCGAGCCATGAAAAGCTGCCCTCGCATCGCTGATGTGATCTCGCGCTTTGCGCGCATGCTGATCTTCCCTGCCATAGCCGTGCGGATTCCGCTCGATGTCGCCCAGCATTCCGAGATGATCTCGCCCACCATTCCGATTTGAAGTCGCCCACCCATTCCGAGACGATGTCGCCCGGCATTCCGGGATGATGTCGCCCGGGTGACGAGGCCTCTTCTGGCTCCCTTAGGGTCCCCCTTTCGGCTTTGCGAAGGGGGACCCTGGATGCCGACGGAGAGGCTTGCGATGCGCCGTGTGCGCGATGTGATCAGGATGAAGGCGGCTGGGCTGCCGAGCCGCGAGATTGCGCGGCGGATGGGCGCAGCGCCCTCGACAGTGCGGCTGACCATCCGGCGGTTCGAGGCCGCAGGCCTGAGACCGACGCGGTCCTGGAGGCCCGCCTGTTCGCCAAGACCGGCAATGGCAACCGGCAGGGTCATCGTCGCATCGCCGAGCCCGACTGGGCGGCGGTGCACCGCGAGCTCAAGCGCAAGCACGTGACGCTGTCGATCCTGTGGGAGGAGTACATCGGCGCCGAGCCCAGCGGATACCGGTACTCGCGCTTCAGCGAGCTTTACCGCGCCTGGGAGGGACGCCTGTCGGTGACGATGCGCCAGGCGCACGCGGCCGGCGACAAGCTGTTCGTCGACTACGCGGGCGACGGCGTGCCGGTGGTGGTCGACCGCCTCACCGGTGAGCGCAGAATGGCGCAGATCTTCGTCGCCGCGCTCGGCGCCTCGAGCTTCACCTACGCGCAGGCGACGTGGACGCAGGGGCTCGCCGACTGGATCAGCGCCCATCTTGGCGCCTTCGCGGCGATCGGCGGCGTCCCGGCGCTGCTGGTGCCTGACAACACCAAGGTCGCAGTGATCAAGGCGAGCCTCTACGACCCGCAGATCAATCGCACCTATGCGGAGATGGCCTCGCATTACGGCACGGCCGTCTTGCCGGCGCGACCGCGCAAGCCGCGCGACAAGGCCAAGGTCGAACAGGCCGTCCTCATCATCGAGCGCTGGCTGCTCGGCCGCCTGCGCCACCGCGTCTTCTACAGCCTCGCTGAGGTCAACGCAGCGATCGGCGAGTTGCTCACCAGGCTCAACGAGGAGCGGCCGATCCGACGGCTCGGGGTGACGCGCCGCCGGCTGCTCGAGGAGGTCGACCGGCCGGCGCTCAAGCCGTTGCCGGCAAGCCCCTACGTCCTCGCGGAGTGGCGGATCCGCCGCGTCAGCCTCGACTACCACGTCGAGGTGGAGAAGCATTATTACAGCGTTCCGCATCGCTTCGCGCGTGCCGAGGTCGAGGTGCGGTTCACCGCCCGCACCGTCGAGATCTTCCACAAGGGCGAGCGGATCGCCGCGCATCAGCGCATGAGCGGTAATCACAAACACACCACCGTGCCGGAGCACATGGCCTCCAGCCATCGGCGCTACGCCGGCTGGACCATCGCGCGCATCCGCCAGGACGCTGCCGCGATCGGGCCGGCGACCAGCGCGTTGTGCGACCTCATTCTCGACGAGCGCTCGCACCCCGAGCAAGGCTTCCGCGCCTGCCTCGGCATCCTCAGGCTCGCCGCCTCCTACGGGCGCGGACGGCTGGACGCCGCGGCGGCGCGGGCGATCGACATCGGCGCGCGCACCTACGGCTCGGTCAAGTCGATCCTCGCCAACAATCTCGATCGGTGTCCCGCTCATCAGCGCTCCGCGGACGATGCGCCGATCCTGCATGCCAACATCCGCGGACCGCGCTACTACAATTAGGAGATCATCCCTTGCTCACCCATCCGACACTCGACCGCCTCAGCGCCCTCGGCCTCCACGGCATGGCCAAGGCCTTCGCCGACATCGAAGCCACCGGTGAGGCCGCAAGCCTCGGTCACGCCGAATGGCTTGCGCTGCTGCTCGAACGTGAAGCCTCGCTGCGGCACGACAAACGGCTCGCCACCCGCCTGCGCTACGCCAAGCTGCGCCAGCAGGCGTGCGTCGAGGACATCGACTACCGCACCCCGCGCGGTCTCGACCGCCCGCTGTTTGCCAAGCTTGTCGAGGGCCACTGGATCGACGACCACGTCAATCTCCTGATCTGCGGCCCGGCCG
>NZ_JADPKA010000112.1 GCF_023073715.1 Bradyrhizobium sp. 164
CCCCGGGCGAGATCAAATCGGAAAGGTGGGCGACATCGTCTCGGAATCCCCCGGGCGACTTCATATCGGTACACCCGGGCGACTTCGTCGGAATCCGCAAGCTACGCAAAGGAAGCTACTTCCCGGGCTTCCTGGAGCCGCGCCGGATGGCCGAGAAGGCGCTGATCGCCGTGATCCAGGAAACCTACGTGCAGGGCGTCTCGACCCGCTCGGTCGACGACCTGGTGCAGGCGATGGGCATGAGCGGGATCTCTAAGAGCCAGGTGAGCCGGCTGTGCGGCGAGATCGACGACAAGGTGAAGGCGTTCCTCGCCCGTCCGATCGAGGGCGACTGGCCGTATCTGTGGATCGACGCCACCTACGTGAAGGTGCGCCAGAATGGCCGCATCGTCTCGGTCGCCGTGATCATCGCGGTCGGCGTCAACAGCGATGGCCGGCGGAGATTCTCGGCATGGACGTCGGCCCGCCGGGGCCGAGACGTTCTGGACCGCGTTCCTGCGCAAGCTCGCCCGCCGGGGCTTGCGCGGCGCGAAGGCCCGCCAGATGTGTTGAACCGTCGACGCCGACAGGCCGCTGGCGTTCGCCATGCCGCGAGAACTCCGGTGGGTGGCGTTCTTAGGGCAGCTTCCTAGCGTCCGCACGATCACGGCTTCGTGCGGGCATCGTCAATGGTACGCGGCGGCGCCGGAACGCGACTCGTCGTGCAGCGCGGCCACGCGCTGCTCCACAAAGCGCCGCCGCCATTTGCCTACTGTCCCCCGCTCCAGGCCTAGTTTGTCCGCCACTTCCTTGTTTTGACCGCCTTCCGCGCAGGTCAGCACGATCCGGGCTCTCAGCGCCAGCGCCTGCGCCGTCTTCCGGCGCATCGCCTGCGACTGAATTTCGGCACGCTCATCATCGCTCAATATCAGGGGCGCAAGTCGCTGGACCGCCATGAGATCCTCCGTCGCTGTTACAGCCCCCATTTCTGGGCCATTTCTGGCACGGCGACGCGAATCTACTGCGAATCTACGATTGCGAACTTGTGACTCGGGACACTAGCGAAGATCGCTACCTCCATGTTGGAGGCTTGGAGGGGCATCCGATTTCGCGTTAAAGGAGCCATCGCTTTAGCGACATTCTTTGTTGATTTCATTGTTGCATTCGCCGAAGCAAAGCTCCGTTCCATGGCTGTGCACAGCTACTGGCTACGCTTTGAATACGGCGCTTGATTCGTTGCGTTTCAGCGGACGGAGGTAATTTATCTTGCCAGCGACCGGATAGCCCATACTCTAAAGGCCTCCGGCTGGCGTGCCGGAGGCCTCCTTCGAGTCAAAAATAGATGTTTGAAGACGTTAGATTCTTCCTTATTTGACAGAATTCTACCACACGCGCTGAGCGCGGAGACGAAGCGTCAGGCTGTTTTGGTCCCTCAGTTCGTAGACTGCTCCCGGTTTCGCGATACCAGCCTGGACAGGCAGTGTCACCGTGCTTCCGGCAGCGTACTTCTGGTCTAGCATTGTGTACGCGAGATCGGCGGTGAAGCTCAGGCCTTTGACGGGTGTCCAGTACGTGGCGACACCAACAACCGCGTAGTTGAGGTCGGGATTGCAGCCGGCAGCGCCGCTCGATAGCGCAAGAGTGGGGACGAACGCGCCACAAATGTAGCCCTTTGCTGTGCTGTTATACCGCACAGCAGCCCACGCGCCGTAGAGGCTGGTCGCCCACCGTGGATCCCAGTTGTGATTCAAGGCGCCATTGAAACCGTAGGTCGTCGTCAGCTGCTGGCCAGCACCCGCAACGAACACCGAGTCAGACACACCGCCTACGCCAAGGCTCTGGTAAGCACCCACGACGCCCGTACCGCCGTACATGGCGTAGGTGGTCCCCATGTAGTCTTGGAAGTTGTAACGGCTTGCACCGTTCGTATACACGCCCTGAATGTTAATCGAGTCACCCGCGCCCGTAGGAATGTTCTTGATCGACAAGCCCAGCTGTCCAGCCCAGCCCCACTTGTCGCCCGGATGTCCGGTCGTTTCATCGACGCCATAGTAGCCCGCATGGAGCTCATGCGAGGCTACCGACGCCTGAAAGAGGCCCCATGCCTGGTCAACACGCAGCATGGCGACAAGGTCTGGTGCTCGCGAACCGCCGATGTCGTTAGCTCCATATGCGCCTGAAGCGAGACCTGCGGCGGTTGCGCCGCTCACGTTCCAGATGTTGGTCGTGTAGTTGACGACCTGGTCCTGAGCCGAGAACGAAGCCGTAATGCCCTGACCAAAGTCGGCGGTATAGGTGATCTGGTTTACTGCGTCGTAGCCACCACCGCCCGGCAAACCATCGAAAGTGTTGCCCGGATAGTTGGTCCATGGCGTGGAGAACTGCGAGGCCGCTTTACCGAACGTGAAACCAGCGAACTGGATAAAGGCGAAGTAGAGACCAAGACCAGCCCCCCCGATCGAACCGGTGCCGGCCGCTCCGACCGCGTTTCCGGTGTAGGACGTCGCGCCATTCACGGCTGTGGTGCCGGTACCGGAATAGGCACCGGTCGTCCACGTGAAAGCAGCGTCTAGATAGGTGCGAACCACGCCGTATTGAGTCGCGGTGCGAGTATCCCAGGTCAGTTCTCCACGTGACCTACTTGTATAGTAGTTCGTGAGCCGGTTATGTGCGGCACCCAGGCCAGCATTGGCGGCGTCATAGATACCGTGCGTACCCACGACGAATTCGTGACGCATAAGGCCGCCTAACTTGATGCAAGTGTCGGTACCCGGGATGTAGTAAAATCCGGCGCCATACAGCGAGCAGATTTTCACGTATTCGACCGCTTTCGCCTTTACAGGCAGATCGGCCGCCTGTGCGCCAGCGCCCGCGAACACAGCCGCAGAACCGAGAATGAGACTCTTTGTCAGTTTCATCGATGAACCTCCAAGTTGAAGAACCGTTTCCGTCCAGATCCGCCGCGACGAGCCTCACCCCCAGTGGGCGGGGTTTCACGGAACGACTTCGAGGTGCCCCTCTCCGTCCATGGTCGTATAGTTCTTCACTTCAATTGTTTCAATTAATTAATTAGTGTAATTGTTTTTTTCGATCAAATGCGTGGCAGTTCGGCAACTATATTCGTTCGATCCAGATGCGGAGACAAAAAGAACCCCCAGGGGGCATCCTGGAGGTTCCATTTGGAGCTTTAACACGACCGTCGACCGAAGAGCCTCGGGTCTGCCAAATTAATTGCCAAAATTGATTACATTTGTCAATTATTTTTTTGCATTGCCGGCATGCTCACGAATTCCCCCCAAGACGTGCACACGCGTTACCGCTAATGATCAGCTACGTGCCTGTGGGCGAGACCTAAGATGGGGGAAAGACCGAGATGGGCGAAAAAGATCGGCTCGCCAGAGCCGCTAAAGACTTCATCTGGAACATCGTCGAGATCCACTCTCAACTTGAGGAAATTCACAAGAGTTGGGCCGAGCTACTAGAATTAACCGAACCACAGTGGCTGATTCTCATGGCCATTGACGAACTTGATGAAGGTCGCGGCGTCCCTGGAATAGCGGTCGCAAATAAGCTGGGAATCCATGCAGGATTCGTGACCAATCAAACTAAGAAGCTGGAATCGATGGAGTTTTTAGCCCGCGACCCCTCGCCTGACGATGCTAGGTTCATCCAGATGTCGTTGACTCAAAAAGCGCGCGCTGAGATCTCAAAACTGTCAGACAAGAGAGAAGCTCTCGACATGACGATGTTCGACGGACTAGATGAGACGTCCCTCGAGTATCTCAACAAACGATTAGCCTCGATTGCCAAGAATAGCCGGCTGGCATCGCAAAAGCTGCGTATAGGCGTCTTGTAGGTACGTGCCGATATGGAGGCCGGCAAAGCACCTTTAAAACTGATCCCTCACATGAACAGCTAGTCGCCCGTGAAGAGCGGCTAAGCGATTGAGCCAGAATCGCATTCGTGGTTGTGGACTGTTTTTGGATTGCAGGGTTTTGATCCTTCGGGCATCAGAACCCTGCAATTTCATTTTCAGGATTCCGTCGAATCACCGGTCATGATTCCGTGGTGGCATCGGAGGTGGCGATGCGACCGAAGAAGCACAGGACGACGGGATCGGGCGATCTGTTCCTGGCCAGGCTGGACCAGATCATCAACGTGAAGCACGAGCTGGTTCAGCTCGCTGGCAAGGTCGATTGGGACTGAATCGACGGCGAGATCGCACCGCTCTACAGCGAGAACGGCCGGCCCGGCATCACGACCCGCTTCATGATCGGGCTGCTACTGCTCAAGCACGTTTACGGCCTGTCCGATGAAGGGGTGTGCGAGCGCTGGGTCCACGACCCGTATTTCCAGTTCTTCACCGGCGAAGAGTTCTTCCAGCACGCCTTCCCGCACGAGCGCTCGGACCTGAGCCACTGGCGCAAGCGGCTCGGCGACAAGCTGGAGATTTTGCTGGCCGAGAGCCTGCGGATGGCACACGAGGCCGGCGCGTTACGCGGCCAAGACCTCAAGCGGGTCACAGTCGATACCACGGTGCAGCCGAATCCCGACCGATGCCAAGCTGCTGCACGCGGCGATCAAGGGGCTCAACCGTCTGGCGAGGAGTATCCATTCGGCGTAGGCCGCAGGATCACCGCTTCAGCAGTCCAGGGTTTTCCTTGTAGAACTTAATAAGCTCGATCAGGTTGTCGATGCGAGTCG
>NZ_JADPKA010000096.1 GCF_023073715.1 Bradyrhizobium sp. 164
TGCGCCGCAATCGGCCACGCACTCGATGCCTTCACCGCCGACGAATGCGCCAATTACCTCAAAAATTCAGGCTATCGAACTTAATGCCATCACGCTTTAAAGGGTTGGGCTTCGAAAACCCGCAATCCTCTCAGACAGGAGGCAATCCTTGCTATGCCTCCCTACATGCCGCGCCAGCGGCTTCGTTCAATCCCAAATCGATTCAACCTAACCCCATCCCGCTTTAGAGAAGCCGTTCACTGTGGATGGGATTGAGCGCCCCACTAGCATCCCGCAACAGCTTCTGAGGGGGTGACAGCGTTGCGATGAGCGAGCGAAACGAACTCGCGCCTGCGCTGCCATTCGCCATAGCGGTCGAGTACGCTGTACCCGACTGCCACGTCAATGTAGCGGCATGGCTCGACCCGCCCAATTATCGCGGCCGCACACGCGCCGTCTACGAGCCCCGTGGCAGCCAATGAATGACGACTGCGGCCACTACGGATTCAAACAGCCTGCTGTATCAGACCACGCAGTGGACGATGGCAAAGCGAAAAGATTCTTACAGCAATGATCGACCTCCTTTTTTAGCTCGTCACCTGTTACCCAAACTAGCCAATTTTCCTCAGCGATATCCTCTTCCACAAGCCGCAAGATCCATCCGCCGGGTTCATGATGAGGGTAGTGCGGAAGTCCTTTATCCACTCGCCAGCGAGCCACAAGCGCGCATAAGAAATCGGGGGCCCACATAGCATGCGATAGCCGGTGTGTAACTCGGGCTATCATCCTCGGGACACCCTGTCCCCTGAAATCTCTGCGTGCCCAAAGATCTCCATTGTAGGCTATTCTTCCTGTCATCTCCTCTGCGGTAGAGGCGATGCAGGTGCAATGATCATCAAAGTGAGCGTGCACGATCGGATTACTGTAAAATGCATTCAGCGACCGAAGATGCTCCGCAAAGTTACTGTGAGAAAGATCATACATCCGTGTGGCATTTGTAAGCATGACGTCGTTGTTCCTATCGAGGCCAACCACCCAAAATCCCTCACCTGGGCGAATTGTTGATCGGTCAGGTCGAAAGTTTGGAAATGTTCGCCCTTTTCCCGGAATTCCCTCTGTAATGGAGACGTATTCATGAAAATCGAAACCTAGCAGCAGGTTGATATCTTTCTGAGCAGCGATGGTGTCGTATATTGGAATGCAACGTGAGACATGCACCGCAATGCATGCACACATTACTTCCGCACTCTCGTCTTTCGTCATGGGTTACCTCGCAGCCTAACAATCAACATGATACTCCCTGGTGATGGCCCACCTTAAGACCAGCGACTCCAAATTTGCCTATTCTTGAACGTTTTTTAGTTAGGTAAACGGGCTACAGCAGGCTACGATCAAGCTCCCATTCAGCTCCAGAAAATCTTCGAATGCGCTTGCAACTCCCTCAAGCTCACACGCCGACATCGGTAGCGACAGGTTGAGCATGCCATTGCGGGTCAGATATTGGCCCCTCTCTAGCATCTCCAAGTGAAAGAGGGGCTTAACATTCGGATCTTCGGTCTGCGTGTCCGCGATGGTGCGGATTTCACCTTCACGAAAATGGATGTTCATCATCGAACCGCTTCCGATGAACTGTATGGGCAGCGCGCGGGCCCGCGCGATCCCGTTGAGTTTCGCCCGCAAAGCGTCGCCCATGGCGTTTAGTTGCACAAGACGGTCGCTCGACAGTACTGTTGCCGCGGCCACGGCCGCAGCCATGGACAGGGCATTGTTATTAAATGTGCCTGCATGAGCCAGTGCATCCGGCCGATTGGGATCGTAGAGGGACATGATGTCCTCGCGCCCTCCAAAGGCGCCGAACGAAGCTCCTCCCTCGAGGTACTTACCCAGTGTTGTGAGGTCCGGCGTAATTCCGAGGGCACCTTGTAGCCCGCCTGGGGCAAGACGAGAGCACATCACTTCGTCAAAGATGAGAATGATTCCATGCCGTTCGCAAACACTGCGAATTGCTGACAGGAATTCACGACTCGCAGGAATGCATCCTGCCGAACCCTGCAGCGGCTCAACGATAACCGCCGCAAGGTCGCGCGCTTCACGATTAATCGCAGCCACGGTCTGTGCTATGTCGTTATAAGTGCAGAGTACGAGCGGAAAAGGCGCGTTTTGATCAGCATCGCCAGATTTATAATGCAATACTCCCCCATGATAGCCTCCGCGAAAAGCCATAATTCGCGAACGTTTTGTGAAGGCCCTGGCTGTCACTAACGCCATGAGATTCGCTTCGGTGCCCGAATTCGTGAACCGGATGCGCTCGACCGATGGGAAGCGCAAGCACAGGGCAGCCGCCAAGCGCGCCTCGTTCTCGATGTGCCCACCATGCACCCAGCCCGTTTCAATAGCATGCTGAATAGCTGCTTTGATCGTCGGCTCTGAGTGCCCGAACAGCCCCGCGCTGTATTCACACAAAAAATCAACATAATTATTGCCGTCGAGATCCAGCACTCGACAGCCCGAGCTCGTCCTTACGACAAAGGGAAACGGCTTAAAAAACAGAACGGATCGCGTATTTCCGCCCGGCATGAATCGAGATGCGCGCTCCATATAGGCGAGGCTCAGCGAATGTTGTCTGGAGTAGCGCTCTTCTGCGTCGGTCAGAGCGCGAGCCACATCTAAGTTATGCCTAATTTCGTTCATCACGAGTTTTCCATTTCTCCAAGCCCAGAATTGTTAGGAAGGTGAGACTGCCCGCCGGCGGCGACCGCCCGAGAGTCAAAACATGGTTGATCAAGTGCGGACTAGTGGCGGGGAACGCCATCGCAAGAACAGGGCGGTTCTGCCGCCCCTGGTTCGAAGGTTTCAGCCCGTGAAGACGACTGCGCGAGCAGAGCAGGCGACGCTTGGTGCGGAGCCGTCCTAGGCTCGCGGTGTCACTATAAGAACCTCAGGTCCGGGAGACAGAAGGAACAAGTCGAGCAGCGGGCGCGAAGATACAATGGTGATTGTCGCGGCACTACGGCGAACTCGACTCCAGCAAAGCGCGGCGCCTCACCCCTGTCGATGAACTACCCTTGCCATTTCTTCACCTTTCGTATCGCGACGAACGACCATCATCCGTTGCACATCCAGTTAGTGATGGATACATCACTAGCAATGATGAGCACACTACCTAGTCTGGTGAGGATCTGAAGAATCGGTGGCGACGCGTCCAACAATGGTAGGTGGACCCTAGCGGATCGATGTGCTCTGCGGCTGCGGATAATTAACTCCGAGCCAACCGACGAGCCGGTATTGTCATCAACTGCCCCCAACAAGCGCCATGAGCCGGAAAAGCTCCGGGACTTACTGCAAATCGGAGAATGTTTTCGTACCAGGCGACCGAAGGGATGATGCCGCCCACCCCAGCGCATGATGGCGATCGCGCAGAAAGCCATCGTTTCGAGCTATCGCCACCTGCACTCAAGCTAGGCGGGAGAGCTATCTACCGCAACAAGAAGCTCCTCAGCTCTTCTACTGGAAAGAGTGGCTCGCGTTTCCTCCCAAGGCGGCGGGGCGGTCGGGACCGGAGCACCGATGACGGGTCGATCGCGCCGCTGGTGGCACGCCCCTCTCGGATCAGCTCACCAGTGGCTATTCTGATCGTGGTCGGTGACTGGTCGCGCGAGTGCCTGACGCTGGTTGCGACACCTCTCTCTCGGGCACGCGGGTGGCGCGAGAACCGGCGCGGCTGGTGACGTCGTGGGAGGCTAACGATGGCGGCCAGCGACAACGGCAGCGAGTCGAGCAGCCAAGGCCAACAACGACTCAACCGAGGGGAGCTCGCCAGGAGCGAGGCGCCGGCGGTGCGCGGCACAATTGTATGCGGTCGATCTAAGAGGATCGGCAGGGTTATGCAGTGGCGCGCATCTTCGACGAAGCTCAAGGCGGCGGCCCCATTCTACATCGCGCTTGGGTACGCCCTATGTCGGGTCGCGTCGTGTCGGCGAGTCCGCGAACCTCCGCCGAGCGAGGGTCTGTACCCGATGGCGTAACGCACAGTTTCGAGAATGCTCAACAGAACGTGGCTTGGCCCGCGCTGTTGGCATCCCTCGATAACTCAAGGTGCGTCCCGTTCATGGTTCATGCCTGGGTGACAAAACGATGGCTTACCAAAGCTTCGCCCGAATCTGCGCCGCATCAACATTCGGCAGCGGTTAGCGTCCCATGGTTCTTGAACTTTGGACCACTCGGAAAGTGGTTTCCGCATCTGTCACAATGGCCGAACGCTCACGTGTAGGGCCCTTTCCAGTACGCCGCGCGAGGACCGCGGCCCGGCCAAGCGATCGAGCGAGCCTTAACGATGGATTTTGTATGCGATCAGTTGGCGACGGCACATAACTGCCGAAGCAAATGACCACCGCCTATGCCGCCCATCTCACCGCGGCAGACGATCGGCTGCGTGCCCTGACCGGCCGCCTCAACCATCGGTTGCCCCAACCGCTACTCGGCGCATAAAGACTCGAGATGCTAAGCTTAGGGGCAAGTCAGATCACATCGTCTTTCTCTCGATAAGCATTGGGGTGTGGGTCTCAACGTATCCATTCGGCGTAGGCCGCAGGATCACCGCTTCAGCAGTCCAGGGTTTTCCTTGTAGAACTTAATAAGCTCGATCAGGTTGTCGATGCCGAAGTCG
>NZ_JADPKA010000065.1 GCF_023073715.1 Bradyrhizobium sp. 164
GCGTGCACGGTTTTTTTTGAAGCTGATGCCCTCACCGGCAAAGAAGCGCGAGAGCATCGACTTGTCGGCTTCGACGCCATGCCTGCGAAGCAGTCGCTCGGCGATCGCATCGAGCGTCAGATCGTTCTCTTTGCGCCAAAGTTCCAAGAGCCAGTCCCGATGCGGCTTCAGCACAGAACGCCGGTCACCGCCGGTCGGCAAAGCCGCCGTGCGCTGCGTTTCCTGGAACGCCTTCACCCAGCGGATCGCGCTCGCGATCCCGACCCGGAATATCCGAGCCGCTTCGTTCCGCGAACGGCCATCCTCAACGACGGCCTTGATCACCCGAATGCGAAGAGCCTCTCCATGCGCCATCCCTGTCGGCCCCCTCCGGCCTCAAGGATGAATCACGGTTCGCTCCCTTTGGGAATCCCTGCGATTCAATTCCGTCCCCAACATGCTCTAGCGTCGCAACACCGGCAGAGGCGCGGGCAATCCTTGGCGTTTGGAAACGTGGATAACCCACCAGATCCAGTGCGCGGCGACGCCATTGATGAGTCAAGATCGAGATTGTAGTGCAGGAAGATGCTGGCAAGGAGCGGGCTGATGCTCGCACTTGCGGCGTGCCCCTGTCCGTCTCTTGCTTCTTGCCGCTCTCAATAACGTCAGCTCGCAGCTACAACCCGATGAGCCGCAAGATGTGAGGATCGGCGATCTTGTGCGCCAGCATCCGCAACACCACTCGTACTCAACCCAGTCGAAAGACTACTCGACAGACTACCCACCACCGCGCGCATCATCTCGACGACTATCCCGATCAGGGACCATCGTTCGGTCGCGCCATCCCTTTGAGGGATCTGGCTTAATGTGCTTGGCTGGTGTCATCGACGCGGCGAACTTCATCTGACGCTTGTACTGCCCGATGGTACCCGTGCCCTTGTACCGGCCGCGTAGACAGATCTGCCTATCGCACAACATTTACCGCCTGCAAGCCCGCAATGCGCTCGAGCGGCATTCCTGGCTTCCCACGCCGAGCTGCTGCACGCCCGGACGATCGTCGACGCTTTGCTGCGGCAATTGGATGCCGCGCATACTGTCCTGCCACCGGAATCGGAGGACAGCCATGCAGCAGCTAAGCTTTCTCGACCCACCACCTCAGCACGGTGTCGTACCCGTATGGGAGGCCCTCGATAAAGAACAGCGCGCACATCTCGTGCTGCGACTCGCCCGACTAATCGCCCGAGCAATCGCCACTGCCGGAGACCACAACGATGAACGAACAGAGCAAGATCACCGCTGAGCACCTACGCCGATGCGCAATCGTCTACGTGCGTCAGTCCAGTACGACGCAGGTCGAGCATAATCGCGAGTCCACTGCTCGTCAGTACGAGTTAGCCGAACGCGCCGGGCGGCTTGGTTGGCGACGCGATCAGGTGAAGGTCATCGATGAGGACCTCGGTGTTTCCGGTTCCGGCCTTTCCGAGCGCATCGGCTTCGCACCTATGACCGCGGAGGTCGGCCTCGGCCAGGTGGGCATCGTGCTCGGCTTGGAAGTCTCGCGACTAGCGCGCAATAATGCTGATTGGTACCGTCTGCTCGATCTATGTGGCCTGACCCACACGCTCATCGGTGATGGAGATGGGATTTATCATCCGGGCTTGTTCAATGACCGCCTGGTGCTCGGGCTCAAAGGTACGATGTCAGAGGCAGAGCTGCATGTGCTGCGTGCGCGGCTGCTCGGTGGCATCCGCAACAAGGCCGCACGCGGAGAACTGCACCGCGGGTCGCCGGTGGGTCTGGTACAGGGCGACGCCGACGGGGAGGTGCTGTTACATCCTGACGAGTCGGTGCAAGCCGCGATCCATGCTGTCTTCGACCGCTTTGCCGAATTCGGCACGACGCGTGTGGCTGTGGTTCCGCTCGCAAGGCCTGCGCTTTCCGCTGCACTCCAACAGCCTTGTCGATCTCCGCTGGGTCGCCCCAACTTACACAAAGATCCACCAGGTCCTCACCAACCCGTTCTATGCCGGCGTTTATGTGTATGGCTGCACCCAGCAGACATGCTATCGCGATGCGGGCGGTCGAATCCGAAAGCGCATCAGACAACGCGACCGCGAGCAGTGGCCGGTGTTCATGCGTGACCATCATGCCAGATACATCGATTGGTATACCTTCGAGGCGAACCAGAAGCGCCTGGCGCAGAACATCCGTCCTCGACCGCACCAGAGCGGGGTGCCGTGAGAGAAGGCGCAGCACTCCTGCAAGGCCTCGCCGTATGCGGACACTGCGGTCGGCGCCTGGCCGTACACTACAGCGGCCGGTTCGCGGCGCCCGGATATCACTGCGCCGGCAAGAACATCGTCAACGGCCGGGGCGAGTACTGCCTCAACATCGGCGGTGTGCAGATCGATGCGGCTGTCGCCGAAGCGTTCCTTGCGGCTCTCGCGCCCGCAGGCCTGGAAGCCTCGCTCCAGGCGATCGAGCAATTCGACGCCGATCACGAGACGACTCTCGCGCAGTTCCGTCGCGACGTCGAGCGTGCCCGCTACAACGCGCAGCGCGCCGAGCGACGCTACCGCGCCGTGGACCCCGGAGAATAGACTCGTCGCGCGTGGACTCGAAGCAGAATGGGAAAGCGCTCTGCTGGAACTGAAGACTGCCGAATCCGAACTCTCGACCGCGAACATGCCCGACCGCGCTCGCTTACGCACGAAGAACGCAACGCGATCCTTGCACTCGGTAAAGACCTCAAGCTCTGGTTCGCTCCCACGACGAGCGATCGCGATCGCAAGGAGTTACTCCGCACGCTGCTCGACGATGTCACCTTGAGAGTCGAGCGATAAATACAACGCTCACCTGACGCTGCGTTGGCGCGGCGGTCTCTTCAGTGAAGTTAATGTCCCATTGCCGCACTCGCATCCATCGCCGATCCCACCGCCGACGATACGATCGACCTGCTGCGGCGGCTGGCTGCACATTATCCCGACGCCAAGATCGCCGGCATCCTCAATCGCCAAGGCCGTACAACGGCCACCGGACTGTCGTTTACGGCACATCGTGTGTCGAGCCTGCGGACGCACTGGGAGATCCCACGCTTCGAGCCGAAACAGCAAGCGCGGGACGGCGAGTGCATGACGATCGAGAAAGCAGCACGCGCTCTCGGGATCGCACCCTCTACTCTGCATCGCTGCCTCAACGATGGCTTCATTGCCGGAGAGCAGATCACACCTGGCGCGCCGTGGCGCATCCGTATCAATGACGAGTTGCGATCGCGCTTTGTGGAGAGCGCGCCCGAAGGTTACGTGAAGATGTTCAAGGCCATGAATCTACTCGGCGTCTCGCGGCAAACCATCTTGCAACGTGTAAAGCGCGGCGAGCTTAAGGCCGTTCACGTTTATCGCTGGACGGGCCAAAGCATACGAATTCAAGTACCTGCAGTTGCTCCGGACCTCTTCGACCCTCTCAAAAAAACTGAAGGTGTAGTATGACGCAACATCCAAATAAGCCCGAATGTCGAGATCGAGCACGAAAGGATGCCGCCAGCATCGCTGGTGAGCAACCCCAACGGCATCGAGCGCCAATTTTCCGGGTCGATATCCGAACGAGTCTGGATGAAAGTGTTTCTCCAAATCCGGCTCCAGATGTCCTTTGACGACCGCCTGAGCAACGCGATCCGACACCGTAGGAATTCGTAGCGGCCTCTTACCGCCGTCGCGCTTTGTCGATCTGCACACGCTTGACCGGCGGTGGAAAGTAGCTGCCCGAAGACATTCGATTCCAGAGCTTGTAGATTGCTCTGCAAGTCTGCCTCGAACACCTCGATCGACTGCTCGTCCACACCGGCTGCGCCCCGATTTGCTTTAACCCGTTTGTACGACTCCCAAACCCAGCGCTTGGGGATGTCATACGGCTTTGCTTGACCCAAAAGAGTCCTCCCGTTTCCGGTTGTTCTTCCAATCAAGCGGGACAGTGCCGTGCCTTCGCTCCGCCACCATTACAGTGTCTTCGTCACTACTACACACGGCTCCGTCCCTGCATCGCGCGTTGGTACTCAGACTCGTGTGGGGCTTCCACTTGAACCATTCCCTGGCACCGCGATACAGGTGCCCACGTCCGCACAGAAGCCTGAACCGAGGTCACGCCACCTCGCCTGCCGGACGCCGCCTGAGCCCTAAACAGGTATCGCTCAGACTGATCCCAAGATAACGACTACCCCTTGGTTTTGACGTCTTCCCTACGCTTTCGACAATTCGCTTGCGCTCGTCTCCTCGATCCTTAGTCGTCCGTTAAGAAGCCGGATTGAGCTGAGTTGGAGAGGCGAGCGTTCGCCACAGCAACTCCAGGAATTGGCCCAAGAGTTCTCTGAGCCAGGCGAGGATGCGGCGGAAGTTGTGGCCGACGGCTGAGTATAGCGCGACAATCAGGATGAGAGCGGCGCGTCAATCAAGATGAGACGAGGCGGCCGAGCCAGGAGATAATTGACGCTGGCCGCCGACTTGGCAAGCG
>NZ_JADPKA010000037.1 GCF_023073715.1 Bradyrhizobium sp. 164
CGGCGCGCTGGAGCACCTGTGAAACTTTGTGGCGGACATAAGGAATCTGTCGTGCCGAGCGGGTGTAGGCGCCCGAGGTGAACAGGCCGACGACGCGCAGTTCGCCCTCGAGCCGGCCGTCGGGCGTATAGAGCTTGATGCCCACATAATCCATCCGGATGCGGCGATGGACGCGGCTGGAGACATTGGCCTTGATGACGATCAGCAGCGTCGGCTCGCGCATGAACTCGCGGATTTCCGTCGTCATCACCACCATTTCCGTGCCGCGGCGCAGCACCTTCACCTCGGGATCGCGCAAGATGCCGAGTCCTTCACCGGTTGTAATGTCGTCGGACGCATCGCTGTCGGACGAGAAGCGATATTCGCGCACGCCGAGGAAGGTGAAATTGTCCGCACAGAGCCATTGCAGGAACTGGTTTGCTTCGGCGACCTCGTCGATCGGCAACGGCGGCGGATTGGAAGAGAAAGTTTTGATCGCTTCCTCGACGCGGTCGCGCATGGCGCGCCAGTCGGTGACGCAGGCGCGGACGTCATTCAAAGTGCTGGTGAGGCCGTCGATCAGCTTCTGACGATCCGCATCGGCGTCCAGGCGAGTGATGTGGAGATGAATCAGGCTTTCGCGCGTGCCCTTTGCGCCCTCCGGCAGTGATTCGCCGTAGAATCGCAGCAGCTTGCCCTGGTCATCGCGCTCCACGGCGATGATCGGATGAGCGACAAGGGTGACTTCGATGCCCTGCTCGGCGAGCTCCGCCATCGTGGAATCGAACAAGAAGGGCATGTCGTCGTTGAGAATTTCGAGCACGGAAATCTCGCGCCCGTCCGGCATCATCGGATTGACGACGCGGATATCGGCGCTGCCGGCCGTGCGCTGCTGCACGTGCTCCCAGGCCTGTTCCGCGAGGAAGGCCAGCGACGAGGCATCGTAAGTGGCGAGATCCTCGACATTGGTGTAGCCGAACAGAAGCTCGGCAAACAACCGGGGGCTCCGGCTTGGCTGCACGCTGCTCGCTGCCTCGCGGATGAGAGTTGCCCGTGCCTTGTCGTCACGCCGCGCCATAATGTCCTCCGTTTGTCGTGCCGTCCGACCGCTGCCGCGATCATCAGCTTGATCTGGAGTGCATCTCTTCGAGCGCCGCGATCAAGTGCTGCGCGAAATCCTCGGTTTCGAAGCTTCGACGGCTTCCGACGACAATACTACGATCCCGGAGCAAAAGGCGCTCGCCATCGTGAGGCGTGCTGAAATCCCTTACGACAGCGGGCCGACCGGCGTCGAATGATTGACGACAAGAAAAATCACAAGCAATTTCAATTGTGTATGAGTTCGCGGTTTTGCTCTGAACGGCGCGCCATTTCCGCCACCAATCTGAATAAAGCTACGAACAATAGCGAGACAGTGGTGGCGGTATTTCGTCTTGCTCTTTGCGGATGGCGCACGTTGAGAGGGTGACGAGCCGTCTACCGCCGCCCGACGCAGCGCGACAATTCTTGGCGCATATAGGAGATAGCAGCGCTCAGCCAGCGTGAGAGCGCTGCCTCGTCAGTGGGTGCATTTAGGTGATGAGATTGAAACTCAGCGGGACGATCGGACCACCAAGGTGCCGCGCTCGCAAGATGCATTCGCTCGAATGTTAGCTGCGTGATGCGGTTCGATAGGGACGGTGCATCGACGATCGCCTCGAAATCTTCGAGCGCTTCGACAGTTTCAGGTTCGAATTCCTGTTGATCCCGTGCTGTATGCAAGCTCTCGAACAGATCGATCTGCCAATGCGGATGCCCAGCCCCGGAACTTTGGAAATTTACCCCGGAGCGGTCCCAATCGCGCAGCCCAGGCCATTCAAGCCGAAGCAACTACGGCTTTACCGGATCTCCCACTTCCCCGATATGTATCGTGAGTCCCGCCTGCCGAAAGGCAAATGGCGCCCGCCCGCTCTCTTGGTCCCAGACTTCCTGATAGCCGAGCCAGGCGGTGAGACCTGCAGGTAACTCAAGCAAAGGAGCTACGCTTGCCATGCCTCGATTGCGCTCGATTCGTTCCACGCCTTCTCCACGAACTCCGGTCCAGACACCGGCAGCTTGATATTCCGCTTCGATTGAGATCGTGTGTGTTTCGGCATGGAATAAGGGCTCTGACGCAATTTTGGTGCAGCTCCGATTATTCTGCGCCAATTAGTCGGGCTTGAAGCAGATCGATTTTCCCGCGACCGCACATTTGACGTCTAACGAGTTTGAGGCGCGTGATCTGACCCTCAGTCTGCCCGTTGGACCAAGGTGAAGTGATCGCCGCCCGCACTGCAGCCTCATCCTTGGCGCCGCCATTGGCGAACGAAGCTACGAGACTGGCGCGGGCTCGCTCGATCCATGGGGTAAGTCCCGCATCAACCTTGCGCCGGACCATCAAGTGGAATTCAGCGATGATCTCGCGCGCCTCGACCAGCGTTGGTGCGCCAGATTCGAGCGCCGCGACCGTGACGGTCTCCGCTTTCGTAAGCAAGTCCCGCCCGATCGTCATGAGACGCGCGATCGTCCTGGCCGACGGGATCCGCTGAAGGGTTTGCGCGTCCGTCTTTTCGGCTCTTCGCCTGCGGGTCGCCCACTCACTGATGACGCGGAGCGAGCCTCGAAAGCCACGCGCTGTTAAGCGGCGCCAAAGTTCAGCTCCATTGCGGCAGCCGGACGCCCATTGATCGTCGAGCCATGGCAAGTGCGGATCCAACGAACTTTGCCTGGTTCGGAAGACGTCGTGACGTTCGCCGCGGACCACCTGTCGCACCAGCTTCCTGCTATGGCCAGTCTCACGTGCGATCTGCTTGATAGGTATGCCGTTCTTCGAGAGAGCCATGATAGCCGCGTTGGTCTCCTCACGACGCAGATAGCCCTCATACTGGAGGCGCTCAGCGGCCGTGAGCAGCTTAGGATCGATCGTGGTCGCACCGACGACGATGCGTATCTGGCGCATCGATTTGCGCACGGCATCGAGGAAGGCCCGGCTGGCGTTCTCCATTAGATGCCAACGATCGGCGACCTGTACCGCGTGCGGCAATGCTTTTGCCGTGGCTTCGCCATATCCTCCACCACGATCACGGGCGACAATCGCGATCGTGGGATGAGCAGATAGCCAGGCTTGGGCGGTCGCGGGTTCACGATCCGGCAGCAGAGTGACCACCCGGCGCCTTTCCAGGTTGCAGATGATGCTCGCGTATCGGTGATTGCGCCGCCAGGCCCAGTCATCAATGCCAATAACCCTGAGCGTGTCAGCTGGGGGACGGCTACGGCGCCGAACTACCCGAAGAAGCGTATCTTTGCTCACCGGCAGCATTAGCCGCTTTGCAAAGCCTGCTGCCGGTCGACCGCCAAGCGCCAGACCGAGGTGATGGACGATGGAGTCCAGCCTTGCCGTCCGTCGCGCCGATGGCGCCAGTACCCCTTCGGCGAAGCGCTCGGTGAAGATTTGGCGCCCGCATAGGACGGCATCGCAGCGGAACCGGCGGGCGATTACCTGAAGCTGGACGATCCGCCCCGAGAGCGGCAGATCGGTCACGCGTCGCCGATACCGGCTATGGACACGTCGGGAAACCGTTCCGCACAATGGACACAGACCAACACTTCCCGACGCCCGAACCGCAATAACGGCCTCATCACCTTCGAAGTACGCACTCTCTACAACAACCCACTCGGCACCAGATTGGAGCGCTGGAGTGCCTGCTGCATGGCGCTGATTCTCCTCTGATCAAAGCGCCAGAGATCCTCCAAACTGCATCAAAAGTGATGGTGTGGAACGGCCCTTCGAACCGGCATCAAAAGTGCCTAACGTGGTCGCTTCGAGAGGCGCCACAAAGGAAGGACCGTTCCAATG
>NZ_JADPKA010000031.1 GCF_023073715.1 Bradyrhizobium sp. 164
CTGGCTCTACGTCGCAGCGGTGATCGACCTGTTCTCACGCCGGGTGGTGGGTTGGTCGATGAGCGCCGCCATGACAGCTCAGTTGGTAACCGATGCCCTGCTGATGGCCGTCTGGCGACGCGGCAAGCCGGACGCCCTGTTGCACCACTCCGACCAGGGCAGTCAGTACACCAGCGAGCAGTTCCAGCGCTTGATGGCCGACCACGGCATTCTCTGCAGCATGAGCCGTTCCGGCAACGTCTGGGACAACGCAGCGATGGAGAGCTTCTTCTCGTCGCTCAAGACCGAACGGACCGCCAACAAGATCTACCGAACCAGAGACGAGGCACGAGCCGATGTGTTCGACTATATCGAAAGATTTTACAACACGATCCGCAGGCACTCGACCATCGGGTATCTCAGCCCGGTTGAGTTCGAGCGCAAGGTGGGATTAGCTTAACCTGGTGTCCATCAAACCGGCAGCAGCTCAATGAATGGTATCTGCAGGAGCGATCATGCACCCCCTCCGCACCATCTGCGCGGAATCGCTTGATCGATTTGGCGAGCGTCTACCGGATCGTGTTGAACAGGTCAGTTGCGGCGGCGTTGCTCCGCTCACCCTTTGGTTTAAAGCTTCGCAACTCAGTTCCTCGCTTCAGACCAGATGGACAACCTCCTGAAAGACCACAGCTGGCGCGTTGAGGCCAGAGAAAAAGCTGCCCCAAACCGGCTATGATTTGCTCTGGTTAGGGTAGTGAGTTAGGTTCGCCGCTCCTGTGGATGGGGAGGGAGCTTTGACATCTGAAAGATCGGTGGGGATCGATTGTCTACGAGCAGTCGCGATAATCTGGGTTCTATTCTACCACTTTGTGCCGATTTCGCTATTCAATCGGGGAACTCATGGCGTTCTGCTGTTTTTCATTATCAGCGGATATTGCATCTCACTCAGCGCAGAGAATTCACGCTCGGCGTGGCACTTCTATTGCAAGCGGGTTGGCCGGCTGCTGCCGGCCCTCATCGTCTGCGGCTTCCTCACCACCGCTTTCAAACACGCGGCACCGCAGCTCATTGAGTCTTCGCGCTTGCTGCCCTGGTGCGACTATGCCTACACGCTAGTTGCACTCCCCACTCTCAATGTGCTCCGTATCGACTATTCTCCTCCCGATTGGGCGTACTGGTCGTTGATGGTGGAGTTTCAGTTTTACGTGCTGTGCACCGCAATCGTGGCAATCGGGCTGCGGAGCTTTCTGCTGCCGGCGGTCAGCGTCTGGTGCCTCGTCCGCTTCGCTCTATCAAACCCAAACACATATTCCACGAACGACTTCTTCGCCTTCTTCATTGCCGGGCTCAGCATTGCCGCCTTGTCGGCAGGCCATCGCAGGCAGGCGCTGTTCGGACTAGCAACGGCGCTGTTCCTAGAATGCGCTCACGAACTCCTGCACTACAACCAGCCATCCGTCCCGATGGAAGGCTGGCGGCTCGTGACCCTCTCTCTTGGAACTCTTGCTGTGTTTCTGGCCTCACAATATGAGGCACCGCGCTGGCTGCGTCCCGTCGCCTTTATCGGCCTGATTAGCTATCCGCTTTACCTGATCCATCAGGACGTCGGAAAGATGATCCTTCAGGCCTTGAATATCGGCGACGATCTGCCGTCCGATCTGCTTGTGCGAGCCTTTGCGCTTCCAACTGTTCTCGGGTCGATCTCATGGCTCGTCTACCGTTTCGTGGAGGAGCCCTACACCAAGCCGCTCACAGCGTTCCTGCGAGACCCGTCTTATTGGATTAGGTTGCTTTGGGAGAAGCTATGGCCAGTTACTTCAAGCGGCCGCTAATGCGAGCGGAACAGTTGGAAGCAAACAAAAACAAGGGACTGCAGGCAGCTCGTGCGATTGCCGCGCTCAGTGTTGCCTACTTTCACTCATACATCGCGCTCCGAGCCTTCCCCGAAAGTAGCCAAGTTACGCTGTGGCCACTCAAGGAATGGGGCTTCTTTGGCGTCAATTTCTTCTTCGCCATAAGCGGGTATGTCATTTGTCTCGTGGCCTCGCGGCCCGACTTCACGATCCGCTCGTTCGTCCTCAAACGGATCTTTCGTCTTTACCCCATGTACATTATCGCCATGACGCTCGTGGCGTTACTGATCGTGTCAGGGCAGTATCGGCCCATTTTGCTATCAAATTTCTTGCAATCCCTGACGTTGCTACCGATGCAAGACCCTCCGGCGTACGACGTAAGTTGGAGCATGCAGCGTGAAGTTGTGTTCTATGGCATAGCCGCCGTGGCCGTGCCCACAATTGGATTGTCTGGCCTGGCCGTCCTGTTGGCGGGCCTTGCCGCCACCGGATTCGTGCTCGGCAACCCGTGGACGTTCCAGATCGTATCAACCACGCAATCTGATTTTCTGGCCGGTGTGGTCGCCTTCCTGCTGCGAAAACACACGTCGCGGCTCGGCTTTTTTCTCCCACTCCTGATTGGGCTACCAGGTCTTTGGTTCACCCTTTCCAGCAACATCGCATTCGGACCATCAGCCTCGATGGTGTTCTTGGTAATCGCGCTGACCAACCTGAAACTGTCGTGGGATAGCGCGCCGGCACGTTGGCTAGTTGCCGCTGGAGATGCATCATATTCAATCTACCTGCTGCATCTACTGACATTCATTGCAATGGATGAGATTGCTAAGTTGGGTCAACTACCGGGCTGGCTTTGCGAGCCATGGCGCTTCACCGCGCTATTAATGTGCGGTCTTATTTCTTACGCTACTTGGCGAATGATCGAACGACCATTTATCCGCCTCGGTGACGCCCTGTCTGGCTTCAAGGCCCGCGTCCAAGTTGCGGCTGAGTAGGTTTACGGATTCAACACGCGCGGCAGAACCATACCGCCTGCTACATTTGCGTTTCCGTGCGGCCGTTTTTCACCGTCCTACCGGTTTGCGTCGGCGTTTGGATGGGCTGAAGAAGTGTTTCCGATATAGCTCTCGTTGCTGAGAATAATGCCAACCGCAGGGGTCGGTAAGGATGTACTTCAGACGAGCTCTCGCATCAGCGCGTAGCCCGCACGGCCGCAGGTGACCTTGCCCCCATATGTGGAACGGCCCGCGTGGCAAGAGCTTTTGCAGTCGATTTCACACATTGGAACGGTGCGGTCATATGTCCGGCCTTTGCGCGCGGCAC
>NZ_JADPKA010000097.1 GCF_023073715.1 Bradyrhizobium sp. 164
GAACTGCTTGATCATCTGGCCGCGGAAATAATTGAACCAGACGAGGCCACCGACGAGCGCGGCGAGAAGCGCGCCGACGATGATGAACCACAGCACCGGCCGGACCGGACGCTTGGGAGCCTTGTTGTCGATCGGTTGGCCCGAAATCTTGTGTTCGGCTACGATGTTCATGTCATGCACTTTCTGCAATCGCCGTCTTGCCGGCATTCGCGGCCTGATTGTGGCCTAGATGCGCAGCAATTGCGGCGTCGTTAAGTCCGATACCTCTCAGGAGAAATTCACAGAGCTGCCGCTCCAGATCGTTTGCCTTGCCGTAAGCGAGACAGGGCGTGGCCGGCAGCCTGGTCAGCGCCGCCGTCATCACCGAATGATGCGCGAACCAGAACAGGTTGAGTGGATCGCCAGTGCACGGCCGTGCGTCCCCCGCGGCAACCGCGCGCTCGAGTGAGGCGACGAAGACAGCCCCGATCAGCGTCTCGATCTTGGCATATAGCAAACGGGCGAATTCGCCATCATCCAAATGGCTCGTGGCCATCAGTCGCAGGCGCTGCGCCTCCTCCTGGTCGGGCCCGTCGGCGATGTGAAGGAAATGCTCGACCATGCCGCGGATCACCTCGACCAGGGTGGCAGTCGAGGGCTCCCGTTCGAGCAGCTCCATCAGGGCCGGATCCGCCTCGCATTCGTCGCTCAGGATCTCGGCGTAGAGCGCCGCCTTGGACGGGAAATGCTTGAACAGCAGCGCCTCGGAAATAGCAGCGGCGGCCGCCACGCTCTTGGTCGTGGTGCCGTTATAGCCGTGTCGGGCAAAGCAACGTTTCGCGGCACCGAGGATCAATTGACGCCTCAGGTCGCTCGTCATACGCAATGAGCTCATGCTAGTGAGTAAGCACTCACCCACGCAAAAGTCAAGCACTATGCTGCATCGCAACCTCTAGATTGGGTCGAAACTGGCTCGCGCACACGGCGCACGAGCAGGACGACGACATCGGCAAGGCCGGCCCTAAATCGGCCGGAAGCCCAGGTCGCCCCGGAGCCGGTTGACGATGTAGGTCCCGTCCCGGGTCGGCAAGATCCGCTCAACGCTGGCGCTGTCGATCTTCACATTGGCAAAGCGTGGCCCCGCGGAAACGTCGTGGACGGCTTTGGCGAAGGCCTCGACCTCGGCCATGGTCGTGACGGCCCGGCTGTCCTCGATGCCGCAGGCCCGGGCGATGCCGACGAGGTCGGCAGCCGCGAAGGTGTGGCTGGTCTGGCCGCCGGTCTCGCCATAGGCCTCGTTGTCGAGCACGACGATGGAGAGATTGGCCGGCTTCTGCAGCCCGATGGTGGCCAAACTGCCCATGCCCATCAGCATCTCGCCATCACCGGTGATGACCAGCACCGGCAGCTTTGGCTGCGCCAGCGCGAGCCCGAGCCCGATCATCGCAGCTCCGCCCATGCCACCCCAGAGATAGAAGTTGCGCGCGTGGTCGCCGGCCGCGCACATGTCGTTGGTGGAGGCACCCAAGCCGCCAATCGCGATCACATCCTTGCGCTCCGCGAGCAGCGTGGACACCACTTGGCGGCGGTCGAGGAGATTGGCCTTGCTCATTTGGTGAAAACCTTGGCACCGATCAGGCGCTGCGACAGAAGGACGGCGGTGGGAGTGAGTGCGTTATAGGCCTGCGCTGCGGCCGCCTCCAGCACGGCCGGCACCTCGGCCGGGTTCGAGGCGCGCAGCACCTTGACGCCGGAAAGCTCGAACACCCCCTGCGTGGTCGACCCCATCGGCACCTGCCACGGATTGAACTCGCCCCACTCGCCCCGCATGGTCACGAGCGTGAGGAACGGAAAGCGCAGGATCGGGATCAGCGACAGCATGTTGATGCAATTGCCGACACCGCTCGACTGCATCAGCAACACGCCGCGCTGTCCGCCCGCCCAGGCGCCGGCGAGAAGTGCCACGCCCTCCTCCTCCGTTGTCAGCGGAATGCCGCGCATCGTGGAGGAAGCCAGCACGCGCTGGATCAGCTTCGAGTGACCGGCATCGGGCACGTACGGCACCTGCCGGACGTCGAAGCGCTGCAATGTCGCGAAAATATCGTCGGGCCAAAGAACACTTGCTTCCGGGGCCGTGTCGGGAGCGTCAGCGCGCGCGTGCATTTTCCTGTCCGGTCAGCTAGCAAAGACGGCGCGACTGTAGACGCATGCGCGCGTCGGCCAGAACAACAAAAACGGCATATCGGCTTTAACCGGCGAGTATAACGGAATGAACGCAGATGCGAAGGAGCTGGCGGCAAGCTTCGATCTCGAGAAGCTGACGCCTGAGTTCTACGACGACCCCTATCCGACCTACCGTGCACTGCGGGAGAACGAACCGGTCAAACGCCTACCGAACGGCACCGTGTTCCTGACCCGCTATGACGATCTCGTCACCACCTACAAGAACACCAAATCGTTCAGCTCGGACAAGAAGCGCGAGTTCGCGCCGAAATACGGCGACAGCCTGCTCTACGAGCATCACACCACGAGCCTCGTCTTCAACGATCCGCCCTCCCATACCCGCGTGCGCCGCCTGATCATGGGCGCACTGTCGCCTCGCGCCATCGCCGGCATGGAGGGCGACCTCATCAAGCTGGTCGACGGCCTGCTCGACGCCATCGCCGCCAAGGGGGCTTGCGAGCTGATCGAGGACTTTGCCGCCTCCATTCCGATCGAAGTGATCGGCAATCTGCTCGACGTGCCCCACGAGGAACGCGCGCCGCTGCGCGACTGGTCGCTGGCGATCCTGGGTGCGCTCGAACCGGTGGTGTCGCCCGAAGCGGCCGCGCGCGGCAACAGAGCGGTGCAGGACTTCCTCGCCTACCTCGAGACGCTGGTCGCGCGCCGGCGCCGAAAGCCCGGCAATCCCGAGCGCGACGTGCTGACGCGCCTGATCCAAGGAGAAGGGAACGGCGAGGAGAACGGCGAGCGGCTGACCGAGAAGGAGCTGCTGCACAATTGCATCTTCCTGCTCAATGCCGGCCACGAGACCACCACCAACCTGATCGGCAACGGCCTCGTCGCGCTGCACCGCAATCTGGACCAGAAGCAGCGCTTGATCGCCAACCCCGACATGATCAAGACCGCCGTCGAGGAGATGCTGCGCTACGAGAGCTCCAACCAGCTCGGCAATCGGATGACCACGGAGAAGGTCGAGCTCGGCGGCGTCATGCTCGACGCCGGCACCTCGGTGACGCTGTGCATTGGCGCGGCCAACCGCGACCCCGCACAGTTTCCGGAGCCCGAACGCTTCGACATCGCGCGCACGCCGAACCGGCACCTCGCCTTCGCCACGGGCGCGCATCAATGCGCGGGCATGGCCCTGGCGCGGCTGGAAGGCGCGATCGCGATCTCGCGCTTCCTGGCGCGCTTCCCGAACTATGCCGTGACCGGGCAGCCGGTGCGGGGCGGGCGGGTCCGGTTTCGCGGCTTTTTGAGCGTGCCCTGCGCGATCGGATGAAGCCTCCAAACAAAAATGACGAAAACAACCCCATGCACAGTAGGGAACCCTCTGATATTTCTGGCAATCGGGAGGGGCCAACCATCGGACGCATGAAGGCTTCCGAGGCGGCAAGCTGATACCTAGATCAAGTTGAGGGCCGCCGGCGGTGCAGTCGGTTGACGCCCCCGTGCGCGGCAATGGAGTGACGACAGATGAGCTCGTCGGTCCTTGATTTCATCGCAACAGAAGCACGCTTTGGAGCCCACAATTACGAGCCGATCGGGGTCGTCCTGTCCCGCGGCGAAGGTGTCTGGGTGTGGGATACCGAAGGCAACCGTTATCTCGATTGCCTCTCGGCCTATTCGGCGGTCAGCCAGGGCCACTGCCACCCCAAAATCCTGGCAGCACTGGTCGAACAGGCGCACAGGCTGACGCTGACCTCGCGCGCCTTTCACAACGACCAGCTCGCCTTATTCTACGAGGAAATCGCGGCGCTCACCGGCTCCCACAAGGTGCTGCCGATGAACAGCGGCGCCGAGGCGGTCGAAAGCGCGATCAAGTCGGTCCGCAAATGGGGCTACGAGGTGAAGGGCGTGCCGGACGGCCAGGCCGAGATCATCGTTTGCGCCAACAATTTCCATGGACGCACGCTGGGCATCGTCAGCTTTTCCACCGATCCCGAGACACGCACACACTTCGGTCCGTTCGCGCCTGGCTTCAGGATCATCCCGTTCGGGGATGCCGCGGCGCTGGAAGACGCAATCACGCCGAACACCGTCGCCTTTCTGGTCGAGCCGATCCAGGGCGAAGCCGGTGTCGTCATTCCTCCAGCCGGCTATTTCACGAAGGTGCGTCAGCTCTGCACGGCCAACAACGTGATGCTGGTGCTCGACGAGATCCAGACCGGGCTCGGCCGTACCGGCAAGCTGCTCGCCGAACAGCACGAGGGAATCGAGGCGGACGTGACGCTGCTCGGCAAGGCCCTGTCCGGTGGCTTCTACCCCGTGTCGGCCGTGCTCTCGAATAACGACGTGCTCGGGACGCTGAGACCCGGACAGCATGGTTCGACCTTTGGCGGCAATCCGCTTGCCTGCGCGGTGGCGCGCGCGGCGATGCGCGTGCTGGTCGAGGAAGGCATGATCGAGAACGCGGCCAGGCAGGGCGCGCGCTTTCTCGAAGGCTTGAAGGGCATCCGTGCCAACACGATCCGCGAGGTGCGCGGACGCGGCTTGATGCTGGCGGTCGAGCTGCATCCAGAGGCCGGGGGAGCACGCCGTTATTGTGAGGCGCTCCAGGGCAAGGGCATCCTCGCCAAGGATACTCATGAATACACGATCCGCATCGCCCCGCCGCTGGTGATCACCAGCGACCAGGTCGACTGGGCGCTGGAGCGGCTCGCCACCACCCTGACCCAGGATTTCTCTTGAGGCTGCCTGCGTCGGAAGATCGCAATGCCGGCCGCGGTCAAGAACGAACGATCCCGCCATCTGTGCGTTGAAGTTCGTGGGCGATGACGAGCTGGGAGCTAGAACCATGCTTCCGCGTTGCGTTTGCCTTACGGCTTTTTTAGTTGGTGTCTCGGTGCTGGCGACGAGCGCCGGCGCTTTCGCCCAAGGACTCGGACACGGAAGGGGCGGACCACCCGGTCCGGCCGCAGCACCGGCGGCTCGGCCAGCAGCACCACCGGCCATGGCCCATCCGGCGGCGCCGCCAGCCATGGCACGCCCCGCAGCGCCGGCTTTCCATCATCCCCCGGCCATGCAGCGGCCGGCCATGCCGCAGCGACCAGCCATGGCGCCACATCCGGCGCCGCGTATTGCCTCACCGCCACCGCGCCCGTCCCCACATTTCGCTGCACCGCCGCGGGCAGCCCCGCACGTGGTGACACCGCGGCCTGAATTCCATCGGGCGCCGGCAGCACCGCAACGTCCGGCCATGGCGCCTCGGCCAATGCCGCACATCGCGGCCCCATCGCGCCCCAGCGGACCGCCGGCCGCGAGCGAGCGGCTGTCGCGGCGGGATCAGATTGAACAGCGCGCGCAACAGCGCCAGCAGCAAGTCCAGCAGCGTGAGCAGATGGTGCAGCAGCGGCAGCGCGAGATGCTGTCCCGCCAGACGACGGAGCGTCAGACCCGTATCGAACGACTCCAGCAGCGTGTGCAGCAGTTGCAATCGCAAAAGCCGGAAAGCGTGCGGGCGCAACGCCTGCAGCAAAGGACGCTCCAGGCGCAGAACCGCTTGCTTGATCGTGAGCAGCGCGCGCAGCAGAGCGACCTGGCGCGCCAGCAGCGGCTTGGCCTCCAGGCCCCGGCCGCGCGCACCCCGACCACCACGACCACCGCGCAGGCTGCTGAGCGCGGGCGGTTTGCCGCGCGCTTCCGTGAGCAGGCCAATCCGCAGACCCAAGCGGCCCTCCTCACCCGCCAGAGCGGCTGGGCTCCCCGGCAGGCCTGGCGTCACCGCCATCCCGCGGCTTTCGTGGCGTGGCTTGGGCCGGTGTTCTGGCCATACGCCTATTCCGACATTTTCAACTACACGTTCTGGTCCTATGCTTATGAGCCCGGCTATTGGGCGTACGCGTATGACGATTTCGTCGACACCGTGTTCTGGGGCGGTGACGGCCCCTATTCCGCCTATGCCAGCACCAACCCGTATGACTATCCGCAAGCCGGCGGCGGCCGCCGGGCGCGCCCGCGCGCCAGCGTGAGCCCGCAGACGCTACAGCAATTGTGCGGCACACCAGACAAGGGCGTGACGGCTTGGCCGCTTGCCGATATCGCGAAAGCAGTGCAGCCGACGCCGGAGCAACGCGCGCTGCTCGACGAGTTGAAGACCGCGGCGGCCAACGCGGCCGCCGTGTTCAAGGATTCCTGCGCGGAGACTTATGCATTGACGCCGCCTGGCCGCCTGCGCGCGATGATGAATCGCATCAGCGCGACACTGGAAGCGGTCAAGATCGTGCGACCGGCACTGGAGAAATTCTACAACTCGCTCAGCGACGAACAGCAAGCGCGCTTCAACGCGCTTGGGCCCCCTGTCGGCGACCGCTCGTCACAGCAGCAGGAAGCCAGTGCCGAGGGTTGCGGCGATCCGAAGTCCGGCCTGACCCAGTTGCCGATCGAACGCATCGACGCCGTTGTCCGTCCGGCAGGCAAGCAGAAGGATGCGCTCGAGCGCTTGGACGATGCGACGAAGCAGGCAGTCGCAGCACTGCAAGCCGTCTGCCCGGACAGTGTGCCGTTGACACCAGTCGGACGCCTGGAAGCCATGGCGGATCGTCTCCAAGCCATGCTCGCCGCCGCCAAGCTGGTGCAACCCGCACTGGACGAGTTCTACGCGACGCTGAGCAGCGAGCAGAAGGCGCGCTTCAATACGCTGCAACAGGTTGCAGGACAGTAAGGGCAGCGCGCGCGTGACCTACACCACCGTCTTGTGCCGCGCGATGCAGGTGCGCAGCACCTCGTCCATCGGTTTGGCCCACCAGTCATTGGAGAAGATTTCGATCTCCGAATAGCCGGCAAAACCCTGCGCTTCGACCGCTTGACGCACGGATTTGATGTCGATGACGCCGTCGCCCATCATGCCGCGGTCGTTGAGGATGTCCTTGGTCGGCACCATCCAATCGCAGACGTGGAAGGCGAGCAGGCGATCTTGGCCGGCGCGCGCGATCTGGCCCATCAGCTCCGGATCCCACCAGATGTGATAGACGTCGAGCGCAACGCCGAGCATGCCGCTGCGGCCGGGGTCGAGCCGGTCGCAGATGTCGAGCGCCTGTTTTGTGGTGTTCACGCAGGCGCGGTCGGCTGCATAGGCCGGGTGCAACGGCTCGATCGCCAACGGCAGGCCTGCCTGCTTGGCGTAATCGAGCATCTCGGCCAGCGCTTCCTCGACCTGCCCGCGCGCTGCGGCGATGTCCTTCGAGGCCTTGCTGCCCGGCCGCGAATATTGCGGCAGGCCGCCGACCACGAGTACGATGCAGGGCGCGCCGAGCGCCTTCGCCTCATCCACACAGCGCCGGTTGTCGTCGCGCACTTCGCCCCGGCGCGAACAATCCGAGGTGAACATGCCGCCGCGGCAATAACCTGAGAGATCGAGGCCGGCGTCGCGCACGGCGCGTACCGCGCGGTCGAGCCCGACAGAAGCAACCTGGTCGCGCCAGGGATCGATGGCGCGGATGCCCTGCTTCGCACAGGCATCGATGATCTCGATGAGGTCACCCTGCTTGCGGACCGTCGCCGTGTTCAGCGACAGCCAGCGATGGTCGGACGAGAAATCGCGCATCAGGATTCAAGTCCGTGCGAGGCCAGCACAGTCTTCATCCGCTGTGTCGCGAGTTCCGGATTGGCGAGCAGGCCCGCTTGGTCAGCAAGGCGAAACAGCTCGGCCAGATGCAGCATCGAGCGCGCGCTCTCCTGGCCACCCACCATGGTGAAGTGGTCCTGGTGGCCGTTGAGATAAGCCATGAACACCACCCCGGTCTTGTAGAAGCGCGTCGGCGCTTTGAAGATGTGGCGCGACAAGGGAACGGTCGGTCCCAGCACGTCGTGGAAGCCGGCTTCATCGCCGGCCGCCAGCCGCGACAGCGCGTAGGATGCTGCCGGCGCGATGGCGTCGAAGATGCCAAGCAGCGCATGCGAAAAGCCTTCGCTGTCCCCGGCGATCAGCTCCGCATAGTTGAAATCATCGCCAGTGTACATCTTGATGCGCTTGTCGAGGCGTCGGCGCATATCGATTTCACGCTGCTTGTCGAGCAGCGAGACCTTGACGCCGTCGACTTTGGCAGCGTTGGCGTTGATGATGGCGACCGCAATATCCATTGCGTTGTCGAGATCCTTGGTACCCCAATAGCCCGTCAACGCCGGATCGAACATATCGCCCAGCCAGTGGATGATCACGGGCTCTCGGACCTGCGAGAGCACGCGATCATAGACCTTGGCGTAATCATCGGCATTGCGGCCGAGCTTGGAAAGCGCCCGCGACGCCATCAGGATGATGCGGCCGCCGACCTTCTCGACCGCCGAGATCTGCTCCTCATAGGCGCGGATCACGTCGTCGATGGTCTTGGCATCCTCGACCGCGAGATGGTCGGTGCCCGCGCCGGAGAACACCAGTGCGTTGCGACGCTTGGCGGCAGCGACCGACCGTGTGATCAGCTCCAGCGAGGTCGGCCAGTCCAGCCCCATGCCGCGCTGCGCGGTGTCCATCGCCTCGGCAACGCCGAGACCGAGGTCCCAGACGTGCTCGCGGAAGGCGATGGTCCTGTCCCAGTCGACAGCGACCGAAAGCCAGGGATCGTTGTCGGCGAAGGGGTCGGCGACCGTGTGCACGGCCGAGAAGGCGATGCGGCTCAGCGGGCCCTCGAGCTTTGCGGGAAACGTGCGCGAGGCCGCGAGCCGGTAGGTCTCGATCGAACGATCGGCCTTCGGCAGCTTGAGCGACAATGACGACATTGAAGGCGCAGGCTTGGGCTGGACGGGCTTGTTCATGATTTTTGACCTCTCTCCGTCATCGCGAGCGAAGCGAAGCAATCCAGAACGTCTCCGCAAAGAAAGTCTGGATTGCTTCGCTTCGCTCCTCGCAATGACGGCTCAACTGACACTAGGACTCGACTTCAGGCCGTGATCGGGGCGACGTCGATCCAGCGCCGCTCCTTCCAGCTCTTCAACGCGCACTCGGCGAGCTGCACGCCCTTGGCGCCTTCGAGCAGCGTGAACTTGTATGGCGCATCCTCGTAGACGTGGCGGATGAACATCTCCCACTGCTCCTTGAAGCCGTTATCGTAGGAGACGTTGTCGGGCATCTTCTGCCAGTCGCCGTAGAAATCGTGCAGCCGCTTCTCATCGGGATTCCACACCGGACGGGGCGTCGCCTGCCGGGCCTGGATCACGCAATCGGTGAGCCCTGCGACCGCGGAGCCGAGCGTGCCGTCGACCTGGAAAGTGACGAGGTCGTCGCGGTAGACCCGCGTCACCCAGGACATATTGATGTGGGCGATGACGCCGCCCTTGAGCTGGAACGTCGCGTAAGCCGAGTCGTCCGCAGTCGCCTTGTATTTCTTGCCCTGCTCGTCGTAGCGCTCGGGAATGTCGGTGTTGCCGATGCAGCTCACGCTCTCGACCTCGCCAAAGAGATTATCGAGCACGTAGCGCCAGTGGCAGACCATGTCCAAGATGATGCCGCCGCCGTCCTCGTCGCGGTAATTCCAGGACGGCCGCTGCGCCTCCTGCCAACCGCCTTCAAACACCCAATAGCCGAACTCGCCGCGCACCGAGAGGATGCGGCCGAAGAAGCCGGAGTCGCGCAGGAAGGCGATCTTCTTCAGGCCGGGCAGGAACAGCTTGTCCTGCACCGTGCCGTGCTTGACGCCCTTTGCGTTAGCGAGTTTCACGACCTCGACGGCCGCCTCGAAATTCGTCGCAATCGGCTTCTCGCAATAGACATGCTTGCCGGCATTGATGGCCTGGGTCAGAAGGCCCGGCCGGGCCTGCGTGGTCGCGGCGTCGAAGAACATGGTGTCGTTCTTGTCGGCGAGCGCGGCGTCGAGGTCAGTGGTCCAGCGCGTGATGTTGTAGCGCTTGGCTAGGGCCTCGACCTTGTCGGCGCTGCGGCCGACCAGGATCGGGTCGGGCATCACGCGGTCACCGTTCTTCAAGCGGACGCCGCCCTGGTCGCGGATCGCGACGATCGAGCGGATCAGATGCTGGTTGAGCCCCATGCGGCCGGTGACGCCGTTCATGATGAGGCCGAGGCGTTGAGTGGTCATGCCAATTGCTCCTGAAGTGATTTTGGCTGTTCGAGCGGGCGAAGCGCCGACCAGTCCGGATGGACCGAGGTGGCGAAGCCCGCAGCATGAAGCGATCCCGTCAGGAGATCGCCGTCGTGAATGGAGAGACGGATGCCCTGCCCGGCATCGGCATAGAGATCGGGATGCAACGCCGCGAAGGCCGCAGCTTCAGCGGCGGGCGTATCGCCAAAGCCGTCGACATAGTGATGGCCGTTGCGTTCGGCATGAGTGACGCCGATCAGGGCACCGAGCGCAAGGTCCTGCTGCACGGCAAGGCCGGCTTGGCAGGTCAAATCCTCGGCGGTGACGAAGAACGCCTCGCCTTCCGCGCTCCATTTCGCCGCGCGCGTGGCGTTGACGATGGCCTTGTAGAGACCCTTGCACGATTTCGAGGAGATACCGCGATAGCCAAGGGCCCGCGCTGTGGGGAACGCATCGTAGCTATCGTCGGCTTCGTCGATGATGAAACCGCGCGCGCCGAGCGAGCCCAGTGGCGATTGCCTCGTGATGTCGCGCGGCATCGGCTGCTCGACATAGAGCAGGCGCGCGGCGATCGGCCGCAACGCGGGATCATGATCGAGGCGATCCACCAGCGCCTGCAACGCGGCGAGATCGGCGTATTGCTCGTTGGCGTCGAGCGACGCCTTGTAATCATGTCCGAGCGTATCGAGCTCCTTGCCGATCCGCGCCAGCCGCGCCGCGTCGGCGGCGGGATCGCCCGACAGCTTGAGCTTGAAATAGCGAGCACCGGCGTTCTCGCGTGAGTCGGCAACTCCGCCCTCACCTTCAACGGCATCATCAAGGCCGACGGTATGCCTGATGGCAACACGCTCCAGCCGCTTCCGGCTCGAGAGAAACGTTCTGATGTCCCTTTCGCTCAGGTCAGGCGACAGCCGCGCATCGATGCCCGCGATATTAGCGGCCATCCCATCGAAGAAGCTGGTCTCGGCGGCGCGGAGCAGGGCATCGAGGATCGCCTTGTCGATTTCCGCTGGACCATAGACCGCGGCAAGCGCCGGAATGTTCTTCTTCGCGCAGGTCGCGACCTGGGCGCCGATGCACGAGGCATGCAGATCGAACGCCGTCAAATATCCAGTCCGCGCCAGATAAAGTCCGCGCGCAATCTCCAGCGAGCGTCGCAAACCATCGACCGTCTGCGCCGGCGACAGCTCCGGCCGTTTGTCGAACCATTTCGGCACCAGCAGCTCGGCGCTGGCGCCGACCGCGCTTCCCTTGCCCTCGACCTCGATCTCGACCCGCACGAACAGCTGCGGCGTCGCGCTGATGGCAATCGCGCCAAAGCGGAACGGCCGCGCGAAATGCACGGGACGTTCGAAGAATGCGATATCTCGCAGCTTCAGACGGGGTGACATGGTCTAATGACAAAACGAGTTGAACTTGGTGCGAGCGGTATGGCCGCGGGCGACGCGCCTCTCCCGCTTGCGGGAGAGGTCGGCGCGAAGCGCCGGGTGAGGGTTCTATCCTCTTGGGGATTCTTGCCAGCCAAGACACCCTCTCCCCAGCCCTCCCCCGCAGGCGGGGGAGGGAGCGCACCGGCTTGGTGGTCGCGACCGAGATATCCCATGGCTTCAGTCCAATGCACCTTGGGAGAAGAAATGCTTGCGGATGCGTTGCACGAGCTCGGTGAACACGGGATCGGCCATCACGTCGAGCGAGCGCGGACGCGGCAGCGGCACATCATAGATCGCGGCGATCGCACCGGGGCGCTCGGTCATGACCAGTACGCGATCGGCGAGGAAGACGGCTTCCGGAATCGAATGCGTGATCAGCAGCACCGTCTTCCTGGTCTCGCGCTGGATCCGCATCAATTCGACGTTCATGCGTTCGCGCGTCAGCGCATCGAGCGCGCCGAACGGCTCGTCCATCAGCATGATCTTGGGATCGTGCACCAGCGCTCGGCAGATCGAGGCGCGCTGCTGCATGCCGCCGGAGAGCTGCCATGGCAGCTTCTTCTCGAAGCCTTCGAGCCCGACCAGCTTCAACAGATCCTTGGCGCGGGCGAGATATTTGTCCCGCGCCAGCCGCTTCATGTCGATCGGCAGCATGACGTTGTTGAGGATGTTGCGCCAGGGCAGGAGCAACGCGTTCTGGAAGACGATGCCGACATTGCCGTGCGGCGTCGTCACCCTCTCGCCCTCGACCAGGATCTCGCCCGTAGTCGGCGGCAGCAATCCCGAGATCAGCTTGAGCAGCGTGGACTTGCCGCAGCCGCTTGGGCCGACCACGACGAAGAACTCGCCATCATTGATGTTGAAATCGAGCGGCCGCAGCGACGGCACATCGCCGTCGCGCGTCCGGTAGGTCTTGGACACGCCGGACAGTTTGATGCCCGACGCATCGCCGGCACGGCCTAACACCAGACGCAGATGCGCGGCCGGCTGGATGTCACCTACCACCTTCGTTGCTGGGGTCATCTCGTCAAGTCCACTCGACAATGTGAGCCGTCATTCCGGGGCGGCCGAAGGCCGAACCCGGAATCTCGAGATTCCCCGGTGCGCAATTGCGCACCTGAGGTCTGGTCCTTCGGACCATCCCGGAATGACGGTGTTGTTATCTTCACGATCCGCTCTTCGGCAAATAGTCGTTGGTGTAGAACGCCTTCGGGTTCTCCTTGGCCTTGGCATCGAGGCCGCCATATTCGACGAGAAGATTGACGGTCTCGGTCATGTTCTGGTCGGTGACCTGGAACGGCCGCTTGCTCTTGGTGTCCGCGGTCCGGTAGAGCGGGATGGTCAGTTCGAAGCCCTGTGTCAGCGTATCGATCTTGCCGCCCTTGGGATTAGCATCGAGAATCGATTGCGCCGCGGCGTTCGGCTCCTTCTCGGCGGCCTCGACCGCTTTCGTCGTCGCCGACATGAAGCGGCGAACCAGATCGGCATTGGCCTTCACATAGTCGGTGTTGGCGATGATGCCTGACGAAACCATGTTGATGCCGTAGTCGGCGAACTTGATCGGATAGACGTCCTTCCCGGTGGCGTCCTTGATCTTCATCGACTGGTCCATGACGTAGCCGAGCAAGAGATCCGCCTGACCGTTGATGACGGCGTTGAGCTTGGTCTGGCCGTCGCCGGCAACGGTTTTGAAGTCGCTCTCCTTCAGGCCGGTCTTCTTCAGGAACAGCGGCCAGATCTGGGTCATGGAATCGGCCGGCGTGATCGCCACCGTCTTGCCCTTGATGTCTTCGGGCTTCTTGATGTTCTTGTCGACGAAGCCCATGGCGGACATCGGGCTGGTCTGGAGCAGCACGCCGGTCGCAACCACCGGCGCACCCTTGATTGCGGCCCGCATCATGGTGGGAACGTCGACATAGCCGAAATCGGCGGTCTTCGCCGCGACGGCCTGCGTGGTCGCAGCCGAGCCGCGGCCTTCCTGGATCTCGAGGTCGATGCCTTCGGCCGCATAGATGCCCTTGGCCTTGCCGTAATAGAACGGCGCGTGCTCGCCATAGACGTACCAGTTCAGCATCAGCACGACCTTATCGGCCGCCTGTGCCGGCATCGCCGCAAACACCATCAGCGCTGCCGAGACGACCCCTATCCACCGCTTCATCGTTACTCTCCCTTGTCGTTATTGCGTCGGCCGTTGGCGGCCGTTCGTTGCTTCACTTCAGAGCCGAGAATTGCTTAAGAGGCGAAAATCACGTCCTCACGCTGGCTGACATGCCAGGGGATGACCAGCTTCTCGATCCGGTCCACGATCCAGAACAGGACCACGCCGAGTAGTGCCAGGATCACGAGGGCAGCGAACATCGTCGGCAGGTCGAAGGTGCCGATCGAGCGCTGCATGACGTAGCCGATGCCGGAATTGGAGCCGACAAACTCGCCGACGACCGCGCCGACCACGGCGAGCGTCACCGAGACTTTGAGACCGGAGAAGATCGCGGGCAGCGCATGCGGCAGGTTCACCGCGCGGAACACTTGGAAGCGGCTGCCCTGCATGGCGCGGGCGAGATCGACCATATCAGGATCGACCGATTTAAAGCCCTGCACGGCCGAGACCACGACGGGGAAGAAGCCCAGCAGGAACGCCGAGATCACCTTCGGGATGATGCCGAAACCGAACCAGACCACGAACAGCGGCGCGATCGCGATCTTCGGCACGGATTGCGAGAACACCAGCAGCGGATAGACGTAGCTCTCCACCGTCTTGGAGCCGGCAATCAGCATTGCGACGGGAATGCCGAACAGCGCCGACAGCACGAAGCCGCACACGGTCGCATATGTGGTCGGCCAAGACTGGCGCAGCAGTTCCGGCCATTCGGTGCGCAGCACCGCCACGACGTCGGCAGGCGACGGGATCTGGTAGGGGGGAATTTTGAACAGCCGGATCGCCAGATCCCAAGCCACGACGATGAAGACCAGGAACAAAAACGGCCGAACCCAGGCCGCATTCAGCATCTTGGACACCGCACTCTGCGGCTTCAACTCAGCCACGTCTCACTCCCGACAATCTTTGTCGTTGGCGGAGAAATTAACCCGTTGGATAAATACTGTCCAGAGCTTTCCCTGTGACCTTTTGGGCGGGTTCCAGTCGCTGAACGTGAAGGATGTCGTGTGAAGGGCCGCGTAGCGGGACTGCCGCGAAAAATCTCGGTGTCATTCCCCGCGAAAGCGGGGAATGACAGCGGAGATTGAGGAACGGCGAATGCCAAATCCGCCAGGGCGCGGGGACGCGCAGCTACGCTGTCTGAACCACCACGCTGCGCGATTTCGGCGCTTTCGCGATCTCGAACAGCGCCAGGGACTGACCCGTCAGCGCAGCCAGCACGAGGCCCACCATGTGCGCCAGCCGTTCGTCCTTGGCCTTCTTGTCCAGCAGATCGCGGCCGAAGATCACGCTGAGCGTCGCCGAATTCGAGAGATAGAAGAAGCAGAGTCCCGCGATCGAGATGTAGAGCTGCACCGGATCGACCGCGACCTGGAAGTCGCCGCTGTCGACGCCGCGGCGCACCACGGTGCGGATCATCTCGACGAAGGGCGAGTGCATCGACTTGACCTTGGTCGAGCGCTTCAGGTGCTTTGCGCGCGCGAGATTCTCCGTCTGGAGCAGCGACAGGAATTCGGGATTGCGCAGGAAGTAATTCCAGGTGAATTCGATCAGCCGCCGGATCGCCTCGGGCGGGTCGAGATGCTCGAGATCGAGCCCGCGCTCCTCGCTGCGGATCTTGTCATAGGCACCTTCAAGCACGGCGAGATAGAGCTCGTCCTTGTTGCCGACATGGTAGTAGAGCATACGCTTGTTGGCGCCGGCCTTGGCGGCGATGCGGTCGACGCGCGCGCCGGCGAGCCCGTGGGCCGCAAACTCCTGCTTGGCGGCCTCGAGAATACGCAGCCGCATCCCCTCGGGATCGCGCTGCCATTTCAGAGTTCGCTTTGCCTTCGCCAAACCGGTTGCTCGCTGGGTGGTCTCAGATCAGCGTGTACCACGAGGAAGTCGTCATTGCGAGGCGCCCTTGCGACGAAGCAATCCAGACTGCCGCCGCGGAGGGCTTCTGGATTGCTTCGCGGAGCCTGTCATCGGGCCGCGCTTCGCGCGGACCCGTTGGCTCGCAATGACGGAGGAAAGACTCCCTCAATCCACCGGCTTCGGCGAACGCTCCAGCAGCACGGTCTGGATGCCGCAGGTGCCGTTCCGCACCGTCATCACCCGCGTGCCCGGCTTGCGGCCGTTGCGGACCTCGGAGACCTCGAGACCGGCAGCGATCAGGCGGGCGCGGGTGGCGTCGATGTCGGCCACCCGCCAGCTCAGGCCCCAGAGCAGGTCGTGCGCGGCATCGCCGCCTGCCACCGGGCGGCGCACCACCTCGACGATGAGATCGCCGCAGCGGAAGAACATCAGCTGGCCCCAATCCTGGTGGGAGCGGTCGAGCGCCAGATCGAGCCCGAGCCGCGCGCCATAGAGAGCGGCGGCGCGCTCGGAATCTTCCGTGGTGATCACGACGTGATCAAGCGCCTCGATCGGCGCGATGTCGGTCGCAACGGACTTGGGGCGCTCGTCGGCGAGCTCGAGGAAGAAAATGCGCACGCCGCGCGTGAGCTCCGTGGCGGCACGCGTGCGCTTCCAGTGCAGCACGGCATCGGATGCGGCATCGCTGCTTTCGACCTCCGCGACCGGATCCGGTCTCAGGGCCACGCGCTCCAGCCGGCGGTGCGTCTTGCTCATGTCTGCGACGCGAAAGCACAGGCTGGCGAGCACGCCCTCCTGATCGTCGAGCAGCGCGCGCATGCGGTCGGCGGCGACACTGAAGCCGCTCGGCGCCATCAATTCGATCGTCATGTTGTCCAATGTGAACAGGACCCGGTCGGCGCCCTCGCCGGAGTTCTGCCAGGCCGGCGCGCGGGCGAGCAGCGTCTGATAGGCCGCTTTGGCCGCACCGATATCCCTGACCAGGACGACGACGTGATCGAGCCCGATGATCATCTTCCCCCCTTTATCGACTCTTAATTGACCTGGAACCCCTGGGCCGAAAGACGGCGTTTGTCCGGGCTTGGCATTGGCCTGTCATGGTCGTATTCCGGCACCATGCTGACCTCAAGCGCTCCGGGCGGCAGATTTGCGAATAATTTCAGCGTCCCTCCGGAGCGGAACCGGTGCTAGAGTAAACGCGCCGGCCGGGACCACAAGCGCATCACGGACAAGCAATGCAGGCTCTCTTCATCGGACAGACCTATATCGACGTCGTCTTCATCACCGACCACATGCCGACCGGCGACGAGAAGCACGTAGCTTCGGACTACGCGGTTTCGTTCGGCGGCAACGCGGTGACGGCGGCGTTCTGCTGCGCCAAGCTCGGCATCGTGCCCGATCTCATCGCAACCGTCGCCAATGACTGGCTGGGGCGCATGTTCCAGGACATGTGCGCGAAATACGCAATCTCGCTGCACGGGCGGAAGGTGAACCAGTCCTCGCTCTCCTTCATCATGCCCAAGGACGGCAAGCGTGCCATCGTCCGCTGCCGCGACGACGAGCACATCCATCCGTTTCCGATGCTCAATCTCGGCGGCTGCCGCGCGCTGCATGTCGACGGCCATCAGCCGGATGCCGCGATCCACTACGCAAAAGTCTGCCGCGAGGCCGGCATCCTGACCTCGCTCGACGGCGGCGGCCTGCGCACCAACACGCATGAGCTCTTGGAGTTCATCGACGTCGCCATCGTCGCCGAGCGGCTGTGCGAGCAGATGGACCTGACGCCGGAGAAGATGCTCGATTACCTCAAGAGCCGCGGCTGCAAGATCGGCGGCGTCACCATGGGCGAGAAGGGCCTCTTCTGGTACGACGAGACCGGGACGGTGCAGGTGATGCCGGCGATGCCGATCCCGCGCGAGCGCGTGATCGACACCAATGGCGCCGGCGACGTCTTCCACGGCGCCTATGTCTATTCCTACCTCGCCCATCCCGGCAAAAGCTGGCGCGAGCATTTTGATTTCGCCCGCGCCGCCTCCACCTTCAAGATCCAGCGCCTCGGCAACGAGGCCGGCCTGCCGACGCTCGTCGACATCGCCAAGGTCAGGCACGAATTCGAGGTCAGGGTCTAGCGTTCGAAGGGTGTGTCATGGGTCGCGTCTTCGTCGCGGGCAGCATCAACATGGATGTGGTGGCAACAGCCGACCGCCATCCACGCGTCGGCGAGACCGTTGCTGGCAAGCAGGTGCTGTATTTTCCGGGTGGCAAGGGCGCGAACCAGGCGGTCGCCGCGTCGCGGCTTGGCGCCAGGACCACGCTGATCGGGCGGCTGGGAAAGGATTCGTTTGGGACCGAGCTGAAGGCTTTCCTTCGCAGTCAGGGCATCGATCTCGGCTACGTGCAGCAGACGGCTGACGCGCACACCGGTACGGCCATCATCACGGTGGCGGAGGCTGACAATACCATCGTCGTCATCCCCGGCGCCAATGCATTGGTCGACGCTGATGACGTCAGCGTCGTGCCGCTGCTGGAGGGCGACGTTGCGGTCAGCCAGTTCGAAATTCCGCTGCCGGCGATTGCCGCGTTCTTCCAGCGGGCACGCGCCGCCGGAGCCACGACGCTGCTCAACCCGGCACCGGCGCAAACCATGCCCGGCGAGCTGCTCGCGCTGGTCGATATCCTCGTGCTGAACGAGACCGAGCTCGGCTTGCTCGCCGGGACCGAGCTCTCCGACGGCAACGAGGCCGCGCGGATCATCGACGTCGCGCGACAACTTCAGGCGCGGCGGGACCAGACCATCTGCGTCACGCTCGGCAAGCGCGGCGTGCTCGCGCTGGCGGGGCGCGAGGAAATTTCGGTGCAGGGGCGCACGGTGAAGGCGGTCGACACTACCGGCGCCGGCGATTGCTTCGTCGGCGCGCTCGCGGCGCAACTGGCTGACGGCGCGACACTGCGCGACGCGCTCACGTTTGCCAACGCGGCCGCTTCGATCAGCGTGCAGCGGATGGGCGCGGGGCCGTCGATGCCGACGGCAAAGGAAGTGGCTGCCGTGATCGACGCAAGCTGATCACGCCAGTGCGCTCTTCAGGTCAAAACTCTCGTCCGCAGCCTGCTCCGGTGTGATCGAGCGGTCCATGGCCTGCAATCGGCGCCCGAACATGTGGTCGCCGGCGCGGTTGATCGACTCGATGCCCAGCAGCGTCTCGCCCTTGTAGCAGAACGCCGAAAACGCCTTGCTCGCGGGGTTGCCGCGCAGCACGACGCGATCGTAACCGGTGGTGAGGCCGGCGATCTGGAGCTTGTCCTCGCCCTGGTCGCTCCAGAACCAGGGATGGCTGTCATAGGGCTTGCTGTCGCCGGTCAGCCGCGCCGCGAGGCAGCGGGCGTGATCGGTGGCGTTCTGCACCGATTCCAGCCGCAGCGAACCGCCGAAGCGCGGGCTTGCGAACAGCGCGCAGTCGCCGATCGCCGAAATATCGGGATCAGCCGTCGCAAGATATTCGTCGACGACGATGCCGGCGGCAACGGGAAGGCCCGCTTCAGCCGCGAGCTCGATGTTCGGCAGCACGCCGACGCCGACCACGACGAGATCGGCGGGCAGATGCCGTCCGTCGCTCAAGGAGACGCCGGTGACCTTGCCGCCTTCGGCTTCGATGGAAGTGGCCTGTACGCCGAGATGGATGCGGATGCCGGCCCCGCGATGCCGCGCCTGAAAATATTCGGAGACCTCCGCCGTCACCGCGCGCGCCATCACGCGCGGGGCGAGCTCGAGCACGTCGACCTCGAGGCCCTTGATCCGCGCGGTGGACGCGAATTCGAGGCCGATGAAGCCGGCGCCGATGACCACGACGCGTGCCTTCGACGGGATGACCTGGCGCAGTGCCTCGCTGTCGTCGAGGATGCGCAAGTATTTCACGTCGGGCAGATTGGCGTTGGGCAGGTCGAGCAGGCGGTTGCGCGCGCCCGTGGCCAGCACGAGGTGACCGTAAGGCAGCGTCTCGCCCGAGGCCAGATGCAGCTTGCGGTCGGCGCGGTCGATCGAGACGGCGCGGCCGGCGATCAGCTCGATCTTCTGGTCCTGGTAAAACTTCTCCGGCCGGAACATCAGGCTCTCCGGCCCGGCCGAGCCCTTGATGTAGGCTTTTGACAGCGGCGGCCGCTGATAGGGCAGATGCGCCTCGTCATTGATCAGGCAGATGCGCTGCGAAAAGCCCGCCTGGCGCAGGGATGCCGCGACCTGATAGCCGCCATGGCCGGCCCCGACGATGATCACCGGACCATCCGTCATTGGACAGCCCACTTCCGCAAGACACGAGCGTGACCCATGTCGTCTCCTCTCTCGCTGATTTTGGTTTGCTGGCCTGACGAGGAGCCGGCGCTCGTGTCCGTTCCTTGGCGAAGGCGGGCCCATTTGAGCCTATCGTTCCGCCCAGCGCAAGAGCGGCGGGCGGGGATTGTCACCCCTCGCCTTCTGCGATTTAGTTGCAGCAACGAACCTTTTGCCGGGGATTCTCAGATGCCAGCTCCTATCTCCCAGCCCGATGATCCCGCCCTGCTGCGGATCGAAGGCCCGATCGCGACCATCACGCTCAACCGCCCTGCCGCGTTCAACTCCATCAACCTGGCGATCGCGCAGAAGCTCGAGCAGCTCGCGGCCTATATCGAAGGCGCGGACGACATCAAGGTCGTTGTCCTCGAAGGCGAAGGCCGCGCCTTCTCGGCCGGCGGCGATCTTCAGACGATCGGGGCAGCCGCCGAAGCAGGCACGGTGGCGCCCGTGGTCGGCGAGCTCTTGAAGCACTATCACGCCTTCATCGAGATCATCCGCCGCATGCCCAAGATCTCGCTGTCCAGCGTCCACGGCTCTGCCGCCGGCGCCGGCATGGGGCTCGCCTTCGTCACCGATCTCTGTATTGCCGCCGACGACGCCAAGTTCACGCCGGCCTATGCCAAGATCGGCGTGTCGCCGGACGGCGGCTCCACGGTCGGCATCGTCGGCACGGTCGGCTCCCGCCGCGCGCTACAAATCTTCCTGTCCGAGGATAATTTTACCGCGCAGCAGGCTTACGAGTGGGGCCTGGTTGCCAAGATCGTTCCCGCCGCTGATCTGAAAGCAGCCACGCAAAAACTCGCCGAGCGTCTCGCGCAAAACCCGCCGGCGGCGATCACCGGCACCAAATCGCTCGTCTACCAGGCCGCGACCACGCCGGTGAAGCAGCAGTTGGATGCCGAGGAGCACAAGATCATCATGGCGATGAACACGGAGGAGTTCCGCGCCGCCGTGAAGAAGTTCACCAGCAAGGGCAAGTAGCTGCCGTGGGGCTGGTCCCTCACTCCTTCTCAGTCTTTGGTCCAGTCCTCTGCATGAAATCGAAGTCGCAGCCCTCGTCGGCCTGCATGATGGTCTCATTGAACAACCAAGCGTAGCCGCGCCGGGCCTCTTCCGGCGCTGCGGCCGGCTTCAACGCGGCGCGGCGCCGCTCGAGTTCGGCGGCATCGACCAACAGCTCAATGCTGCGCTTGGCCACATCGAGGCGGATCATGTCGCCGTTCTGCACCAGCGCGAGTGGCCCGCCGACAGAAGATTCCGGCGTGATGTGCAGCACGATGGTGCCGAACGCGGTGCCGCTCATGCGTGCGTCCGAAATGCGCACCATGTCCTTGGTGCCGGTCCGCGCGAGCTTCTTCGGGATCGGCAGATAGCCCGCCTCGGGCATGCCCGGCGCGCCCTTCGGGCCGGCATTGCGCAGCACCAGCACGTCGTCAGCCGTGACATCGAGGTCGGGATCGTCGACCCGCAGGGTCATGTCCTCGACGGATTCGAAAACCACCGCGCGCCCGGTGTGCTGCAACAGCTTTGGACTGGCGGCCGATTGCTTGATGACCGCACCGCGCGGCGCGAGATTGCCGTGCAGGACGGCAAGACCGCCCTCCTTCTTGATCGGATTGTCGCGCGAACGAATCGCGTCCTGGCCCGGCACGTGCTCCGCATTCGCCACGACGTCGCGTAGCGTCTGGCCGCTGATCGTCCCGGCATCGAGATCGACGAGATCACCGAGCTGCGCCAGCAGTTTCGGCACGCCACCGGCGTGATGGAAATGCTCCATGTAATGTTCGCCGGACGGCTTGAGATCGACCAGCACCGGCACCTCGCGGCCGATCTGGTCGAACACTTCGAGATCGAGCCGGTACGGCGAGCGATGCGCCATCGCGGTCAGATGGATCAGGCCATTGGTCGAGCCGCCAATCGCCTGAAGCACGACCTGCGCGTTCCGGAACGAGGCCGGCGTCAGCAACTCGCTCGGCTTCGGCCCCTTCGTCTTTGCCATCTCGGCGGCGACTTTGCCGCTGGCCTCCGCAAGACGGAAACGTTCGGCGTGCGGCGCCGGGATCGTCGCGCTCATCGGCAGCGACAGGCCCATGGCTTCGATCATGCAGGCCATGGTCGAGGCCGTGCCCATCACCATGCAGGTGCCGACGGACGGCGCGAGGCGGCCGTTGACTGCTTCGATCTCGGCATCGCCCATGTCGCCGGCGCGGTATTTTGCCCACAACCTGCGGCAATCGGTGCAGGCGCCCAGCACTTCCCCCTTGTGATGGCCGACCACCATGGGCCCCACGGGGATGACCACGGTTGGCAGATCGGCGCTGATCGCCGCCATCACCTGCGCAGGAAGAGTCTTGTCGCAGCCGCCGATCACGATCACCGCATCCATCGGCTGGGCGCGGATCATCTCCTCGGTGTCCATCGCCATGAGATTTCGCAAGTACATCGAGGTCGGATGGGCAAAGCTCTCGGCGATCGAGATGGTCGGGAATACGAACGGCATCGCGCCGGACAGCATCACGCCGCGCTTGGCGGCTTCGATGATCTGCGGGACGTTGCCGTGGCAGGGATTGTAGTCGCTATAAGTGTTGGTGATGCCGACGATCGGGCGCTCCAGCGCATCGTCGGAATAGCCCATGGCCTTGATGAACGCCTTGCGCAGGAACAGCGAGAAGCCGGCATCGCCATAGCTCGTCAAACCCTTGCGCAGGCCACTCGTCATCATGCCACTCCTTCCGAGTTGCCATCGTGGTACATTCTCGCCCACGATTGTCAATAAGATTGGCCAATATTGTCGCACTTTCTGGGCTTTGGCGTCTCTTGCTGTGCAGATTATTGACAATCCAAGCCTCCCCTGCTCCACAGGACGAACCGGCCGACCGCCGGGAGGCTAAGGGCATGTCCGACATTCGCACTCCTGAGGCAATTCCGGTCCGGCGCGACGATCCGGACGACGTCGTCGCGCGCCTGGAAGAGGACATCATCTTCGGCCGCCTTGCACCGGGCGCGCGCCTTACCGAGGACGCGCTGATGTCGCGCTACGGCACCTCGCGGCACTTCGTGCGCCAAGCGCTGCTGGATGCGGAGCGGCGCGGCATCATCCGTCGTGAGAAGAATGTCGGCGCCACCGTACGGTTCTACTCGGCCGAGGAAGTCCATCAGATCTACGAGGTGCGGGAGATGCTGACGCGGCAGGCTGCGCTGATGATCCCCCTGCCCGCGCCGCAAGGCCTGATCGACGAACTCTCCGCGTTGCAACGGCAATACTGCGCAAGGGCCGACGCGCAGGATCTGCGCGGCATTCACGAGGCCAACGACGCCTTCCACCTTGCGCTGTTCTCGGCCTGCGGCAATCCCTATCTGGTGCGCTCGCTCCAGGACTACATGAACCTGACGCTGCCGATGCGCGCGAAGAACCTCGCCGATCGCGAGGGCCTCGCACAATCGCGGCGCCAGCACGAACTGATGATCGAGCTGCTCAAGGGCCGCGACAGTTGGGCGCTCGCGCAACTCTGCGTGGATCACATGCAGTTCAGCAAGAAAGATTACCTCAAGCGCATCGCCGATGATGGGGCCGGACTCTAGGTGAGCAAGTACCTGCCACGAACGAGCCGTATACGTCCAAAAAGGAACGCCGCTAGCCGGGGCGCGTTGGAAGGCTCGAGCGAGATTCATTCGCGCGCGTAGCCGGGTGACGATCGATCGGAACATGTCAGCCCAAGGGAGGGCTGGCTACCGCACAGGTTTGAACATAAGGGTCTGCGGAGCGATGCGGGCCGGTTTGTTCTTCGCACTGATTGCAGCGGCCTGGCTCGGCGGACAGGTCCAGGAGTCCCTCGCACAACGGCAACCTTCCGCGTCTCCGAGTGAATCCGGGAAAGCGTCTCCGCGAAAAGAAAGCGCCCCCCGGAAAGAAACGAGACGACCTGCGGACCCATTTACGGTGGGCTTCGTCACCGGTACGCCGCAATGCACTGAATTCGCAATAGCTCAGGACATTGCGACCACACTGGCCAGTGGCCAGGAGACGGGTCCGCATGGCGAAGTCGCTTTGCGGGTCGTGCCAATCGTGGGAAACGGCGGCACCCGCAGCATCCTCGACGTGCTCACTCTGGCAGGTGCCGACGTGGCGATCGCACCTGTTATCCTGGTCGACCGGCTCCGGGAGGCAAAGACGTTCGGAGACATCTCCGATAAGCTTGCCTACATTGCCTCGCTCCATGTCGAAGAGTTCCATCTCCTCGCACGGCCGGAGATCGCAAGCCTGACGGATCTTGCGGGGAAGAGGGTCAATCTTGGCGAGGACGGCAGTGCGGGCGCCGTGCTTGGCCGCGAGGTGCTGAACCGTCTGGGCGTCAAGATCAGCGAATCCAACCTGGGGCCGGACGCCGCGCTGGAGGGGATGCGGAAGGGAGACATCTCGGCCGCCCTGCTGGTCTCAGGAAAACCAGTCAGCTTCCTCGCATGGGCCGGGCAGGCCAAGGGCATTCACTTCTTGCCCATCCCCTATTCCAACGAGCTGCTGCAGCAAAACTATCTGCCATCGACGCTTCGCCACGAGGATTACCCAGATCTCATCGGGGTCAATGCAGCTGTGGACACGATCGCGATCAAATCCGCTCTGTTCGCCTACAACTGGCCGCCACGCAGCGAACGGTTTCGGCTGCTGGAATTGTTCGTCCAGACACTGTTCACGCGTTTTCCTGAATTTCTCGGCGACGCACATCACCCCAAATGGCGCGAGGTCAACCTGGCCGCGCTCCTCCCTGGATGGCAACGATTCCGACCGGCAGAGCGCTGGCTCCAGCAGCAATCCGGCGGCGAGGCCGCGCTTCGCAAGGCGTTCGGCCGGTTCCTCGAGGGAAAGCCAACCGCCAATCCGCCAGACCGCGAAGAATTGTTCCGGGATTTCCTGCGCTGGCGAGAACGCAATCCGGATAAGTGAGCAAAATTTGGCAGGCAAATTTCGGGAGGTGTCGATGCGCAACGCGCTTGTGAGCACAGCCTTGGCTGCGTTGCTCGCCTTGATCGCCGACGTGAGGCATCCTGCAGCGCAATTTGCTCCCTTCTTTCCGCCAGCGCCGCAGACGTTCGCACCGACCACCGCGCCGCCGGCCGACACGACCGAGCAAACCAGGACAGCCCCTCACCGAAGCAGCAAGGCGGATAGGAAGCACGAAGAGAAGCACGAAGTCGTTCGTCGGCCGCCAAATCAGCGGAAGGTCGCCGAAAAAAACGGATACAAGCGGGTCAGCGATCTCGTGAATTTCCCGAAGTTCTTTCCGGGCCTCGGCATCATCTTCGTCAAGCCCGACGCTTTACCGCTGGGGCCGTTCCTGTGCTTCGATCGCAGGGATCGCTTGGTGGCGACCGTGTACATGGTCCCGAACAAGGACATCGAAGATCGCAAGTCATTGGACGGGGCGGGGTCCGCGGCACCGGTTGATCATGTCAGCCTCTACTTCAACGCGGGTCACCCCGGCGTGGATGTGCCGCATTACCATGTGGTGCTCTGGCACGTGACCAAGAAACAGGAAGCGCGGGTTGCAAAATGACGTGGGCCAGCTCATGCGATCACACGGGCTCCGCCTTGTTCGAGCACGTCACGAACGATTTGCCCGCGGCGCTCGCGGACATGCGTTGATCGGCTACAATTGCCCGCCTTGAGCCGCAGCCGGGCGCTTGGTCCGACTGCAGCAAATGTCAGGCATGGGAAACCCGTCTACCGCTTATTCCAGTCGATGATCCGGCTCGCGTCGCCGTCAAACTCGTTGCTGCAGAAGGCGCCGCCTTGATAGTGATCACCGATCGGATCCGGCTTGAGCTTGGCCTGCTCGGCCATTGCGTGCGCCACATGATCCTCAGAGCGGCCAGTGGGGCGATAGCCGAACTCGTAGGCGCGGTGGTTGTCCCACCAGGCGCGCTCGTTCAGGGACACGCCGTAGAAGATCTCGAAATGGATGTCGGGATGCTCGAGCCCGATCTGGCAGAGCTGCACGAGGTCGTCGGGCTTGAGCCAGATCGCGAGCCGGCGATGGTCGAGCGGCATGTCGCCGAAATTGCCTATGCGCAGGCAAGTCACCTTCAGCCCGTGCTTGTCGGCGTAGAGCGCGCCGACGGCCTCGCCGAACACCTTGCTGACGCCATAGCGGCCGTCGGGGCGCGGGGTGACGTCGGTACCGATCTTGTGGTGGCGCGGATAGAAGCCTACGGCATGGTTCGACGAGGCAAACACCACGCGCTTGACGCCCTTGCGGTACGCGGCCTCGAACAGATTGTAGCAACCGATGATGTTGGCCTGCAGGATGCCGTCCCAGGGGCCTTCGACCGAATAGCCGCCGAAATGGATGATGCCGTCGACGCCCTCGCAGATCGCCTCGACCTGCGAAATGTCGGAGAGGTCGGCGGCCTTGAACTGCTCATTCGGGCCGAGATCGGCAGGCTTGCGGATGTCACTGAGCAGCAGGTCCGGGTAGATCGGCGGCAGCAATTTCCGCAGCCGCGTACCAATCCCGCCCGAAGCTCCCGTCATCAAAATGCGCGGCATGTCGTTCCTCGTATGTAGCGACCGATTTGCGGCCGTAGATATCTGATGCTAGCAGACTTGCACAGAGGGAACGCAACAACGAGACCTGCACATGAACGATGCATCGTCCCACACACAAGGCTGGCGGCCGGCGACCTATTACCCCGATCCGGCAATACGTGCACTCGATCCCCGCTTCGAAAAATACTGGCTAAAACTTTCGGCGGTGGAGCGGCTGGCGACCGGCCTGCGCTGGGCCGAGGGGCCGGTGTGGTTCGGCGACGGGCGCTACCTCTTGTGCAGCGACATCCCGAACCAGCGCATCATCAAATGGGAGGAGGAAACCGGCACCGTCAGCGTGTTCCGGAAACCCTCGAATTTCGCCAATGGCAACACCAGGGATCGCCAGGGCCGGCTCGTCACCTGCGAGCATGGCGGCCGCCGTGTGACCCGCACCGAATATGACGGCACCATCACCGTGCTGATGGATTCGTTCAATGGCAAGCGGCTGAACTCGCCGAACGACGTCGTGGTGAAGTCCGACGGCTCGATCTGGTTCACCGATCCGACCTTCGGCCTGCTCGGTAATTACGAGGGCTACAAGGCCGAGCCCGAGATCGAACCGAACGTCTACCGGCTCGATCCTGCGAGCGGCAAGGCGACCATCGTCGCAGAAGGCGTGCTCGGACCGAACGGGCTGTGCTTCTCGCCGGACGAGAAGATTCTGTACGTCGTGGAATCGCGCGGCGTGCCGAATCGAAAGATTCTCGCCTATGACGTCGCGGCGGACGGCACCACGGTCGCCAACAAGCGCGTCCACATCGATGCAGGTCCCGGCACGCCGGACGGCATGCGCTGCGACATCGACGGCAATCTCTGGTGCGGTTGGGGCATGGGGGATCCCGAGCTCGACGGCGTGGTCGTGTTCGCGCCTGACGGCGTCATGATCGGCCGCATCGCGCTGCCCGAGCGCTGCGCCAATCTCTGCTTCGGCGGCGTCAAGCGCAACCGCCTGTTCATGGCGGCGAGCCAGTCGATCTACGCGTTGTACGTGAACACGCAAGGTGCGCTCGGGGGATAGGTGCTCCGGTCGTCATTGCGAGCCAACGGGTCCGCGCGCAGCGCGGCCCGATGACAGGCTCCGCGAAGCAATCCAGACTGTTTCCCCGGAGACGGCCTGGATTGCTTCGTCGCAAGGGCTCCTCCCAATGACGGAAACGAAATACGCCGGAGCGGTTTCCCGCTCCGGCGTCAAATTTGGTTCAGACGATAAAGGTTACGCCGCGTTGAAGCCGGCGACGGCCTTCACTTCGAGGAAGTCTTCCAGGCCGTACTTGCCCCACTCACGGCCGTTGCCGGACTGCTTGTAGCCGCCGAACGGCGCGGTGCGGTCGTTCGGCACGCCCTGAAGGTTGACGTTGCCGGCGCGGATCTGACGCGCCACCCGCTTGGCGTCCTCGACGGTCGCGCCCGAGACGTAGCCGGCAAGACCATATGGCGTGTCGTTGGCGATCTTCACCGCATCCGCCTCGTCCTTGGCGCCGATGATGGTCAGCACCGGTCCGAAGATTTCCTCACGGGCGATCGTCATGTCGCTGGTGACGTCGGCGAAGATGGTCGGGCGGACATAGAAGCCCTTGTTGACGCCTTCGGGCAGGCCCGGGCCGCCGGCAACGAGCGTCGCGCCCTCGTCGATGCCCTTCTTGATCAGCGCCTGGATCTTGTCCCACTGGCCGCGGTTGACGACCGGACCGATGGTGGTGCCTTCGGCGCGGGGATCGCCTGCCTTGGTCTTGTCGGCGACAGCCTTCGCGATCGCGGCGACTTCCTTCATCTTCGACAGCGGCACGATCATGCGCGAGGGCGCGTTGCAGGACTGGCCGGAGTTGTTGAACATATGCATCACGCCGCCGGTCACCGCCTTCTGCAGGTCGGCGCCTTCGAGGATGACGTTCGGCGACTTGCCGCCGAGCTCCTGGCTGACGCGCTTGACGGTCGGAGCTGCGCGTTTCGCCACGTCGATGCCGGCGCGGGTCGAGCCGGTGAACGAGATCATGTCGATATCGGGGTGCTCGCTCATGGCGGCGCCGACCTCGGGGCCGAGGCCGTTGACGAGATTGAACACACCCTTCGGCACGCCCGCTTCATGCAGGATCTCCGCGAAGATCAGCGCCGAGGTCGGTGTGAACTCCGACGGCTTCAGGATCATGGTGCAGCCGGCGGCGAGCGCAGGCGCAACCTTGCAGGCGATCTGGTTCAGCGGCCAGTTCCAGGGCGTGATCATGCCGACCACGCCGATCGGCTCGCGCAGCACCATGGCGGTGCCGACCGGCTCCTCGAAATGGTAGTTCTTGAGCACGTCGAGCGTGGTCATGAGATGGCCGAGGCCGGCGCCGGCCTGGAGCTTCTCTGCCATCGGCAGCGGCGCGCCCATCTCGTCAGAGACGGCGGCGCCGATCTCCTTGAGGCGGCCCTTGTAGATCTCAATGATTTTCGTGAGCAGCGCGACGCGCTCCTCGCGGCTGGTTTGGGAGAACGTTACAAAGGCGCGCTTGGCGGCGGCAACGGCCTTGTCGACGTCGGCCTTGGAGCCCAGCGCAACCTCGTACATCGCCTCTTCCGTCGCCGGATTGACCACGGCGGTGGACTTCTTGACGGCGGGATCGACCCAGGCGCCGTCGATATAGAATTGCATGCGATTGACCATCGTTAACCTCTTCTTGGGGGCTTGGAGGGGGCGTTTCGGCAGGCATCCTTGCACGAAAGCGCCGGCAATTGAACCCGCCATATGCGGGGCCAGCGTTGCGGCGGACTGAGGCTATATGAGCCGGCGGTGGGAACGTGGCAAGGTTCTCTCGATCGTCCATTCCGGGGCGGCTCGAAGAGCCGAACCCGGAATCTCGAGATTCCCCGGTGCGCAATTGCGCACCTGAGGTTCGCGCTAACGTGCGCCCCGGAATGACAGCGGAGTCAACTCAACTATACCGCCATCTTCCGGTGCAGCACCGGTGCGCCGGTGGTGAGGCTTTCGGCCGCATCGATGATGGCGTTGGCATCGATGCCGTGGTGCCGGTAGAGGTCGGCGATCGTGCCGGTCTGACCGAACTGCTCGACGCCGAGTGCCTCGACGCGGTGGCCGCGGACGCTGCCGAGCCAGCCGAGCGCGGCGGGATGGCCGTCGATCACGGTCACGATGCCGCAGTCGCGCGGCAACGGCGCCAGCAGTTTCTCGATGTGGCTGAGATGCTGCACGCCGCGGCGGTCGCGCCGCAATCTTCGCGCGGCGGTCCAGCCAGCGTGGAGACGGTCGGCCGAGGTGATCGCGAGCAGGCCTACATCGCGGCGACTCTCGCCGATGAAGCCGGTCGCCTCGATCGCTTCCGGCGCGACTGCGCCGGTATAGGCGATCACGACTTCGGCATTCGGCCCCGGTTTGCGCAGCCAATAGGCGCCCTCGGTGATGCCCTGCCTCAGCTCCGGAGTCATGATGCGCTGCGCCTGCTCGATGCTGCGCGTCGACAGCCGCAAATAGATCGAGCCGCCCTCGCCGGCCTCGCGCTGCATGTGCTCAAAACCGAAAGCCATGATGACCGCGAGCTCGTCGACGAAGGCCGGCTCGAATGAGGCGAGCCCATCCTGCGCCATCCCAATCAACGGCGTTGCGATCGACTGGTGTGCGCCCCCTTCGGGCGCAAGCGTGATGCCCGATGGCGTTGCCGCCACCATGAAGCGCGCATCCTGATAACAGGCATAGTTCAGCGCATCGAGACCGCGCTCGATGAAGGGATCGTAGAGCGTGCCGACCGGCAGCAGCCGCTCGCCGTTGATCTGATGCGACAGGCCGAGCGCCGAGAGCATGATGAACAGGTTCATCTCGGCGATGCCGAGCTCGAGATGCTGCCCCTTGGGGGAAGCATCCCAATTATAGGTCGAAGGAATTTTCTCGCTGCGGAATAAGTCCGCCTTCTCCGCGCGGGCGAACAGGCCGCGGCGATTGACCCAGGGGCCAAGATTGGTCGAGACGGTCACGTCAGGCGAGGTCGTGACGATGCGCTTCGCGAGCTCGCTGTCGCTGCGCGCGATCTCGTTCAGCACGAGACCAAAGCCCTGCTGGGTCGACATCTGCGGTGACGGCTTGAACGCGAGCTGCTGAGGCACCTCGACCACGGGTGCGCTCAAGCGACGGCCATCCTGGTTGAACGGCACCCGCGCCAGAAAAGCTTCGAGTTCGGCCGGGTCTTGCGCGAGCCCCTCGAACTTGTCCCATTCATGCCCGGGCCGGATGTTCTGGCTGTCGCGAAACTTCTCCATCTGCGCGACCGTCATCAGCCCCGCGTGGTTGTCCTTGTGACCCTGGAACGGCAGGCCGACGCCCTTGATGGTGTAGGCGATGAAGCAGACCGGGTGATCGTGGTCGATGGACTCGAACGCCTCCAGCATGCTCGCCATGTCGTGGCCGCCGAGATTCGACATCAGCGCCAAGAGCTCGTCGTCGCTGCGCTTGTCAATCAGCTTGGTGATCGGGCCCTGGTCGCCGATCTCATCGTGCAGATGCTTGCGGAACGCCGCGCCGCCCTGAAAACACAGCGCTGCATAGAGCGCGTTCGGACAATTATCGATCCAGCGCTTCAACGCCTCGCCACCCGGCTCGGCAAAGGCCTCGCGCATTAGCCGGCCATATTTCACGATCACCACGTCCCAGCCGAAATTGCGGAACATGGTCTCGAACTTTTCCCAGAGCCCTTCGCGCACGACGGCATCGAGCGACTGCCTGTTATAGTCGACCACCCACCAGGTGTTGCGCAGGCCGTGCTTCCAGCCTTCTGCAAGGGCTTCGAAGATGTTGCCCTCGTCCATCTCGGCATCGCCGACCAGCGCAATCATCCGCCCTTCGCGGCGATCCTTCATCCAGCCATGCGCCTTAACGTAATCCTGCACCAGCGAGGCGAACAGCGTCTGCGCGACGCCGAGGCCGACCGAGCCGGTGGAGAAATCGACGTCGTCGACATCCTTGGTGCGTGAGGGATAGGACTGCGCGCCCTTGAAGCCGCGAAAATTCTCCAGCTTCTCGCGGGTCTGCCGGCCGAACAGATATTGGATGGCATGGAACACCGGGCTCGCATGCGGCTTCACTGCGACGCGATCCTCAGGTCTCAGCACGCTGAAATACAGGGCCGACATGATGGTGGCGAGCGAGGCGGATGAGGCTTGGTGGCCGCCGACCTTGAGGCCGTCCCCGCTCGGGCGGATGTGGTTGGCGTGGTGGATGGTCCAAGACGAGAGCCACAGCGCTTTGCGGCTAAGGGCGGTCAGGATGTCGAGGCGGGCGGAATCAACGGGCATGGCAATGCTCCCGGAAACAGGTCGGCCGATGATACGCCTGCCGGCCGCGCCAGACTTCTCAATTTTTCGCGCCATACCCGCTTGTCTTGGGATACTTTACCAACGGAAGGCCAAATATACAGGTTTGATCCCAATGCCCGAGCTCGACACCATCGATCGAAAAATCCTCGCGCTGCTCCAGACCGACAGCCGCATGACCATGCAGGAGCTTGCCGACAAGGTCGGGCTCTCGGTCTCGCCCTGCCACCGCCGCGTCAAGCTTCTGGAGGAACGCGGCGTCATCTCGCGCTACGTTGCGACCGTCGACCAGAAGGCGCTGGGGCTACACGTCAGCGTCTTCATCTCGATCAAGCTGGCGCGGCAGAAGGAGGAAGACCTCAACCGCTTCGCCCGCGCGATCTCGAAATGGGACGAGGTGCTGGAATGCTATCTGATGACCGGCAATCGCGACTATCTGCTGCGCGTGGTGGCCGCCGACCTCGCCTCCTACGAGACGTTCCTGAAGACCAAGCTGACCCGGCTCGACGGCATCGCTTCGATCGAATCGAGCTTTGCGCTGAGCCAAGTGAAGTATTCGATTGCGCTGCCGGTGTAGCGTATCACCGCCACGGCTGCACGATGATCTTGGTGTGCGCCTCGGGATTGGCAAGATCGGCGAACGCTTTTGCGACGCCGTCTATACCGACCTCCGCGGTCACCATCGCCGCCGCATCCACCTGCCCTTCCGCGATGAGACGCAGCGACGCTGCGAACTCGTCCGGGGTGTAGCCGAGCACGTACTGGACGTTGAGCTCCTTCATGATGCCTAGCATCGGCTCGCTTTTGTCGGTTTCCATGCAGACGCCGACCACGACAACGCGCGCATCGCGCGGCGCGCCTTCGAACACCTGCTGTAACAGGCCGGGCACGCCGACACATTCGAAAATGATCGCAGGCCTCAGCGCGGGCAGCATGGCCTGGAACGGCGGTCGCGCTGCCTTCTCGGCCTCCGACATCTGGGCGTGCTCGGCCCAGGTCGCATAAGGCTGCGACACCCGGGGATCGACGACGATATCCGCGCCAAGCCTGGCCGCAAGCGCGCGCCGCGCCGGCGAATAGTCGGCTGCGACGATCGGATGCAGCCCCTTGAGCTTGAGCGCAGCGATCACCGCAAGCCCGACCGGGCCGCAGCCGATCACCAGCGGCACCTCGCCGCCACGGATATTGGCTTTTGCGACGGCATGGACGCCGACGGCGAGCGGCTCGGTCAGCGCAGCATGTTCCGGCGCAAGGCCGTTTGGCACTTCGAGCAGCAGCGGCTCGCTGAGCAGCATCGCCTCGGCATAGCCGCCGATATTGTCGTTGGAATAGCCGATGCCCTCAATGCCCTGCGGCGTCACCAGGGCCGGCAGCGAGCAGACCCGCGTCCCCGGCCTAAGCTTGCGTTCGGTGCCCGGTCCGTAGTCGACGATCTCGCAGCAGAACTCATGACCGAACACGACGTCGCGGCTGAGATCCATCGGCTTGCGGCCGGTCTTCCGCGCCATCTCCACCATGCGATGGGCGTGCTGGCGTGCGTGCAGATCGGACCCGCAAATGCCGCAGGCGAGCGTCTTGACCAGAACCTGGCCGGGACCCGGCGTCGGCTCCGCCATCCGATCGACAACAATCTCACCGTTCCTGAAAATCGCAGCGCGCATCCGGCTCCTCCCGTGGTGTTGGAGCCATTGGTACCACGACGCGCGACGCGCGATCTTGCCTCAGGGGTTCGGGGAGCGCTCTTCCAGCACCAGGAGTTGGGCGCGGCGCACCCGCTCGCGATGGGCGATGTAAAGGCCGCTCGCGACGATGAAGGCCGCGCCCACGATGGTCCAGAGGTCAGGCACCTCACCGAAGATGAAGAAGCCCAGAATGCTGACCCAGAGCAGCTGGGTGTAGGAGAACGGCGCCAGCACCGAGGCATCGCCATAGCGATAGGCCAGCACGATGATCCACTGGCCGACGGTAGAGGCAACTCCGATCACGATGCCAAGCCCGATCGCGGTCCAGCTCGGCGTGACCCAGACGAACGGCACCATCACGGAAAGGATCGCAACGCCCGTCAGCGCCGAGTAAGCCATGGTGGTGAGAACCGCCTCGCGACCGCTCATCATGCGCGTCAGGATCAGCGCGGCAGCCCAGCAGAACGCCGAGATGATCGGGAAGAACGCCGCGGCATGAAATGCGCTGGAGCCCGGGCGCAGGATGATCATCACGCCGGTCAGGCCGATCGCGGTGGCGATCCAGCGGCGCAATCCGACCTTCTCGCTCAGGAAGATGATCGACAGCGCGGTGACGAACAGCGGTGAGACGAAGCCGGTGGCGGAGGCTTCCGCAATGGGGAGGAAGCGGAGACCGGTGATGAAGAACAGGGAGGAGCCGAGCAGCGCGGCGCCGCGCATCAATTGCAAGCCGAGGCGCTCGGTGCGCATCGCATGCAGCGGCGAGCCCGGCAGCATCACCGGCGTGAACATCAGCGCGAAGGTGACGAAGCGGATCCAGGTGATCTCGATCGACGGCAGGCTGGTCGAGAGATATTTCGCGGTGACGTCGGATGTGCCGAGAAACACCGTCGACAGCAACACCAGCGCAATGCCTTTGAAGGGATGATCGACGCGCGCGGGCGCGCGGCGAACTTCCTGCTTCTTCTCCGGCACGGGCATGGGAATATTGTCGAGCCTTGCGGCTGCGGCGGGCGGCGGTGTCACGGCTGGAACCCGGGAAAATGCGAATCGAGAACGCTCGTAAAAAACGACAAATGCGCCGCGCCCGCAACTTCCGAAAACAGGATGCCGATATGCGCTGACGCCCGCGCGCGTCAATACTCCATTAATAATGAGCGTTTGTGCATTACAACATGGGCAGGCTGCGCGGCTTCGGCCCGCGCGGAAACGCCGCATCGAGCGCCGCAATCTCGTCTTTCGTCAGCACGAGATCGCCGGCAGCCGCATTTTCGCCGGCATGTTCCGCGGACGAGGCTTTCGGAATCGCGAACACCGTAGTTGCACGGGTGAGGAAGCTTAGTGCGACCTGACGCGGCGTCACGCCACGCGCCTCCGCAATGCGCCCGAGCACGGCACCACCCTTGCTGCGCGCGTCCGGGAAATCGTCATGACCAAACGGCGAATAGGCGACCACGGCGACACCATGCCGCTCACACCAGGGAATCACGGCATGCTCGATCGCGCGTTCCTTGAGATGATAGAGCACCTGATTGCATGCGATCCGCCCCTCGCCCGCAACCTCGAGTATTTCGTCAAGATCCCCGGCGTCGAAATTGGAGACGCCCCAGGACTTGATCTTGCCGGTCTTCACCAGCTCTTCGAACGCGGCGACGGTGTCCTCGAGCGAATAGGAGCCGCGCCAGTGCAACAGATAGCAGTCGAGCCGATCGGTCTTCAGCCGTTTCAGCGAACGCTCACACGCCGTGATCGTGCCGCGGCGCGAGGCGTTGCTCGGCAGCACTTTTGAGACGAGGAACACTTCATCGCGACGGCCCGCAATCGCCTCCGCAATGACGAGCTCGGCATCGCCATACATCTCGGCGGTGTCGATGTGGGTCATGCCGAGATCGAGCCCGCGCTGAAGCGCGGCAATGGTGCGGTTGCGGTCGCCACGGTCGAGATACCAGGTGCCCTGTCCGATGACGGAGACGTTGGCGCCGGTCGTGCCGAACGAGTTTAATTTCATCTGCAATCCTCATCTCCGCTGCCTATGTCGTCCTGGCGAAAGCCATTACCACAGGGAGATGTTGTTACAGAAGACGGTGGCGACAGTTCTGTTCCGCGCGCGATGAGATGGGAGCAGCGCGCCGCTACCCCGCCGCCCCCGCAAGCTTGCCCTGCTTCGCCGGCACTTCCGTCGTTGCAATCAACCGCTTCAGCTCGGGGATGCAGGAGCCGCAATTGGTGCCGGCCTTGAGCTTGCCGCCAATCTCGGCCGCGGTGCGCGCCCCGGCGGCGATGGTGTCGCAGATGGTGCCGCGGCCGACGCCGAAGCAGGCGCAGACGATCGGCCCGGTCGAGGCCGCGCCCTCCGTCGACTTGCCTGCCAGCAGCATGCGGCGCTGCTCGTCGGTGACGTGATCGGAGGCAAAGGCATTTCTGACCACTTCCCAATCGCCGGCATCATGCCCGGGGCCGACGAACAGGCAGGCCTCGATGCGATCGCCCGCGAACGAGGCTGCGCGATAGATGCCGCCGCCGAAATCGCGATATTCGGCAACGTCCTCGCCGGCGACGCCGTCGAGCCAGGCCGGCCAGCGCGATAGATCCGCATTGTCGGCGAACAGATAGCCGAAACCGCCGGGGACCGTGACGCGGGTCCACAACAGGTTCGGCGGCAGATCGAGCTGCTGTCGCGACAGCGCAAAGCCGCGAAAGACGTATTCGTAAGGCGCGATCGCGACTGGGGTCGCCTTGGACTCGGGCTGTCCGGAGAACGGATCCGTGAACGGCTGCACCAACGCCCCGACGCGGCCATGCGAGGCATTCATCGCGCTCCAGTGGATCGGAACAAACAGCGTGCCGCGCTGCTGGCGTTCTGTGACAGCGACCTTCAGAATGCACTGGCCGTAATCAGTGCTGACGCGGGCATAGCCGTCATCGACGATGCCGTATTTGCTGGCGTCGTCCGGGTGGATCTCGACAAACGGCTCGGGCAGATGCGCGCCGAGCCGCTGGCTGAGGCCCGTGCGCGTCATGGTGTGCCACTGGTCGCGGATGCGTCCGGTATTGAGCCTCAGGGGACGCGAGGCGCCGGTCTCGCTGCGCAACGCCGGCACTTCCGGCGCGACGAAGCGGCCCTTGCCGTCATTGGTGAAGAAGCCGCCATTCGCGAAGAAGCGCGCGCCGGGCGCCTCGCCTTGGCGCGCCGGCCACTGCACCGGCTTGAGGGCATCGAAAGCGTCGTCCGACAGCGAGGTCAGGGCGCCGATGTCGAAATCACGGCTGCCGTCGTTCTCGAAGGCCGAGAGCGCCGCGTGCTCGCGAAAAATCTCGGCGGCCGATTTGTAGTTGAAGCTGTCGCCGAAGCCGAGACGTTTTGCGGTCTCGCTCAGGATCCACCAATCGGGGCGCGCCTCGCCGGGCGCCGGCAGGAACGAGCGCTGGCGCGAGATGCGGCGTTCGGAGTTGGTCACCGTGCCCGACTTCTCGCCCCAGGCGAGCGCCGGCAACAGCACATGCGGACCCGCCTCAACCGTGTCGTTGGAAAGCACGTTCTCGGAGACCACGAACAGCTCGAGCTTCTTCAGCGCCTCGCGCACGAAGTCGGCATCGGGCAGCGACACCGCGGGATTGGTGCCCATCACCCAAAGCGCCTTGACCTCGCCGCAGTCGATCGCCTCGAACAATTGCACTGCCTTCAATCCTTCATGGGTGGCGATGCGCGGCGCCTTCCAGAACCGTCTGACACGATCGATGTCGGGCGGCGTGAAGCCCATATGGGCGGCAAGCATATTGGCGAGGCCGCCGACCTCGCGGCCGCCCATGGCGTTGGGCTGGCCGGTGAGCGAGAACGGCGAAGCGCCCGGCTTGCCAATGCGTCCCGTCGCAAGATGGCAGTTCAGGATCGCGTTGACCTTGTCGGTGCCCTGCGCCGACTGGTTGACGCCCTGCGAATAGAGCGTGACGACGCGCGGCGTGTCGCGGAACATCTGAAAGAAGGCCGCAACATCCTGTTCGGAGAGGCCCGTGGCCAGCGCGGTCGCAGTGACGCTGCCAGCAATGTTGCGCGCGCGAGCCAGCGCATCGTCGAAACCCGAGGTGTTGTTCGCGATGTAGTTCTGATCCAGCGCGCCGTTGTCGGCGAGATGGATGAACAAGCCGGAAAACAGCGCGGTGTCGGTTCCGGGCTTGAGGCCGAGGAACAGATCGACGTCATCAGCGGTGTCGGTGCGGCGCGGATCGATCACGATCATCCGCGCACCACGCTCCTGCCGGTTCTTCAGCATGCGCTGGAACAGCACGGGATGGCACCAGGCCGCATTCGATCCGACGAAGACCAGCAGGTCAGCCTGGTCGAGATCCTCGTAGCAGCCGGGCACAGTGTCGGCGCCGAAGGCGCGGCGATGACCGGCGACCGAGGACGACATGCACAGCCGCGAATTGGTGTCGACATTGGCGGTGCCCACAAAGCCCTTCATCAGCTTGTTGGCGACGTAATAGTCCTCGGTAAGCAATTGGCCGGAGAGATAGAACGCGACTGCGTCGGTGCCGTCGCGCGCCACGATGTGCTGCATGCGGTGGGCGACGTGATCGAGCGCATCGCTCCAGGCGACGCGCTCGAGCACGCCCTTGCAGCGGATCATCGGATAGAGCAGACGGCTTTCGAGGCCGACGGTCTCGCCCAGCGCCGAGCCCTTCGAGCACAGCCGGCCGAAATTGGCGGGATGCTCGGGGTCGCCCGCGATAGCCGCGCCGCCCTTGCCGTCCGGCGTCGCCAACACGCCGCAGCCGACGCCGCAATAGGGACAGGTCGTCTTGGTCGTGCGGAGCGCGGGATCGATCGCCGTCATATCGAACTGCCTTATCAAGCCGCCTTGTCAAGCCGCCTTGGAGGGACGCGCTAGCGCGCGGCCGAACATCATGTCGGTGCGGATCGCCGCCACCTTGTCGCGATTGCGGATCAGTTCGAGATACCAGAGCGCATCGACGGTATCGCCGATCAGCACGGCACCGGTGAGCCGGCCGTCAGCAATGACGAGCTTCTTGTAGGTGCCGCGCCTGCGGTCGGTGAGCACGAGGCTCTCGCTGCCCTCGCCGCCCATGAAGTCGCCGGCCGAGAACACGCCGACGCCAGAGACTTTCAGATTGGTCGAGACCACACTGCCCTGGTAGGCGGCCGGACGGCCGGCCAGATGCCGCGCCAGCACCCGCGCCTGCTCGTAAGCCGGCTCGACCAGGCCATAGCAGATGCCGCGATGCTCGGCGCATTCGCCCAGCGCGAAGATGTCGGGCGAAGCCGTCTGCATCACATCGTTGACGACGACGCCGCGGTTGACAGCGATGCCGGCGTCCTCGGCCAGTGCAACGTTCGGCTTGATGCCGGCGGCGAAGATCACGGCGTCGGCCTCGATACGGCTGCCATCGGCAAGCTCGACGGCCTCGACACGGCCCTCGCCATGAATGCGGGCGGTCGAGGCATTGAGCAGGATCCGGATGCCCTTGCGCTCGACCAGCGTCTTGAGCAGATCGGCGGCCGGCCCATCGAGCTGGCGCTCCATCAGCCGGTCCATCAGATGCAGCAGCGTCACCGGCGCGCCGGCCTTGGCAAGTCCATACGCCGCTTCGAGACCGAGCAGGCCGCCGCCGACCACGATGACGCGCTTCTTCGCCGCAGCTAGCGTCAGCAACAGATCGACGTCGCGCGTATCGCGGAAAGTGTGCACGCCGGCTAAATCGGCGCCCGGCACGTTAAGCCGCAGCGGCGTCGAGCCGGTGGCGAGCACCAGCTTGGAATATTCCATGCTCTCCTCACCGGCGATCTTGAGCTCGCGGCGGCCGGTATCAATCTCGGTGACCCGATAACCGTAGCGCACCGTGACGCCGCGATGGCGCCACCAATCGGCCGGCCGGAGCTCGATCTCGTGCGAGCCGGTCTCGCCAGCCAGCACGGATGAGAGCAGCACGCGGTTGTAAGCGAGCCGCGGCTCTTCGCCGATGACGGCGACCGCGTAGCGGCCGAGCGCGGTCTTGGCGAGCTCATCGACCAGTCGCGCGGCCGCCATACCGTTACCGACAATGACGAGCGGTTCACTCATGGCAATTCCCTATTCCATAGCCTGCGGTGGAGCTTCTCCCCGCGTACGGGGAGAAGCGAGCTTCGTACCGAGTGTCACACTCTTGCTTCCGCAAGGCTCGACGCGCCTTCACCCTGCGGGCTGCGACGCAGGTAGAACCACCAGGTCAGAGCGAGGCAGGAGGCGTAGAAGGCGAGATAGATCGCGAGCGCGAGCTGCGGTCCGCCGGTCAGGGCGATCGACTTGCCGAAGCCGGTCGGGATCAGGTAGCCGCCGACCGCGCCGATCGCACCGATGAAGCCGACCGCCGCGCCGCTCTCGATGCTCGCCGTCTTCAGCGCGAGTGCGCGCGCCGTATCACCCTTGCCGCGCACCTTGAACAGATTCTCCTCGCGAAAGATCGAAGGGATCATGCGATAGGTCGAGCCGTTGCCGATGCCCGTCGTCACGAACAGGATCAGGAACATCGACAGGAAGCCGATGAAATCCTTCTGTCCCACGAAGTAGAGCACGCCAACCGTGGCGCCCGCCATCATGATGAAGTTCCAGAAGGTGATGATCGAGCCGCCGATCTTGTCGGCAAGCCAGCCGCCGAGCGGGCGCGAGAGCGAGCCGACCAGCGGTCCCATGAACGCGATCGAGATCGTCACGGCCGGGAATTGCGTCTTGATCAGCAGCGGGAACGCGGCGGAGTAGCCGATGAAGGATCCGAACGTGCCGATATAGAGGTACGCCATGATCCAGGTGTGCTTGCGCTTGACGATCGCGAGCTGGTTCTTCACCGACGATTTCGCCGAGGTCAGATTGTTCATGAAGAACACGGCGCCGAACACCGCGATCGCGATCGGCAGCACCCACATCAGGCCGGCGTTCTGGAGGAAGACGCCGTCGACGGGCGTGGCCTGGAACAGGTTGATGACCGCGAGCGTCATCAAGATCGGGGTCAAGAGCTGCACGCTGGAGACGCCGATATTGCCGCCGGCGGCGTTGAGGCCGAGCGCCCATCCCTTCATCCGGTCGGGGAAGAAGAAGGAGATGTTGGTCATGCTGGAGGCGAAATTGCCACCGCCAAGGCCCGCGGCCGAGGCAACCAGCAGCATCAGCCAGAACGGCGTGTCGGGTTGGCTCACGAAATAGGCAAGCGACAGCGTCGGAATAAACAGGATCGCTGCACTGAAGACGGTCCAGTTGCGGCCCCCGAAGGTCGTCACGGCAAATGTGTAGGGGAAGCGCATCAGGGCGCCGATCAGGCCCGGCACGGCGACGAGCTGGAACAGCTGGTCGGTGGTGTAGTGGAAGCCCGCCTGCGGCAGCTTGGTGGCGACGATGCTCCAGATCAGCCAGACCGAGAAGCCGATATGCTCGGCCACGATCGACCAGATCAGGTTGCGTCGCGCGATGGTCTTGCCAGTCGTATTCCAGAACGCCTCATCTTCGGGGCGCCAGTCTGAAATCCAGGTTGGATTCTTCGTCATTGAGTATCCCTTCTAGGCTCACCGCTGCGTCGTTGCAGGCTCAGCCTCCGGCCACGGAGGCACGCTCCGAGGCGTCACCCCGGTGGCGAGTTCACGATGCTGATTGATGATGTTGAGGGACGTCGTCGTTGGCGTCGCGCAATCACATTTCAATTTCCGTGCCAGTTGCGCGCACGCTGGAAATATAGGGATTTCAGTACGTTATTCGTATTGCCCGAATTTCTTGCAAGGCCTTTCCGCACGCTAAATTTGCGATTCGCTCAATCCTTGTGCGACGCACAAGGATTGAGCGACATGTCAATTAATTAGGCGCGCGCATGTCGCGCGTTAACGCTTCGGTTACGCGGCCTCGATGAAGCGATGGCGCTCGTAGAGGAATTCGAGCACGCGCTGCCGGCACTTCAAGTAGGTGGCGCTGGTCGCAAGCTCGAGCCGCTTGCGCGGCCGCGTTAGCGGCACCTCCAGCACCTCACCGATGCGCGCGCTCGGCCCATTTGTCATCATGACGATGCGGTCGGACAACAGCACCGCCTCGTCCACGTCGTGAGTAATCATCAGGATGGTGTTGCCGAGCTTCTGATGCAGCGCCATCACGGAGTCCTGGAGATGCGCTCGGGTCAGCGCGTCGAGCGCGCCGAACGGCTCGTCGAGCAGCAGCACCTTCGGCTCCATCGCCAGCGCCCGCGCAATGCCGACGCGCTGCTTCATGCCGCCGGAGATTTCGGAAGGACGCTTGTCCCTGGCGTGGGCCATCTGCACCAGGCTGAGATTGTGCATCACCCAGGCGTCGCGTTCGGCGCGGGATTTGGTCCTGGAAAAGACCTTATCGACGCCGAGCCTGACGTTCTCGTAGACGGTCAGCCACGGCAGCAGGCTGTGGTTCTGGAACACGACGGCGCGATCGGGCCCCGGCGAGTTGACCTCGCGATTCTCCAGCAGCACGCCGCCGGTGGTCGCGCCGGTCAGGCCTGCGATGATGTTGAGCAGGGTCGACTTGCCGCAGCCGGAATGACCGATGATCGAGACATATTCGCCCTTCTCGATCGTCAGGTTGATCTCCTTGAGCACCTCCGTGGTGGCCGCGCCGCGGGTGAAGACCTTGTCGATGTGGTCGAGCTTCAAATAGGCGGTCATGTGCCCTCCTCTCAATTCTGCGCGGTGCCGCGGGTGACGAACTTGCCGATGCCCGCGATCAGGCGGTCCAGCACGAAGCCGACGATGCCCACATAAAACAGCGCCAGGATGATCTCGCTGATATGCGAGGAGTTCCAGGCGTCCCAGATGAAGAAGCCGATGCCGACGCCGCCGATCAGCATTTCGGCGGCGACGATCGCGAGCCACGACAGGCCGATGCCGATGCGCAGGCCGGTGAAAATGTAGGGCGCGGCCGCCGGAATCATGATCTTGGAGAAGAACTCGAGCGGATTGAGCTGCACCACGGCCGCGACGTTGCGATAGTCCTGCGGGATGTTGCGGATGCCGACCGCGGTGTTGATGATGATCGGCCAGATCGAGGTGATGAAGATGACGAAGATCGCCGAGGGCTGGCCGTCGCGAAAGGCGGCGAGCGAGAGCGGCAGCCAGGCGAGCGGCGGGATGGTGCGCAGCACCTGGAATAGCGGATCGAGCCCGCGCATCGCCCAGACCGACTGTCCGACCAGCACGCCCAACGCGATGCCGGCGATCGCTGAGAGCGAATAGCCGAAGGCGACGCGCTGGAGACTTGCGGAGAGATGCCAGAACAGGCCCTTGTCGATACCGCCATGGTCGAAGAACGGATCGAGGATCAGCTCCTTGGTGTCCTTGAACACCTTTGATGGTGGCGGCAGCGCCGAGCCGGCGCGGCGGCAGACCAGCTCCCAGACCAGCGTCAGCAGCGCGATCACGACCAGCGGCGGGATCACGCGCGCGGCCGTCTGCCGCGCCATGCGTGCGTAAGCTTCGGTGCGCGGGGGACGCTTTGGCGTCATCGCGACGACCGGCGCGGCGCTGGCCGCAGGCGTCGCCGTTTCAATCTCAATCTTGGCGGCGGACATATTCATTGCAATCTCTCTCCGGCTTCAAAAGACGATGCGGCCGCGCAAAGGCGGCCGCTGGCCCCCATCAGACTTCGACACGTTTGATCGCGAGCGACTTCAGATAAGCAGCCGGATTTTCCGGATCGAATACCTTGCCGTCGAAGAAGGTTTCCTTGCCGCGCGAGGTGGAGGCCGGGATCTCGGAGGCCGCGACACCGAGCGTCTTGGCCGCATCGCGCCACATGTCCTCGCGATTGACCTTGGCGATCAGCGCCTTGGTGTCGAAATTCGCCTCGTACTTGCCCCAGCGGATGTCCTCGGTGAGGAACCAGAGATCGTGGCTCTGGAAGGGGTACGAGGCGAAGTCGCGCCAGTACTTCATGATGTGTGGAGAGTTCTCCACCACCTTGCCGGGGATGCCGTAGTCGAACTTGCCTGCGGTACGATCGAGCACGTCCTCGACCGGGCAGTTCATCCACTGCCGCTTGCCCATGATGGCGGCAAGCTCGGCCTTGTTCTCGGCCTTGTCGGCCCATTGCTGGGCTTCCATCACCGCCATCAATAGCGCCTTGGCGGCCTTTGGGTATTTGTCGACGAAGGCGGCGCGCATGCCGAAGGATTTCTCCGGATGCTTATTCCAGAGCTCGCCGGTCGTTACCGCGGTGTAGCCGATATTCTGATGGATCAGCTGCAGATTCCAGGGCTCGCCGACGCAGAAGCAGTCCATGGTGCCGACCTTCATGTTGGCCACCATCTGCGGCGGCGGCACGACGATGGTCTCGATGTCCTTGTCGGGATCGATGCCGCCGGCGGCGAGCCAGTAGCGGATCCAGAGATCATGCGTGCCACCGGGAAAGGTCATTGCCGCCTTCACGGCCTTGCCGGACGCCTTCTTCTTGTCCAGCGCAGCCTTGAAGGGCGTCGCATCGACGCCGAGCTTGAGGTCAGCATATTCGTTCGCAACGGAGATGCACTGGCTATCGAGATTGAGCCGGGCCAGGATGTACATCGGCGTCGGCTGGTTGTTCTGCGTCACCTTGCCGGCCGAGATCAGATACGGCATCGGGGTGAGGATATGTGCGCCGTCGATGCCATTGCCTTCGGAGCCGAGCACGAGGTTGTCGCGCGTCGTGCCCCAGGAGGCCTGCTTCTGCACGTCGACGTCGGGCATGCCGTGCTTGGCGAACAGCCCCTTGTCCCTGGCGACGAACAGCGGGCCAGCGTCGCTGAGCGCGATGAAGCCGAGCTTGGCGCCCTTGACCTCAGGGCCTGCCTCCTGCGCGAAGACGCCGGCGGGAAAATTCAGTTTTGCGGCGGCGAGAAGTGCGGCGGTAGCGCCGGTCGCCTTCATCAATTGGCGGCGGCTAAGCCCGTTATCCGAGGGCCGGCGGGTGCGCTTGGTCATAGGCAGGTCGTCCTTTGCGTCGTTGCAGAATTGATGGCTTCAGTGCACACGATCAGCCCGTCCGTCCGGCGGCGCCGTATTTGGCGCATGCGAACGCACGACCGGGGAAACCCCCGTCCGGTGGCGTCGGCAAGTCGGATGAGAAGTCTCGCGGGACGGCTTCAATGGCGTCGGCACGGAACTATTCAAGCTTCGTGCCAAGCCTGATGGCCATAATAGGTAAGAACAATCAACATGTTATTGGAATTGCGGCAGGCTGCCGCATCACCGCTTCGCATGTGAAACTTGCGATCTGCTCAATCTTTGTGCGACGCACAAACCTTGTGCAGCAGCTCAAGCAGGAGGCCGACAGGCGCTTCGGGGACCGTTTGAGCAGAGACACATCCCGCTGATATCGCTTCATTTTTCCTCCGCGCACGAGCGGCACGCAACTTGCATTTACTTGGGCGTCAACGAAGACTGCGGCTTGCCGCATGGTTGCAGCCTCTGGCGGCTGCATTCCGGAAGCTCAACTGCTTCGCGGTCCTCTCGCTCGTCGTGACGCGATTCCCAAGGCTTCCAACTCCATAGCCCTCGTGCGCGGCAGGCCAGCCCGCACGACGCCAAGACGTTCAGCGCGCTCTCCATGAGGGTGTGTCGATCTCACTTACGAAGCAAAAGGATCCATTGATGTCGTATCTCGCGCCTTCGGAATTCGTCACCAAGATGGTGGATGCGGGCGAGTCCAAGATCTTCATGTCCACCCGGGATACCATCATCCGCGCCTACATGGCCGGCGCCATCCTCACGCTCGCCGCATGGTTCGCTGTCACGATCAACGTCAACACCGGCCAGCCGTTGGTCGGCGCGCTCTTGTTTCCGGTCGGATTCGTCATGCTGTACCTCCTGGGCTTCGATCTCCTGACCGGTGTGTTCGTGCTCTCGCCGCTCGCCCTGATCGACAAGCGTCCCGGCGTCACACTCGGCGGCGTGCTGCGCAATTGGGGCTTGGTGTTCGTCGGTAACTTCGCCGGCGCGTTCACGGTCGCCTTCATGATGGCCTTCGTCACGACCTTCGGCTTCACACAGCCGCCTGACAAGGTCGGCACCGCCATCGGGATCATCGGCGAAAGCCGGACGCTCGGCTACGCCGCGCATGGTGCGGCCGGAATGGCGACGCTGTTCATGCGCGGCATGCTCTGCAACTGGATGGTCTCGACCGGCGTCGTCGGCGCGATGATTTCGACCTCGGTCCCCGGCAAGGTTATTGCGATGTGGATGCCGATCCTGGTGTTCTTCTACATGGTGTTCGAGCATTCGGTCGTGAACATGTTCCTGTTCCCGTCAGGACTGCTGCTCGGCGCAAAGTTCTCGATCCTGGACTATTTGATCTGGAACGAGATCCCGACCGTGCTCGGCAACCTCGTCGGCGGCCTGGCCTTCACCGGCATGACCCTCTACGCTACGCACGTCATGACCCTGCCGAAGCGCGAGGTCGGCAAGGCTACGAAGCCCCGCGTTGCGGCCTGATCGAATACGTCTCGACAGAGGAGCCTCGCCTGCGCAGGGTGAGGCTCCTCTTTCCTGGTGACGACGATGACCCCCGGACTCCTGATTTCGGTCGGCCAGCACTCCGACAAGGGTCGCAAGCCCCTCAACCAGGATTTTCACGGCGTCCTCATTCCAGAGGAGCCGCTGCTCAGCCTGAAGGGCATCGCCGCCGTCCTCGCCGACGGCATTTCGAGCAGCACGGTGAGCCAGATCGCCAGCGAGTCGGCGGTCAAGAGCTTCCTGATGGACTATTACTGCACGTCGGAATCCTGGACGGTGAAGACGTCTGCCCGCCGCGTGCTGGATGCCACCAATTCCTGGCTGCACGCGCAGACGCGCAAGAGTCAATACGCCTATGATCGCGACAAGGGCTATGTCTGCACCCTCACCGCCATGGTCATCAAGGCGACCACCGCGCATATCTTCCATGTCGGTGACTGCCGCGTCTACCGCGTCGCCGGTAAGGCGCTCGAGCAACTGACCGACGATCACCGGATCATCGTGTCGTCGGAGCAGACTTATCTCGGCCGCGCACTCGGCATCAATCCGCAGCTCGAGATCGACTATCAGGCCTTCGAGATCGAGGCGGGCGACACCTTTCTGCTGGCGACCGACGGCGCCTACGAATTCGTCGACGCGCGCTTCGTCACGAGCGCGCTGAACGAGCACGCAGGCGAGCTCGACGCGGCGGCCAAGGCCATCGTCGAGGAAGCCTACCGGCGCGGCAGCGACGACAACATCACGGTCCAGATCCTGCGCATCGATGCAGTGCCCCAGCGCGAGCCGGCCGGCATCTTCAATCAGACGTCCCAATTGCCGCTGCCTCCGCTGCCGGAACCGCGCGCGATCTTCGACGGCTACCGGATCATCCGCGAGATCCACGGCAGCAGCCGCAGTCATATCTACTTTGCCGTCGACACCGAGACCGAGGAGCCGGTCGCGCTCAAGCTGCCGTCGGTCGACCTGCGCGATAACGCCGCCTATCTCAAGCGCTTCCTGATGGAGGAATGGATCGCGCGCCGGATCGACAGCCCGCACGTGCTGAAGCCGCGGTCACAGTCGAGACGGCGCAGCTATCTCTACATCGCGACCGAATTCGTCGAAGGCCAGACCTTGAAGCAGTGGATGACCGACAATCCACGCCCCGATCTCGAAACCGTCCGCGGCCTGATCGAGCAGGTCGCCGCGGGCTTACGCGCCTTCCACCGCATGGAGATGCTGCATCAGGACCTCAGGCCGGACAACATCCTGATCGACAAGACCGGCACCGCCAAGATCATCGACTTCGGATCGGTCAGGGTGGCCGGCGTCGCGGAAGCGGCGCCGCGAGACGAGGCCGACGACATCCTGGGAACGGTCCAGTACACGGCGCCGGAGTACTTTCTCGGCGAAGGCGGCTCGCCGCGCTCCGACATGTTTTCGTTGGCTGTGATCTGCTACCAGATGCTGACGGGGAAGTTGCCCTATGGCACCCAGGTTGCCCGAATTCGGCGCAAGGCGGACGTGCGGCGACTTCAGTATCGCCCGGCCGACGAGGACCGCAATGTGCCGGCCTGGGTCGACGGCGCGCTCAGGCGCGCGCTACATCCCGATCCCTACAAGCGGCACGAGGATCTGTCCGAATTCGTCTACGAGCTCCGCACGCCCAATCCGGTCTATCTCGACACGCGGATCACGCCGCTTTTGGAGCGCAGTCCGCTGATGTTCTGGAAATTGACCACGGCGGCGCTCGCCTGCGCGGTCGTCGTGCTGCTGGCGATATTGCACGCGCGCTGATCAGGGGCGTGGCCTCGCAGGGCTCACCACGTGATCAGCGGAGACTGATGCAGCCATGCATCGGCGCGCACCTGATCCAGCACGAATTTTGCGACGTCTGCGCGCGCTATGCTGCCGCCATGGAAGTCCGAAAGATCCGTCAGGGCCCGCACCGAGCCGCGGCCGGGCTTGTTGTTCAGGGCGGAAGGAGGAACCAGGACCCCAGTCCAGCCCGCTGTCTCTGACGATGGCTTCCTGCCGGTTCTTGTCGGCGTACACCTTCTTCAGGAGGAGCGGAAAGATCACATTGTCGGCGAGAAAGCCGCCGTGCCCGGCGCCGTCGCCGGCGCCGATCCCCGTAATGCAAACCAGACGGGAGACATGTTTGGCCTTCACTCGCGCTCACGAGCGCGCGCGTCGCGCTCGAGAGAAGCGTTACCTTGCGGAACGGGCTTACCGGTGTACCCAGCGCACTGACGACGGCGTCACGGCCTTCGAGGGCTTCGAGCAAAACTGTTTCGTCGCGGGCGTCTCCTCGCCCCCGTGATGTCACTCGCCTTTTCGGCGGAACGCACCAGCACGGTGACCTCGTACCCCCGCGCCACCGCCTGGCTGACGATCAGCCGGCCGGTGGCGCCGGTGGCGCCAAGTACCAGTATCTTCGCTGCGCCCTCCGGATTCGCCGGAACGGCGCCGGTCGAAGCGATCATGATCGAATTCCTTGTGAGGATTGGGGCGTGCCGTATCGTCAGGCGGAGGCGGCGATCTCGGAGACGAAGTCGCGATAGGAGCGCAGGGGACGGCGCAGCAGCGCGGTCAGACGCTCGACGTCGCCGGCCTCGGGCACCATTCCCTCGGTGAGGAAACGCTCGCTCATCAGCCGCATGTCGAAGGCCATCCAGCTCGGCATGAACTGCCTGAGATTCTTCTCGAAGCCGGCGGTATCGTCGCCGGGATAGGCGATGGTGCGACCCAGAACCTCCGACCAGACGGCGGCGGCTTTCGCGCCGGTCAGCGTTTCGGGACCGACGAGATTGATGCGGTCGAGCGGCAGCGAGGCTGCGGCTCGCTCTCGACGGATCAGTTCGATGGCGGCGATCTCGCCGATGTCGCGTGCATCGATCATGGCGAGTCCCTTGCTCCCGATGGGCATCGGATAGATGCCGTATCCGGTCACCACGTCCTTGATCGTGACGTCGTTGTTCATGAAGTAAGCGGGGCGCAGGATGGTGGCGTTGAAGCCCATCTGCTCGATCATCCGCTCGACACCGAACTTGCCGGCAAAGTGCGGCACGTTCACGTAGCGATCGCTGTGGATCACCGAGAGGTAGACGACCCGCTCGACGCCGGCCTCGCGGGCCACGTTGAGCGCAATCAGCGCCTGCGTGAATTCATCCGGCACCACTGCGTTGAGCAGGAACAGGGTCGAGACTCCGCTAAACGCGCCGCGGAGCGCGTCGACATCGAGCAGGTCGCCCTGCACGACACTGGTGGAACGATGGACCTGCTCGCACTCGCCGATTTCAACCTCGTCGCCCGACACGGCGGGTTCGGACGCGCCGCACGGGCCGCCGGGCGCCCGAAAGCCACCCTGTCCCGACGGGTCGCCGAGCTGGAGGCCGCGCTCGACCTGCGCCTGTTCGAGCGCGGCGCGCGCGCCCTGAAACTCACGCAGGAAGGACGCGCCCTTTACGAGCGGACGGGGGCATTGCTCGTCGAGCTCGACGAGGCGGCCGCGGCAATCGCTTCGGGTGGGGACAGGCCGCGGGGTCGCCTGCGGATCAGCGCGCCTTTGCTGTTTTCGCAAACTGCAATGGGGAATCTCGCGGCCGGGTTCGCGCTCAGATATCCGGAGGTCCGTCTTGAGGTCACGACGGAAGATCGCTCCGTGGACATGGTGGAGGAAGGGTATGACCTCGTCATTCGGGTCAATCCGGCTCCGGACGAGAGCCTTGTGGGCCGGATCTTTCTGCGCGACCGGCTAGTGGTCGTGGCGAGCCCGGATTTGAAGCGACCGCGGGACGGTATCGCTGTGCCGGCTGTCATGCGCGGAGCGGGCGACCAGCTAACAACCTGGGAGGTGACGGTGCCAGGCGGACGATCGCGCATCACGGTTGATCCGGTCCTTCGCCTGTCATCGCTCGTCATGGTCCGCGATGCAGTCCGGGCGGGCGTCGGCGCCGCGCGCCTTCCCGTGTCACTGGTCAGTCACGACCTGGCTGCCGGCACGCTGGTGCATTGGGGCAACATCGACGGACCAGAGATCGCGTTGTGGACGCTCTATCCATCGCGGCGGCTCTTGAGCGCGCGCGTATCCGCCTTCCTCGACTTCATGAAAGAAGCCTTTCCGATGGGGACGCCTGACGAGTTGGCGGCCTTCATCGGGCGCTGAGAGGCGGCGCGCGCTGCTCGCGCCTGACCGTCAGGCCGGCTCCTCCGCCTTCGTCCCCAGCGGCTTCGGCGCCATACCGCCGCCCGGCTTGAGGTGGAATTCATAGCTCATCAGGTGCCACTGCCCGTTCGCCCTGGTGCCGTCGGGCATCTCAAGGTCGTTGCGCGGCTCGACCTTGGCCACCAGATCGTCCTTCACACCGAACACCACGTCGGAATCCAGGTATTTGTCGCCATCCATGAAGACGTGGGTGATCAGCGGCTCATAACCCTTTGCATTGACCAGGAAATGGACATGCGCCGGGCGCATCGGGTGGCGGTTGGTCTGCATGATCATCTCGCCGACCGGACCGTCGGTCGGGATAGGGTAGCTGCACGGCAGGATGGTGCGAAAGAAGAACCGGCCGTCGTCATCGGTGATGAAGCGCGCCCGCGCTGAGGCGCCGACCTCGTCATAGTTCGGCTTCTGTGAATCGTAGAAGCCGTCATCGTCGGCATGCCAGACGTCGACGGGGACATTCGCGAGCGGCTTGCCCTTGAGATCGGTGACGCGGCTCTGCACGAACATCCGTTCGCCGGTCTGATTGTTCGGCGAGATGTCGGTGCCGTGCGCGGTCACCTTGTGCTCGCCGACGTAGAACGGGCCGAGCACCGTGGTCTGGGTGGCGCCCTCGCGGTCGCGGTGATTGACTGCGTCGACCAGCATGGAGACGCCGAGCACGTCGGATAGCAGGATGAACTCCTGGCGGGTGTCGGTGCATTTCTGGCCGGTGCGGGTCAGGAAATCGATGGCGTATTCCCACTCCTCGAAGGTGAGACCGGTCTTGCTCACGTAATCGTGCAGCGACTTCACCAATTCCTGGAGCAGGAATTTCGCGCGCGGGTCGGGTGTCTGGTCAAAGCTCCGGACGACGGCTTCGGTGAGCTCGGTCTCGTTGAACTGGGTCATGGTGCGTTTGCCTGCGTTTTCTCGTTGGCCCGTTGGGATCTCTTGGGCTGCTTGGAGGCGTTCCAGGTTGGAGCCTACACTAACCGGCCGCCCGGCGTTAAGCGCGACCAGCTTGGAATGAGCCCGCCATTTCGGCTATCAACGGAGCGACAAAAACTGCCCGGAGGAACAGATGCTCGCGCCCACACCCGCCTCGCCCGAATGCGTCGGCATGTCTAAGACCGCACTGGACCGCGTCGATACGCATCTGAAGAACCGGTACATCGACGCGGGCCGGTTCCCCGGCGCGCATCTCCTCGTCTACCGCCGCGGCAAGGTCGCACACAGCTCGGTTCAGGGCCTTGCCGACGTCGAGCGCAAAGTGCCGGTCAAGGACGACACCATCTACCGCATCTATTCCATGACGAAGCCGCTCACCAGCATCGCCTTCATGATGCTGGTCGAGCAAGGTCTCGTCGCGATCGACGAGCCTGTCGCCAAGTACATTCCGGAATGGAAGGATCTCGGCGTATTCGTCGCCGGCACCTACCCGGCCTTCCTGACCCGGCCGCCGTCCCGGCCGATGCTGATCGTCGACCTCCTGCGCCATACTTCCGGCCTCACCTACGGCTTCCAGCAGCGCTCCAATGTTGATGCCGCCTATCGCGCCGAGAAGATCGGGGAGGTCGAGAAGTCCGGCACGCTCCAGACCATGATCGAGAGCCTTGCAAAGATCCCGCTGGAGTTCTCGCCGGGCGAGGCCTGGAACTACTCGGTCGCGACCGACGTGCTCGGCTATCTCGTCGCCAAGATTTCAGGCATGCCGTTCGAGCAGTTCCTGAAAGCGCGCATCCTCGATCCACTCGGCATGACCGACACCGACTTCCACGTGCCAGCCTCGAAGGCGCATCGTTTCGCGGCCTGCTATTCCGCCGATCCAGGCGGCGGAATGACGTTCCATGCCGGCCAGCGGCGCGAGGGCCTGACGCTCCAGGATGATCCGGCAACCAGCTCGTTCCTGTCGCCGCCCTCCTTCATCTCCGGCGGCGGCGGGCTGTGCTCGACGGTCGCCGATTATCTCACCTTCTGCCGCGCGCTGCTCAACGGTGGCGAGCTCGGCGGCGTCAGGCTGATCGGGCCGAAGACGCTGGCGCTGATGACGAGCAACCACATTCCGGGCGGACGCTTCCTGCCCGAGGTGTCACGCTCGCTGTTTTCGGAAGCTGCCTATAACGGAATCGGCTTCGGCCTTGGCTTTGCCGTGACCATGCGCCCGGCCGACACGCTGATCGCCGGCAGCCCCGGCGAATACAATTGGGGCGGCGCGGCGACGACCTCGTTCTGGATCGACCCCGCCGAAGAGCTGATCACGATCTTCATGACGCAGGTATTGCCCTCGAGCGCCTATCCGATCCGTCGCGAGCTGCGCAGCATGGTCTACGCCGCGATCACCGAGAGCAATCTGTAAGGGATGGAATGGATCCCGCGGCCTTGGCCGCGGGATCGCGCCATCAGACGCTCATTTGAGCATCTCCGGCACGATCAGACGCGGCAAGAACAGCGACACGCTCGGCCAAACGATGAGCGCCGCCAGCACGAGCAGCATCGGAATCAGCATGATCACCGTGTCCTTCAGAGCATAACGCAGCCGCACGCCCGCGATCGAACAGGCGATCATCAGACATAGACCATAGGGCGGCGTCACCAGTCCGAAGGCCAGCGAGACGATGGAGATGATCGCGAACTGGACCGGATGGAGGTCGACGGATTTAGCCAGCGGCTCCAGCACCGTGCCGACGATGATGATCGCCGGGATGGCGTCGAGGAAGCAGCCCACCACCAGGAAGCAGAAGGCGATGAAGAAGCCGGCCCCGACGCTGCCCATGCCCCATGTCGAGACGTTGGCCAGCAGCTCTTGCGGGATCCTGTAATAGGCAAGCAGCCAGCCAAACGCGCTCGCGGTGCCGACGCAAAACAGCGCCACGCCGGAAAGGCGCCCGGTATCGAGCAGGGCCTTGTATAATTCGCGCGGGCCTGTCTCGCGATAGAAGAACGCCGAGAGCGCGACGGAATAGAGCACCGCGACGCAGGCGGACTCGGTTGCAGTGAACCACCCGAGCAGAATGCCGCCGACGATGATGAACGGAGTCATCAGCGCTGGTATCGACCGCCAAATGGCGCATCGCATCTCGACCCAGGTCGCCTTCGGATAGGTCGGGTAGCCGCGGCGCACGGCATAGACGTGCACCGTTGCCATCTGCGCGCCCGCGATCAGCAGGCCCGGCACGATGCCGGCCAGATACATCGCCGCGATCGAGGTCGAGATCAGCCCGCCCCAGACGATCATGAGGATCGACGGCGGGATGATGACAGCCAGCACCGCAGAAACCGCGGTGATGGCGATGGAAAAGGAGAGATCGTAGCCTTCCTTGGTCTGTGCATCGATGAAGATCTTTGATTGGCTCGCCGCGTCGGCGGTGGAGGACCCGGAGATTCCTGCAAAGAACACCGACAGCACGACGTTGATCTGCGCCAGGGATCCCGGCCAGTGCCCGACCAACGATCGCGATAGCACCACCAGGCGGTCGGTGATGCCGCCGATGCTCATCAGATTCGCCGTCAGCAGGAAAAACGGGACCGCGAGCAGGATGAATGAATTGTACGCGTTGAAGGTCTCCTGCGCGAGCGTCATCAGTGACAGGTGCGGCTCGATCAGCAGGATCGGCACGCAGGCAAGGCCGAGCGCGAAAGCGACCGGCACGCGCACGATGAGCAGGCCGATGAAAACCCCGAACAGCACCATCGCGGCCTGTCCAGCAGAGAGTACATTGCCGCTCATCGCCCCGCCCCAACCAGAACGCGCATTTCATCAATGATCTGTTCGCCTGCAAAGACGATCCACGTCGCGCCGGTCACGGGCCAGGCAATGTGAATCAACCAAAGCGGCAGATCGGCCAATTCCGAAGTTCTGTTCCAGGCGAAGCGGGTAAACTCCATGCCGGCCAATAGGAACACCAGCGCCAATGCCAGCACGCCGAGACGGGCGAGGATCCGCACCGCGGCCTCCGATCGCCGCGACAGATTGGGCCACACGTCGACCTCAAAATGCTGCGCTTCCCGCACACCGACCATGGCCCCGATCATGATCGTCCAGATGAAGAGAAACCGCGCCATCTCCTCCGTCCAGATGTAGGAAGGAATGAAGGGCGTGTAGCGCGAGATGATTTGCAGCGTGACCGGAAGAACCAGGATACCGACGCTGGCGGCCAGCAGGAATTCCAGCAGCTTCCCATAGGCCGCCGTGACGCGACGCCACAACGACGGTGTGGACGGGACGGGCATTTCAGACATTGGGGCTCCCTGCGGCAGTTCATCCGCCTTCCGGGCAAGAAGCGGGGCCTGCCCGGACTAATGTCGGCGGACAGAGCGACCTCAGACGACGTTGATCTTCTCGAAAATGGCTTCGGCACCAATTTCCTTGGCGTAGGTGGCCATCACGGGATCGGCGAGCTTCTTCATGGCGTCGCGCTCCTCGAAGGGAACGCGCTTGAGCTTGCCGGCCTTCTCGAGCGTGTCGAGCTTGACGACCTCTTCGCTCGACTCGAGCTGACGGCCGTAGTCGCCTGCCTCCTTGCCGGCCTTCATGATCGCGTCCTGCAGATCCTTCGGCAAGGTCTTCAGCGTCTTCACCGAGAAGCAGATCGGCCGGATCGACACCGCGTGCTGCGTCAGGCTGAGATGCGGGGCCACTTCATAGAACTTCATCGCTTCGACGCCGGCCGCCTCGTTTTCGCCGGCCGATATCACACCATTCTGAATCGCGTTGTAGATCTCGTTATAGGCGATCACCGTCGGGCTCATGCCGACCGCCGCAAACGTCTTCGACCAGATCGGCGCGCCCTGCACGCGAACCTTGAGACCCCTAAGATCGGCGAGATTCTTGAGCGGCTTGTTGGCGAAGATGTTGCGGATGCCACCGCCGGCATAACCGATCAGAACGACCTCGGCCTTCGCCGCGACCTCGTCGGCGATCGGTGTCAGGATATTGGCCTCGACGACCTTGTTCATGTGCTCGATGCCCTTGAACACGAAGGGCGCATCGATGAATGGGGCCGCCTTGGCGAAGGTCGACATATGGGCCGGCGAGACGATGCCGTAATCGACCGCCTTGCCCTGCGACATATACTCGAAATATTGCTTCTCGAGGCCGAGCGAGGAGTTCTTGTGCAGCGTGAAGTTGACGGGCTTGCCGTAGTACTTCCTCACCAGCTCCTCGAACCGGATCAGCGCCCGGTTGAAGGCATGATCGTCGTTGAACTGGACGGCGCCGTTCAGCGTGATCGGTGCTTGCGCCCTGAGGATCGACGGCATGCCGATCGTAGCCGCCGCAGCGGTCGCACCGATACCAGCGAGAAATGACCTTCGCTTCATCGTCTCCCCTCCCTTTGATGCTCCGCCCCTGTGGCCGGGGCGTGAGCGCGGCCGGCTTACGGCCGGCGTTCGGGGAGCGTATGAAAAACTACGGCGGGACGGAAGTCATTTCGCGTACGTTGTCGCTCCTCTTCGTCGTAGAGCTGCGCCTGCGCGATCTGTTGCACTGCAACTCGCGTTCCTGCTGGCGCAAGGCCGCATGCGCCACTTCCGGCTCTCGTAAAAGCGGAAGGCTTGCGGGCCTGTGCGCTGCACGCAGAGGTCCGCCCGCCTCCCGCGAGAGGCCTAGTGCATGTGGCCAATCAGATAGATGCCGCCGCCGATCACAACGATCGCCGGCACGGCCCAGAGAATAAATACGGGCATCAACACTCTCCCTAATTGGATGTGCAGACCTTGACGGTCTTCATGCTGCTCTCAGCCTCGGTACGCGTCTTGTAGACCGTGCCCGAAGGGCTGACGACGGTCATGGAGGCGTCTGTCGGCTTCTTATCGACGACAGTGCACTTCTTGGTCTTGACGTCCTGGACGACGTAGAACTCGTCGGCCGCGAACGCTGGCATGGAGAAAGCAACAACCATCAGTGCTGCGGTCGCAATCTTCAGCTTCATGTTTTCCTCCTCCAACTTCCGGGCAGTTTGGCCCGGTCAATTTACAACGGGAAAAAGCGGCAACTTGTTCCCTGGGCTGGGAACCTCGCTCACCCCAAGTTGTTGGTGGCACACTTAATTCTTTTGAGGAGAACGAGATGAAAAAACTGTTCCTGCTGTCCGCTGCGGCGGTCCTGATTTCGACCAGCGCTTTCGCGCAGTCCACTGTGGTGACCACCACCGGAACCGGTCACGCGGCGACAGTTCAGATCGAGCCGCAATACCGGACCAAGATCAAATCCTACATCACCGAGCACCGCGTCCGTCCGGTGACGACGAAGGAAAAGATTGTCGTCGGCGCGACGGTGCCGGGTGACGTCGAGCTTGAGGCCGTTCCGGCGGATTGGGGGCCGTCGCTGACGAAGTACCGCTATGTCTATTTCGGCGATCGCGTGATGCTGGTGGATCCGGGTTCACGCACGGTCGTTCAGGAAATCGATTGATCACGACGTGACCTCCGGCGGCTGTCCCCAGCGGCGGCCGCCCACTTGGAGTTGACCGCATGAAATCGCATCGAGAGGCCCGGATCGCCGGGCTCAGTCTGGCGGCTGTCTACGCCACGTGCCTGCTATTGACCGCGATCGCGATGATCTGACCCCCGCCCCGGCTGCATCCCAAAATCTCCCGGCCTGCTCGCGGATGCGAAAAATCGTGGCGCCGGAGAAGTGCTGCCCTTATGGTCTTGCCAAAACCATAATCTAGCGCCGCTGCGCTGGAATCGGGACGCCCGCGTTTGTCAAAGCTTACCCTGCCGGTCCGGCTCGCTCTCCTGGTCGCGGGAACGATGTTGCCGCTGATCATTTTCGCGGTCGGCATCGCCGTCTACAATTACAAGCAGGATCGAACTGACGCGACCAGCCGCGTGCTGGAGAACGTGCGCAGCATGCGCCTTGTGCTGGACTCCGAAGTGCAGCGGATGACCGGCGGCCTGCAGGTCCTGGCGCTGACGAATTCGCTGCGCAACGACGACTTCCAGAACTTCCGCCGCATCGCGCTCGGCTTCCTCGACCAGTATGGCAAGGGCGGTCTCGTGTTGATCTCCGACCGCAAGGGCCGGCTGTTGTTCTCCTCGACGACGGACGACATCGCGAGCCTGCCGCGGCGCGGCAATCTGGAGATCATCGAAAAGGTATTCGCAACCAGGTCGCCGCAATATTCCGACCTGTTCACCGGCGCGATCAACGGGCGGCAGGTGCTCACCGTCGAGGTCCCGGTATTGCGCGATGGCGAGGTGATCTACGATCTCTGCTTCAGCCCGCCGATCAGCATCTTTCAGGAGCTGCTGGAGAAGCAGCGCCCCGACCGGCTTTGGACAGTGGCCCTGCTCGACACCAAGGCCGTCGTATTCGCGCGCGCACCGAACCCTGCCGAGACGGTCGGCAAGCAGGCTTCCGGCGCGCTATACGATGCGATGTCTCGGACGTCGGAGGCAGCCCTTTCGACCGTTTCGCTCGACGGGATCGCGCTCTCCTCAGCTTTTACCAGGTCGCACCTAACCGGTTGGACGGTCGTGGCTGGCGTCGCCGAGAGCTCGTTGATCGCGCCGCTCTGGCACAACATCGCCATCACCAGCCTGATCGGCGGCATCCTGCTGCTGACCGGCCTGACCTTCGCAGTCAGGATGGCGACCACGATTGCGCGCGGTGAGATGCTGCACAATCTGCTGATTGAGGAGCTCAACCACCGGGTCAAGAACACGCTGGCCCTGATGCAGGCGATCGCGGTGCAGACCTTCCGCAGCGCCAGCCGGGACGAGCGGACCAAGTTCGAGGGACGGCTCGGCGCGCTGGCCGAAGCGCACAATCTCTTGAGCCAGGAGAAGTGGGCGGGCTCGGAGCTGAGAGGCGTTATTGCCCGCGCAATTCAGCCGTTCCTGCTCGCCAAGCCCGACCGCATCCGCATGGCCGGCCCGGCTGTGCCGCTGTCGCCGCGGCTCGCCGTGGTGCTGTCGATGATCGTGCACGAGATCGCCACCAACGCCGCGAAATACGGCGCGCTGTCCAACGAGACCGGCCGGGTGACCCTGGACTGGGAGGTCATCGCCGATGCGCCGAAGCCGCGGCTGCGGCTGATCTGGACCGAGATCGGCGGACCGCCGGTGACGGCCCCAGTGCAACGCGGCTTCGGCTCGCGCCTGATCGAGCGCAGCGCGCGCGACCAGCTCGGCGGCGAGGCAACCGTCGACTTCCTGCCGCGCGGCGTCGTCTGCACGGTGACGTGCGCGCTGGATGAGATGCGGTGAACGGAATGAAGGGGCATCGGCGATGAGAATCAACCATGTGCAGATCCTCGAAGCAAAAGCTTTCGCCGCCTGGCGGGCGTCCTCGCTCTGTTGATCAGAGCGTTGCGACCCCTGCTGAGAAGCGCGAAAACGAAAACGCTCGGATCGTACAAACTCCGTAGCGTCTTTGCTTCGTCTCAGCGCCGTCTTCATGTTCACAGAGCTGATGTCAGGCTTTCATCAGTCGGGCGGTTGCCTGACCTGCAGCGAGAAATAGCCAATCTACCCGATCGTCTGCAACGCCGGGAACGTCTCCAGCAGCCAGATGCTCACGTTCGACACCGCGCCGGTGAGGAAGCCGATGCCGGTGATCACCATCAATACGCCCATGGCGCGCTCGACGTTGACGAGCTGGCCCTTCATCCGTGCGAACAGCGCGGAGAACTGCTCGATCATCAGGGCGGCGATCAAGAAGGGAATGCCGAGGCCCGCGGAATAGACAGCGAGCAGGCCCGCGCCCTTGGTGACCGTCGCTTCGGCCGCGGCAATCGACAGGATCGCGGCGAGGATCGGGCCGATGCAGGGCGTCCAGCCGAACGCAAAGGCGAGCCCCATGATGTAGGCGCCCCAGAGCCCGACGGGCTTCGGGATCGGCAGCCGGCCCTCGCGCATCAACAGGCCGATCCGCGTCAGTCCCAGGAAGTGCAGGCCCATGATGATGATGACGATGCCTGCGAGAATCGACAGCTCGGCCGACCAGGCGCGGATCAGGCCTCCGATCAGCGAGGCACTGGCACCGAGCGCCACGAACACGGTCGAGAAGCCAAGCACGAACAGGAGTGCCGACATCATGATCGCGCGCTTGGACGCCGCGGCCGGCTGGTCGCTTTCGACATGCTCGATCGTGGCGCCCGTAAGATAGATCAGATAGGGCGGGACCAAAGGCAGGACGCACGGCGAGAGGAAGCTGACCAGGCCGGCAATCAGCGCCGCCGGAATCGAAACATTTTGCATGATGCAGTCGGAGCCATCTCAGGCCCGGCACGAGGCGCGGGGAACGCGCGCGGACCGGACCGAACCGGCTCTGGTGTAACCGATGGCTAAGAATGCGCAACAGAGGTGCGCGAAATCCAGGGCTCCTCCCGATGCCGCCCCTGATCACAGATGCGGCATCGGGATGCGCTCAAATCTCGCCGAAAAGCGAGACTCGGCGGCGCGGCTACTTCACCACGCGGAGCAGCGGACGCCGGGGCTGGACCTGCGTCTGCTTGGAAGGGGACGGCGGTTCGCTCGCAGCGCTCCGCAGCATTTCGTCGCACAATGCCTTGAGATCGGCATCGTCAATGCCTTTTAGCTTCATCCTGACGTCGAGAATGACAATGGACAGCAGCTCGGCCGACTCGCGGCTGTTGCTCGCATTGAGAACCCTGCGGCACTCCTCGAGCGTTTCCAGCACCGACTGCAAATGTTCGTCTGAATGCGACACCGGCGTTCTTTCCGTTAAATCGGCCTGCGAGACGTGGTTGTGACGACCCCTTCGGCCCCCGTGGAGCGACAAGGATAACATGAGGCCTCTGAGCCTCTGAACACGATTTCAGTGTGTCTCTGCGGTGAAACCGCGGTTCCCGCCAACATCGTCCCACGACGCCACCGGCAACCATCGGAGCGATCCGGGACCAAACGTCTGGTGTGCAGCGATTGATCCATCCGGGACGATGGCAACGGCTCGCGCGCATGAACGTCCATTGCGGACAGCTCCGACAATCCCGCAGCCATCTCAAGGCTCGCAACGGAACTCACGCAATGACCCCTCAAACGAGCAACAGTCTGCCCGATTCCAACCCCGGCAGCACTCAAATACCGCTCGCGCCGCAGTAAGGATGACGTTCAAAACTCATCACCCCGCAACCCGCCGTGGTTGTAGTTTGCGCCAGATTCTGCCAGTTTAGCAAACCGAAGGGAATTGTATGCACTCCTTGGCGGAAAGGGGCGTTCCGCTGGAAGAACGCCCAAAAACAAATATCAGCGGCCTCTCCGATTGGGACGCGGCCCGCATATTCCTGGAAGTCGTCCGATGTGGAAGTTTCCGCTCGGCGGCCGAACGCCTGTCGCTGTCGATCAACGCCGTCCGTCGCCGGATCGATGATTTCGAGCGTCAGACCGGCACCACCCTGTTCACCCGCGACGTCCACGGCACCCATCTGACCGACGAAGGTGCGACGGTGGTCTCCGCCGTCGAGCGCATGGAGGCGGCGGCCTTCGACGTGCTGCGGACCAGCGATTCGACGGCCAATGCCCTGTCCGGCGAAGTCCGCGTCGCCGTCACCGAGGGACTAGGGACGTTCTGGCTCGCACCGCGGCTGGTTGAATTCCAGCAAGCCTATCCGAAGATCCTGGTCGACCTGCATTGCGCGATGCGTTCGGCCGACGTCTCCCGCCACGAGGCCGACGTCGCCATCCATCTGTCGCGTCCCTCGGCCCTCGACGTCAAGCTGGTGCGGCTCGGCCGTATGCATCTGATGTTCTGGGCCTCGGAGAAATACATCGCAAAACATGGCGCGCCGCGCTCGGCAGCCGAATTGATCAAGCACCGCTTGGTGCTCCAATTCGCCGACCAGCTCGCCGCCAAGGAATCTTTCGAGAGTTTCTTCCCGGGCGTGTCGGAGCGTGACCTTCTGGTCATGAAGACCAACGTCTCGAGCGCTAACTACTGGGCGGTCGCGAATGGCGCCGGAATCGGCGTATTTCCGAGCTACGCCATTGCGCTTGGCGGGAAGTTGATTCCACTGGAGGTCGAGCTGAACCGACCGCTGGACATCTGGCTGTCCTACCATCCCGGTAGCGGCCGGATTCCGCGCGTGCGGCACATGATTGACTGGCTGATCGAGGCTTTCAATCCGGCTCGCTTCCCGTGGTTTAAGGAAGAGTTCGTGCATCCGCATGAATTCAACGACTCGTATATGGGCGAACCCCTGACCCAGCTCTTCGGGGGATTTTCAACCGAAGAACAACGGTGAGAAGTATGAAAACAGCGGCGAAGAGAATGAAGCAGCGCAGTGCCGGCAAGCCGGACATTGAGCTTGGCAAGCGGATCCGTCTGCGGCGCGTCGAGATGAAGATCTCGCAGGCCGAGCTCGGCGAGAAGCTTGGCGTCAGCTTCCAGCAGGTCCAGAAATACGAGAAGGGCGTCAATCGCGTCGGTGCGGCGCGGCTTCAGCAGATCGCCACCGCCCTCGACGTGCCTGTGACCTTCTTCTATGACGGCGACAACAAGGCGCGCGAAGTGGAGAGCCTGCTCTTCCTCGACAGCGCCTTCAGCCTCCGGCTGCTGCGCGCCTACAGCAAGATCAAGGACCAGACGGTGCAGCGTCAGCTCGTCTCGCTGATGGAATCGATCGCAGCGAACGAAGCCTGATTCGATCGACGCTCTGGCCTCAACGGCCGATGTTCAATCCGTCGCGTCACGGGGCGCGGCCGGATTGAACGAGCGGATTGGCTGTATCTGAGCCCGCGCGGGGTGCGCGCGGCCTTCTCGGGGCGGCATGACCGCTCCTTTTTCATGCAATTACTGCCACTCGCCCGCGGGTTTTGCTGCCCCCTCGCCGCGCCATGCGATCGCAGCACAGGCGGATGCAATACACCTCGCCCTACCCGGTTGACCGCGGCGGCGCCCGCGCCGCACATTGCCTCGCCAACGACAGCGAACGCGCGATGTCCGACATGACCGACACGACAGAAACCGCTTACGCCGACCGCAAGATCCTCAAGCACACGACCGGCGGCGTCGGCGTGATCACCTTCAACAATCCCGACAAACGCAACGCGATGTCGCTGGAGATGTGGGAGGGATTTGGCGAGGCGCTGACCAGCCTGCGCGACGACGAGACCGTGCGCGTCGTGATCCTCCGCGGTGCCGGCGGCAAGGCGTTCGTGTCGGGCGCGGACATCAGCCAGTTCGAGAAGACGCGGCACAACGCGGCGGCGTCCGAGGAGTACGCCAAGCGCAGCGCCGCCCAGCGCGCGCTGCTCGCTGATTATCCCAAGCCGACCATCGCCTGCATCCAGGGTTTTTGCCTCGGCGGCGGCATGCAGGTCGCGATGCTTGCCGACATCCGCATCGCCTCGCACGACAGCCAGTTCGGCATTCCCGCGGCCAGGCTCGGCATCGCCTATGGCTATGAAGGCTTGCGGCACCTGGTGTCGCTGGTCGGCCCGTCCTGGGCGCGCCTGTTGATGTACACGAGCATGCGCATCGATTCCTCCGAGGCGCTGCGCATCGGCCTCGTCGAGCGCGTGATCCCCGACGATCAACTCTGGGGCGAGACCATGGGAATCGCGCAGACCATTTCCGAAAACGCGCCGCTCGCAATCAAGGCCGCCAAGATCACCATCGCGCAAGTTCTGAAGGACGAGAGCCAGCGCGACATGGACACGATCAAGACGATCGGTAACGCCTGCATGGACTCCCAGGATTTTCGTGAGGGCCGGCAGGCCTTCATGGAAAAGCGCAGGCCCAAGTTCCAGGGGCGCTGAAGCTGAACCGACGTTCAGGAAGATTAAATTCCTCGCGCTTTTCAATGCATCAGCAACCAGTTGATCTGTCGAAAGTTCTCCCGCCACCAATGAGGGAGATTGCGATGACACTCAAATTTGCTGTGCTTGGTCTGGCTGCCTTGGGCGGTACGGCGCTCGCCTCGGGCCCCGCGCTCGCGGCAATGCCGAACGGCATTCCGCAGGCGGACAAGATTGCGAGCGGCCCGGCCGCTGAAGTCGAACAGGTGCGCTGGGTCTGTAACCCCTGGGGCCGCTGCTGGTGGCGTCCGAACTATTACCGCGCCTACGGTTTTTACGGCGGTCCGCGCTTCTACGGTCCGCGTCCGTGGGGCTGGCGTCACCACCACTGGCGCCGCTGGTGAACGACAAAGGGGCCCCAAGGGGGCCCTTTCTTTGGCTACAGCGCCGCGAGCACCGCTTTCGTAATGTCCGCCGTGCCGTTGCTGCCGCCGAACTCCATCGGCTTGATGCCGCCGGCATAGACCTGGTCCACCGCACGCTCGATCGTCTCGCCGGCCTCAGCCGCGCTCTCGATGCCGTGCTTGTCGGCGAGCCAGTCCAGCATCATCGCCGCCGACAGGATCATGCCGGTGGGATTGGCCTTGCCCTGCCCCATAATGTCGGGCGCGGTACCGTGGCAGGGCTGGAACACCGCGTACTTGTCGCCGATATCGGCCGACGGCGCCATGCCGAGGCCGCCGATCAGGCTCGCGGTGATGTCGGAGACGATGTCGCCGAACATGTTCTCCATCACCATCACGTCGAAATCCCAGGGACGCTTCACCAGCATCGCCGAGCAGGCATCGACATAGAGCCGGTCGGTCTTCACCTCCGGATGCGTCTTGGCGATCTCGTCGAAGATGCCGCGGAAGAAGGCAAAAGCCTTAAACACGTTCGCCTTGTCGACGCAGGTGAGTGCACCGGGCTTGCCGCGCGCCCTGCGCCGCTCGGCAAGGCGAAACGAAAACTCGAACAGTCGCTCGGACGTCTTGCGCGTGATCACCATGGTCTCGCGCGCGTCCTCATGGGTGACGATGCCCTTGCCCATCGAGGCGAACAGGCCTTCGGTCGACTCCCTGATCACGACGAGATCGATGCCGCGTTGCTCGGCGCCGACGATCGGGCTCGGCACGCCCGGAATGAGCCGCGCCGGACGCACGCCGGCATAGAGATCGAAGATGAAGCGCAGCTCGATCTGCGGCGCAATCTCGGTGTTGTCGGGGTAGCGCACCGACGGCAGCCCGCAGGCACCGAGCAGGATCGCGTCCGCCTCCTCGCACAGCTTGATCGTGGTGTCGGGCATCGACTTTCCGGTCGCGAGATAATTGTTGGCGCCGGCCGGGGCCTCCGTGAAGCGGAAGCTCAAATCCGATTTCTGCTCGATCCTGCGCAGCACCTCGATCGCCGGCGCCATGACTTCGGGTCCGATGCCGTCACCGGCCAGCACGGCAATGTGGAAGGCGTTATTTGCGGACATGGACGTTCCTGATCCAGGGATGTCATTCCGGGGCGGTCCGCAGGACCGAACCCGGAATCTCGAGGTTCCGGGTTCGATGCTTTGCATCGCCCCGGAACGACGATGTGAAACTACGGCGTCAGCACGGTGCGCCCGACCACCGCGCCCTGCTGCAATTGCACCAGCGCGTCGTTGGCCCTGGCGAGCGGCAGCGGCGTCACCGGGATCGGTGGCACTTTCTTCGTTCGCACCAGATCGAGCAATTCCTGCGTCTCGCGCAAATTGCCGACATAGCTGCCCTGGATCGTCACGGCCTTGATCGGAATCAGCGGCAGCGCCCAGGTCGCGCCGCCGCCGAACAGGCCGACGATGACGAGCTTGCCGCCCTTGGTCAGGCAGTCGAAGCCGAGCTGCGTCGTCGCGGCGTTGCCGACGAGGTCGATCACGGCGCGGATCGGACCGCCCGCCTTCTTGGCGAGTTGCTCCAGCGCATCCGACGCCTTGGGATCGACGGTCGCGAGCGCACCGGCCTTTTCCGCCGCCTCGCGCTTCTTCGCATCGATGTCGATCATGATCGCACCCTTGCCGTCCATCGCTTTCAAGAGCGACAGCGCCATCAGGCCAAGGCCGCCGGCGCCGAACATCACGATCGGCGTGTCGAAATGCTGCTCGACCTTCTTCAGCGCGCTGTAGGTGGTGACGCCCGAGCAGGCGTAGGGGGCGGTTGTCGCGGGATCGAGCCCCCGGAGATTGAGCAGATAGCGCGGATGCGGCACCAGCATGTGATCGGCATAACCGCCATCGCAATAGACGCCGAGCGAGCGCGGCGTCAGGCACATGTTCTCGTCGCCGCCGAGGCAGGTGGCGCATTTGCCGCAACCAATCCAGGGATAGACCAGGCCGACATCGCCGAGCTTGAGGTCGCCCTGGTCGGTCGGCTTCACGTCGGGACCGAACGCCAAAATTTCGCCGACCGTCTCGTGGCCCATCGTCAGCGGCAAATTGATGCCACGGTCCTTCAGCGACAGCGGCTTACGACCGTGACCGAGATCGTAGCCGCCCTCCCAGATGTGGAGGTCGCTGTGGCAGACGCCGGCCGCCTTGACCTTGATCAGAACCTGGGTACCCGACGGCTGCGGCGTGGGCTCGTCGACCTCCTGCAGCGGCGCCTTGAAATCGGCGACCTTGAAGCTCTTCATCGACATCCTCCCGGCATGTTCTTGTTGTCGCGCCACCATGCCATGGCCGACGCGACGAGACAAACCCCGAAGTCGTCTTAGTTTAGGCCCGCGGATGATGGCAAGCCGCGAACTGGCCGATTGCGACCTCGCGCAACTCCGGTATCTGCGCGCTGCATTGCTGATCGGCGCGCGGACAGCGGGTGCGGAAGCGGCAGCCGGACGGCGGCGCAATCGGCGATGGCGGCTCGCCGGTCGCCACACTCTCGGCGGGACGCACGTCCGGATCCGGCACCGGGATCGCCCGCAACAGCAGGTCCGTGTAGGGATGCGCAGGCCTTGCGAACAATTGCTCCGACGGCCCGACCTCGCAGAGCCGGCCGAGATACATCACCGCGACACGGTCGCTGACCGCTTTGACCACCGCGAGATCATGCGCGATGAACAGCAGCGTCAGGCCGAAGCGCGCTTTCATCTCCTCCAGCAGATTGAGAATCTGCGCGCGGATGGAGACGTCGAGCGCCGAGACGGGCTCGTCACAGACGATGAACTCAGGATTGAGCACCAGCGACCGCGCGATGCAGATGCGCTGGCACTGCCCGCCGGAGAATTCATGCGGCAAACGGCCCGCCACGATATCGGGATCGAGCCCGACCGCGACGAGCACCTCGTGAACGCGCCGCTTGCGCTCGGCAGCATCCTTGACGCCGGCGATGATCAGCGGCTCGGCGACGATGTCGCCGATACGCCGGCGCGGGTTGAGCGAGGCGATCGGATCCTGGAAGATCAGCTGCACGCGGCGGCGCATCTTGCGCAGCGCCTCGCCCTCCATCGCCGTCAGATCCTGGCCGTCGAACATCACGCGCCCGGACCTGGCGCGACGCAATTGCAGGACCGCACGCCCCAGCGTCGACTTGCCGCAGCCGGATTCACCGACCAGCCCCAGCGTCTCGCCGCGCGCGACCTCGAAGCTGACACCGGAGACGGCATGCACCGTCTTGTTGCCGAGACCATATTCGACGACGAGATTGTCGACGTTCAGCAGCGGCTCGGGGCGCACGGCAAGCTGCATCATGCGCCGATCCCCTCGGCCATCCGGATCGGATAGAAGCAGGCATAGAGATGCTCCGGCATCTCCGCGCCCTTCAGTTCGGGCTTGGCCTCGTGACAGCGCCCCGCGGCATAGCGGCAGCGCGGCGCAAAGGAGCAGCCACGCAGCGGCCGTGTCGGGTCCGGCGGACGGCCGGAGATCGCAGGCAGCAGCGTATGCGGCGCGGTGTCCAACTTCGGAATCGCCGCCAGCAGCGCCTCGGTGTAGGGCATATGCATGCGCTTGAACAGCGCCGACGTCGGTGCGCGCTCCACCACCCTGCCCGCATACATCACGGCGACCTCGTCGGCCCGGCCGGCGACCACGCCGAGATCATGGGTGATGATGATCATCGCCATGTGACGGCGGCGCTGCTCGCGCGCCAGGAGATCGAGAATCTGCGCCTGGATGGTCACGTCGAGTGCCGTGGTGGGCTCGTCCGCGATCAGCAGCTTCGGTTCGCAGGACAGCGCGATCGCGATCGCGATGCGCTGGCGCATGCCGCCGGAGCATTGATGCGGGTATTGCGCGAGCCGCTGCTCCGGTGCCGGAATGCCAACGGCCGCCAGCAGCTCAATGCTGCGCTTCCGTGCCGCCGCGGCATCCAGCTCGAGATGCTCCTGGATCGTCTCCATCAGCTGGGTGCCGATGGTGAGCACCGGATTGAGCGAGGTCATCGGATCCTGGAACACGACCGCCAGATCGCGCCCACGCAAGCGCCGCAGCCGTTCCGCATCGAGCCGCACCAGATCCTCGCCGTCGAATATCACCCGGCCGGTGAGCTTCGCCTTCTTCGGCAGCAGCTGGAGCACCGCGCGCGACAGCATGGTCTTGCCGCAGCCAGACTCACCGACGATGCCGAGCGTGCGGCCGGCCGCCAGCGACAGGTCGACGTGATCCACAGCACGCAGATTGCCGCGCGGTGTCGGCAGCTCGACCGCGACGTGCTCGATGCTCAGGAGCGGCGCGCTCACAATGCCCCCTGACGCGGGTCGGTCAGCGCCCGCAAGGTATCGCCGACAAGGTTGAAGGCCAGGACGGTCAGGAACAGCGCCGCCGCCGGCAGGAAGGCGAGCCGCGGCGCGATGTCGAGACTGTCGCGTCCTTCGCCGATCATGCTGCCCCAGCTCGCCATCGGCGGCGGCACGCCGAGACCGAGGAAGGACAGCGCGCCCTCGACCACGATGGTGACGGCGACACCGAGCAGGAAGAAGGCGAGCAGCGGCAGGATCACGTTCGGCAGCAGCTCGCGCAAGATGATGCGGGCATGGCTGGCGCCGAGCGCCTCTGCTGCAATCACGAATTCCCGCCGCGCCAGCGTCAGCGTTGCCGCGCGTGCCACCCGCATGAAGGCGGGAATGCCGAGCACGCCGAGGATCAAGGTGAGATTGGGGACGGATTGGCCGAGATAGGCGGTCACGGCCAGCGCGAAGATCAGCGGCGGAAAGGCCAGCAACACGTCCATGCTGCCGACCACCAGCATCTCGAACCGGCCGCGGAAATAGCCGGCGAGCAGGCCGAGCGCGCCGCCGAAAACGAGACTGATCATCGGCGCGATCAGCCCGACTGTCAGCGACACCCGCGCGCCAAAGATCAGGCGAGCGAACTCGTCGCGGCCGAGCCCGTCGGTGCCGAGCCAGTGCTCTCCGGAGAACGCCGCGCGGCGCTCCAGCATGTCCATGTCGGTCGGGTTCTGCAGCGGCAGCACCGGCGCGAGGATCGCGAGCGCAAGAACGATCGCGAGCCAGCCGCTCGCGAGCCAAAACAGCAGGCCGAACTTATGCCTGCCGCGAGCGGGCGCGGACGTCGCATCCCCCTGCATCGAGAGCTCAAGCGTGGCCATGGCGAATCCTGGGGTCGAGCACGGCGTAGAGCATGTCGACGATGAAGTTCACGAGCACGAAGCCGCAGGCGACCAGCAGCACCACGCCCTGGAGAATGACAAGATCGCGGGTATAGATCGCGCCGACCAGCAGCCGGCCGATGCCAGGCAGCGCAAAGATCGATTCCACGATCAGCGTGCCGCCGAGCAAGCGGCCGATATTGATCCCGGTCACCGTCACCAGCGTCAGCGACGACGGCTTGAGCGCATGCACGAACAGAATGCGCGCTGGCTTGAGGCCCTTGGCCTTGGCCAACGCGATATAGTCCTCCTGCAAGGTCGCGATCATGTCGGAGCGCAGCACGCGCATGATGCCCGGCCATTCCGCCAGCGCCAGCGTCAGCGCGGGCAGCACGAAGAAGCGCAGATTGGCCAGCGGCGCCTCCGTGAACGGCACATAGCCGGTCGCCGGCAGCCAGTGCAGCTCGACCGCGAACAGATAGATCAGGAGGATCGCGGTCAGGAAGGACGGCATCGACAGCATGGCAAAGGCGCTGCCGGTCATGAAGCGGTCGAAGGCGCCGCCGGCGCGCGCGGCACAGGCGATCGCGAGCGGCACGCCGATCAGGAGCCCGATGAACTCCGCCATCAGCATCAGCTGGAGCGAGACCGGGATGCGCTCGGCCACCGCCTGGAGCACCGTCTGTCCGGTGCGGAAGGAGCGGCCGAGATCGCCCTGCAACACATGACCGAGCCAGCTCAGGTAACGCCACCACAGCGGCTGGTCGAGCCCCATGTCACGGCGCAGCGCCGCAACGTTCTCCGGCGTCGCCTGGTCGCCGAGGATGACCAAAGCGAGATCGCCCGGCAGCAGCGATGCGATCAGGAAGGTCAGCAACGAGACGGCCAGCAGAACCGGCAGGATGGCAAGGAGCCGCCGAACGACGAAGTTCAGCATCGCGCTTTCATTCCAGCCAGGTGCTCGAGACGTCGATCACGCCGTTGTAGATTTTTGGAAAGCCTCTCAGTTTGGCGCTCGACAGCGCGTAATAGGTGTTCTGGAACGTCCAGAACCAGATCGCCTCCTTGTTGATCAGGCGGCTGATCGCGCAATAATCCTCTGTGCGCTGTGCCGGATCAGCGGTGACGCGGGCATGATCGAGCAGCCGGTCGAGCTCGGGATCTGAAAAGCCCGCGAGCGCGAGTGGGCTGCCGCTGCGGAAATTCGCATACATCTGCGGATCGGGATCGGCGAGATCGACGATGCGCCATGGCGTCAGCTGGAACTGGCGGGCGAAGGCGCGCGACGGAATGGTGGCCTGGTCGACCTGCTCAATCTCCATGTTGGCGCCGACGCGCTTCCAGAACTGCTGGAGCACCTGGCCGATCATGCGACCACGCGGCGTTGCGGTCACCAGCATCTTGAACTCGACCGGCTTGCCATAATCCTTGAGCAGCGCCTTGGCCTTCTCGACATCGAACGGCAGCGCACCGTCGTCCTTGCACTTGACCCAGGAGCCGTCGCCATAGGGATTGCTCGCGGGTCGGCTCAGGCCGTTGCTGATCGCCTGCGACATTTTTGGACGGTCGATCGCCATCACCAGCGCCTGCCGCACGCGGACGTCGTCGAACGGCGCGACCTTGGTGTTGAAGGCATAGACCTGCGCGCCCGAGCCCTTGTAGGTGTGCACGGTGAGCTTGGGATCCTTCTGCGCCCTCATGATGTTGTCGGCGTCGTTCTCGTCGTCCCAGATGATGTCGGCCTCGCCGGATTGCAGCGAGGCGAAGCGCGACTGCGCGTCCGGCAGCGGCTTTAGGATGATGCGGTCAAGATAGGGACGGCCCTTGTCCCAGTAATCGGGGTTCTTTTCCAGCACCATGCGGTCGCCCGCAGTCCAGGATTTCAGCATGTAGGGGCCGGTGCCGACGGGATTGCGATTATAGTCGTCGCCCTTGGTCTTCCAGGCCGTCGGCGAATGCACGACGTTGTTCTGGCTCTGGATGGTTATCGTCGCCGGCAGGTTCACGGCCGGATCGGTGAGATTATAGACGATGGTGTACTCGTCGGGCGCCAGCACCTCCTTGACGTTGGTGATGTAGAAGGCGCAGCGGCACTTGTTGGCGGGGTCCTTCTGCCGGTCGAAATTCTCCTTGAAAGCCTGCGCGTTGAACGGCGTGCCGTCATGGAATCTCACGCCCTGGCGCAGCTTGAAGGTCCAGCTCTTGTAATCATCGGAATGGGTCCAGGACACCGCCAGTTTTGGCGCGGCCTCCCCTTTCTCATCGAGCGTCGTCAGCGTGTCGAAGATTGCGGCGGCCGCGGTGAAGGTGGAGGTGTCGTAGACGCCGACCTTGAGCGGATCGAACCCTGCAATTTCCAACTCCTGTCCGACGGTGATGCTGCCGCCCGATTTCTGCGCTTGCGCAGGCGCGGCCAGAGCAAATGCCGCGACGAGGAAAATCGGCACGCGCTTGCGTGCGAGTGCAGCCGCCTTCGTCATGATTCCTCCCAGGATCCCTCGTCCGATGTTTCGGATCGTTGAATGACTCGGGAGCGAGATTGGCGACAAATGTCCGCCACGGCAAGAGGAACGCACGAGGGTTCGAGCGCCGCATGCCGCGGCGCGTTGCGTTCAGCGCGTCGCGGCCGTTTTGCCTGACGGAATTGGCGCATCGCTCGCAAGGCCGATCTCGGCGCGCAGCGCATCCGTGTGCTCGCCGAGCACGGCCATCGTCTCGGCTGGCGCGGTGTCCGCGCCCGACATCCGGAACGGCAAATTGAGCACCTGGAAGGAGCCGCCTTCATCCCGCACCTCGGACAGCGCCTGCCGTTGCGCGAGCTGCGGATCAGCCAGCGCTTCGGACACGGTGCGATAGGCCGAGGCGGGGACGCCGGCCGCGCCGAGCGCGGCAAGGCATGCATCGGTCGTGAGCTGCCGTGACCAGGCTTCGACGCCGTCCATCATCTCGGCCCAGTTCTCGCGGCGCGCGGCGTAGGTCGAAAAGCGCGGATCGGAAATCCATTGGGGGCGGCCGATCACCTCCATCAGACCCCGAAAGGTCTTCTCGCTGGCGATTGTGATCATGACGTAGCCGCTGGCCGTCTCCGTCGGCCCGAACATCGGGCGCGGCGGCGGCTTCACGGCGAATTGCGAACTCTGCAACTCGGTCAGCGTCAGCGACAGCATCGTTTCCAGCATGGAAACGTCGATATGCTGGCCAAGGCCCGTCACGGTGCGCTGATAGAGCGCGGACGCGATCGCGCCGAAGCCGTAGGTGCCAGTGACGACGTCGGCATGGTAGATGCCGCAATAGTCGGGACGGCTGCGGCCGGGCTGGTAGGCGAGATGCGCCATGTCGTAGCCCGAGGCCGCATGGATCACCGGCGCATAGGCCGGCAGTTCGGCCGAGGGCCCGGTCTGGCCGTAGCCGGAGATCGAGCAGTAGATCAGCCTTGGGTTGATCTGACGCATGCTGTCGTAGTCGAGCCGCAGCCGGCGCATCACCCCCGGGCGGAAGTTCTCGACGAGGATGTCTGATGTCGCGGCCAGCCGGCGCACCGCCTCCTTGCCGTCCTCGGATTTGAGGTCGAGCACCACGCTCTTCTTGCCGACATTGAGCTGGCCGAACGTGGTGCTGCAACCCTTGCGGAGCGGTGGTCGGGTCCGCATCGTCTCTCCGCCGTCGCTCTCGATTTTGATGACCTCAGCGCCCATATCGGCGAGCATCCGCGTGCAATGGGGACCGGCAATCGTGGTCGAAAAATCCAGGACCCGCAGGCCCGCAAAGGCCTTTGTCGTCTTCCCCTCATGCTTATCTGCTAGCTGCATCCGCGGAGCCCCATGGAACCTTCAGTGTTCTTTGTTGTTGATGCGCCGACCCTAGAGGGCGGCGGCTGAGTAGGAAAGTCTTTACCGAACGGTCAGGCCGCGTGGGCGGGGATTTGAGTGTGACGGCAACTGGACCCGTTCTTGCATAGAGGCAAGCGGGCTCGGCAGAGGGCAGCTGTTCTTGAGGGTCTTGTTCGTCACGACAGAGATGGACGACTTCGTCCGCGTCGGCGGACTTGGCGCCGTTTCCGCGGCCCTTCCTCGCGCCCTTCGCTCCTTTGCCGATATCCGGATCATGCTGCCCGGCTATCGCGACATCATCGAGCAACTCACGCACATTCAAATCGTTGGCCGCTGTCCGGCATTTGCGGAGATGCCGGCCTGCTCGCTCGGACGGGCCGCGACCAAGGATGGCCTGCCGGTCTACGTGCTGTTGTGCTCACAGCTCTACGACCGGCCCGGCAATCCCTATGGCGACGAATCCGGGCGCGACTGGCCCGACAATGACATCCGCTTCGCGCGCCTTGCCTCGGCCGCCGCTGAGCTGGCCATGGGCACGCTGGACAAGAATTGGGCAGCAGACCTGATCCATGCCAATGACTGGCAGGCCTCGCTCGTGCCGGCCTATCTCGCCTGGCGCGGCGCCAAGCTGCCGTCGATCCTGACCATCCACAATCTCGCCTATCAGGGTCTCTTCCCGAAGGACTCGCTGCGGCGGATCGGCGCTCCGGAGAGCTCGTTCCACATTGACGGCGTCGAATTCTACGACCAGGTCTCGTTCCTCAAGGCGGGGCTGGTCTATGCCTCTCACCTCACCACGGTCAGCGGTACCTATGCGCGCGAGATCACGACGGCCGAATACGGCTGCGGCCTCGAAGGCCTGCTTCGCGTCCGCTCCGACGCGGCCGAGCTCACCGGCATCCTCAACGGCATCGACGAGAGCTGGGACCCACGCTCCTGCGCACAGCTCGCCCAGCAATTCGGCGCGGGCGACTGGGTCGGCAAGAAAGCGAATGCGGACTACGTGCGCAAGCAGTTCGGGCTTGCGGTCTCACGCGGTCCCATGTTCGGCATCGTTGCCCGCCTTGTGCACCAGAAGGGCATCGACCTCGTGCTGTCGGCCGCCGACGAGATCGTCGATGCCGGCGGGCAGATCGTGGTCACCGGCTCCGGTGAGCCGGCGCTCGAGCAAGCCTTGATCGACGCGCACCGGCGCCGCCCCGACGCCATCGGGGTCGTGATCGGCTTCAACGACGCCCAGGCCCGCCGTATTTTCGCCGGCAGCGATTTCACCCTGATGCCCTCACGCTTCGAGCCATGCGGGCTCAGCCAGATGTACGCGCAGCGCTTCGGCTCGCTGCCGATCGGACACCAGACCGGCGGCCTTGCCGAAACCATCACTGACGGCGAGACCGGCTTCCTGTTCTCAAGACCCTCGCGTGAATCCTTCCTCGGCGGCGTCCGCCGCGCGTTCGAGGCGTTCATGGCGCAGGACCAGCTCGATACCATGCGTCGCAGCGCGATGGGACGATCGTTCTCCTGGAGCATCTCGGCCGGCAGCTACAGCGCGCTATACCGGAAGCTGGCGTCGGTGTGAGGCGACACTGTCATTCCAGGGCGCGCCTCTTGGCGCCAGCCCGGAATCCATCGTACCGCCGGAATGACGGAGGAATAACGGCACCCCGTGAACGGCACGACCGGACACACTTGGCTTTGAGACTCTACTTCCCCCGCACATCCATCTGCGGCCGCCCGATCCAGGCTCTGTTGAGGCATCGGGTCAGCCAGTCGGGCTGCGGCTCGCCGCGCAGCCGCGCCTGCGCCTCCTGATAGGGCCCGACATAGCGCAGCCTGTCGGGCAATCTCGGATAGACACGCCGTATCCATTTCAGCGCGTGATCGGCAGTTGTGATGTCCCGCTCATCGAGCTCAAATCCGAAGCCGGCTCGCAAGCGTTCCGGCAGCATCCTCGCCGTGAGCGCGCGATACCATCGCGGCGGCCGCAACCAGGGACGGGCGCCGCTGAAGATCTGCTCCGCGATCTCGCGCGCCGCCGGGCTGACGGTCAGCGTGTCCGACTGCGCCATCGCCTTGGTGTAGGCTGCAAAGCCCGACCAGTCCGCCGGCAGATCATCCCCCGTCAGTCCGAACAGGGCGCCGTACAGCCGGGCCTCGCTCCAATAGCGCTCGCGCTCCTCCGCCGAGAGTGGCGGCAGCACCAGATCATGCGCCATCAGCGCGGTCTCGACCAGCGTCGCATGGACCCAGCGGAGCGAGGGAATGTCGTTGGCGCAGTAGCGCGAGCCGGCCGCGAACGGACCGACGGTCTCGGGCATCTCGCCGACGATCATGCTGTGGCGCCGGTGCAACTGCCGCGACGACCGCAGCGCCCGGTCCAGCGAGCCGAACACCATGGTAAAGACGACGTCGAAAGTGCGATGGAAGCGGCCGATCGGATCGGCAAGAGTGCGCGAATGCTCGGCGATCGCCGCCGCGACCCATGGATGCGCCAGTTGCAGCAGCAGCGCACGGCCGGCGCCGAGGAAGATGACGGCTTCCCGGTCGATCTGCCAGGTCAGTGAGGCCGGACCGAACACGCCTGCGACCGGTCCCGCCGCGTTCGCGCGCAGCCTATCGAGCGACGCCTCCAGATCTTTTTCACCAACCAATTGCAAGCCTCGCGACGAAGACATGGCGACAATAGCCCGGACCGCGCGCCTGCGAAATCGCCATCGCGCAAAACAATGACGAACAAGGCTCTCAGTCCGCCGCAATCGGCAGTGCGTCCATATCGGCTTCGTCGGACAGGCGGCCTCCGACAACCGCGGCATCGCCGGCGGCACCTATCTTGCCTGCTATTTCTGTGGCGGACTGGTCGGCACGGCCGTGCTGGGGCGACTGTTCGACGCTTTCGGCTGGCACGCTTGCGTGGCCGGCGTGGGCGCTACGCCGGCAACGAATTGAGCATCACCAGGATGGACGATCCGGTGCTGCAGTCATACCCGCGCGCCGCGTCTCCGGCATCACGAACAGAATCAGCAGAAGCCCCGTCGCGGCGACCCCGGATAGTCCGATGAATGCGGTGGCGTTGCCGAACTTGTCGCTGACATAGCCGCCAAGCGCGGTGCTCAAGGACGCACCGATGCCGGTCGCAGTGCCGACGATGCCCTGCGCCAGGTTGAAGTGACCGCTGCCGAAGGCAACGTCGGCGACGATCAGCGGAATCATCACCGCGAACACGGCCGCGGTGAGGCCGTCGAACACCTGCACCAGCACGAGTAGATAGGGATCGCGCACGGTTGCGAACAACAGACCGCGAATCGTCAACGCGCCGAATCCGATCAGAAGCAGCGGCCGCCGGCCCCAGAGTTGTGCCTTGCGCCCGACGGTCGGCGACAGCAGCGCCACGATCGCCTGCGGGACGACGATGCAAAAGGCGACGAGCACCGTCGCCCACTGGCTCGACCGGGCCGTCACCGCGCTCGCCATCAGCGGCATCATCGCCGCGTTCGCGAGCTGCAACAAGAGCACGCTCAGCGCGAACACGATCAGCGGACGCTGCTGAATCAGGTGCCAGACATTGGTGTCGCCGCGATCGGCTGCCTCAGGCGGCATCTCACCGTGACAGCGCGCGATGTCGACCTCGTGCTCGCGGATGCGCGAAAGCGCGATCAGGGTCGGGATCGCGAGCAGGAAGGTGACCAGGAATACCGAGCGGCTCGACAGCAGATAGCCGGCGGTGCCCATTACTGCCGCCGCGACGCCGTTGCCGAGCGAGGCAAAGCGCGCATTGCGGCCAAGACGCTCGCCGATCGCGAGCGGACCGACGAGGCCGAGGCTGATCGCGGCAATCGCCGGCCCCAGCACGCAGCTCGCCATCGCATGCAGGGTGGCGGCGGTCACCACCACTGGGAAGATCGGCATCGCGGCGTAGGCCAGCGCGCAGCAGCCGATGGTGGCAATCGCAAGCGCGGCCACCAGCCGTTCCGATTTCGCCGCATCGATGATTGCCCCGCCCGGCATCTGCCCGATCAGGGCGACGATGCCGCCGATCGACAGCACGAGGCCGATCTCGACCTGGGTCCATTTCTGCGTCGTGAGGTAAACCGCGATGAACGGACCAAATCCGGTCTGCACATCGGCGAGGAAGAAGATGAACCAGTCGAGCCCGCGCAGGCTCTGGCGCGACGGTGCCGGAAGGCCTACAGCCGGTAGCGCGGCGACGTGGTCCTGCTCAACGGGGCCGTCGCGATCTGCATGTTTCGGCTTGCTCGACAACAGCACAGGCGGTCAGCCCTCCGGGCACCTCACTGAATCGCTTGCAGCGGTTGAAGGCTGCCGGACGCGCCGAGCACCACGATCGGCGTGTCTTCCTTGTATTCCGGCGCGGCCGCGACCTGCGCTTTGGTCAATTCCAGCGTGATGCTGTCCTTCTTGTTGGCGATCTTGCCGAAGCGCAGCGCGTTCCAGTCCACCACGATCTTACGGCTGCCGACGCCGAGAAAGCCGCCGAAATCGATCGCCGCCGCGCGCACATGGCCGGTGCGATCGACGATGACGTCGACGATACGGCCCATGTCTTCGCCGGCGGCGCTGCGCACGTCGCGGCCGAGGACGCCATGCGCCTCGCTCGCGCCGATGATGGTTACCGAGGGCGGCGGGGCGGCATCCTTCGGAGTGACCGGAACGGTCGAGGCCGGCGGCTGTGCCGGCGGCGGCGCATTCGCTTCGCTCTGGCTCGCGGGCTGATCCTCCGCGGCGTGCGAGGGCGCAGCCGCCAGGCCCGCGACGATGGCTACGCCCATGATCAGCGCTCCGATGGCACGCATCACACCCTCCTCACGGCACGCCGCTAGCGCGCCAGCACGATCGAGACCTGGATCTGGCCGCGCGTGCGCAACACTTCCAGCGCCACGTCATCGGCGTGGCGGCTGACGCGCAGATCCACGCTGGACTCGCCCAGCCGCACATCGCGCAGGATCACCTCGTTCAGGAACGCCGGCAGATGCGGATTGCGCAGGCGAATCTCCCCGCGCGCCACGTCGAACTCGATGCCGAGCGCCGCCTCCAGCAACGTGAACGGCGTCGCGCTGGCCCAGGCCTGCGGCGCGCAGGCGACCGGATACAGCGTCGGACCGCGCCGCTTCTCACGCCGGAAGCCACAGAACAATTCGGGCAGCCGACGCAAATCCATATAGGTCGCCGCGTCGAACAGCCCCTTGAAGACATGCGCCACCGAATGCTTGAGGCCGTAGCGCGCGAGCCCGAGCGCGATCAGCGCGTTGTCGTGCGGCCAAATCGACCCGTCATGATAGGACATCGGGTTGTAGCGCACCTCGCCTTGCGCGACGGTGCGGATGCCCCAGCCCGAGTAGAAATGCGGCCGCATCAGATCGGCGGCGACCAGACGGGCGCGGTCCTCGCGGATCATGCCGCTGAACAACACCTGCCCGGCATTCGAGGTCCGCACCTTGCAGGGGCGCTTCTTGCCGTCGAGGGCGAGCGCATAGGTGCCGAGCTCCTCGCACCAGAACGCCTTCTCGAAGTGCTCGGCCAGCGCCTTGGCTTCGGCCTCGAGCTGGCGCGCGCGGTCCGGCTTGCCGAGCCGCAGAGCACAGCGCGCCGCCGACTGCTTGGCCGCGTAGACGTAGCCCTGGACTTCGGCGAGCGCGATGTTGCCTTCCGCGAGCTGGCCGTCAGCATGGAAGATCGCGTCGTAGGAATCCTTCCAGCCCTGGTTGGCGAGTCCTTTCTCCGTCGCGCGCTGGTATTCGACGAAACCGTCCTGATCGGGATCGCCGGGGCCGTCGATCCAGGCGAGCCCGGCCTCGATCGCCGGCCACAGCTCGATCAACGTGGCCTCGTCGCCGGTACGTTCGAAATAGCTTCCCGCGAGCAGGACGAATAGCGCGGTCGAATCGACGCTGCCGTAATATTGGGAGAACGGCACCTCGCCCAACGCTGCCATCTCGCCGCCGCGCATCTCGTGCAGGATCTTTCCGGGCGCGGCGTCGGCGAGCGGATCGACCGCCTTCGCCTGGAAGTGCGCAAGGCGCCGCAATACGCCCTTGGCGACGCGCGGATCGACCCAGAGCATCTGGAGCGCGGTGATCAGGCCGTCGCGGCCGAACGTCGTCGAGTACCAGGGAATGCCGGCATAGGGATAACGCCCTTGCGGCGTCTCCGTCATCAGCATGTTGAGGTCGGCCATGGCCTGGCACAGCACCTCGTTGAAGATGTTGTTGGAGGTCTCGATGCTAGCGGCGCCCATGGTCGACTGCCGCATCTCGCGGCGGTGCGCCAAGAGGCCGGGGAAGAATCGCGCCGGCTTTTCGGTCACGGGCCGGTTGCAGGAGACGGCAACGAACAGCGATCTGGCCTCGTGCGGGTCGAGCTCGAGCTGCCAAGTCGCAGCATTGACCGACAGCCGCGTCGGACGCGGATCGAAATGCAGGCCAGTGATGCGCTCGGCCTCGTCGAGGCCGCGATACTCGAACAACACGTCGGTCGGACCTAACAAGCGGCTCGTACCGGTGCCACGGCGCGGGCGCCGCTCGCCGCGGACCTCGAACAGGTCGGCAAAGTCGTTGTCGAACAGCAGCGTCAGCTCGAAGCTGGCGCGTGCGTCGCCGTGGTTCTGCACGCCGATGCGCTGATAAGCGCTACCGCGCCACAGGAAGATCGTGCGCACGATGTGCAGCAGATCCTTTTGGAACACGAGGCGGCCCTGACGGTAGATGTCGGGATTGGTGAGATCGACCGTCAACGCCGAATTGTCGTCGCGGAGGTTCGAGCCGAGCAGCAGCGGCTGAAGATCGTCGAGCACGAGCTCCAGCCGCGCCAGGTAGCGCGTGTCGTAGTGAAACAGCCCGTCCGGCCCGCCCGCCGAAGCGCCGATGTCGCCGTGGCTGTCGAGCACGACGAAGGTATCGTCGTGCTTGAGGGACCGCCGCGGCCGGGCGGCGGGTCCCGTCATCGGAATGTAGAACGTCTGCTCCGCGACGGCCTCCACCGTCTGGGACACGGAAATGATCTGGGTTACGGTTTCGGCTGCCATGAGCTGCTCCCCTGCGCCTTGATTCGAAACGCAACCAACGCGAACGCGACTGCTCGATCTACGCGGCGACCTTCGCGAGCCGGCTCATCTCCTGCGTCACCAGCTCACGGTAGGGGCCGTGACCCTGCATCAGCCGGTCGGGCGCGCCATCCTCGATGATCTTGCCGGCCTTGAGCACGACCACGCGATCGAAATTGCGCAGCGTCGCCAGGCGATGCGCGATCGCAACCACGGTGCGGCCGCGCATCAGCCGCGACAGTGCCTCGCGGATAGCCTCCTCCGACTCGCTGTCGAGCGCTGCGGTCGCCTCGTCGAGCAGCAGGATCGGCGCGTCCTTGAGGAAAGCGCGCGCGATCGCGATGCGCTGGCGCTGGCCGCCCGACATCTTCACACCGCGGTCGCCGACCATGGTATCGAGACCTTCCGGCAAGCTCTCGACGAAATCGCAGCGCGCCGCGATCGCCGCGCGCAGCACCTCGTCGTCAGTGGCGTTCGGCCGGCCATAACGGATGTTCTCGCGGATGGAGCGGTGGAACAGGGAGATGTCCTGCGGCACGACTGAGATCGCCTCGCGCAGGCTCAGCTGCGTCACCTTGGAAATGTCCTGGCCATCGATGGTGATGTTACCCTCATCGACGTCGTAGAAGCGCTGCAGCAGCGTGAACAGGGTCGATTTGCCGCCGCCGGACTGGCCGACCAGGCCGACGCGCTGGCCGGGTTGCAAGCGTAGACTGAACCGCTCGAAAATCTTCTCGCCGCCGGGATAGCCGAAGGTGACGTTATTGAACGCGATCGCGGCGCCGCTCTTGACCAGAGGCTCGGCCTCGGGGTGATCGCGCAGCTCGTGCGGCACCAGCAGGGTGGCGATCGCCTCGGTCAGCCGCGCGACGTGCTGGGTGACGTCGACCAACGCCACCGCGAGATCGCGCGTCGCATTGAGAATGGACAGGCCGAGGGTGCAGACCAGCACGACGTCGCCGGTGGTCGCCTCGCCCTTCTGCCACAGCGTGATCGCCCAGGCCATCAGCGCCACGGTCAGCACGACGGTTACGCCGGCATGTGTGATCCGCAGCTTCTCCAGGTACCGCAGGCTGCGGCCCCGCGCGGTGAGCTCCCGGTTCACCGTCGCATCGAACCGCTCATGCTCGTGGCTGATGCCACAGAAGGCGCGCACCAGCGGCATGTTGCTGATCACGTCGATCATCTCGCCGTCGACCACCGCGGCTTTGTCGGCGAAATCATCATGCAGCGGCTTGCCGGCGGCGGCCAAGTGGAACATCGCGACCACCATGCCGCCGGCGATCACGATCAGGCCCAGCGCCATATACGGACTCACGGTTCCGATCAGGGTGATTGCCGCAATTGTGGCGATGCAGGGCGGCAGCACGTTCCAGACGAACATGTTCTCGACCGTGAACACCGCGTTGGAAGTCGCCGTGATGCGGCTCGTCAGCATGCCCGGCATGCGATCGGAGAAATAGCTCGGCGCGTGGCCGGTCAGATGACGAAATATGTCGCGGCGTAAATCACCGGTGACCCGGACGAAGGTGAAGCTCGCCGTCCAGCTCGCGATCCGCCACAGAAAGTTGTCGGCGGCGATCAGTGACATGAGCAGAATGAATGCCAGCCATACGCTCCCGCCATGAGATGGTCCGGCGGACAGGCTGTCGACCAGGGATTTGACGCCGTACTGGGTGCCCACGGAGCAGGCAACCGCTGCCACGACAGCGGTCAGAATCACCAGGTGTGACGCGAGACGACGCCGGAGATAGCGCAAGACAAAGGCAAATGGCCTGCGCGCGTATCCAGAAAGCTGATCCATATGGCTATCGCCCCGTTATGCTGATTTTCAATTCGTTACTGGTCGAGTGAACAGCGACCACTTCGCCTCGGTTCCCGGGCCCGGCGATCACGACATGCGGATGCGGACGATCTGAGAAGATGTAGTGGCAGCATCGAGACGTCCCCCTGACGTGTCGAATATGTAACGTTCGGAGGGAGGAACTTCGCAGGTGCGGGAACGTTCCTTTGTCTGGCATTGCCGGTGCCGTACAGGCGGGGGGGTTCAATACATGATCGCACAGAGGAGATGGTGAGATGCGCATCGCGCAGGTTGCTCCGTTGACGGAGGCTGTTCCACCCAAACTGTATGGCGGCACCGAGCGGGTGGTGCATTGGTTGACGGAAGAGCTGGTGGCCCTTGGACACGATGTGACGCTGTTCGCCAGCGGCGACTCGCAAACCTCGGCAAAGCTGGATGCATTATGGCCGCGGGCGCTCCGCCTGGATGGTTCCGTGCGTGATCCCAATGCGCTGCACATGGTGTTGCTGGAGCGCGTGCGGCAGAAATGTGACGACGAGGAGTTCGACTTCCTCCACTTCCACCTCGACTACTATCCTTGGTCGCTGTTCTACCGGCAGCCAACGCCGTTCGTGACCACGCTGCACGGCCGTCTCGACCTGCCGGAGCACCAGCCGGTCTTCAACACTTTCTCGAAAATGCCGGTTATTTCGATCTCCAATGCGCAGCGGCGGCCCGTGCCGCAGGCGAACTGGGTCACCACCATTCATCACGGCCTGCCAGAGAATCTGCTGACGCCGAAACCCGTCAAGCAGGAATATCTCGCCGTGCTCGGCCGCATCGCGCCCGAGAAGGGCGTCGACCGCGCCATCAAGATCGCGACGCATTGCGGCATCCCGCTGAAGATCGCCGCCAAGGTCGATCGCGCCGACCAGGATTATTATGACGAACTGATCCGGCCGATGATCGAGAACAATCCGCTGGTCGAGTTCATCGGCGAGATCAGCGATCACGAGAAATCGGACTTTTTGAGCGGCGCGCTCGGTCTCTTGCTGCCAATCGACTGGCCGGAGCCGTTCGGTCTGGTGATGATCGAAGCCATGGCGTGCGGAACGCCGGTGGTCGCCTTCAACCGCGGCTCGGTGCCGGAGATCATCGACGAGGGCCTCACCGGCTTCATCGTCGAGGACGTCATCAGCGCAGCGGGAGTGGTCAAACGCCTCGCGCAACTGGACCGCACTGCAATCCGCAAGCAGTTCGAGACCCGCTTCACGGCGCGGCGCATGGCACTGGACTATCTCGCGGCGTATCGCAGCCTGACCGAGGCACAGGCGCCGCGAATCAAGCTGGTGAGCAGCGCGGAGTAGCGCCTCAAGCAACGCTGCTGGTCGAAGTGCCCTCTCCCCTTGTGGGAGAGGGCTCAAGACCCACGCGGCACACTCGCTTGGGTGAGGGGTTGGCCTCGCCAAGGAAAAATCTCTCCGCGGAAACGGACCCCTCATCCGGCGCTTCGCGCCACCTTCTCCCACAAGGGGAGAAGGAAAGAGGTCAGAGCCAACAGACCGCGCGCCTAGCTCACCAACGCCCGCTTCGGCTCGACGATCTCGAACATGCGCGGGAATTCATCCATCAGGCCCATCAGCTCGGCGAGCCGCATCGGATTGCCTGATAGCTTGATCTTGCCGGCGGCGACCGCCTCCGGAAAGCTCGTCTGTTTTGCAATGACTTCGTCGAGCGTCGCGCGTGCCAGCGTGAAGCTGGCATCCGCGCGCTCCGCCTGCACGCCCTCGGCATAGGTCAACGCAGAGTTCTCCAGATTGAGCACGAAGGTCTCGCCGGTGTCGGAAACACTCCAGTTCAGCACGATGTGCTTGCCTTCCGCTTTCGGGCCGTTGAGGCGGATGCCGAGCAGGTCCCAGAGCTGCGAGGTGCGCAATGCGGCCAGCGTTTCGCGCGGCATTGGCGGGCGCTGGGGCGCCTTCGGCATGCCGTTTCGCAGCTCCTGCGCGCCGAACAGATAGGCGTTGCGCCAGGTCGCGCTTTCGGCGGCATAGCCGAGCTGCTCGAGCGTATCCGCCAGCAACGCGCGCGCCGGCTGATTGTCCGGCTCGGCGAAGACGAGATGGCCGAGCGCTTGCGCGATGAAACGAAACTCGCCCTTGTCGAAATCCGTCCGTGCCCGCGCCAGGATGGCATCCGCGCCACCCATGTATTCGACATACTTCTTGCCTGATTCTACCGGAGGCAGCGGATCGAGATTGACCGGATTGGCGTCGTACCAGCCGAGATATTTCTGGTAGATCGCCTTCACGTTGTGCCGGATGTGGCCGTAATAGCCGCGGCCGTGCCAGGCGGACTCAAGGCTCTTCGGCAGCTGGATGGTCTCGGCGATCTCGGCGGCGGTGAGGCCGTGGTTCATCAGGCGGATGGTCTGGTCGTGCGCGAATTTGTAGAGATCGCGCTGCTGCCGGATCATGGTGCCGATGCGCTCCCGCCCCCACACCGGCCAGTGATGCTGGCCGCACATCGCCTCCGCCTTGTCATCCCAAAGCAGCAGGGCCTCGCCCAGATATTTCGACCAGGCCAGCGCATCGCGCACGTCGGCGCCACGGAACGGCAGCAGATTGTGGAAATTGTGGGTGCAGTTCTCGGCAAGGTTCAGCAGCTTGTAGCGCGGGACGAAGAAATGCATCTCCGCCGGCGCTTCGCTGTTCGGCGCCATCTGGAATTCGAACTCGAGGCCGTCGATGACACGCGTCTCGCCGGTCGCCATGATCAAATCGGTCGGGCGCAGCAGTGCGACCGATCCCGCCGCCATCGACTTGCCGAGCCCGCAATCCACCTGCCGGCGCACGCCCTTCGCGAGAAAGGGACCGAACTGGTACTGCGCCCGGCGCAGCATCGCCGGTCCGGCGATGATGTTCTCGGAGACGGCGTGCTCCATGAACAGGTTCGGCGCGATGATCGGCACGCGGCTAGTCGCCAGCGCCTCCTCCTCCAGCACGCCGCGCGCGCCGCCCCAATGATCGGTGTGGGTGTGCGTGAAGATGACGGCCGCGACCGGGCGCTTGCCACGATGGCTGAAGTAGAGATCGAGCGCGGCGCGCGCGCCCTCGATCGAGGTCAGGGTATCCACGACGATGACGCCGCTGTCGCCCTCGATCAGCGTCATGTTGGCGATGTCGAGCCCGCGCACCTGATACACGCCGGGCACGACCTCGAACAGGCCGTGATGCATGTTGAGCCGCGACTGCCGCCACAGGCTCGGATTGACGGTGGGCGGCGCCCGTTCAGCAGAGAGAAAGCCGTAAGGCTCCAGGCTCCAGACCGTCCGCCCTTGCGGATTTGTGATTGTCGCGTTCTCGATCGTGCCGAGAAAGCCGCGCGCGGCATCGTCGAAATCGCGCGTGTCTGAAAACGGCAGCGCGTTCAGCATGGCGTCATGCTGCGCGATGACAGAGGGAGAAGCGTGTTTCGACTCGTTGTTGGCTTCAGCCATGTTGCTCTCCTCCCGGACGGTGCCTCATTCCCTTCGTCCCTTGTGTGAAAGACCGCGGCGCGAAGCGCCGGATGAGGGGTCTCTCTCCGCGAACTCGATTGCGCGAGCCTCACGCGCAGAGAGACCCCTCACCCGTCTCGCCGCTGCGCGGCGAGCCACCCTCTCCCGCAAGGAGAGGGCTATCAGCTACATCCCCAGCAGCCTTGGCAGCCACAACGACAGACCTGGCCAATACGTCACCACCACGAGGAATCCCAACATGGTCAGGAGCCAGGGCCACACCGCGACGGTGAGCTCGGTGATGCCCATCTTGGCGATACCTGATGCGACGTAGAGATTGAGGCCGACGGGCGGATGGCACAGCCCGACCTCCATATTGACCGTCATCAGGATGCCGAAATGGATCGGATCGATGCCGAGCTTGACCGCGACCGGAAACAGGATCGGCGCCATGATTAGGATGATCGAGGACGGCTCCATCACGTTGCCCGCCAGCAGCAGCAGGAGGTTGACGAGCAGCAGGAAGCCGATCCAGCCCAAGCCCTGGTCGATCATCCATTGTGCCAGCGCCTGCGGCACGTTCTCGTAGGTCATCAGGAACGAGAACAGCACCGCGTTGGTGATGATATAGAGCAGCATCGCCGATAGGTTCGCCGACGACAGCAGCACCCGCGGCACATCGCGCAGCTTCAGATCCTTGTAGATGAACACTGCGACGATGAAGGCGTAGACCGCGCTGACGGCGGCAGCTTCCGTCGGCGTGAACAGGCCGCTATAGATGCCGCCGATCACGATGACGATCAGCAAAATGCCCCAGATCGATTTGCGAAATGCGTCGAGACGCTGAAGGAACGTAGCCTTCGGCATCCGCGGATAGTCGTTGCGCCAGGCCCGATAGAATGTCGTCGCCCCAAGCAGCGAGGCCAGCACCAACCCCGGCACGATGCCGGCGATGAACAGCTTGCCCACCGAGCTGTTGGTGGAGACGGCGTAGAGAACCATCGGGATCGACGGCGGAATGAGAATGCCGAGCGAGCCGGAGGTCGTGATCACCCCCGCCCCGAACCGCTTGGGAAATCCTTGCGCGACCATCGCAGGCAGGATCACCGAGCCGATCGCCACCACGGTCGCCGGCGAGGAGCCGGAAATCGCCGCGAACAGCGCGCAGGCGACCACGCCGGAGAGTGCGAGGCCGCCGTACCAATGGCCGACCAGCGCGGTCGCGAACGTGATCATCCGGCGTGCCACGCCGCCATGGGTCAGGAAGTTGCCGGCGAGAATGAAGAACGGGATCGCCATGATCTCGAAATTCTCGATGCCGGTGAACAGCTTCAGCGCCACCGATTCCGTGCGCACGTCGGTCAGCGTGAACATGAAGCTGAGCACGGTCAGACCAAGCGCGATCGAGATCGGCATGCCCGTCAGCATCAATGACAGCAGCAGCGCGAACACGATGGCGACGCGCAGGCCTTGCGGCAGCGTGATGATGTGGCCGGCATGCGCAAAGCACAGGGCGACGATCAGAATCGGCAGCAGCATCAGGATCCAGCCGAGCGGGCTGCGCTCGTCCCGGGCGACCTGGCTGGGGGTGACCGGGGCCGGATGCACCGGATCCGCTTCGACGCCCTCGACGCCCGCCATGTCGTGATGCGGCAGCTCGCCGGTGCGGTAGAACGACCACGCCACTTGCAGGAAGCGGAAGCACATCAGGCCGGAGCCGAGCGGAATGGTGAGATAGACCATCCACATCGGCGCTTCGAGATCGTTGGACTGCTGGCCCGTCTGCCACATCTGGCCGACGAACGCGGCCCCGAAATAGCCCACGATGGCGGTGAAGAGCGCGCCGCACAACAGACCGAAGGTGATAACGCGACGGCGCGATCCGCCCGGAAGGATGTTGACGAGCACGTCGACGCCGACATGGATGCCGGTGCGCACGCCGTAGGCCGCGCCGAACTTCGCCATCCAGATGAACATGTAGATGCAGAGCTCTTGCGCCCAGGACAGGTCGAGCGAGGCAAGCCACACGAACGCAGCGCGCGCGGGTACGGCGAGGAAAGCCAGGTTGCGGGCTTCGGCCCATTTGGCGATATCGATCGACAGCCCTGCCCCGTAGCGGTGCAGCACGGCGACGAAGATCAGCGACGTCGCAGCCGCGATCATCGTCGCGATCAGCCATTCCTCGAGATGGTTGAGAAAACGATTCAGCACCCGCAGCAACTTGGTCCCCCCAGCATTGGCTCGTCCATTCAAGAGCGAAACGGCCGGGAGTGCGATCACCCCCGACCGTTGTTATTGTCCTTATTAGGCCGCGGCCGTCAGTTCATCTTGACGTCGAGTTCCTTGGCGAGGAGATCGAGCACCTCCTGCCCGACCCGGCCCTTCGCCCATTTGTAGGTCGGCTGCATCGCCTCCTGCCACGCCTTGCGATCGGCGTCACTGAGGTAATGCAGCGTCGTCTTGCCCGTCTTCTTGATCTCGGCCAGCGCGTCCTCGTTCTCCTGGCGCGCGATCGAGTTGGTGTAATCGGTCGCCTCCGCCATCGCCTTGTCGAGCTGGGTGCGGATGTCGGGCGGCAAGCCCGACCAGAATTTCGAGTTGACGATGACGGCATATTGCAGATGCGCGTGATAAGACACGGTGATGTCCTTCTGCACCTCGTAAAACTTTTGCGTCAGATAGTTGGACGCCGTGTTCTCGCAGCCGTCGACCACGCCGGTCTGGAGCGCCTGGTAGACTTCGGAGAACGCCATGATCTGCGGGATCGAGCCGACCAGGCGGAAATACTGGTCGGCAATCTTCGATCCCGAGATGCGGAACTTGAGGCCCTGGAAATCGGTCGGCTTCATCAGGGGCCGGTTGGCGGAGACCATGTGGAAGCCGTTGTCCCAATAAGCGAGCCCGGTGATGCCCTTGGCCTCGAGCTTCTGGAACAGCCACTTGCCGACCGTACCCTTCATCGCGTTGGCATAGGTCTGGTCGTCCTTGAACAGCCACGGCAAGTCGAGCGCCTCGAACTCCTTGATGCCGAGCGGCGCGAATTTCGCGGTCGACGGCGCGAGCATCTGCACCGAGCCGAGCTGGAGCGCCTCGATCTCTTCCTTGTCCTTGTATAGCGTGGAGTTCGGATAGACTTCGACCTTGACCTTGCCGTTGGTGTACTTCTCGGCGAGCTCCTTGAATTTCAGCGCGCCCTTGCCCTTCGGAGTATCGTTGGCAACGACGTGGCTGAACTTGATGACGACGGGGTTCTGGGCCTGGGCAGCGGCGGAGGCCACGAGAATGGCCGTGGCGGCGACCGCAAGAAGCAGCTTGCGCATGAAGTAACCTCCCAACAACCTCGAAAGCCGGGTTCTTTTTGTTTTTCAGGTCAGTAGTGGCAGCAATCTGCCACCCGAACAACTAGACCTAAGCCCAATTTGCCGCAGCCAAGCTAACTTGACGGCAGCCGGGTGCGCAACCCGGAGCCGCTACAGTGCAAGGAAACGAGCGCTTATGCCGCATTGCGGCAGCGCCATCAGCTTTTGCGCTGGGCGACCATGAAGAGACGCCGGAACGGGAACAGCGTCTGCCCCGCCGCATTCTTCGGATAGGCCTTGGCAACGCGCATCCCATAGGCCGCTTCGAACGCGGCCTTCTCATCGCCCTGCAACACATCGAGATAGCGCGTCAGCCAGGTCCCCTTGGTCCATTCCTTCACGGGGTTCTCGCCTTCGAGCACCTGCAGATATTCCGTCTCCCAGATGTCGATATAGGCCGACATCGGTGCAAGCAGATCATGATAGAAGGCCGGCGCTTCGACCGGCGGTGGCGTAACGAGATGCGCGACCTTGGACCGCCAGGGACCATTCAGCGCGGTCTCGCCGATCAGCACGTGCGACGGTGCGGTGAAGTTGCGCGGCATCTGCACCGCGAGCATGCCGCCGGGGGTCACCTTCTCCATCACCGACGAAAACAGCGCCGCGTGATTGGGCAGCCAGTGCAGTGCGGCATTGGAATAGATCAAGTCGTATTGTTGGGCAGGGCGCCAATGGCCGAGATCCTCATGCGACCATTCCACCTCGGGCGCGGTCTTGCGGCCGGCCGCGACCATCTCGGCCGAGCCCTCGACTCCCGTCACGGTGGCCTCAGGCCAACGCTCCCTAATCAGTTTGGTCACGTTGCCGGCGCCGGCGCCGAGATCGGCGATCGCGCGCGGAGCGAAATCCGGAATCCGCATCAACAGGTCTAGGGCGGGCCGGAGCCGGTGGCCGGAGAACTTCAGATATTGCTGCGGGTCCCAAACCATCGCTCGCGCCTTTTCTTTTTCGTATTTCCTTCGCCGAAGCTTCTGGTTACCACTGCTCGTCCCGGTCGGGCAATTCGCAAAGCCCGCAGGACCGGGCAGGAAACGAAAGCAACAGCCAGAAGCAATTAAGAAAGCGTGTGACCATGGACCTCGGGCTCAAATCGAAAACCGCTGTCGTCACGGGCGCGAGCATCGGCATCGGCCGCGCCATCGCCAAGGGCCTTGCTGCCGAAGGCGTGCGCGTCGTGGGCGTGGCGCGGCGGAACGACCTTCTCGCCGAACTGGTGAAAGAAGTCGGCGGCGGGTTGATTGCTCCGTTCGAGCAGGACGTGATGGCGAAGGACGCCGCCGAGAACATCGCGGCCTTCGCCGTGAGCGAGCTCGGCCATGTCGACATCCTCGTCAACAATGCCGGTGGCAGCCGTCCGCTGCCCGTTGATGCGCCCGACAGCAAATGGGACGAGGCGATCGCGCTGAATTTCACCAGCTACCGCCGCATCGCGCACGCGCTGCTGCCGCAGATGATCGAACGCAAATGGGGCCGCATCGTCAATATCACCGGCAAGTCCGAGCCGGAGGGCCTGAACGCCGCCTTCGCCGCCAAGGCCGCCGTGCATGCCTGGGCCAAGGGCCTGTCACGCGAGATCGGCGCGCACGGCATCACCATCAACTGCATCCCGCCCGGCCGCATCATGAGCGAGCAGATCCGCCGCAACTACCCGCCGGACTATCGCGAGCGCTTTGCCGAGGAAGAGATCCCGGTCGGCTATTGGGGCGAGCCGGAAGATCTCGCTGCGCTCGCGGTGTTCCTGGCATCACCGGTGGCGCGCTACATCACGGGCACGGTGATCCCGGTGGACGGGGGCTTGCGGAGATATCAGTTTTAAGGGCGGGCTGCTGAATCCGCTCGGCCCGCGAATGCATGCGGGGTCCGGTTTGCTGGCAGGGCTGTCGCATATGATCTCTTGGAGCGGCTTGAGCAAGCGCCTCGTCGTTCGAGACGACCGCTTCCAGCGGTCTCCTCAGGATGAGGCTAATTGGCATCGGGCCCGTTGAAACTGCTGCCGCACACTCCGCCTCATCCTGAGGAGCCCGCCAAAGCGGGGGGTCTCGAAGGAAGGGCCGCAAAGAATGCTGCTTGCCATATGGGATTGCCCTGGGTTGCGGGCGGACCTCACGGTTTGACGTAGCTCCAGCCCTGTTCCTGCAGCTCCATGACGCGGACGACACCGGATTTGACAAGCGTGGCCTGTGGAATCAGGCTTATGTCCTTGTTCTCCGCCTTACGCATGTTTTCCTGCGTGTTGCCGCAAGCCTTGAAGGCGATTTCGGGATTGCTCATCGCTAGCACCTCGATCCGAGGCTTCACCGGCGAGGTGTCGTCACGCAGCATGTGAAGACCTGGACCAAAGGTGACAACCTCGATCGATACTGGTTCACCGCGATCGCGGTAGTATTGCGCGACGTTGGTCGCATTGTTGAGTGTGAGGTTCATCATCGCAGGTTCGTTGGAATTGACCTGCAGGATCAGCCGGTGCGGCTTGCTGGCGCTCTCGGTTTTTGTTGCCTGCGTCATCATCGTGTTGTTCGCAGCGGCCTGCTTGCTTGTGTGGTTATGCTCCGGCTTTCTCGCCGGCTTCTGTCGAGCCGGATGCTTCGGGTAGCTCGCGTGACTGTTCGCACTCGCCTGCGGGAGCCACTGGTTGTCCTGCTGCGCCTGCGCGCTTGGTCCGATCAGAAGCAGCATCGCCAGGCCGCTGATGACTGCCATCGTCAACTTTGGATTAATCATCTCGTGTCTCCCGTTCCCTGACCATCACCTTCCTGGTCTGGCGACGGCATGTGGCCATTTGCATGCAGCCCCCATTTTTTTGCGCACATTCTTGAATCCGCTGAGCAGGAAGTGTCCCTCTTGCACCGCGCCAGTACGGGTGGAAAGACGCACATCGATGTAACCGTCATCGGGTAGCGACCTCAGCAACTGCACGACGTCGCCGCCGAAAGCAACGCCAGAGCCGAATGACGGCGAGGCTGCCGTGAGTTGCATTGGCGGCTCCGCATTGAGCTGAAAGGAGACGACGTATTCGTTTGCATTGCGCGACACCGTCGGTCCTGCGACCATGACTTCCGTCCGGCCTTTGCGGCAGTGGATTGCGAGTTGCATCGCCGCGCCATCCGAGCCGCCAATGGAAGAGGTGGTGGCGGTGACGATCGGTGAATAGTCGACCGGCGAAGTGGTCTCGCTGACCAGCCAGCTATCGTCCGACGCCCGCCGGCCGGGCGGCGGAATCTTGCGGGACAGATCTTGTAGACATTCCAGCCGGGCTGCCCCCTCCATCGCCGAACAAGCCCGAAGTGTTTCCATGGGATCGCTCGTGTTTTGCGCGTAAGCGATTCCACAGGCGACGTTCAGGGCGAGGGCAATCGGAGGAGCGGCAGTCTTCATGGCCTCGCCTGTACGCTGCGAGCCTTGCGATCCAGCCATACCTGCGCAGCTTGGAATCGGGTGAGCCCTGGAACCTCTGCCGCGAGATTGATCGACTGCCATTTCGGATCGAAGCCTGGAGCCTGCAGGCGGTCGATTCGCGAGAACAGGTACTCGACAAGGCGCGCCACGCGTTGGTAGCGATTCGAACGTTGCGGCCAGTTGAAGGCAACGAGCGCTGTTGGCACCGCGATGGTCGAGACCCGCTCGCCTTGCCTGATCAGATTGGGATACTCATTGGCGTCAAGGCTCGCGGGCAGATAATAGTCCTCGAACTTGCTGTCGTAAGGGACCGGGAGGAACTTGAATCCAGCCTCCCAGCGGCCCTTTACGAAGGCGTCGACCGGTTTCGATGTGATGAACACGACGGCCGACATCTCGCCCTTGCGCATCTGTTCCAAGGCAACCTGATGCGGAATGAATGTCTTGTCGACATCGATGCCGAGGCGGCTGAAGATCAGTGGTCCTGAATAGGCGGCTGCGGTGCCCAGAGTGTTGAAGTTCACTTTCTTGCCGGCAAGATCCTGCAGACTCGCGATTTCCGGTCGCACGAAAATGTGCAGCTCGGATGGGAAGAGATTGAGCAGATACGTGATGCGGCTTCGGATCTGCGGTGCCTGAACCTTGTACTCTTCGAGTGCGTCGGAATTGATGATGGCGGTATCCACGCCACGCAAATAGAGCAGCGCATTCAGATTGTCGGTGGCGCCCCGGGTGACGATCGGCAGGAGATGCAGGTCTGCTCCGTCATCGACGACGCGAGCCATTTCTGCGGCGAGGCGGATCGGCGCGCCCTCGAGCAGGCCGCTGGCGAGCCCGACCGTCCAGGCGTTCATCCGGTCTTTTTCGTTCTCTAGCGGGAGCGGCCGTCGGACCATTTGTGCCTCGGCCCTGGCGCTTTTTCCGGTTTGCGCTTCCAGGCGAGCCGGCTGAAGCATCGAGGCGAATGTCGTCAGCGCGGCGAGCAGAAGCAACGAGGTTGAATTTGGCACCCTGTTCATGTCGTTCCCTTCTGGATCATCTGTCGCAACCTTTTGTCCCGCCGAAATGCAACGGGCCGATTCTCAGCGCCGCAGCGCATCCAGCCGTTCCTTCGCTTCGCGAATACCGCCCCGGTGTGCCTTCGCGTAGAGTTCTCGAGCCTTGGCCGCTTCGCCGCGCGTTCCATAAGTCCCCCAGGCGGATAAGACCGCCGGATCATATGTCTCCGCGAGCATGAAGCTTGCCTGCGCAATGTCCTTCTCAGCCGCGAGCTCGAGGACAATCCGCGCTGCACCGATATTTCCCTGGTCGAGCAATGCCCTGGCGCGCGGGATCAATCGGGCCTCCGCCTCGTTTTGATTTGCGGCTGTCGGCGGCTCCGGTACGGTCACTTCCACGTTCTGCCTCGCCGGCAAGATGACGCCTTCATTCGTTTGCTCCACCGGAAGGCGCACATCGGTCAGGCCCCTTGCCGATGCGCCGGCTCTTTCCCGAGCTTCGACCGCGCTCCGCTCCTGTTGCAGCGACTGCCGCAACTCGGCAATCTCGCGCGTCGCTGCCTGTCTCTGCTGCGAGGCCGCATCGGCCGCCTCGCGCAATTGCACGTTCCGCGTTTCGATCTCACGGCGCGTTTCCGCAAGTTCTCTCGCGAGCGCGCTTGCATGCGCCTGGGCCTCTTCGAGAGCGCGCCGTTGTTGTTCGGCATTGGCCGTCATCGCTTGCGCTGCTTTGGTCCCGGCGACGAGGTCGGCGTTCTTCTGCCGCTCGTCTTGCAAAGACTGCCGCAGCTCCGCAATCTCCCGCTCCGCCGCCTCGCTTTGCTCCGCTGCCGCAGCTTCCGCCATGAGCGATCCGCGAGGTATTCCGGCGAGTTCGCTCGCGAGTGCGGCGGCGCGTGCCTGCGCCTCGTGGCGTTGTTGCTCAGCGCTCGCCGCCGCTGCCTGCGCGGTGTTCGCCTGCTTCACGAGCAGGCCGCTTCTTTGCCGCTCCTGCTGAAGGGACTGCTGCAGTTCTGCGATCTCGCCCGCCGCCGCCTCTCTCTGCTGCGCGGCCACTTCGTCCGCCTTTCGGGATTGTGCCTTACCAGCATCGATCTCGCGGCGCGCTTCGGCAAGTTCGTTCACGAGCGCGGCGCTGTGGGCTTGCTCCTGTTGAAGTGATTTCTGCAGCTCCTCCGCGGCGATTTCCGCCGCCTGCGTGCGCTGGACTGTCTCGTCGAGCTCTCGGTGCGCCTCGGCCAGCTGATTGGCGAGTGCTTCAACGCGCGGAGCGTTTTCGTCCAGCCGCTGCTGAGCTCGAACCACGCTTGCCGGCTCCGCGTGCATCAGGGCTCCGGCCGTTTCGTTCTGAAGGGGAGCTAGCGATCCGGTCGTGATTTCCGGCCGCTGATCGAGGCTGAGGGCGCTCTCACTGCCGATGCGCGTCATGTCCGGAAACGTTTGCGCATTGAAGGGCTCGAACACACCGAGCAGGGAAGCGCCAACGAGGATGATAGGAACAAAAATTGCCACCGCCACCAGCCAACTGCCCGATCGTTCCTCCTCTGGATCGGCTTCCTCGATCGCCGGACACCAATGGGTCGGCGCAGGATTGATGGGAGAGCCGTCCTGCCAGACCCATTTGCCCGCCTCCGATGACCAATGGCCGACCTCAACAGCCCCGGTCGCATCTTCCACCCAGATGCCTTCTCCGTTCCTCGGTGCAGTATCAATTGGTCGGCGCATGGATCAGGCCTCGTTCGACAGCGAGTCCGTTGCGGCGAATACTTCGGCCTGTTCGCATGGTTTCAGTCCTCGCCCAAAACACGCTTAGATCGAAATAACCGCTTATAATTATTAAATATTTAAATGTATTAACCATATAATTTTGACGCTATACAAAAGTCAAATTAAATCATGCATGCGGGCACGGATCGCATCAGCGCATTGCCGCAAGTCTGGTCCGTCTCGGCGGATGCGCCCAGATCATCAGGGGATTTACGAACTGGGCTGGAAGCCGGCGACCTTCGTCGCTCAGACGGCGAGCAGTGTCGCGGGAGTCCTGGCGCCGGCGGGTTACGAAGCCGCCCAAGGCATCGTGAGTTCGGCATATCTCAAGGACGCCAGCGACCCGCAATGGGCCCACGATCAGGAGATGAAGGACTGGCGGGCTTGGATGTCGAAGTACCATCCGCAGGGCGACGTCAACGATTACCTCAACGTCTGCGCCTACGCTCAGGCCTGGTGCCTGGTGAAGATCCTCGAACAGGCAGGCCCGCACCTTACGCGCAAGAACATCATGGCGAGAGCGACGAGCGTCGATTTTCGCGTTCCCGTGCTCCTTCCCGGAATCGCTCTCGAAAACAGCAAGACTGATTATCGCCTGATCAAGAAGGTCCGTTTGATGAAGTTCGAAGGCAAGCGATGGGCGCTATTGCCGGAATAGGAAGCGAACAATACCATTTGCTTTTCGAGCGGCAGCGGAGCTTCGTCCTCGCCCGACGCCAGGTTTGGGAATGAGTCATGAGAGCAGTTGTCGTCGAAAACTACGATCGCATTGAAAACATCGCCATCAAGGAGGTCGCGAGGCCGGAGCTGTCGCCAGGGCACGTCAGGGTTCGGGTCCAGGCGGCCGCGGTCGGGTTCGTGGACGGCTTGAAGGTGCAGGGCCTCTACCAGACCAAGGACCCTCTGCCCTTTACGCCCGGCTCGGAATTTGCGGGCGTCGTCGATGAGGCGGCTTCCGATGTGGTGGGCTTTGCACGAGGGACGCCGGTCATCGGGATGGTCCGAAACGGCGGCCTTGCAGACTATATTTGCGTTCGGGCCGCAGACCTCTTCGTGACGCCGAATGGCATCGATCCAGAAACGGGAGCCGCCTTCTTTGCCAACTATCTCACGGCGCTCTATGCGCTCAGTGCGCGGGCCAAGCTGGTCAGGGGCGAGACACTTCTGGTTCTAGGTGCTGCGGGCGGCGTCGGCATAGCCGCCGTTCAGGTCGGAAAGTTGCTGGGCGCGCGGGTGATCGCGGCGGCATCGACCGATCACAAGCGAAGGTTTGCGATCAGGTTCGGCGCGGATGCCGCCCTGGACTACACGGGTGAGAGGTGGCGCGACGAGCTCAGCGAGCTGACAGGCGGTCACGGCGCCGATGTCATCTATGATCCGGTCGGCGGCGACCTGAGCCTTCAGGCGTTTCGGTCGATCGCGTGGAACGGCCGGCACCTCGTGATCGGCTTTGCCTCAGGGACCATTCCGGCGCTGCGGTTCAATCTGCCCCTCCTGAAAGGGGGTGCGCTGCTGGGCGTGGACCTGGCCCAGATCGGCCGTCGAGAGCCGGAGGTACGAGACCGTTCGGTTGCCCAATTGTTCGACTGGCTCAGCAACAAGACGCTTATTCCGGTTGTCGGAAAGGTTTTCCCTTTCGAGGAATTCCGGGATGCCTTCGCGGCGATGACGACGCGCTCCGCCCTCGGGAAGATGGTTGTTCGGATCAGCTGACGACAGCGACCATCCGATCAGTCGGGCGCATGGCGACGAGATGATCGGATATGCTGCTCGCGAAGCGGACCGCGCATTCCAGCGAACCAATGCGCGCCTGTGCCCATCGATGGCAGGATAGCATCCTGCCGGTGTTTTGCCCGACGTGTCAACGTCGCTGCGACGGCAGATGTCGTCCCGGTGCAGTTGGAAAACCCCTTGTCGATCAAACCCATCCCTACTGTGCATGGGGTTGTTTTCGCACTTTTTGTCTGAGCGCCCAGCTGCGGGCGTGCGCATACACAGCATGCGTGCTTGTCTCTGTGGCAGGCGGCCCGGCCGTAGTACATGCCGAAAGCCCATCAACACGCCGCCGGTGCAATGCGCAAGGCAATGACAATAACGCAATGACAATCACGTTACCTGCCGCAGCGCGCAAGCCCGATCACACCATTTCCGATGGCCTGCCGGCCGCGCAGCGGCGCTGGGCCATCGCCGCGATCTTCACCGCGCTGGCGATGGCCTCGCTCGACACCGCGATCGCCAACATCGCCCTGCCCGCCATTGCCGCCGACCTGCATGTCACGCCGGAGCAATCGGTCTGGGTCGTCAACGTCTATCAGATCGCGCTGGTGGCGACGCTGCTGCCGCTCGGGGCGCTCGGCGAGATCGTCGGGCACCAGCGCATCTATCTCGGCGGCCTGATCCTGTTCACCATCGCCTCGCTGTTCTGCGCGGTGGCCTGGTCGCTGGACAGCCTGCTCGTCGCGCGCACGCTGCAAGGCCTAGGGGCCAGCGGCATCATGAGCGTCAACACTGCCTTGGTCCGCTTCGTCTATCCCGGCCGGATGCAGGGCCGCGGCTTCGGCCACAACGCGCTGGTGGTTGCGACCGCCTTCACCTTCGGGCCGTCCATTGCGTCGGCGATCCTCGCGCTCGGCCCGTGGCCATGGCTGTTCGCCGTCAATATCCCGTTCGGCCTGGTCGCGATCGGCATCGGCTTTGCAATGCTGCCGAAGACTCCGCGCGCCGACCACGGTTTTGACTTTCTCGGCGCGATGCTGGCGTCCGCCTGTCTCGGCCTGTTCATCACCGGGATCGGCAGCGCCGCGCATAATTTGTCGCCGGTGGTCGTCGGCATCGAGTTGGTCTCGGCGCTCGCGCTCGGAATCATCCTGACGCGCCGCCATGCCGGCCATCCCGCGCCGATGCTGCCGATCGACCTGTTCAGCCGGCCGATGTTCGCGCTGTCGGCGGCAACCGCGGTGTGCTCATTCGCCGTGCAGGGCCTCGCCTTCGTCTCGCTGCCGTTCTACTTCGAGGACGTGCTCGGGCGCTCGCAGGTCGAGACCGGATTCTTCATGACGCCATGGCCGCTGGTGGTCGGCATCATGGCGCCGATCGCCGGGCGCCTGTCCGACCGCCACGCGGTCGGGCTGCTCGGCGGCATCGGCCTCGTGCTGCTCGGCCTCGGCATGGCGCTGCTGGCGATGCTGCCGGCCAATCCCGCCATTGCTGACATCATCTGGCGGATGGTGATCTGCGGCATGGGATTCGGCTTCTTCCAGGCGCCGAACATGAAGGCGGTCATGTCGAGCGCGCCGCCGCATCGCAGCGGTAGCGCCTCCGGCATCGTCGCCACCGCGCGCCTGACCGGGCAGACCACGGGCGCGGCGCTCGCCGCGGCCTGCTTCGCGCTCGCGGGCCACGACGGCGCGACATTGGCGCTGGCGCTCGGCGCAGGCTTTGCCGCGCTCGGCAGCGTGATGAGCTTCCTGCGTCTGGCGGTGAAGTAAGCTCCCGAGCCCAGGGGTCAAGCCGCCGTCACGTCGGCAGTCGCCGGAGTGACGGTTTCGTTGTCCAGCGCCGCCAGGCGCTCATCGATGGCAGCGATGACCTTGCGCGAGAACGGTCCGAGATGGGCGTAGGCGGCGATCATCTGCACGGCGATGCGCGCCGATGAGGTATCGCGCTTGGCGCAGTTCATGAAGGTCTGCCACAGCGGCCCGCGCGCCTCGGGAAGGGCGGTGACCACACGGTGCACCGTTTCCATCGCGCCGAGCTTGGCGCGCTTGTCGCCTTCCGCGAGCTCGTGGCGCTGCCGCGAACGGTCAAGCAGCGTCATCAGGCGGTCGACGCGTCCTGCATAGGCCGAAGGGCTGTAGATGTGCTCGAGTACCCGCTTGTAATCCGTCAGGATGTCGCGCAGCGGGCGCACCGGATCGAAGTTGATCCCCGCCGTGCACTGATCGGCGCCGATGGTCGGCGCCACATCGTGGCCCGGGTGTAGCCGGCCTTCCCGCTCCAGGCGGCGCGTCAGCTGCGTGTTCGGCAAGGCATAGAGCAGGCCGACCATGCTGACGGGGATCGCTGCCTCTTCGATAAAATCGATCATCGCCTCCGCCATCGAGACCTTCTCGTTGTCGAATCCGACGATGAAGCCCGCGGTGACGAGAATGCCGGCGGCGTAGATCTTGTGGATGCTCTCGGCGATATTGCGCCGCGTGTTCTGCTTCTTCCGCATCGCGACCAGCGTCGCCGGATCAGGGCTCTCAATGCCGACGAAGATGCCAAAGAAATTGGCCGCCCCCATCAGCTCCAGGAGCTCCGGATCGTCGGCGAGGTTGACCGAGGCTTCAGTGGAGAATTCGAACGGATAGCCGTGGGCGCGCTGCCATTCGGCGAGCTGGGGCAGGAACAGCCGCAGCGACTTCTTGTTGCCGATGAAGTTGTCGTCGACGAAGTCGAGATGGCCCCGATAGCCCATCTGGTAGAGCATATCGAGCTCGCGCAGGATCTGCTCGTTGGTCTTGGTCCGCGGCACGCGTCCGTAGAGCTCGATGATGTCGCAGAACTCGCAGGTGAACGGACATCCGCGGGAATACTGCACACCGAGATAGAGGTAGTCCTCGAACTTGAGCAGGTCGAAACGCGGAACCGGCGTCGTGGTGACGTCGGCCTGGAATTTCGGCGCGGTGAAGACGCCGGACCGGGCGCCGTTGTCCCAGGCCGCAATGAATTCGTCGATGACGCTCTCGGCCTCGCCGAGCACCCGGAAGTCGGCCCGCTCATAGATGTGGGGGCTCGAGGTGGGATCGGGACCGCCGACGACCACCGGCTTGCCGGCGGCGCGGCAGAGCTCGATCAGGCGCAGCGTGTCGGCCTGCTGCGGCAGCATTCCGCCGGTGAAGACGACGTCGGCCCAAGCGAGATCGTCGTCGCTGAAAGGCGCCGTGTTGCAATCGATCAGCCGGACCGTCCAGCTCTTGGGGAGCATTGCGGCGACGGTGATCAGGCCCAAAGGGGCGGCAGGTCGCTTGACGCCCAGCACTTTGCAGGATTCGCCAAAGCTCCAGAAGGACTCTGCCGAGAACAGCGGGTAGAGCATCAGTACGTTGCAGGGACTCGGCACGTTCATGGAACTCCTGTTGGCGGCGGCGCAGTGTACCAAAGTGCCTGCGTCTTGCATCCCGCAAAAGGGACAAACTGTCGCCGCTGTGCGGCGGCGGTCCGGCCCGGAACCGGCGTTCACGGCCGGACGTCGCCTTCAGCCGCGGATTGGCGCCCACCGAAGAGGCGTCAACCCGAATCGATCGAGAAGGGATGAGGCAAAACAGCGCTCCGGTCCATCCTCTCGAGCGGCAGCGCAACAGATACCCTCGGACTGTTGATTTGAACAGTTCCAGTTTGCCCGACACATTGCGTCCCTGAGTTCAATCGGTGGATTGGGCCAATCAGGGGACTTGCGATGGCAAATCTAACAATCAACGGAAAAACTTTCACACTCGACGTCGAGCCGGATACGCCGCTGCTCTGGGCGATCCGCGAGAACGCTGGCCTGACCGGCACCAAATACGGTTGCGGCATTGCACAATGCGGCGCCTGCACGGTTCACATCGATGGCGTGGCGATGCGCTCCTGCGGCGTTTCCGTCAGTGAGGCCGAGGGCAAGAAGATCACCACGATCGAAGGGCTCGCCTCCGGAGATTCGCTGCACAAGGTGCAGGAAGCCTGGATCGCCCAGGACGTGCCGCAATGCGGCTATTGCCAGAGCGGCATGATTATGGCGGTGGCCGCGCTCTTGAACGAGAAGCCGAAGCCGACCGACGCCGACATCGACGAGGCCATCACCAACATTTGCCGCTGCGGCACCTTCGCCCAGGTGCGCGAGGCGATTCACACGATCGCAAGCGCGTAAGGAAATCCCACATGAATAAGCATGTTTCGCCGCGGCTCAACCGCCGCGCCTTCGTCATCGGCACGGCCGCGGTCGGCGCCGGCCTCGCAATCGGCCTCGACATCCCGTTCGGCGGCCCCGCCGTGGTCCGCGCCGCCGACGGCTCGCCTGAGGTCGGCGCCTGGGTCGTGGTCCGGCCGGACGACACGGTCGTGATCCGCATCGCCCGTTCGGAAATGGGTCAGGGCTCGCTGACCGGCCTCGCCCAGCTCGTCGCCGAGGAGCTCGAATGCGACTGGACCAAGGTCACGACCGAATATCCAACTCCGGGCCAGAGCGTCGCCCGCAAGCGTGTCTGGGGCGATTTCTCGACCGGCGGCAGCCGCGGCATCCGCTCCTCGCAGGACTATGTCCGCAAGGGTGGCGCCACCGCGCGCGTGATGCTGATCCAGGCCGCCGCCGATGCGTGGAAAGTGCCGGCATCCGAATGCACGGCCGCGAACAGCGTCATTACCCACACGCCCTCGGGCAGGACGACGACCTACGGCAAGGTCGCCGAGGCTGCGGCCAAGCTTAGTCCACCGGCGGACGTCAAGCTGAAGGATCCGAAGGACTGGAAGCTGATCGGCAAGGGCGTGAAGCGGCTCGACACCGCCGACAAGACCACCGGCGCCATGATCTACGGCATCGACGTCAAGCTGCCGGGCATGTTGAACGCCGCAATCAAGGACTGCCCGGTGTTCGGCGGCAAGCTGAAGAGCTTTGACGAAGCCAAGGTCTCCGGCATGAAGGGCGTCAAGAAGGTCGTCAAGGTCGGCGATACCGCGGTTGCCGTGGTTGCCGACACCTGGTGGCACGCCAAGACCGCGCTGGAGGCGCTGCCGATCGTCTGGGACGAGGGCGACAACGCCAAGGTCTCCAGCGAGTCCATTGCGAAATGGCTGGCTGAAGGCCTCGACGACGCGCAGCCGGCCTATGTCGGCAACAAGAACGGCGACGCCAAAGCGGCAATCGCCGGTGCCGCCAAGAAGATCGAGGCCGTCTATAGCTACCCGTACCAGAACCATGCCACCATGGAGCCGATGAACGCCACGGCGCTCTACACCGCGGACAAATGCGAGGTCTGGTGCGGCACGCAGAATGGCGAGGCTGCGTTCGCGGCGGTGCTGGAGGCGTCGGGATTGCCGGCGGAGAAGTGCGACGTGCACAAGGTGATGCTCGGCGGCGGCTTCGGCCGGCGCGGCCAGACCGACTATGTCCGCCAGGCGGTCATGATCGCCAAGCAGATGCCGGGCACACCGATCAAGCTGTTGTGGTCGCGCGAAGAGGACATGGCGCACGGCAAGTATCACCCGATCACCCAGTGCAAGATGACCGGCGCGTTCGACGCCAACAACAATCTGGTCGCGCTGCACTACCGCCTGTCCGGCCAATCGATCCTGTTCTCGCTGCGCCCCGAAGCGTTGCAGAATGGCATGGATCCGGCCGCATTCCAGGGCGTCGCCCAATCCGGCGAGGCCGCGTTCGGCTACTCGGTGCCGAACTTGCTGATCGAGCACGCGATGCGTAACCCGCACGTCCCGCCCGGCTTCTGGCGCGGCGTCAACGTCAATCACAACGCGATCTATATGGAATGCTTCATGGACGAGCTGGCCGAGGCCGCAGGCCAGGACCCGCTCGAATTCCGCCGCAAGCTGATGGGCAATCACCCCAAGCACCTCCCGGTGCTTAACGCCGTTGCCGAGAAGATCGGCTGGAGCACGCCCGCGCCGCAGGGCGTCTATCGCGGCATCGCGCAGGTCATGGGCTATGGCAGCTATGTCGCCGGCGCCGCCGAAATCTCGGTGACCGATGGCAGCAAGATCAAGGTGCATCGAATCGTCGCCTCCACCGATCCCGGCTATGTCGTCAATCCGGCGCAGGTGGAGCGGCAGATCGCTGGCTCCTTCGTCTATGGCCTCTCCGCGCTGTTCTACGGCGGCTGCACCGTCAAGGACGGCAAGATCGAGCAAACCAACTTCGACACCTACAACTCGATGCGCATCAACGAGATGCCGAAGGTCGAAACTGTGATGGTGCCGAGCGGCGGGTTCTGGGGCGGCGTCGGCGAGCCGACCATCGGCGTCGCGGCGCCGGCGGTGCTCAACGCCTACTTCGCGGCAACGGGCAAGCGCATCCGCTCGGTGCCGCTGCGCGACCAGAACATCACCTTCGCCTAAGAGAGCGCTGCGGCTGCCACAACGGCAGCCGCAGCATTTTTCCGGACAAGTCTCATGAATGCGCCGGTGACACGGCGGAATGCCGTCCTCGGCATCACCGCTGCGGCCACATCGCTCGCCGCACCTTCGATCCTGCGGGCGCAATCGGCGGGCCGCGTCGTCGTGGTCGGCGGCGGCTTTGGCGGCGCGGCCTGTGCCCGCGCGCTCAAGCGTGTCGATACGAAATTGCAGGTGACCCTGATCGAGCCGAACAATATCTTCATCTCCTGCCCCTTCAGCAACGAGGTGATCGCGGGCCTGCGCGAGATCGAGGCGCAGCAGTTCGGGTACGACAAGCTCACCGCCCAGGGCATCAGCGTCGTCGCCCAGGCTGCGACGACCATCGACACGCAAAAGCGCAGCGTGACGGCGGCCGATGGGGAAGCGTTCGGTTATGACCATCTCGTGCTATCCCCAGGCATCGACTTCCATGTCGAAGCGCTGCCCGGCTACGACGACGCCGCATCGGAAAAGATGCCGCACGGCTGGAAGGCGGGTGCGCAGACCCTGCTGCTGCGCAGGCAATTGGAGGCGATGGCGGACGGCGGCACCGTCGCGATCGCAATTCCCGCCAATCCCTTGCGCTGTCCGCCAGCACCTTACGAGCGGGCCAGCCTGATTGCGCATTATCTCAAGACGAACAAGCCGCGCTCGAAGGTGCTGATCCTCGACGCCAAGGACAGTTTCTCACAGCAGCGGCTGTTCGAAAAGGCATGGAAGGAGCTCTACGGCGATATGATCGATCGCGTCGCGCTGTCGCAAGGCGGTCGCGTCACCTCGGTCGATGCCGCAACCAGAACCATCGTCACCGAATTCGGCAACTACACCCCTGATGTTGCCAACGTTATTCCGCCGCAGCGCGCCGGGCGCATTGCCGAAATCGCAGGCGCTGCGGACGCGACCGGCTGGTGCCCGATTGATCCCGTCACCTTCGAATCAAAGCTCGTCAAGAATGTCCACGTCATTGGCGACGCCTGCCTCGGCGGCGGCATTCCCAAATCGGCTTCCGCTGCAAGCGCGCAAGGCAGGGCTTGCGCCGCTGCCATCGTGAACCTCCTTGCCGGCCGTGCGCCGGAGACGCCACGGCTGACCGGCGTCTGCTACAACATTGTCGCTCCCGGCTACGGCTTTTCGCTTGCCGGCAATTACCAGCCGAAGGGCGACATCTTTGCGGAGGTCGAAGGCGGCGCGACCAGCCCCGTTGACGCGCCGCGCGAGCTGCGTGCGCGCGAGGCGATTGAGGCCGAGCATTGGTTTCAAAGCATCACGGCGGACACCTTTGGATGAGATTCGGTCCGCTTGCCAGCCACGAACACGGTGCGCTCCCTCCCCCGCCTGCGGGGGAGGGCTGGGGAGAGGGTGTCTCCGCAATCAAGAACCCCCAAGAGGAAAGAGCCCTCACCCGCGCTTTCGGCGCGACCTCTCCCGCAAGCGGGAGAGGTAAAAGGGGTTCGCGGCTAGATTTCTCTTCACACAATCGCTTGACTGTCGCTGCGCTGGTCGCAGCAAGTCTTGCACTCGCGGGTGTTGCGAAAGCCGAAAGCCTCGCGCCCTACACAATCATCGGCGACGGCATTCCGGCTTCGCTCACCGGCTCGCCCGGCGATGCCGTGCGCGGCCGCGCGCTGGTGCTGGCGCGCACGACGACATGCATCCTCTGCCATTCCGGTCCATTCCCGGAAACGCCGTTCCAGGGCGATCTCGCGCCCGATCTCACCGGTGCCGGGAACCGGTGGACGGCGAGTCAGTTGCGGCTTCGTCTGGTCGATGCCTCGCGCTTCAACCCGCAGACCATCATGCCGTCCTATTATCGCCATGACGGGCTTGTGCGCGTCGGGCGCAATTTCGCCGGCGAGCCGATATTATCGGCCGTCGAGATCGAGGACATCGTGGCCTATCTTGCAACGCTCCGAGACTAGGATCGCTCATGCCAACCACGCGACGACAATTCTTAAGCCTCGCCGGCAGCTTGACGGCCGCCGGCACGATCCCGATCGTCACGCTGCGGCCAGTCGAGGCGACACCGCCAATGCTCAACACCGCGATCCGCAACGTCGTCGGTGAGGCACAGATTCGCACCGGCAAAATCAAGCTCGACATCCCGCCGCTGGTCGAGAACGGCAATACCGTGCCGTTGACGGTGAGCGTCGCAAGTCCAATGACGGACGCGGACTACGTCAAGAGCATCCACGTCTTCAACGAGAAGAACCCGCAGCCGAACATTGGCAATTTCCATCTCGGTCCCTCCTCCGGCCGCGCCCAGGTCTCGACTCGGATCCGGCTCGCCGACAGCCAGAAGGTGGTCGCGATCGCGCGCCTTTCCGACGACACCTTCTGGCAGGTCGCCGCCGACGTCGTCGTGACGCTGGCCGCCTGCACAGAGGAGATGAACTGATGGCAGCGCTCATCAATGTTCCGGCCAAGGCCAAACGCGGCGAGATCATCGAGATCCGCACGCTGACTTCACACATCATGGAGACCGGCTTCCGCCACACCGCAGCCGGCGCGCTGGTGCCGCGCGACATCATCACGAGCTTCACGTGCCGCTACAACGGCACCGAGATCTTCCGCGCGGATCTGTTCCCGGCGATCGCCGCGAACCCTTATCTGTCGTTCTTCACGGTCGCCAAGGACAGCGGCAAGTTCGAATTCGAATGGATCGGCGACAACGGCTATTCGTCCACCGCATCGGTGTCCATCCTAGTCGAATGAGGTTTTGGCGCGCGATAGCGGTGGCGCTGACCGCCACGGTCCCTGCCCTGCTCGCCGGTGAAATCCCGCCCGAGGCGCGTCGCTCCGGTTATTCCTTCATGGGACCCGACACGCGCGCGATGCAGGATGACGACACCTCCAATCCGGGCATGCTATTCGTGCTCGACGGCGAGGCGCTGTGGGGGAAGAAGACCGGCCGTGCGCAGAACTCCTGCGCCGACTGCCATGGCGATGCCCGCGGCAGCATGAAGGGCGTCGCGGCGCGCTATCCCGCCTTCGACAAGGCGCTCGGCCGCCCCGTCACGCTCGACCAACGCATCAATCTCTGCCGCAGCAACCACCAGCAGGCTACGCCACTGCCATACGAGAGCCGCGACCTGCTGGCGTTGTCCGCTTTCGTCGCCCATCAATCGCGCGGCGTTCCGATCACCGCCGGCGACGATCCGCAAGTAAGACCCTTCGTCGACCAGGGCCGCGACCTGTTCATGCAGCGCGAGGGCCAGCTCAATCTTGCCTGCTCCAACTGCCATGACGACAATTTCGATAAACGTCTCGCCGGTGCGCCGATCACGCAGGGACAGCCGACCGGATATCCACTCTATCGCCTGGAATGGCAGACGCTGGGTTCACTGGAGCGACGGCTGCGCAGCTGCATGACCGGCGTGCGCGCCCAGGCTTATGATTACGGCTCGCCCGAGCTCGTTGCGCTCGAGCTCTATCTGATGTCGCGGGCGCGCGGCTTGCCAATGGAGACGCCGGCGGTGCGGCCGTAGGTCATAACGAATCTGAAACTGGCCGTCGTCTAGCCCGTCAAAGTCTTCATCGCCACCAGGATGGCGGCCGAATCCGCGACCCAGCCGAAGATGCCGCCTTGAGCCTTGATCATCTTTAGGCCCATCTCGTGAAACTCGGGAAAGTAAGATGCGCAGCCGTCGGAGATCACGATGCAGCGATAGCCGCGGTCATTGGCCTCGCGCACGGTGGTGTTGACGCAGACCTCCGTGGTGACACCGCATACGAGCAAGTTTTCGATGCCGTATTTCTCCAAGACGTCGCCGAGCTCGGTGGCGTAAAACGCACCCTTGCCCGGCTTGTCGATCACGATCTCACTGTCAAGCGGATAGAGCTCGGGAATGATATCGTGCCCGGCCTCGCCGCGAATGAGAATACGCCCCATCGGGCCGGGATCGCCGATGCGCAAGGACGGCGCGCCGCGCTCGAGCTTCGCCGGCGGTGCGTCGGAGAGATCCGGCAGATGGCCTTCCCGGGTGTGGATCACCAGCATGCCGGTGTCGCGCGCCGCCTTCAGCACCGCGCCGATCGGATTCACCGCGCGCGCGAGCTGGCTGACGTTGTTTCCCAGCGTCTCACCGAAACCGCCTGGCTCCAAGAAGTCGCGCTGCATGTCGATGATGAGGAGCGCGGTGACGAGCCAGTCGAGCTCGATCGGCTCGGGCTCGGCATTGATGATTCCCCGTGCCGGCTTGGTTGAGTTCAGCATGATGCCCCCTTGCCCGAACGCTGTGCCGCAAACTTGTGCAAGCGCCGTGCCATTCGAAGCGACGCTCTCTGGTCTTGCTTCCCGTTCTCACGGGAGAGGCGGACGCCACCGCTCGCCGCTACCCTCCCGCCCCATACAGCTGCCGATACTCGTCCTCGTATGGCGCGTACGACTCCTTCAGCGTCGCCATGTTCAGCAGCATGGTGGCGACCTGTGCATTCGCCTTGTCGAACACGCGCGTCTTGACCCAGGCGCTTTCGGTTCGCCGGCTGCCGGAAAGTGCGACCACCTCGCGCTCCACCTCATAGTCCTCGCCGACGAAGAGCGGGCCCTGCAGCAGGCGGATCTCCTGATCGGCGAACAGGCCGACCGCGGGCCCCTTGGCCGGCAGCGGATCGTCCTTGGAGCGGTACTGGAACAGCACGCTGAGCATCTCGATCGGGATGATAGGCTTGCGCCATGGATTGTCGGCGCCAGAGTAGTACGGAGAGCTCTCCGTGATGACCGCGAGTTTCTGCCGCAGCGAGAACGGGTAGAGATCGCCCATATTCTGATCAAATGCCATGCGGACAGTCTGCCGTTTGCTGGTCTGCGCCACCTTCACGTCGCGCAGGATCACGGGATCGGTCAGCGGCTTGAGCTCGCCAAGGCGCGTCTCGAGCGCGGTCGCTACGTGCGGCTCGCCGACCGAGGCGGTGCCGCGCAGCACCTCGGTGCCGTCGCGCTTGACCATCTGGATCTGGCACTGGCGGGTAGCCGGCAGCGGCTTCGACAGGATTGCCTGCACCTCCTCACCCTCATAGCAGACGCTGCGGTAATGCGCGGAGAGGCACCCCGTTTCGAACCAAGCGCGCCCCCACAGCCGTTCGCCGAGCGGTGCGAACTGGCTGAAATGCGTGGGCCCCTCGATAGTGCCGCCCTTGAAGCCGAGCTTCTGCGCCGTGGCGTCGTCATGGATCGAGGCGTGCGCCTCGTAAGTTTGCGCTTGCAGCATCTGGCGCGGCCGGCGCCACGGTCCGATCAACGCCTGGGCCGTCTCAGTGATCTCGGTGTCGAATGCGTTTGCAGCCATGGTGTTCTCCACAAGTAGCCATGACTAGCAGGAGCGCCACGGATGCGGCCAGCGATATTGACTTCGCCGACCCATGCTTTGACTGTCACAATTCGCGTCGCGCCGCGCAATCCCTCCCGCAGCACAGACCCGCGCCGAGCAAGAAGACGAGGACTTCCGAAATGACGCTAATGCAGGTCGAGCTGGACGATAAATACCGGCTCGAATCGAAGCGGATCTTCCTGTCCGGCACCCAGGCCCTGGTCCGCTTGCCGATGTTGCAGCGCGAACGCGACCGGCTTCAGGGGTTTAACACCGGCGGTTTCATCTCGGGCTATCGCGGTTCCCCGCTCGGGATGTATGACCACGCGCTGTGGCGCGCGAAATCGCATCTGCAGCAGCATGACATCGCCTTCGTGCCCGGCCTGAACGAGGACCTCGCGGCGACCGCGGTCTGGGGCAGCCAGCAAGTCGGGCTGTTTCCCGGCGCCAAGGTCGATGGCGTGTTCGGCATCTGGTACGGCAAGGGCCCCGGCGTCGATCGCTCGGTCGATGCGCTCAAGCACGCCAACGCCGCTGGCACCTCGCTCAATGGCGGCGTGCTGGCGCTGGCCGGTGACGATCATGGCTGCCAGTCCTCGACGCTGGCTCATCAGAGCGAGCAGGTGTTCGCGGCAGCGCTGATCCCAGTGATCAATCCCGCCACGCTTCAGGATTATCTCGACCTCGGCCTTTATGGCTTTGCGCTGTCGCGCTTCTCCGGCTGCTGGGTCGGTTTCAAGGCCATCAGCGAAACTGTCGAGAGCTCGGCCTCGATCTATAGCGACCCCGAGCGCATCCAGATCAGGCTTCCCGACGATTTCGAGATGCCGGCCAGCGGTCTCAACATCCGCTGGCCTGATCCGCCGCTGGAGGCCGAGAGGCGCCTGTTCGGGCCGAAGATGGAAGCGGTGCAGGCTTTCGCCCGAGCCAACCAACTCGACCGTATCGTGCTCGATTCCAAGCCGGCTCGGCTCGGCATCGTCGCGACCGGCAAGGCCTATCTCGATCTGCGCCAAGCGCTCGCCGACTTAGGGATCACCGACAAGGACGCGCAGGACCTCGGCCTTCGCATCTACAAGGTTGCGATGACCTGGCCGCTGGAAGAGAGCGGCGCCAAGCGTTTCGCCGAGGGTCTTCAGGACGTGCTCGTGGTCGAGGAGAAGCGCGGCTTCATCGAAGACCAGCTGATGCGCATCCTCTACAACATCGATGCCTCGAAACGCCCGACTGTCACGGGAAAGCGCGACGAGCGCGGCGCGCCGCTGCTGCCGAGCGAGGGCGAGCTGACGCCCACCATCGTTGCCTCTGCGCTGGTGGCGCGGTTACGTAAGCTCGGCCATCACAGCCCGGTGCTGGAGCAGCGCCTCGCGCGGCTCGAGGCGTTTGACAACCCTGTTACCACCATCACGCCGATCAAGCTTGCGCGCACGCCGTTCTTCTGCTCGGGCTGTCCGCACAACTCCTCGACGCGCGTGCCCGAAGGAAGCCGCGCCATGGCCGGCATCGGCTGCCACGGCATGGCCCTGAGCATGCCGACGCGCCGCACCGATCTGATCTCGCATATGGGCGCCGAAGGCGTGAACTGGATCGGCCAATCGCCCTTCACCACCGAGAAGCACATTTTTCAGAATCTCGGTGACGGTACCTATACGCATTCCGGACTTCTGGCGCTCCGCGCCGCTTCGGCTGCCGGCATCAACATCACCTACAAGATTCTCTACAACGATGCCGTCGCCATGACCGGGGGCCAGCCAGCCGAAGGCAGCTTTAACGTCGCGCAAATCGCGCATCAGGTTTGGGCCGAAGGGGTCAAGCGCCTCGCGATCGTCTCGGACGATCCGAGCAAGTATCCGCCAGGAAATTACTTCCCGCAAGGCGCGACCATCCACCACCGCCGCGAGCTCGACGCCGTGCAGCGCGAGCTGCGCGACATCAAGGGCCTCACGGTCATCATCTACGACCAGACCTGCGCGGCAGAAAAGCGCCGCCGCCGCAAGCGCGGGCTCTATCCCGATCCCGCCAAGCGCGCCTTCATCAACGAGCTCGTCTGCGAAGGCTGCGGCGACTGCTCGCAGGCCTCCAACTGCGTCTCGGTGCAGCCGCTGGAGACCGAGTTCGGCCGCAAGCGCCAGATCGACCAGTCGAACTGCAACAAGGACTTTTCCTGCGTCGAGGGCTTTTGCCCGAGTTTTGTGACCGTGTATGGCGGCAGCCTGAAGCGCATGAAGACGTCAGCGGTCGATTCCGGCCAACTGTTCGCCGACCTGCCGCTGCCCCCAATGCGCGAGCTGGACCGCCCTTATAACATCCTCGTTACGGGCATCGGCGGCACCGGCGTCATCACCATCGGCGCGCTGCTCGGCATGGCCGCCCATGTCGAGGGCCGCGGCTGCTCGGCGCTCGATTTCACCGGACTGTCGCAGAAGAACGGCGCGGTGATGAGCCATGTCCGTATCGCGCCGAAGCCGGAGGATATCTCCGCCGTCCGCATCACGACCGGCGGCGCCGACGTCATCCTCGGCTGCGACATGATCGTCTCGGCCGGTGCCACCGCGCTGAGCCGCGCCGAGCGCGGCGTGACCAAGGCCTACATCAACGCCGATCTGCAGCCGACCGCGAGCTTCGTGCAAAACCCGGATCTCGATTTCGAGATGGGAACGATGCAGACGGTGCTGCGCGATGCCGTCGGGGACAAGAATCTCGACATCATCGACGCGACGGGCGTTGCCGCCGCGCTGATGGGCGACAGCATCGCCACCAATCCCTTCATGCTCGGCTTCGCCTTCCAGAAGGGCGCGATCCCGCTGTCGCTGGAGGCCCTGCTCCGCGCCTTCGAGATCAACGGCACCGCGATCGAGATGAACAAGCTCGCCTTCACTTGGGGCCGTCTCGCCGCCCACGACATGTCGCGGGTGCGCAGCGTGCTCCAGTTCAAGAACAGGGCGGCCGCACCGACCAAGTCGCTCGACGACATCACCGCGACCCGCGCCGAGTTCCTGACTGGCTATCAGAATAGGGCATATGCCGAGCGCTACCTCGCAGCCGTCGCCAAGGTACGCAAGGCGGAGAGCGCGGCCACGCCGGGCTCCACCGAGCTGACCGAGGCAGTCGCAAAGAACCTGTTCAAGCTGATGTCCTATAAGGACGAGTATGAGGTCGCACGGCTCTACACTGATGGCAGCTTCGCCAAGAAGGTGTCGGAAAAATTCGACGGCGACTTCACGCTGAAATACCATCTTGCCCCACCGATCTTCGCGAAACGCGACAAGACGGGCCGGCTTCAAAAGCAGGAGTTCGGCGGCTGGATGATCCACGCCTTCCGCGTTCTCGCGAAACTCAAGTACCTGCGTGGCACCACGTTCGATCCGTTCGGCCGTACCGATGAGCGCAAGACAGAGCGCAAGCTGATTGAGGACTATCTCGGCATGATCGATCAGCGGATCGCGGGACTGAAGGCAGAGCAGATCCCGCTGCTGGTGCGGCTTGCGCGCGTGCCGGAAATGATCCGCGGCTTCGGCCACGTCAAGGAAGCAAATATCAAACTTGCCTCGACCGAGACGGCGCGGCTGGAAGCGGAGCTGGAGAACAGCCGCTTTGCCGCCGCGGCCGAGTAGTGGCGAGAGCGCGAAGCTCTCGCCCCGCGTCATTGCGAGGAGCCCTTGCGACGAAGCAATCCAGACTAACCCCCGCGGAAAGACTCTGGATTGCTTCGCTACGTTCGCAACGACGGAGATGGTGGAATGCGCCTCGCCACACACTGAGTATCATCGCCCGCGAAGTGTTTAGACCGCAGACATGGCTGACGCCTGTTCGGACACATCACTGACAGTTTGGCCGCGCGTCCACGCGCAGCCCTTCGGCCCGCAGCGACGGCCGCAGCTGTCATGCCGCCGGCACGGGCGCCGATGATGTCGTAGCTTTGATGTGCCGGCATCATGCGGCGGGCTTCCGAGGACAAGGCATGACACCGTCGTACCTCGCCCAAGGGGAACCGCGCTAGCGCGCTGGCTTGCGTTCGATCGGATCGATATCGATCGCCCGCAGGCGGCCGAGCCGCAGCACGTCCATGGACAACCGCCGGCCGATCCGGTCGCGGTCGAGCACGCGGATCAGATCGTCGACACCGTTGATCTCGATGCCGTCGAGCCTGATCACGACGTCACCGGGCAACAGGCCCGCCTTCGCCGCCGGGCCGTCCGGCTCGATTTGCATCAAGAGCGCGCCCATCTTGTTCTCGACACCGGCCAGCACCGCATGCCGCCGCGGGACCGGCGCGGTCTGCCCGGCAACGCCGATATAGGCGCGGCGGACATAACCGTGGCGGATGATCTCCGACAGCACGAACTGCGCAGTGTTGCTGGCGACCGCAAAGCAGATGCCCTGCGCCCCGTTGATGATGGCGGTGTTGATGCCTATCACCTCGGCATTCGACGAGACCAGTGGTCCGCCGGAATTGCCGGGATTGAGCGCGGCATCGGTCTGGATCACATCCTCGATGGTGCGCCCGCTGACCGAGCGGATCGAGCGGCCGAGCGCCGAGACGACTCCGGCGGTCACGGTCGACTCGAAGCCGAGCGGATTGCCGATCGCGATCACGAGTTGGCCCCGCCGCAGGCTCTTGGAGTTGCCAAGCGCGGCATAAGGCAAATGGCGCACGCCGTTGGCGCGCAAGAGCGCGAGGTCAGTGTCGGGATCGACACCGAGCACCTGGGCGTCGCCGACGTGCCCCTCAACGTCGCGCAGCCGAATCTCTTTTGACGAGCCGACCACATGGCTGTTGGTGAGCACGAGTCCATCAGGCGAGATCACGGTGCCCGAGCCGAGCCCGCCGCGCTCGCGGCCGTTCGGCACTTTCGGCCCGGTCTCGACACGCACGACCGCAGGGCCGACGCGGTCGGTCACGTCGATCACGGCATTGGAATAGGCGTCCAGCAGAGCCCGGTCATCGACCGGAGCAGACGCCGTCGTTCGCGATGACGATGCGTCATCGGCGACATCTGAGGTGAAGTCCAACATGGCAAGAGTCCTTGAGGCTCACACAGATGGTGGCCTGTTCTCTCTCGCGCAAGTGGCCCGACCGCGGCGCAAGGCTGGGCTGCTAGGGTGCCCGCCTCAGCGAGCCGCCTCTCGCCTTGACCGGATCGAGCAGCGACCAGTCTCCATCCGGGAGCACATGGCCCTTGGGGAATGGTGCGCGCAGCTCGAGCCCGAGCGAGCCCAGCACGCGGTCGTCGCGGTAATAGCATTGCAGCACGACGCGGACGAGCGTTGCGGCGGCGACACCGCCATGTTTGCGAAAATCCTGCGCCACCGCATCGCGCCTGGCGGCATCGAGCTCGACGAGCGGCGCTCCGGCGAGCCGCGCCAAATGATCTAGCGCCGCCGCCACCTGTTTGGTGTCGCGGCCGAGCGTGGCCAACATGTCGGCCTGGATCGCGGGATCGTCGGCGCCCGGGACCCGGTATTCTTCGCTGGCCGGAATGATCATCGCGGCAATGGTGCGGAGGTCGCCGCGCTGACGCGGCGTGAGGGAGAGTTGATCAGTCATTGTGCGCTCTTCTAACGCCGCGATGAAGGTCTGCTCCCTCCCCCGCTTGCGGGGGAGGGTTGGGGAGAGGGTATCTCCGCAGAGAGACTCCTCGAGAGGGGAGAGCCCTCGCCCGCCGCGCTCTTCGAGCGCGGCGATCTCTCCCGCAAGCGGGAGAGGTGCAGCGAATTCGTGGCGGGTTCAGTGCATCCATCACGGGCCCTCAATCGAACAAATTGGCGAGGCGCTGCTTCATCTGATCGGCGATATAAAGCGCGAGGGCCTGGATGGTGGAGGTCGGGTTTACCCCGCCCGAAGTGACGAAGATGCTGCCGTCGACGATGAACAGGTTCTTGACGTCGTGGGTGCGGCCCCATTCGTTGACGACCGAGCGTTCGGGGTCGGTGCCCATCCGCGCGGTGCCGAGCAGGTGCCAGCCGCCCCACGGGATCGGCGAATTGATGCAGATGTCGGTCGCGCCCGCCGTTTCGAGAACCTCGCGGCCGCGGGCGAGCGCATGCTCCATCATCTTCCGGCTGTTCTCGCTGATCGTATAATCGATCTTCGGTGCGGGAATGCCGTGGCTGTCCTTCAGCACCGGATCGAGCGTGACGCGATTATGCTCTTCGGGCAGGTCCTCGCAGATCGCGGAGAAACCCAGCCGATGGCCATTGAGCTTACGGAAGACGCGGTGATGGTCGGCGCCCCAGGGCAAAATGCCCTTCTGCTCGCTGACGACGGCCTCGAACACCGGTCCTGCCCCGCGTACGAACTGCACGCCGTAGCCGCGCACGAAGCCGCGCGACAGGTCCGTGTCATACCACTGCTTGCTCCACAGGCAGGTCGGCGGCGCGCGGTTGCTGTCCGTCGGCTCCTTCACATAGCCGTAGATCTGCGCATAGGGGTGAAACATCAGGTTCTTGCCGACGAGCCCGGACGAATTGGCAAGTCCATTCGGAAAACGCCCCGAGGCCGAGTTCAGCAGCAATCGCGGCGTACCGACGCCGTTGCAGGCGATGATGACGACGTGGGCGGGCTGAAATTGCTCGATGCCGTCCTTGTCGTAATAGACCACGCCCGAGGCCATGCCGGTCTCGTCGGTGGTGATCTCACGCACGCGGCAATGGGTGCGCAGCTCGACGCCGGCACGGATCGCATGCGGCCAATAGGTGATGTCGGTGGAAGACTTTGCGCCTTGCGCGCAGGCCGGCGTGCAATGGCCGAGATTGATGCAGCGCGCCCGGCCCTCATAGTCCATTGTCGCGACCGTCGTGTCAGACGGCCACCAGTGCCAGCCGAGCTTGTTCATGGCCTTGCCGATGATGGCGCCGGACAATCCCAGCGGCTGTTGCGGCATCGGCGGATGCGTCAGCGGCGAAAGCGGATCGCCTGACAGGCCGGAGGTCCCCATCATCCGGTCGTTCTCCTCGAAGAACGGGGTCAGCGCATCGTAGTCGATCGGCCAGTCGTCGGCGACGCCATCGAGCGTCTTCACCTTGAAATCGGAGGGATGCAGCCGCGGCCAGTGCGCGGTGTACATGACCGTCGAGCCGCCTACTGCATTGTAGTTGACGACCTTGATCGGCGAATTGTCGTCGTTGATCGGATAGTCCTCGGGCCGCCCGCGGACGTTGGGGCTCGACGACCATTCGCCGTAGAACTTGGCTTCCCAGTCCCGCCCGGTGCTGGGATATTCCGCCGGATTCATCCAGCCGCCCTGCTCCAGGCAGAGAATGTGCATCTTGGTCTCGGCCAGCGACCACGCCACCGCCGCGCCGGAAGCGCCGGCGCCGATGATCAGGACGTCCACGGGGTCTTTCATTGCAACCTTTTCCTCCCCTCGCCGCTTTCCGGGCGATTCGGCCCTGCGGTCCGCGAGGCCGGCGAACGATAGGATCAGAGCAACGGCTGAGTAAAGCCGCGAGGCCGGAATGTCGCACTTCGCAGGGCGCAGACCATTGGTCTCGCCACATCCGGATGCTAGGAACAGGGCCGCACGAGCCATCGATAGCGAGATCGTATGTCCTTCCGAAATTTCTTTGCCCCCGCCCGCGCTTTTGCGCTCGCTTCATTTTTCGCCTTGTCCGGACTTCTGGTCTCGCCCGGACCAGCCTCCGCGCTGACTGCCGCCGCGACAGCCCGCGACGGCAACTCCATCCAGGTCGGCGACGTCACCTATCGGCTCGACGGCGTTGATGCGCCCGAGCTTGATCAGGTCTGCATCGACGAGCACGCCGATTCCTGGAGCTGCGGCATCGAGGCCCGCGACCAGCTGACGAAACTGATCGGAAAACGGACGGTGCGCTGCGACGACGTCGGACCGGAAAAGAGTTTTGGCAAGCGGCACCGCGCCATCTGCACGGCCGAGGGCGACAAGGCCAGCTTGAACGAGCAGTTGATCAAGCTCGGCTTTGCCCTCGCGCGCGAGCCGATCAAGGCCAACGTCAAACCGGCGGCCACCGAGGCCAAGACGGCGGCCGCTGGGATCTGGAAGGGCTGCTTTGTTGCACCGCAAGATTTCCGCGCCGGCAAGAGGGATGGCGCGCTTCTCGGCGCCGCGTGCCGCCCAGACCGGGACAAGGAAATCCGCGCCGTGCTGTTCCCGGAGGAGCTGACGATGCCGCCGAGTTGCAGCATCAAGGGCAAGCTCGCGGTGCGCGCACGCGTCACCGGCAATATCGGCATCTATCATTTGCGGGGCTGTCCGAGCTATCCGGCGACGACTAAGCCCGACCGCTGGTTCTGCTCGGAGGACGACGCCCAGGCCGCCGGCTTCCGCAAGGCCTATAATTGCCGTCGGCCGAAGTGAACAATTCCTTCACACATCCGTGAGTAGTAGTCCAAGACCGTATTGATCCGGAATTGAAGTCTATCGGGAGTTGCGTCATTTGTATGCGTACGCAAGCGCCTTGCGCGAGCGTTTCCTTTGGCAGCAATCCGGCTTCGGTCCGATTGCCTTGCTCGGGCGTTTCCTCCCTAGACTTGGGCCGCTTGCCATCCAAGCGGCTCTTTCTTTTTGGGCGGGTCCTAACTCCGCATCTGCATGATGTGGTCCATCGGTGGCATGTTGGCGTTCAGATGCGCCATGATCCAGACCGTTCCTCCGACCACCAGGAAGACGACCAGAAGCCCGAAGGCGAGCGCCAGCACGTTGTTGGTGTTGTCCGGACCTGTGGTGATGTGCAGGAAGAACACGAGATGCACGCCCATCTGTGCGATCGCGAGCACGATCAGCGCAACAGGAATCGACGGCTGCCAGACCAGATCCGTACCGGCGATGAAGAACGACGTCGCCGTGAGCAGCAGGGCCAAGACAAGACCGACGACGTAACCGAGGATGCGGGTGCCGACACTGTGTTGCTCTTCCTCGCCGGGCGCGAGGTCGTGTTTCACCAACCCATGGGTCTGATCACTCATGGCGCGCTCCCGAGCAGGTAGACCACGGAAAACACCGCGACCCAGATGATGTCGAGCGCGTGCCAGAACAGCGCAAAGCACATCATCCGCCGCAATATGTCGGCGCGAAAGCCTTTGGCGAACACCTGGGCCATCATGGTGAGCAGCCACAGCACTCCGGCCGAGACGTGCAGGCCATGACACCCGACCAGCGAGAAGAACGCGGTCAGGAACGCGCTGCGCGATGGGCCATAGCCACGGGCGACGAGGTCGGCGAATTCGCGGAACTCGATGGCGAGGAATATGAGGCCGAGCACACAGGTCACGGCCATGCCAAGGTAGAACCAGAACCGGTTGCGCACGTCGGCGGCAATGCTGGCCATGCCGCAGGTGAAGCTCGACAGCAACAGGCAGACCGTTTCGATCGCGACGTTCTTCGGCTCGAAGATCTCCGAGCCCTTCGGGCCGCCGGCGGTCTGGCCGGCCAGCACCGCATAGGCCGCAAAGAAGCAGGAGAACATCACGATGTCGGAGAGCAGGAAGATCCAGAAGCCGTAGGCGGTCACGATCCGCTTCGGCGCGGGTCCGGGATGCTCGATGATGAGCCCGATGTGATGGGGATCGGCGTGGGCGCGGCCGGCCGTGGCGGTCATCGACATCAGACTGCCCCCGCCATGCTGACGAGGCTGCGCCGCTCCTCGAGATTGGTGCGGTCGATGCGGGCGACCTCATCGGCCGGGATGACGTATTCGTCATGGTCGCGCCAGGCGAACACGACGAAGGTCGCGAAGGCACCCAGGCCGCCCAGGATCACCATCCACCAGATGTGCCAGATCAGCGCAAAGCCCATGATGGTGGCGAAGAACGCGCAGACGAAGCCGGTGGGAGAATTCCGGGGCATCTCGATGTCCTGATATTCCGGCTCTTCGTGCTCGAGCAGTTGCTGCTTGGCATGCGCCTTCATCTCCCAATAGGCGTCCTCGCCGCGCACGTCGGGATGGAAGGCGAAATTGAACACCGGCGGCGGCGACGAGGTCGCCCATTCCAGCGAGCGGCCGTCCCAGGGATCGCCGGTGCGGTCACGCAAGGCCTCGCGGTTGCGGATGCTGACCACGATCTGCACGATCTGGCAGATCACGCCGATCGTCAGCACCGCCATGCCCACCGCCGCCACCAGCATCCAGGGCCGCCAGGCCGCGACATCGTAATGCTGCATGCGCCGCGTCATGCCGAGCATGCCGGCGACATAGAGCGGCATGAAGGTGATGAAGAAGCCGAGGAAGGTGAACCAGAACGCAGCCTTGCCCCAGCGTTCGTCGAGGCGGAAGCCGAACGCCTTCGGAAACCAATATTCGAAGCCGGCGAAGGCGCCGAATAGCACGCCGCCGATAATGACATTGTGGAAGTGCGCCACCAGGAACATGCTGTTGTGAAGCATGAAGTCGGCCGGCGGCACCGCGAGCAGGACGCCCGTCAATCCGCCGACGATGAACGTCACCATGAAGCCGACCGCCCACAGCATCGGCGTCGCAAAACGGATGCGGCCGCCATACATCGTGAACAGCCAATTGTAGATCTTCACCCCCGTCGGCACCGCGATGATCATGCTAGCGATGCCGAAGATGGCGTTGACGTCGGGGCCGGCACCCATCGTGAAGAAATGATGCAACCACACCATGAAGGAGATGACGCAGATCGCCATGGTGGCGAGCACCATCGAGCGATAGCCGAACAGCGCCTTGCCGGAGAAGGTCGAAACCACCTCGGAGAAGATGCCGAAGGCCGGCAGCACCAGGATGTAGACCTCGGGATGCCCCCAAGCCCAGATCAGGTTCATGAACATCATGACGTTGCCGCCGGCCTCGTTGGTGAAGAAGTGGAAGCCGAGGTAACGGTCGAGCAAGAGCATCGCCAGCGTGGCGGTGAGGATCGGGAACGCGGCGACGATGAGGAGGTTCGAGGCCAGCGTGGTCCAGCAGAACATCGGCATGCGCAGATAGTTCATGCCCTTGGTGCGCAGCTTCAGCACGGTGGTGACGAGATTGATGCCGGCGACCAGCGTGCCGACGCCGGAGATCTGGAGTGACCAGGCGTAGTAATCGACGCCGACCCCGGGCGAGTAGGACAGTTCCGACAGCGGCGGAAAGGCGAGCCAACCGGTGCGCGCGAATTCGCCGACCACGAGCGAGATATTGACCAGCAGTGCGCCGGTCGCGGTCAGCCAGAACCCGACCGAATTGAGCGTCGGGAACGCGACATCGCGCACGCCGAGTTGGAGCGGCACGATCAGGTTCATCAGCCCGATCACGAACGGCATTGCCACGAAGAAGATCATGATGGTGCCGTGCGCGGAAAAAATCTGGTTGTAGTGCTCGGGCGGGAGATAGCCTTGCGATTGGTAGGCGACCGCCTGCTGGATTCGCATCATGATGGCGTCGCTGCCGCCGCGCAGCAGCATCACCGAGGCCAGCAGCACATACATGACGCCAATGCGCTTGTGGTCGACGCTGGTGATCCATTCGCTCCAGAGATAGGGCAGATGCCCCCTCACCACGACCCAGGCCAGCACGCCCAGGATGGCGACCAGCACCACCGCGCCGGCGACGAGCGGAATCGGCTGATCGAACGGAATGGCGGACCAATCGAGCTTACCGAGCATCGTGGCCTCCACTGTGCGACCGGCCGGCTTCGGATGCCAGCTCCGGCCCAGGACCCGGCGGAATGTGCTGGGTTGCGATCAGATCGAACAGGCGCGGATCCTCGAGCCGATAAGTCGGCCGGCTCTTCTCGATTCCCTGCTGCATCAGGGTCCTGTAGCTGTCCTCATTCAGCACGGCATCGGTCTTCGCCGTGCCCGCCACCCAATCCGGAAACGCGAGCGGCGAGATCACGTTGACGTCGAACATCATGTCGGGGAAGCCGTCGCCGGAGAAATGCGCCGACAGGCCCTGGAGCCTGCCCTCGTGGTCGGCGCGCAGGTTCAGCTTCGTCACCATGCCGTTCATGGTGTAGATCATGCTGCCGAGCTGCGGGATAAAGAACGTGTTCATCACGCTCGACGACGTCAGCTGGAAGTTCAGCTCGGCGCCGGCTGGTACCGTTAGCGTGTTGACGGTGGCGATGCGCTGATCCGGATAGATGAATAGCCATTTCCAGTCGAGCGAGACGGCCTGGATGCGCACCGGGCTGCCGGTGCCCGGCACGGGTGCCGCGGGATCGAGCTGATGCGAGCCGATCCAGGCGACGCCGCCGAGCAGGATGACAGTGAGCGCAGGGATCGCCCACACCACCATCTCGACGCGCCCGGAATAGACGAAGTCGGGCTGGTAGCGCGCTTTCGGATTGGACGCGCGAAACCAGAACGCGAAGCCGAGTATCGCAACGATGGTCGGCACCACGATCACGAGCATGATGAAGACGGAATCGATCAGGATGGTGCTGTTGGCCGCAGCCACAGGCCCTTGCGGATCGAGCAGATTCATCGGCAAGCCACTGGCGGTTGGGAAGCCCCGGGACAGAGCCTAGCGCGGGAAAGGCTCCGCAACAAACGCTGCGACCTCAGAACGGTTCCTGAACCGCTGGGGTCAGCCATGCGCGGTCGGCCGGCCGCAACATGCAATCGCATGTGATGTCAATGACATGAAAGCGGGAGCGGCGCCCTTCTCTCCGGTCGAGGCGATTGCTAATCTGCACGAAAATATTGGATCAACAGGATCCGGGCCCGGGAGTAAACCGAGATGCGCTTGAAGGACAAGGTTGCGATCGTCGTCGGCGCGGGGCAGAGCCCGGGCGAGGGCATGGGCAACGGCCGCGCCACTGCGCTCACGTTCGCGCGGGAGGGTGCCAAGGTCTTGTGCGTCGATCATCATCTGGACTCGGCGCAGGAGACGGTCGCGATGATCACGGCGAAGCAGGGCACAGCCGCAGCCTTCAAGGCCGACGTGACCAAAGCCGCCGACATCAAGGCGATGGTCGCGGACGCGCAATCGCGCTGGGGCCGGATTGACGTGCTGCACAACAATGTCGGCGTCAGCCTCGCCGGCGGCGATGCAGAATTGCTGCAACTGACCGAAGAAGCGTTCGACCGCGTCGTCGCCATCAATCTGAAGAGCTGCATTCTCGCCGCGAAAGAGGTGATCCCGATCATGCGCACGCAGAGAGGCGGCGCCATCATCAACATCTCCTCGATGGCGGCGATCACGACCTACCCTTACGTCGCCTACAAGGCGACGAAATCGGCGATGATCGCCTTCACCGAACAGCTCGCCTACCAGAATGCCGAATACGGCATCCGCGCCAATGTCATTTTGCCCGGCCTGATGAACACGCCGATGGCCGTCGATACCCGCGCCCGCGAATGGCACAAGACCCGCGCCGAAGTCGAAGCCGAACGCGACAGCAAGGTGCCGCTGCGCAGGAAGATGGGCACCGGATGGGACGTCGCGAATGCCGCGCTGTTCCTGGCTTCAGATGAAGCGAGCTTCATCACCGGCGTGACGCTGCCGGTGGATGGCGGTGCGAGCGTGAGACGGGGGTAGGGTTCTCTTTCTCCTTCTCCCCTTGTGGGAGAAGGTGGCGCGAAGCGCCGGATGAGGGGTTCTCTCCAATCGCCCAACCGTTCGTGAGGATGGAGACCCCTCACCCGTCACGCCGCTTCGCGGCGAGCCACCCTCTCCCACAAGGGAAGAGGGGGCAGCGTCACGCGGCGCGCTCAGCGCGAATACGTCACCCGCCAGATCGTGCCGTTGCCATCCTCCGACACCAGCAGCGATCCGTCCTTCGCCACGGCAACGCCAACCGGCCGTCCCCACACTTCAGTGTCGCTCACGACGAACCCCGTGACGAGATCCTCGTACTCGCCCGTCGGCTTGCCGTCCTTCATGCGGATGCGGATCACCTTGTAGCCGGTGCGCTTCGATCTGTTCCAGGAGCCGTGCTCGGCGGCGAAGGCGTCGCCCTGGTACTCGGGCGGAAACTGCGTGCCCTGATAGAAGGTCATGCCGAGCGAGGCCGAATGCGGCTGGATCAGCACGTCGGGGACGGTCACCTTGTCCTTGAGGTCCGGCCGCGCGCCGGCGTGGCGCGGGTCTTCATTGTTGCCGATATAGAACCAGGGCCAGCCGTAGAAGCCGCCCTCCTTCACGCTGGTCACGTAATCGGGCACGAGATCGTCGCCGAGGCCGTCGCGCTCGTTGGTCGAGCACCAGGGCAGGCCAGTCTGCGGCTGGATCGCAAGACCAACGCAATTGCGGAGGCCCGTGGCGTAGATCTTCCGCTTCTTGCCATCGGGATTGAAGGCCAGCACGGCGGCGCGCTCCGTCTCGCTGGCCCAGGCAGCGCCAAGCGGTTGCGCTTTCGACCACGCCTCCAATCCACCCGGCGGCGTGCCCATGCCCTCGGCGACGTTGCTGAGTGAGCCAACCGACACCAGCATGCGTTTGTTGTCGGGCGTGAACACGATGTCTCGGGTGGAATGTCCGCCGTCATGCGGCAGGCTTGCCACGATCGTTTCCGCCTTGCCGCGTGCCTTGAGATCGCCGGCCTGGTAGGGAAAGCGAACGACGCTGTCGGTGTTGGCGACATAGACCCATTGCGGGTTGTCACCGTCCGGAAAGAAGGCGATGCCGAACGGCTGCCTCAGGCCGCCGGCAAACACCTCGTTGGTCGCGGCCTTGCCGCCATCGCCCGCGCGCAGCACGCGGATGGTGCCGGCCCGTGTCTCCGCGACAAAGACATCCCCATTCGGCGCGACCCGCACGATGCGCGGCGCGCGCAGGCCTTCGGCGAACAGCTCGATCTTGAATCCGGCCGGGACCCGGAGCGCGGCCTCCGGTGGGCGCGGCACCACACGCGACGAGCTCGCAACGGAGCGCGTCGCGCCGGGCCTGACCAGATCCTGTGGCCGGATCAACCTGACCGTGCCGGGCTTGTCGGCCCGCCAATCGCCGTAGGCATCCTTGCCCTGCAGCACCGGCTCACCTTGTGCGCTGGTGGCAGCCGCGACCAGCAATCCCGCGAACATCGCAACGGACCATATTCTGTCTTTCACGTCTTTCTCCCGGCCTGCGCGTCTCAACGTCAACATGCGACGATCCGCAAACGTTCTGCGGCAGGTCATGCGCCTGCCGAATCCGACATCAGTTCATGCCCGCACGATGGGCATCAGCCGCGGCCCATCGTACTGGAAAATGCGGCTGATCGGTGCGACACATTGGTGGGGCGCGATTGCCGGTTGTTCAAAGCTGCGGCATTGGTGTCGCGACTGATCGGGGTGATCATGTGGGGATCCGTCATATCGGAATGGGCGAGCCTGCTGCTGCGCTGGCTGCACGTGGTGGCGGCGATTGCTTGGATCGGCAGTTCCTTCTACTTCATCGCCCTCGACCTCGGTCTCAGGCCCAAGAGCGACCCGCCGGGCGACCTGCCTGACGGCGTGCAGGGCGAAGCCTGGCAGGTCCATGGCGGCGGCTTCTATCGGATCATGAAATATCTGGTCGCACCGAGCCAGATGCCGGACGAGCTGACCTGGTTCAAATGGGAGGCCTACACCACCTGGCTGTCCGGCTTCGCGCTGATGGTGGTGGTGTATTATCTCGAGGCCGATTTGTTCCTGGTCGACAGATCGATCCTCGACCTTACGCCATTCCAGGCGGGCCTGTTCAGCTTCTTCAGCCTCGCGCTGGCGTGGCTGCTTTATGAGGCTGCCTGTCGCACTGGGCTTGCGCGGCGCGAGCTGCCCTTTGCCATCGGCGGCTATCTGTTCCTGGTCGCGCTGACCTACGCCTTCACGCATGTGCTGAGCGGCCGCGGCGCCTTCAACCAGATCGGCGCGATCATCGGCACCATCATGGTCGCCAACGTCTTCGCGCTGATCATCCCGAACCAGAAGAAGATCGTAGCCAGCCTGATCGCGGGACAGGCGCCTGATCCCAGGCTCGGCAAGGCCAGCAAGGAACGCTCGGTCCACAACAACTATCTGACGCTACCCGTGGTCGTGCTGATGATCAGCAACCACTATCCCCTGCTCTACGCCACGCGCTTCAACTGGATCATCGTCGCGATCATCCTGGCACTCGGCCCCGTGATCCGCCACTTCTTCAACGCGCGGCATGCGGGGCGCAAATCGCCGTGGTGGGTGTGGGGCGTGGCAGCGGTTGGCGTGATCGCGATCCTGTTCCTCTCCGCCGCCGGACCGCGCGACGTCAAGACCAGCGCCCTGCCGGCGCAGCCGACGCTCGCCAATGTCGAGGAGATCGTGATGTCCCGCTGTAGCATGTGCCACGCCGCCGAGCCGGTCTGGGCCGGTATCGTCGCCGCACCGAAAGGGATACTGCTCGACGCGCCCGAGCACATCCATCGCAACATCCGGCTGATCGGCCGCGTCGCGGCTTGGTCCAATGCGATGCCGCCGGGCAACATCACCGAGATGACCAGTGAGGAGCGCGCCATCCTCGCCGCTTACATCGAGCAGGCCCGTTGATGCCGCCGCGCATCGACAGCATTTCGCAGAATGAAATTTCCGCATGTTTCGCTGAATTGAAAATGACTTGACCGTCTATCAGGCGTAGACATGACCGGCAGCCGCCGGAGCGGCCCAATTCAGCTCGCAATCGGGGAAAGAACAGTGGCCCTCAAGAACGTCATCGGTATCGACCACGCCGTGGTCATGGTGAAGGACCTCGACAAGGCCGCCGAGAACTATCGGCAGCTCGGCTTCACCGTCTCCCCGCGCGGCACCCACAGCGTCCATATGGGCACGGGCAACTACACCATCATGTTCGATCCCGACTATATGGAGCTGCTCGGCGTGCTCGCTACGACCGAGCTCAATGCCCCGGCGCGCGCTTTCCTCGACAAGCACGGCGAAGGCATCGAGCGCATCGCCTTCACCGCGGTCGATTCGGCCGCAGGTGCCGAAGAGATCCGTGCACGGGGCCTGGAGCCGATCGGCCCGACCGATTTCGAACGGCCCGTGACGCTGCCGAATGGCACGGTCTCGGCGGCAAAATTCCGCACCTTCATGTGGCCGACCGTGGAGGCGCCGGGCGGCGTCCGCATCTTCGCCTGCCAGCACAAGACCCGCGAGACGGTGTGGATTCCTGAATTGATGAAGCATGCCAATGCAGCCAGGCGGATCAAGCAGACGCTGATCGCAACGCCTGAGCCCGCGAAAGAAGCTGCGCACCTCGGCCAACTGATCGACCGCGAGCCGAAGGCAGAGGCGGACGGCGCGGTCACCGTGCCCTCCGGCGGCGATCGCGCCGACTTCGTCTACCTGACGCTGGACCAGCTCGCCAAACGCTATCCCGGCGTGCCGCTCGCGGGCCTCTCCGAGCGCGGCGGCGCGGCGCTGGTGCTCATCAGCGGCGACCTCGCGGCAACCGAGAAGGCGCTCGGTTCGGCAGCCATGCGCAGCGGGGGCGCCATCTGCGTGCCGCCGGCCAAGGCCAACGGCACCCTGCTCGCCTTCGTTGCCGGCCGATCTGAACCAATTCTTTAGCGTTCAGGGTCCAAGCGCATGTTCAAAGAGGGATCGGCGATCGCCTATGACGCGCCGGCCGAGCCGAAGAAGTGGCCGTCGGCGAAAGGGTAGAGGCAGAAGGACCGAGGCCCGCCCTATCTCGTCTACAGCGGCACGCTCGCCGACTGCGTCCGCGAGTTGAGGGGCAAGCCGATCAAGGCCACCTCGCTCTACGACATCATGACGAGGCCGCAACCGGCCTTCCAGACCGTGCTGCGGCCCGGCGACGCCGCCGAGATCGCGATGCGCAAGGATTTTCCCAAAGATCAGTTCGAGGTCCGCCCGCCGGTCGGTCTGCTCCGCTGCTTGGAGGAGGATTCCGTCGGCGCATCGAGGAAGACGACGGGTGTACCGCGCTTCACGTTCTCGCCGAGCACACGAGCGTCCCAATTGGTGAGCCTGATGCAGCCGTGAGACGCGGACTTGCTGACCCTGTCGGGCTCTGCCGTTCCATGAATGCCGTAGCCCTGCGCCGACAAGCCGATCCAGTACGAACCCACCGGATTGTTCGGCCCCGGCTTGATGTCGAACGGCCTTTTGGATTTGACACTCTTGAACTTGTACTCGGGATTGTAGTGATAGGTCGGCTGCTCGTTGGTGCCGGTTACCTTCAACGTCCCCGTTGGCGTCGGGCGGTCCGGACTGCCGATTGACGCCGGATAGAACGCGATGAGACGACCGGTCTCGTCGAACGCCTTCAGTGTTGCGTTCGTCTTGTCGATCTCGACCCGCGCAATCCGCGGAAGCTCCCGTCGCGCCGGAACATTGGCCACGACAATCGTCTCGCCGGCTTTGTCGAAGGCCTTTCTTGGATTGAGCGCCTTCAACAGCTCCTCGCTCATGTGGAATTTTTCCGCGAGCCCTTCGAGCGGACTGGTGTAGCTCAGCGCCTCCAGCGACTTCATGTCATCGAGCTTGGCCGGCAGCTTTTTGAGGAACGGCCCCTTCACATCTGCTTCGGTGATCTTGTAGTCGACGACGACAGGACCTTCGCTCGCCGTGCTCAGCCTCTCCCAGAGCTCCGGTGCTATGCCCGCGTCGGATGCGATCCCGTTCTGCTCGGCGAATGCCTTCAGCGCCTTCTGCGCGTTCTCGCCGAATTTGCCGTCGATCTGGCCGGGAGAGAATTGGGCACGATCGAGCAGGATCTGAAGCTTCAACACCGAAGCGTTGATCTTGTCGGTCGCCGGCTGCTTTTCAGGACGCGCAGCATCGTTCACCGCTGCTGCGTCGAAATTGCCCGCGAATGCCGGGCAGAGCAACCAGAGCGACATCACCGCGCCAAGCATCCATCGCACCATGATCGCTCTTCCCAGCTCGCAACAGCGATCCGCAAAGCCGCGGAGAGTTTCTCATCAGGAACACCGTAGTAGCACCGACGGAACCCATAAGACCGCAGCTTTGCCGCAATCGCGCGGTTAAGAACTCCTTATCGCCGGCGCATCGCTGGCCGCTCACCCCACAGTTCGAGGTTGCCCCAGTAATGCGATTTGTCGTCGCGGCTTGCGCCGCATTTCTAATTCTGATGTGCGATCTCGATCCGTCGGCGTCCCGGCAAACATCAACATTCGACACCACTGTTCTTCAGAACAATCATGCCTTGCCACTTGTTCCGGTGGTCGAGCTCTTCCTTGCCAGCGTGCAGGCCATCGAGCTCGCCAATGCACGCGCGGCCTATGAGGAGAAGAGCGATCCGCCACGCGCGAGCGAAACCGTCGCCGAGGGGCCCGTTTCACCGACAGACCGGTTCTGCCACGCGCTTCGTGAGGCAGCCGAAACCAGCGGCATTCCGGTGCCGTTCTTCGCGCGCCTCATCTGGCAGGAGAGCCGCTTCAAGTCCAACGAGGTTAGCCACGCCGGCGCGCAGGGCGTCGCGCAATTCATGCCCGAGACCGCCGCCGAAGTCGGGCTCGACGATCCGTTCGATCCCATGAAGGCGCTGCCGGCATCGGCAAAATTCCTGCGCAAGCTCCGTGACGATTTCGGCAATCTGGGCCTCGCAGCCGCCGCCTACAACGCAGGCCCCGGCCGCATCCAGAAGTGGCTTGCGAAGGAGAGCGAGCTGCCGCGAGAGACACGCGACTATGTCCGCATCATCACCGGGACCAGGGCCGACGACTGGACCGAGCGCGCGGAAGCGCTTGCGATTCGGATCGACCTGCCGCGCGAAGCGCCGTGCGAAGGCGTCGGCAGCCTCTCGAAAGCCAGGGATGTCGCCTGGGTTCCGGTCAACCTGACGCCTTCGGTCACGACCATCATTCGCAAGGGCGAACAGCTTGCCGCACGGCTGACCGCGAACCGCGCCCGCAAGCGGTTCGCGACCTTGCTCCGGAAGAACACTTCGGCTCACGGCAACGCGCGCAGCATGATTGCAGCACGCGCGGCCGGAAAGAGCGCGAAGACCCGCGCTATCCGTTTCGCGGCGCGCGAACGGACTTCGGGCTGATGCTCTGATTCGGAAGTCGCTCGACAGAGCGACTTCCGATCGGCGGGAGGCTAGTCGATCTCCTCGATCACGCGACGCTCGCGCGGCTCGATGACGTAGGTGCGCGTGTCACGGTGGATGTAGCGATATTCCCGCAGGTCCGGCGCATCGTGATAGACGGTGCTCGGAAATTCTTCCACCTCGACGCTCTCAGGAACGCGGTCGCCGACACGAATCTCGGTGCGTGCCGTGCTGCCGGTGGTCTGCCGTTCGCTCCGTCCTTCGGTGCGGGTCTTCACATGCTTGCGGATCGCTTCACGATCGCGATCTGAGAACTTGCTGGCGCTACGCTCGCGCGTGGTCGTCGTTGTTGCGGTGGACTGCCCCGAATATGGCAGCACCGTCACGATCTTGTAGGTCGCCGGATCGACCACGACGATCTGATCCTTCACCAGCGCGAAGCTGTAGCCGCGATATTGCGGCACGATCTCGACGACGTCAGGCGGCAATGTCGAGAGATGCACGTCGCGCGGCACCACGGTGCCGACATTCAGCGAGAAATTCACACTGGTCAGCGGCCGCACGTTCAGGCGCGAGATCGAGGTACTGATCTTGGTCTCCTGCTGCTTGTTGAGGTTGACGTCGGTCTGAGCGGCCGCCTGTGAATTGGTGCCGGACCGCTCGCCCTGCGCCTGATTGCTGGCTGGCGCATTCGGCGACTGTTGCGCCTGGTTGGCCCCAGATGCCGCGGGCGCCTGCTGAGCCTGATTGGCCGGCGGCGGATTGGACCGATCCTGCGCCTGGTTCGTGTTCGCCGGTGGCGGGTTGGCGCCCTGCTGCGTCGCAGGCTGGTTGCCGGCCGTGTTCGAGCCTGCCGCGCCGCTCTGCGGCCGCGTGGACGTGTCCGCGCTGTTGGCAGCATTTGAGGTGCCGGAACCGGAGTTCGCAGACCCGGAAGGCGGTGCGCTTGTCTGCGCATTCTGCGCCGAGCTTCCTGTCGGCGGTGATTGCTGCGGTTGCGATGTGGTCGACTGCTTGTCAGCCGCGCCCGATGGCGAGGTGGTGGACGGCGCGGTGGAATTTGATTGGGATTGCGGTGTCTGCTCGGACTTCGTGGTCGTGCTTGGCGATTGCGCAAGAGCGGCGCTCGCCAGCACCAGCCCTAAGGCGGTGGTTGCCAACAGGCGGATCATGGTTCACTCCATTTTATCAAATGAACATTGGCTACTAACTTGCGTTAAAACGCTCTGTTCCACTTTTTCCCGAGAGAAGGACAGACCGCCGCCACGGAACTGCGATGCCATCGAAGAGCGCCGGAATCATCGCCTATCGGAAGGGCCGCAGACTCGAGGTTCTCCTCGTTCATCCCGGAGGCCCGTTCTGGCGCAACAAGGATCTCGGTGCATGGTCGATCCCGAAGGGGGAGTATGCGGGCGAAGAAGATGCGGAAATCGCCGCGCGGCGGGAGTTTGCCGAGGAGCTTGGACTCGAGCTGTCCGTGCCGCTGATCGCGCTTGGAGAGGTCAGGCAGCGCGGCGGCAAGCTCGTCACCGCGTTCGCAGCCGAGTTCGACATCGACACGCGCAGCATGCGTAGCAACACGTTCGAGATTGAATGGCCGCCACGCAGCGGCAAACGGCAGACCTTCCCGGAGGTCGACCGTGCCGAATGGTTCGCGCTCGAAGAGGCGAAGGAGAGGATCAACGCAGGACAACGCCCGCTGCTTGATCGGCTGAAGCGACTGGCCAGCGGCGAATAGGCGCGCCGCTCAGACCGGCTTGTCGTCGCTTGCGGGAGAGGGTTGGGGAGAGGGTGTCTCCGCATTGGGAGTCCCCGAGAGGAAAATGCCCTCACCCGGCGCTACGCGCCGACCTTCCCGCAAGCGGAAGCGGTTAAGGGAGGCCCGCAGCGCGATCATGCGCAAACGCAAGCCTCCCTATTCCGCCTTGATGCTCGCGGCCGCCACGACGTCGGCGAGCTCCTTGGTCTCCTTCGCGATCTTGGCGGCGTACTCAGTCGGGCTGAGCACCGAGACCACGCCCTGCGAGCCGAGCTTATCCTCGACCGACGGATCCTTGGCAGCAGTGATGATCTCCCGGTGCAGCGTCTCAAGGATCGGGGCGGGTGTCGCCTTCGGCATGAAGAAGCCGACCCAGAACGAGATGTCGAAGCCGGGATAGCCGGCTTCCGCGACGGTCGGCACATCAGGCAGCGACGGCAGCCGCTCGGCTGAGGACACCGCGAGGGCGCGCAGCTTGCCGGCCTTCACCAGCGGCACCGCGGAGAGCGGATCAAACACCGCCAGCACCTCCTGAGCGAGCAGGCCGACCTCGGACGCCGAACCTCCGCGATAGGGCACATGGATCATCTTGATGCCGGCCTTCTGGCTGAGCAGCTCCATGGCGAGATGGGCGAGGTTGCCGTTGCCGCCCGAGCCGTAGGCGAGCGCGCCGGGCGCGGCCTTCGCGGCGGCGACGAGATCGGCCACCGATTTGATGTTCGCCGTCTTGGGATTCTCGGGATTGACGACGAGCACGAGCGGCGCCGAGACCACGGTGGTGAGCGGCGCGAAGTCTTTCTCCGGATCGTAGCGGATATCCCTGAACAGCGTCTTGTTGAGCGTGATTGTGGACGAATTGCAAGCGAGGATAGTGTAGCCGTCCGCGTCCGCGCGCGCGACGCCTTCGGCCGCGATCATGCCGTTGGCGCCGGCGCGGTTCTCGACCACGAAGGGCTGTCCGAGCTTGTTGCTTAAGCGATCGCCGATGATGCGCGCGACGACGTCGACCGGGCCGCCGGCGCTGAAGCCGACCATGATCTTGACCGGCCGCGCCGGATATTTCTGCGCGAGCGCCTGTGTCGTCACGCACAATCCGGCGACAATCGCCAGCAGGCGAAGCGTTCGTTGCATTCGTTCCCTCCCCAGACCTCATCGCGCCGCTTGTGCATGCTTGTTGGTGCGACGCGCTCGTAGATCATGATGAGCGGCTCCGCCAAAATTCGCAATCACGTTTGCACACCGGCATTCCGCCGCGCGGCACGAGAGAGCAGCTCTGCAACAAAAAATGCGAAAACAACCCCATGCACAGTAGCCGACCGCTGTCGGAACAAGGGCTTGCGCAGGACGAGCGGAGTTTCTGGTATTACGAAATCGAATTGACTCGTCGGGCAAAACACTGGCAGAATATCATCATCGCAGCAGCCGTGAGCGTCCAGGCCGGTCCAGCCCCCGGGCACATCGAGCTGGCTGCGCGTAAGCCCTTCATCGACATCTGAAAATCGCAATCACCGCGCGCCGAGCGCGACCCGCCGTCGCGCGGCAAGCGCTCGCGCCTCTTCCGGCAAGGAACCCAGGACATGACGACATCTCTCAATTGCACCAGCACGGCACCCACCGCGGCAACAACGGATCGCAGCAGAGCCACGCCTCGCATCAAGCTCACCCGACGGCGCTTGACGAACCAACATCCCGACCCGCAAGCTGGCGAGCGGCTGCTGGCCGAGGCGCTCGGTGCCGTCGATCGCGACGCGCTGCATGGCATTCTCAAGCAATTGCTCAAGGCCAGCGTGATCAACCAAAAGCCGGACGAGGCCAATCTCGCCTTCATGATCTCGATGATGAAGAGCATCGGGCCCAGGGATTCCATCGAAACCATGCTGATGGCGCAGATGGTGTCCGTCCACGTCGCGGCGATGCGCTCCGCCTTTCGCCTCGCTCTCACCGAGAATCTTCAGCAGCAGGAAGGCATCACCCGTGCATTGACCCGGTTGGCCCGCACGTTTGCAGCCCAGACCGAGGCGCTCAGCCGCCACCGCAGCAATGGCGAGCGCGCCATCACGGTGCAGAACGTGTCGGTGCAGGACGGCGGCAGCGCTATTGTGGGCAACGTCACCCAGCATGCGAGCGTGATCGTTGCGCAGCCAGGCGCGGCCGAGGCAGAAGCGGTCCCGGCACGCGAGGGCGGACAAGGCGGACTCGGCGTGGAAAACGACGCGAGCGCATGAGCAGCGAACACGTCCGCAACACGGATGCAATGCAGTCGAGCCTGCGCTGCGGCGCACGGACGCGCAGCGGCACCGTCTGTCGTGCGCCGGCAATGCACGGCAAGGTCCGCTGCCGCATGCACGGCGGCGCACGGAGATCCGGCGCGCCGAAGGGAAATCAGAATGCGCGGAAGCATGGAATGTTCACAAAGGATAGCGCCGCCGAGCGACGGCAGGTTCAGGTCTTGCTGGATGAAGCATGGAAGCTTCTGAATGACCTAAAGTAAGTTGCGTGCGCCCGACGTGTCAGATGGTCCGTGGGAGGTCAGTCAGATGCGCTGTCGCTCCCGAGAATCGTGCCATGGGCACGCCATCGCCACGTCATGAATTCGTCGCCTTCGGCGACCTGCTCCGGAGGAACGACCGCCAGCGATTTTTGTTGGCGGCCTATCAGGGATGGAGGTTTCCAATGAGAGTTAGCGACGCAATGACCCACGACGTGCAGCTTTGCACACCCCAAGACACCATCAGGGAGGCCGCCGAGGCGATGGCGGCGCTCAATGTCGGGCTGTTGCCCGTCACCGACGATGACCGCCTGGTCGGAATGATCTCGGATCGCGATATCGCCACGCGAGGTGTCGCGATGGGCTTGGGACCGGATGCGCCGGTCCGTGACGTCATGACGGCAGATGTCAAATATTGCTTCGAGGACCAGGACATCGACGAGGTCACCCGCAACATGGCCGACATCCAGGTGCGGCGGCTGCCCGTGCTCAATCGAGACAAGCGGCTGGTCGGCATCATCTCGCTCGGCGACATCGCCGTGTGCAAGCCGGGCGACGGTGCCGCGAAGGCGCTGCACGGGATTTCACAGGCAGGCGGACAGCACGCGGGCGCGATCTCCGGCTGAAGCACCGTCGCGCCTCCCGAGGCGTTTGAAGGGGCAGCAAGATCAGCCACAGTCAGGCGGCGTCGCGAAGGAACTGGACAGGCTGCCCGGCTGCGCGCCGAACCAAATCGACGAGCGTAGGAGAACCGGCATGGGAACCGAGATCGCCTGGGTCGGCAATTGGCGAAATCAATTCGGCTCCATCTTGCGCATCACTAATGATGCGAACGGCCGCATCGAGGGGAATTTCGAGACCGCGCTCGAAGACAGCGGCTTTTACGGGCAAGCGGTGCCGATCACCGGGTTTCACAAGGGCAATTGCATCGCCTTTGTCGCGGTGGGCTCGTCTGCGACGGGCGATCGGGCCGTCTCCTATACCGGACTGTTGCGTCACGGAAAGATGGAGACCGCCTGGTTCGTGATTACAGACCAAGCGCTGAGCGCCTCCAGCGAGGGCGAGCCGGCGAAGCTGAAACCGGTGAATTGGTGGCGCGCCGTTACAACGAACGTCGATACGTTCGAACGGAGCTAGCGCTCAGCCCCGGATCCGACGATCCTGGTCGACAAACGACCCGAGGGTGCCCCAAACGGTGCGGCCACATGTCCGATCTCGTGCTGAACGATGCACGGCTGCCCCTCGCCGCCTCAAGCCCGATCTCCATACATCGAGCTAAGTCATGCGCTCGCCAGCGGCAGGGCTAGCGCGGCGTGATCTCATTGACGGCAGCAATCTGCAGCCCAGCCCCGTTCAGCGCTTCAGTGATCTGCTTGGCCAGCAGCTTGGCTTCTTCGGCTCCGATTTGGGCGTCAGGATGTCCCTTGAAGAACGCACAAATCGTCGTGGCTATGATGGTATTCACCTGGTGCGGATCAACCATTTGCTGCACGCGAAATTGCGAACGACTTCACCGGATCGGCGGTGCGTCAGCCTGCAGGACCGAGACGGTCATCGCAAGCCAAAGAACGAAAGAATGGCCGCGATCACAACGATTAGCCCTATGAGGTAAATCAGGCCGTTCATCGCAATTCTCCTTTTCGACGGGATGACTCGAATTTATTCGAGAGTCGTGGGCGCGTTCTTGGCATTACACTGCTGAACGGCCAGCTTCTCGAGCTCCACTTCCTTCTCTATGGCCGTTAGAGAGTTGCCGATCTTGTCGACGATCCTGACCAAATCGGTAGCTGAGATGCGAAGCCGCCTGCGTACAGACTTGACCTGCTCTGCGTTCGCAAGATCGAGCGTTGTGCGAATGGGCCGTGGCGGTTTTGAGGACAGCATGAGTAGGTCTCCTGACCGAGGTAAGAGCGACGATGTCTTTTTGGTTCCTATCGTCCGCCGATCGGAAGGCCACTCAAGAGCTGAGTACGGCAAGGCGGCGAATGGCAGCCGTCGCGGGCGCCGCGGAGCCCGCTACGACAGGTTCAGATGGCTGCCGTTATCCGCGCGGCGTAACGCCATGGCCTGTTGCCGCGCCGCGAACGGTTTCGAAGGTAGCCCGTTGCAGCGCGGCTCGCCTCTCGGCAATGGCATTGCTCAAGAGGTCGAGCACCAGCCCGAATGCCGCGAGCTCCTCTTCCTCGATAGCACCGTCATCGTAGCACTCGAGCGTCTCGGCGATGATGGCATCGGCCTCACGCTGCAGGGCAAGTAGTTCCTGGTTGGATTCCGCGGTCCGCGCGCTGGAAACCATGGCCAGGATTCTCTTGCGATGGCTGGTGTTATCGTCCCTTTCGTCGCGGTTCAAATAGCGGCGCAACCAGGCGGCGGCCGAGCCGATTCCGGAGAGAAGCAGGAGCCCGAACCAGAAGTAATCGCCATAGCGGTCGAGGAAGGTGCGTTCGTTGCCATCAATGACGGCCGCCGCTCCCCGATGTACCTGCAGCTCGGGGTCCTTCTCGAGGTCCGGCTTGGTGATGTGTGCCGCACCGGGGACCTGCCTCGCAATCGCCTGACGAACGGCAAAGAGCTGCCGGAAAAACGCGGCGACCGTCGTTTCGGACAAGGTCTTTCTCGCCACGATGAGGTGGCTGACGCTGACCGTCTCAACTTTGTCATCCGGCCAAGCCGGATCCGCATTGAAGACGCTGGGCGGAATCTCCTCGGTTTCATAGCGGGGGTGCTTCAGGGCGATCGCTTCCGATGTCTCGATGGGGAGAAACTTCGGCTCGCCGCGCACCCGCGCCGTTGCGGCCACGGCATCGGATGTGATCTTGCTGTCGAGGGGCCCGACCGCCATGAATGCATCGAGGGTGAGATCGCGTGCTAGTTCCTCGATTTGGTCAGTGCCAAATTGCGCGACCGCGACCTTGTCCGCCTGTACTCCGGACGCGCTCAGGATGACCCGCAGCAACGCGGCGTTCACCGGGGTCCGCCCGATCACGCCGACACGGCGTCCGGCGAGATCGGCGACTTCCTTGATTTTCGGCGAGGGTTTTCTTTTGGAGCTCTTGCCGGCAAGTCCAGACGGCGCCCATAGCACGACGAAATTCTTACGCACGACTGCAACGGTCTGCGCCTCGGCGGGCATTTCCAGATCGCCGCGGCCGACGGCAAGATCTGCCTTGCCTGCCCCAAGCAGGGCGAGAGACTCCACCGCCCCTTCGGTCTTGATCAGAGCCAGCCTGGTCGTTCGGCTTTCGCTGCCGAAGGCATCGGCCATCGCCTGAATTGTTCTGTAGTCGTCGCTGCCGGGCGGTCCGACGGCGATCCGCAGAATGTCCGGCCGTAACGCGTAATAGAGTGCACCCGCCGCAACGCCAAAAACAAGAAATCCAACGGCGAGGACCAACAGTAAGGAATTGCTCCTTCTCCGCTCTCGGCGGGCCGCGTCGCTGGTCGTCTGACTTGGACTCTCGGACGAAGACATTGCCGCTGCCGCCGCAGATCATGGCGCACCTGCCTGGCAGGATACCACGTTTTTCCTGAGTATAACGTCCTGGCGGCCGTCCTGGTTCACAAACCGTCCGAGGCCTGAACGCCTGCCAAGCGCGTCGTCGTGACGGCCGGCGCTCGGCAAGCGCCATGCTGATTGCCGGCTGTCTGCACCTGGTCATTTCGCGCGGTGATCAAGAAGCCACATTCCGGAATGAGGGGGTCCCGCTGCCGCCATTGGCGTCCGCCCGACGATCATGTACGCCGATCCGAAACCTTCCAGGGACGGGACGCTCATGACGACCGCTGCCACGGGAGATGGCACCCGCGCGCTGATCTTCGCGCTGCTCGCGCTCGCCTGCGGGCACATGCTTTCCACGTTGCTGCGCACGATTCCTGCGGTCAGCCTCGACCTGATGGCGGCGGATTTCCATATCGAGCCGCAGGCGCTCGCCAGCCTCACCTCGGTCTATCCTTTCGCCTTTGCCGCGGCGCAGATCCCGGTCGGGGCGGCGATGGACCGCTTCGGTGTGCGCCCCGTTTCGCTCAGCCTGCTCGCGGGAACCGTCATCGGCGCCATCGCGTCGGGGTTTGCGGCCGGACCTGCGAGCTTTGCCGTCGGGCAGGTGCTGCTCGGCGTTGCCACCTCGGGCATGCTGATGTGCCCGATGACGCTGGCGGCCAAGCAATTGTCGGCAAGTCGCTTCGGCCTATGGTCTGGCGCGATCCTCTCGATCGGCAATATCGGCATGCTGCTGTCGTCGAGCCCGCTCGCCTTCGTGGTCGACACTTGGGGCTGGCGCGCAGGGTTCTGGATCTCCGCGGCTGGCGGCGTCGCGGTGGCGCTCGCCGTGTTCGCGCTGGTGCCGCACCAGGCGGCCGAGCACAAGGACGAGTCCTCGCCACTGTCGCAGATGATCGAGGTGCTCCGGCTCGGACTGTCGCGGCCCCTGCGCGGCCTGATCGCACTGGCGCTGGTGTCGCTGGCGACCTCGCTGGTGCTGCGCGGCCTGTGGGGCGGGCCGTGGCTGATGCAGGTCAAGGACCTGTCGCGGGTCGAAGCCGGCAATCAGCTCGGCGCGTTCACGCTGGCGATGATCGCCGGCCCCTTGTGCATCGGTATGATCGACCGCAGGCTGGGCCGCCGCCGCGCGCTTGTGGCAGGCACGCATATGGCCGGGGCGCTGTTATTGGCGCTGATGGCATTGGGGGCACCGCATCACGCGGTTTCCGTGCTGTTCGGCCTTCCGGTGATGCCGCCGCAATACGACTTCGTGCTGTTCGTGCTCATTGGCCTTGCGACCTCTGCGCAGCCGCTGCTGTTCGGCATGTCCCGGCAGCTGGTCGATGCGCAGACAGCGGGCAAGGCGCTCGCAGCCGTGAACCTCGCGTTCTTTCTCGGCGCGGCCTTGATGCAGTCGGTCACCGGTGCGGTGGCGGCGCTCGCCGGGCTGCCGGCGGTGCTGCTGTTCATGGCTGCCATGCTCGCATTCGGCGTGCTGATCTTCTTGGCTTACACCTCGCCAAGCCCATAGGATGACGCGCCCGCTCGCCAAAGGAATCATTCATGCCTGTCGATACCAAAGCCGCCACCGACCGCCTCATGCGCTTCCTCTCTGTCGAGGGCGTAACGGGACAGGAGGCGGCGATCGGGCGTGAGCTCGCGGCCGCGCTGAAGGAGAGCGGCGTGCCGGCGAAGGCGATCCGGCTCGACGATGCCAACACGCGCATTCCCGTGCCGACCGAGACCGGCAACCTCATCGTCGACCTGCCCGGCCGCGGCGCTCTGCACAACCAGCCGCGTATCATGTTCATGACCCACATGGACACCGTGCCGCTCTGCGCCGGCGCCAAGCCGAAGAAATCGGGGCGCAAGATCGTCAACGACGCCAGGACCGCGCTCGGCGGCGACAATCGCTGCGGCTGCGGCGTGCTGGTGACGCTGGCCGCGGAGCTTGCCAGGCAGAAGCCCGATCATCCGCCGATCACGCTGCTGTTCTGCGTGCGCGAGGAGAGCGGGCTCTACGGCGCGCGCCACGTCAAGCTCGACGAGCTCGGCGCGCCGGAGATGGCGTTCAACTATGACGGCGGCTCGGCCTCCAACGTCGTCATCGGCGCGGTCGGCGCCGACCGCTGGACCGTCGAGATCTTCGGCCGCGCCTCCCATGCTGGCGTCGCGCCGGAGCGCGGCATCTCCTCGACGATGATCATGGCGCTCGCGCTTGCCGAGGTGAAGGCCGGCGGCTGGTTCGGCAAGGTGGTGAAGGGCAAGCGGCAAGGCACCAGCAATGTCGGTCCCGTCACCGGCGGCGAGGGCCGCCCCGCCGGCGATGCCACCAATGTGGTCACCGACTACGTGCATGTGCGCGGCGAGAGCCGCAGCCACGACGGAAAATTCTTCAAAGAGATCACCAGGGCCTACAAGGCCGCGTTCGAGAAGGCCGCCAAGAAGGTCACCAACGCGCAAGGCAAGTCCGGTCGCGTCAAATTCAAGGCGGAGACCGACTATTATCCGTTCCGCATGAAGGAGAACCTGCCCGTGGTCAAACGCGCGATCGCGGCGGTGTCCGCGGTCGGGGGAACCCCGAACGTCCGCGCCGCTAATGGCGGCCTGGATGCCAACTGGATGGTCCGCCACGGCATTCCGACGGTGACCTTCGGCGCCGGCCAGAACGAGGCGCACACCATCGACGAGTGGATCAATCTCGACGAATACGACCGCGCCTGTGCGCTGGCCCTGCAGCTCGCGACGATGCGGTGAGCTGCCTTGCACGGTGCGCGCTTGCGGGGGCCCGCACATCGCCCTAGCCTGCGGGAAAAGCGCAGGAAGGAAACATGGCGCGCATTGCAACGACCGAGACCGGACTCTACCGAATCCCGCTGCCCGTTACGCTCTCCGACTCCATGCATGGCGAGATGGCGGCGTTCGAGCTGATCACCTGCCGCATCCGCGATGCTGACGGTGCCGAAGGCGTGGGCTACACTTACACGGTCGGGCGCAATGGCGGGGCGACTGCGGACATCGTCAAGCGCGAAATTGCACCGCTCGTCGAGGGCCGCGAGGCGGAGGACACCGAGGCGATATGGCATCATGTCTGGTGGGCCCTGCATTATGGCGGCCGCGGCGGGCCGGTGGTGCTGGCGCTCTCCGCGCTCGACATCGCGCTGTGGGATCTGAAGGCGCGGCGCGCGAAGCTGCCGCTGTTCCGTCTGCTCGGCGGTTTTGACGCTGCCGTGCCGTGCTATGCCGGCGGCATCGATCTCGATCTTTCGGTCGAGGCGCTGCTCAAGCAGACCGACGGCAATCTCGCCAAGGGATTTCGCGCCATCAAGATGAAGGTCGGCCGGCCCGACCTGAAATCCGACATCGGGCGTGTCTCCGCGATGCGACAGCATCTCGGCGACGGTTTTCCGCTGATGGCGGACGCCAACATGAAATGGACCGTCGAGGAGGCCATCCGCGCCGCCCGCGCGCTTCAGCCCTTCGACCTCACCTGGCTCGAGGAGCCGATCATCCCCGATGACGTCGCAGGCCATGCGCGGATCATGCAGGAGGGCTGTGTGCCGATCGCAGCGGGCGAGAATCTGCGTTCGCTGTGGGAGTTCAAGAACTACATCGCCAATGCCGCGGTGTCCTATCCCGAGCCCGACGTCACCAATTGCGGCGGCGTGAGTGCGTTCATGAAGATCGCGCGGCTGGCGGAGGCCTTCAACCTGCCCGTCACCAGCCACGGCGCGCACGACATCACCGTGCATCTGCTCGCGGCGTGCCCGAACCGCTCCTATCTGGAAGCGCATGGCTTCGGGCTCGACACCTATATCGAGCATCCGCTGGTGCTGAAGGACGGCATGGCACTGGCGCCGGACCGTCCCGGCCACGGCGTCGGTTTTGACTGGAAGGGGCTGGCGAAGCTGGCGGCGTAGAGTGCTCCGTCAAGCCCGGCCATGACGATGCGGCTGCAAGTGAGGCATTCCATGGCGCTTGATGCAGGGCACGGATATTCCGCTATGGTGCCGCCGCCAATCCCCTGCGAAAGACCCCCATCTTGACACCCGAGCTGCACCAGAAATTGACCGCGTGGCGCCGCCATCTGCATGCGCATCCCGAATTGTCCCTGCAGGAGAAGGAGACCTCTGCGTTCGTGCAGGACAGGCTCACCGAGCTCGGCATCTCCTTCGTCTCAGGCTTTGGCGGCCACGGCATCGTCGCGACCTTGATGCGCGGGCATGCGCAGAGGCGCGTCGGCCTGCGCGCCGACATGGATGCGCTGCCGATCACCGAGGACAGCGGCCTGCCCTACGCCTCAAAAACTCCCGGCGTGATGCATGCCTGCGGCCATGACGGGCATACCGCCTCGCTGCTCGGCGCGGCAGCACTGCTCGCCGCCGACACCGATTGGAGCGGCACGGTGGACTTCATCTTCCAGCCGGCCGAAGAAGGCTTTGGCGGCTCGCGCGCGATGGTCGCGGCCGGGCTGTTCGACCGCTTTCCGATGGAGCGGGTGTTCGGCTTTCACAACTGGCCGGGCCTTGCGGCCGGCACCATCGCGGTGCATGACGGCGTCGTCATGGCCTCGGGCGGGCGCATCACCATCACCATCGAGGGCCATGCCGGACATGCCGGCATGCCACATCTGACGCGCGATCCGGTGGTGGCGGCCGGCCACCTGATCGTGGCGCTGCAATCGATCACCTCGCGCAGCGTCGATCCGCTCGACACCGCAGTGCTCTCGCTCTGCACCATCGAAGGCGGCACCGCGCCGAACCAGATCGCCGGACGCGTCGTGGTCCGCGGCACGCTGCGGTACCATCGCGACGCGGTCAAGGATACCATCCTCGACGGGATCGAGCGCACCTGCGCCGGGATTGCGACGAGCTTCGGCGTCACGGTCACGCCAGAGATCATCTGGGGTGTGGGTGTGGTGATCAACACGCCGGCCGAAGCGGAGCTTGCCCGCATCGCCGCGGAGAAGGTGCAGGCTCCCGTGCGGCGCGATCTCGCGCCCAGCATGGCCGGCGAGGACTTTGCATTCTATCTCCAGCAGCGGCCGGGCGCCTTCGTCTGGATCGGCAACGGGGACTTGCGCGATGGCGCGGAGCTGCACGGCCCGCGCTACGATTTCAACGACGCGATCCTCCCCGTCGCATCGGGCTGGATGGCCGAGGTCGCCAAGATGGCGCTGGCGTCGAATTAGGCGCAGGCCTATTCAGGAGATCTCGCGCGGCAGCTTCCAGTCCGGCCGCGGCTCGCAAACCTCTTCCACCCGCTCGACATGATAGCCGGCAGGCAGCAGCCGGCCGCCGCCCTCCTCGTCGGCGACCGGGACGTCGGTCACCAATCCCTCGATCAAGGCGGCCTCCCACACTTCTTTCTCGGTCGGAAAGGGGTCCCCGATCTGCTTGTTGCCTTCGAACAGCGCGTACATCGGTTCAGTCCTGCGTTGATCAAGCTCACGAGCAACGTATCGGCCGCGCGGACGTTCCCTCCGGCAAATGGCAACGGATGGCACGTGAAACATGGCGCGCATTCTGATCGGCACCTCCGGCTGGCACTACGATTCCTGGCGAGGACCGTTCTTTCCCGAAGGCCTGCCGCTGAAGCAGCAGCTTGGCTACTACGCCGGACAGTTCGATACCACCGAGCTGAACGGCGTGTTTTACCGCACGCCGACGCCGGAAGCGGTGAAAGGGTGGCGCGAGCAGACCGGCCGCGATTTCGTCTTCGCCTGGAAGGCGTCGAAATTCATCACGCATTGGAAGCGCCTGTCGGACCGCTCCGTCAACAGCCTCGAGCTGCTGGAGGATCGTATTTCAACGCTGGGCGGCAAGGCGGGGCCGATCCTGTTCCAGCTCCCGCCGCAATTCGAGGCCAACGCGGACCGCCTCGCCGCCTTCTTCAAGCTATTGTCGAGGAAACGGCGCTATAGCTTCGAATTCCGTCATCCGAGCTGGTACCAGCCGCGCATCCTGCGCATGCTGGCCGACGAGAACATCTCGCTGTGCCTGTCGGATCATCACGATGCGCCGGCGCCATGGAAGCGCACGGCGGATTTCGTCTATGTGCGCGGACACGGGCCGAGCGGGCGCTATCACGGGCACTATACCAAGACCATGCTGGCGCAATGGGCGCGGCGTATCAAGTCATGGAAGCGGCAGGGCTGCGACGTCTATGTTTATTTCGACAACGACCAGAAGAGCGCGGCGCCGGCCGATGCCCGGACGTTGAAGCAATTGCTGTAGCGCCCGGCCACACTGCGCTGCACCTGATTGTCGCTACACCAGGGTGGGACCTCATGCCGCCGATCGCTGCGGGACGCCGTCTTGCAGCGTCTCGAGCAGGCGCTGCTCTCGCTCGATCCGGCTCCGATAGAGCTGGCGCTCGCTTTCGGTCTTCGCGCTGGCCAGCAGCAGGCGATAGTGCTGGATCACCTTCTCGCTGCCGCGGATGAGGAGGTTGCGGACGTCGCTCATCGTTCCGCTCCCATCGCGGCGGAAGCCGATTGCATATTCGGGAGCGTGAACGTGGCGGGAAAGACATCGGCGGCGAGCGCCTCGAGCGCGGCCTGCTCTTCGGCGAGCCGTCGGTCGATGAACTGGCGTTCGATATCTGAGAGCTTCGTCTTCAGCAGGCGCCGATATCGCTGGAGGTTGCTTCGGTGCGCACGAATGCGGGCCAGATCCTGGTCAAGCATCATCGTCACTCCTGACGGTCTCTCCACGGTCCTCTTGATTTCGATATATCGAAAGATAGTTCTTCCGGCGTGAAAAATATTCCGGCTTGTTACGGTGTCAAGATGCTCCTTCGCCGCTCCCCGCCTCGTTCCGTTTGTCCGCCGGACGCGAGCGTCCGCGATCGATTATTTTCGCTTCCCCCTTGCAAGACCTTTGCGCCGCTCTAATTCGTTCTTCGCCGCGGGGTGTTCGGAGGGGGGCGTACTCGCAGCCGTTCGGATTGGCTGCGCCTCGTGTCATGGTCTAGATGACGCCATCTCGCCGAAGCGCCGCGATCGCGGCCTCGTCGTAGCCGAGCTCGGTGAGGACGAGATCGGTGTGCTCGCCCAGCGTCGGCGGGCGCGTTGCGATTTCGCCCGGCGTCTTCGACAGCCGCACGGCCGCGCGGGCGGTCGGTGCGGGCTTCGGCAGGCCCGGATAGTCGACGTCCTGCATGAAGCCGGCGGCGCGAATGTGCGGATGGTTCAGCGCCTGTTGCGGGCTGAGGACAGGTCCGGTCGGAATCATGGCCTTGCCCAGGGTGTCGACAGCCTCCTGCGTGGTGCGCTCGGCGCACCAGCGCGCCATCCGCTCGCTGATGACAGGGCCGTTGTTGCCGCGGCTGATGTCGTCGGCAAAGCGCGGGTCGTTCAGCCACAGCTCCTCCTCGCCCATCAGCCTCGCCCAGCGCTTGAACAGCGGCTGACCCGTGACCTGGCACAGCACCCAACCGTCCTTGGTGCGGTAGATGTCGGCCGGCGCCGCGGTCTGGCCGAGGTTGCCGGTCGGCACGCGATTGACGTTGATGACGGCCTGCTCGATCAAGGTGGCATTGGTGAAGGACAAAGCGGTTGCGAGCAGCGCGCCCTCGACGATCTGCCCGCGCCCGGATTTGCCGCGCTCGATCAGCGCGGCAAGCGTTCCGAACGCGCAGTGCAGCGCCGTGCCGAAATCGACCCAATTCACCGCGGCCCGATACGGCGGATCGCCTGCGCCGGTCATGTACACCGCCCCCGACATCACCTGCCCCACGCCATCGAAGCCGACCCGGTCGGACCAGGGCCCCGGCCCGCCGAACGCGGTCGCCGTGGTCAGAATGATGTCGGGCTTGATCGTCTGCAACGACGCGTAGTCGAGCTTCATCGCGCGCAGGGTCTGCGGCGGCAGATTGGCGACGACAACGTCCGCGGTGGCAATCAGGCGGCGCATCACCTCCTGCCCCTCCTCCTTCATCGGATCGAGCGTAATGCATTTCTTGTTGCGGTTGACCTGGAGAAACAGCGCGCCTTCGCCATCGTCGCCGACCGGTGCCACGAAGCGATCCTCGCTGCCGTCGCGCTTTTCCACCCGAATGACCTCGGCGCCGAATTCGGCCAGCAATGTCGCGCAATAGGGCCCCGCGATATAGCGCCCGAAATCGAGCACGCGGACGCCTTCCAGAACTCCTCCCATCGATCGCTTCCCCCCTGATGTTTGCGCTCCAAATTACAGGGGCTGGCGGCCACGGCAAGGGAGGCCGGGCACGTTCGCCAGTGCGACCAAACGTCGGATCCGCAAAGGAGCCGAAGCACGAGACTTGAACTCGCCGCGGCCATTCCTAAGTTTTGATGCTGCCGGGCCGCGTGTTCGGCAAAACGGAACTCATGCAGAGGATTGGGAAGCCCGCGCTTCGCGGGCGCGTATTCGAGGGAAGTCACATGAGAAAGCTTGCTCTTGCAATCGCCGCGGCAGCAACGCTCCTCATCGGAACGGTTGCGCCGGCTTCGGCCCACTGGCGAGGCCACCATCACTGGGGTGGTCCAGGCATCGGTCCCGCCGTCGCGCTCGGCCTGTTCACCGGAGCATTGGCCGCCGCGACTGCACCGCCGGTCTACTATGAGCCGGTCTATGGTCCGCCGGTCTATTATGGACCCCGATACTATCGGACCGTCCGCTATTATCCAGCGGCATATCCCTATTGGTATCCCTGGTGAGCTGAGATAAGGCCCGGCCTGCAACCGGGCCTTATCGCTATCTTGCGTCGCCATCGCCTGAACGCACCCCTGCGGATGCGAGTACCTCTCACTGAGGGCGCAGTTGGTCTGCCAGGAACAGATGGCGGCGGGAAAAGTTCTGTCGGTACGATGCAGGTCCGGATGCGTACCGGGCCCAAACGAGCGCGCTAAAAAACGCGCCTCGAGGCTACCCGGCTGCGCAACGATATCGGACCTGGCTTTCGCATGAACAAGAATGTCCGCTTCAATCTTGGGTATGCTGTCGCCGCAATCTTCGCGGTCTTCTTGATCCAGCACCTGATCTCCGCGGCCCACCAGATAGCCGTGATCCCCTTTAGCGAATACCAGCAGCTCTTGCGTCAGGGGAAAGTCGATAGCGTGGGCATCTCCGACCGCACCCTGCAGGGCACGCTGAAGGAGCCGCTGCCGGGCGGCCAGAAGCAATTCGTCACCACGCGTGTCGACCAGGACGTTGCGCAGGAGCTGGAGAAATACAACGTCCGTTTCACCGGGCAGATCGAGAGCACGTTCCTGCGCGACCTTTTGTCGTGGGTCATGCCCGTGCTCCTGTTCTTCGGCCTGTGGTGGTACATCGGCCGCCGCATGGCGGAAGGCGGCGGGATCGGCGGCGGATTGATGGCCATCGGCAAGAGCAAGGCCAAGGTCTATGTCGAGTCCAATACCGGCGTCACCTTTGCCGACGTCGCCGGGGTCGACGAAGCCAAGGACGAGCTTCGCGAGGTCGTCGATTTCCTGAAGAACCCGACCGATTATGGCCGCCTCGGCGGCCGCATGCCGAAAGGCGTGCTTCTGGTCGGCCCGCCGGGCACAGGCAAGACCCTGCTGGCCAAGGCCGTCGCCGGCGAGGCCAGAGTGCCGTTCTTCTCGATCTCGGGTTCGGAGTTCGTCGAGATGTTCGTCGGCGTCGGCGCCGCACGCGTGCGGGACCTGTTCCAGCAGGCGCATGAAAAGGCGCCGGCCATCATCTTCATCGACGAGCTCGATGCGCTTGGCCGGGCCCGTGGCATCGGCCCTTTCGCCGGCGGCCACGATGAGAAGGAGCAAACGCTCAACCAGCTGCTCGTCGAGCTCGACGGCTTCGATTCGCGCTCCGGGCTCGTCATCCTCGCCGCCACCAACCGGCCCGAAATCCTCGATCCCGCCTTGCTCCGCGCCGGACGCTTCGACCGGCAGGTGCTGGTCGACCGGCCCGACAAAAAGGGCCGCATAGAGATCCTCAAGGTGCACATGAAGAAAGTGCGCCTGGCGGCAGGCGTCGATGCGGACGCCGTTGCCGCGCTCACCCCGGGTTTCACGGGTGCGGACCTCGCCAATCTCGTCAATGAAGCCGCGCTGCTGGCGACGCGCCGCGCGGCTGACGCGGTGAGCATGAGCGACTTCAACAATGCGGTCGAGCGCATGGTCGCGGGCCTCGAAAAGCGCAATCGCCTGCTCAACGCCAAGGAGCGCGAGATCGTCGCCTACCACGAGATGGGGCACGCCCTCGTCGCGCTCTCCCTGCCGGGCACGGATCCCGTGCACAAGGTCTCGATCATCCCGCGCGGTGTGGGCGCGCTCGGCTACACCATTCAGCGACCGATCGAAGACCGCTTCCTGATGACCAAGGAGGAGCTGGAGAACAAGATGGCGGTGCTGCTCGGCGGCCGCGCCGCGGAGCTGATCGTGTTCGGACACCTGTCCACCGGTGCGGCCGACGATCTGCGGCGCGTAACCGACATCGCCCGCAGCATGGTGACGCGTTACGGCATGTCCGAGAGACTGGGCAGCGTCGCCTATGAACGCGATCCCGGCAACTTCCTTGCCGGCGCCGACCGTCCCTATCCGGTTCGCGAGCGCGACTATGCGGAAGAAACTGCGGCCGCAGTCGACCGCGAGGTGAAAGCCATTGTCGATCAGGTCTTCCAGCGCACCCAGGCATCCTGAACACGCGGCGGCCGATCCTGGACCGCGCCGCGAAGAAGCTTTTGGAACGGGAGACACTGGAGCAGAGCGATATCGATGCGCTGATCCACGAAATGCCCAAGGAGGGGCTGCGTGCGATTTGAGCTTCATGACGCAAGACAGCTTTAAGTAGGCCGCTTCCGCCTGACCTCCGTTGAGAGTTCGATCATCTTCCTATTTGGCGGCGAGCCGTTTGAGAGGAGCGGCGAAGGCGAGCCTCCGCTCTTCGGCGCCTCGACCTCTATGCCGGGCTCGGCATGCCTGGCGTGCCATTCGATCAAGAGGTGGCCGGCCACCAAGATCACGCCGGCGCAGAACAGCGCAAGAGCCGCGCTGACAAGATCACGATAATCATCCATCCCACTAACCAGACATGCGCACCAGGCGAAGGGGGCCGACCAACCTGCCGGGCACGCGAATGGCATTCGAAGAACTCCACCGCGCGCGTGGACCAAATTGGAACGAAGGCTTCAGGTTTCAAGAGGCTGTCTGCATCGGAGAAAGGGGCGGGCCTCTCCTTGCCAATTTCAGCATCCAACATTCAAGTCGGAACCTTCCGCCGATTTTCAAATTCTAAATGCGTCCACCGGCCTGAGAGCGTCTGGGTGCCAAGTTCGGGCTCAGCGAGTGAGGCTGGTGGTGATTCTGACCATCTTGCTCGATTGAGGATTTGGACATGAAACCTGCCTGCGCTACGACCGCGCGGCCCGCCAAAATCGCCGCGCTCCCAGCTGTGCCGCTTTCGGCGCTTCTTCGCCACTCCCACATTGATCAGCAGCGCGCCCCCGATCGGCGCGAACGATGTTCGTGAGGGGGGTGCGCGATGTTAGTTGCCTCATCACTTCCCGCGATCCATTCCGAAGGCGGGCTATCCCGCTACCTGAAGGAGATCCATCGATTTCCGCTGCTCGAGCCGTCGGAAGAAGCCGAATATGCCCGGCGCTTGCGCGATTGCGGCGATCGTGACGCGGCCTATCGGCTGGTGACGAGCCACCTGCGGCTGGCGGCCAAGATTGCGCTCCAGCATCGCCGCTACGGCCTGGCAATCGCCGACCTCATCTCGGAGGCTAACGTCGGACTGATGCTCGCCGTCAAGCGGTTCGATCCGGAGAAAGGCTTCCGGCTTGCGACTTATGCCTCCTAGTGGATCAGGGCATCAGTGCAGGAATTCATCCTGAGATCATGGTCGCTGGTCAAGCTGGGCACCACCGCGGCGCAGAAGAAGCTTTTCTTCAATCTCCGCAAGCTGAAGCGCAGGCTTGGCGTGGCCGAGGATGGCGATCTGCGCGCCGATCAGCTCAGATATATCGCCGATAGTCTCGAGGTGAAGGAGGATGACGTGGTCGAGATGAATGGCAGGCTGCGCGGCGACATCTCGCTCAACGTGCCGCTCAGCGTCGAGACAGAAGGCGATGAATGGCAGGATCGTCTCGTGGATCCCTCCCCCGATCCTGAAAGTCTGCTGCTGGAAGCCGCCGATCGTGAACGAAAGAAAGCTGCCCTCACGGACGCCATTGCTGCGCTGTCGCCACGGGAGCGCAGCATCATCGAAGCACGATATTTGGACGAGCCGCACAAGACATTGGACTCGCTCGCCGGCAAGTTCGGCATCTCGCGCGAGCGAATCCGCCAAATCGAGCAGCGCGCGTTGCAACGGATCAAGGCGAAGGTCTGCGCGGGCCTGGCCGATCCGAACCTCGCGACAATACATTAGATGAGCGCGAAACGGATGCTGATCGGCCAAGGCCGATCAGCATCCTCTGCAGATGTCGGGGACGATACGTTCGGCCGAAAAGTCAGCGCTTCTGCGCCCATTCTGGCGCACTTTTTCAGCATTGCTGCGAGACGTTGCAACGGAACTGGTAGCGAGCTGCCGGGCGGGCTCGGCCGAAATCCGCGCCTCTGCGCGCGGAGAGTCCGCCTCTTTGGCCTGAAGCGCATTGACCATCCCCAACAAGGCAATGGCAGCGATAACGCCTCTCATCTCTGATCATCCTCCTTTCGGTTCGCGGCCTCGTTACGTCCGGAGCGGCCGGCCGGCCGCTCCGCTGTCAGCTCATGGCAGGCTGTGGTCGGACCCGATCCGACGGCGCGAGATCGAGCCGGATACCTGATGGCCCCAGGACCGGCGACAGCAACGTATCCACCTTCATGGTTGCACTGGCCCGCTCCCAATTCTGCCAGGGCATCGTGTCCAGGTATGGGATCGGCGGCAACGCGAGCTGTTCGAAACTGTCTGCCGCGTTCCTGATAGAACCGGGACTTTCGGCGCCGTAGGCCGCAAAGGGCACGAGGGAAAGGCCGGCACCAACGGCCAACGCGGCGAGGTGCCGCAACATTATTCGGGCGTTCTCCGCGCGAGCGGAGAACGTACGATCCTTGATCATCTCATCCTCCTATCGTTCGAAAACAGATGCAATTGATCGTGACAGCTCATGGAGAACGAGCCCGGCCGCTGGGCCGGGCTCGCTCGTCTCAGAAGTCCATCGCGGGAGCGCTTGCCGCTTCCGTCTTCTTCGGCTTGTCGGCCACCAGCGCTTCGGTCGTGATGAGCAGCGAAGCAACCGAGGCCGCGTCCTGCAAGGCCGTGCGCACCACCTTGGCAGGATCGATCACGCCGGCCTGCACCATGTCCTGGTACTCGCCGCTCGCCGCGTTGAAGCCCCAAGTGTAGGTCTGGTTCTCGAGGAGCTTGCCGACGACGACGGAGCCGTCCTCGCCTGCATTCTGCACGATCTGTCGAGCCGGCACCTGGATTGCGCGGCGCACGATGTCCACGCCGGCCTTCTGGTCGGCATTGGCGGTCTTGACGCCCTCGAGCGCCTTGAGGGAGCGCAGCAGTGCCACGCCGCCGCCAGGCAGGATGCCCTCCTCGACCGCAGCCCGGGTCGCATGCAGCGCGTCGTCGACGCGGTCCTTGCGTTCCTTCACCTCGACCTCGGTCGCGCCGCCGACCCGGATCACCGCGACGCCACCGGCGAGCTTGGCCAGCCGCTCCTGGAGCTTCTCGCGGTCGTAATCCGAGGTGGTTTCCTCGATCTGGGTTCTGATCTGCTGGCTTCTCGCCTCGATGTCCTTCTTGGCGCCGGCCCCGTCGACGATCGTGGTGTTCTCCTTGTCAATGACGACCTTCTTGGCGCGGCCCAGCATCTTCACCGAGACGTTCTCGAGCTTGATGCCGAGATCTTCGGAGATCACGGTGCCGCCGGTGAGGATCGCGATGTCCTCCAGCATTGCCTTGCGGCGGTCGCCGAAGCCCGGCGCCTTGACGGCGGCAACCTTCAGGCCGCCACGCAGACGGTTGACGACCAATGTCGCCAGCGCCTCGCCCTCGACCTCCTCTGCGATGATCAGCAGCGGCTTGCCCGATTGCACGACCTGTTCGAGCAGCGGCAGCATCGTCTGCAGGCCCGACAGCTTCTTCTCGTGGATCAGCACATAGGGGTCTTCGAGCTCGACCCGCATCTTCTCCGGATTGGTGACAAAGTAGGGGGAGACGTAGCCGCGATCGAACTGCGTGCCCTCGACCACCTCGAGCTCGGTGTGGAGGCTCTTGGCTTCTTCGACCGTGATCACGCCCTCATTGCCGACCTTCTGCATGGCCTCGGCCAGGAAGCGCCCGATCTCGGTATCGCCATTGGCGGAAATGGTGCCGACCTGGGCAATCTCGTCGTTCGAGGTAACCTTCTTGGCGTGCGATTTGAGGTCGGTCACGATGGCGTCCACGGCAAGGTCGATGCCGCGCTTGAGATCCATCGGGTTCATCCCGGCGGCGACTGCCTTGGCACCCTCCTTGACGATGGCCTGCGCCAGCACGGTCGCCGTCGTGGTGCCGTCTCCGGCAAGATCATTGGTCTTTGACGCGACCTCGCGCACCATCTGTGCGCCCATATTCTCGAACTTGTCCTCCAGTTCGATCTCTTTGGCGACGGTGACGCCATCCTTGGTGATGCGCGGCGCGCCGAACGATTTTTCGATGACGACGTTGCGTCCCTTTGGACCGAGCGTGACCTTCACCGCATTCGCCAGTGTGTCGACGCCCCGCAGCATGCGCTCGCGGGCCTCGGTCGCGAACTTCACGTCCTTGGCAGCCATTTTTGCAAACTCCTTTCCGTTCGATGACTGTCAGTGTTACGCCGCCTTCTTCAGCGTGCCGGCCTGCTCGACCACGCCGAGAAGATCGCTTTCCTTCATGATCAAGAGCTCCTCGCCGTCGATCTTGACCTCGGTGCCCGACCACTTGCCGAACAGCACCCGGTCACCGACCTTGACGTCGAGCGGCACGAGCTGGCCTTGCTCGTTACGCGCCCCCGGCCCAGCGGCGATGATCTCGCCCTGCTGCGGCTTCTCCTTGGCGGTGTCGGGAATGATGATGCCGCCGGCGGTCTTCTCCTCGGCATCGATTCGGCGCACGAGCACACGGTCGTGCAACGGGCGGAAATGCATGCACATCCTCCTTGCTAGGTTCAGCGATGTCCAAAATCCGGGTCCGGAACCGGCCCCCGGGCGGCAAACGACCTAGGAACAAGTCGATCTTTGTTCAAGGGGGCTGCGCGAAAATTTTCCCCTCACACGCCGGCCCCTGCTCGCGCGGTGCGACTTGCAGGGACTGGCGATCCCAGCAAGGCTGGCGGTGGACATGATGCCCCTGCGCGAACAATTTCGACCGGCGGAGAAGTTTGCTTTAATATGAACTCCGTGCCCCAGCCAGTGCCCCCATCCATGCCGCAGCCATTCGATCGCTCCAAGGAAGATCTCGGCAACGCGATCCATTTCGAGCACGTCAACATCCAGGTCCCCGATCAGCGCCTCGCCACCCTGTTCTACGTGGCAGGACTCGGGCTGACCCGCGATCCCTATCTGATGGTGTCCGACACCAATATGTGGATCAACGCCGGACGGAGCCAGTTTCATTTGCCGAGCGGCAGGCCGCAGGTGCTGCGCGGCCATGTCGGGCTGGTCATCGCCGGCCGCGAGGCACTGCTCGCGCGGCTGGCTTCGGTCGCCAAAAAGCTCGATGGCACCGCGTTCACCTTCGCCGAGCGCAACGACCATGTCGAGGCGGTTTGTCCATGGGGCAACCGCTTGCGCTGCTACGAGCCCGACGCCGCGCGCTTCGGGCGCATCGCGCTCGGGATTCCCTATGTCGAGTTCAACGTGCCGGCGGGATCGGCAACCGGCATCTGCGCGTTCTATCCTGAAGTCATGGGCATGCCCGCCGACTTGCGAAACGGCGGCGGCAAGGTGGCCGCGGTGAAGACGGGCCGCGACCAGCACCTGTTGTTCCGCGAGACCGATCGGCCGCAGCCGGACTATGACGGCCACCATGTGCAGATCTACATCACCGACTTCTCCGGCCCCTATCGCAAGCTCCTGGCGCGCGACCTGATTTCCCGCGAGGACAATCAATACCAGTACCGGTTTTGCGACATCGTCGACCTCGATAGCGGCAAGCACCTCTTCACTGTCGAGCACGAGGTGCGCAGCGCGACCCACCCGATGTTCATGCGGCCGATGGTCAATCGCAACCCGGCGCTGACCAACCGGAACTATGCGTACGGGCATGACGAGGCGGCCTGGGCGATGGGGCCGGATCAGTATGAGGGATAGGCTAAGCCTGCCGCATCATTGCCCACGGCGTAGAGCCTGCGCAGCGGCGTACCGTTGCGCGCAAGGACACAATCACGCCGCTGCGCGCGCCTATCGCCAACTCTCCTGAAGGAGACACTACGCGCGCGTCATCGCTATCCATCCTGGTGTCAGGCCCGTCGGGTTGCGAACGCCCGCTCGACCGCATCAGTTGAAATCCGCGATACGCGCATCGAGGGCGAAAATGCCTTGGTAAATTTCCGGATCCCCAAGGCGGCCACCGACATCAGGCGCCAGTTCGGCGGCCTTGTGCCAAGCGGCTTGGAGCGCCGTCTCGTCGAGAGCCTCGACCATCAGCAGGCCGGCAAACAGGCCTTCGCTCGTCCGCATGCCTTTTTCGACCGTCGGAACTGACGTGCGATCCTGATCCGTCGCACCGATCTGAACGGCGACCACGCCGTCGCAACCGGCAATGGCATTGGCAAACCCTGCCGGATCGTCCAGAGGCCGGTCGATCCGCAGCACTATCGCGGTGGCGCCCTCGCCGCGCCCGGCGCGAACTGTCACATTGCCCCCGCCGCGAACGAAATTGCCCAGCCGGGGCATGATGCGCTGCGACCAGAGCGTCGGTGAATTGAGGCGCGCCAGATAGGCCGGGCCGTCCAGGACGTCAGGCGTTTCGAGCTCGTACAAGATGAAGAAGCGGTTCATATCGGCGCGCAACGCGCGGAAGACACGGCAGGCGAGAAAGCCCCGCGTCGTCACACGTTCCATCGTGTGCTCGCGGGTGAGCCAATGCCGATAGTCTGTCAGGTCCTCAGACGCGATATCGCTCCAGATTGCCAGAAATCCCGCACCGCGCATCCGCTCCTCCCTGCTCTACGCCTTGCTCCTCGGCTTCAAGCCGTGCAATGCAGCCGGAACGCCATCGGGCAATCGTCCGAGCCGCTGAACGGCCGCCAGAATGGCGGCGATATAGCCGTAAGGACCAAGCCCGCAGATCACGGCCGTCGAGGCGCTGGACGTGATCGAATGCCGGTGCAGCTCATCGCGGGCGTGAATGTTGGAGATGTGCACTTCGATCGTGGGGCCATCGAAGATCTTCAAGGCATCGATCAAAGCAATCGAAGTGAACGAGAACGCCGCCGGGTTCATGATGATCGCATCCGCGTTGCCACGAGCCGATTGGATCAGGCCGACGAGCTCACCTTCGATATTCGATTGATGAAACGACAGCGAGACGTCAAGAAGCTTGGCGAGTTCCAGGCAGCTTGCCTCTATTTCGCCAAGGGTCGTTGAGCCATAGATGTGTGGCTCCCTGATGCCGAGGAAATTGAGATTGGGGCCGTTCAGGATCATGATCCGCGTGGCCATGGGGCCGCTCCTTTCGACAGGACGTGACTAGCCACCGAACCATTTTGCCGGCTCCGTGACCAATTGGGGGAAAAGCACCATCAGAAGCAACACGGCGAGTTGCGCGATCAGGAAGGGCCAGACGCCCTTGATGACGTCCTCCATGCTGATCCGCGAGACGCCGCAGACGACGTTCAGCACGACGCCCACTGGCGGCGTTATCAGGCCGATCGCATTGTTGATGATGAACAGCACGCCAAAATAGACTGGATCGATCCCGGCCTGCTTGACGATGGGCATGAGGATCGGCGTCAGGATCAGGATAGTCGGCGCCATATCGAGCGCGGTGCCGACGATGACGACGAGGATCATGATCGCGAGCATCAAGAGCGTCGGGCTGCCCATGAACGGGCGCACGAGATCGACGACCTGGGTCGCGATCTCGGCTACCGTGATGAGCCAGGACGAGACCAGCGCTGCGGCGACCAGAAACATCACGATGCTTGTGCTGAGCGCCGCCGAGACCATCACCTCGTAGAGTTGCGAGAGCTTCAGCTCCCGGTAGATGCAGGTGGCGACGAACAACGCATAGACGGCCACCACGACTGCCGCTTCGGTCGGCGTGAAGATGCCGAAACGCAGACCGACGACGATGATGACCGGCAGCATCAGCGCCCAAAATCCGTCGGTCACCGCTTTCGCTATCTCACGCAAGGACTTGCGGGGCGGGCTTTCGATGTTCTCGTCACGGGCGACCCACCACCACGCAACACAAAGGCCGAGGCCGAGCAGCAGCCCGGGCACGATGCCGGCGAGAAACAGCTTCGAGATCGAGACGCCGCCGGCGACACCGAACAAGACGAAGCCGATGCTCGGTGGGATGACAGGTGCGATGATCCCTCCCGCCGCGACCAGCCCGGCCGCGTACATCTTCTTGTGGCCTGCCGCGACCATCATTGGGACCAGCAGGGCGGCCAGCGCCGCAGCATCCGCCGCCGCCGATCCGGACAGCGAGGCGAGCGCGCAGGATGCCAGGATCGCGACATAGCCGAGCCCGCCCCGCACGTGGCCGACGACCGCGAACGCGATGTCCACGATTCGCCTGGCAAGCCCGCCCTTGTTCATGATTTCGCCGGCAAGCATGAAGAACGGTACCGCCATCAGCGGGAAACTGTCAGCGCCGTTGATGATGTTCTGCGCGACGATCTGGGAGTCGAATATGTCGAGGAAGTGCATCAAGGCGATGCCGCAGACGATCAGGGCAAACGCGATCGGCATGCCCAGCGCCATGGCGCCGAGGAGCGAGACTGTGAAGACGACAATCGTCATGGTGCAATCCGGCCGAGAACAGGGCTTGCGGAGCTCAGCTGTGCCCGTCGCTTTCCTTCACAGCAATAAGGTCCTCGCCGCTCGCCGCGCCGATGACGACCTGGAAGAGGTCGTAAGCGAGGATGGCGGCCGCCGAGACGCCGAAGACGAGCCCGGATGAGTAGAAGAAAAGCCCGACCGAGATACCCGACGCCGGCGCGGTGTCGCCGAAGGTCAGAACGGCTTGCTTCCAGCTTCCGAGCGTCAGCAGCCAATCGGCATAGAGCATCAGGAGGTAGCTGACCACGAAGCAGAGCATCCTGCCTCGCGGCGGCAGCGCACGCACGAGCGTATCGACGCCGAGATGTGCGTGCTGGCGCAGTGCAACGATGGCCCCGAGAAAGGTCAGCCAGACCAGGAGCCAGCGCGACAGCTCCTCGGATACCGCGATACCCGAATTGAAGATGTAGCGCAGCACCACGTTGCTGAACACGAGCACCACCATCGCAGCAAGGCAAACGGCGACCGCCGCCTTCAACACGTCGCAATAAGCGTTGAGGATCTTTGCCATTCGCCTTATCTACCGTCCCGTCACTTGATGGTGCTGCGAATGCGCGCGAGCTCGGCGTTGAAGAGCTTCACCTTGTCGGGATCGTATTCGCTGGAGAACTTCTCGATGACGGGCTTCACCGCCTCCTGCATCCGCGCATATTCCGCCGGCGCGATCTCGTTGAACTGCATGCCCTTGGCCTTCAGCTCGCCGAGCGCCCGATCGGCGGCGAGTTTGGTCTGCTCGCGCTGATACTGGACCGTCTCCGCGTAGGTGTCGCGGAACATCTTCTGCTCCTCGGGCGACAGCTTGTCCCAGAACTTCTTGCTCACGATGATGATGTTCTGGGTGAAGGTGTGGTTGGTCGCCGAGACGTATTTCTGCACCTCGTAGAATTTGTTGGACAGGATGACGCTGTAGGGATTTTCCTGGCCGTCGACCGTCTTGTTCTCGAGGGCGGTGTAGAGCTCGCCGAACGCCATCGGCACCGGGTTGGCCTTGAAGGCCTTGAAGGTCTCCAAATAGACCGGGTTCGGAATCACACGCAGCTTCAGGCCGGCGAGATCTTCGAGCTTCGCCACCGGCCCTCTGCTGTTGGTGACGTTGCGGAAGCCCAGGCCCCAATAGCCGAGCGCGATCAGGTCCTTCCCTGGCAGGAGGTCCATCATCGTCTTGCCGAACGGTCCATCGGCAAGCGCGGTCGCCTGGTCGAAGTTGGCGACGCTGAAGGGGAAATCGAACAGGCCAAGATCCTTGACGACGCTGGCGAGCGAGGTGGTCGACGCCGAGAAGATTTCCTGGGTGCCGCCCCGGACCGCCGATTGCTGCTGCAATTCGTTTCCGAGTTGGGACGCGGCAAATTCGCGGATCTTCAGCTTGCCCCCGCTCTTGGCGGCCAGGACCTCGGCAAATTTCTGCACGCTGAGGCTGACGGGGTGGTCGGTGTTGTTGAGGTGCCCCCAGCGGATCGTCCGCTCCTGCACCTGCGCAGCCGCAGGTAGCACGGCGAGAACTGCCCCCACCGCGATGACGGCCCAGCCCAGCATTTTCCTCTGCATGCCCACCTCCCTCGATCACGCCGCGGTCTGAGGCCGCGCCTTTTGGCGAGCATAAACATAGGGTATTATCGGAGTCAAAGGAGGAAATCGTTTTCATCATATGAATTTTAGATTATCATATACTACGACGGGAGACCAGACGATGCCCTTGATTGACAAAGAGGAATCGGCGATCGGCGAGGACTGCTATCGCAGAATCCGAGCTGACATCGTTTTCGGACGGCTCAAGCCAGCCCATCGGCTCAGGCTCGAAGCGTTGCGCGAGAGCTATGGCGTGAGCGTCAGCACGCTGCGCGAGATCCTGAGCCGGCTGGCGGCGGAAGGCTTCGTGGCCGCAGAAGGCAAGCGCGGCTTCGAAGTTGCCGGGGTGTCCGCCGATAATCTGCGCGAGCTCGCCGGCTTGCGGCTGCTGCTGGAGTCGCACGCCATGGCGGTCTCTTTCGCCAGCGCCGACGTCGAATGGGAGGGGCGCGTCGTCTCGGCCCATCACAAGCTCGCCTCGACGGAGCGGCTGATGGACTCGGGGATCGGCGAGCCGGAGCAATGGAAGCGCTATGATGGCGAGTTTCACCAGGCGCTGATCTCGAATTGCGGGTCGCGCCTGCTGATGGAAACGCATAGCCTCGTCTTCGACAAATACTTCCGCTACCAGATGGTGGCTTTCCGCTATCGTGGCGCCGAGCCGGCCGAGCAGCACAGGGCACTGCTCGAATGCGCGCTGAGGCGCGACGCCGAGACGGCGCAGAAGGTGCTCTGCGCGCATGTCAACAACTGCGTTGCCGATGCGCTCGCCAACAGCTCGCTGCGCTGAAGGAGTGCGCGGTGACGGCGAGGATCATCGCTGCCGACAAGGTTCAAACCGCAGTGCCGGCAGGCGACGTGCTGGGCGAGACGCCCTTGTGGTGCAGCCGCTTAAACAAGCTGTGGTGGATCGATATCGACCGCCGGCTTCATCAATCGTTCGATCCGTCGACTGGCGCTCACCGGACAACTCGCCACGATTGCCGGTTTCTCGGAAGCCAGGCGCTGGTGTCGGACGGCTCACACATCCTCGCGCAGGATCTGGGGCTGTTTCGCTACGATGCTGCAAGCCGGGAATCGAGCCGCTTCTGCGAAATCGAGACGGGGCGCGACAATCGGCTCAACGACGGACGGGTCGATGCGCGGGGCCGCCTGTGGATCGGGACGATGGACAATGATCTGCACCGGCCGAACGGCTCGCTTTATCGCGTCGACGGCAGTACAGCCACGCCGATGTTCGCGGAGGTCATCGTCAGCAACGGAATTGCGTTTTCGCCCGACAATCGCACGCTCTACTTCACCGATACGCGGCGATACTGCACCTGGCAGTTCGACTTCGACCTCGATGATGGCGTGATCGGCAACAGAAGACTGTTCGCAGACTATACCGCCTCGAAAGAGCGACCGGACGGCGCCTGCGTCGACGTCGATGGCGGGGTCTGGACCGCGTTCTTCTCCGGCGGCCGGATCGTGCGCTATCGGCCGGACGGCCGGATCGACACGATCATTCCCCTCCCCGTGACCAATCCGACATGCGTCTGCTTCGGCGGCCGTGACCTGACGACCATGTTCGTCACCACCGCAAGAAAATTCCTCGATCCCATGCAATTGGACCGAGAGTCCGAAGCCGGCCATCTGCTCGCCATTCACGGCATCGCGCAGGGACTTGCCGAACACCGGTTCGCCGCTGGTTGATTCAGCGCAGCGGGGCAGGATCGAATCAAGCGGAGCTTCTGGCTGGGGCGGGAGGGATCGAACCTCCGAATGGCGGAATCAAAATCCGCTGCCTTACCGCTTGGCTACGCCCCAACTGGCGACCGGGGGCGGGCGGAAGAACTGGCTACCGCAGATTCCCTCGGGTCGCAGCCGGTCTATAGGGAGCGGGGCGGCATTTCAACCGCCTGGAGGGGCAAAATACCGCGGCCTGGGAAGACCGGCCGAAGGATCCGCGTCTCGCTCTACTCTATTATGAGGCCCGACAACCGCCGGGCCCCCCCGCCGGCCAGCGCCATCCGTTCCCGCCATTGAGACCGCCCCCGTTTCATGGGAATACGGCACCAATATTTGTCCACGGGAGTGAGCCATGACCTACCGCGCGCCGATCTCTGACATGCTGCTGTCGCTCAACCACGGCGCGGGGCTCAAGGCCGCCGTGGCGGCCGGCCATTACGGCGATTTCGACGCCGACATTGTCGCGGCCGTGCTGGAGGAAGCGGGGAAGTTCGCGTCCGACGTGCTGGCGCCGCTCAACCGCGTCGGCGACGAGCACGGCATCAAGCTGAGCGACGGCAAGGTCACGACCGCGCCGGGCTGGCCGGATGCCTACAAGCGTTGGACCGAGGGCGGCTGGAACGCCGTCTCGGGGCCGGAAGGCTTTGGCGGCCAGGGCCTGCCACTCGCGATCAACGCCGCCTGCACCGAGATCTGGAGCGCAGCCAATGTCGCCTTCGGGCTCTGCCCGCTGCTGACGGCCTCCGCGATCGAGGCGCTGGAGGCACATGGCAGCGACGAGCTGAAAAAGATCTATCTTGAGAAGCTCGTCTCCGGCGTATGGACCGGCACGATGCAGCTCACCGAGCCGCAGGCCGGCTCCGACGTCGGCGCGCTGCGCACCCGCGCCGAGCGGCAGGCCGACGGCACCTATCGCATCAAAGGGACGAAGATCTTCATCACCTATGGCGAGCACGACATGACCGACAACATCGTGCATTTCGTGCTGGCGCGCCTGCCTGACGCGCCCGCCGGCACCAAGGGGATCTCGCTGTTCCTCGTGCCGAAGTTCATGGTCAACGAAGATGGCTCACTGGGGCAGCGCAACGACATCTATGCGAGCGGCGTCGAGCACAAGCTCGGCATCCATGCTTCGCCGACCTGCACCATGACCATGGGCGATCACGGCGGGGCGGTCGGTTTCCTGATCGGCGAAGAGAACCAGGGCATGCGCTGCATGTTCACGATGATGAACCAGGCCCGCCTCGGCGTCGGCCTGGAGGGCGTCGGGGTCGCCGATCGCGCCTACCAGCAGGCGCTGTCCTACGCCCAGGAGCGCAAGCAGGGCCGCGCCGTCGGCAGCAAGGGCGACGGCGCGGATGCGATCTTCGTCCATCCCGACGTCAAGCGCATGCTGATGCGGATGCGGGCGCAGACCGCCGCGGCGCGCACCATCTGCTATGCGACCGCCGTCGCGATCGACGTTTCCATCCGCGCCAAGGACGCGAAGGTGCGGGCCGATGCGGCCGCACGCGCGGCGCTGCTGACGCCGATCGCCAAGGGTTATTCCACCGACATCGGCAACGAGGTCGCCTATCTCGGCGTGCAGGTCCATGGCGGCATGGGCTTCATCGAGGAGACCGGCGCGGCGCAGCATTATCGCGATGCCCGCATCACCGCGATCTACGAAGGCACCAACGGCATCCAGGCGATCGACCTCGTCACGCGCAAGCTCGCGGCCAATGGCGGCGCGTCGGTATGGGCGCTGCTCGACGAGCTCTCGGCCACCGTCAGCCAGGTCGAGGCTTCCAACGATCCCGCCTTCGGCACCACGGCCACCAAGCTGCGCGAGGCGCTGGACGCGCTGACGCGCACCAGCAAATGGCTTTTGGAGCGGGTTGCCTCCGCACCGAACGAGGCGCTCGCGGGAGCTACGCCTTATTTGCAGCAGTTCGGCGCCACGCTCGGCGGCTGCATGCTGGCCTCCGAAGCGCTCGCCGCCAAGGCCGACGGCATCACGGACGCCGCACGCTACGTCTCGCTCGCCCGCTTCTTCGCCGAGAACATCACCGTGCAGGCGCCTTCGCTCGAGCGCACGGTGACGGAGAGCGCGGAATCGGTTGCGGCGGCGGATGCGGTGCTGCTGGGATAAGGCGGCGGCTGCCTGCCCCACAACCAATGTGTCCCGGCCTCCGTCGGGACGGCACCGCGTTTTTGACGAGGACCTTCCCTTAGTTCGCGAGTGGCTCGGTGCGGCCGCATCGTCACCGGACGGATGTCCCGCCGATGCCAGCGAGGTCCCGGCGGGCCGACCGATGAACGTCACGACCACCCGCAACACCAGCCCCATTATCGCGAGCGTGGCGGTCAGCATCGCGGAACGGAAGCCGATGCTGCCGGTCAGCGACAGCCGCTGCGGCAATCATCGATCGAGCAATCAGTCAAAGGAAACGGCACCAGGCGCGATCATGCCCCACAACCAGCAGTTTTTCAAGTGAACCATTGTAGCCCAATGTTGCAACGCGCGACAGCGCGTGACGATGCGGCCGGCGGCCTGTGCTGACGACACAAGATCGGGATCGAAAAGCTTGAGCAGCGCATTGGCACGCCTGCAAGATGATGTAGGCTGACCTTTCGTGAGACACGCCAAAGGCAAGCGCCGTGGCGACCGCAGGGGGCTCTCATGCCGAATGGCAATATCGTCGTCACCGAAGAGCGTGGAACGCGCGTGATCACCCTGCGTCGTCCGAGCAAGAAGAACGCGATCACGCAGGACATGTATCAGGAGATGAGCCGCGCGATCGACACCGCGCAGAACAACCCTGATATCCGCTGCATGATCATCACCGGTGGCTCCGGCGTGTTCACTGCCGGCGACGACATCGAGGATTTCCTGAAGGCCGACGCCTCGCACCCCGAAATGCTGTCGAACGGGGCCAAGTTTCTCTATTCGCTCGCCCTCAATGCCAAGCCGATCATCGCGGCCGTGGATGGCGTCTCGATCGGCATGGGCACCGTGATGCTGTTCCACTGCGACTATGTGCTCGCCTCGAACGCTGCGACCTTCTCCGCGCCCTACATCCATCTCGGGCTCGTTCCGGTCGGCGCGGCCAGCCTGCTGGTGCCGAACACGATGGGCTACCAGCGCGCCTTCGCGATGCTGGTGATGGGACGGACTTTTTCCGCCGCGGAGGCGCATGCCGCAGGCTTCGTCAACACCGTGGTCTCGCCCGGACACACCGAGGTCGAGGCGCGCAAGGTGGCGCGCGAGATCTGCCGGCTGCCGGCCGAGGCGGTCGCGACCTCGCGCAGACTGCTGCGCGCCCTGCCGGAGGAGTTGACCCGCCGCATCGACCAGGAAGCCCATTTGTTCGGCGAGCGGCTCAAGTCGGAAGAGGCGATTGCTGCGTTCAACGCGTTTGCGAATAGGAAGAAGCGGTAGGGCGAGCACTCGGCTGTCACCCTCCCCTGGTGGGGGAGGGTCGCTCGCGCGAAGCGCGAGCGGGGTGGGGTGAGCCGCACGAAGACTCTCGCCGGGATACGAACCTTGCCAGCACCTGCTCACAGGATGGTCTGTCGCCCCGCCCCGGTTCGCATTTCATGCGAACCGACCCGCCCCCTCAAGGGGCGGGCGGGAGCGTGCGGCACGCGCGGTGCTTCAACAAAAGAGTTTCGTGAAATCTTTGCGCGGACCGACTAATCTTGTTCCATGCGATATCGATCCATCCTTGCTGCCCTCGCTCTCGCCAGCACCCTCCCCGCCTCAGCCGAGACCGCAGCCCCGGTCGAGCTGCGCATCCTCGCGATCAACGATTTCCACGGCAATCTGCGGCCTTCGCCAGGGGGCATTCGCATCAATGATCCCGAGGACAAGGCCAGGAAGGTGATGGTGGCGGCCGGCGGCGCCGAATACATGGCGACGCTGGTGAGGCAGCTGCGCGATGGACACAGGAACACGATCTTCGTCGCCGCAGGCGATCTGATCGGCGCGAGCCCGTTCCTGTCGGCGATGTTTCACGACGAGCCTTCAATCGAGTCGCTCTCGAAGATGGGTCTTGCGATTAGTTCGATCGGCAATCACGAATTCGACGAGGGCAAGGCCGAGCTCTTGCGGATGCAGAACGGCGGCTGCCATCCGGTCGACGGCTGCCAGGGGCCGCATCCCTTCACGGGCGCCAAATTCCACTATCTCGCGGCCTCGACCATCGAGACCGCGACCGGCAACAGCGTGCTGCCGCCGTACGAGATCAGGGAGTTCGACGGCGTTCCCGTCGGCTTCATCGGACTGACGCTGAAGGGCACCGCCGGCATCGTCTCGCCCGCCGGCATCGCCGGTCTCGAATTTCGCGACGAAGCCGAGACAGTCAATGCGCTCGTGCCGCAATTGAAGGGGCGTGGGGTGGAAGCGATCGTCGTGCTGATCCACGAAGGCGGCGAGCCCACCGGCGACTACAACGAATGTCCCGGCATCTCGGGTCCGATCGTCGACATCGTGAAGAAATTCGACCGGGCCGTCGACATCGTCGTCAGCGGCCACACCCACCGCGCCTATGTCTGCGATATCGATGGACGCCTCGTCACCAGCGGCGACAAATACGGCACGCTGGTCACCGCGATCGACGTCAAGCTCGATCCCGCAAGCCGCGACATCGTCAGCGCCAGGGCCGAGAACGTCATCGTCGCCAATGCCTCGCTTGCGAAAGATCCGGACCAGACCGCGCTGATCGAGGCGTACGACAAGCTGTCGGCGCCGATCGCCAACCGGCCGGCCGGATCGGTGACGCAGACGCTGTCGCGCATTCCGAACGAGGCCGGCGAAAGCGCGCTCGGCGACGTCATTGCCGATGCGCAATTGCTTGCAACCCGCGATGCCAAGGAGGGCGGCGCCGTGATCGCGCTCACCAATCCCGGCGGCATCCGCACCGACATCGTTCCCAAGGAGAACGGCGCGATCACATTCGGCGATGTCTTCGCCAGCCAGCCGTTTCGCAACCGCCTCGTCACCATGACGCTCACGGGCCGCCAGCTCAAGGACTTGCTCGAGCAGCAATGGTCGGACCCGAAGCGGCCACGGATCCTCCAAGTGTCGAACGGGTTCAGCTATGCCTGGGATGCGGCGAAGCCATTCGGCGAGCGCGTGATCGCCGACAGGATGAGTCTCGGCGGCAGGCCGATCGAAGCTGGAAGCGGCTACCGCGTCACCCTCAATGATTACCTCGCCGTCGGCGGCGACGGCTTTACCGTCGCCAAACAGGGTACCGCGCCACAATATGGCGGTTACGACGCGGACGCGCTGTTCGCGTTCTTCCGAGCGCATGGGCCGATTGGACCGCTGCCGCCTACCCGCATCCTGCGCGTGAATTGATCCGGATCGAACGGGCGGGCCCGGGACGGCCCTTTGCCATTGCCGCCCAAACGCCTAGATTTGGGTTTTGCATTTGCGTTTTGGCGCCGGATGCGCCAAGCGACGGCAAGAGCCCGCATCCCATGAGGCCGACCTGATGAGCACGCTTCTCCTCTCCCACAAGGCCTGCCTCGACCACGTCACTCCGCCGGGACATCCTGAAAGGCCGGATCGCCTGCGCGCGGTGGAGGAAGCGCTGTCGCACGAGCGTTTCCAGTTTCTGGTGCGCGACCAGGCTCCGGAGGGCGATCTCGATCTGGTCACGCTGTGCCACAACGAGCATTACGTCACCGAGTTGCGCCACATCGCGCCGACCAGCGGCCAGGTCTACATCGACGGCGACACCTCGATGTCGCCGGGCACCTGGGAAGCGGTGATGCGCGGCGTCGGCGGCGCGGTCGCGGCAACCGAAGCGGTGATGACGGGCCAGCATCGCAACGCCTTCGTCGCGGTGCGCCCGCCCGGACATCACGCCGAGATCGGCAAGCCGATGGGCTTCTGCTTCTTCGACAATGTCGCTATCGCGGCGCGCCATGCGCAGCGCAAATACGGCATCGAGCGCGCGGCGATCGTCGATTTCGACGTGCATCACGGCAACGGCACGCAGGACATCTTCTGGTCGGACCCGACCGTGATGTACTGCTCGACGCACCAGATGCCGCTGTTCCCGGGTACCGGCGCCAAGAGCGAGCGCGGCGACCACGACACCATCGTCAATGCGCCGCTCGCGTCGGAGGACGGCGGGCCGGAATTCCGTTCCGCGTTCGAGCATCTGATCCTGCCGCAGCTCGAAAAATTCAGCCCCAAGCTGCTCGTCATCTCAGCAGGTTTCGACGCGCATTACCGCGACCCGCTCGCCTCGCTGAACCTACGCGCCGAGGACTTTGCCTGGGTGACCCGCAAGCTGATGGACCTCGCCGACAAGACCGCAGGAGGCCGCATTGTTTCGGTGCTCGAGGGCGGCTATGACCTGCAAGGACTGAAAGAATCTGTTACGGCGCATGTCGGCGCCCTGATGGGCGCGTGACGCACCCGCCACATTAAGCCCGCAAAATTCTGCTTTTTCTCATGTGAAGCGAACCGGGCAATCGGAAACGGATATGGCCGAAAATACCCAAATCGACGTCTCCAGGCTCACCTTCGAGCGCGCGATCGAGGAACTCGAAACGATCGTGAAGCGGCTCGAAGACGGCAAGGTGCCGCTCGAGGAATCCGTGACGATCTATGAGCGCGGCGAGGCCCTGAAGCGCCGCTGCGAGGATCTACTGCGGCAGGCCGAGGCGCGGGTCGACAAGATCACCACCGATGCCAGCGGCCAGGCCACCGGCACCGCGCCGCTCGACGTCCAGTAAGCTAAAGGCCTCCCCTCGGTTTCTGACCGCTGTAATAGGGCAGGTTTGGAGCGTAGCTGCACCTTTCGTGATCGCACCCTCGCCGTCCATGAACGTGGGCTCCAGCCGGTGCGGCCGGTACCGGAATCCGGGTCCTGAGAGACCAAAAAAGACCCGATTCTGGCCAAAAAAGCCCGCGAAGGATCCGGCAGGCCCGGAACCCTGCGTCACGGGCCGCAGTTAACCACTCCGGCCCGCCGGTTGCACCTGCATACCCCCAATCGGCCCAGCGGGTTGGCTTTGGCCCAAGGTTTGGTGTAAAGCTGCGCGGAGTGTGGCTTTTTGTAAGCCTTGCGTGGGCATCGATTACCGACGACAAGGGCTTCAAACTGCTAAAGAATTGGCTGGGACGGGCGAAGCCGATCTAAGTGACAGGGATCACAGAGACTGAACCGGAGCGCACTTAAGCTTACCTAAGCTGAAGACGGGGCCTTGCCCCATGCAGGTGGCTCCGACGGTTTGAGGACTCGCGCTGCGCCGATATTGAGCAAACCCATCGCGCACCGGAATGACCTTCCGGCGCTGACAAATTGGAAATCGCCGTGAACGCATACAGTAAAACGCCGCTTCTCGACACCATCCGGACGCCGGAAGACCTGCGCAAGCTGAAGATCGAGCAGGTTCGCCAGGTCGCCGACGAGCTGCGGCAGGAGACGATCGATGCCGTCTCGGTGACCGGGGGTCACTTCGGCGCGGGTCTCGGCGTCGTCGAACTCACGACCGCGATCCATTACGTCTTCGACACGCCGCGCGACCGGCTGATCTGGGACGTCGGCCATCAGGCCTATCCGCACAAGATCCTCACCGGCCGGCGCGACCGCATCCGCACGCTGCGCACCGGCGGCGGCCTGTCCGGCTTCACCAAGCGCAGCGAGAGCGATTACGATCCGTTCGGCGCGGCGCATTCCTCGACCTCGATCTCGGCCGGCCTCGGCATGGCCGTGGCGCGCGATCTCTCCGGCGGCAAGAACAACGTGATCGCCGTGATCGGTGACGGCGCGATGTCGGCGGGCATGGCCTACGAGGCCATGAACAATGCCGGTGCGATGAACTCGCGCCTGATCGTCATCCTCAACGACAACGACATGTCGATCGCGCCGCCGGTCGGCGCCATGAGCGCCTATCTGTCGCGCCTCTACTCCGGCAAGACCTATCGCACGCTGCGCGATGCGGCCAAGCAGATCAACAAGCGCCTGCCCAAGATCATTGCCAACCGCGCCAACCGTGTCGAGGAGTACTCCCGCGGCTTCATGATGGATGGCGGCACGCTGTTCGAGGAGCTCGGCTTCTATTACGTCGGTCCGATCGACGGTCACAATCTCGATCACCTTCTGCCCGTGCTGAAGAACGTGCGCGACATGGAGGAAGGACCGATCCTGGTCCACGTCGTGACGCAGAAGGGCAAGGGCTATGGCCCGGCGGAAGCGTCCGCCGACAAGTACCACGCCGTCGTCAAGTTCGACGTCGCGACCGGCACGCAGGCCAAAGCCAAGCCGAACGCGCCGGCCTACCAGAACGTGTTCGGCCAGAGCCTCGTCAAGGAAGCGCAGAAGGACGACAAGATTGTCGCCATCACGGCGGCCATGCCGTCGGGCACTGGCGTCGACATCTTCAACAAGGCGTTCCCCGACCGCACCTTCGACGTCGGCATCGCCGAGCAGCATGCGGTGACGTTCGCCGCCGGTCTTGCGACCGAAGGCTACAAGCCGTTCTGCGCGATCTACTCGACCTTCCTCCAGCGCGGCTACGACCAGATCGTGCATGACGTCGCAATCCAGAGCCTGCCCGTCCGCTTCGCCATCGACCGCGCAGGCCTGGTCGGCGCCGACGGCGCGACGCATGCCGGCTCGTTCGACAACGCCTATCTCGGCTGCCTGCCGAACATGGTGATCATGGCGGCGGCGGACGAGGCCGAGCTCGTGCATATGGTGGCGACGCAGGTCGCGATCGACGACCGTCCGAGCTCGCTGCGCTATCCGCGCGGCGAAGGCCGCGGCATCGAGATGCCCGAAGTCGGCATCCCGCTCGAAATCGGCAAGGGCCGCATGATCCGCCAGGGCAGCAAGATCGCCCTGCTCTCGTTCGGCACGCGCCTCGCCGAATGCGAGAAGGCGGCCGACGAGCTCGCAGCCCACGGCCTGTCGACCTCGATTGCGGATGCGCGCTTCATGAAGCCGCTCGACACCGAGCTGGTGCTCAAGCTCGCCCGCGACCATGAGATCCTGATCACGATCGAAGAAGGCTCGATCGGCGGCTTCGGCTCGCATGTCGCCCAGTTCCTGACCGATCAGGGCGTGCTGGACACCGGCATGGTCAAGTTCCGCTCGATGGTGCTGCCCGACGTGTTCCTGGATCACGATACGCCCGCCGCGATGTACGCCCGCGCCGGTCTCGACGCCAAGGGCATCGTCGCCAAGGTGTTCGAAGCGCTCGGCAAGGACGTCAAGGCCGAGACGGTCAAGCTGGCTTGATGCTCACCTCTCCCGCTTGCGGGAGAGGTGACGCGTCGGGTGAGGGCTCTTTCCTCTCGGGGGTTCTCGATCGAAGACATCCTCTCCCCAACCCTCCCCGCAAGCGGGGGAGGGAGCAGAGCACGCCCCGCGGCTCGGGTCTCGATCCACGATTTTCGGGCTTTATCTCCCATGAAAATCTATCTTGCAGGCCCCGACGTATTCCTGCCGGACGCGATCGAGATCGGCCGCCGCAAGATCGATATCTGCACGGCTCACGGTCTCACCGGCCTCTATCCGCTCGACAACGCGATCGACCTCACCGCGCCCGACGCTTCGCGGCAGATCTTTTGTGGCAACGAGGCGATGATGAACGAGGCCGACGCCATCATCGCCAATCTCACGCCGTTCCGCGGCGCAGGCGCCGATCCCGGCACCGTCTACGAGCTCGGCTACATGGCCGGGCGGCGTAAACTCTGCCTCGCCTATTCCAATGACGGCGCCGCCTATGCCGACCGCGTCGGCCGTTTCATGGACGTTACCTCCGAGGACGGACGGCTGGTCGATGCGCAGGGACTGACGGTCGAGGATTTCGGCCTCGTCGACAACCTCATGATGATCCATGCGCTGGAGCGGCATGGCTGCCCGCTGGTGACGCCGGCCGAGATGCCGATCGATGTCTGGCACGATCTCGCCGCTTTCGAGGCTTGCGTCCGGATGGCGGCTGCGCGATTGATCGCTACATAAGCAGCTCAGTCGTGCCCATGAGAGCGTAATGTCCACTCCCCGCAAGCGCGCGGACGTATTGCTGGTCGAGCGCGGCTTGTTCGAAAGCCGGGCGCGGGCGCGCGCGGCGATCGAGGCCGGGCTGGTCACGGCCGACGACAAGCAGGTGACCAAACCATCGGAGACGATCGCCGAGGACGCGGTGATCCAGGCCGAGCCGGCCCACCCCTATGTTTCCCGCGGCGGCGTCAAGCTCGCCGGCGCGCTGGAGCATTACCCGATTGAAATCGAGGACCATGTCTGCCTCGATGTCGGCGCCTCCACCGGCGGCTTCACCGAGGTGCTGCTGGCGAACGGGGCAAGCCTGGTGTTCGCCATCGACGTCGGCACCAGCCAGTTGCATCCCTCGCTGCGCGATCATCCAAAGATCGTGTCGATGGAGGAGACCGACATTCGGTCCTACGAAGGCAAGCGCCTGCCGGCGCGGCCCGATATCGTCGTCGTCGACGTCAGCTTCATTTCGCTCAAGGCGGTGCTGCCGGTGGCGCTGTCGCTGGCAGCGGCGCCCATGAGCCTGCTGGCGCTGATCAAGCCCCAATTCGAGGCCGACCGGAAGCACAACAAGAAAGGCATCATCCGCGACACCGCCGTGCACCGGGAGATCTGTGACGACATCGCAGCGTTTGCGGCCTCGCTCGGCTGCATCGACATCGAGGTGTTTCCGTCATCGATCACGGGCGGTGACGGCAACATCGAATTCTTCCTGGGCGCGCGGCGTGGTTGAGCGCCTGACAATCGATCATGTCGGCCATCGCGGCGACGGCGTCTCGCTGGCGACGGGCGAAGCGATCTATGTGCCCTATACGCTTCGAGGCGAGACCGTCGAGGTCGATCATGCCGCAGGCCATCATCCCGATCGCCGCAAGCTGCTCGCGGTGGACGTCGCAAGCCCCGAGCGCATCGAGCCGTTCTGTCCGCATTTCGGCGTCTGCGGCGGTTGCGCCATCCAGCATTGGGCGGCTGAGCCCTATCGCGCCTGGAAGCGCGGCATCGTGGTCGAGACGTTGGCGCAGGCCGGCGTGGATTGCGAAGTGACGCCGCTGGTCGATGCGCACGGCGCCGGCCGCAGACGCATCACGCTGCACGGCCGGTTCGGCACGCATGACATCCTCAAGGTCGGCTTCTCCGCGACGAGCTCGCACGACGTCATTCCGATCCATCGCTGCCCCATCCTCGATCCCGCGCTCGCCGGCGCGCTCGATGCCGCCTGGGCGCTCGCCGAGCCGCTGACGTCCAAGGTGCCCGTGACGAAACCGCTCGACATCCAGGTCACCGCCACGGCCAACGGCCTCGACGTCGACGTGCGCGGCTCCGGCCCGCTGCCGACGCCGCTGGTCACGGCGCTGTCGCGCGTCGCCGATCAGCACCGCTTGGCACGACTGACCCGGCATGGCGAGCTGGTGCTGCAACGCCTGCCGCCCACGGTGAAGATGGGCCGCGCGGAGGTGACGCTGCCGCCGGGCTCGTTCCTGCAGGCGACGGTGGTGGGCGAAGAGACGCTGGCCGCGCTCGTCGCCGAGCGCGTCGGCAAGGCCAAGGAGGTTCTCGACCTCTTCTGCGGCGTCGGGCCGTTCGCGTTGAGGCTGGCCGAGAAGGCGCGCGTCACCGCCTATGACAGCGACGCCGGCGCGATCGCCGCGCTCGCGAAAGCGGCGCGCACGCCCGGCCTGAAGCCAATCAAAGCCCAGCCACGCGACCTGTTCCGCCGCGCCCTAGTACCGCAGGAGCTGCGCGACTTCGACGCGGTGGTGTTCGATCCACCGCGCCAGGGCGCGCAGGCCCAGGCGCTGAAGCTCGCCGCAAGCAAGGTGCCCATCGTGATCGCCGTGTCCTGCAACGTCGCGACCTTTGCCCGCGATGCGCGACTGCTGATCGACGGCGGCTACCGGCTGGACGCGGTGGTGCCGGTCGACCAATTCCGGCACACGCCGCATGTGGAGCTGGTTGCGCGGTTTACGCGCTAAAGCGCAATGAGAGCAGGATAAATCGCCGCGCTTTAGGTCTTGTTTTGAGCATGATCTTTTCGGAAAACCGCTGCGCACTTTTCCGGATCATGCTCTAGCGCCGCAGGCCGCCCAATGCGGGCGACTCGCCGGGGAGCATCGAGGAGTTGATGTCGCTGTCCATGCGTCCCGATTGCTGCTGGCTGAAACCGGCGCCGAACGACAGGCTGAGATTGGGGGTCGGCTTGAACTCGACACCCGCGAACGCACCATAACCGGGTGCGGCGTTGGAGGTGAGCGGCGCCAGCGAGCTGCCGATGCCGTTGCCGTACTTCAAGGTGTCGAAACCGGCGAAGAACGTGACAGGCAAACCACCTGCCGCTTTGGTGGCGTAGCCGAACTGCGTGCTGTCATAGGACAGCGCGCTGAAATTGCCGGCCGAGCCGGCCTGGTTGAGCCGCTCAAACCAAAATTGCCGCGCTCGCTGCCAACAAAGAAACCATTCGCATAGCTGGTGCGCCACCCCGCATCGCCGGCATTGAAGCTTGAGAAGCCGCCGTAAGTATCGGAGCTCTGGCCGGCACCTCCACTGAGGCCGAAAGGCCCGCCGGGGATCCAATATCTCAGCGGCGCAACTTGCGCATGAGCCGGTGCGCCGGTCAGGCAGAGCACTGCGAGAGTTGCAAGTGCACATGAAGCTGCGAGGTTGAACATTCAGATGACCGTCAAGAGTTTTGCAAATTATACTCGTCGAACATGACCAATGCCAGCGGAGCGATCCGGCCGACGTCACGGCGCGGGGCTCCCGGAGAGTTGCACCTGATGTTCCCCGATCCCTTGCTCACCCCGCCTGACACCCATTCTTGCGGAGGTACCGGGCGTTCAGGCCGTGGTGCTCGGCGGCTCACGCGCGTGGGGTAACGTGCATCCCTCCTCCGACTACGACGTCGGGCTATGCCGAGCTCGCGGCCGCACGTACGCACGTAACGAGCGGACCCACGTCGCGGGATGCCTCTACAGGATGAGGCGCAAGGGGGCTTGAGGACGTTCGTGGAGCGGCCACCGAAATGGTGAGAGGCAGCTTTCAGGCGGTCTTGTCGACCGAAGACGAGGAGTCCGCCGGCGGATATTTCGTCACCGGCACCATGAAAGATTTTGTGCCGACCTGATAGATGACCTTGCCATTCTGTCCGTCGTCGGTTGCGATCTGCGCCTGCCCGAACATGATGACGTTCTTGTAGACGGTGCCGGTGCCCTGGCGGGTGACGCCGTCGGTGGTGACGCTGACCTGGGCTTCTTTGCCGTTGACCGAGAGCACCTTGAAGCTCGCGCTCTTGCCGTTATCGCTGGAATAGCCGCCCCAGCTTCCCATGAGGCGGCTGTCGGAAGCCGGCGGTTCCTGCTTCTCGAGATTGGCGGTCTGCTTGCCAGCGCCGCCCGCCGAGAACAACAGCACCATGCTCTTACCGTCCTTGGTGCCCACCGTGACCCCGCCAAAGGTGATCAGCGAGCCATTGACCTCGGCAAAGCCCCGCTCGGTTTGCCCGTTATGGGTGTACTCGACCTGCGCCCGGGCACCGCGGATGTTCACGACCTTGAAGCCGACGGGCTGGTTGTTGCCGACCCAATTGCCCTTCCATTCACCGAGCAACTTGCTCTGGTGAAAGACTCGCTCATTGGCGGGCGAAATCTGGCTGCTGCTCGACGTGACGATGGCCATAGTCTGCTCGGTGGACGGGTTCGACGAACCCGCTCTCGATCGCGCCCGACAGCAGGGTCAAAACAGCAATCGGGAACGAACTGAAACAATCGGATTAGGGCCATGTGCCGGTTAACGAGCGGTTAAATTCGACCGTCGGGTGGGATGAGGCGAAAGGTCCCAATCGCGCTATTAGCGGCCCCAGCGGTCCGACCAGATCTTCTCGCCGATCATGCAATTGACGCGCGGCTCCTTGTCCGCAACCCGCATCACGGGGCGCTCCGGCCTGCGGCCGGCGACCTCCATCAGCAGCTTGGTGCGGATCGCTTCCTTGAACTTGTCGCGGTCCTTGATCGTGATGACGAAAGAGCCGGGACCGCCGATGACGCAGTCCTCGTAGTAGAAATCGAGATTGTCGATATCCATGGTCGAATAGGACGGCTCCTTGACCATGATCGGCAGACCGTTGATGACGATGCCCTTCTCCAGCGCGGCATCGCGCGCCACCGTGACCGGGCCGCCATTGTTGTTGGGGCCGTCGCCGGAAATGTCGATCACGCGACGCAAGCCCCGGTAGGGATCCTCGTCGAACAGCGGCATCGCGAATGTGATCGCGCCGGAGATCGAGGTGCGCGAGGCGCGCCGGATCGGCGTCTTCATGATCTCGGCGGCGACCGCATCCGCGGTCTCGGGGCCGTCGACCAGCCGCCAGGGGATGATGATCTTCTGGTCGCTGGAAGCGGCCCACTCGAAATAGGTCACGGCGATGCGGCCGTTCGGACCGAGCTTCAGTGCCTGGAGGAATTCCTTCGACTGGATTGCCTGCGCGTAGCCTTCGCGCTGGATCGCGAGCTCGTCCATGTCCATGGAGTAGGACACGTCGACGGCGAGGATCAGTTCGACGTCGACCGCCTGCGCATCCTTGTCGGCAACCGGCCGCTGCGCCTGGTTCTCGGGCAGCTCGAATTTTGGTCCTGGCGCCGCGATGCCCGCGACGTCCCCTCCGGCAAGCACGCCGGCCACCAGTACAGCCCCGATCGAGAACAGCAAGCGCATCGCACCAGTCTCCCGTCGTATGACGCGATGGTGACATGCAATCGCCTTGCCGCAAAGTGCGAAGATCGCTTGCGCTTCACATTCGAGTTAGGATCGGCCCAACGCAAAGCTGCCGCGCTGTTGCCGCGCTCGCGCCGCCGGAACACCAGCGATCACATACGCACCGTCACTCCGGGGCGCCTCGCAGAGCCGAGCCCGGAATGTCGAGATTCCGGGGTCTCGCTCGCGAGCCTTGGTTCGCGATCCTTGGAATGACAGGTGTAATGATGTGGTGTGTAGGGACACTTCCCGCCCACTTGTCCGGCGCAATTTCCATGCTAGGCTGGACGCACAGATGGGGATGGAGTCCCCCGACAACCGCCCGGCGGTCGATGATCGTAGTGGGCTGATGACTCCTGCTTGAGGTGGGGCAATCTTTAGGCCTCCGCCTTTGGTGGGAGCATGGACCAACCCGCCGATGGCGGGTTTTTTGTTGCCTGGTGACGAAGGCCAGCAAGCCAGGGCAGGAGAAGGCGAAGACGTGACGACGACGACACCGAATGCTGAGCGCGCCTCACTGCCCAGGGGAATCTGGGTGCTCGGCTTCGTCTCGATGCTAATGGACATCTCCTCCGAGATGATCCATGCGCTGCTGCCGGTCTATCTCGTCACCGTGCTCGGCGCCTCCACGCTCACGGTCGGTTTCATCGAGGGCATTGCCGAGGCGACCGCCTCGATCACGAAAATCTTCTCCGGCGCCCTGTCGGACTGGCTTGGTCGACGCAAGCTGCTCGCCGCGCTCGGCTACGGGCTAGCCGCCTTCACCAAGCCGCTGTTTCCGCTCGCGTCGAGCGTCGGGTGGCTGGTGGCGGCGCGCTTCATCGATCGCGTCGGCAAGGGCATTCGCGGCGCGCCGCGCGATGCCCTGATCGCCGACATCGCTCCTAACGGGCTGCGCGGCGCGAGCTTTGGCCTGCGACAATCGCTCGACACGATCGGTGCCTTCGTCGGGCCGCTCGCGGCCATCGGCCTGATGTGGTGGACGGCGGATAATTTTACGATCGTGTTCTGGGTTGCGGTGCTGCCGGCCTTCCTGTCCTTTGGACTGATCGCACTTGCCGTGCACGAGCCGGCGGATCCGAGCCGGGAGCCTGCGAAGAACCCGCTCAATCTTGCCGCGATGCGGCAGCTCGGATCCGTCTACTGGCGCGTCGTCGCGGTCGGCATCGTCTTCACGCTCGCGCGCTTCAGCGAGGCCTTCCTGATCCTGCGCGCACAGAACATCGGGCTCAATGCGATGTGGGTGCCGGCGGTGCTGGTGCTGATGAACGTCGCTTATGCGCTTTCGGCCTATCCGGCCGGCGTGCTGTCGGACCGGATCAACCGGACCGGCCTGCTCGCGCTCGGCCTGGTCTTCCTTGCCGGCGCCGACCTCGCGCTGGCACTGCTCCCGAGCCTTGCAGGCCTCGCGCTCGGCGTCGTGCTGTGGGGGCTGCATATGGGATTGACGCAAGGTCTGCTCTCGGCCCTGGTCGCCGACGCCGCGCCGCCGAGCCTGCGCGGCACCGCGTTCGGCTATTTCAACCTGTTCACGGGTCTGGCACTGCTGGCCGCGAGCGTGATCGCCGGCGCGTTGTGGGATGCCTATGGTCCGGCAGGCACGTTTCTGGCAGGGCTCGGCTTTGCGCTGATCTCGCTCATAGGACTGCTTGCCGTCGGCAACGGTCTGGCAGCGGAGCAGAAATGATGACGGGGAGCTTTTCGTCGTGCTGAGTGGAGCGCTTGCGATCATGATCGGGAGCGTGCTCGGCGGCTGCGCGCGCTATTTCGTGTCCGGCGCGATCGCGCGGCGGCTGGACGAGACGTTTCCGTGGGGTACCATGACGATCAACGTCACCGGCGCCTTCCTGATCGGCATTTTTGGCGCGCTCGCGGCCCATCCCGGCTCGGTGTTCGCCACGCCCAACCCTTGGCTGTTCGCGGTGACCGGCTTTCTCGGCTGCTACACCACAGTGTCCTCGTTCAGCCTGCAAACCCTGACGCTGGCGCGGTGCGGCGAGCCAATGCACGCACTCGGCAATGTCGTGTTCTCGGTCGGGCTGTGCCTCGCCGCCGTTAGTTGCGGCTTTCTCCTTGCGGACAGTCTTGGAGGATAGCAGCACATGACCGTCCCCTCCTCCGCCGATCGCTGGCGTAGCGCGATACTCTACGCCTGGGTTGCCGCCGGCAGCATCGTCGGCGGGCTGACCCGCTATCTCGTCGGTCTCGCGCTCGACACCGGGCCGGGCTTTCCCTTCGCCACGCTGTTCATCAACGCGACGGGATCGCTGATCATCGGCTTCTACGCGACGCTGACCGGCCCCGACGGCCGCGTGCTGGCGCGCCCAGAGCACCGACAGTTCGTCATGACCGGGTTCTGCGGCGGCTACACCACGTTCTCCACCTTCAGCCTGGAGACCTTCCGCCTGCTCCACGGCGGCATGAAGTACACGGCACTTGCCTATGTCACGGCGTCCGTCGTCTGCTGGCTGGTGTCGGCATGGCTCGGGCATATGATGGCGAGCCGCACCAACCGCTTGACAAGGAGCTGACCATGCAAGTCCCCGCTCAGGCAGTTTCGCTCCGGATCTTCATCGGCGAGAGCGACCATTTCGACGGCAAGCCGCTCTATGAAGCAATCGTGATGACGGCGCGCGAGCGGCACCTCGCCGGCGCCACCGTGCTGCGCGGTCCGATGGGCTTCGGCAGGTCGAGCCGGCTGCACACGTCGAAGATCCTGCGACTTTCCGAAGACCTGCCGCTGCTGATCGAGATCGTCGACAGCGAGGACAACATCAACGCATTCCTGCCCATCCTCGATGGCATGATGTCGAGCGGCCTGATCACCTTGGAGAAGGTGCAGGTCCTGCAATATGGTGCGAAGGTCGCGAGCTGATCGCTCCAGCAGGAACCCGAGCCCGCCGTGTCCGGGAGGCGGAATGAACGACACCGTTACCACACCGAAAACCAGGACGAAGACCAAGGTCGAGCGACCACGGCTGCACAAGGTCATCCTGATCAACGATGACTACACGCCGCGCGAATTCGTCACGATGGTGCTCAAGGCCGAATTCCGCATGACCGAGGATCAGGCCTACAAGGTGATGATCACCGCGCACAAGCTGGGCGCCTGCGTCGTCGCCGTGTTCACCAAGGACGTCGCCGAGACCAAGGCCACGCGCGCCACCGACGCCGGCCGCGCCAAGGGCTATCCGCTGCTGTTCACGACCGAGCCGGAGGAATAAGGCTCAGCTCACCAGCGCATGCGTTTCTTCCGCCAGCCCGTACACGCGCTGCGCCTTTGAAAATCCTGCGATTGGAAATTCTCCGAGCTCGTGCCAGTCGTGGTGGCAGACATTGGCAAAACCCTCCGAGGCGACGACAGTCCGCCCCAGCCGGCCCGTGATCTTCTCCAGCCGGGCCGCGAGATTGACGGCGGGGCCAATGCAGGTGAAGTCCAGCCGGTTGCCCCCGCCGATATTGCCGTAGAGGATGTTGCCGACGTGCAGCGCGACGCCGAAACGGAAGCGCTCGACGGCGTCGCCGACCGGAAACGCGAGCGACTCCACGCTGGCGCGCGCTTCGCGCGCGGCCTCCAGCACGCGCGCGCAGACATGGGCAGCATCGCCGACATATTCATCGATCGGAAACACCGCGAGCAGGCCGTCGCCCATGAATTTCAGCACCTCGCCGCCATGGCCCCGGATCGCGGTGACCTGGCAGTCGAAATAATGGTTGAGGATCGCGACCACCGTCTCGGCCGGCAGCCGGTCCGACAGCGCGGTGAAGCCGCGCAGGTCCGAGAGCCAGATCACCGCCTGCATGATGTCGGTGTGGCCACGGCGGATCTGGCCCCCGAGAATGCGCGCGCCGGCGCGGTTGCCGACATAGGTATCGAGCAGCATCTCGGCGGTGCGGCGCAGGCTGATGATCTCGCTGACGCGCGCCAGCGGCGCTATGATGGTTCGGATCGCCGCGATGTCGTCGTCGCTGAAGCCGCCGGGATGCTGCGTGACCCAGCTCGTCGCGTGGATGGAGCCATCGAGAAACGGCACCGGCACCGCGATGTAGTCGGTCGCGCCTTCGGCACGCATGTCGTCGAGGAACGGAAATCGCTTGCTGTCGGGATCGCTCGCGCGTCCCCTGACCTCCAGCCCCTGCTCGAAGACGATGCGGAGCGGGCTGCGGGCGAATTCGGGCGTGTCCAGAATATCGAAATCGACGCTGCCGATTTCGACCTCCTCGCCCTGCCGCCATATGAAGTTGCGACCGAAGATTTCCGGATGCAACGTGCGGATGAAGATACCGAAGCGCCACAGCGGCAGGCCGGCCGCGACCAGACGTTCGCAGAAATCGGCGATCATCTCGGCCGGCTCTTGCGACGACCAAGCGCCGTCGATCAGCCAGTTGGTAATGCGCTGGAGCTCGGAGCTGTTCATGTCCGCATTTGCGGACGAAGTTGTGGGCCCGTCAAGCTGCGCGGAGAGCTAGTGCTGCGACACCAACGCCGGCGGCGGCGTTCACCTCTACCCGTCGGGGAGAGGTAAAAAACTAGCGTCCCACCTGCCCGCGATCGCGCAAAAAGTGATCGGCCAGCACGCAGGCCATCATGGCCTCGCCGACGGGAACGGCACGGATGCCGACGCAGGGGTCATGGCGGCCCTTCGTGAAGATCTCGGTATCAGCGCCCTTGCGATCGACCGTGAGACGCGGCTGGAGGATCGACGAGGTCGGCTTCACTGCGAAGCGCACCACCACCGGCTGTCCGGTGGAGATGCCGCCCAGAACGCCGCCGGCATGGTTGGAGAGAAAGCGCGTGCCGTCGTTGCCGGTGCGCATCTCGTCGGCGTTCTCCTCGCCGGTCAATTCGGCCGCGCCAAAGCCGGCGCCGATCTCGACACCCTTCACGGCGTTGATGGTCATCATCGCGGCCGCCAAATCGGAGTCGAGCTTGGCATAGATGGGCGCGCCAAGGCCCGCCGGCACGCCTTCGGCGACAACCTCGATCACCGCGCCGATCGAGGAGCCGCTCTTGCGGATGCCGTCAAGATAGGTCTCGAAGAAGGCGGCCTTGTCCTTGTCGGGACAGAAGAACGGATTTTTCCCGATCTCGTCCCAGTCCCATTTGGTGCGGTCGATCTTGTGCGGGCCCATCTGCACCAGCGCGCCGCGTACCCTGACGTCGGGCAGCACTTTTCGTGCGATCGCACCGGCGGCAACGCGCGTCGCGGTCTCGCGCGCCGAGGAGCGCCCGCCGCCGCGATAGTCGCGCAGGCCGTACTTCGCCTCATAGGTGAAGTCGGCATGACCGGGTCGAAACTTGTCCTTGATCTCGGAATAGTCCTTCGAGCGCTGGTCGGTGTTCTCGATCAGGAGCCCGATCGGGGTGCCCGTCGTCACCTGCACGCCGGTCTCCGGATGCGCCATCACGCCGGACAGGATTTTCACCTGGTCCGGCTCCTGGCGCTGGGTGGTGAAGCGCGACTGGCCCGGCCGGCGGCGGTCGAGGTCGCTCTGGATGTCGCTCTCGCTGAGCGGGATCATGGGAGGACAGCCGTCGACCACGCAGCCGATCGCCACCCCGTGGCTCTCGCCGAAGGTGGTGACACGGAACATGTGGCCGAATGTGTTGAAGGACATGCTTGGCTGTCGCCTGTGCTTAGTTTTTATATAAACGTTGTATGTCAACGTCGTAGCCCCGAGGGCCACGGCATTCAACCCTAGTTCCGTCATTCCGGGGCGATGCAGAGCATCGAACCCGGAATCTCGAGATTCCGGGTTCGCCCTTCGGGCGCCCCGGAATGACGAAAATCTCGCCTAACTGAACTTCTCCAGCCGGCCGTCGCGGAACACGTAGACGGCGCCCTGCTGGATATAGAGGTCGGCAGCGCTGGCGGGGGTCTCGATGCCCAAAGCCACCATCAGGGCCCGGCAGGTGCCGCCATGGGCGACCGCGACGGTATCGACCAGAAGCGACTCGTACCAATCGAGGACGCGCAGCTGTACGGCCGCATAGGTCTCGCCGCCAGCGGGCGCGACCGTCCATTTGTCGGCGAGGCGCCTTGCATAGACATCAGGATCGGAGGCCTCGCTTTCGGCCAATGTCAGCCCCTCCCACGTGCCATAGCCGATCTCCCGCAGGCGGTCGTCGAGCGAGTAATCGGCAAGCGGCAATTCAAGCTTGCGGCGGACCAGTTCCATGGTCTGGCGCGCACGTCCCAGCGGGCTCGAGACATAGGGCAGCGCCGCCTTGTCCTTGCCGTCGCGCCTGAACAGACCGGCCAGAACGTCAGCCGCGTGCGCGGCCTGGCTGCGGCCACGTGCGTTCAGCGGGATGTCCTGAGTGCCCTGAAGCCGCCCGAGCGCGTTCCACTCGGTCTCGCCGTGGCGCAGAAAGTAGATCGTAGGCACGGGCATTGCCGCTGAAAGTTAGTCCTTGCCACCCAGCGAGATATCAGGCGCGTCCGGGCGCTTCATGCCGAGCACGTGATAGCCGGAGTCGACGTGGTGAACCTCGCCGGTCACGCCGCGCGACAAGTCGGAGAGGAAATACAGCGCGCTGCCACCGACGTCTTCGGTCGAAACGTTGCGCCGCATCGGCGCGTTGTACTCGTTCCACTTCAGGATATAGCGGAAATCGCCGATGCCGGACGCGGCGAGCGTCTTGATGGGACCTGCCGAGATCGCGTTGACGCGGATGTTCTTCTCGCCGAGATCGGCGGCGAGATAGCGCACGCTGGCTTCCAGCGCGGCCTTGGCCACGCCCATGACGTTGTAATGCGGCATCCATTTCTCGGCACCGTAATAGCTGAGCGTGATGAGCGAGCCGCCGTCCGTCATCAGCTTCTCGGCGCGCTGCGCCACCGCGGTGAACGAGTAGCAGGAGATCAGCATCGACTTCGAAAAATTCTCCTGCGTGGTGTCGATATAGCGGCCGTCGAGCTGCTCGCCATAGGCGATCGCGTGCACCAGGAAGTCGATCTTGCCCCATTTCTCCTTCAGCACCGCGAAGGCGGCGTCGATGGTGGCAGCGTCGGTGACGTCGCAATGGCCGAGCACGAGACCGCCGACCTCCGCGGCGAGCGGCTCGACGCGCTTCTTCAGCGCATCGCCCTGATAGGTGAAGGCGAGCTCGGCACCGGCCGCGCGGCATGCCTTGGCGATGCCCCAGGCGATCGAGCGGTTGTTGGCAACGCCGAGGATCACGCCCCGTTTGCCCTGCATCAGACCTGAATTCTGCGCCATTTCTCAACGTCCCATCGAGCGGGTTAAGGTCTGGAGGTACACCAGCCCTCCTTCGCGGTACAGTCCTAATACACGGCGTTTACGCTGTTTCGAGCGCCGGAATAGCCGTTTCATTCGGGTGTTATGATCGTTGAGGCGCTCGCGCCGGACACCGGGACGTGAAAACCGCAATGAATGCGTTTCGCCAGAGCGTGGAAGCCATGATCCCGGCGTTGCGCCGCTATGCCCGCGCGCTCACGCGCGATGGGGATGCGGCCGACGATCTGGTGCAGGATACGTTGGTGCGCGCGCTGCGCTCCGAGCGCTTGTTCCTCGGAGGCGACGTCAGGAGCTGGCTCTACACGATCCTGACCAACCTCAACAAGAACCGGCGGCGCTCACTGGCGAGGCGTCCGCAATTGATGCCGCTGACGGAAAACAACCCGGACGCCAGCGGGACCGAGGCCGAAGGGCGCGATATCGAGAAGGCGCTGGCCACCCTCGTCGAGGAGCAGCGTTCGGTGCTGCTGCTGGTGATGCTGGAGGGCATGAGCTATCGCGAGGTCGCCGACATCCAGGGCGTGCCGATCGGCACCGTGATGTCGCGCCTGGCGCGCGCCCGCGCCCACGTCAAAGCCTCGCTGAGCGGCGAGCGCCCGGCGCTCAGGCGGGTGAAATGATGGCAGAGTTGATGCATCGCGTGTTGTCCGCCCACATGCCGATGGAGCGAGCGACTTTGAGCCACGAAGAACATTTTGGGCCCCAGAGCCAGAGACAACCGATATGAACGATCGCAAGATCCCGGTGACCGAAGACGAGCTGCACGCCTATGTCGACGGCGAGCTGCCGGCCGAACGTCGCGCCGATGTCGAGGCCTGGCTTGCCGCCAACCCTGACGAGGCCGAGCGCGTGCAGTCGTGGCGCGCCATGGCCGAGATGCTGCACGCCCGCTACGATTCCGTCGCCCACGAGCCGGTGCCGGCACGGCTGGAGCTTGAGCGGCTGGAGCGCCGCCCCCGGCAATGGCTCTATGGCGCCGCCGCGGCTGTGCTGGTTGCCTTCGTTGCCGGGGGCACGGCCGGGTGGGTGGCGCATGGCGCCGCCAACGCGCCCTCGACTTTCCAGAGCTTCACGGCCGACGCGCTCGACGCCCACCGCCTCTACGTCGTCGAGGTCCGCCACCCTGTCGAGGTCGGCGGCAACGAGCGTGACCACCTCCAGGCTTGGCTGACACGGCGCTGCGGCTGGACTGTGTTCGCTCCGAACCTGGAGGCGAGCGGGCTGAAGCTCGTCGGCGGCCGGCTCTTGCCGGGCCCGAACGGTCCGGCGTCGTTCCTGATGTATGAAGGCGCCTCGGGCGAGCGGTACACGATCTACGCCGCCAAGACCGAGAACGGCGCGACGCAGATGCGCTATGCCAAGACGGATAAGGACGGTGCGCTGTTCTGGGCCGAACGTGGGGTTGGCTACGTCGTCAGCGGCGGTACCGACCGTGACCGGCTGACCAAGGTGGCCCAGGCCGTGTACGACCAAGCCGAGAAGAACGGCAGGTAGACAACCCGAGCAAACGGGTGCCTCGATTCCGTCATTGAAAATTTGGAATCACGACATCGGCGCGTCTCATTATCGCACCGGATGATCACGCGAAAATGCGCAGCGTTCGATCCGCCGATCGACGCGGGCGGCCTCGATTGGGGTTTTTGGTACCGCGCTGGTCCCCCTCTCGAGGCCGCACCTTTTTGTCGGCTGCCCCGCCGGACAGCTGACACGTCTCAAACATCTGCGTCGAAGCGCGACTACGCTTCAGGCGTCTGTTGAGCATCATCCTTTCGGGAAGAGAATGCTCCGATCGTCGAGGCGGGCTCGGATAGCGCCCTGTCGTTCGCGCATGACCTTTTCAGAAAACCGCTGCGCAGTTTTCCGGATCATGCGTTAGCCGAGTCCGCTCCGTGGATTGTAGGGGTGTTGGTCTCGCCACTTTTCCATCAATGCTTCAAGCTCAGCGTCGTTCCCGTCCGGTAGCATAATCCTGATTGTCACCAAGAGATCCCCGGTTCCACCCGCCTTCGGCAGTCCTTTGCCCTTGAGGCGGAAGGTCCGGCCGCTGGAGGTGTTTTTCGGCACAGAGAGCTCCACGGCGTTGCCGAGCGTGGGCACGCGGACCTTGGCGCCGAGCACCGCCTCGTACAGCGTGACCGGCAGATCGATGCGCAAGTCGGCGCCTTCGACCTTGAAGTAGGGGTGGGGCGCGATGTTGATGGTGATTAGGAGATCGCCGGGCGGATGGCCTTGCGCGCTTTCGCCCTGCCCCCGCAGCCGGATCTGCTGGCCTTCGGTGACGCCAGCCGGAATCTTGACATTAAGCTCCTTGCCCGTGGGCAGCCGGACGCGCTTCTCGCCGCCCTTGACCGCCTCTTCCAGCGAGACGGACATGGCAACGTTCACGTCGAGATCGAGCCCGATCCCGCCGGTGTCGAAGTCGAACTGGGCGGCCCCAGCCCCAGGGCGCGCGCCACGCATCCCGCCGCCGAACATGCTGTTGAGGATATCCTCGAACGCACCGCCGCCCGGGGCGCCACCCGCACCGCCGCTCCGGAATGTATAGCTCTCGAAACCGCCGGGCCCTGCGCGGCCGCGCGGCCCGCCGCCACCCGGAAAGCCCTGGAAGCGCGGCTTGCCCTCGGCGTCGATCTCGCCGCGGTCGAACTGCTTGCGCTTGTCCTCGTCGCCCAGAATCTCGTTGGCCGAATTGATCTCGGCGAAGCGCTCGGCAGCCTTCGGGTCACCCTTGTTGCTGTCGGGATGATGCTTCTTGGCAAGCTTGCGATAGGCGCTCTTGATGGCGGCAGCGTTGGCGCTCCGCGGCACCCCCAAGACCTCATAGGGGTCGCGCATCCGTCACGTCTCCTTCAAGAAATCGAATTGTTCAAAGGGCTCCCTGCCCCATCTGGCAGTCATGTGGGGAGAGAGTGGCATTTTTGCAACTAGGGGCGTGTGCCGACCCTAGATGATTCGAGCATGATCTTAGCGGAAGACCGGTTCCCACATTTCGCGAGCGCGGCCCTTCGGGTCCCGATCATGCTCAGCTCCGCCACGGCTTTAGCGTATGAATCTCCCAACGGCCACGGCTGCTTTGGCAGCCGGCGCCCTGGAGCCAGCTTTCGGTATTGCCGTTGACATAGCTCGCCAGAAAGTCGCGGCACTTGCGGCCGTCTTCGGCGGCATAGGATTGCGCGATCGGGGTGACCGAGCCGCGCGCGCCGGTCTCCGGGTTCTCCCAGTGCTGGCTCGAATCCTTGTCGCCCTTGCTGAGGACGTCCGAGGCGGCGTTGCGGGCGAAGGCGAGATCAGTCTCGGTCGGCGGGGCGTCCTTCGCTGGCCGCGCGATCGATCCAGTCAGGTCGCTGTCGTCCGCCTTGGCATAGGCGCTGCTGTCGTTGCGCGAAAAGCTGCAGCCGCCGGCACCAAGCCCGATCAGAAGCAGCGTCATGACGAAGCCAGACGGTCGGATCGTCGATAGGCCAACGCGTCGCCATGCCCTATATAGGGCGGTAGCGGACAACAGCGCGTTTTGGGCCGCGGGACGCAACTCGGACTCCAGACATGACCGACACGACCTCGATGAAACACCAGACACCCTTAACATCCGGTGATTTCACCACCGCCGACGAGCCATTTGCGTTGTTCGAGGCCTGGCTGAACGAGGCGATCAAGAGCGAGCCGAACGATCCGAACGCGATGGCGCTCGCGACCGTGGACGCGGACGGGCTTCCGGATGTGCGCATGGTGTTGATGAAGGGCTTCGATACCGAGGGTTTCGTCTTCTACAGCCACATCGCAAGCCAGAAGGGCCGCGAACTCGCCGCAAATCCTAAGGCAGCGTTACTTTTCCACTGGAAGTCGCTGCGCCGTCAGGTCCGCATCCGCGGCAACGTGACGCCGGTGACCGACGCCGAGGCCGATGCCTATTTCGCCACCCGCCCCAAGCAGGCGCAGATCGGCGCCTGGGCGAGCAAGCAGTCCGAGCCGCTGGAGAGCCGCTTCGCGTTCGAACAGGCCATCGCAAAAGTCGCGGCCAAATACGTCATCGGCGAGGTGCCGCGGCCGCCGGGCTGGAGCGGCTGGCGCATCGCGCCGATGCGGATCGAGTTTTGGCACGACCGCCCATTCCGCCTGCACGACCGCATCGAATTTCGCCGTGACGCAGCCGGCCGACCGTGGTCCAAGATGCGGATGTATCCTTGAGCCTTGTCTTCAGCTTTCCGACCTGAAAGATGTCCATGCCGCATTCATCCAATGTGCCGCGTCGTACGCTGCTCCTGACCGGAGCCAGCCGCGGCATCGGTCACGCCACCGTGATCCGGTTCTCCTCGGCCGGCTGGCGCGTCATCACCTGCTCACGGCATCCTTTCCCGGAAGACTGCCCGTGGGACGCAGGCCCCGAGGACCACATCCAAGTCGACCTCGGCGATCCCGAGGATACCGCGCGCGCGATCACCGAGATCCGGCGCCGGCTCGAGGACGGCACGCTGCATGCGCTGGTCAACAACGCCGCGATCTCGCCGAAGGGCCCGGGTGGCGCGCGGCTCGGCTCGGTCGACACCGACCTCGATACCTGGACGCACGTCTTCAACGTCAACTTTTTCGCGCCGATCATGATGGCGCGTGGACTGATCGAAGAGCTGAAGGCGGCAAAGGGATCAGTCGTCAACGTCACCTCGATCGCGGGCTCGCGCGTCCATCCTTTCGCCGGCGCCGCCTACGCGACGTCCAAGGCCGCGCTCGCGTCTCTGACGCGCGAGATGGCTTCCGACTTCGGCCGCATCGGCGTGCGCGTCAACGCGATCGCGCCGGGTGAGATCGACACCTCGATTCTGTCACCCGGCACCGAGAAGATCGTCGAGCAGCAGATCCCGATGCACCGGCTCGGCACGCCTGACGAGGTTGCCAAGATCATCTACGTGCTGTGCACGGAGACCAGTTCCTACGTCAACGGCGCCGAGATCCACATCAACGGCGGCCAGCACGTGTGATTGCTTTTGCCAATGATTGGGCTGTTAGCTGCTTAGGGAAGCAAGGCGATCCAGACAACGCCGCCGCAAGACCTGGATCGCCCTTCCTTCCGTTCCTCAATCGAGTCGAATCCGACGCGACCTCTCGCGCGGCCGCGGAGCGGCCGCGTTGAATGCTGTCGAGCAGTCGTCGTCGTTCTCGCCGTCGAGCAGCGGAGCACCACAGTGCCGGCACATGCGTGCCGACAACGACGGCGCCTTGCCGCTCGTCACGACCTGTCGATAGTTCGCCAGATCGATGACGTTGCGGGGCGTCGTTATGTGTTTTTCAACCATGGCTGTTCCTCGCGGCTAACACGCTGCTTATCGCAGACAAGTTTCGCGCAAACGTTCAGCCCACCGCTCAAATTTTACCGGAGGAATTGGGGCACAGAGCACAGGTCACCGCACCGCCTCAATCCCGCTCTATTCTGCGACACGATCGACCATGTCTGTGCGACTGGCGTAAGGTCTCAGTAGGGATCTTTGCTTGAGCATGATCTCCGCGCAAACGCGTTCGCGTTTGTCGCGAGGGAAAACCGCCGCACAGTTTGCGCTAACGCGGCCCTCCGGGTCCGGATCATGCTCCTACAGCCACTTCTTCCACTTGAAGATCCAGTACGGGACGATCGCCGCGATCAACATCATCACCAGCGCCATCGGATAGCCGTGGACCCATTCGAGTTCCGGCATGATCTTGAAATTCATGCCGTAGATCGAGGCGATCAGCGTCGGCGGCATCAGGACGACGGCCATGACCGAGAACAGCTTGATGATGTTGTTCTGCTCGAGATTGACGACGCCGAGCATGGCGTCGAGCACGAAAGTGATCTTGTTGGAGAGATAGGATGCGTGATCGGTCAGCGAGGCCACGTCGCGCTGCATGGTCTTGAGCTGCTCGCGCATGTCCTTCGACCATTTCACGCCTTCGACCACTGCGGACAAGAAGGTCACGACGCGGCCGATCGACACCAGGCTCTCGCGAACCTTCGAGGTCAGATCGCCCTTGCGGCCGATCGAGATCAGGATCTGGGAATATCGCTTGGCCTGGCCGTGGCGCTCGCTCTCGGGCTCGAAGATGTCGTGCGAGACCTGGTCGATCTCGGCGCCGCAGCGCTCCAGAATGTCGGCGCAGCGGTCGATCACCGCGTCCAGGAGTTCCATCAGCACCATCTCGCCGGTGATCGCCGGCGTGCAGGAGCGGGCGAGCTTGGCCTCGACCAGGGCGAACGGCTTCGGCAAGTCATAGCGCACCGTCACCAAGCGGTGGTCGCCGAGGATGAAGGTCACTGCCGTGGTCCGGGGCATGTCGGTATCGGAGTGGCACATCAGCGTCGCGGTCATGTAGCGCGCGCCGTTCTCGATATAGAGCCGGCTGGAGATCTCGATCTCCTGCATGTCTTCGCGGGTCGGGATCGCGATGCCCGCCAGCCGCTCCACCGCCTTGTCCTCGGCCGCACTCGGGTTGACGAGGTCGATCCAGACCGCGCTCTCCGGCAGCGCAGTGAGATCCTCGATGACGGCCTTCTTGAGGGAGGCCTCGGAGGGAACAAACACCGAAAACATGACAACTCCAGAGAACCTGCGACAGAATGACAGCCACGCCCTTAGCGCGATTCTGACAAGTTCACGATGACAGTCGGATTAACGGAGCGTTGGTATGTGGGGCGGGGCCGTGGCTCAACTGTGGCACGGAATCGACAGTCCCGGCGGCCTTTGCCGCAAAACTCACACAGCACCGTAAAACTTGCGGCAGAAAAGCCACAGCTTGGCTCTTGCAGCGCGGGATAAGGGCTTCTGTGCTGGAATTGTGGCAGATTTCAACCATAATGGGATTAGCGGAGTCGAGGAATTTGGGCGCCAAGCTCAGGCCTTCCGCACGGTATTGTTTTGATTGGAACCAAACCATGTCGTCGCTGAAAGTAAAATTTGGGATTTTGGCCGTTGGCCTGATGCTGTCGGGCTGCATGCAGGCCACGCATTTCGAGGCGACGGACACCAAGGCCTTCAAACCGAAGGACAAGGAACTCCTCGCCAAGGTCAAATACGAGAACACCCCGGTTGCAGAGCCGTTCCGCCGCGCCATTGTCGAGTATCACCGTAAGGAATCGCCGGGCTCGATCGTGGTCGATTCCGACAATCACTACCTCTACTACGTGCTGGAGGGCGGCAAGGCGATCCGCTACGGCATCACCGTCGGTGAAGAGGCCATGGCTTGGTCGGGCATCGCCAAGGTCGGCAGCATGACCGAGTGGCCGGCCTGGCATCCGACCCCGGGCGAGATTTCGCGCCTGGGCGTGCCGACCTATGTCGCGCCGGGTCCGGACAATCCGATGGGCTCCCGCGCCATGTATCTCTATTCGGGCGGCAAGGACACGCTGTTCCGCATCCACGGCACCAACCAGCCGGAATATATCGGCGCCTCGATTTCATCGGGCTGCATCCGCCTGACCAATGAGGACGCGATCGATCTCTACAACCGCGTCAAGGTCGGCACCATCGTCGTGGTCCTCGAGCCGAAGCATGGCGACTCGCCGTATAATTCGCGGCTGGCGCTCGGCAGCAGCCAAACTGGCCAGGCTGGCAGCTACTGATCGGCTTCGATCTCTGACATTCAAAAGCGCCGGTTTCACCGGCGTTTTTTTGTTGCCGGCTTGTGCGAGCGGGCTTTGTTGCCAGCAGCCGTCGGTTTGTCCGCGGGCGCACCGGGTTTCTCCGCCCCGTCGCCCGCGTCCTCGTTCGCTTCGGGCTTGGCCGCGACCTCGCGCGGCGGCGCCTCCTCGGGACGTTCCGCCGGCAGCAGCGGGGCGACTTGCGGCAAGGGATCCCAGACGTTCCACTGGCAGATCCGATAGTCATTGCGCCGCTGCGCCAAATCGAGATGGATGTGGTCCTCGTGGTACCAGTCCGAGCCCGGGCCGAGCACGGTGGAAAAGCGCGCGCATACGGACTGCAGCACGCGCTCGCGCACCTCGCGCGACATGGTCCGGTCGGTGAGGCCGATCGACTGCCCGTTGGCGAGCTTGATCGCGCGGACGTCGAGCGCATTGGCCTTGCCGTGCTCGGACAGCATCGCGCCGACGACGCGGTTACGGCCGCGGCACTCGAAGCTGTCGAAATTGTCGAGGTCGCTGATGGCAGAGCCGAGGCTCGCGGCCAGTGGCGCCATGTCCTTGCGCACCCAATCGGCCACTGCCGACGCCATGGTGCAACGGAGGATCGCCGCCGGCTTGACCGCCACCTTGCGCTTGTCCGGCAGCACGATGGCTTCCAACCGCACCAGATCCTCGCCGCCGCAGGCGCCGGGGCCGCGGATATCCGGAATGGAGGGCGCGACCGCGATCTCCTCGGTCAGCGCTAGCCGGCAGGCCGAGGCCTGCTTCTCGGGCGGCGGCGCAGCTTCGGCCGGCTTGTCGGCGCTTGGCTTGTCGGCAGAGGCCTTGTCTTCCGGCTCCGACGCCCCCTCGTCGGCTGCCTTCGGGGCCTCCTCAGGGCGGCGTCGCGGCAATGGAATCTTGGCGGGACGAGCGGCTGCGCGCGGCCGTGGCGTACCAAGGCCGAAGATATCCAGCGGCGCAGGATATTTCCGCGCCTCTGCCCTCTCGGCGAGCACAAGCGACAGCCCGATCGCAGCGGTAACCATTGCTGCGCCGGCGGACATATAGCCGCGACAAGACCATTTGCGGCGAAAGTCCGGCAGGCTAAAACTCATGACAATTCTTTGGCCCAACGCTGAGAGCGATAACGCGCCCAGCGACTTCTCGGAGGAACGTCAGAATGCTCGGTTTGATGCAAGATTGGCCCCTGCTCTGCCACCGGATCATCGAACACGCTGCCAGGATTCATGGCAAGCAAGAGGTGGTGACGCGCTCGGTCGAAGGACCGATCCATCGCACCAACTACGCCCAAATCCACAAGCGCGCGCTCAAGGTCTCGCAGATGCTGGAGCGCGACGGCATCAAGCTCGGTGACCGCGTCGCCACGATCGCCTGGAACACCTGGCGCCATCTCGAGGTGTGGTACGGCATCATGGGAATCGGCGCCATCTGCCATACCGTCAATCCTCGCCTTTTCCCCGAGCAGATCGCCTGGATCATCAACCATGCGCAGGACCGCATCGTGGTGACCGACATCACCTTCGTTCCGATCCTGGAGAAGATCGCCGACAAACTTCCCAGCGTGGAACGCTACGTCGTGCTCACCGACAACGCGCATATGCCGGAAACCACGCTGAAGAATGTGGTCGCCTACGAGGACTGGATTGCGCAGGCCGACGGCAAATTCAAATGGAAGGACTTTGACGAGAACACGGCAGCCGCGATGTGCTACACGTCGGGCACGACGGGCGACCCGAAGGGTGTGCTGTATTCGCATCGCTCCAACGTGCTGCACGCGCTGATGGCCAACAATGTCGACGCGCTCGGCACCAGCGCGTCCGAGACGATGCTGCCGGTGGTGCCGCTGTTCCACGCCAACAGCTGGGGCATCGCCTTCTCCGCGCCCTCGCAGGGCACCAAGCTGGTGATGCCCGGCGCCAAGCTCGACGGTGCCTCCGTCTACGAGCTGCTCTCGACCGAGAAGGTGACGCACACGGCGGGCGTGCCCACTGTGTGGCTGATGCTGCTCCAGCACATGAGCGCCAACAACCTGAAGCTGCCGGACCTGAAGACGGTGATCTGCGGCGGCTCGGCGATGCCGCGCTCGATGATCAAGGCCTTCCTCGACATGGGCTCGAACGTCCGCCACGCCTGGGGCATGACCGAGATGAGCCCGATCGGCAGCGTCGCGGCGCTGAAGCCGCCCTTCCAGAACGCGACCGGCGAGGCGCGGCTCGACGTGCTCCAAATGCAGGGCTACGCGCCATTTGGGGTGCAGATGAAGATCACCGACGATGCCGGCAGGGAACTGCCCTGGGACGGCAAGACCTTCGGCCGCCTGAAGGTCGCCGGCCCGGCCGTTGCCAAGGCCTATTACCGGGTCGACGCCAACATCCTCGACGAGGACGGCTTCTTCGACACCGGCGACGTCTCGACCATCGACGAGGACGGCTACATGCGCATCACCGACCGCTCTAAGGACGTGATCAAGTCCGGCGGCGAATGGATCTCCTCGATCGAGCTCGAAAACCTCGCGGTCGGCCATCCGGCCGTGGCCGAAGCCGCAGTGATCGGCGTGTTCCACCCGAAATGGGACGAGCGGCCGCTCCTGATCGTGCAGCTCAAGCACGGCCAGCAGGCCACGCGCGAGGACATCCTGAAGTTCATGGACGGCAAGATCGCCAAATGGTGGATGCCCGACGACGTCGCCTTCGTCGACGGCATCCCGCATACCGCGACGGGCAAGATCCTCAAGACGGCGTTGCGCGACCAATTCAAGGATTACCGCTTCCCGAACGCGGCGGCGTAGGACATCACGCGCGTCGGTCCGGGCGGCTCAAGGAGCCGACCCGGAATCTGGAGATTCCGGGTTCGATGCTCCGCATCGCCCCGGAATGACGGGCCGTAACAGTCCGGTCTCCCTTGAATTTGCCCCCGGGCCATGGTCTCAACGGCGCATCGTCGCGCCAGATCCGGCCGGCATCGCCTTAAAACCCCGGCAGAGCTCACCCGATGGCCCGCAGGTTTTCAGCTCCCTATCAGTCGGAGCCCGTGTCCAGCCTCGCAAGCTGGGCGCGTAATCTGGCCGTGTTCGCGGTGGTGGCGGTGGTGGTCTCGATCATCATCGTCCGCTTCGACTTCCTGGAGATGAAGCCCGCGCTGATGGCCTTCTTCGGCGGGCTCGCGATCGCCGTCCTCTCGATCCTGTTCGGGCTCGCCGGCTTTGCCGCGATCTGGCAGAACGGCTCGCGCGGCATGGCGCGCATCCTGCTCGCTTTCCTGATCGACGGCGCGATCCTCGCCTATCCGGCCTATCTCGGCCTGCAATACCGCAAGCTGCCGGCGATCCACGACATCACCACCAACCCAATCGACCCGCCGCGCTTCGACGCGCTGGCGCCCGTACGCACCGGCGATGGCACCAACACCGCGGTCTATGCCGGTCTCTATTCGGCCGAGCAGCAGCGCCAGTTTTATCCCGATATCGAGCCGATCGAGCTGGAGATCCCGGTGGACCGCGCCTATGCGATCGCGCGTCAGCTCGTCAATAAGCGCAAATGGCTCGTCATCGACGAGCGCGCGCCGCAGCCGCCGCGCCGTATCGGCCGCATCGAGGCAGTCGCGCGCACGCCGATCATGGGGTTCCGCGAGGACGTCTCGATACGGGTCGTGCCTGATGGCGATGATTCGCGTGTCGATATCCGCTCCGCCTCGCGTTATTTCGAGAGCGACCTTGGCAGTAACGCTGCCCGCGTCAAGAAATTCATTGATGATCTCAACACCGCCGCCGATGCCGATGCGCTCAAGCCGGTGAAGAAGGCCCCGGTCGCGCCGCCAAAGACGCCGGCGAAGACGGTGAAGAAGTGACGCGCTAGCGTTATCCCGGCGCGCCGGAAAGCGACGAACCCGGGATCTTGAGATGGCGATTTACATAATTGACATCACAGACCCTACAGTTAGTTCGCTCTAACTCACGATTTACATTGCGATGGGGCCATTCCACGGGTAGAAGGACCCACGGAACAGGTCGAATCATGAGCGACAAGCCCGGCGAGCCCGGCCCCAACATCTACGAGACGATGGCAGAGCGGAGAGCGCGGCTCTTGGCCGAGGCCGCTGCCGTGGAACGGGACATGGAAGACCTCGCCCGGATCGCGGCGAAATACAACTTGGCGGTATCAGGACTGCACCTTCCCTCACCGAGTATTGGGGCTCCTGCCTTGGGGGTTCTCACTTCGACCCCCGCGACACCGGATGGCCCGGCAACAATGTTGGCCCTAATCGATCTGTATAAGTCGCACCCCGACTCTCCCTACAAAAATCTCACCCATGCGTCGCGCAAGCACTATGACGCGCTGCTCAGCATGATCACTAGGGATCATGGGGATGAGCGTTTGGCTGGCATTCAGCAGGTGCACTTCATCGACTGGCACACGGATTGGAGCAAGGGCGGCACTCTTGCCATTGCTCACGCTAAGATCGGCATGGTTCGCAACCTGTTTGGCTTCGGCACAGAGGTGCTTAAGGACAGCAACTGCGAACGCCTGTTTGGCATCTTATGCAAACTGAAATACAAGCCGCCCCCGGCCCGTACTGAGCGCCTGACGGAGCAGCAGGCCCACGACATCCGGGCTATGGCGCGAAAGATGGGCCGACCGTCGATTGCACTTGCACAGGCCTTTCAGTCCAGCTCCCGCCTTCTGCAGAAGGACATAATTGGGGAATGGGTGCCCGTCTCAGAACCGGGCATGTCCGACATCACGTCGGGCGCGCTGAAATGGATGCGCGGTATTCGCTGGAATGAAATCGACGAGAACTTGGTGCTGCATCATTCAAGCCCGAGTTGGCTGGGCGACGCCGAGATCAATCTTCTCGATTTCCCGATGATCGTTGATGAGCTTCGAATCCAGTTTGGCCTCGACGCAAGCAAACCCGCTCGCAATAAGCTGCCGAGTGTTGGAGCGATTGTGCGCTCGGAATGGGACGGGCTGCCGTGGACGCCGGTTGAGTTTCGTCGGTGGTGGCGAAAGGTCGCGAATGCTTGTGGCGTGCCGCCCACGGTCAAGAATATGGATGGCCGCACCCGCGCCAAGGACGGCGACGACTCCGAAGAAAAGGAGCGGCGACATGCAAGATAGAAACGGCGGGCCTAAGCCCGCCGCATGAGATGGACAGTGGTGTAAGAAACACGGCTTGGTTTTCGTAGGGCCCCCTCTTCAAAGTAGGCCGCCAAGTTGATGCCGGTATCAAATCCGGTCTGTCCTCCACACCCTCTTGCTTTGGGCCGTGTGCACCGTTGCAGGGGGCAGCCACCGCGAGGGTGGCAGGATGGGTTGCGAAGCCCGTTCAGCAACTAACCTCAGGGGGAGCCACGGAGAACCCTGAGGGACTTAAAGGAGGTGGGAGCAATGCAACCACCATAGAGTAGGCGCGGCGCGGTACTGGTCTCACCCCGGTATCGCGTCGCGCCCGTTCTACTAAATCATTGGCGGACATGCAAGAATCCCGTTTTCGTTATGCGGTTGAGTTAAGGCGAATGAGCAAACGAACCGATACGACACATTCGAGGCAGAAGCTCAGCAACGCTTCGAAGTTGCACTTCGCGGCGCGCTCAAAAGCCCTCCTAAGTCATTGAAAGAAAAACAAAAAAGTGCAGAAAACCAAGAAGACAAAGACTAAGAAGGCCCGCTAGGCTTTCGTTTGGCAGCGCGCTTGCGCAGTAGGCGACGGTCAGCGCGCGTCCGATCCGGCTCAATGAGATTGACTTCAGACGCTTGCCAGCCGCGCCCTTGACGGCAAGGTCTGCACGTTCTCCGTCCTCAACGCCGATTGCCGAGCGGTTGGAGTAGCGGAAGTCGAACCTCCGCCAGATAGCGGTGCAGGTGCTTGATAGACGCCCTTCATGCGCGCTTGAAGATGCTGTAGTAGCCCTCAACCGTGTTGGTCGAGATGATCTTGTCGGCCTCCCTGCGCACATTCGTCCTTACTGTGGATGACGGTCGAATGGTCGAGGCCATCGGCTTCGGCAAAGTACTTGCAGGTGTAGTGCTCGTGGCGCGAAATGCCGGGGTCGATGCTGCGCATCGTCCCGGTTGACGAGGCCAGTCTAGCTCGCCATCCGGTACGTGCCGCCGATCACGGGATCGCCGTCCGTCGCAACCACGCCCCGCGCGACCAGGTCCTCCAGGTGCGCCAGCACGGAGTAGCCGGCGGCGGTCGTCAGCCTGGGGTCGATCCCGATATAGATCGCACGCACCATGGTCGGGATGTCGGTCTCGCCCTTGGCGAGGCGATGCAGGATCGAGGCCTCGCGCGCCTTGCGATGACGGATCAGGAAGCGCACGAAGCGCGGGCCGTCCGGAATCTCCGGGCCGTGGCCGGAGAAGTAGAGATCCTCCTCGCGGGACGCGAGACGGTCCAGCGAGTCCATATAGTCGATCATCGAGCCGTCGGGCGGCGCCACGATCGATGTCGACCATCCCATGACGTGATCGCCGACGAAGTTGAATTTCCGCTCGGGCCAGGCAAAGGCGAGATGGTTTGCGGTGTGGCCGGGCGTCGCCACCGCCTCGAGCCGCCAACCGGCGCCTTCGACGACGTCGCCATGGGCGATCCTGACATCAGGCGTGAAATCGCGATCGGCGCCAGATTCCGGAGTGTGCTTCTCGCTCTCGAAGCGCGGGCGCGAGGCACGGTGCGGGCCTTCGGCATAAACGGGCGCGCTCGTTACCTGCTTGATCCGCGCGGTGTTCGGCGAGTGATCGCGGTGGGTGTGGGTGACGAAGATATGGCTCACCGTCTCGCCGCGCACGGCCTCCAGCAGCGCCGCAGCATGTGCCTCGTCGTCCGGGCCGGGGTCGATGATGGCGACGTTGCCCTTGCCCACGATGTAGCTGACGGTGCCGGTGAAGGTGAACGGGCTCGGATTGTTACAGAGCACGCGCCGCACCCCGGGGCGGACCTCCTCGACGATTCCGGGCGTCAGCGGAAAGTTGCGGTTGAACGGGACGTCGTCATTGTCGGACATGGGACTTCCTGTGCACTGCCGAACCCTCGCCGTCATAACCCCGCGAAGGTGGGGTATCCAGTACGCCGCGGCGTCTGTGGCGAAAGGCGCGGTCTCTGGAATACTGGTTTGCCCGCCCCAGTGCGCAACTGCGCACAAGGCGGGCGATGACAGCTGAGCAAGATAATAGCCACGGAAGACGTGGCTAGAAAAACGCCTGAATGCCCGTGATCGCGCGGCCGAGGATCAGGGCGTGGACGTCGTGGGTACCCTCGTAGGTGTTGACCGTCTCGAGGTTCTGGACGTGGCGCATCACGTGGTACTCGATCGAGATGCCGTTGCCGCCGTGCATGTCGCGGGCGGTGCGGGCGATGTCGAGCGCCTTGCCGCAATTGTTGCGCTTCATGATCGAGATCATCTCGGGCGCGAACTTGCCCTCGTCCATCAGGCGGCCGACGCGAAGCGAGCCCTGAAGGCCGAGCGCGATCTCGGTCTCCATGTCGGCGAGCTTCTTCTGCACCAGCTGGGTCGCGGCAAGCGGCTTGCCGAACTGCTTGCGGTCGAGCGTGTACTGGCGGGCGCGGTGCATGCAGTCTTCGGCGGCGCCTAGCGCACCCCAGGAGATGCCGTAACGGGCGCGGTTGAGACAGCCGAACGGGCCCTTCAGGCCGGAGACGTTGGGCAGCAGCGCGTCCTCGGGAACCACGACCCCGTCCATCACGACCTCGCCGGTAATTGAGGCGCGAAGCGACAGCTTGCCGCCGATCTTCGGCGCGGAGAGGCCCTTCATGCCCTTCTCCAGCACGAAGCCGCGGATCTGGTTGTCGTGCGCCGCCGACTTGGCCCACACCACGAATACATCGGCGATCGGCGCGTTCGAGATCCACATCTTGCTGCCGGTGAGGCGATAGCCGTCCGAAACCTTCTCGGCACGGGTCTTCATGCCGGCGGGGTCGGAGCCGGCGTCGGGCTCGGTCAGGCCGAAGCAGCCGACCCACTCGCCGCTGGCGAGCTTCGGCAGGTATTTCTTGCGCTGGTTCTCGTCGCCATAGGCGTAGATCGGGTACATCACCAGCGAGGACTGCACCGAGTTCATCGAGCGATAGCCGGAATCGACCCGCTCGATCTCGCGCGCGACGAGGCCATAGGCGACGTAGCTCGCATTGGCGCAGCCATATTCCTCCGGCAGGGTGATGCCGATCAGGCCGAGTTCACCCATTTCGTTGAAGATCTCGCGGTCCGTCTTCTCTTCGAGATAGGCCTCGGAGACGCGTGGCAGCAGCTTGTCCTGAGCATAGGCGCGCGCGGTGTCGCGCACCATGCGCTCGTCTTCGGTGAGTTGCTCGTCGAGCAGGAACGGATCGTCCCACTGGAAAGAAGCCGCAGCCGGCTTGTCCTTGGCCTGAGGGCGCGCGCTCATGAAACGTCCTTTCGATTCTGGTTCCGTCATAAATTGCCGGACAAATTAAAGCGCCGCGGCAACAAGTGCAATTGCATCCTGGTTTCGATCGATGCGAGGCGAAGCGTCGTACCCGGAATCTCCTCGCTTCTACGACATCGAGATTCGGGATCTGGCGCTTTCAGCGCAATCCCGGAATGACACTGCGTGTCAGCTTTCGAGCTGCTCGTTGGCGACGATCTCGATGCCGAAGCCCGACAGGCCTTTGTAGTCGTGCACCGAGGACGTGAGGTGCCGGATCGAAGTGACGCCGAGATCGCGCAGGATCTGCGCGCCGACGCCGACCTCACGCCACTGGCGGTTGCGGTCGGCTTCCGTGGACGACTCGTCCGGCAGCGGCGCGACGGGCACACCGGCTGCGCCGTCGCGCAGGTAAACCAGCACGCCACGGCCGGATTTCTTGAAATGCTCGAGCACTGCCGCCATGCGCTTATGCCCCGTGAAAGTGTCCTTGACGATGTTCGGCTTGTGGAAGCGCGTCAGCACGTTCTTGCCGTCGCCAACGCCATTGTAGACGAAGGCGACGTGGGCGATGGAATCGAACGGCGAGCGGTAGGCATAGCCCTGCAAGGGTCCGATCGGGCTCTCGGTGACGAAGGTCGAGACCCGCTCGATCAGCTTCTCGCGCGCCTGGCGGTAGGCGATCATATCCGCGATGGTGACGTGCTTGAGCTTGTGCTCGGCGGCGAAGCGGGCGACTTGCTCACCCTTCATCACGCTGCCGTCGTCGTTCATGAGCTCGCTGATGACACCCACCGGCGGCAGGCCGGAGAGCTTGCAGAGGTCAACCGCGGCTTCAGTGTGGCCGGAGCGCAGCAGCACGCCGCCGTCCTTGGCAATCAGCGGGAAGATGTGGCCAGGCCGGGCGAAGTCGTTAGCGCCGACATTGGGATTGGCCAGCGCGCGACAGCACGAGGCACGTTCCTCGGCCGAGATGCCGGTGCCGCCATCGGGCTTGTAGTCGATCGAGACCGTGAACGCGGTGGTGTGCGCCGAATCGTTGTGGGCGACCATCGGATCGAGCCGCAGACGGCGCGCGTCCTCGGTGGTCACGGGCGCGCAGACGATGCCGGAGGTGTGGCGGATGATGAACGCCATCTTCTCGGCGGTGCAGAGCGAGGCGGCGACGATCAGATCGCCCTCGCCCTCGCGATCCTCATCATCGGTGACGACGACGAGCTCGCCTCGGGCAAAGGCCTGCAAGACTTCTTGAACGCTGTCGGGCATTTCCCAATCTCTATCGGTTATGGCCGGGAGGCTTAGCCGGACTTGGCCCGGGGCGCTAGTCTCCCCAGCGCAACCACATATGCCGGGCGGCAGGCCTGCCAGGGTAATTCAGGCTTGCAGCGAAGATATCAAGGATATAGGCCGCGAGCGCCGGAGAGGAAGGCCGGCCGGTCAGGGCAGCACTTCGCGCCGCTCGCCGAGCCGTTGATCGAGCTCGGCGCGCTTGTCGGCCAGAAGGCCGGCCTGGGCGGCTTCGATCACCGTGAACAGCTCGTGGGCGTCGCTGAGCCGGGTCACCGTGACATAGCTGGCGCCGGCCTCGTAGAGCTCGCCGACGTCAGCCAGGAGGTCGGCCGTGGCCACGATCAGGGCGGTGGGGTTGAGCGCGCGGACGTGGCGGACCAGCTTCTCGTTGGTGGCGCCTTTCAGCAGCGAATCCGGCACACTGAGGATGATGATCTCCGACTTGCCGATGCCGGCATGAAGGAGCGTGTCGACATTGCTGATGTCGCCATAGATCACGTGCAGCCCCCGCGAGAGCAGGGTCTGGTACACATTCGGGTTGAAATCGACCACCGTGATCTGCTCCAGCAGCACCGGAGCCTGCCGCTCGATCTCGGCTAGCAGCGCGCTCGCCGCACGAAAAAAGCCGAGAATGACGATGCGGCGGGCCTCGCCGTGCCCGCCCTCATGGGCCTCCTCGGCATGGCCACTGCCATGATCGAGGTCGCGCAGGCCAATCCGCTTCAGGGGCCCGATCATCCAGCGGGTGATCTCGTCACTGCGCGTCATCACGAAGGTCGAGAGCACGGCCAGAACCACGAAGGCAAAGGAGGCCGCGTTCGCCGTCTCGGCTGCGATGTGGTGGTCGGCGATGCCGGTCTGGATCACCACCAGCGAGAACTCGGAGATCTGGGCGAGGTTGAGGGCCGGCAACAGGCTGGCGCGCAGCCCCTGTTTCATCAGATAAAGCGGGGTAAAGGTGGTGACGAGCCGGCTCACCACGGTAAACGCCGCGATCATCAAAGCGAGCCCGATCACGGAGAGGCCGGGCACGGGGATGGTCATACCGAGTGCGACGAAGAACAGGGTGATGAAGAAGTCGCGAAGCGTGGTGACCTTGGCCGTGACGTCGAGCGCATAGGGAAAGGTCGAAAGCGAGACGCCGGCGATCAGGGCGCCCATCTCGCGCGACAGCGACAGCCGCTCCGCCATCTCGGCGACAAGAAAGCACCAGGCCAGCGCGCCGAGCAGGATCAGCTCGGGCCGCCGGGCGATCTGGTGAAACAGGCGCGGCAGCACATAGCGGCTGACCAACAGCGCGGCAGCGACCAGCACCGCGACGCGGCCGATCGAGAGCAGGATGACGCTGACTTGCAGATTAGCCAGGCTCGGCTGCACCGCCAGGAACAGGATGGCGAAGATATCCTGGAGCACCAGCACGCCGAGGGTGATGCGGCCCGGCAGCGTGTCGAGCTCGCGCTTCTCGTAGAGCACCTTGACGATGATGACGGTGCTCGACAACGCGCAAGCGACGCAGAGATAGACCGCATCGAAATGCCCGCCGCCGAGGGACAAGCCAATGCCGACGAAGAACAGAACCCCGAGCAGGCAGCCCCCGAGCAGCTGGCCGCCTGCCGCGAACAGGATCACCTTTCCCGCCCGCACGATCTTCTTCAGGTCGATCTCCAGCCCGATCATGAACAGCATGAAGATCAGGCCGAGCTCCGAGATGACGCTGATCGATTCCTGCGATTTGACCCAGCCGGCGCCGAATGGACCTATGCAGAAGCCGGCGATAAGGTAGGCCAGGATCAGGGGCTGCCGGGAGAAATGGGCGAGCAGGCCCAGCATCCAGGCAAACAGAATACAGAGAGTGATGTCGCGAATGAGCTCGTGCATGCCAAATTGGTCCGTTTTGCCGCACCCTAGAGATGGGTCGCGGTGCGGCAAGCGAGCAATTCGTCACATGCGCGAAGGGCTCTTCGCAGCAATGCTGCTATGCCCCCTCGCCTATGCCGTGCCCGCCGCCGCGCAATCGAAAATCAGTATCGAACAAAGCTTTGCCGATTCGCTCACCGCGCTGCCGAAGGACGAACTCGCCGTATCCGGCGGGTTCTACGTGCCCGCCTATTCCAGCGTCGCGATGAGCCAGGGCAAGCTGCGTGTCGACTTCTCGGTGACGCTGAGCGTGCACAACGCCTCCGAGACCCAGCCGCTGGTGGTCAAACGCATCGCCTATTTCGACACCGCAGGCAAGCAGGTCGAGAGCTATCTGAAGGCGCCGGTCGCCTTGAGACCGCTCGCCACCGTCTCGATCTTCATTCCGACCGACGACGTACGCGGCGGGACCGGAGCCAATTTTCTCGTCGACTGGGCCGCAACAAGCGAGATCGCCGAGCCCGTGGTCGAAGCCTTGATGGTTGGCGGCGTCGCCAATGCGCATTACGCTTTCATCAGCCAGGGACGTCCGACCCGGACGGCCGGCAAGAAGTAAGACAGGCCGGTGCAACGCCGGCCGCCCAACAAGAACAAGACGAGGAACGCCCATGACGTCCAGCTTCGACTTCGCACCCCTGTTTCCCGCGGGGCTGCCTGCCCCCTCCGCGCGCTGGACGGGCCTTGCCAAATACAGCTTCGTCGGCGGCAACAACGACTCCGAACAGGTGCCGCTCGAGGGCCTGATCGAGGCGACAAACCTGGCACTACAGCGCGAGGGCCGCTCGCTCGCCACCTATGGGCTGGCGCATGGACCTCAGGGGTATTTGCCCTTGCGCGAATTCCTGGTGACAAAGCTCAAGCGCGATGCCGGCATCACCTGCACGGTCGACGACCTCCTGATCGTCTCCGGCTCGCTTCAGGCGCTCGATCTCGTCAACGCCACGCTGCTAGCGCGCGGCGACACCGTCATTTTCGAGCAGGAGAGCTATCAGGGCTCGCTGACCCGCCTGGCGCGGCTCGGCGTGAACGTGGTGGGCATCCCCCTCGACAAGGACGGCATGCGCATGGACGTGCTGGCCTCCACGCTCGCCGATCTGAAGAGCCGCGGCATCCGGCCGAAATACATCTACACGATTCCGACCGTGCAGAACCCGACCGGCAGTATCATGCCGGAGAGCCGACGCGCCGAGCTGCTGCGCCTGTCATCCGAATACGGCGTGCCGATCTTCGAAGACGATTGCTATGCCGACCTCGTCTGGTCCGGGCAGCGGCCGCCGGCGATCCATGCCATGAGCCGAAACGGCGGCGTGATCCATATCGGCTCGTTCTCGAAATCGATCGCGCCGGCGCTGCGCGTCGGCTTCGTCGTAGCGCCCTGGGATGTGATGTCGCGGATGCTGGCGCTGAAGACCGATGCCGGCTCGGGCGCGCTGGAGCAGATGGTGCTCGCGACCTATTGCAAGCCGCATTTCGCGAGCCATGTGCCGGCACTGACGAAAGCGTTGCGCACCAAGCTCGATACGTTGATGGAGGCCCTCAACGAGCAGTTCGGGACGGCGGCCGAGTTCGAGGAGCCCAAGGGCGGCATCTTCCTCTGGGTGAAACTGCCCGACCAGGTCGATACGCTCAAACTGTATCAAGCCGCGCTTGCCGCCGGCGTCTCGATCAATCCGGGGCCGGAATGGTCGACCAACAAGAACCATTCCAGCTCGCGACTGAGGCTCTGCTTTGCGAGCCCCACGCATCAGCAGATCCGTGAGGGCGTCGCCGTACTGGCCGAGGTTTGCCGCAAGGAATTTGGCGTACCGGCCCGCAGTGCCAACGTCGAGAAGAGGGCCTGATACCGAGCCACCTGGGGCTGGCTGCCGCGGATGCGGAGGCTAGCCGCAGCAAGAGGCAGCAAGAGGAAGACCGAGACGCTGCCCTTACCGGCCTCGATCTGGGCGACGTAGCGCTCGAAAATCCCTTCGCCCCGCAAGATTGACGACTTGATTCAGCATTGGTCTATCCACGTTCGCCTTCGGAAAGTGCATGCTACCCGGAAACGGCCGGCCTCATTGACCCGGATCCGATTCGCGCGCGATCGGCAGCCAGCGTGGGCGGCCGTGAGGGATGCTCTTCTTTGGAATTCTACGAGGCGGAGGGCTTGCCAGGACATGACGCGTTGCTTGAGCCGCTGGATCGCGGCTGCGCTGCCGTGGGTCGCACTCGTGTCCGCGGCGCGTGCCGAGACGCTTGCGGTAAGGGTCGAACAATGGGGCCTGCTCGGCTCTTGGGCCGTCGACTGCGCGGCTCGGCCCGACCGCGACAAGGGCGCGCTATTGACTTACGAGATCAGGAAGGACGGCCGGGTGATGTACCGGCGCAACTTCGGCGAAGCCAAGGACGAGAGCGAGGTCGTCTCCGCCACGGTCGATGCCGAAGGCCTGCTCGGTGTGATGATGTTCTTCCCCTCGCTCCATCAGACGCGCGAATTCGGACTCCTCTTGCAGAAGGATGGCAGCCTGCGCGCGACCTACAATCGCAGCGAGCGCGGCGAGTACACGATCAGAGACGGCAAATACGTCGCGACCGGCGCGCCAACACCGGCACAGCAACGCTGCGATTAACAGGCGTTCAGAATTCTCCCGCCGTTCCTCCGGAACGTTCGCGTGCATGCACGGTTTAGATGTGCATTCGATTGGAGGAGGACATCATGAAGAAGCTTGGTTATGTGGTTGCAGCTCTCGGCGCGATCGTGATCGCAGCGCCGACGCTGGCGAGCGCCGAGACGGTGGTGATCAAGCGCGGTCATCATCATCACGGCCCGTACGCTGCCCACGCCGAATACGGCATGCATCGTGACCATGGCTGGCATCGCGGCTGGCACCATCGCGGCGACAAGGTCGTCGTCATCAAGCGCAGTCATCGCCACCATCACTGGGACTAAAGCGCAACGCAGCATGGAGATGGCCCCTGGCGGGGCCATTTTCTGCGCGTTCGAAAGCACTCCAGGGCTAATCCCACGCCGGCGCGAAGCCGGGATTGACGCAGCGCCTGTCCTTCGGCAGTGCGGCGATCTTGTCGCGGTCGGCATCATCGAGCGTGATCTTCAGGGCATCGAGATTGGCCTGCTGGCTCTCGCGCCGCGACGCCTTCGGGATCGCCACGACGCCGTCTTGATCGAGCAACCATTTCAGCGCCACTTGAGCCGCGGTCGCGTTGTGCTTAACGCCGATCTCGCTCAGCACCGGATCCATTGCGAAGCGCCCCTGCGCCAGCGGGCAATAGGCGACCAGCGGGATGCTCCTGGCATTGAGATAGGTCAGCACCTTCGATTGATCGAGCATGGCGTGATATTCGACCTGGTTGCAGGCGATTGGCGCCTTGATGTCCTCGACGGCAATCTTGAGCAGCGCGGTGGTAAAGTTCGCAACGCCGATCGCCCGCGTCCGCCCCTCCTCCTTGAGCTTCATCAGGGTCTCGAACACCGCGCCCCAATTGGCGAATTTCGACGGCCAGTGCACGAGATAGAGGTCGACATGGTCGAGCCTGAGCTTCTTCAGGCTGGCGTCGAAAGCGCGACGGATCGCCTCCGGTACCAGATTCTCGTGCCAGACTTTTGTGGTGACGTGCAGTTCGCCGCGCGGCAGGCGGGAAGCGGCGATGGCCGAACCGATCGACTCCTCATTGGCGTACATCTCGGCGGTGTCGATGTGGCGATAGCCAATCGACAGCGCGCTCTCGACCGCGGCGCGGCAGGCATCGCCCTGCATGCGGAAGGTGCCGAGGCCGAGCTTGGGCATGCTGATGCCCTGTGTCTGCAGATGGTGCATGAAACAGACTCCTGACGTAGTTCATCGCGCCAGACGCGCGGTGACAGACTCTTCGCTGATGGAAAGGAAGTGGCGGGAGTAGCGACCATAGCGCGGGAGACGCCGGGCGGCCAATCAAGATCGAGTTAATGGCCTACGAATGCTGCGCCACGACGGCCGGTCGTGGCTGCTGCTGCGGCTGGATATCGACTGACCAGAGATCGCGATTCTCGACGTCCTTCAAGGTCACTCTCATCACACCGCTGCGGCCGTCGATGTCGACCCGGCCGAAGAACTGCAAGCCGAAGCACGGCGCCAGATTCTCGCCCTGCGCAGCGCTACAGCCGTGCTGGTACATTGCGACCGGACCAAAGGTGTCATCGAGTTCGCCCGGGCCCCAGGTGCCGGCATGCAGCGGGCCGGAGACGAACTCCCAGAACGGATCGAAGTCCTGGAATTGCGCCTTGTTAGGATCGTAGTAGTGCGCGGCGGTGTAGTGCATATCGGCAGTGAGCCAGACGATGTTGCGGATTCCGGCGCGCTTGATGAACGCCAGCAGATTGGCGATCTCGTGCTCACGCCGGTCGGGCGGCCCACTGCCGAGCGCAACGGCGTCCAGGCTGATCAGGCCGATCGGCAAATCGGCCGCAATCACCTTCCAGATCGCGCGTGAGGCAGCGAGCTCGCGCTTCAACCAGGCGAGCTGCTCGGTGCCGAGGATCCAGCCGCGATGGTCGCTTCCCTTATTCCAGGTGCCATCGCGATAACTCCGCATGTCGATCATGAAAACGTCGAGCAGCGGGCCGTAAGCGATCTTGCGACAGACCCGACCCTGCCGCGCGCCAACGTCGCGGATCGGCATGAAATCGAAGAACGCGCGGCGGGCGCGCGCGACCAAGAGCGGCGTGCCGTCGTGCTCGTAACCGGCGGCGTCGTAGCTGCCGGTCGGCGACCAGTCGTTGGTGACCTCGTGATCGTCCCACTGCGCGAACATCGGCACCTCGGCATGGAAGGCGCGAAAGTGTTCGTCGAGGTGGTTGTATTTGTAATTGCCGCGGAACTGCGCCAGCGTGTGCGCGACCTCGGATTTTTCCTCGGTGACGATGTTGCGCCAAATTTCGCCGTTCGGCAGGTTTTGTTCGGCAGGAATGGTGCAGTCCGCATAGATGTGGTCGCCGGAGTGGATGAAGAAATCCGGGCGGTTGTCGAGCATGGTGCGATAGCTGCGATATCCGCCACGCGAGACGTCGATGCCCCAGCCCTGCCCCGCGGTGTCGCCGGACCACAGGAACGAGATCGACTGGCCCGCGGCCGGCGCGGTGCGAAAATGGCCGACGCGGCTTTCGCCGGCAATCCCGGTCGCGATGTCGTCGAAGCGGACGCGATAGAAGATGTCCTGCCCGGGAGGCAGATCCTTCAGCAGCAGTTTTGAGGTGAAATCGGCCTCGGGCAGCGCATCGCCGGAGGCCAACGCGACGATCGCCTTGAAGCTCTCGAGGGTCGAGCACTCCACCTGCATCCGCGCCGCTCGGTCGGCGCGCGCCCAGATCACGGCGGAGCCGCCAGAGACATCGCCGGACTGGATGCCGCTCGTGATCTGCGGACGGTCGGCAGCGCGACTGAGATGCGGCTTTGCGAGCGTCCCAAGCGAGGCGACGGCGAGACTGGAGGTTGAATGGACCAAAAATTGCCGCCGGGTCCAGGCCCGCGCGGCGCGGAGCGTTGCCATTCAGGAAACCTTCGTCGAATCGCAACGAAAGGTGCCTGCGCTCCTTGACTCTATCCTGACGGTTTCTTGACTTCGCGCCTACGATTTTGCGACGCGCGCATGACGGTTTCGACTGGCAAGCGTAACCACGGTGCAGATGCGCTTCCTCGCCCGCTTGCGGAGGCGAGGTGAAGAGGCAGCAGCGCTGCGGCTAACGCTTCCAGTTGCAGATGCCGCCGGAGCGGCACGGCCAGGTCTGGATGCGCGTGTCCCTTGCCTGCGCGTCCAGCGGATTGCCGTGGCGATGTGAGAGTTTGGTGCGCGCCGTACCGCGCGGCTGGGCGCTCCGGGCATGCCCGACCTTGGGCTCGGCCACGTGCACGCGTTCGGCGGCAACCTTCTTCGGCACGTCCATCGGCTCGGCGCGCGCCTGCGCCTCGTTGCCGCCGCGTGCCTCCAAAGCGACCGGCGCGAACTGCGTCTCCGGGCCAAGCCGCTTCGGCGACAGTACGGCCTTGGACAGATCGAGACCCAGATATTCGTCAGGCTTGTAGCCGTCAGCATGCGCGAGGTCCGCCCCTGCGAGCACGAGCGCCACGGCAATTGCAAAGGGAACGCTTTTCAGGACCACGAGCACCTCCTGAAATTGATGAAGGGGTAATTTAGCCCTATTTAGGAGGCGCCACGCGCAATTCCAGCGGCCAATTGCCGCCGTGGTTAAGAAGTTTGGCGGAGTCAGGCGACTTTTCGCGTCGTCTCCGTCCCATCCAGGAACCCCATCAGGCGGCTGCGGATGATGGTTTCCGCCTCACTCATGATGCGGTCGACGAGCTCCTTGCAGGAGGGAATGTCGTGGATGAGGCCTGCGACCATGCCGCAGCTCCAGGCGCCCGCGTCCATCTGACCATCCAGCATGATCCTGGGATAGACACCCGCGACCTGGTCGTGAATGTCGTCGATGGTGAGCTTGGTGCCCTTCTCGCGCTCGATCTCGAGCAGGCGATCGACATTGGCGTTCTTCAGGACGCGCTCGGTATTGCGCAGCGCCCGCATGATCAGGCGGGTGTCGAGTTCGGTGGCGGCGACCAGCGCGTTCTTGACGTTCTGATGCACCGGCGCTTCCTTGGTGGCGATGAAGCGCGTGCCCATGTTCATGCCGGCTGCGCCGAGTGATAACGCCGCGACCAGGCTGCGCCCGTCGGCCATGCCGCCAGAGGCGACGAAGGGAATCTTCAACTCTTCCGCCGCGCGCGGCAGCAGGATCATGTTGGGAATGTCGTCCTCGCCGGGATGGCCGCCGCATTCAAAGCCGTCGACGCTGACGGCGTCGCAGCCGATCCGCTCCGCCTTCAGGGAGTGGCGCACCGAGGTGCATTTGTGGATGACCTTGATGCCGGCCGCCTTCAGCGCCGGCATGTATGCTTCCGGGCTGCGGCCCGCGGTCTCCACTGCTTTGATGCCACCTTCGACGATGGCCGCGATGTATTCCGGATAAGGCGGCGCCGAGAAGGTCGGCAGGAAGGTGAGATTCACACCGAACGGCTTGTCCGTCATGTCGCGGCAGCGCGCGATCTCCTTGGCCAGCAGCTCGGGCGTCTTCTGCGTGAGCCCGGTGATGATGCCGAGCCCGCCGGCATTGGAGACGGCGGCGGCCAGCTCGGCAAAGCCGACGAAATGCATGCCGCCCTGGATGATCGGGTGCTCGATGCCGAACAGTTCGGTGATCGCGGTCTTCACGTCAGTTTCCTCCCAGGGCTTTGCTTGATGTCAGGTTCAGTCTAGCCGCAGTCTCGTGCCGCGGTCACCCTTTCTCTCTGAACGGGGCGGAGAGCCCGTCAGTGCCCCCGCGCCGGCGCGCGCAAATCGATCCTGCGGAGCACGGCTGCGGTGGGGATCATCAGCAGGGCGACAATGGCAAGCGTCCAGAACACGTCGATATAGGCGAGGAGGTCGATCTGCTGCTGCAAGGTTTTGCCGACCCATGCGACCGCCTGCGACGCGGCATCGCTTGCATTGGAGCCCTGCGCTTGGAAGTAACGCGTCATGGCGTCGATGGTCTGCTGGTAGCCGAGATCGGACGGCGCGGCATGCTCGATCAGGCGGCTCTGGTGGAATTGCTGGCGCTGCGCCAGAATGGTCTGCGCCAGCGCGACACCCATGGAGCCGCCGATATTGCGGGCGACATTGATCAGCGCCGAGGCCTGGTTGGTCCTGTCCGGCGGGATGCCGTCATAGGAGGCGGTCGTCACCGGCAGGAACAGGAAGGGGAGACCGAGCGCAAGGAAGATGCGCGACAGCGCAGCGTAGCCGTAGGTGATGTCGCCGGTCAGCCCGGTGAGATGCCACATCGAGAACGCGACGATGGCGGCACCACACATGATGAGATATTTCGGCTGCACGATGCCGACGAGGCGGCCGACCACCGGCATCAGCACCAGCGTCGCGACGCCACCGGGCGACAACGCGAGACCGGCCAGCATCGCGGTGTAGTTCAGCTCGGTCTGGAGCAGCTGCGGCAGGAGCTGCGTCGTCGAGATCAGCACCGCGCCGGTGCCGAGCATGACGAGGAAGCAGGCGGCGAACTGACGCCGGCCAAGCAGGCGAAGGTCGACGATGGGCTGCTCCCGCGTCAGCTCCCAGGGAATGAGCGAGAGCAGCGAGACAGTCGCGAGCACCGCGAAGACGACGATCATGTTCGATCCGAACCAGTCATTGCGTTGGCCTTCGTCGAGCACGAATTCGAGCGAGCCGAGCCCGATCGCGACGAGGGCGAAACCGACATAGTCGACACGCAGACCCTTGCTGAGCAGCTTCTCCCTCTCCTCCTCTGCGCCCGACGGCTCTTTGACCAGCGTGCCGACCAGGAACAACGACAGCAATCCCATGGGAACGTTGATCAGGAACACCCAGTGCCAAGTATACGTATCGGTAATCCAGCCGCCGAGCGTCGGCCCGATCACTGGCGCGACCACGACGGCGACGCCGTAGATGGCAAAGGCCTGACCACGCTTATGCGGTGGGAAGGAATCGGCGAGGATCGCCTGCTCGCTGGTCGCCATGCCGCCGCCACCAAGGCCTTGCAAGATCCGGAACAGTACAGCGATTGCAAATTCCAGGCGAAGCCGCACAGGAGCGACGCGATCGAGAACGTCGCGACGCACATCATGTAGAAGCGCTTGCGGCCGATCACGGTCGACAGCCAGCCCGAGATCGACAGCACGATGGCGTTGGCGACGAGATAGCTGGTGATGACGTAGGTGCTCTCGTCGATGCCGACCGCGAGCCCGCCGGCAATGTGGCGCAATGCGACGTTGGCGATGGTGGTGTCGAGCACCTCCATGAAGGTCGCGATCGAGACCACGAAGGCGATCAGATAGGGATTGTGCCCGCCCGCCGCCGACCGCTCCGGCGACCAACCGCCGGCGGCCGCGCCGCCTTGCGCGACGTCCGTCATCGCACCCTGGTCCAGGGCACGACCGACATGCCCGGTCCGACCGGCAGATCGGGCGGCCAGTTGTCGACCACGATCTTTACCGGCACACGCTGCACCACCTTGACGTAGTTGCCGGTGGCATTCTCCGCCGGCAGCAGGCTGAACGCGGTGCCCGAACCCGGTTGCACCGAATCGACGTGGCCGGTCAGCTTGCGGCCGGGATAGGCATCGATGCGTATCTCTACCGGCTGGCCCGGCCGCATGTCGTTGAGCTGGGTCTCTTTATAGTTGGCCACGATCCACACCTGGTCGGGCACGAACATCATCAGGCTCTGCCCGGCGGTGACGAATGTGCCCTTCGCGCCGGAGAGCTTGACGACGCGACCGGACTGCGCCGCAACGACGCTGGTATATTGCAGGTTCAGCTTGGCCTGATCGAGCTGCGCCTGCGATTGCCCGAGCTGCGCCTTGGCGCCTTCGAGCTGCGCTTGTAGCGATTTGATGCTCAGTTGCGCGGCCGTCACCGCGGTCTTGGCGCGCTCGGTGTTGGCCTGCTGCGCCTGAAGGTCGGAACGGGTCTGTTGCTGGCGCTGCACGGTTCCGGCTCCCTTTTCGGCCAGATCCTGGGCGCGCGCGAATTCTTCCTGCGAGAACTGGAGTTGCGCCTGAGCCTGTTCGAGCTGCGCCTGGGCCTGCTTGATCTGCTCCTGCTGGGAGTCGATTTGCGCCCCGACATTGGCGATGTTCGCTTTGGCCGCCGCGACCTGCGCATTGGTTTGATCGATGGCGATGCGATAGTCGCGCTCGTCGAGCTTGGCGAGAAGGTCGCCGGCATTGACGTGCTGGTTGTCTGTGACCGGGATGTCGGTCACGTAACCGCCGACCTTCGAAGCCACCGAAAAACTGCGCGAGGCGACGAAAGCGTCGTCGGTGGACTCGTAATGGCGGACCTCAAGCCAGCAGAGCAGACCGCCGACGAGCGCCGCGATCAGCACGATGGCGCCGACAGTTGCTAACAGCCAATGCTGGCGAAGCCTCGGGCGCAACGGCGGCGCCGGTTCGCCCGACTGCTCTTTGACGTCGCGGGATCGATCAGGATTCGTTCTCGGAGCTTCTTTCGTCCGCTGCGGCTGCTCCGCGGACGGCCGACGCTCCCGGGTTTGAGCATCCACGCTGACCACCTTTTGTCGGGACTACCGGCCGCAAGCCAATTGAGCCAAGCTTGCGCGCCGGCAGCCCAACCGCAGCGCCGAAGCATGGTTCCGACTTGCTGGAGCACCGCTGTCATTCGTGAATGCGGTGCTCAGAAAAAGCGCAGCACCGCCGCGCTGCGCTTCTCGATCGCTCTTACGGAAAGTGGACGTTAGTGCGTCTTGGTCTCGTGCCATTTCTCGAGGTCGGGCTTTACTTTGTCCGATCCCTGCTCTTTTTCCGGATTGCCCTTCCAAGGCTTGTCCGTCTGCCTGTGCGAACCCCAGTCGTTCTGAGTCCGGGGATCATCGGTCGGCCGTTCCTTACTCATCGCATCGTCCTTTGTTACGCGAAGGGGACGCCGTAATAGGCATTGATACCGCGTACGGCAGCGTCATCACCCCAGTTCCACTCAGCCTTCTCACCATATTTCGGAGCGCCTTCCAGATCCTTCGCGGTAATCGCGGTAACATAGCCGCCAAGCTCGGTGTCGTATTTCAGGGACTGCCAGGGCAACGGGTAATGATCATTGCCGAGGCCGAGAAATCCGCCGAAGCCAAGCACTGCGTAAGAGACCTTGCCGCTGATCTTGTCGATCATGACGCGTTCGATTGAACCGATCCGGTTTCGATCGGCCCCATAGACCGATGTTCCTTCGACCTTGTCGCTTCCGATCAGCCGGCCCATCTCGTTTTGGTCCAGTTCACCCTGATTCAGCATCGTAATTCTCCACTCAGCCATTTGTGAATCAACGGCGCGAGGTCAGCGATCGTTCCGACGCGGTTCCGCAAGAGCCAAGGAACATCGCCGAAAACAACAGGTTCTCTGAGTCTAACCAGGTCCGAACCGAGAGAGCCGCCCCTAATGTCTCAGACCGTCTCAGACTTCATCGTTCAGCGCCTGCATCAATGGGGCGTGCGTCACATCTTCGGTTACCCCGGAGACGGCATTAACGGCGTGTTCGGCGCCATGAACCGGGCTGAAGGCAGGATCGGCTTCGTGCAGGCGCGGCACGAGGAGATGGCGGCATTCATGGCGACCGCCTACGCGAAATTCTCGGGCCAGCTCGGCGTCTGTATCGCGACCTCGGGGCCCGGCGCTTCGCACCTCGTCACTGGCCTCTACGATGCACTGCTGGATCACCAGCCGGTGCTCGCCATCGTCGGCCAGCAGGCGCGCAATGCGCTGGGTGGGAGCTACCAGCAGGAACTTGACCTGGTGTCGATGTTCAAGGACGTCGCCGGCGCCTATGTCGCACAAGCCTCTTCGCCCGCGCAGGTCCGGCACTTGATCGATCGCGGCGTGCGGATCGCCCTGGCGAGACGAGTCCCGACCGCGATCATCCTGCCAAACGACATCCAGGAGGAGCCTTACGAGGACCCGCCCCGTGCGCACGGCACGTTGCATTCCGGCATCGGCTACAGCGCGCCCAGCATCACGCCGCGTGACGCTGATCTCGACCGCGCGGCGGACATCCTCAATGCCGGCAATAAGGTTGCGATGCTCGTCGGGGCCGGCGCGCTTGGCGCCACCGATGAAGTCATCGCGGTCGCCGACCGGCTATCGGCCGGCTGCGCCAAGGCGCTGCTCGGCAAGGCCGCACTCCCCGACGACCTGCCATGGGTCACCGGCTCGATCGGCCTGCTCGGCACCGAGCCCAGCTACAACATGATGATGGAATGCGACACGCTGCTGATGATAGGCTCCGCCTTTCCTTACGCCGAATTCCTGCCCAAGGAAGGTGCGGCGCGCGGCGTGCAGATCGATATCGATGCGAGCATGATGTCGATCCGCTTTCCGATGGAGGTCGGTCTCGTCGGCGATGCCGCCGACACATTGCGCGCGTTGCTGCCGCGGCTCGCGCCAAAGAGCGACGGCGCCTGGCGCAAGGCCATCGAGCAGGATGTCGCGACATGGTGGAAAACGCTGGACGACCGCGCGCATCAGCCCGCCGCGCCCGTCAATCCGCAGCTCGTTGCCTGGGAATTGTCTCCGCGCCTGCCCGACCGCGCCATCATCACCAGCGATTCCGGCTCCTGTGCCAACTGGTTTGCGCGCGACCTGAAGATGCGCCGCGGCATGACCGCCTCGCTTTCCGGCGGCCTCGCCTCGATGGGTGCTGCGGTGCCTTACGCGCTCGCCGCCAAATATGCCCATCCGGACCGACCTGTGATCGCATTGGTCGGCGACGGCGCCATGCAGATGAACAACATGGCCGAGTTGATCACGGCCGCGAAATACTGGCGGTCTTGGCGAGATCCGCACTTCATCGTCTGCGTCTTCAATAACGAAGACCTCAACCAGGTCACTTGGGAGCAGCGCATCATCAACGGCGATCCCAAGTTCGAAGCCTCGCAGCGCATTCCTGACGTCTCCTATTCACGCTTCGCTGAGCTGATCGGCCTGCGCGGCATCTTCGTCGACTGTCCCCAGCTGCTCGGCTCGGCCTGGGAGCAGGCGCTGGCGAGCGATATGCCTGTCGTCCTGGAAGTGAAAACCGATCCCGAGGTGCCGCCGCTGCCGCCGCACATCACCTTGCAGCAGGCGAAGAATTTCTCGCTCACCCTGATGAAGGGCGATCCGAACGAAAGCGGAATGATCAAGGGAGCTGCGCGGCAGGTGTTGGAATCGATTCTGCCCGGAAAGCAATGAGGTGAACCATGAGTGACTTCCGCGATATTCAGCACGGCGTCAACGACCCGGTCGACGGCGTCGACGTGAAGTGGCATTTCAACGACAACCGGACACCGCATGAGCGGGCACAGCGTCATGCCGACGTGCGCGCCGACGCCACCGCCGCGCCGGCCGAGCCGTTTCTGCCCGAGCGGCTTCGGCGCAAGCCGACCGACCCCATCAACCCGCGCACCGGGCGTAATCCCACGGACTAGTCGTTAGGAACCTCGGCCCTCGCGGCGTGTTGATCGGCGCAACACGGCGCGGCAGGTGGCCGCGCGACAATTGGAGAGACGGACCATGAAACGAACCATCGTCGCCATTGCTTGCGTGCTTCTCGCAGGTCCCGCATTGGCCCAATCGCTGGGCGAGAAGACCGGCGTCAATTCGGCACTCGGCGTCGCGCCGGCAACCGCCGACTTCGTCAAGGAGGTCGCCATCAGCGACATGTTCGAGATCGAGTCGGGCAAGCTCGCTGAGCAGAAGGGCAATGCGCAGGAGAAATCGTTCGCCCAGCAGATGGTGACCGATCACACCAAGACCAGCAGCGAACTGAAGGGACTGGTCGGCAACGGCAAGGTCCAGGCGACGCTGCCGACGGCGCTCGACAGTTCGCACCAAAGCAAGCTCGACAAGCTCAAGAGCGCGACCGGCAAGGACTTCAGTTCCGACTACAATTCCTACCAGGTCAGCGCCCATGAGGACGCCGTCTCCCTGTTCGAGCGGTATGCTAAGGGCGGCGATAATGCCGCGTTGAAGGATTGGGCCGGCAAGACGCTGCCGGCGCTCAAGCACCATCTCGACATGGCCAAGGAGCTCGGTAAGGCGCCGAGCGTCGGTCAGTCCAAGTAGGCAGCGGCCGAGGACGGCGGCTCCGCCGGCGTCCTCCTCGTCTGAGCCACGATGCCATTCTCCGCACCTTGGGTCGCAAATGCGGAGATCCTCAGGGCGCAGCAAGACAACACTTCGATATCGCGCCGGCACATTGCCACGCCGCGAGCGGAACGCTCGCGGCGGCTTCGCTGGCTTCCGCAACGGCGGAAGGACGTACGTCCACAGCAACGGCGGAAGGACGTACGTCCACAGCTGAGCACGACTTGATCAATCCCGTCAGCCGCTATCCGAAGCCGCCGTTCAAGAAGCACTCGCAGCCCTGCCCGGCCCTGCCGGCAACATGGAGCCGCGGCCGGATCATGGCGAGACCAGCTACTAAGGCTCCGGCCGGCTCGCCCGCCACACGTCGCGCCGGAGCGATCTGGATGCCGCTCCAGGTGTCCGGCGGCGCCATCATGGAGAAGCTGGAAAAGTTCGGCGGCACGACATCCCTCGGTCGTCCCGGTCAGCCGGGCGAGCTAGCCTCGATCTACGTGCAGCTTGCCGCGGCAGACGCAAGCTATGCGACAGGCGATGTCTACGGCGCCGCGAGGGGGCTCGGGACAGCCCTCGCAACGGCGCCCGCTGGAACCTTCATTGTCATACAGAATTTACAAAACAGTCATGAAGGATAGCTCGCCAGACCGATGGCCCTCGTAGAAGTAAAACCCACTCGGATCGATCAGGCGCTCGCACACGAGATTGCGGACAACACCAATTCGGGCATCGAGCAAACCGCGCAGACTTTGACGTGGGCTGCGGACGAGCACGTGATGCTTGCGCTCGCCGCGGCTGGATGGCTCTACGCGCAGCTTCGACGGCCCGAGGCGCGATCTGCTGCAAATCACGTATTGGCAGTTTCCGTGGCCACTGCAGTGCTCCCGCACCTGCTAAAGTCCGTGTTCGATCAGACAAGACCCGATCGCCTGACGCTGCGCGGCCATTTGCACGGTATCCCTATCTCCGGAAAGCCACGTGATGCGTTTCCGTCCGGCCACGCTCTGCACATGGGCGCGCTCGCCTCGGCGGCTGGGCTGCTGGCCCCCGCTCCCCGCCGGCTGGTGCGCTCCCTTGCCGTGGCGCTGTCGTTGACGCGCGTCGCGGTGCTTGCACATTGGGCCAGCGACGTGGTGGCGGGGTTCACCCTCGGAATCGTCGTCGAGCGACTGTTCAGGCCATTTACGTTCGGAAAATCGCAGCGGCAGCGGCATCAAGCCTCGCGAGTAGGGCCATGACGGAATATCTCCTGCGCTTCGTCGCGGGCGGCCTCATCGTCTCCGCCTTCGCGATCTTCGGAGACATGCTCAAGCCGAAGAGCTTTGCCGGGCTTCTCGGCGCGGCGCCGTCGGTCGCACTCGCGACGCTTGGCATCGCGGTCGTTCAGCACGGCCCGCAATATGCCGCGGCCGAGAGCTGGACGATGATCTACGGCGCTGTCGCCCTCGGCTGCTACAGCCTCGCCGTCTGCCACCTGCTGATGAGATTTCGTCTCGCGGCGCTGCCGGCCACCATCCTCGCATTTTTGGTTTGGCTCGTGGTCGCCTTCGGCCTGCTCGCGGGTTTCGGAGGCGCCGCCTGATGCTGGTCAAGCTGTCATCATCCGCGCTGAAGCAGACGCATTGGTACGAATACGTGGTGCGCTTCGTGCTGGGCGGCCTCGCGACGGTAGCGGCAGGCCTCATCGGCAGCCATTTTGGCCTCGCGATCGGCGGACTGTTTCTCGCGCTTCCCGCCATCTTCTGTGCCAGCGCGACGCTGATCGAACGCCATGAGCGCCGCGCCAAGGAAAAAGCCGGATTCAGCGGGCGAAGACGCGGGCAGCAGGCCGCAGCGTTGGACGCTGCGGGCGCCGGCCTCGGAAGTATCGGCCTCGCAGCGTTCGCAGCGGCTTTCTACGCCGTGGTGTCGGCAAGCATCACCGGGGCATTCGCGGCCGCCATCCTAGCCTGGGTAATGGTGGCCGTGTCAGCATGGTGGTTGAGGCGGAAGCTGCGCACCACCTCAAATCGCCCGCAGCCCGAGCGCGGGCACGATCAACGAGCGGCTGGAGCTTCTTGCCGTAGCATCAGGAAACGGGGTGCTCACGTCCTTAAATAACCTCTGGGGGCTCGGACGCACCGGCTTCTGTGCTTCTGTCTCTACAGAAAGCTCGCGGGACAACCTGACTTCGTCCGTCAGGAAATGCGCCAGCGCACAACTGGTCTCAATATCAAATTATTGATTTTGCTGATGTTTATAGCTTCAGGGATGATTTTTCTGACTCTTATGGAACTCCTACTTAGTTCGTCCATTGAGTAAACTACTCAACTTGCTCAATTTGCATGATCGACCATGAACGACCTTCGCGCCGAACGCCTTCAGGTCATGCTCTCGCCGGAAGAGTTGACCGCTGTTGACGATTTCCGGTTCAAACATCGCATGCCGACCCGAGCGGCAGCGGTCCGCGAACTCCTCAAGTTCGGGCTGGCCGCAGCGGATGTCGATCCGGCAGCCGGCGTGAAGTCGAGCAATTTCGGCGTATTCGGCCGCGGACCCGGCGGACATGTTCAGGGCGAGCCGGACGGCGAGACTAACCCATAGGACGGTCCACAAAACAAACGACCCCGGCACGGGGGTGCCAGGGCCGTCCTTGGAGATTGCTTCCGGCGCACCGGGGGCATGACAACCGGAAGCAATCCGTCGACTCTTCCCGCGGAGATTCGTTCCTCCCGAGAACTAGCCTGTTGCATCTCCTGAATCGTCAGGCATCGCGCCGGCGCCCGGTGTTTTGCCATTGTCGTTCAGCTTGGGATCGCGTGTCGCTTCCCGCGACGGTGAGCCTTTGGGATCGCTCTTGTGCACGGATTGCGCACGCTGCTTGTCACGCGGCTGCTCCTCCGCCCGCTTGTCCTTGACGATTCCGTGGTCGGAATGGGCCATGATCTGCTCTCGCCTCTCTTGATGTTTCGCAGCGGTTACGCGCGGGCACGTCGATTGTTCCGGGCGGGAGCCCCCGACGCTAACTGCGCGCCGAGTGGACCGCAGCCGATGCATTTTCCAGATGCACCTGCCGCACGGTCGTGACCGTCGCGAAGGCGACCGAAACGCCAAAAGCGAGAATCAGTGAAAGAAGAACCAGACGTGGAGCCATTGCGAAACCTCCTTCTGGAATCGAAAAGCAACGCGATCGACTACTCACGGATGATCCTGGATTGGTCTCTTGCATTCCGTGCGCGGTCTCACACGCGGCTTCACCAGGACGAGAGCGTCTACCTATCCAGCTTTTGAGGGATATGGACCCTCACGGGCGGGATTTCTCCATCGAGCCAATCCTGCTCCCTCGCAAGTGCAGTCCAGGCATCCGCCATGCGCGAATAGCGCTTATAAGCGGGTTGCCCTTCCGCGCGCTCGGCGAGCTGAAGACAATTGTCGGCGTTGTCCCTGAAAATGTCAGACTGTTTCATACCGAAGACGTGGGGGCGGAACTCTCGGGTCGCAATGCCCTTACCGGATCGTAACGTTCGGGGAACTTCGCACGTCATCCGTCATTGATATCGATGCGAGTTCTCGTCGCGATAGTCCTGGTGTGCGTCAGCACCGCAGCGCCTGCCGATAGCACTGGCGAGCGACAGCTTGGTGAGCCCACGCCGAGCGCAATCGACGTCATCAGCGGCCTCTACGCCTTCAGCCGCTTCCAGCAGGGTCTGCTTGAGAGCACCGACCTGAAGGGCAACACGGAGGTCAAGAACCTTGCCGCGCTACGCGCCGAAGAAGCGGCCAAGCGCGACAAGGCGCTGAAACAGATCCAAGAGACCATCGGTGCGGAGCCGCGCGTCAGCAAGACCGCCTCGGCGAGCGCGAGCCTCGTCGAACCCGAAACTTCGGACGGACCAACTTACGTCCGAAGCTTTTATGCCTCGCAGATTCCCGAATATGAAGCGGCCATCAACCTGCTCGAACGCTATCTGAAGGCGCCCGACAATCCTGCGCTTGCAGCGCTGGCGCGCGAGCAGCTCCCGACGCTGCGTGCGCAGGTCAAGGCGGCCGAGCGCACTATGGCGGACAAGTAGCCGTCTTTTATTTGTCGTTCGGATGATGTTGCTGACTCTCCGGCCGCACAGTCCGGTTGCTCTCCGGCATCCTGTCCCGGCCCGCATCGCCATTGTCATCCCTGCCGCCCGAGGTGGACGTGCCGCTCCCGCTCGGGTTGGATCGGGTCGCCGTCCCCGTGGTCGGCGTATCCGCCTGAGGCGTGGCCGAGCTGGCGGCGGGATCGCCCGTCACGGCCCCTCGGCCGCTGGGCGCCCCGCCCTGGGCGAAGGCCGATCCGGCAAGCAACATGACGACCACCACGGCCAATCCAGCTTTCATCTGCGCTCTCCCTATCTTTGCGGGCTAACCGCAGGGGTGCCGCTCCGTTCCGAAAGGCGTGGTGCGCGAGGCGCTAATCCATGGTGTCCGCCGAGGGCCGAATTCTCGGAATTTTCGTGGAACCGATCCGACTGTTCGCAGTTAATGCTATTGGGCTGAGCAAAGCAGGTTCCATTTTCGGTGCGCCGCAACCTTGGCGCTTGATTTCGAATTTGGCTGACGCTCTATTTTGACCAAACGCGTCTTGCCATAGATTCGGCCGGCGCCTGCGGGGGAATCAGTATGAGCGACCTCGATCCCGGAACTGCATCACGCTCCGGTCGTCGCGTCCCAAAGCCAAAGACCAACGGTACGTCGGATCCGGATTCCCGGGCGGAATTGCTGCTCGCTTTGCAGGCAATGCGCAGCGGCGATTTCTCCGTGCGGATGAGCGGCGATTATCTCGGCATCGACGGTAAGATCGCCGACACCTTTAACGAAATCATCGCCGCCAATCAGCGCATGGCGCAGCAGCTCGAGCTGGTCGGCCAGGTGGTCGGCCGCGAGGGCAAGACCCGCCAGCGCGTGAAATTCGGCCTCGCATCTGGCTCTTGGGCCGACATGGAAGGGTCCGTCAACACGCTGATCGATGACCTGTTGTGGCCGACCCGTGAGGTGACGCGTGCAGTCGCGGCGGTGGCGCAAGGCGATCTGCTCCAGACCGTCAAGCTCGACGTCGACGGCCGCCCCCTGCGCGGCGAGTTCTTGCAGTCGGCGACCATCGTTAACACCATGATCAAGCAGCTCGGCGTGTTCACCTCCGAGGTGACGCGCGTGGCGCGCGAGGTCGGCACCGAAGGCAAGCTCGGCGGCCAGGCTCAGGTGCCCGAGGTGACCGGCGTCTGGAAGGACCTCACCGAGAGCGTCAACTCGATGGCGAACAACCTGACCAACCAGGTTCGCAACATCGCCGAGGTGACGATCGCGGTCGCCAATGGCGACCTGTCGAAGAAGATCACCGTCGACGTCCGCGGCGAAATCCTCCAGCTCAAGGAAGCCATCAACACGATGGTGGATCAGCTCCGCTCCTTCGCCTCCGAAGTGACGCGCGTGGCGCGCGAGGTCGGCACCGACGGCAAGCTCGGCGGCCAGGCGATCGTGCCCGGCGTCGCCGGCACCTGGAAGGACCTCACCGATAGCGTCAACGCGATGTGCGGTAATCTGACCGCCCAGGTGCGCAACATCGCCAACGTGACGACTGCCGTGGCGCGCGGCGACCTGTCGCGCAAGATCACCGTGGATGTGCGCGGCGAGATCCTGGAGCTGAAAGACACCATCAACACCATGGTGGACCAGCTCAATTCGTTCGCCTCCGAAGTGACACGCGTCGCACGCGAGGTCGGTACCGAAGGCAAGCTCGGCGGCCAGGCCCAGGTGCCCGGCGTCGCCGGCACCTGGAAGGACCTCACCGACAACGTCAACTTCATGGCGTCGAACCTGACCGCACAGGTCCGCAACATCGCCGATGTCGCCACCGCGATCGCGAGCGGCGATCTGTCGAAGAAGATCACCGTCAACGTCTCGGGCGAGATCCTTCAGCTGAAGGAGACGCTCAACACGATGGTCGATCAGCTCAACGCCTTCGCCGGCGAAGTGACGCGCGTCGCCCGCGAGGTCGGCACCGAAGGGCGGCTCGGCGGTCAGGCCAACGTGCTCGGCGTCGCCGGCACCTGGAAGGACCTGACCGAGAGCGTCAACTCGATGGCCTCGAACCTGACTGCGCAGGTCCGCAACATCGCGGAGGTGACAACGGCGGTCGCCGGCGGCGACCTGTCGAAGAAGATCACCGTGGACGTGCGCGGCGAGATCCTGGAGCTGAAGGACACCATCAACACCATGGTGGACCAGCTCAACGCCTTCGCCGGTGAGGTGACGCGCGTGGCGCGCGAGGTCGGCACCGAAGGCAAGCTCGGCGGCCAGGCCGTCGTGCGCGGCGTCGGCGGCACCTGGAAAGACCTCACCGATAGCGTCAATTCGATGGCCTCGAACCTGACCGGACAGGTCCGCAACATCGCCGAAGTCGCGACCGCGGTGGCGAAGGGCGATTTGTCGAAGAAGATCACCGTGAACGTATCGGGCGAAATCCTTCAGCTGAAGGAAACGCTCAACACCATGGTGGACCAGCTCAACGCCTTCGCCGGCGAAGTGACGCGCGTCGCCCGCGAGGTCGGCACCGACGGCAAGCTCGGCGGCCAGGCCGGCGTGCCCGGCGTCGCCGGCACCTGGAAGGATCTGACCGATTCCGTGAACTCGATGGCGGGCAATTTGACCGCCCAGGTGCGCAACATCGCCGAAGTCGCGACCGCGATCGCCGGCGGCGATCTCTCGCGCAAGATCACCGTGGACGTGCGCGGCGAGATCCTACAGCTCAAGGACACCCTGAACACGATGGTCGACCAGCTCAACCGCTTCGCGGGCGAGGTGACGCGCGTGGCGCGCGAGGTCGGCACCGAAGGCCGCCTGGGTGGTCAAGCCAACGTGCCCGGCGTCGCCGGCACCTGGAAGGACCTCACCGACAGCGTGAACTCGATGGCGGGCAACCTCACGGCCCAGGTCCGCAACATCGCCGAAGTCACCACCGCCGTGGCGCGAGGCGACTTGTCGCGCAAGATCACGGTGGACGTGAAGGGCGAAATCCTCGAGCTGAAGAACACCATCAATACCATGGTGGACCAGCTCAATGGCTTTGCGGGCGAGGTCACGCGCGTGGCGCGCGAGGTCGGCACCGAAGGCAAGCTCGGCGGTCAGGCCGAAGTGCCCGGCGTCGCCGGCACCTGGAAGGACCTCACCGACAACGTCAACTTCATGGCCTCCAACCTGACGGCCCAGGTCCGCAACATCGCCGAGGTCGCGACCGCGATCGCCGGCGGCGACCTCTCGAAGAAGATCACGGTGGATGTGCGCGGCGAAATCCTTCTCTTGAAGGACACGCTGAATACCATGGTCGAGCAGCTCCGCTCCTTCGCCGCCGAAGTCACGCGCGTGGCGCGCGAGGTCGGCACCGAAGGCCGGCTCGGCGGTCAGGCCGTCGTGCCCGGCGTCGGCGGCACCTGGAAGGACCTCACCGACAACGTCAACCTGCTCGCCGCGAACCTCACCACGCAAGTCCGCAACATCGCCGAAGTCACCACGGCGGTCGCGCGCGGCGACCTCTCGCGCAAGATCACGGTCGACGTGAAGGGCGAAATCCTCGAGCTGAAGAACACCATCAACACCATGGTGGACCAGCTCAATGCCTTCGCCGGCGAAGTCACGCGCGTGGCGCGCGAGGTCGGCACCGAAGGCAAGCTCGGCGGACAGGCGCAGGTGCCCGGCGTCGCCGGCACCTGGAAGGATCTCACCGACACGGTGAACTTCATGGCGGCAAACCTGACCGAACAGGTCCGCGGCATCGTCAAGGTCGTCACAGCCGTCGCCAACGGCGATCTGAAGCAGAACCTCACCGTGAAATCGAAGGGCGAGGTCGCGGCGCTCGCCGACACCATCAACAACATGACCGAGACGCTTGCTACCTTCGCCGATCAGGTGACGTCGGTGGCGCGCGAGGTCGGCGTCGAGGGCCGCCTCGGCGGCCAGGCCAACGTGCCCGGCGCCGCCGGCACTTGGAAGGACCTGACCGGCAACGTCAACCTGCTCGCGGCCAACCTGACCTCACAGGTGCGCGCGATCGCGGAAGTCGCGACTGCCGTGACCAAAGGCGACCTGACGCGCTCGATCCAGGTCGACGCCCGCGGCGAAGTCGCTGAGCTGAAAGACAACATCAACACGATGATCACGAATCTCCGTCTGACGACGGACGTGAACACCGAGCAGGACTGGCTGAAGACCAACCTCGCGAAATTCACCAACATGCTCCAGGGCCAGCGTGACCTCACCACCGTCGGCCGGCTGCTGCTCACCGAATTGTCGCCACTGGTGAACGCCCATACCGGCGTGATCTACCAGGTCGAGAACGAGAACGATCCGCAGCTCCTGCTGCTCGCTTCTTACGCCAGCGACGGCATCTATCCCTATCAGCGCGTGCTTCAGTTCGGCGAAGGCCTGATCGGCCAGTGCGCCCTCGACAAGCGGCCGCGCGTGGTCGCCGACATTCCGCCTGACGTGGTGCCGATCAACTCGGCGCTGCTTCGTGTCGCGCCGAAGAACCTGGTGGTGCTGCCGGTGCTGTTCGAGAGCCAGGTCAAGGCCGTGATCGAACTTGCTTCGCTGACATCGTTCACGACATCGCAGATGACGTTCCTGGAGCAGCTCACCGACTCCATCGGCATCGTGCTCAACTCGATCGAGGCGACGATGCAGACCGAAGGCCTGCTCAAGCAGTCGCAGCAGCTCGCCGGCGAGCTGCAGACGCAGCAGCGCGAATTGCAGCAAACCAACGACCAGCTCGAACAGAAGGCGCAGCAGCTCGCCGAGCGCAACGTCGAGGTCGAGCGCAAGAACCAGGAGATCGAGCAGGCCCGCCGCGCGCTGGAGGAAAAGGCGACCGAGCTCGCGCTAACTTCGAAGTACAAGTCCGAATTCCTGGCCAATATGAGCCACGAGCTGCGCACGCCGCTGAACTCGATCCTGATCCTCGGACAGCAGCTCACCGACAATCCGGACGGCAACCTCTCGGCCAAGCAGGTCGAATTCGCCCGCACCATCCACGGCGCCGGCACCGACCTGCTCAATCTCATCAGCGACATTCTCGATCTGTCCAAAATCGAGTCCGGCACGGTCACGGTCGACGCCGAGGAAATCCTGACCGCGAATCTGCTCGAGACCGTGGGCCGGCCGTTCCGGCACGAGGCGGAAAACCGCAATCTGTCGTTCAAGATCGACATCGATCCGAACCTGCCCCGCAGCATCGTCACCGACTCCAAGCGCCTGCAACAGGTGCTGAAGAACCTGCTCTCCAATGCCTTCAAGTTCACCGCCGAAGGCGAGGTGCGCCTGAAGGTCGCCAGCGCGGTCGGCGGCTGGGGGACGGATCATCCGGTACTGAACTCCGCACCAGCCGTGATCGCGTTCGAGGTGTCCGATACCGGCATCGGCATTCCCCTGGAGAAGCAGAAACTGATCTTCGAAGCGTTCCAACAAGCTGACGCCGGCACCAGCCGCAAATATGGCGGCACGGGCCTCGGGCTTGCGATCAGCCGCGAGCTCGCAAGCCTACTGGGCGGCGAAATCCACCTGCGCAGTTCGCCGGGCAAGGGCTCGTCCTTCACGATTTATCTGCCGTTGAAATATTCCGGCCCGACGCTCGCACCGCGTGCTGCGCCCGCGCCACAGCAACACACCCAGCCGCCGGCGCTACAGCCGGCCGCGCCTGACCAGCAGCGCGTCATCGAGCAGCTTCCCGACGACCGCCTCAACATCGAGCCGGGCGACACCATCCTCCTGATTGTGGAGGACGATCCGCACTATGCGCGCGTGCTGGTCGATCTCGCCCGCGACAAGGGCTTCAAGGTCCTGGTTGCGGCCCGCGGTGCCGAAGCGCTGGAGCTCGCCAAACAGTACCAGCCGACGGCCGTCTCCCTCGACGTGTTCCTGCCCGACGTGCTGGGCTGGACGGTGCTGAGCCAGCTCAAGCACAATCCGCTGACCCGCCACATTCCCGTCCAGATCATCACGCTCGACGAGGACCGCCAGCACGCGCTGGCGCGGGGGGCCTTCTCCTTCGTCAACAAGCCGACGACGACGGAAGGCGTCTCCGCCGCGCTGACGCAGATCAAGGAATATGCGCGGCCGCGGCGCAAGCGACTCCTGATCGTCGAGGACAACGAGGCCGAACAACTCTCGATCCGCGAGCTGCTGCACCACGACGACATCGAGATCGTGGTTACCGACACCGGTGCCGGCGCGCTCTCGACGCTGCGCGAGCAGCCTTGCGATTGCGTGGTGCTCGACCTGCGGCTGCCGGACATGAGCGGCTTCGAGGTGCTCGACGAGATCCGCAATGACGAGGCGCTGTCGAACATTCCGGTCGTGGTGTTCACCGGCCGCGAGCTCTCGGCGGAGGAGGATGCAGAACTCCACACCATGGCGCGCAGCATCGTGGTCAAGGGCGTGGAATCGCCGGAGCGCCTGCTCGACGAGACCGCGCTGTTCCTGCACCGTGTCATCACGGAACTACCGGTCGAGAAGCAGCGCATGCTGGAGAAGCTGAACAGTTCCGACGAGGACCTGATCGGCAAGACGGCCCTGCTCGTCGACGACGATGCCCGTAACATCTTCGCGCTGTCGAGCGTGTTGGAACGGCGCGGCATGAAGGTGTTGACGGCCACGACCGGCAGCGAGGCGGTCGCGCTGGTCGAATCCAATCCGGAAATCGCCATCGTGCTGATGGACATCATGATGCCGCAGATGGATGGCTATCAGACCATGGGTGTGATCCGCGAGAACCCGGCCTTCGCGCGATTGCCGATCATCGCGCTGACCGCCAAAGCGATGAAGGGTGATCGTGAGAAATGCCTGGAGGCCGGCGCGTCCGACTATCTCGCCAAACCCGTCAACACCGATCAATTGCTGCTTGCGATCCGCATGTGGCTGCACCGCTGAGTTGGATCCGCGAATGGACCACGAAAAGGTCAACATCCTGCTCGTCGACGACCAGCCGGCCAAGCTGCTCGCCTATGAGGTGATCCTGAAGGATCTCGGCGAGAACCTCGTGATCGCCTCGTCCGGCCGCGAGGCGCTGGAGGTTCTGCTCAAGACCGAGATCGCGGTCATCCTAGTCGACGTCTGCATGCCCGAGCTCGACGGCTTCGAGCTCGCCGCGATGATCCGCGAGCATCCGCGCTTCCAGAAGACCGCGATGATCTTCATCTCTGCCATTCAGGTGAGCGACATCGACCGGCTGCGGGGCTACGAGATGGGCGCCGTCGACTACGTTCCGGTGCCTGTCGTGCCGGAGGTGCTGCGCGCCAAGATCAAGGTGTTCGCCGAACTCTATCGCAAGACCCGCGAGCTCGAACGACTGAATCAGGAGCTCGAGGACCGCGTCCGCGCGCGCACCGCCGAGCTGGAGAATTCCACCGCCAAGCTTCGCGAGAGCGAGCAGCGGCGCAGCATGGCAATCGCCGCCGGCAAGATGGGCTCTTGGGATTGGGACTGGATCACCGGCGACTGGATGTGGGACGAGGGACAATATCGCATCTTTGGGGTCAGCCCGGAGAGCTTCGAGGTCAACCCGGCCAACGTTCAGGCGCTGTTGCATCCCGATGACGTCGATCAGTTGCGCAAGGCAATCGCCGAGTTCAACAGCGGCACGCGCTCCTATGAAACGGAGTTCCGCATTGTGCGGCCCGATGGCGAGGTACGCTGGTGCGTCGGCACGGCGGCCGCAACGGTAGACCATAGCAGCCGCGTGGTGCGGGTGAGCGGCGTTACGGTGGACATCACCGAACGCAAGCGCGCCGAAGAGCAGCAGAACCTTCTCGCGCGGGAAGTCGATCATCGCGCCAAGAATGCGCTGGCATTGGCGCAATCGATCGTGCGCCTCACCCGTGCCGACGAGGTCAAGGCCTATGTCAATGCCGTCGAGGGACGCATCAACGCGCTCGCGCGCGTGCACACCATCCTGTCGCTGTCGAGCTGGCAGGGAGCCGAGCTCTCCAAGCTGATCGACGAGGAGCTGGCACCCTATTCGCCGAGTGGCCAGATCAGGTTGGCGGGCCCCGAGGTTCAATTGCTGCCGACGACTGCCCAGACACTGGCGCTCGCTCTGCACGAGCTTTTCACCAACTCGGCAAAATATGGCGCGCTTTCGACACGATCCGGGCGGCTCATGATCGGGTGGCAGGTCGAAGACGAACTCCTCACGCTGACCTGGGAGGAATCCGGCGGCCCGCTCGTCAGGACGCCGAAATCCCGAGGCTTCGGAACGCGAAGCCTGCTCGCGAGCGTCGAGTCCCAGCTCGGCGGACGGGCGAAATTCGATTGGCGCGCTGAGGGGCTGTTGTGCCGCCTCGAGGTACCGTTGACACGCAAGCCGGCCACGATAGCACCCAGCAAATTTGATGCCGCCGCCGCGGCCGAGTTGCAGCGCGCATCCGGTTAGAGCGTTTTCCAGCCAAGCGGTAACCGGTTCGCGTCAAGAAAGCGCGTCAAGCCAAGAATCGAGAGCTTCCGTTTCAATCGGAAGGGAGAGCTTTAGCCGGACGCCGTGTTCGTCATGCGCTGCTCCGTCCTTGGGTCGCGCGCGATGCGTCCTTCGAGCCAAGCTTCCGTTCGAGCGAGATCACGCAACGCCTTCGCGTAGCGCCGGGCCGCGCTTCGCTCCGCGCCGCGCGGGAGCTTGCGCGCCTTGCGCAAGATGTCTGCGGCCGCGTTGCGATAGGCCAGCGAGCGGTACAGAAAGACTACCTTGCCCATATCAAATGTCCCGTGTTGATGGCCTCATGTTCGCAAGCCGGGCATGAACGTCGGATGAAGCTGGCGATGAAAATTCCTTCATCCAGATGGAACTAATGACTATCGCGCGCGTTTGGGTGCCAGATCGGGACATGGTTCCATGCGCGCGAAGAAGTCGTCGGGCCTGGTCTCTCCCACCGGCCTCATCAAGCTGATGACACATGCGATGATGGGTGCAGCCCTCGGCCTCGCCTTCAGCCTCACACTCATTCTTTCCAATCCAGCCGTCGCCAATCTGCTGAGTCATGGCGGAAGCCAAGCCGCTCTTGTGTTCGCTCTCGCACTGGGACGACCTTCGCGATCGGCGCGACGCTCACCGGCATCGTGTTCATCCTGGAAGAGAACAAGCAATCTTGAAGCGCGCGTGACGCGTGGAGAAGCTTTGTTGGGGAACTCCTGCGAGGAACGGCAGTTGGCCGCCTGCGTCAATTTAACCCAGGGAGTTCCTCCATATGAAGACAGTCAAGCTCGCCCTCGCCGCAATGTTGGCAACTGGCCTCGCTGCCGCGCCGTTCGCCGCGGAGGCGAAGTCGCACAAGGCCAAACATGGGTCCTCGATGTCATCATCGCAGACCACGGGCGCGAACACCAAGTCCTCCAAAGGTGCCGATCCCTCCGGTCAAGGCGGCTCTGGCCCCGGCTCCGACCAGGGCGGCACCATGACGAACAACAAGGGCGGCATGAGCAACACCAAGTGAACTCTGCGCGGTAACGTGAGAGTCCCGTGTTCAGCGCGGGGCCCTTCACCAAAGCACGATGACGGTTCATCCAGACCCTCGCGCCATAAAGCGCAATGAGATGGATGAATCGTCATTGCGCTTCAGGTTGTTGTTTGAGCATGATCTTTTCGGAAAACCGCTAGACACTTTGCTACTTTAGCGCCACATGCTCGGCGCGCTGACCAGCGTATCGCCCGCCGGCCCGCTTCACCTCCTCCAGGCATAGCGATCGCCGCACAAGGCCTCGCAGCATCGCGGACGCGCGCCGGCACGTCATCACGGCGGACGAGGAACGTTGTCGCAGATCTCGTCCGGCACCGCCCGCACAGCGCGGCCCGTTAGGTGTCCGAGGGCATCGACAATCGGCAGCATGTCGCTTGCGCGCACGCTTAGTGGCCAGCCAACAGGCGCGCCGCCTTGTCGACATTCTTCACGGAGCGAAGATGCATCTGGCCGCGGACGTCAGGCAGGACGTCACCGCCCCCAGCCGCCTTCCATTCATCGATCAGCAGGTTGATTTTCCGGCGCAGATCGATCTGCGCCAGAGCTCGTTCGGTGCAGTCGCAATCGCCGTTGACGAGATCGCGCACAGACGCCTCGACCTCGGCCATTTCCAGCCTCAAGGCGCTGATTTTACGCCGAATTTCGTTAATTCTGTTGTCCATGGCTTGTTAGAACAAAATAAGAACATATAGTCAAGTCATGTTTTCAAACCGGAGGAGCGACATGCAGGTTCAGGCCAAATACGACGCCAGGGTTTTCCTTAGCGAGCAGATGACACGGGCGCAGGGACTGAGATTGAAGCGGCTGAGCGAAGAGGCGTATCAGCCGGCACAATATGCGCGGGATCTGTCCTTCGCCGAGGCTGCGCGGCGCATCCAGGTGCTGGAGGCCGAGATCGAACTGGCGAATTCGTTCTAGGGCTGCCTTGACCGCCGGGAACATTGCACGCGTGCTGTTCGGAACCATGCCGGTGTCGAACGGTTCTTCCTCGGCCAAGGGAGAAAAGGCATGGCACGTAAGGCAAAGAAGCGCCGCTACTCGCGCAGCTCCGGCAGCGAGGTCGAAAGCGAGATGCGGCGTTACAAGAAAGGTACCGCGAAGAGTGGACGTGGCGGTCGCGGCGGACGCGTGAAGAGCCGCAAGCAGGCGATTGCGATCGGACTGTCAAAGGCACGCAAGAAGGGCAAGAAAGTCCCGAAGAAAGCCTCCAAGCGGAAGACGTCCAAGAAATCTGCCAAGAAAACTTCCAAGAAATCTTCCAAGAAATCGTCCAGGGCATCGTCAAAGCGCAAATCCACCAAGCGGTCACGCTGACCTCGGTCAGATCATGCTGCCCGGCATGAAGCAGCGGATCGAAATTCCGAACGCAGTCTTCACCGGCCACACCATGGTGCGGCCGGCGCGGTTCGGCTCGGTGATGACGGCTTCATCCGGCACCTCGACCCATTGCCCGTCCAGCCGAACACGGTAATGCCCGTTGTGCGATTCCCAATCGGGATCGGAGACGGCAAAGCCGTCCGCATCCGAGCAGCACGGACCGAGGTGGCTGCGCAGGCTGTCGAACCATGGCTTCAGGGGCGAGTTCGCATAGCGGCCATCGTCGCGCCCGAGCGCGTTTTCTGCCGGCAGGATGAACCACGCGACGAGCAGCGTACTTATCAGTGAGAGCTTCAATCGATCCATGTCGGCACCGATCAAATGCGAACCACCGGCCAGTTCCACAAAGCGGTCAGGGGGTTCGAAGTTCCACACTCGCGAACCGACCCCACGGCTTCATTGCCGCCGAGCAGATGCGCGGCCAGAAAGTCTGATGGCCGAACACGGCTTTTTCGGACGAACCGGGTCACCCTCCCTGCCGTTAACGAGAATGTTATCGGTGGCCTCGTGTGGGATCTTGAGTGCGAATGCGAAAGGCGGCCGGAAGGCCGCCTTTCTGGATTTGTATTGATCGGAGTCAGCCTTACGCGAGCGGCACCGCGACGAATCGGGTGGCATCCGCACTTCTGACCTGCAACAGCACGCTGCGCTTGCCGGACGATTTGGCCTGCGCCAGCTCCGAACGGACTTCGGCGACATTGCTGATAGCCTTGCCACCGACATTGAGGATGACGTCTCCGGTCTGAATGCCGCGCTGCGCGGCCGGCCCCTCCGGATCAACCTCCGTGACGACGACACCCTCCCGGCCGGCGCCCTGCACATCGCCGGCCGGAGCCAGACCAAGCCCAAGGCGCGGCGTGCCGGTGCCCGGCTGCACCTTGCCGTCATAGGCCTTGCCCTGCGCCTGCCGTTCGTTCGGCAACTCGCCAAGCGCCAGCGTCACGGTCTTGCTTTCGCCCTTGTGGAAGATGTCGAGCTTGATTGAGCTGCCGGGCGCCAGGGTGGCGATGGTGCGGGCGAGATCGCGGGAATCCTTGACCGCCGTGCCGTTGACCGCGGTGATAACGTCGCCCGCCTCGATGCCGGCCTTCGCCGCCGGGCTGTCGGGTTGCGGATTGTCGACGATCGCGCCGCGCGCCTCCTTGAGGCCAACGCTGTCGGCAATATCCGACGTCACCGGCTGCACCTGCACGCCGAGCCAGCCGCGGGTAACTGCGCCCTTGTCCTTCAATTGCGCCACCACGAGTTTTGCAGTCGTAGCCGGAATATCGAAGCCGATACCGACCGAGCCGCCTGAGGGCGAGAAGATCGCGGTGTTCACGCCGATCACATTGCCGCTCATATCGAAAGCCGGACCGCCCGAATTGCCCTTGTTGATCGGCGCGTCGATCTGGATGAAGTCGTCATAGGGACCATTGCCGATGTCGCGGCCGCTGGCCGAGACGATACCCGCGGTGACGGTGCCGCCAAGGCCGAAGGGATTGCCGACCGCGACGACCCAATCGCCGATGCGCGGCTTCTGGTCGGAGAATTTGACGAACGGAAAATCTTTCTTGCCGTCGACCTTGATCAGCGCGAGATCGGTCTTCGGATCTGTGCCGACGACCTTCGCGGCGTAGGTCGTGCCGTCGTCCATGGTCACCTGCACGGACTCAGCGTGATCGACAACGTGGTTGTTGGTTACGGCATAACCGTCGGCGGAGATGAAGAAGCCGGAGCCTTCGCCCGTGATCATTTGGCGGCGCTGACGCGGCATGCCGTTCATGCCACCCGGAAAGCGGAAACCGAACTGTCGCGAGAACTGGTCGAGCGGCGAGCCTTCGTCCGAATCCATCCGGTTCTGTTGCAGCATCGCGCTCTTGTCGTTGCTCTGGTCAATTCTGACCCGCACCGAGATGACGGCGGGTTTGACCTTGGCCACGAGATCGCCGAAGCCCGGCGGGGTCGCAGCCGTTTCGGCGGCTTGGGCCGGCGCGACGAAGGAGGTCATCGCGAACGGCAAAGCGCCGGGAGCAGCCGCCAGCACGGCCACGCCAAGCGCGGCTACGCTGCCGAGCGGCGCGAGCCTGCGCGTCCTCAAGATCTTGCGGGAGGGGGGGATGTCGGAATTGACGCGATCGTTCATGTCGAGATGTCCATGTTGAGCAGCTGTCGCCTTGCGCCCAACATGGTCGTTGCCACCTTACGGCGTCCCGTCCACGCGATTAAATCTTGGCAAAGATTTGGGGACCGGCCAGCGGGCAAGACGATCAACGAAGACGATGCTGCCTGCGCGAAGCTTCAGCGACCGATCTGGCAGGACATGTCTGCCGGCTCTCGACCCGCACAGCCGGCCTGCCGGTCGCCCGCGCCGACATTGAGCCGGGCCGGCCCGCGGCTGTCACGCTGCGGCAGGTGGCTTCCAAGCCACGGCTTCAGGGGCGTCCTCGCCGCCTTGTGCATTGCACGCGTCGAAATGCGCCTTGAGCTCGACTTCCGCGAGATATTCGAAATGTTCGGCCTGGCCGAGAAGCTCCCAGTTCTGGAGCGGCCTGTAGGCTGCCTGCTGACGACAGAGGGACGCGAGCGCCCGGTAGCGACGTACGTTCTCCATGAGACCCTCCCTCGCATTCACAGGGCTTATTGCCTCGATTTGCGTCAGGCCGATGGCGGTCATGCAAAAGTTTTGCTGCGCCCGCCGCGCGCCAGCCTCGGTTAGTTCTAGCAAATGCGGAGGGGAGCCAAAGTTCCAGTCGGCGCGGATTCGCACGCTGAATTATCCCCGCCCGCCAAGGGCCAGGCGTAGAGGCGGCGATCGATGACGTAGTCTACCGGACAGGGCCTCCATCGCTTACGCGCATCCGCTGCGCAGACCTATCTTGCGGCTTTGGAAGCAGGCTGGCGTCGGCGGCGGCGCGAATGGCCGCAATATTGGCCGCGTATTCCGCGGCGCCTTTGCCGCGAAACACCGCGGAACCCGCCACGAGCGTATCGGCGCCCGCGGCGGCCACCGCAGCAGCATTGTCGCGCGTGACACCGCCATCGACCTCGAGCCGGATTGGCCGGTTGCGGATCATGGTCTTGATCCGTGCGATCTTCGCCAACTGGGAGTCGAGGAAGGACTGGCCGCCGAAGCCGGGATTGACCGTCATCACCAGCACGAGGTCAAGACGATCGAGCACATATTCGATGACACTCTCCGCCGTCGCCGGACACAGGCTCACGCCGGCTTTCCTGCCGAGCGCCCGGATCGCCTGAAGCGAACGGTCCAGATGCGGGCCGGCTTCTGCGTGCACCGTAATGACGTCCGCACCGGCCTTCGCGAACGCCTCGAGATAAGGATCAACAGGCGCGATCATGAGATGCACGTCGAAGACCTTCTTCGTCAGCGGCCGGATCGCCTTGATGACGTCGGGGCCAAAGCTGATGTTGGGCACGAAGTGTCCGTCCATGACGTCGCAATGGATCCAGTCGGCCCCCGCCGCATCGATCGCCACGATCTCCTCGCCGAGACGCGCGAAATCCGCCGCCAGGATTGAAGGAGCAACGATCACCTCTCTCGTCATGACCTTGCACTCCGCGCGTCGGCGCCGCCGCTGAAGACGCGGCTCGCCAGGACGTCGATGGGATCGATGGTTTCGAGGTCGGCGATGTCGAGCATGCGGTCGAGATCGGATACCAGGCGATCGGCCTGCCGCAGGCGGATACGGTCGACGGCGTTGCGGATCGACCGCGCGTTGGAGAAGAACGGCTGGGTCCGGCGCAGCGTGATGTATTTTTCGAACGCCTCGCGCGCGGCCGCCGAGAAGCGATAACCGCGCTCCTTCAGCATCAGCTCGGCGATGACGAGCAGCTCGGCTTCAGCATAGTCTGGAAATTCGATGTGGTGCGCGATGCGCGAGCGGAAGCCGGGATTGGAGGCGAAGAAGCTCGTCATCCGCTCGCCATAGCCGGCGAGGATCACGACCAGGTCTTCGCGCTGATTCTCCATCACCTGGAGCAGGATCTCGATCGTCTCCTGGCCGTAGTCACGCTCGTTGTCGGGCCGGTGCAGATAATAGGCCTCGTCGATGAACAGCACGCCGCCCATCGCCTTCTTCAATATCTCCTTGGTCTTCGGAGCGGTGTGGCCGATATACTGGCCGACGAGATCGTCGCGCGTGACCGAGATCACCTGCCCGCGCCGCACGAAGCCGAGGCCATGCAGGATCTTGGCCATGCGCAGCGCTACCGTGGTCTTGCCGGTGCCGGGATTGCCTGTGAACGACATGTGCAGCGTCGGCGGCGCGGAGGCTAATCCCGCGCGCTGCCGGATACGTTCGATCAAAAGCAGCGAGGCGATCTGGCGCACGCGGTTCTTCACCGGCTTCAATCCGACCAGCTCCTGCTCGAGCTGTTGCAGCGTGTCGGTGATCCCGGCCGCTTCAGCTTCCTTCCGGAGATCGAAATTGGTCTCGCTCTGTTCGGTTGTTGCGTGAGGAATATCAAGCATCGGCACCTCGAAGAAAAGAGCTTCGCCGCAGGGGAGCGGCGAAGCAGTGGTCCGCCAAGGAAACGGAGCAGGGAGTGCTCCGCGCGGAGAGGAATGGCTTACACGGACGCCTGCGCGGCTGGCTTTCGTACCGTGGTGTAGCGGATCGCGCGGCCGCCGACCTCGTGCCGCACCAGCTCGAACTCCGCCTCCTGCGCTGGCCGGTTGACGAGGAAGGAGATGCGCACCGATTCCCAGCCATGGCTGGAATCGAAACCGCTGATGCGGATGTAGCGGTCGCCGTACACTCTGCGGCACTCGGCGAGCTCCATCATCACGCCCGCGGCGTCCTGGAGATCGAACATCGGCAGGCCCCACATCTCCCAATAGGTGTTGCGGGGATGCGGATCGTCGGTGAACTCGATGTTCACCGCCCAGCCATTGGCGAGGCAGTACTGCACCTGGCTGTAGATCTGGTCGTCGGTCAGATCGGGCAGGTATGAGAAGCAGCCCTGGGTCAGTTTCATGTGAATCTCCTCAAACGGTTTCCAGCGCCGTCGGCACGAAGTCCGGCGTATCGGTGGATTGATAGTTGAAGGTGACGTCCTTCCAGACTTCGAGCGCGGCCTTCAGCGGCGTGCAGGTCTCGGCCGCCTTGGCGAGGATCTCCGGCCCTTCGTGGACATAGTCGCGGCCCTCGTTGCGGGCGAGGATCATCGCTTCCAGCGCCACGCGATTGGCGGTCGCGCCGGCCGCAATGCCCATGGGATGGCCGATGGTGCCGCCGCCGAATTGCAGCACGACGTCCTCGCCCAAGAGATCGAGCAGCTGGTGCATCTGCCCGGCATGGATGCCGCCGGAGGCCACCGGCATCATCTTGTTCAGGCTCGCCCAGGATTGGTCGAAGAACAGCCCGTGCTCGAGCTTGGTTGGATTGAAGTCCTCGCGGCAGACGTCGTAGTAGCCGCGCGTTGTGTTGGGGTCGCCTTCGAGCTTGCCGACCACCGTGCCGGCATGAATGTGGTCGACACCGGCAAGCCGCATCCATTTGGCGATGACGCGGAACGACACGCCGTGGCTCTTCTGCCGCGTATAGGTCGAGTGGCCGGCGCGATGCAGATGCAGGATCATGTCGTTGCGCCGCGCCCACTTGGCCATCGACTGAATCGCGGTGTAGCCGATCACAAGGTCGATCATGACGATGCACGACCCGAGCTCTTTGGCGAACTCGGCGCGCTCGTAAATGTCCTCCATCGTGCCCGCGGTGACGTTCAGGTAGGTGCCCTTGACCTCGCCGGAGGCCGCCTGCGCACGGTTCACCGCCTCCATGCAGTAGAGGAAACGGTCGCGCCAGTGCATGAAGGGCTGCGAGTTGATGTTCTCGTCGTCCTTGGTGAAGTCGAGCCCGCCCTTCAGCGCTTCGTAGACCACGCGGCCGTAATTGCGGCCCGAAAGCCCGAGCTTCGGCTTCACGGTCGCGCCGAGCAGCGGCCGGCCGAACTTGTCGAGCCGCTCGCGCTCGACCACGATGCCGGTCGCCGGTCCCTGGAACGTCTTCACATAAGCGACCGGGAAGCGCATGTCCTCCAGCCGCAGCGCCTTCAGCGGCTTGAAGCCGAACACGTTGCCGATAATCGAGGCCGAGAGGTTGGCGATCGAGCCCGGCTCGAACAGATCGAGGTCATAGGCGATGTAGGCGAAGTAGGAGCCGGGCGAGCCCGGGACCGGATCGACGCGATAGCATTTCGCGCGATATTTCTCCGCGGCTGTCAGCCGATCGGTCCACACCACGGTCCAGGTCGCGGTCGAGGATTCACCGGCGACCGCAGCCGACGCCTCGATCGGGTCGACGCCCTCCTGCGGCGTCACGCGAAACAGCGCGATGACGTCGGTGTCCTTTGGCGTGTAGTCGGGCTCCCAGTAGCCCATGCGCTTATATTCCATCACGCCCGAGCGATATCTTTCCTTGCCGCGGACGGTTCCTGCGTGTGCATTCATGACTTTCTCCTGCTCTTCTCTCTCTGAACGACTAGGCTGCGACCGGTTCGCGGGCGCCAATGCGCGGATCAAGTTCGCCGGCGCGATAGCGCCGCGCCATCTCGCTCATCGGAACCACCTTGATCTTGCTCGCGTGGCCTGCCGTGCCGAACTGCTCGAAGCGCTCGCGGCAAAGCTCGCGCATTGCATCCATCGCCGGCTTGAGGAACTTTCGTGGGTCGAATTCGGAGGGCGCCTGCGCGGCGACCTTGCGGAACACCGCGGTCATTGCGAGACGGCAGTCCGTGTCGATATTGACCTTGCGCACGCCGCTTCCGATGCCGCGTACGATCTCCTCGACCGGCACGCCCCAGGTCTGCGGCATCTCGCCGCCGAACTGATTGAACATGTCCTGCAGCGGCTGCGGCACCGACGACGAGCCGTGCATGACGAGATGCGTGTTCGGCAACCGGCGATGGATCTCCTCGACCACCCGCATCGCCAGGATGTCACCATCTGGCTTGCGGCTGAACTTGTAAGCGCCGTGCGATGTGCCCATCGCGATCGCCAGGGCATCGACCTTCGTCGCGCGGACAAAGTCGACGGCTTGGTCCGGATCGGTCAGCAATTGGTCGTGGCTGACCTTGCCCTCGACGCCGTGGCCGTCCTCCTGCTCGCCGCCGCCATGCTCGAGCGAGCCGAGCACGCCGAGCTCACCTTCGACGGAGGCGCCGACCCAGTGGGCGAGATCGACGACGCGGCGGGTGATCGCGACGTTGTAATCGTACTCGGCCGCAGTCTTTGCGTCGGCTTTCAGTGAGCCGTCCATCATCACCGAAGTGAAGCCGTGGGCGATCGCGGAGGCGCAGGTCGCTTCGTCATTGCCGTGGTCCTGGTGCATGCAGAGCGGGATGTCCGGATAGGTCCGCTCCAGCGCGTCGATCATGTGCGAGAGCATGAGATCGCCGGCGTAGCTGCGCGCACCGCGCGAGGCCTGGATGATGACCGGTGCGTCGACCTCTGCCGCCGCCTGCATGATCGCGATGCCCTGCTCCATGTTGTTGATGTTGAACGCCGGCACCGCGTAGCCGTGGCTGGCGGCGTGATCGAGCAGTTGGCGAAGGGTGATACGAGCCACGATGAATCCTCATTGTCGCTTGCGAGCGATCGCCCGTCGGGCGGCTTCCGCAATGCTTTGCGGTGTGATGCCGAACTCGCGGTACAGTACGGGCGCCGGCGCCGAGGCGCCGAAGCCGCGCATGCCGACGAACTCGCCGTCCATGCCGATCCAGCGCGGCCAGTCGCCCGCTACGGCCGCCTCGATCCCGACACGCGGCGCAGTGCCGAGCACGGTGGCGCGGTAATCGTCCGATTGTTGCTCGAACAGTGCGAAGCAGGGTGCGGACACGACGGCGGCACGGATGTGCTCGGTCGCGAGCAGGCGCGCCGCCTCCAGCGCGATCGACACTTCCGAGCCGGTTGCGATCAACGTCACGTCGCGGCCGCCGTCAGGCGACACGACGAGATAGGCGCCGCGCGCGACGCGGTTTCTGCCGCGAGCATCGCTGCGGAAGGTCGGCAAGGCCTGACGCGACAGGCACAACACGGACGGACGGCTCTCGGAATTGAGTGCGCAGTCCCAGGCCTCCAGCGTCTCCACCGCGTCGGCGGGACGGAACACCAGAAGGTTCGGAATCACCCGCAGCGCGGCGAGATGCTCGACCGGCTGGTGCGTCGGGCCGTCCTCGCCGAGGCCGATGGAGTCGTGGGTCATCACATGGATGACGCGCAGCCGCATCAGGGCCGCAAGGCGAATCGCCGGCCGGCTGTAGTCGGAGAAGGCGAGGAAGGTACCGCCGTAGGGGATGAAGCCGCCATGCAGCGCGAGGCCATTCATCGCGGCGGCCATGCCGTGCTCGCGAATGCCGTAATGGATGTAATCGCCAGTGAACGTCCCACGCGTGACGGGAGCCTGCACCTTGGCGTGCGTCAGGTTCGAATGCGTCAGGTCGGCCGAGCCGCCGACGAAACCGGGAATCGTCCCGGCGACGCCCTCGAGCACCTGTTGCGAGGCCTGGCGCGTCGCGATCTTCGGGCGCTCGCTGGCGAAGCGCTCGCGCAACGTCGCCGCAGCCAGCGCATAGGCGCCGGGCAAGGTGACGGCCTTGCCCTCGATGAACAGGTCGCGCTGCTCGGGCGTCGCACGTTCATAACGATCGAGCCAGGCGAGACGATCGACCTGCCCGCGCTGTCCGATCATCCGCCACGCCTTCAGGATCGGAAGTGGCACCACGAAGGGCTGATAATCCCAGCCCAGCATCCGGCGCGCAGCGGCCGTCTGCTCGGTTCCGAGCGGCGCACCATGCGCCTTCTCAGTGCCCTGGCGGTCCGGCGCGCCATAGCCGATGATGGTGCGGCAGGCGATCAGCGACGGTTTTGTCGTCTCACGCTCTTGCGCAATCGCCTGCGCAACGGCTTCGGGATCGTGGCCGTTAACGCGGCGCACCGACCAGCCGGAGGCGGCGAAGCGCGCGAGCTGGTCGTCGGAGGTTGCCAGCGAGGTCGGCCCGTCGATGGAGATTCCGTTGTCGTCGAACAGCACGATCAAGCGGCCGAGCTGGAGATGGCCGGCGAGCGAAATCGCCTCCTGGCTGATACCCTCCATCAGGCAGCCGTCACCGGCGATCACATAGGTGAAGTGATCGACGAGGCCATCGCCATGCCGCGCATTGGCCATGCGCTCGGCGAGCGCCATGCCGACAGCCGTCGCGATCCCCTGCCCGAGCGGTCCAGTCGTGGTCTCGACGCCCGGAGTGTGGCCGTATTCGGGATGGCCCGGTGTCTTCGAGCCCCATTGCCGGAACGCCTTGATGTCATCGAGGCTGACATCACCGCCGGTCAAATGCAGCAGCGCATAGAGCAGCATCGAGCCGTGCCCGGCCGACAGCACGAAGCGGTCGCGGTCGGGCCAGTTCGGGTGCGCCGAGTCGAATTTGAGAAAGCGTGAGAACAGCACCGTCGCGACGTCGGCCATACCCATGGGCAGGCCGGGATGGCCGGACTGCGCGGTCTCGATGGCGTCGACCGCGAGGAAGCGGACGGCGTTGGCGAGATCGTTGTGCGTGACTGCCGTAAGGTCGGCTTCGGCATGAACCGAGATGTTCATCGGGCCCTCCCGTTATCGTCGTTGCTTCACTTCAGGTTTCGCTTGCGTTCGATGAGCTGCATGATCAGCGGCGTCAGGATCAGCTGCATCGCGAGATCGAGTTTCGCGCCGGGGCAGACGATCGAATTCGCGCGCGACATCCAGCTTTGCGGCAACATCGACAGCAGGTAGGGGAAGTCGATGCCCCGCGGATTCTTGAAGCGGATCACGACCATCGATTCGTCTGGCGTCGGGATCCAGCGCGCGATGAACGGATTAGAGGTGTCCACCGTCGGCACGCGCTGGAAGTTCATGTCGGTCTCGGTGAATTGCGGGCAGATGTAATGGATGTAATCGGGCATGCGCCGCAGGATGGTGTCGGTGACGGCCTCGGTCGAATAACCGCGCGCGCTGCGATCGCGGTGCAGCTTCTGGATCCATTCGAGATTGATCACGGGCACGACGCCGATCTTGAGGTCGGCATAGCGCGCGACATTCACCTTATCCGTGACGACGGCGCCGTGCAGGCCCTCGTAGAATAGCAGGTCCGAATTCTCCGGTAGCCGCTCCCAATCGGTGAAGGTGCCGGGAGGTGCGCCATGCAACGCGGATTCCTCGGCATCGTGGACATAGTGACGCGTTACCGCCGTGCCGGTCTCGCCATAGTCGCGGAACGCGCGCTCCAGCTCCTCGAACAGGTTGGTCTCGGGGCTGAAATGGCTGAAGTGCTTGTTGCCGCGCTCGGCCTCGTTCGCCATCTGCGCGCGCATCTCGGCGCGGTCGTAGCGATGGAACGCGTCGCCCTCGATGTAGACGGCGTTGACTTTCTCGCGGAAGAATATCTGCTCGAAGGTCTTCTTGACCGAGGTGGTGCCGGCGCCGGAGGAGCCGGTGATGGAGATAATGGGATGCTTCCTGGACATGGGACGCCTCGCTCAGAGCCGGAAGAATCCGCGTCGCGCGAACAGCGGCGCGGAGACGCTGGCGACCAGCAGCGGATCGCAATGCAATTCCTCGACCCGCCGCACCTCATTGCTCGAGCCCATGATCAGCGGCACGCGCTGGTGCAGGCTTTGCGCAGACAGCTCGAGGATGCGCTCGCGCCCGGTCGAGGCCGAGCCGCCGGCCTGCTCGATGATCATGGCGATCGGATGCGCTTCGTAGGTCAGGCGCAGGCGGCCGTCGCCATAGCCGGGACGCGCGTCCGAGGGATAAAGGAACACACCGCCGCGGGTGAGGATGCGATAGGCTTCCGCGACCAGCGAGCCGATCCAGCGCATGTTGAAATCGTGGTTGGCGGGGCCTTCGACACCGGCGAGGCATTCGTCGATGAAAGCGCGCACTGGCGGATCCCAGTGCCGGCGATTGGACGCGTTGATCGCGAACTCGTCGCAAGCCTCGGAGATCTGCACGCCGCTGCGCGCGAGGCGGAAGCAGCCGGACTTGCGATCGAGGGTGAAGATATCGACGCCGTCGCCGAGCGTCAGCACCAGCGAGGTCTGCGGGCCGTAGGTGGCGAAGCCCGCCGCAAGCTGGGCCGAGCCGCGCTGATGGAAGGCGAGTGAGGGATCATCGGGTGCCGGCAGGATCGAGAAGATCGTGCCGACGGTCATGTTGATGTCGATGTTGGAGGAGCCGTCGAGCGGATCGATCGCGACGCAGATGCGGCCGTCACGGTCGACAATCTGGGCCTCGCGCATCTCCTCCGACGCCAGGGCAGCGAGCGGCAGCCTGCTGAGGCAGCGGCGCAGGATCGCATCGGCCTGAACGTCGAGATCGCGCTGGAGGTCGCCGTCGCTGTTGCGGCCCGTGGTCAGGCCCGAGGCGTCGGCGAGATCGCCGGAGGCGATGAGATCGGCGATCTCGATCGCCGCTGCCGCGATGGCGTCGACTGCGGCCGCCACGGCGAGCGCATGCAGCGCGGTCTCAGAGTACCGTTGAAGGTGGTCGTCCAACCTCAGTTGCCCGGTCATCTGCGTCCATCCCCTTGCTGGCGCCGCATCTATCTCCCTCCCCGTGGAGGTCGGTGCGGTCAGTCCCAGCACGATGAGATTGACAGGGACGGCTTAATAAGGAAAATTTCTATTCATAATGAGCTCAAAAGAATTTTCTTATAATGGCCCCGGCCACGGGGCGTCCCAGCTCCGGCATCTGACGATCCGGCAGCTGCGCTCGCTTGCGGCGGTTTCGGCCAAGGGCAGCGTGACGGCGGCGTCCGGCCATCTCGGGCTGACGCAGCCCGCCGTGACCCAGCAGCTTCGGCAGCTTCAGGACCTCGCCGGCCTGCCGCTGGTGCAGCGGACCGGTGACGGCATGCTGCTGACGGAGGCCGGCAAGGAGGTGCTGGCGCTGGCCGAACGGGTCGAGGCCGCGATCGTGGATTGCCAGGGCGCGCTCGACCTGCTGGCGGGACGGACCGGCGGCACGGTGCAGCTCGGCGCGGTCTCGACCGCAAAGTACTTCGTGCCGCACGCGATCGCGGCGTTCTCCAAGCGCTATCCCAAGATCGAGATCAAGCTCACCATCGGCAATCGCGAGGAGATCCGCGAGGCCATGCACGGCTACGACCTCGATTTCGCCGTGATGGGTCGGCCACCGGCGGACGTCACCGTCGACGTCCGTCAGCTCGGGCGCAATCCGCACATCATCGTCGCGCGGAAGGGGCACTGGCTGGAGAAGGATTCCGGCCTCAACCTGACCGATCTCGTGCACGAGACCTTCCTCACCCGCGAACCGGGCTCGGGTACGCGGACGCTGATGGAAGGCATGTTCCAGAAGTCGGATCTCGAGCCGATCATCGGCATGGAGATGAGCAGCAACGAGACCATCAAGCAGGCGGTGATCGCCGGGCTCGGCATCGCCTTCATCTCGGCGCACACCGTGGCGCATGAGCTCGCCGAGGGCCGGCTGATCGTGCTCGACGTCGCCGGCCTGCCGATCGTGCGGCAATGGTACGTGATCCGCCGCAGCGACAAGGTGCTGCTGCCGCCGGCGCAGGCGATGTTCGATTTTCTGGGTTCGGAGGGATCGAACTATCTGCCCGACGTGCCCGAACTCGGCGGGGGATAGGCCGCCGAAGTTCAGCCCATCAGCTTCATCGCGATCGTCGCGGCCAGGATCACGATGATCTGGAGCAGACGCTCCGTCGTGAAGATGCGGTTGAAGGTGGTCATCGCGTGCCCCGGCCGACGTGAAGAATCTCGTTGAGCCGTTGCTAGCACAGGCGCTTGCCGAGACAACTCCGTAATTGCACCGTGATGTCCCGTGCACGATCCGACGATCGCACCTTCGGCAAGCTGGATCGGGGCCGTGCCGATGGTTGACGATCAGGCCGCGAGCGGGACGGCGTAGTCTGCGCGCGCCGCGAAATAGGCTTCCAGCTCCAGTAGCGCCCGCGCTTCCCACTCCCTCGCCTGCTCCAGCAACGACCAGCTCTGGCCCGGGCGGAATGCAGCGGTCTGGCGGTAGAGCGATGCGATGCCGCGGTAGCGGCGCACGTTCTCCAAGATGGCGTGACCGGTTATTTGGCCGTTCATGTCCGAAAACTCCCTCGTCATTCCCGCGGGAGAAATTGCGGCCAAATCTTTTTCGAAAAGTTAGCGGCGCGCGGCAAGCTCGCGGATGGTTGCCGAACTGTTGCGCGCGCGCAACGCGCGTGCACAGTCGATCTATTGCGGATTCGTTGCCGTGCTCTCGCCCGGGCGCTTCAGCCCGCCGCGGCTGACGATCGCCATCGTCTCGCGGCAGAGATCGGCGAGGCCGATCACCAGCACGGCCAGCAGGCAGAACAGGTTGATAGAATCGGCATTCGCGCTGGTCAGCGAATTGAACTCGAAAAAGGGCGGCATGAACGCCCACCATACCAGCGGAATGGTCAGCAGCGCGGCGAGCGCCGCCGCCGGCACGCCCGCGACAAGCCCGAGCAGGAAAAGGCCGGGCAGGAATGCAGCGAAATAGAGTTTTGCGCCGAGCGCGACACAGATTCCCTGAAGCACCGCCGACATCGCCACGACGACAAGCCCCAGCAGAAACGCCTGCCACGACCATGGCCGTACCCGCGGTACGCCAAACAGTCCCGTATGCCTCATCAGCCTCCCCCTGCCGCCTGTTAACCAGGTCCGCTTGCGACCAAAGTACTACAGCGGCGAGCGGACCGCGAGGCGGAAATTGCGGCCTCGCGGGGTTGGTAAATGGGCCGCAACGCATAATTGCGGCCATGCCGGCGGCTATTCGGTCGCCGCATAGAGCAGGCCAGCGACGGGCAGGGCAAGGCCAATGGCCGATGCCAGGGTCCAGCCGCCCTGTGCGAAGGCGAAGGCGCCGAGCGCGGAGCCGGCAGCACCTGCGGCGAAGAACGTCGCCATATAGAGCCCGTTAAGGCGGCTGCGGTGCTCGTGCCCGAGCACGAAAATGGCACGGAAGCCGAGCACGACATTGCCCTGCACGCCGATATCGATGGCGATCGCGGCCACCACCAGGCAGGCGAGGTTCAGCACCGATCCGGCCGCGCCGATCTGCGTGATCAGGAATCCGGCGGCTGCGAGCAGCATCGCCACCAGCGTCGCGAGGCGGCTATGGCCGCGGTCGGCGAGCCGTCCTGCGATCGGGGCCGCGAACACGCCGGCAACGCCTGCGAGCGCGAACAGCGCGATGCCGCGCTGGGTGAAGCCGAATGCGCTCGCGAGCTGGAGCGGCGCTACCGTCCAGAACAGCGTGAAGCAGCCGAACAGACTCGCCTGGTAGAGCGCACGGCGGCGCAGCAGCGGCGTGGTGCGCACCAGCTGCGGCATCGACAGCAGCAGCGCGCCATAGTGCATGCGCGCCACCGGCTTGCGCTGCGGCAGCGTCAACCAGAGCACGGCTGCGAGCACGATCATCAGCCCGGCCGAGCCGAAGAACACTGCGTGCCACGACAGCGCCGCCGTGACGAAGCTCGACACCGGGCGCGCCAGCATGATGCCGAGCATCAGGCCGGTCGAGACATTGCCGACGACGCGGCCGCGGATGGCCTCGGGCGCCAGATGCGCGGCATAGGGAATGATGATCTGCACCGCGACCGAGCCGAGCCCGATGAACAGCGCGGCGATCAGGAACGGCAGCGCGTGGGTGGCGAACGCCGCGGCGAGCAGGGCCGCCGCCCCAAGCGCGATGACCGAGCAGATCAGCGTGCGGTTCTCGACGAGGTCGCCGAGCGGTACGATGAAGAGAAGCCCGATGCCGTAGCCGATCTGCGTCATGGTGACGATCAGCCCGCTAGCTGCATGCGACAGGCCGAGCGCGGCGCTGATCGGCGCGATCAGCGGCTGGGCGTAATAGATGTTGGCGGCGACCATGCCACAGGCCGCGGCAAGCACGAAGGTCAGGCGCTGCGACACCGCATCCGGTCCGGGCGCGGTCTCGATCGTGGCATTCATCGTCATTCGTTAGACTCCAGGAATAGGGAATGACTATTCCCTATTATGACAAAAAATTCAGGCGAGCAGTTTCATCGCGACGGCGACGAGGCGCGTCCCGTCGAGCGGCAGGCGTGCCTTGCCGGCGACGCGCATGCCTTGCGTGATGCAGATCATCAGCCGCGCGGTGTCGTTGGCATCGACGTGACGGGGAATCGACCCATCGGCCTGCCCCTGGCGAATGAGGCCGGCGATGAAGCTTTCGTTCGTTTTGAGCTGCGCATTGACGCGGGCGCTGACCACGGGATCGAGCGCGGACAGTTCGACCGCGCTGCCGACGACCAGGCAGCCGCGCTGCCCCTCGGTGCCCTGGGAATGCTCGACATAGGACAAGAGCACGTTGCGGATTTGCTCGCGGCCGTTTGCACCGCACGCCGCTGCGCTGCGCGTCTGCTCCTGGCGCAGCGTGGTGTAGCGTTCGAAGGCGGCGAGAAACACGGCATGCTTGTCGCGAAACGCCTTGTAGACGCTCCCCGTAGCCAGCCGCATCGCCGCGGTGAGATCGCCGATCGAGGTCGCATGATAACCGCGCTCGCGAAACACGCGCACGGCCCTGTCGAGCGCGGTATTCATGTCGAACTCCCGGGGACGGCCGGGCGGACGGGTGGGCTGAGATCGGCGGGCAGCCTTTTGCATTGCGGGATAATAGGGAATGATTGTTTCCGAATAAAGACACTTGGTTGTGAATGGGAATGGATAAAGGTTGGCTGATGGATAGCGGAAACTTAGGAGATCGCGTCCCGGACAAGCTGCAACGCGCAAGCGTTGCGGCGCAGAGCAGGCACCCAGAAAGCGACACGGCAAAATGCGGAAAGATGGGCCCCGGCTCTGCAGCGCATCGCTAAAGGGCGCTGCGCTGCGTCCGGGGCACGAGAGGAGAGTGAGGCATGATCTCTCCACACGTCATTGCGAGCGCAGCGAAGCAATCCAGAATCCCGCCGCGGAAAGACTCTGGATTGCTTCGCTGCGCTCGCAATGACGGAGCAAGGTGAACCGACGTCGTTTTCAAACTCGCAGTTTACTCGCAGACACGCCTTCGCATTCTCGCGGCGCGTTTCGCCCGAGCTTTGCTTCGTCGCTCCACCCTCAAAGCCGGGAGGGCGCAGGGAAGGCCGGATGCCGGCTGGCACCCACGGTCCGCTGTGCGAAAGGCACACGCAGAAAACTGCACAGCGGCATACAGGTGAAGCGCAACACACGGCCTTCCCTGCGCAGTGGTTTGACGGCTTATGCCGCGCTCTCCTGGGAGCCGAGTTCGTTCTGGCCTCCCTCGCCCTCGTAGAAGTCACGGACACCGCGCCGGTTGACGCCAATGCCGCATCCGCAAGAGCTTGACCGTAGCAACGACGGCCAGGACCACACGGTTTTGCCGTACGCGCGGCTCGCCTGCGCCACAGGGTTCGACGGCGTTGTGCACCTTGCCATCGACATGCTGGCGCGACGAACCTGACAGCGCCGTCCGTCCTGCGCGAAGCTTAAGGGTTCACGGAGAGCAATCCGCCCTGCCCTTGGCCTTTCGCGCCCGACGCTGCCGCGTCCACCGCAAGCCCGGCTCCGCGATCATCACGACACATGATCGCCCCTCTCGGATGAGCCGGGATGGGCGATACATACGTTATTTCCGAATTTCGGTAAAGTGGAATATTTTTGCGCGAGGGAATTGACAGACGGGCGACACAGGCGCGGCTGGAGCGGAAGCGCAAACCGGGAGTGTGCGCGCAAGCAGACCCCGGGTTACGCTGCGTTCCATCGGGCTATGAGGAGCTACGCTGCAAGTGAGTGCGGGCGACCCTTGCCAGCTGCGATCGTTGCGAATTTGCAACGGTTCCCCACGGTCTGAAGCCGGCCAAAAGAAACTCCCATTACGGCCACGAACCGCTCTCACAACGCCGTGAGACTAGCAGGGGAACTACGATGCGTGCACAGCGCGTTTGGAAAGTGAATGGGGCCGCCAGCATCGGGCAACTCCAATCGAGACTGGATGACCTGAACAAGCGGCTTGGCCAGCTCGAAGGCCAGCATCCCGAGGGCTGGAAGATCGAAGAACTGAGATCGAGCGCGCTCAGCCTGTCGCGCGAAATCGACGACATCCGCTGCGCCGAGGCGACGGCCGCGCTGAGCGAGCTGCTGCGCAAGTAATCAGGCCTATCGCGATTCGCTCGCCGAACAAGGAACCAACCTCGCGCACCACCATTTCCATGCTGAGCATGGAGCAAGACCATGACGGGCATCGCGCGCCTCGCACCGTGAGGGATTTCGCATGACGTCCGACCCCGAGGAGTCGGTGAGGCTGCAAGGCTATGGCGAGATGACGTTGCGCACCGCGATCGCGACGCTGATGGCGCTGGCGCCGCGCGAGCGATCCGACGCTGCCATCTTCCGCATCCGCGACGGCTCGCGCCTTGCCAGGCGCGAGATCACCGACCTCGCCTCGGAATTGGGCATGGCGCCGCTCGCCGACGTCAGGTCTCCAAGACTCGTCCCGGAGCAGCACTGGCAGGACATCGTCCGCGGCATGGTGCGCGAGGCGCCGCTGCCATCGCTGATGGTGGCGTTCTTGGTCGGCATGCTTGTGGCGCGGCGGTGAAGCTCACGCGGCGGCGCGGACCGATTTCGCGCGTTGCTCGAGCGCATTGATCGTCGACACGAGATTCTCACGTCGCGCGCGAAGGTTTGTCGCGAGCAGCGGATAGGACGGGTCCTTCACGTCAAACACTCCGGCCTTGGCCTCTTCTTCGAGGATGTCGGAATTCATGAGCTGAACGCGCCACCACAAATCCGCAATCAGCGCGCTGAGCCGAAGCTCTCCAGTGGAGCCAAAACGGGACACTTCTTTCATTGTTTGCCTCACCCTGAAACAGTCCCTCCGCTGGGGACTGCCGATGGTCCTGACTGAGCAAACAGAGTGCCAGGGCTGCGGGCCAGTCAGATGCGCCGACCTGCACAACTTCGTGGCCTGCCCAGGGTCGACCGCAACCGCCATGACCGTAAGGCGCGTTGGTCGGCGCGAGCCATGCCGCCCCGACAGACGTCCCTGCTAGGCCAAATCCATCGTGGACCCGCCGCGAAAATCGTTGCAAAAAGGCGCTCCCGAGGCGCCGGCGGCCGGTCTGTCAAGCCTTTAGGAATACGTCGACTTTTGGAAGAATGGTCGGAGTGGCAGGATTCGAACCTGCGACCCCTGCGTCCCGAACGCAGTGAGTATCTTTTAAGTTATTGATATTTCTTGGTGTGGCAGTCGTTCCCGTCCCGTTTTGTTCACTGTCGTTTCACCCAATTCATTGCGATTTCGTTGCGGGCGTTTACCACGAGAACAGCTACAAACCTCGTCCGATTTCTCTGCGCGAAGGGCGCTTCTCCGGTCGCATGAGGCGGAAAAGGCCCCCGGGAAAGACTCGAACTCGTTTCATGACGGGATGAGCGAGCCACCCGCGAGCGGATGTCGCCGTCATGCGAGCCGAAGCGCTCTCGCGAAAACCCGGCTGCGCAGGCGGTCGCGTTCAGCCACGGGCGATCCGGAACCGGTGAATTCGGCGACGCCGAGCTGATCTGTAATTCGGCGATGTGTCTGAGTACCTGTCCGCGCCCTGACATGCAGCGGGAACCTCGGACCTTTTTATTCGCAATTATCCTTTCGGTAGGCCTAACTCCTCGATGGCCCGGAGGCAGATCTTGGCGGGGTCCTTGAGGCCCGTCTGCCCGATCTCAATGATCTTCCCGGCGGTATCACTTCGGTGAGCGGATTGTTTCGATCCTGTACGCCAATCGTACGGAGGGCCTTCTCGTAAGCGCTGGAAAGCCGCGTGATCTATTCAGGCCCAAGAGGTGAGTTTTGAAATATTCGGTAGATGGCCAGCGTTAGTCCCCCTGCTGGACGTACCGTAGCATCAGCTCGCGAAGGGAGCATTGCGATTCGAGCCTTGGGCAAACGATTTTCGGTTTTCCGGGATGACCAGAGGCTCGACGGAAGCCGCTCAGGAGGAGTCAGGGAGCCTTCGCGCGCGCCCGTTCGCGGGCGGCTCGGCGGCGCTGATCCCGGCCGAGCCGGGTCGAGGCAGGAAGACGAGCCGCGGGTGTGGTGGCGGCGGCTCGGCTCCAGCTGCCTGCCTTCCGGCCTCGGCTTCAGAAGGCCGAGCTTCCATGAGCTCGAGCACCGCGCGCCCCTTCTCATTGTCACCAACCAGGCCGATCCGGCGCTCGTCCAGGCGAAGCTCGGGAATGGCAAGAACCTGACGGTCCGCGCGCCGAAACTGCACTTCTTCGAAGATGATCCGTTCAGCCGCCCTACGAAAGTGAGGACGGCCTGCCTGAGGCGCTTCGCGTCGGACAGCTTCAATCAAAACGATTCTTTCGCCTCTGTCGCACTATGGAGTTGGCTGAAGTATCACGTTGTCGATAAGCCGCGTCGAGCCGACATAGGCGGCCACGCACAGCGCCGCGGGGCGGTGCAGCGGACTTGACGCGGGCTTGAGCGTGTCGCCGTCGACGAGCTCGAGGTATTGCAGCTGATCAATCGTTTCCAAATGCCTCTTGGCGATTGCAACCAGCTTGTCCACGTTCCGCTCTCCCAAGCCGAACGCCTCCGCTGCGGCGAACAGTCCACGACTGATGGCGAGGGCCTGCCCCCGATCTTCCTCGCTGAGATACCGGTTACGGCTGCTCATTGCGAGACGGTCCGCCTCCCGAACGGTCTGCACGGTCACGATCTCGATCGGCAGATTCAGATCGATGGCCATCCGACGCACGACCGCACACTGCTGAAAATCCTTTTGCCCGAAGAACGCGACGTCCGGCTGCACCATATTGAACAGCTTGCATACAACCGTCGCAACCCCACGAAAATGTCCCGGTCTGAAAGCGCCGCAAAGCGGTTTCGCGAGCTCGCCTGGTTCGACGAAGGTCTCGAATTGAGCAGGATAGATTTCTTGTGAAACCGGCGCGAAGACGATCGTAACACCGGCATCGCGGCATAGCTTCTCATCGCGCTGGAAGTCGCGCGGATACGTACTTAGATCCTCGCGTGGCCCGAACTGGGTGGGATTGACGAAGATGCTGACCACGGTGACGTCGCATTGCGCCCGGCTGGCCTCGATCAGCGCCAAATGGCCGTCGTGCAGATAGCCCATTGTCGGTACAAGTCCGACACGTTTGTCGGCTCTGTGAGCGTCCGCGAGCGCGCGGCGAAGCTCGGCGACCGTCGTGATTGTCTGCATTTCTACGCTTCACATCGGGTTCGGTTGGAAGGCGCCCAGTTTGCGATCGTCTCACCTATGCCTTCGGGAAGCCGATAGGATTCTTGCGGTGCCGGAAATGTACCGTTGCGGACATCGGCAACCCAACGCGACAGCGCCTCCTGCAACACCCGAAAGCCGTCGGCGTAGGTCCGAACGAATCTCGGGACATGGCCTTCAATCAAGCCGAGCACGTCGTGGAACACCAGCACCTGCCCCGAACAACCAGGACCTGCGCCAATCCCGATGGTCGGTATCGTCAGCGTTTCCGTCGCTCGCGCAGCGAGCTCGGTCGGGATGCCTTCCAGGACCAGAGCGAAGCAGCCGGCCTCCTGCAGGCGATGGGCGTCGTCGAGCAGGCGCAAGGCGTCATCGGCCTTGCGGCCCTGCACCTTGAATCCGCCCATTGCATTGACGCTCTGCGGGGTCAGGCCGAGATGACCCATCACGGGAATCTCGCACTCGACCAGGGCACGTATCATTGCGACGCGTTTGGATCCGCCCTCGAGCTTCACGGCGTCAGCGCCACGCTGCAGGAAACCTCCGGCGTTACGTATCGTGTCCTCGGGACTGAGGTGAAAGCTCAGAAATGGCATATCGGCCACGAGCAAGGCTCGAGGCTTCGCACGCGCAACCGCCTCGAGATGGTGATTCATCATCGCCATGCTGACTGGCAGCGTATTGTCGAATCCGAGGCAGACGTTGCCGACGCTGTCTCCGACAAGGATCATATCCACGATGGGATCCGCAATGCGTGCGGTGACCGCATCATAGGCGGTCGTCATCACGAGGCGCCGCCCCTCCTCCTTCCACAGCTGCAGCCTTGGAAGCGTGACCCGCTCGAACGCCGTTTCGGACCTGTGGCTCATATCCACTCCTACCGTAAGACTGACATCAGTTCGATTCTGCGGCACGAAGTGGTATGGTCTTGGCGTCGCCTGCCTCGCCCAGGATTTCGAAGCAATAGCGCTTGGCACAATCCCGAGTGACGGAATAGGTCATGCGATCGGTAATGTGGTTGTCGCGATCGAAGGCAAGAATTCTTGGTTTCAGCCGAACGATTTCCGCCCCATCCACGTACGTCGAACTGCAGACGATGATCTGGTCGCCGACGTGGCAGGTGCGCGCAGCGGCACCATTGAGGACACAACAACGTGAGCCGGGTTCGCCAAAGATGACATAGGTCGAAATTCGCGCGCCGGAATTCTTGTTCCAGATCTCCACGAATTCCATCGGCAGAATCCCCGCCTCATGGCACTGATCCGGATCGAGCGTAATCGAGCCGTGATAGTGAAGATTGGCCTCCGTGACATGGATGCCGTGAAGTTTGGCGGCGAGCACCTTTTTCATCTGAAAGTTCCGTCGAACCTCGCACGCATCCCCAAAGCCGGGCATTCCTACGGAGCACGAGATAAAACTGTCAACCTCGATGAGCAAAATGAAACATATCTCTAAAAAATGGCGACCCAACGCATAAAAACGTCCAATGGTCGCGCGATCATCACGTAAGAACTTCCTACCCAATCGCCATGTGAAAGGCGGAGTTGCCTCGAGCTGGGCGCCGACGTCTCAATTACCCGCGAGCGATGCGCCGCTGGCAGGAACGTCCGGTCAGGCGGCTCGCATTTTGGTCAGAAATTGGTCTACCGCCGTACGCAGCATATCCGACTGATTCTCCAACCCACGCGCATTAGTGAGAACCTCGCCGGCTGCTGTACCAGTGGCGGCCGCTGCGGTGCTGACGTTGCCTATATGCACTCTGATTTCGTTGGAACCCGCGGCGACGGACTGGATGTTGCGCGCAATTTCGCTTGTCATAGCACTCTGCTCTTCGACCGCGGAGGAAATGCTCAGCGTGATGTCACTCATCCTGACGATCGTTTGCGTAATTCCGTTGATGGCGAGAACTGCGTCGTTTGTAGTTGCCTGCATGGTCTCGACCTGCGCGGAGATCTCCTCCGTTGCCTTTGCCGTCTGATTGGCAAGCGCTTTAACCTCGGCTGCCACGACAGCAAATCCGCGTCCGGCGTCGCCGGCACGTGCCGCTTCGATCGTCGCGTTGAGGGCAAGGAGATTGGTCTGCGTGGCGATACTATGGATGAGTTGGACAACTTCGCCGATCTTTTCGGCTCCGCTTGCCAGGACCTGCACCGTAGCGTTTGTGCGCTCAGCGTCACCAACAGCTTGGCGCGCGACCTCGGTCGACTGCAACACCTGTTGCGATATCTCCCTTACCGACGCAGATAATTCCTCGGCGGCGGCGGCTACCATTTCGACGTTCCCGGACGCTTTTTCTGACGCAGCGTCGACGGTGGACGCGCGCAGACTGGCATCGCTGGCGGTCGTGGTCATAATATCCGCTGTGCCCTGCATATCGGCGGCTGAAGCGGCGACCGCACGAACGATGCCATCGACGCTTTGCTCAAAATCATTCGCAATGCTCTCCAAGGTGGCACGGCGCTCGGCAGCCGTGCGACGTTGAGCTTCGGCCTCGACCAGCTCCAGCCCCCGAATACGAATCGTGTTGTCCTTGAACACTTGGACGGTCGCGGCCATTGCGCCGATCTCATCTTTCCGACCTACACCTGGAATGTCCTGTTCGAGTTCGCCGTCAGCGAGCCGCCTCATGCACGTGCCAAGTGCTGCCAACGGTTTAGTGATGCTGCGGCCGAGGAACCAGGCGATGACACCCGAGACCAGTCCGATCACGATGATGGCACCCCCGAGCGACCACATGATCGGTTGCAGCTTGGCATCAAGATCATCCAGATACGCGCCGGAACCGACGAACATGTCCCATCCGGGAATGCCTACCGCGTAGGACAGCTTCCTGATCGGCTCCTTTTCGCCGGGCCTCATAAACTCGTAACGCAGCACGACATCGCCGTTCGCCGCCACGCCGTCCCGCAGTTCGCGGATCAGCGCACGTCCGTTGGTCTTGCCGTCAAGACGATTGACCCCAATTGTCTTTGGATCCTGAGAGGCAACCGCGACACCTTCCATCGTATTTGCAAAAATATAGCCCGCGCCCTTGTCATACGTCATCGTCTGAGCACGGCGGGAAAATTCAGCAATTGCAGCCTCTTTGGTGAGTTGGCCTGCCTCGACTTGCTTCTGCAAGCCTAATGCAAAGTTCTTGGCGATCTCGACGATGGCGCGGGTCTGTTCGACACGCGAATTGATCATTTCCTTCTGCATCAAATAGCCCGCAAGCAATCCAGCTGAGAAGAGGCCCAGCATCGAGATCGCAACTAGAATGCTGATCTTGGGAGTGATCGGCATGTTATTGAGTGATTTCAAGGAACGTCTCCAAGGCAACTGCCCGGCGGGCTCAGGCGCATAGATTATTGCTTGTATACAAGTGATCTGTTTAGGTTTCGTTACAGCCGCTACAAGTCGGCCAACACTTGCGCCATGTTGACCAGGATCGGACGACGGAGTGCCAGCTCCTTTCCACTGCGCATGCATCGACGAGATGAGCAGGTCGACAACCCTCATCTCGCCGGTCAAGCCCTTCCACCAGCGTCAAACGCTCGACACCGACGCAGCCTTCATCGTGGCCTCCGTTTCCGTGTCGACCTTGAAGCCCTTCGCGGACAAATCCCGGCCGAGGGTCTCGGGCAGCAAAAGAGAGGCGAGAATGAAGACGGCCGCAGCGGGAAGGGCCACCGCAACCATGCCGTTGAGAAGGCTTCCGCCGAAATGGGCGGCCGCAAGTGGCACGATCACAGGGGCTATGCTGCCGAGCCCGCGACCTCCCATATAGAATGTAGACACCGCTGTCGCACGCAGGTTGACCGGATAGAGTTCCGAGATCCAGACGCCCGTCACACCCAGCGCGACGTTGCCAATGCCGAAGCCGATGTAGAGCCAGAACATCGGCCACTCAGTCTTCGATCCCACGTAGAGCTGGCTCCCCCACACAGCCATACCGACCAAAGACCCGACCCAGAACAGCGCGGGCACGAGGGCTCCGAAGCGGCGGCCAGCCCTGTCATTGAAAAAGCCGTTCGCGAGGTAGCAAATGCCGCTGACCACCGAGAGCAGAACGGCTGTCGTGCGAACGACATCACCTGGCGTATGCATATCGCGCAGCAGCAGTGTCGGAATAAAGGAGACGACGCTGTAGTAGCAGAGCATGTAGCTCATCAGCCATACGAAGGCGATGACGGTCTGCCGTGCCAGCCCATTGCGGAAGAGATCCGCAAGGGGAAGTGTGCGGGCTTCTGCGGTGACCTGACTGGCCTTGCGTTGCGCCTCATACTCCAGCCAGATCTTGGATTCAGGCATAAAGAAACGAATGAAGATGATCAGCAGGATGGGCACACCGCCACTCAGTAGGCCGATGCGCCAGCTCCACTCGTCGCTGAACGTCGCAATCAGCCAGATGCCAACGATTGAAGCCGTGGATGACGCGATCACGGCACAGCCTTGGAGCGCAGCCGCGCCCAAACCTCGGCTGCTCTTTTTCCAGGCCTCGTTGAAGAGCACCATGCCTACGCCATACTCGCCGCCAAGACCGATGCCGGTGATCAACCGCAGCACGGCAAGCGACCAGTAATTCCATGCGAAGGCCGAAATGATCGCGGCAACCGAGAACAGCGCGATTGTGAGTTGAAGCGAGGTCTTTCGGCCAAGTCGATCACCAACGATGCCAAACAGCGCGCCGCCAATGGCCGATCCGAACAATGTCAGAGCTTGCAGTGAACCGACCTCGGCCAACGATAGCGACATCGACCGTTGGATCGCGGGCAAAAGAAACGGAAAGATCAGAACGTCGTAGAAGTCGAGAATGTAGCCCAGCATCGCCGAGATCATAATCGAATACCGTTGCCTCGCCGTGTAATCTTCCGAAGTTCCGATCGCCGTAGACATGTGGTGCGCTTCCCGTTGAGAGAACTGGACAATTGATGGTCGTTATCGAAACGCTTTCCGCGTCGTTGGGAGTCGCAAATGCGGCTCCGGGCACCGATTTTGATGCGCGGGGGCCTAGCGGCCCGGCGCTCTCAATTCCGGATAAGCAAAGTCGCCCTTGTCGAGGATGTGGATATCGTCGAGCCACAGGCTGCAGCCGCGAAGCGGGATGTCCAAATGACACGGCGTGTCATTCGTACCGCCGAGCTCTGTGTTCGGACCCGTCGAGAACAGGACGTTCCCGTAGAAGGAAAGCGCATTCATGATGTGCTCCGACGCGACTACCTGGGAGGCCGCGATGTGGTGCCAGGTAGCACGCTCGTTCGATCCCCAGCCGATATGCGAGATCGCCCAGCCGCGCGGATCGCCGAAACTGTCGATATAGTTTTTGATGAGGAGCGCGTCGGTGCCCTCGCCCTTGAGGTCGACGATATAACCGCCCTTCACGGTCAGCGTGACCGGCGACTGGATGTAACGCTTGAACGCGCAGAGGATGTCACCGGGCATCAGCACGACCGTGCCGTTGACGTCGCCATCGGTCGCCTGAGTGAAGGCAAAGCCTGACGGGAAATGATCCCAGCGCCCGGGCTCATCCGTGTATCCGTATTCGGAAATGACCGGGTATTGCTTCAGGCCATAAGTTACGTCCGTTCCGCCGGGCGACGTGATCCGCATTTTGCTGGCCGACTGGAGGAGGGTTCGAGAAAGCTCCGTTCGCCGGCGCAGATCTTCGGTCGGGAACATCTTCTTGAGGATGTGGAACGGCTCCATCACGCGCAAGATGCGCGTGCCCGCTTCCTGAATTTCGGCTTGCTCGCGAGAGAACAGCAACCCCAGGAGATCGATCACCATGTCCACGCGCTTGAGCGTATCGATCGCCGGCTGGTTGCCCGTGAGCGCATGCCGGCCCTGCAGGCCTGCGACCTTGCCCTGGCCGTATTTGGGCACGTTGAGATGAAAGGTCGTTGCGCCGAGGCTCTGCGCGGCCAGCATGAAGGCCTGGGCGTATTCCTGCTGATCCTCGCCGCCGCTCAGGACCGCAACGACTTCGCCCTTCTTCACCTTGCAGAGTGTCAGCTCGGCCTTGAAGAGCTCGAGCATTTCAACATCAACGATTTGTCGGGACATCTTCACTGATCTCCTGTTTGCCGAACGTAGACACGCGGCCGTCGAACCGATCGCGTGGTCGCGCTAGAAGCTCTTCGACGATCGAAAGGAAGCCCTCGGTATCGTCGATCTGCATTTGGTGACCCGCGCTTTCCAGCGTCCTGATCGCGATCGACGGCAGCAATCCGCGAATTTCCGCTTCATCTTCGGGTCGAATGACCCCTCCCCGCCCGGCGACGATCAATGCGGTGGGAACGCCGAGATGGGCGAGGTCGCGGTGGATATCATCGTCATGAAAGCCTTTATGGCTCTCGATGAGAGCACGCTCGTCGCAGGTATGCATCCACTCGGCCCGAGTGCGGATGTGCAGCTCGGGCCACCGCGGAGCAGAGGGGCTTCGCAGCGCCGCGTCGGCTTCTCCGCGCTTCGCGCTTTGAAGCAATTTGAGAAGCGGTTCGACCGGAATCGGATAGGCGCGGCGTCCGGGACCGGAGACCGGCGGATCGACCAGTATCAGTTGGTCCATGGACGATGGCCGCCAACGCGCGGCGCGGATTCCGATGCGGCCGCCCATCGAGTGGCCCAGCAGCGTATAAGGGCCCATTCCAAGCGCTTCAGCGAACCCGATGAGGTCGGATGCGCATGCGTCGAGCGAATAATTGAGATGCGGGCCGCTTTCGGAAAGGCCGCGACCGCGGACATCGAGCACGAAAACGTCGTGTCCGGAGCACAGGCGTTCTGCGATGAAGGCCCATTGCGCCGCAGTCGTCGAGATGCCAGGGACAATGATGATCTCCGGCCCGGTCCCGCCGAACCGCAAATAATGCTGCCGAATGCCGTTGGCGTGCACATTGGCGCCGTAAAGCAATCCGGATGCCGCGGCGCCGCTCACGTCTGCTGATCCTTTGTGTGGTCATCCGACAGCGCGCGAAGCCGCTCGATGGCGACCTGCGTCGGCATGACATCCGCGTATTTGCTGGCGATATCGAACAGGTTGACGGCGTGAGACGTGGGCGAGCGGTCGTAGACCGCATCGCTCGGCACAATTGACTTGAAGTTCAGTGCGCACGCATCCACAACCGAAGCCCGCACGCAGCCGCTGGTCGTGCAGCCGGTCACCACCAGCGAGTCGACGCCGGCACCGATCAGATAGGTCGCAAGCGGAGTGCCGAAGAACGCGCTTGCCTGAGTTTTCGGCAGCAGCAACTCGCCGGGCTCCGGAGCCACCTCTCGGACGAAGTCGTAGCCCTCGGACGGGATCCGCATGATACCCGGGATCTTCGCCGAAAACGCGCCCTGGTCCTGGCCTACCTTCCGCGCGACATGCGGGAAAATCACCGGCCGTTCTTTCTCGCGAAACAGCAGCACCAATTCGGCGATGTGTGCGATCGCATGCCAACCGGCCTCGCCGCAGCTGGTGGGGTATTGCTTGATCGCGTCGCGGATCGGCATCGGCCGGTCGCCGACCGAACGATACTGCACGTCGATGACCAGCAACGCCGGTCGTCTGCCGAATCCCGCCGCACCACCCAGCCCTGCGAGGGCATAGGTTTCGCGCTCGTCCAGCGGTATCACGTCGTCCCAGGGGTGCCTGGTGCCAGTCACTGTTGCGCTCCAGAGGTCACAATCGTGAGCATGTCAGTGAAGCGGCGCGGTGGCCGCGTCGTACTGGTAGATCCAATCGTATCGCGCAGCCGTCGCGTCCGGTGCCCACTGGGTCTTGATGTAGTCACCCGCTGTCTCCGGCTTGCACAGCGCCTGGTTATGAAAGATCGGCAGCATGCCGGCCGCCGATTTTGCGACCTTGGTGGTGCGATCGAGCCGCAGGCCCTGATACGTCTTGAATACCGCCGCGATGTCATCGGGATTCTCCTCGAAGCAACGGGCGAGGACGGATGCATCCTCCAGGGCCATGTTCACGCCCTGCCCGAGGTACGGCAGCATCGAATGGCAGGCGTCGCCGAGCAGGGTGACGCATCCCTTCGACCACGTACCCAGCGACGGCCGCACGAACAGTCCCCACTTGTTCAGGGTATCCACATTCCCGACCAGTTCGATGATGTCCGGATGCCAGCCCTTGAAGTCCTTCAGGCATTCCTCGACAGAACCCTTCTCCGACCAGGATTCGAGGAGCCAGTCGTCATGGTCGACCTGGCCCGAAAAGGTCATCATGACGGTGTTCTGCCAACGGACCGGATAGGCAGTGACATGAGCGGTGGGTCCGATCCAGGTTGCCACCTCGGGTTCGCGCTGATGCCGCGCAAGGCGGTCGACGGGCACGAGACCACGCCAGGCGATGGCCTTCGTGTACTCGCTCTCGATGTTGCCGATGAGGCCAAGGCGGACCTTCGAATGCGCACCGTCAGCGCCGATCAGCGCGCGTCCTTCGACTTCGGAGCCATCAGCAAGCTTGGCCCGAACCCCTTCGTCGTCTTGACTGAACCCGACAACGTGGGCGCTCAGATGAATGGCGCCCGGCTTCAACTCGCGCACGCCGTCGACGAGAATCTTCAGCAGGTGAGCACGGAGCAGCAGATAGGGCTGATTGCGCGCCGCGTCGGAGCTGCGGTTGTAGAGCGGCCACCTATCACCGGTGTTCCAGAGCCGGATCGAGCGTCGCTCGGCCGCGATGCAGTTCTGCTCGACCTGTTCGGTGAGGCCGAGATCCCGAAGAACGCGCACGCCGTTCATGGAGATCCAAAGGCCGGCTCCGACCTCGCGCAACTCGGACGCTTGCTCAAATACGTCACAATCGATGCCGCGACGAAGCAGCGAAAGCGCCATCGCCAAGCCGCCGATGCCGGCGCCGGCAATGAGGACACTCGATTTACTGACCTGTTCAAGAATCATGATATCTCCAAACGACATTGCGCTATCTTGCGACGGGCTCGGCGGCGTCTTCGGAGACTTGCTCGGCGGCAAGGCTCCTTACGGCCTCGACAATCTTGGCGTATCCGGTGCAGCGGCAGAGGTTGCCGTGCAGGTAGTGACGGATTTCTTCGTCAGTCGGGTGCGGCGTCGCCTTCAGCAACGCTGTGACAGCCATAATGAAGCCCGGCGTGCAGAAGCCGCACTGAAGGCCGCCGTGAAGCACGAACGCCTTCTGAATCCGCGATAGGCCCCCGGGCGGCGTTACGCCCTCGATCGTCGTGACCTCCCGCTGATCGACATCGACGGCGAGCGTGGTGCAACTCGAGATCGGCTCACCGTCGAGCAGAACGGTGCAGGCGCCGCACACCTCCATGTCACAGGAGCGCTTCGTCCCCTTCAGGCCAAGGCGATCCCGGATCAGGTCGATCAATAGCGTATGGGCAGGAACGTCGATCGCGATCGCCTGGCCGTTCAGCGAGAATGAAATGGGCAGCACATGTGTCATTTCACGCGCTCCCGGCTGCGGCGATCGCCTCGTCCGCGTTTCGGAGAAGCAAGACACCTGCAAGGTGCCGCTTATATTCGGCGCCGCCATGCCGATCCTCGTTGACTTCCAACTCGCCCAGCGCCGTCGGGAGCACCGCCTCGATCGCCGGGCGGACTTCAGCGACGGATATGCCCTGGAGGACATCTTCGATGGCCTTCAAAGGCTGAGGTCGCGAACCGAGCGCTCCGACCCGCACGCGGGCGCTTCTGATCGTCCTTCCGCTGGGGCCCAGCGACCAAGCCATCGCGACATTCACCGAGGGCCTCTCACCATGCTTGAACCGCCGATAGGTCACCGGTCCGGTAGGGCGCGAAAACGCAATGACTGTCAGAAGCTCATCCGGCTCCCGCACCGTTTCCAGCTCACTTCGGATGAAATCGTCAGCGTGAACGACACGCGTACCGCTGGGGCCAATAAGCACCAGCCGTGCGTCCAAGGCCGCGAGCATAGTCAGCGGATCGGCGTGGGGCTCTCCGAAGCACAGATTGCCTCCGATCGTTCCAACGCTGCGGATCCTGATGTTCGCAACGTTGGCACAGAGCGAGGACAGCGCCGGCACATGCGCGCGAATAACAGGATCATTGGCGATCTTGTTGTGCGTACAGCGCGCACCGAGTTCGATGTCATTCGCATCGTTCAGAGCAATGCGGTCAAGTCCGTTGATTCCCTTAATGTCGATGAGCCGGTCCGTATGGATGACGCGCAACTTCAACGCCAGTAGCAATTCGGTTCCGCCGGAGTAGAACATGCCGTCACCGGACTTTCCGACCGCACGTACGGCGCCGGCAATCGTCGAAGGCCTCTCGAATGCGAAGGGTGAAGGCAGCATGATCAGGTCGCGCCCAACATTTCTTTGAGCCGCTTCTCGAACTCCTCGAAGTTCTGATCGACGCGACGCTTGATGACGCCGAACCCCATAGTCGCGAGGCGACCTTGCACGTCGACCTTCGCGTCCACGGCGAATGTGGACCCCGCCCCTTCCGGCGTCACAGTCACGTCGAGAACAACCGCCAGCCTCGTCCCGGTGATCTTGTCGCGGCCCGTGGCGCGCGTGCGGACGTGAGACGGCTCCGTTATCGATTCAACGATGATGTCGGCCGGGACCTCGACCTTGAACGGGCCGATCTTCTGTTTGACGGTCGCTTTGTAAGTTGCAAGCCGCTCGATTTCCTCGACGTTTTCGCAGCCGGGGATGCAACCCGATATGCGAGGGACGTCGATCAGCGTGCTCCAAAGCTCCGCCGGCGTCGCGGGCACCACCATCGACATATTGAATTCCATGAATTCAGTTCCTCTTCTGCAGGGCGCGCCATACCTTTTCGGGCGTCATTGGCAGCTCGGTGATCCGAATGCCGTAGGCGGAGAACAGCGCATTGGCGATCGCGGGCGCGACCGGAAGGATCGCTCCCTCGCCCATTCCCTTGGCGCCGCCTGGACCGGGACCGTCGCCGTTTTCGACAAGGATGGTGTCAAACACGGGGGGAACGTCGGAGATGCGCGGTATCGAATAATCGATCGGCGTCGCATTGACCGGCTGGCCATCCTCGAACTCCAGCACTTCATAAAGTGCGTGTCCGAGGCCCATGATTGCAGCCCCCTCGTCCTGCCCTTCCGCCGCAACGCGATTGATCACGCGGCCGACGTCAGCGGCGCTGGCATATCGGGTGACATGGATCTCGCCGGTGTCTTCATCGACAATGATTTCAGCGAGGCCCGCGGAAGTCTCCCAGAACAGAGGGGACTCAACCAGGGCGCCCTTCTTCGAGCGTGGCGTAATCGCGCCGCGGCCGATGACCTCTCCCGAATCGACACCCAGCGTGCGGTGAAAAATCTGGTGGAAAGTGAGAACCTCGGATCCGGTCGTGACACCGCCCTCAACAAGCGAGAGGTTCTCCCGGGGAAGCTCCCAAACATCAGCAACCATTTCGAGTATCTGATCGGCTGCGTCGAGTGCGGCATTCTCGACGGAAAGGCCGACGACCACGGTCGATCGGCTTGCGCCTGTGCCCCAGTCGTAAGGGGCGACGGCCGTATCGGTGCGCAAGACGGTTACCGCGGAGGCTGGCTGCTTCAAGGTCTGCGATGCGATGCGCGCCATGGTCGCGTGCGCGCCCTGGCCGACTTCAATGCTGGAGACCGAAACGAGGATCGACCCGTCGATCTTGAGACGTACGATCGCGTTACTAATCGGCGTATTGGCCGGATCGGTCGCGGCGACTGCCAATCCGCGCGCTTGCCGGTTGGAGGCCTTCACGTCCGATGCGAACGACTGGGTCACTCGGCCCATCAGCTCACTCATATCCATATCGAACGCCCGCAAATCGGGGCGGATGCGCTCACCGCGGGACGCCAAATTCCGCAACCGAAACTCGGACGGATCCATGCCGATTGCCGCCGCGACATTATCCATGTGCGATTCTTTGGCCCAAACAGCTTGCGGCCCCCCGATCGAGCGGAACGCCGCACCTGGAACGGTGTTCGTGTAGACCGCGCAGGCCTCAAGACGCAGATTGGGCACCGCGTAGGGGCCCATGATGCGATTTGCCGCTTTAGTGGCGACGGCCGAGCCTGTGTCGGAATATGCCCCGCCATCGAGCAGCAGTTTGGCGCTCTTGGCGAGGATCCGTCCGTTGGCGTCCACAGCCGTTCGAATCGTGATGTCGGCGCCCAACCTTCTGCACGTGAGCATCGATTCAGCTATGGATTGGGCAATCCGGACCGGGCGCTGCACCTTCCACGAAGCAGCGGCGACCAAAGGCTCAATCTTCACCGAGGCCTTGCCGCCAAACCCTCCGCCGACAAACGGAACGATCACCCGGACCTTGGCCAGTTGCAGCCCGAAGAGGCGCGATAGCACTTTCTGAACAGCGGTCGGCGTTTGTGCACCTGCCCAAACCGTCAGAGAGTCCCGCTGGAAATCCGCAATGACCGCATGCGGCTCCATTGCGAAGTGAGAAATGGCCGGGAAGGTGAAGCGATCTTCGTGGATATACGCTGCGGTCGCCTCCGCCGCGTCAACGTCTCCGACGTTGTTCCGGTAAGTGTGGAAAATGTTGGTGTTCTGGGTCGGCCGGGCGCCGCCCTTGAAATAAAAGTCTTCCAGATTTTCATGGCGCTCGTGGATGAGCGGCGCTTCTTCCGCTAGGGCTTCCTGGATGGTCGTTGCGCGCGGAAGGTCATCGTATCCCACATCGACTAGTTCTGCGGCGTTTTCTGCGATCTCGATTGTCTCCGCGATTACCACGGCGACGGGTTCGCCCACATATCTCACGCGGTCGGTCGCAATGATCGGCCGGTCTTTAAGCACAACGCCCCAGTTACCGAACGAGGCGACGTCTTCGCCGATCAGCACGTCCACAACGCCGTCCATGGCCCGTGCAACGCTCGAATCGACAGAAGCGATGCGGGCATGAATGGCTGGCGAGCGAACCACAAACCCATGCAGCATCCCCGGAACCGTCAGGTCGGTAACGTACTCGGCGCGGCCCGTAACCTTTTCGATCAGGTCGGGCCGAACGGAACTCATGTTGTCAATCGCCGACATACGCAAATCCGATGGTACTTTGGTGCGCCGGTCCGTAAGGCGTGAAGCCAAGGTCCGGGGAGCAATCTTAGGACACTACAACATTTATCACTTGTATGCAAGTGCTGCACTTGCTTGCAAGTATCAGATGTTCTCTTCCCGTGATCGGAGGCAAGCCGGGGCGAATCGGTCTAGCCCAGCGCGTGCGAGAATGGGTTTGCCTCTTAGGCGGAGCGGATTTCGATATGCGAACGACGGACGCATCGAAGCGAGCCACTTCCGGGGCTCTCAACGAAGCAAATCGCATTAAACAGAATGAAGTCGAACAAAGATGGATTTCCTAGGTCGGGAAATGTAGACAATCGGCCGGCACCGGAGACCTTCGGAGCTTGAGGCCTGTATTTCTTGAACTGAGGCAACCTACGGCAAGGAAGCAAAAAGTGGTGCAACCCAAGACAAAGCCGCGCGCGGCCGGGAAAGTGAAAGAAGCTATAGATTCGTACCGGCTGGATGACGCACCGGGCTTTTTGTTGCGAGTCGCGCTCCGTACTCACACGTCCATCTTTGCCGCTAAGATGATTGAAGAATTAACGGGGCCCCAATTCTCGACGCTAGCGAAATTGAAGGAGGTAGGCCCTTGCTCGCAAAACCACTTAGGACGGCTAATTCATTATGATTCGGCGACCATCACCGGCGTTATCAATCGCCTGAAATCTCGCGGCCTCATCAAGAGCTCCAAAGACCCTCTGGATCCGCGGCGACGCGAGATAGATTTGACCGAGAAGGGAAGACGGATAGCGAACGCAGCGATTGAAACTATTGGCGAGATTTCCGGCGAGACATTCGCTCCGCTGACCCAAGATGAATTTCGAGCGCTCACCGAAATCTTGAAGAAGATCATACGACGCTGATCAACCGGCTTCGAGCGGCACTAGATATCGTCAGCAGCCGAGAAAAAGGGCCCGGCGATCGCGCCGGGCCGAGTAGAGGGAGGAAAACGAAAGATCGCAAATCTTTCGCAGACGCCGAATGCGGAATTCGATCGTAGAAACCCTACGAACGACCTCCGGCAGCAATACTATCGTACATGTCAGACCGCATTTTGTGCTGAAGTCGGCATCTCTCCGCACCGTTTCCGGCATTTGACGGGTCGTACGATTTCGACAGCACGACAAAGAGCGCGCGCGAGACTTGGAAGGTCCCGATCACCAGGCTCCACGCGTCCGGTTCATTTCATCGCCCGGCTCCGATCTCGCAATGCCCGCACCGCCGTACCCGCCTTTGCAATTCAGAGATCCGAATCTCCTGCCAAGGGATGACTGCCGGTCCCCGTTGCGTCGATGAGTATCTATTCCATGACTCTGCGCGCTGAATGAATCGTGCTAGTGACCCGAGGGGCTGTCCTCAATCGTCCCTACCTAGCGCGCGGAGTATCTTCCTTCTATAGCTCGCCAGGTCGAACAGGAGTCTTGGCACTCTTTTGAGCGCAATCGCCTTGCCCTCGATTGCGAGATGTAGAACTCGTACCAATCTGGCAAGACCAAGTTCTACAAACGCGAGCCGAACATGCGGATCGTTCACAATCCTGAGCTGGTTGTCTACAATGACGATGGATGCCGCGAGATCAGGTTTCGTCTCCAGAACGAAGTCTCGACATGCCGCGGCAAATTCCTCCTCTTGAACGCTCAAAGGTACCTTTACTTCCCTGCGAGAACTCCCCGCCATATTCGGGTCCCCTATGAACGAACGGCAACGAGGCACCTGATGCCGGCTCAAGTTTTTGGATTTCTAGTGGCTCGCGCGCTTGGTCGATCTCTTCGGACCCGGCAACACATCCGTGCAAACACCTTCATACACTTCGCCAGCCAGGCCTATTGTCTCTCCGAACGTCGGATGCGGATGGATGGTCTTGCTGAGATCAATTGCATCGGCGCCCATCTCGATCGCCAGGCAGATTTCTCCAATCATGTCGCCAGCGTGCGGGCCAACGTTCACACCGCCGATGATGCGGTGCGTCTCTTGGTCGATGATCAGCTTGTTCATGCCATAAGACGCGCCCGAGGCGATCGCTCTGCCCGAGGCAGCCCACGGAAACTTCGCGGATCTAACGTGCCTGCCTGAGGAGGCCGCTTCATGTTCCATGATGCCAACCCAGGCCACCTCAGGATCAGTGTAGGCGACGTTCGGGACGATCTTCGCGTCAAAGAAGCTCTTGAGCCCGGCAGCCGCTTCTGCCGCGACATGCCCCTCGTGAACCGCCTTATGGGCGAGCATCGGGTTACCCGCGACATCGCCGATCGCGAAAATATGAGGCAAATTCGTCCGCATTTGCCTATTGACTGCAACGAAACCTATGCGTCGCATCTTACACCAATCTTCTCCAAGCCCAGATTTGCGCTGTTAGGCACTTTGCCTGCGGACTGCAGGATCAAATCGTACGTTCGACGCCCCGGCTTTGAGCTTTCAATCTGGACCGATACGCCGTTACTATCTGCCGTGGCGCTTACTATATGCCGCCTCACTGTGCCCGAGCCGAGCATTGAGCTTCTGGATCAGCTGATCCGCGGCGTCTGAGATCACGGTACCGGGCGGGAAGATGGCTTCGGCACCGGCGGCGTAGAGCTCATCATAGTCCTGCGGCGGCACCACGCCGCCGATGATGATCATGATGTCCTCGCGGCCTTGCTTCTTCAGCGCGGCCTTCAGCTCCGGCACCGCGGTGAGATGGGCGGCGGCAAGCGAGGAGACGCCGAGGATGTGCACGTCGTTCTCGACCGCCTGGCGGGCGGCCTCGTCAGCGGTCGCAAACAGCGGCCCGATGTCGACGTCGAAGCCGATATCGGCAAAGGCGGACGCAATCACCTTCTGGCCGCGGTCGTGGCCGTCCTGGCCGATCTTCGCCACGAGAATGCGCGGGCGTCGACCTTCCGCCTCCTCGAAGGCGTCGATCAGCGCCTGCACCTTTTCGACCTGATTACCCATGGCGGACGCCTCCCGCTTGTAGACGCCGGTGATGGACTTGATCTCGGCGCGGTGGCGGCCGAACACTTTTTCCATCGCGTCAGAAATTTCGCCGACGGTCGCCTTCGCGCGCGCCGCGTCGATCGCAAGCGCCAGAAGGTTGCCGTTGCCTTCGCCGGCCGAGCGCGTCAGCGCCGCGAGCGCGGCATCCACGTCCTTCTGGTTGCGCTCGGACTTCAGCCGCGCCAGCTTGTCGATCTGCAGCCGCCGGACATTGGTGTTGTCGACCTTGAGGATATCGATCGGCACCTCGTCGGTCGGCTTGTACTTGTTGACGCCGATCACCGCCTGCCGGCCGGCATCGATGCGGGCCTGCGTCTTGGCCGAGGCCTCCTCGATGCGCAGCTTCGGCACGCCGGCCTCGATCGCCTTGGCCATGCCGCCGAGCTCCTCGACCTCCTGGATATGGCCCCACGCCTTGGCCGCGAGGTCGCGCGTCAGCCGCTCGACATAATAGGAGCCGCCCCAAGGATCGATGATCCGGGTCGTGCCGCTTTCCTGCTGCAGGAAGAGCTGCGTGTTGCGCGCGATGCGCGCCGAGAAATCCGTCGGCAGCGCCAGGGCCTCGTCGAGCGCGTTGGTGTGCAGCGATTGGGTGTGGCCTTGCGTCGCCGCCATCGCCTCCACGGTGGTGCGCATCACATTGTTGAAGACATCCTGCGCCGTCAGCGACCAGCCCGAGGTCTGGCAATGCGTGCGCAGGGAGAGCGAGCGCGGATCCTTCGGGTTGAACGGCTTCAGGAGTTTTGCCCAGAGCAGGCGCGCGGCGCGCATCTTGGCGACTTCCATGAAGAAGTTCATGCCGATCGCCCAGAAGAACGACAGGCGCGGCGCGAAGCGATCGACATCGAGACCGGCGGCTAGTCCCGCACGCAGATATTCGACGCCGTCGGCGAGCGTATAGGCGAGCTCGAGGTCCTGCGTCGCGCCGGCCTCCTGCATGTGATAGCCGGAGATCGAGATCGAATTGTATTTCGGCATCTTCTGCGAGGTGAAGGCGAAGATGTCGGAAATGATCCGCATCGAAGGCGAGGGCGGATAGATATAGGTGTTGCGCACCATGAACTCTTTCAGAATGTCGTTCTGAATCGTCCCTGAGAGTTTTTCCGGCGGCACGCCCTGTTCGCCTGCGGCTGCGACGTACAACGCGAGGATCGGCAGCACTGCGCCGTTCATGGTCATGGACACGCTCATCTGGTCGAGCGGGATGCCCGCAAACAGCGTTCGCATGTCGTAGATGGAGTCGATGGCCACGCCGGCCATGCCGACGTCGCCGGCCACCCGCGGATGATCGGAATCATAGCCACGATGGGTTGCGAGATCGAAGGCGACCGAGAGGCCCTTCTGTCCGGCAGCCAAATTGCGCCGATAGAACGCATTGGAATCCTCCGCCGTGGAGAAGCCGGCATATTGCCTGACCGTCCAGGGCTGGTTGACATACATGGTCGGGTAGGGCCCGCGCAGATACGGCGCGATACCTGGCCAGGTCTCAAGGAAATCGAGCCCGGCGATATCTGCTTCTCCGTATGCCGACTTGACCGGAATGCCCTCCGGAGTCGCCCACGGATCGACGGGAACAGAAGAAGCGACGACCGAGCACCTTTCGAAAGCAACATTTGCAAAATTCGGGATATCGCTGATGGATGACATTTGAGTGCTCGCGTTCGATTGGCAATTATCCAAAGGCGATCTTCGGGTTTTGGATCCAGTCGTAAGCGGCTTTTAGCGTTGCCAAGACGTCGCAACCGACGTGGATGAAGCTGCCGATGCCAGCCCGCCGAAACGCGGCCTCGAATTGAGAGGGAAGTCCCGCCAAATAGATGTGCCTAGCACCGACTTGCTGGAGCGCTTGGGCGGAGTTTTCGGCGCGCTCCGCATAGATCTTATCGCTGGAGCAAAGGCAGGCGAGTTCGGCACCAGAGTTCGTGAATGCAAGGGCAAGCTCGGCTGGATCGGCGATGCCTGCGCCGTCGATAGCCTCAATTCCTCCGGCTTCGAAGAAGCTCTTCGCGAAGGTCGCGCGGGCCGTAAAGTCGGTCGGTGTGCCCAGGCTAGCAAGAAACACTCGCGGCCGCACGCCGCGTAGCTTCAATATCGTATCGGACTTGTCGCGGAGCGATTCGAATGGTTCCGCAAGGCGGATTGGCGGCAGTGCATCGAATACGAATCTCTGGTCAATGTTAGGCGGAAGAGCCATCGGTGTTACGTTCAGTACCGCCGCTGCGCCTTCGCCAAGGTTTGCGAACTCGCTCACTCCGGTCAGCGGGTCGCGGCGCTTCGCGAGATTTGCACCGCGCGCTGTGCGCGTAGCTGTGATCTTCGCCTGAAGCGCTCCCTGCTGGAGAGCGGCAAAGATGCCGCCCGCATTTTCAGTCTCTTGGAAACTCTTCCAGGCCGCGTCGCAAAGCTCCGTTGTTAGCGCCTCAATGCCGCCAGCACCTGCGGCAGGATCGCTAACCTTGGCAAGATTGCTTTCCTCCAGCAGCAGAAGCTGCGTGTTGCGGGCCACGCGCCGGGCAAACGAGTCTGGAAGGCCCAGCGCCAACGTGTGCGGCAGAACCGTGATCGCATTGGCACCGGCGATTCCCGCAGAGAATGTCGCCAAGGTAGCGCGCAACATGTTTACGTAGGGATCGCGCCGGGTCAACATACGCCAGGAGCTGTCGGCCGCGATGAACAGCGGCTTTGGCGCAAGGCCGCACGCCGATTCGATGCGCGCCCAGAGGAGTCGCAACGCGCGGAATTTGGCCATGGTCAAAAACTGGTCGGCGTCAGCAGCGAGTCGCGCATAGATCATACTTCGCGCTTGATCCAGCGGAATGCGCGCCGCCTCCATAGCGTGCAGATATGCCACGCCGCAGGCAAGCACGAAGGCAAGCTCCTGCACTTCTGAGCCGCCGGCATCATGAACGATACGCCCATCGCTCACGGTAAACGGCCCCTTGAATCCCAGCGATAAAAGCCCTTTTACCGTGCTGGCAACAGTTCGCGCGATTTCGTCCCAAGTGTATGGACTGCGTCCGCGGAGGGCGCACGCGCCCAGCGGATCGAGCCCAAATCGAATGTCGCAGATGGCGGGATCGAGGCCGACCGACTTCACATATTCCGCGACATGGATAGCGGTCTTACGCCCGTGTGCACCAATCTGAAGTTCAATTCCAATGCCGGCATCAAGGTGGACGTCTTTTAAAGCTGTGGCGACGGCGCCCGCCGTTTGATCGAGGCCGAACCCGCGGCTGCAGTTGGCCCCGGCAAAGACGAGTGCCAGGCCCGTCGCTCCATTCTCTATATCCTGAAGGGCCTGCCTGTTGGCCGTCACCGCGTCCGGATGATCGATGCGCTGCATGATCTGCCAATGCGCCGCGGGTGCCCTCCCCTCGACCGGCGTAATGTCTTTCGCACGGAGGTAAATCGGCTCGATTCTCAAGCCGTCGTACGTCTTTCCAATCAGCTTTTCGAACGGCGCTCCCTTTAGCACGCCGTCAACCAGCGTGCGCCAGCCCTCGCGTGAAGCAGGCGCAAAGCCCGATGCCAATGCGAACCGTTCGGTATTCATCAGCCCCACTTAGTCCCAAGTGACGCCGAACTGCTCAGCATCACTTCTATCTGTAAGTAACCGGAATTCCTGCAGACAAGCTGCCTATCTCAGGTCGCGACCTCTTGCAGTATTCAGGAAAACTCCAAAATCAGTGCGTCCACCGCCAGCGTGGCCCCCGCACTGGCGTGGATCTTCTTCACGGTGCCGTCCTGCTCGGCGCGCAGCACGTTCTGCATCTTCATGGCTTCGACCACGGCCAGCGTCTCGCCGGCCTTGACCTCCTGCCCTTCGGTCACCGCGATCGAGACGATGAGACCTGGCATCGGACAGAGCAGCTTCTTGCCGGTGTCGGAGGCTGTCGTCACCGGCATCAGCCGGGCCGAAGCCGCCTCCGCTTCGGTCCAGACATAGACCGGCACCTCGACGCCCTGATGCGCGAGGCGGATTCCGTTGGCGATCGGCCGCGCCTGCACCGCGACGACGTGGCCATCGATGGTGCCCTGCCAGACCGGATCGCCCGGCTTCCATGCGGACTGCAGCGGATGCGCATGACCCACCTTGCCCTCGGCGTCGACGAACCGCACCGCGATCGCCTCATCCTCGCGGGCAACCTCGAGCAAAATCTCCTGGCGGTCGAGCCAGACCGCACGGCGGCGCTCGCGCTGCACGATACGGCCGCCCATCTGGCCGGAGATCCGCCGCTTGCGCTCGCCGAGCACGTGATCGATGGCGGCACCGACCGCGGCGATCCGCAGCGCGACCTCGCCTTCGGGCACGCGCACAGAAAAGCCCTTGGGGAATTCTTCCGCGATGAAGCCGGTTGAGAGATTGCCCCCGCGCCAGCGCGGATGATGCATCAGCGCGGACAGGAACGGGATGTTGTGCCTGATGCCATCGACATAGAACGAGTCGAGCGCGGTCGCCTGCGCCTCGATCGCGGCCGCGCGCGACGGCGCATGGGTGACGAGCTTTGCGATCATCGGATCGTAATGGATCGAGATCTCGCCGCCTTCCTGCACGCCGGTGTCGTTGCGCACGGTGATGCCGTCCTTGCTCACTTCCGCCGGCGGGCGATATTTCACCAGCCGCCCGATCGAGGGCAGGAAGTTGCGGAACGGGTCCTCGGCATAGAGGCGCGATTCCACGGCCCAGCCGGTCAGCGTGACGTCCTTCTGCGTGAGCGCGAGTTTCTCGCCGGCGGCAACGCGGATCATCTGCTCGACGAGGTCGACGCCGGTGACGAGCTCGGTGACGGGATGCTCGACCTGGAGACGCGTGTTCATCTCCAGGAAGTAGAAGCTCTTGTCTTGCCCTGCGACGAACTCGACAGTGCCGGCGGAATCGTAATTCACGGCCTTGGCCAGCGCGACCGCCTGCTCGCCCATCTTGCGGCGGGTGGCCTCATCGAGCAGCGGCGACGGCGCCTCCTCGATGACCTTCTGGTTGCGGCGCTGGATCGAGCATTCGCGCTCGCCGAGATAGATGACGTTGCGGTGCTTGTCGCCCAGCACCTGGATCTCGATGTGGCGGGGATCGACGATGAACTTCTCGACGAAGACCCGATCGTCGCCGAACGAGGCCTTGGCTTCGGCCTTGGCGAGATTGAAACCTTCCGCGACCTCGGATGTGGAATGCGCGATGCGCATGCCCTTGCCGCCACCGCCGGCCGAGGCCTTGATCATCACGGGGTAGCCGATCTCGTCGGCGATCTTCACCGCGTGCTTGTCGTCCTCGATGACGCCGAGATAGCCCGGCACGGTCGAGACCTTGGCCTTGGCGGCAGCCTTCTTGGATTCGATCTTGTCGCCCATCGCGGCGATCGCGCCGGGGTTCGGGCCGATGAAGACGATGCCGGCCGCTTCCAGCGCGCGCGGAAACGCCTCGCGCTCGGACAGGAAGCCGTAGCCGGGATGCACGGCCTCGGCGCCGGTCTTGCGGCAGGCCTCGACGATCTTCTCGATCACCAGATAGCTCTCGGCCGCGGCGGGCGGGCCGATCAGAACGGCCTCGTCGGCCATCTCGACATGGAGGGCGTCGCGGTCAGCCTCGGAATAGACGGCAACCGTCTGAATTCCCATCTTGCGTGCGGTCTTGATGACCCGGCAGGCGATTTCGCCGCGATTGGCGATCAGGATGCGTTTGAACATGGTCACAAGGGCAAATTATCGTGCTTCTTCAGGGGCATCTCGACCTTCTTGTCCTTCAGCATCGACAACGCCCGCGCGATCCGCTTGCGGGTCGAGTGCGGCATGATGACGTCATCGATGTAGCCGCGCTCGGCGGCGATGAAGGGTGACAGGAAGCGGTCCTCGTATTCCTTGGTGCGCGCGGCGATCTTGTCGGAGTCGCCGATGTCACTGCGGAAGATGATCTCGACCGCGCCCTTGGCGCCCATCACCGCGATCTGCGCTGTCGGCCAGGCGTAGTTCATGTCGGCGCCGATCTCCTTGGAGGCCATGACGTCGAAGGCGCCGCCATAGGCCTTGCGGGTGATGATGGTCACCAGCGGCACAGTGCACTGCGAATAGGCGAACAGCAGCTTGGCGCCGTGCTTGATCAAGCCGCCATACTCCTGCGCGGTGCCGGGGAGGAAGCCCGGCACGTCGACGAAGGTGACGATGGGAATATTGAAGGCATCGCAGAAGCGGACGAAGCGCGCCGCTTTCCGCGAGGCGTCGCTGTCGAGCACGCCGGCCAGCACCATCGGCTGGTTGGCGACGAAGCCGACGGTGCGGCCGGCGATGCGGCCGAAGCCCGTGACGATGTTCTTGGCGAACAGGTCCGCGATCTCGAAGAAGTCGCCCTCGTCCACGACCTTCAGGATCAATTCCTTCATGTCGTAGGGCTTGTTCGGATTGTCCGGGATCAGCGTGTCCAAGGACATGTCGACTCGGCCGATGTCGTCGAAGCTCGGCCATTCCGGCACGCCGTCGGTGTTGTTAGCAGGCAGGAAGTCGATCAGCCGCCGCATCTGCAGCAGCGTCTCGACGTCGTTCTCGAAGGCGCCGTCCGCGATCGAGGAGCGCGTGGCGTGCACGCTGCCGCCGCCAAGCTCTTCGGCGGTGACGACCTCGTTGGTCACGGTCTTCACCACGTCGGGGCCGGTGACGAACATGTAGCTGGTGTTCTTCACCATGAAGATGAAGTCGGTCATCGCCGGCGAATAGACGTCGCCGCCGGCGCAGGGACCCATGATGACGGAGATCTGCGGGATCACGCCGGAGGCGAGCACGTTGCGGCGGAACACGTAGGAATAGCCGGCGAGCGCGGCGACGCCTTCCTGGATGCGCGCGCCGCCTGCGTCATAAAGCCCGATGATCGGGGCGCGGGCCTTCATTGCCATGTCCTGAAGTTTTGTGATCTTCAGCGCGTGGGTCTCGGATAGCGAGCCGCCGAACACGGTGAAGTCTTTCGCGAAGACGAAGGTTTTGCGGCCGTTGACGGTGCCCCACCCCGTGACCACGCCGTCGCCCGGCACCTTGGACTTCTCCATGCCGAACTCGGTCGAGCGGTGTTCGACGAACATGTCGAACTCCTCGAACGAATGCTTGTCGAGCAGCAGATCGATCCGCTCCCGCGCGGTGAGGCGGCCGCGCGCATGCTGCGCGTCGATGCGCTTCTCGCCGCCGCCGAGCTTGGCGCCGGCGCGACGTTGTTCAAGGGCCTCGATAACGGACATCGATTGAGCCAACTGATCTACCGCTTTCTAGCGATTGGAGGCAGGTCGGTGCAAATGCCCTCATGGACTTCGGCAGCCATGCCGATCGTCTCGCCGAGGGTCGGATGGGGGTGAATGGTCTTTCCGATATCGATCGCGTCAGCCCCCATTTCGATAGCGAGACAGATTTCCCCGATCATATCGCCGGCATGCGGTCCGACGATCACGCCCCCGACGATGCGACCGGTTTCGGCGTCGAACAGCAGCTTCGTCATGCCATAGGACGCGCCCGACGCGATGGCCCGGCCGGACGCGGCCCATGGGAATTTTGCCGAACGGATCTTCCGTCCGGATTCGGCGACATCACGCTCGGACTTGCCGACCCAGGCGATCTCAGGATCGGTGTAGGCGACATTGGGGACGATCTTCGCGGTAAAGGCCGCCGGCTTCCCGGCAGCTACTTCCGCGGCGACGTGCCCCTCGTGAACGGCCTTGTGCGCCAGCATCGAACCGCCGACGACGTCGCCGATGGCGAAGACGTTGCGCGCCGTCGTTCTCATCTGCTCGTCGACCTGAATGAAGCCGTTCGAATCGATGGCAACGTCGATCCGTTCGAGGCCGAGCTCGCTACTGTTGGGAACACGGCCGGCCGATTGCAACACCAAATCGTACGATCGTGTCCGTACCGATGCGCCTGTGGTACCGACCCTCACGCCGTCCGGCGTGATTTCGGCGGTTGATACGCTGCTTGCGACGTCGATATGCTCGAAGCGATGCGCGTTGCGCGAACGCCAGATCTTCACCGCGTCGGCATCCACGCCCGCCAGGATATCGGGAAGCCTTTCGACAAGATTGATCTTGGCGCCGAGCGAGCTGTAGACGGTCGCCATCTCCAGCCCGATGATCCCCGCTCCGATCACGAGCATGCGGCCCGGAATGCTTCGCAGCGCGAGCGCGCCGGTCGAGGTCACGACCCGCTCGTCCTTGGGAAGCACCGCCAGCTGCACCGCGCGCGAGCCCGTGGCGATGATGCATTGACCAAATTCAATTTGCTGCGAGCCTGCCCCCTCACCGACAATCTCGAGCCGCATGGCGGAGGCGAATTTCGCGATGCCGCGGATCACCGTGACGCGGCGCGCTGCCGCCATCTGGCTCAGCCCATCCGTCAGCTTCTTGACGGTACCGTGCTTGAAGGCGCGCAGCTCCTGCAGATCGATCTGCGGCGCGGCGAAGCGAATGCCCTTGTCCGCGATCCGTTCGGCTTCCTCCTTGACGGCCGCAACATGAAGCAGCGCCTTCGACGGGATACATCCAACGTTCAGGCAAACTCCGCCCAAGGTGCCGTATCGTTCGACGATCGCGGTGTTCAGTCCAAGGTCTGCGGCCCGAAACGCTGCTGAATAGCCGCCCGGCCCGCCTCCGATCACGACAAGATCGTAGCGCGTATAATCTGTTGCGCGCTGGCCAACATCCTGATCCGCCGAGATCGTCTCGCCTTGCGCGCCCGCTTCGTCCGACGCCGACGCCGTGCCAATCATGGAGCCTTGAGACACCTTGTCTCCAACACGCAGCGACATGCTCGTGATCACCCCTGCGATCGGCGACGGAATCTCCAGCGTGGCCTTGTCGGATTCCACTGTGATCAACGCCTGTTCCCGCACGACGACGTCGCCCGCCCCGACGTGGACCTCGACGACTTCGACGTCTCGGAAATCCCCGATGTCGGGGACCCGGATTTCCTCTGTCCGCATCTGCGTCCTCACAATGCGAAGCGCCGCAGATCGGAGAGCACCGACGCGACGAAGCCCAGAAACCGGGCCCCAGCCACGCCGTCGACGACCCGGTGATCCCACGACAGACTCATCGGAAGGATGAGGCGCGGTTCAAACTCGCGGCCGTTCCAGACCGCCTCGGTGGCGGCCCGCCCGGCGCCGAGGATCGCCACCTCGGGCGCGTTGATAATGGGCGTAAATCCCTGACCGCCGATGCCGCCGAGAGACGACACCGAGAAACAGCCGCCCTGCATGTCGCCCGACGCGAGCTGCCCCGCGTGCGCCTTGTCGGCGAGCGAGCGCATCTCCGCGGCAATCTGCCGAAGGCCCTTCTTATCGCAGTCCCGGATCACCGGCACGACCAGACCTCTCGGCGTGTCGACAGCGACGCCGATGTGGACGTAGTGCTTGAGGATCAACTCATCGCCATCGAGCGACGAATTGAAGCGCGGGTATTTCTGCAGCGCCAAGGCCGCGGCCTTGATCAGCAGCGACACCATGGTGAGCTTCGCCGTGTCCTTCGCGGCCTCGGCATTGGCGAGCTGACGAAAGGCTTCGGCGTCGGTTACATCCGCTCTGTCGAAATTCGTTACATGGGGAATGACGCTCCAGTTGCGCGAGAGGTTCGTACCGGTCAGCTTCTGGATCCGTGTCAGCGGCAGGCGCTCGACCGCGCCGTACCTCTCGAAATCCACCTTGGGCCAATCGACCGAGGCGCCGGGCTCAGGCGCCATCGCCGGTCTCGATCGCATCAGTCCGTTGACGAAGGCCGCCACATCCTCTCGCAAAATCCGGCCCTTGGGGCCTGTGGGCACGACAGAGTCCAGCGTCACGCCGAGCTCACGCGCCAAAGCGCGGACCGACGGCGATGCATGCGCCGCCCCGCTAGGCTGCGGCTGCTGTGCACGTGCTCGCGAGTCATCGACTGGAGCCGCGGGCGCCGGCCGTGACAGCGCCTCCTGCTGCGAGATCCGTTGCTCCACCAGCGGTGCCGACGCAGTCGCCGGCGGAGGCGCGGTGGATTCGTCGCGACCTTCGAGGACCATCAGAACCGAACCTTGAGAAACCCGCACCCCGACGTCGATCATCAGTTTGGCCACCGTGCCTGCGGCTGGGGATGGCACCTCCATCGTCGCCTTGTCGGACTCGATCGACAGCAACGGCATGTCGATCGTGACCTCGTCGCCGACCGACACATTGATTTCGACTACCGGGACATCCTTGTAGTCCCCAATATCTGGCAGAACGACTTCAATTGAACGAGACATGCGCGCTTCGCCCTCTCTCAGCGCGACCAAGGCGATGCAACGCCGGTCGGCAATTCGTAGCTGGCGATGGCTTCGACGACCTGCTCACGCGCCACTTGACCCAAGTTTGCCAGTGCCGACAGCGCCGCAACGACGATCTGCTTGCGATCGACCTCGAAGAACGATCTCAGCGCGGCGCGTGTATCGCTGCGCCCGAAGCCGTCGGTGCCCAGCACCGTATAGGGCGCCTCGATGTAAGAACCGATCAGTTGCGGATACGCCCGGACATAATCCGATGCCGCGACGATCGGCACCTTGCCGCCGAGGCATTGTACGACGTGGCTCTCGACCGGGGTCGACAGTGGCGAGAGCCGATTAGTTCGCTCCACATCGCGCGCCTCCCGCGCCAGCTCGGAAAAGCTCGTTGCCGACCAGACTTCACAGGCCACTTTCCATTCGCTTTGCAGCATCGCTGCGGCGGCGAGCGCCTCCGGGAGAATGGCGCCCGAGCCGACCAGCCTGATCTTCGCCGGCCCGTCAGCGCTCGGCAGAACCCGATAGAGACCCTTGATGATGCCGTCGCGTGCATCGTCGGGCATCGAGGGCTGCGCATAGTTCTCGTTCATCGCCGTGAGGTAATAGAACTCGTCGTTGCCCTGCTCGAGCATCGACCGCATGCCGTGATCGACGATGACGGCCACCTCGTAGGAGAATGCCGGATCGTAGGCCCGGCAGTTCGGAACGGTCGCCGCCATCAGATGGCTGGACCCGTCCTGATGCTGCAAGCCTTCGCCGCCGAGCGTCGTCCGGCCGGCCGTCGCCCCGATCAAAAAGCCACGCGCGCGCTGGTCCGCCGCCGCCCAGATCAGATCGCCGACCCGCTGAAAGCCGAACATCGAATAGTAGATATAGAACGGCAGCAACGGGAAGTTATGGATGCTGTAGGAGGTCGCCGCCGCGGTCCATGACGAAATCGCCCCCGCCTCGGTGATCCCCTCCTCCAGCAATTGACCGTCGATCGCTTCCTTGTAGTACAGCATCGAACCGGCATCTTCCGGCTCGTAGAGCTGTCCCGCCGGCGAGTAGATGCCGACCTGTCTGAACAGGTTCGCCATTCCGAAGGTGCGGGCTTCGTCGGCGACGATCGGAACGATGCGCGGGCCGAGCGTTTTGTCCTTGAGCAAATTGGTGAACAGCCGCACGATCGCCATCGTGGTCGACGTCTCCTTGCCGTCGCCGCGCAGCGCGAACTCCGCGTAGGTTTGCAGCGGCGGCACCGGCAGCGCCGCCGAATCGCGTCGCCGCGCCGGCATGTACCCACCGAGTGCCGCGCGACGGGCGCGTAGGTACTGAATTTCCGCGCTGTCTTCCGCAGGCCTGAAGAATTCCAGATCCTCGACTTGCTTGTTGCTGAGCGGCAGGGCGAACCGGTCGCGGAACGCATACAGCGCGTCGACGTCGAGCTTCTTGGCCTGGTGCGACGTCATACGCGACTCGCCGGCGCCGCCCATGCCGTAGCCCTTCTTGGTCTTCGCCAGAATGACGGTCGGCCGACCCTTAATGTCCTTCGCGGCGGCAAAGGCCGCGAACAGCTTCTTGAAGTCGTGGCCACCGCGCTTCAGGCCGTCGATATCCGCGTCCGACATGTGCGCAACTAGCGCCCGGACCTCGGGATCCTCGCTGAAGAAGTTGGCGAGGTTGTAGGCCCCATCCTTGGCGCCGAGCGTCTGATATTTGCCATCGACGGTGTCGGCGAATTTGCGCAGCAGCGCATGCTTGATATCGCGCGCGAAGATATCGTCCCAGTCCGATCCCCACAGCACCTTGATGACGTTCCAGCCGGCGCCCTGGAAAAGTGATTCGAGTTCCTGAATCACCTGCCCGTTGCCGCGGACCGGCCCATCCAGGCGCTGCAGGTTGCAATTGACGACGAAGGTGAGGTTGTCGAGATTTTCCCGTGCCGCCAGGGCGAGCCCGGCGATCGATTCCGGCTCGTCCATCTCGCCGTCGCCGAACACACCCCAGACGTGACGACCAGCCGTCTGCACCAGGCCGCGATGCTGCAGATACTTCATGAACCGCGCCTGGTAGATCGCGCTGATCGGGCCGAGGCCCATCGACGCCGACGGCACCTGCCAGAACTCTGGCATCAGCCAGGGATGCGGATAGGACGACAGACCGGGGCCACTCAGTTCCTGGCGATACAGCTTCAGATTTTCGTCCGACAATCGGCCTTCGAGATACGCTCGTGCATAGACTCCAGGAGACGAATGCGGCTGGAAATACACCAAGTCCCCCTCCGACTCGGAGCTTGACGCGCGAAAGAAATGATTGAAACCGACTTCGAAGATCTCTGCCGCCGAGGCGTAGCTGGCGACGTGCCCGCCGAGTTCCCCATAGGCCTTGTTGGCACGGACCACCATCGCGAGCGCGTTCCAGCGAATGATTGCCGTCAGGCGGGTCTCGATCGCGATGTCGCCGGGGTAGGGCTTCTGCTGCTCAAGCGGAATCGAATTTCGATAGGGCGAGAACGGCGGAGAGTCCAGCAGAACGCCGAGCTCCTTCGCACGCCGATCGAGCGCAGCCAGGATGTATCGCACGCGCTCGGCACCGGCGCTGTGGTGGAGCGATCCAAGCGAGGCGAGCCAATCGGCGGTTTCGACCGCATCCTGATCGGCGTTGACGGCCTTGCGTGGCGGATCGATGTGTGCAGTCATGCGTCGGGCTCCGAGAAAGCCCGCACTTGGTAGCATCGGGTGCTATGGCACGTGCTGCTGAATACGGCCGCGTTCCGACGGATTGCCCGGCTCCGGCGGGACGCCGAGGCTCGCATTGCAGCATTCTCTGCTGTTGGTTTAATCGGGCGAGTGATCGAGCCGTCGGCCGCCTGACAGGTGCTCCCGCTTGGTCACGGCGCAGCATGCCGCATCGCTCAGCGCTCACGCCGCAGTAGCGGGCATCTTGTCGCAGATCAGCGAACTCGACGGCTCGCCGCGACTAGTGACCTGACCTTTCAAAACAGCTAACCTCGGCTAGCAGCAGGATCTGCATCAAAGCTTGACCGACTTGACGAATTGGCAGGATTGAAATGCCGCCCGAGACCGAGTTCGATCGCGAATTTGCGCGAATGGATCTGCCCGATCTTCGGATCAACTATGATCCTGTCGATCCGGATCAGTTCGATCGTCCCGTCACTTCATTCTGTCTCGAAACCAGCAAAGACAACGACGATCTGCCGCTGCACTCACACCGCAAAGGCCAATTGGTCGTCGCATCTCATGGCTCGGTGATGTGCCGGGCGCCTGGCGGCTTGTGGATCGTGCCTCCGCAAGGCGCGGTATGGATCCCGGCCGGCGTGCAGCACAGCAATTGCGTGGCCGATTTCGGCAAACTCTACACCGTGTTCATCGATCCGCAGGTCAGCATGCTGCCGCGGACCTGCTGCACGCTGATGATCACGTCGCTGGTGCGCGAATTGATCCACCGTCTCTCGGTGTTCCCACCGCTCTATCCGCTGGAAGGACCAACCAGCCGTCTCGGCCGCGTTTTGCTCGACGAACTCGTGCAGATGTCGACAACGGATGAAATGTATCTGCCGATCTCCCCCGACGCCCGTCTTCAACACCTCGCGACCTCCTTGTTGAATAATCCGGGCGACCGCAGCACGATGGACGAAGTCGCCTCGCGCTACGCGATGAGCGAGAGTACGTTCGCACGCTTCATCGCCAAGGAAACAGGGATGACCTTCGGGCGCTGGCGCCAGCGTCTCCACATTCTGATCGCCATGCAACGCCTCACGGCGGGCACTTCGGTCCAGGCTGTGTCGCTCGAACTGGGCTACGAAACGCCCAGCGCGTTCATCACGATGTTCAAGAAGACGATGGGAAAGAGCCCCCGCCGCTTCCTTGCCGAGCGGTCGCGCCTGATCAATTCGGACGGTTTGCCCTAGTTCGCACGTCCCTGCCTGAGCCTTTGACGACCGCGACCCCACGACGCTTTCGTGGGGCCGCCCGTAACGACGTCAGCGTTTGCTGTAAGGCGCAAGCGGATACTCGAGCGACGCTTCCGCAATGGCCTTTGGAGCCACCACCCGCGGCCTGCCTTTCAAACCCTGCAGCATCACCATCGAACAGTGGATGTTCTGGCCGGTCTCGTCGAACTTGGTGTTGTCGCCGTACATCAGGATCGGCCTCATGTCGGTCTTCTTTAGCGCGCCGTGAATCGCCGCCGACTCCGGCGACGCCGCCCGCGTCACGGCGTCTGCGACGATCTGCACCGCCTCGAACGCGCAGCCCGCATTGGCATCGAACCAGTCATTCGGGTAGTCGGCCGCGAACATCTTCACGATCTTGTCGGTCTCGGCGCCCTTGGGATTGAGCCACGACGCCGACAGAATCGGACCGTCACCATACTTTCCGAGCGCGTCGTGATACGCCTTGTCCGACACGCCGTTGGAGTTGGGCGAAAACACCATCTTTGGGTCCCAGCCCTGCTTGATGCATTCGCGCGCGATCATGATCGCGTCGTTGACGCGCGTGACCGAGATCAAAGCATCGGCACCCGACGCTTTCGCCTTGGCGACCTCTACCGACAGATCCTTCGCTTTCTCGTCATAGGCAATGTACTGCGCGATCTTGAGCGGAACATCCACTTCCTTCCATGCCTGATCGATGCTGGCCGCCGTCGACTGCCCCATCGTGTTGTTGAGATGGAGAACGACCGCGCTGCTCGGCGGATCCTTCAGCGTGCCGAGCACGGACTTCAGCTCGGTCAGCGATTGCCGCACGATGGTCAGCGACGTGGGATAATAGCGGAATACCTGGGTGAAGCCCTGCGAAGTCACCTGGGTAGCGCTCGCGATGTGGACCACCATGGGCACCTTGGCGGCCTCGCAGGCCTGCAACGCCGAAATGGTGGCGCCGGAATCCCACGCGCCGATCAGCACGGTGCAGCCCTGCCGGATCAGGCTCTCGGCGGCAATCCGACCGTTCTCCGGACGGCTTTGCGTATCGGCGTGAACAATCTCGATGTCGAGGCCGAACTTCTCACGCGCGAATTTGACGCCGAGATCGATGCCGCGCACGCAGGCTTGACCGGGAAACGCCAGCACGCCGCTGCTGGGCATGATCGCTCCCACCTTCACCTTCGTGTTCGCCGCAAACGATGGCCTAGATACCAGGCCTGCCGCAATTCCCAATCCGCTTCCTACAATCGTCCGCCGCGTGATTCCGCTTCGCTTGGTCATCTCAATGTCCTGTTGCTAAGGGGTGAAATCTTTCTCGACTAGTGGTTTCGTACATTTGAGGAGCGACCGCCGACGTCAAAGGCCCATCTCGGCCTTGATCAATGTCTCCTCGGATTCGTCGTAGAGCGACGCGATCAGCGACTGATAGCGCTCGTTGATCTGCTTGCGACGCTTCTTCCGCGTCGGCGTCATCACGCCGTTCTCGAGCGACAGCTCCTCCGGCAGAATGCGGAACGCCTTGATCTGCTCGGCTCGCGCCAGCCTTCCGTTGGCCTTGCCGATCTCCGCCTCGATCAGCCGGTTGACGATCTCGGAGCCTGCCAGGTCCGCGTAACTCGCGATCTTGTCGTCGCGCGACTTCGCCCAGTCCATTGTGGCGGTGGCATCCACTTCGATCAGGGCGGTGAGATATTTTCGCCCCTCGCCGATCACAGCCGCCTCGGAGATGAACGGGCTGTGCCTCAGCTCGTTTTCGATCTGAGTCGGGCTGATCGATTTGCCGTTCGACGTGTTGATGATCTCCTTCTTCCGGTCGACAAGCTTGAAGGTTCCTTCCGGCGACACTTCGACGATGTCGCCGGTGTAGAGCCAGCCGTCGCGAAGCGCCGCTTTCGTCTCGTCCGGCTTGTTCCAATAGCCCGCGAACAATCCCGGTCCACGGACGATCATCTCGCCGTCCTGGAGCACGGCGGTTTCCCAGGCCGGATCCGGCAGAGGGACCCCGACGTTGCCGGCCTTCGGCCACTCCGCCATCTGCACCAGATTGGCACCGACCAGTTCGGTCTGGCCGTAGCACTCCTTGAGCTGCAAGCCCCACAACTGCCACAGCGACATCAGCTCGGACGGCATCGCCGCCGACGAGGTGAACGCGACCTTCAGCTCGTCGAAACCGACCTCCGCGAGCAGCGGCAGGAACACTTGCTCGCGGCAGGCCGCGAACAGTTTCGAGACGAAGGCATCCTCGTGGCCGCGCTGACGGTCTTCGAGCGCCCTGCGCGCGATCGTCATGGCGAGCGTGTAGTTCTGATCTCCCGCTTCCCCGGCGGGATGCACCTTGCTGAGGATCTGTGTCGCAAAGCGCTGGTAGAACCGCGGCGGCGCCATATAGTAGGTCGGCTTCACCTCTTTGATCGTCTGGGCGAAATCCGCGGTCGTCTCGCCGAAATATGGAACTGCGTCGGCGATCAGCGGCAACGTGGTCGCCTGCCCGCGCGCCACGGTGTGCGACATCGGCAAATGCACGACCACCCGGTGCTCCTCTTCGCGCATGCTGGGGCCGAACAGGGTGATGCAATGAACGCCGGCGAGAATGGAAAGGTGCGTCAGCATGGCGCCTTTGGGGTTTCCGGTCGTCCCGGACGTATAGCCGATGCTGACGACATCGGACGCCTTTGCTGTCGCGCTCTCCTTCTGCAGATAGTCATGCGCATCAACATCGAGTGCTCCAACAAAGTCGGCCAGCGGCTTGATCGACGCCGAGGCCTCGCCGGTCCAATCCAGGTCGAGCACGATGATGCCGCGGAGCTGCTCGGCCCGACCGGAGGCGAGCACGATGCGAAGCTGCGGCTCCCCGCCGACGAACGCGAACTTCGCGCCTGAATCCGTGAAGCAGTAAGCCACTTCTTCGGGTGACGAGGTGAAGTACACGCCCACCATGACGCCGCCGGCGCACATCGTGGCCATGTCCGCGATCAGCCATTCCTCGGACGAATCGCCCATGATCGCGACCCGATCGCCGCGCTCGAGACCAGCACGCCGCAGCGCGCTGGCCAGGTTCACGACACGCTGCGCATAGGCGCCCCACGTCATGGCGGTCCAGGCGCCGTGACGCTTTTGTTGCAAGGCGATCTTGTCGGGCCGCTCCGCGAGTCGCGCGGCCAAAAGCTGCACGACGGTCGTATCCGCCAACTGGGCGCCGGATGTCATCTCAGCGACGTTCATCTCAGCGCTCCGCGAAACGCTTGCGCTTGGCTGCGAATGCGGCAACCGCCTCGGCCCGCTCGGGCGACTTGAACGTCAACATCTCCAGCGCCGCAGAGGTGTCGAGCAGCAGGTGGGCGTACTGCTTGATGATCTTGTTGACGCTGTACTTGGTCCACACGATCGATTCCTTCGGCCCGCTTGCCAGCAGTTCGGCGTATTCGATCGCGGCATCGAGAACGTTGCCGTCTGCGACCACCTCGTTGATCATGCCGATAGCAGCCGCTTTCTCGGCGGAGATGAATTCGCCGGTCATCAGATAGTGCTTCGCGCGTACCGGCCCCATCAGCAGCGGCCAGATCACCGCGCCGCCATCGCCCGCGACGACGCCGGCATTGACGTGCGTGTCGGCGAAACGGGCTGTCGAGCTCGCATAGATCACGTCGCAGAACAGCGCGAGCGTGGCACCCAGGCCGACCGCGACACCGTTGACGGCCGCGACGATCGGCACTTCGACTTCCAGCATGTTGCGGATGAGGTGGCGACCGCTGCGCGTCGGGGACGGCAGCGTTCCCTTATCCAGCGACTTCTGATCGCCACCAGAGCAAAATCCGCGGCCCGCACCGGTGAGAACGATCGCGTTGACAGAACTGTCGTGATCCAGCTTGACGAAGACGTCTTCGAGCTCCTCGTGCATCTCCCAGTTGATTGCGTTGAGGATCTCCGGGCGGTTCATCGTGACGATCGCGACGCCAGTGGCGCGCTGCTCGACGATCAGGTACTTGTAGCCGTATTGCGACATTGGTTTCACCGTTCGATTACTGCTTCTGGGTCCGCATCAGCCGGATCTGCCCGAGGATCTCCTCGGTCGGCCGCACGACATTGTTCCCGTCGTTGAAATGCGGGATGACGTAGCGACCGACCATGTCGATCGCCTCCATGATCTTTTCGTGCGGGACGGAGTCCATGTGCAGCAGCACCTCGTCGATACCCATGGCCTCGAACTTCTCGATCTGACGAATGACCGTATCGGGGCTGCCGCACACCGTCGTGGCCGACTCGTTGACCAGATAGTCCCAGTCGTTGGCGGCGCGCTCCATCGACGGCACGCTCTCCCCCATGTATTTGTAGTCGTCGGCAATCGCCGCGAGACGCGGATAGGCATCGGTCGAGATCTTGGCATAGTGCATTAGCGGGCCGGCATAATCTGCCTTGGCCTGCTCGTCCGTTTTCCCGATGCCGATGAACAGCGGAATGCCGATACGCGGACGCTGCAGCGGTCCCTCCGCGTCGCACTTCCAGTTCTTTTGATAGGCGTCGATCAGCTTCTGCTGAGCTTCCCAGCCCTGATAGATGTTGCTGCTCATCACGGCGAAGCCCTGCGAGGCCGCCCAGAGATGACTGCGCTCGCTGGTCGCCGCGATCCCGATCACCGGATGCGGCTTCTGCAGCGGCTTCGGAACCAGCTGGCGCGGAGGGATCTGGTAGTACTTGCCGTCAAACGTGAAAATGTCCTGGCGCATCGCCGTTTTCAGCAGCGCCAGTCCTTCTTCCATCTGCGCCAGCGTTTCGTTCGGATCGACGTTGAACGCCCGCATCGCGATGGTGGTGTTGGCGCGGCCGCCGTAGAATTCCATGCGTCCGTTGGACAGGATGTCGGTCACGGCAAGCCGCTCGGCCGAACGCAAAGCGTGATTGATGCGCTGCGGCATCAGCGTCACCGCCGCGCGCAGCTTGACGCGCGACGTCACCGCGGCCAGATAGCCGAACACCACTTCGGGCGCCGAGCTCGAGATCCCGCCCAGTGCCACGTGCTGCTCGGAGAGCGCGACGCAGTCGAAGCCGACCTTCTCGGCCAGACGGACCTCGTCGACCAGTTCGTGAAGCCTGCGCGAGTAACTGTGGCCGACCTGGGTTTCCTGTTCAGACCAGAACCCAAACGTAAGTGCCATGTCTCAATCCTTTTGGCTTGCGAGATGGCACAGGGTTTCATAGGCGTGGCGATATTTTCGCCCGAAAGCCGCGTTGCGTAGTAACGCTTTCCGAATTTTATGCTGTCAGCATTCGCAACATGGCAGACGCCCCGGGAAGCTTCGCCACGCAGCGGACGGGCTGACCGTCAACGGCGGGCGCTAGCGGCTCCGGCCTCGCTATCGAAGGTCTTGATCAGCAACTCGGCGACCGCCGCGAGGCACGCTTCGCCGATGGCGTAGCTCGAGCCGATCGGACTTCCGATCACGCCGTTCTGCGAAACCGATCGGATGCCGTTCTTCCACATCAGCTCGAGATCAGCCTCCGACAAGCCGCCAAGATGGCCCACCTCGAAGCGGTCCGGTCTGACGCTGTCGGGCCTAATGACCATCATCAGCGACGTCTCGGCGATGTCGGCGTGCCCGCCGACGGCCGACACGTCTCCTCCGGCTTCGCGCACCGCATCGCGCCACGTGTCGATCCATTTCGTCGAGTCGAAGAACGCCAGGATCTCGACATCCGAGGGGACGGCCTCGCGCAAGCGACCGAGCATGTCCTTCAGGACCGGAAAATTGCCGATGTGACCCGAGTGAATCAGGATACGCTTGAAGCCGTGCCGCGCCAGGCTTGTGCAATAATCGACACAAATCGCTTCCAGCGTCTCCGGCCGTAGCGAGATCGTACCCGCGAATGGCAGATGGTGAGACGAGCAGCCGACCGTGATGGTCGGCGCCACCAGCGTGTTGCCGCGGCTGCGCGCGATCCGCTCGGCCAGAGCATCGGCATGATCCGCATCCATGCCCAAAGACAAATGCGGCCCATGCTGCTCGACGGCCCCCAGCGGGATCACTACCGTCGTGCACCCATCGGCCAGCGCCGCGGCGACTTCCTCGTGGCTCATCTGCTCCAGATAGATCTGATCGGGATATCCGCGCGTCATCGGCTCAGCCCTTACTGTTCTTCGACAAAAATCTCGCACGCGCGTTGGTTGAGCTCTCGGCTGTGACATAGGCATCGAGGTCGGCAACGGTCATTTTTTCGAGCGCCCGATCGCTCATTTGCGCGGTGAGGTTGAGCGATCGCTTGATGGCATGGAACAGCTTGCGGTCTTTCTGCCGCAACACGCCGCACACGTCTCGCGCACGGGACGCGACCTCCTCGGTCGGGACGATCTCATTCACGGCGCCGATCGCCACGGCGCGCTCCGCGCCGACGAGCTCGCCCCAGTAGAGCAGCTCTTGCGCCGCCCGCACGCCGAGCTTCTCGACGGCCCGGCGCATGCCTTTGGTCACCGGCAGCAGGCCATGGTTGATTTCCGGAAATCCAATCTTGCATACCGCATCGGCCACAACATAGTCCGCATGCAGCAGAAACTCCAGGGCGCCTCCGACCGCATAGCCGCGGACGGCGCAGACGATCGGGCCCGGATAGTTCTCCATCGCCACGAGGAGTTCGTGGAAGAACCGGATGCGCGGCCTCGCGACGTCGATCCCGACGACTTCCTTGATGTCGCCGCCTGCGCTGAAGAAGCGGTCGCCGCTTCCGGTGAGCACGATGCCGGGCGGATTCTCGTCGTCGGCAAGGCGCCGGATCGCCTCCAGCAACTCGACGATGAGTTGCGCATTCAGCGCATTGGCCGGCGGCCGGTTCATCGTGATCGTGACCAGGTCTTGATCACGCTCGATCAGGAGAGAAGTGGCAGTGTTCATCAATGAGACCCAAGCGAGAGGCGGCTGCAACAGCCGGGGAGCGGTGGACCGAACGGCGGCGCGACGAGAGCCGCAACGCCCGACGCCTCGCCGAGACGGCGCGCCTCACAATCCCAGATAGGCACGCTGGACATCGGGGTTCTCGAGCAGATCGCGGCTAGATCCATGCAACACCACGGAGCCGTTCTCGAGCACATAGCCGCGGCTGCTCATCGCGAGCGACTTGGCGACATTCTGCTCGACGAGAAGGACCGTGATGCCCTGCTCGTTAAGGGATTTGACGACGCCGAACATCACATCGGTCAGCGCCGGCGACAGTCCGATCGACGGCTCGTCGAACATCACGATTTCTGGCTTCGACATGATCGCCCGACCGATCGCCAGCATCTGTTGCTCGCCGCCGGACAGCGTGCCGGCGAGCTGGTCGCGGCGCTCGCGAAGTCGCCCGAACAGCTGATAGACGGAATCAAGCGTATTTGCCAGGTCGTGCCTGGCCCGCTTCAGCGAGCCGCCGATCAGCAGATTGTCCTCGACGGAAAGCGCACTGAAGATCTGGCGGCCCTCGGCGACCTGAGCGATGCCCATTTCGCAGATGTCCCACGGCGGTCGCCGCGAGATTTCGACTCCGTTGATCCTGACGGAACCGCGCGACGACGGCACGATCCCCGCGATTGATCGGATCAGAGAGGTCTTGCCGGCGCCGTTGGCGCCGACCACGCAGATCAGTTCACCCTTGCCGATGCGGAGCGACACGCCGTTCAGCGCATTGGAGCCGTCATAGGACACGCACAGGTCGTCGATTTCGAGAAGCGCGTCGTCAGGCATGGAAACCGGCTCCCAGATAACTTTCCAGCACCGCAGGATCCGCTACCACCTCTGACGGCTTGCCCTCGGCGATCTTGGCGCCGTGGTGAAGCACCACCACGGTCGACGCCACTTCCATCACGATCCGCATCACGTGCTCGACCAGTAGGATCGTCAGTCCACTCTCGGCGAGCCGGTGCAGCACGCCGACGACGCCGGCCGCTTCGGTCGGACGCAGCCCCGCCATCACTTCGTCGAGCAGCAGCAACTTAGGGCGAGTCGAGAGCGCCTTCGCCATCTCGAGCATCTTGCGATCGGGCAACGTCAACTGATCCGTCCGGGCATTCGCCTTGCCGGCGAGCCCGACATTTTCGAGCGACTCATACGCCTTGTCCCGCGCCTCCTTGACGTTCGTCGTCCAACTGAAGGCGCCCACCATGGCATTCTCGAGCACCGACATATCTTTCATCGGCCGGACGATCTGGAAGGTGCGCGCAATGCCCATGCGGCACACCGCTTCGGGCGGCTCGCGCTCGAGCAAACCCCCCTCGAACAACACCTGCCCGGCGGTCGGTCTCAGCGCCCCGGCGACGAGATTGAAGCAGGTGGTCTTGCCGGCGCCGTTCGGCCCGATCAGGGCGGTGATGCGGCCTGCCTGCAGTGAGAAGCTGACGTCATTGACCGCGACCAATCCAACGAACGCTTTGGTCAAGTTCTTCACTTCGAGCAGCGCGGTCATTCCTCGGCCTTCCGCAGTTGTGAGATCCGGCCGCGCGCCGGCAGCTGGATCGCCCCGTAGAGCCGGACGATCGCCGGCCAGATGCCGTCGGGCAGAAACCACACGACCAGGATCAGCACCGCCCCGTAGGCGACGCTGTTCAGTCCGGGGAGCCCCAGGCTGTCGCCGAGCGCCCCCATGGCGTGATGCAGCGGGATCGCGGCCATCGAGCCGACCAGCGGGCCGAATGCAGTGCCCAATCCGCCAACCACGGGGCCGATCAGGACATCGACCGAGATCGCCATGCCCATGATCGAATCCGGAAAGATCGCGCCCTGCACCAGGCCCAGGACGCCGCCGCCGATCGCGGCCGTCGCGGCCGATATCGAGACCACCAGCACCTTGTGGCGAAACGTCCGCACCCCCAGCGCGCGGGCGGCCTCGTCGTCGTCCCGCATCGCCCGCCAGACATAGCCCCAATAGGACCGCGAGATCAGCTCCGTTCCCGCGACGCCGATGGCCGCAAGCGCGAGCGCGACGAAGTAGTAAAACCGCGCGTCACCGCGCAGCATCCCGAGGTCCATCGTGCCGCTCGGCGCCTGATAGAACAGGCCCTGCATGCCGCCGACATAGTCCCACCCGCCGAACATGATCCGGGCGAATTCGGCGGCTGCGATCGTGAGCAGCGCGAAATAGATGCCACGGACCTCGAAGCGAAAGCTCAGCCACGCCAGCACAGCGCCGACGAAGCCCGCAATCACCGCGCCCAGCAGCAGACCGATCCACGGGGTGACGCCGTATTTGATGTTCAGGATCGCCACCGCATACGCACCGATTCCAACGAACAGCGCGTGACCGATGGATAGCTGCCCGCCGATCCCGAGCATCAGGTTCCACGATTGTCCCAGGAAGGTGAACAACAGGACGATCGTCAGAAGCGAGATGACGTAGGCGTTGGACATGCCACCCACCATGGCCAGGGCGGCGAAGACCAGAGCGCCGGCGCCCCAACGCTTGGTGTCGCTGGCTTGATCAGATGTCCTTTGCACCGAAAAACCCCCTCGGACGTAAAATCAGGATGATTATCAGGAGCGCGTAAGGGAGTGCAGTTTTCATCGACGGCGTGAACATCAAGGCCGCGATCGCTTCGGCGACTCCGATCGTCAGGCCGCCCAGAAGAGCGCCGCCGAAGCTGCCGAGACCGCCGACGATCACCGTCACGAAGGCCAGCAGCGTGAAGTCGACGGCGAGATAGGGTTGCGCATCGAACAGCGGCGAGATCAATGCGCCGGCGACGCCAGCGCAGGCGGCTCCGATGCCGAAGGTCACCGCATAGACCCGAGGGATATTAAGCCCGACCACCAGTCCGCCGAGTCGATTATTGGCGGCGCCCCGCAGCGATCGGCCGAATGCGGAGTACTTCAGATAGGCTCCCAGTGCGGCGATTAGCAGGCCGGCCGTAGCGGCCGCCTGGATGCGGGCCCAATCCAAGGTGAGCGGTCCCACGCTCACGGTCTGGAAGGACAGCTGAGACGCCGTCGGCCGCGGATCCGGACCGAACGACATCAGCAATACGCCGCTGAAAAGCAGTGAGAGGCCGATGAAGACGATAAACTGATAATGATGCGGCCGATTGACGAACCGCTTCACGACGAGCGTCTCCAGCAGATAGCCGAACACGAACATGACGACCGCGGCGACCGCAGCGGCTAGAAAGATCGGGACGTCCCAAATTCGAACGGTCCAGTATCCGATGTAGATCCCGAACACGACCATCTCACCATGAGCGAAATTGACCACGCGCATGACGCCGAAGATGATCGTGAGACCGAGCGCGACGAGCCCGTAAACCAGTCCGATGAGCACCCCGCCGGCGATGACATTGAGCCAGAGCGACAGCATCAGCGACCGACCGCTGATGGATGCGCGATGGAAAGTCTTCGTCTTCCTTGCATGCTGATCGGTTCCATCTTGGCTGTAGCGGAAACGTAGCGGCGCCTGACGTCGTCTGTGCTTCAGACCGCCTTTGGCGCGGCGAAACATCCGTCGATGTAGACGAGCGACTCACATCCGGCTCTCGTGGTCTGAGCCACCACCTCTCCGGTGAAAATGGTGTGACTACTGTCGCTGTAAGCATTCACCACGCGGCAATCGAAGCTGCAGACCGCGCCGACCAGACTCGGTGCTCCGGTTTTGAGATCGCACCACAAACCGTCGCCGAAGCGGATATCGCCCTTGCTGCCGTCCTGCCCGGAAAACTTGAGCGCCAGATCGCGATGCTCGACCCCCAGAATATTCCAGCAGAACGACCGACTGCTGAGAATGGTGTCGTGCGCACCGGCAGATCGATTGACGCAAACCAGCACGCTGGGCGGAGCCGCCGACAGTGAGCAGCCCGCCGTCAGTGTCAGACCATGGCGGTTCGGCGCCCGGCCTGTCGTGACGATCGACACGGTGCCCGGCACGCTGCGCATTGCAGCGCGGAATGCTGCGGCATCGAGTGGGCTCGTTTCGGACAGCGGCGGTGTTGCGGACGGCATGGCTACGACCCTTGGATTCATGGGATGGATGCGCCCTCTTTGTCTGGTTGTGAGTCCGGGCATGCAGCGCTGCCCCGGTGAACGTCTGAGCTATCCGGCTGCTTGATAGAACTGGATGACGTTGCCGCCCGGATCCCGCACCTTCACCGCACGGCCGTGACTGGCCATGTCCCGAACTGCGCCGACTTGCGCCCCCATGGCTGCGGCACGCTCCATGGCGGCCTCGAGGTCATCGACATCGAAGACAAGAACGGCATCTTGCAGCTGGTCCGATACCGACTCCGTCGGTCCGGCGACGCAGAACGCAGCCGCATCGCTCACGAACTGGATCCACTTGCCGGGGTCAGCGAAGCGCACCTTCAGACCCAGGCCTTCGTAGAACTCGGCCAGGCGTCCAGTATCGTTCGCTGTCAAATAGACTTGCTTCAGTTTCACGCTCGACATCCAAACCGTCGCTACCCAAGTGCGATCGTGGGTGGATAGTCGCCCGAGCCTCTCAGCATTACTGCTTGAACAACGCCTGTCACAGAAGCTTCATCAGCATTTTATGCTGTAACAACTTGTCGAGTCGCTAGATCCAACTCTGCATCCGGCCGATCTTTGCCATTTTCTGGTTGACGAGGGTGGGCGTCGTTGCTGCCGAACCTTTTGTCTCACGCAACGCCCGCGGCGTGGTCAGCGAAGTGGGACCAAGGCCACACGCGACGACAGGCGGTTGTACGAAACAGGGCAGCTCTCGACATCGAGCTCTGCTGCACATCCCGTCAAGTGACATGGGGAGCCAATCGATGGAGCGGCGGGCATTACATCTTGACCGAATCCGCGGATCAACGTCGGCCTGCATATCGCATAGGCAAAAAATGTATCAGGAGTAGGCAACTAACCTCCTGATCGCAATGCACAATGCGAAGGTTGACGGTTTTTCAATATAAGTCGATGATTTGTCGAAATCCCACAAGCGCAATTGCGGTTAGCTTTTACCACGCGATTGTCATCACCCCGCAAACGACGGTGATACGCGCCGCAGAAGACTGCCATAATTGGGAGATACGCGATGTCAACGACCTCTCTCGACAGAATAGATATCAAGATCCTCAACGAGCTCCAGCAGAATGCGAGCTTGACCAATGTCGAGCTCGCATCACGCGTGAATCTCTCGCCGTCGCCGTGTCTGGCACGCGTCAGAACACTCGAAAAGCTCGGTGTGATCGATCGACGGATCGCCCTTCTCGATCCCGCCGTGCTCGGCATTGGTGTAACGGCTTTCATCCAGATCAAGCTGGAAAAGCAGGTCCAGACGTCCCTCGAGAATTTCACACGATCCATCGACCGGCTGGCCCAGGTAATGGAATGCTATCTCATGACCGGTGAGAGCGACTACATGCTCCGCGTCATGGCGGCCGACATCGAAGATCTCGAAGACCTGATTGTCAACAAACTATCCCGCATCCCCGGCGTCAGCAGCATTCGATCAAATCTGGCCCTCAAGCGCATTTCGTACAAGACCGTGCTGCCGATCGACACCAATCGGCCGGTCACCGTCAAGGCTTGCGCCAACCCCTCGCGCCCTCTGGAGCGCTCACCAAGACCCCGATACGACCCAACTGGTCCTTTGCTGTCCGATGCGCCGATCGGGCTGGACACCAATCGTCCCAGCTACAGCGTGGAAAGACTATGAGGCGCCCCGCCATGCGCTCCGGCCAGTTGACAATAATGGTGAAGTTAAGATCGGCAGAGTGCTCGAGCGGCGCTGCGAGCCTGACAATCCGCACAAGACCCAACGCGACCACCCGTCGGTTCCAGCGAGCAGAGCGACCGAGATGACGGGTGTGATCGAAGCGGCCCTGCAGGCGCTCGCCGACGGCGAAATCGTCGTGGTCACCGACGACGACGATCGCGAGGGCGAAGGGGACCTCATCGTTGCCGCCTCGCGGTGTACCGCTGAGAAGATGGCCTTCATCATTCGCCATACATCGGGAATCGTCTGCGCTCCGATTACCCTCGAAGACGCGAGACGCCTGCGGCTTGACCCGATGGTTGTCAAAAACGACTCGGCTCACACCACGGCGTTTACCGTGTCAGTGGACTACCGGCCGGATAACGGTACGGGCATCTCGGCCGAAGAGCGGGCCTCGTGCTGCCGTGCACTCGCCAACCCCAACGCTGGCGCCGGCGATTTTTGCCGGCCGGGACACGTCTTCCCGCTGATCGCAAAAGAAGGGGGCGTACTCATGCGCTCGGGTCACACCGAGGCCGCCGTCGACCTGTGCAGACTGGCAGGTCTCGAGCCGGTCGGCGTCATCAGCGAACTGATGAACGACGATGGCTCCTGACCGGCCGGCTGCGCGAGCTGGCCGACATCTTGCGTGATGGCCGGCGTCGATGAGAACCGGCAGCGTCGGCGATACCGAGAGCGTCCGGGTGCCGCCAAGAGCGCGGCTGTCGAGGCGCGCCGCAGCGATCAGGGCGAGAAACGCGTTTTCCATTCGACGCCAACGGGCTGCCGACCATTCAGTTCCCGCATAGGTAGCGAGCGCTTCCCGAGATAATCCACGAAGGACCACTTCTGTGGTAATGCGCGCGCAGCACCGGGGCTGGCGATTTCAGTACGACAACGCATACTTCGAGCCGGTGGGCCGCCGAGAAATCGGCGGCCATTTCGCTTTCCAGCGTAGCGCCCTCACTCTTCTTTCAGGCCGCCGCGGGCGGCTGGAACGACCCTTCCCATAGCTGGGACTCTCGATGGGACGGTGACTCGCGCACACTGCGTTAGTACGGATGCGTCCAATCGGCTGGGACAGATCGCCCGTGCGAAGCGGCCAGGCTTACGTGTCCGAGCAGCTGTGGGTGCTTCGATTCACGAAGTGCAGCTTGCCGCAAGCGGGACAGTCCACGATGACGTAGGCATTGCGCGCGCCGTCCGGATCGTCGTCGATCCAGCGCTGGACGTTTTCTCCGGAGACGGGACATCGAAACATGTAGTGAGACATGCCTGCACTCTGCTTCCGGACGGTGTGGTCGCCATGAGGCAGATCAAGGTTTCGACTGCATCCGGCGGCGTTGGCGCGGAGCCGGCTGCCCAGACCGGGCGAGAGCTCGATCGAGGCTTCGCCTGGTTTCTCGCGGCAGGCGCATCATCCGTCCTTCAGCGCGGACTTGACCTCGCGCACCGGCCAGCTTTCCCCGGCGGTCTTGCGCGCACATGCCGTCGTCGCCGACCCGCGCGTGCGAACTGACGTCGTCTTCGATCGGAACGACGGCAAGTTCGGTCTCCGGCGTCCAGCCGAGCCTGAGGTCGAGATCGCCCGGAAGATCTGCCAGCGCGACCCGTCGTCGAGTTCGACGATGTGGTTCTCGGAATGCGATCGGATCTTCATGGCGCGGCTTCGCTGGATACGAGGTTCAGCCTCGATGGCTTTCGTGGTGGGTACGTTGTCCGTCGGGCAACTGATGAGTTTGCTTGTGGGCAACAGGCGACACCGACGATGAGGGAGGGCCATCAAGCGAGCCGGGACGCAGGTCACCAGCTTTCAGCCTCGTCAATGAGGGCACAGACTCTCAGGAGAATGCCGGCGTTATTTCTAACCACAATCGCGATGCTGCCCGGACGAGCAGCAAGGGTAAAATCGCGCACGGCTTCGCCCAAGGCAACCATGGCCATCCTGCGGGCTACATCGGCAGTCTGCAGTTCCTGGCCCACCTCGTCGATAGTGACGCGTTCCGCTTCATGATAGTCGAAATGAAAGCGCGGCATGCCCGGCCTAAATCAGTCGCCGCCCGGACGTTCCTAAACTCCAAGCCGACTCGTCCATCTTCATCCTCCGCTTGGGTCCAGCTCGTGAAGATATTCAGAACTGAACTCGGCCACAGCTTTTAATTCCTCTGGGCGGAGCAGCGTCACGTTGTGGCTTTCCCATTCAATGAGTGCCAAATTCCTGAGTTCCTGGATGGTCCTGTTCACGTGAACTACTGAAAGCCCACATGCGTCGGCAACGTCTTGTTGCGTGAGAGGAAGTCGGAAGTTGCCGTTGTCCGCCAGCCCAACGAAACTCATGCGGGCGGCAAGCTCGCAAAGCAGATGCGCAACCCTCCCCAGGGCCTGGCGCGATCCCAGATTTTCAACCCATTCGCGGTAGATGGCAGCGTGTATCAGCGTCTCGCGCCAAAAAGCATGCGTAAGTCCCGGAGACTCGTTCATCATCTCTCTAAGAGATGAATGGGGCACAGCGGCTATCATTGACTTGCCCACGCTGCAAAGATCAGAATCCGCGATCGGCAAATGCAGGGTAGGCAAGTCGGGCATGTCCCCCGCCAGGTAGAACGAGGAAATCTGGTTGCGTGCATTCACCACTCTCTGCCGAGATAGAAAGCCGTTAATCACAACGATGCAGCTACCGGGCTTGTCTCCCTCGCGTACCACATATTCGCCATCTGCCACGGACTTCACCTTGTACGGCATGCGCGTGAGCCTGAGCTGATCTTGTTCAGATAGACTGCCGACCGCCTGCAGGCGAGCTATTAGCTTGTGATGTGGCATAATCACTCCCTGACAAATAGGTCCAAGCCCTAGGTTGCAGGTTAGCCTAAGGGGACCTTCCGTTCAGTATTATATTGTAGGTTAGCTCTTGGGTCAGCTTGGCGTTCAACTGGCTACGCTTAATTCTTAGTCCCCCATTGAGAGCCCCTCGCCCCGAGGCTCGTTAGCGGCCTGTCAAATACCAACCCGTCCGAGCCCTTTAGAGTCTCGTACGGAGACATTCCACGCACCACGCCAGCGGCTCATCCAAAGAACGAATCGTTGCGCGGCCGCCGTCGATTTGTAGGGGGTCTACGATGCTCTCTGAGGGCGCCCCGGCGCGAGTTCGCGTGCCAGCCGGCACCAACTGATTTTCGCTCGTCCCAGATTACCTAACCGCATCCGGGGCACCGGAACATAGCCATGGTTTGCCCGGTGCGGGAGTTGAGGAGTTCTGTGGCGACGACACGCGTACCCGCGTGGCACCGTCCGCAGGTGGGCAACGACGCGGCGGTGCGACCGAAGAATTCGGGGGCCACTGAAGAGTAGGCTCGAACCTTATCGGTCGCGCAATCCAGGTCCTGAAAGCGTTCCGAACGTGGCCCTCTGAACGAGAACGCCACCGAGCCAAATAATGCTCAGCGGCGCCTCGCTAGAACTGGAAATTGCAATCCTCCATTAGAGATTGGTCCCGGCCACCGGAGTTTAGGTCCCGCGCTTTCTGATTTCGTCCGCGATCTTTTTGAACCCATGCCGTCGAGCGCGGCGCGCTTGTAGCGCCCAACGATTGTCAACCCGCTCTCTGAAAAAAGTCGATCTTCCATTCATGGGAGGCGGGAGCATTGCGGCTCTCAATCACCGATAGATGCTACGGACCGGGCGCGGTGCAGATGTTAGCGCGACGCCGGCGCATTGTCTGTACAAAATGGAACTCGGGGTGCCAATCGGCGTTCAAATCTTGCACGCCGTCCCCCGGCTTAGGGGTCAATATTGGGCTCTGACTCATATGTGGAACGGCCCGGGCTGCAAGGTCTTTCTCTGATTGAACAAGGAATGGCGGTGCGGTCATATGTTCGGCCTGTGAACGCGGC
>NZ_JADPKA010000007.1 GCF_023073715.1 Bradyrhizobium sp. 164
CCTCCAATAAGCTGACGGCCGCTACCCTCCTAGCCAAGAAGATAGCACAAGGCTGTTTCTACCCCGCGCAGGCGCGCCACAACGCTGGACAGTTTTTTAAAATGTCCCGTTCCATGCGCAGCCGTTCGTTCTCCTCACGCAGCCGGGCGATCTCGGCAGCCTGGTCCGCCGGCATCGGCGCCGCCTGCGTCGAGGGGCGCCGCGGCGCCGATGCCGGCTCCTTCCGGAGCTTATCCACCCAACGCCGCAACACCGAATCGCGAAGACCGAGTTCCTTGCCGACCGACGTGATCGACCGGCCACTGGAGACCACGAGCTCCGCGGCCTGCCGCTTGTACTCCTCGGTAAACGACCGACGTTGACGCTCTTGCATCCGACACCTCCTGGCTCTCAGAGCCTACTACAGGTGTCCACTCATTCGGAGGAGGTTCAGTGCACCGCCGGAGCATTGCGATCAGGATAGAGGTGAAGCGCTGGTGACGCAGGAGCCATTAGCTTATCGCGGGACAAAAGGTCTCTCAGTGCGGGCCAGTAGGTGACCGTGCGCTCAGCTCAGCGATGTTTTCAGCACTAGATTTGGGTTAAAAGGGCACGTCAGTATAGCGCCGCGCCGTGCTCGGGCTGTGGGCGGGCCCGTTTTCTCTGGCTGGATTGCCTGCTGAAGATGCTCCGTCAATCTATGTCTTGATAAGCACCACCTGAGACAGGAAATCGCGTGAGTTTCGCGAGCATCGTCAATTGCTGATCAAGGGGCTCTTGCGACTATTGGGCCGGTCTCACGATCACTCCATGCAGTGCTGGATCTTCATGAAAAGCGCCATCTTAGATGGGATGACGGTTCCGCTCACCATGTTTTCCGCAAACAAGGACGGTGCCGGTACGCCGAAAACCTTCCGACAAGCTGACGGATTTCGCCGCTAGCTTGAAAAAGGGCGACGCACTAGTTGCCTTCGGTCTTTCCGTTTGCGGGCTACGATTATCCTATCGCAATTGTTTAGGCCGCTGCGTGCCAACCTGCTTGCGAGGGCGGGAACGTACAAACGCACAAGAATGGCGCATTTGCCTTCGGACTTTTCTCGCTAACAGCCTTGCACCGTCGAGTGCCTGAGGCGAAGAAGCCGCTTCCCATCGCGATCGGCGATGTTGACTTGAGCGACGTCACTCATGATCTAATCCAAAGCCCCGCGTTGTAGTAGCAGCCGGACGAGATTATCATCTAAACGTCCCCAAATTGGACCTTCCAAGAGCCCCCATCCGCCCTCCAGCCACGCGCTAGCAACGGATTCATCTCGATGATGTGATCGAGCCGGGCCGCGGAAAGTCTCGTTTGACCTGCCACTGAAGTTTCATCCAGCGGCAGCTAGAGTCTCGGGGTTTTTGTGTAGCGAGACCGAACTTTGGACCACCCAGAACTAGAGTTTTGCGCCTCTGATCACGTTGGCGGGCTGGTGGCGCCGGCGTGATTTTGCAGCAAAATCGGCGGCCGATTGCCGCTGGCTCCATGCGGCCGCTCCTCGTTGTAGTATCTGCGCCAAGTCTCCACCTTTTCCCGGGCGTCCGCAAGCGACAGGACCAATGGGCATTGAGACATTCGGCCCGGAAGCGGCCATTGAACGCTTCGATAAAAGCATTGTCGGTCGGCTTGCCTGGCCGTGAGAAGTCCAGCGTGACACCGCGCTGGTAGGCCCACAAATCGAGGTCGCGCGACACAAACTCGCTGCCTTCATCGACGCGGATCGTGGCAGGGATTCCCACTTCATTGCAAAGCCTTTCCAGAACATCCACGACATCGGTGCCGCGGAAGGTGAGCCGCGGCTCCAGCGCCGGCGAGAAGCGAGAGAAGATATCGATGATCGTGAGCACCCGGAGCTTGCCGCCGGTTGCCAGCTGGTCATGGACAAAGTCCATCGCCCAGATCTCGTTGACCCGCGTCGCCGGCCGGCGGTCATCGCGCAGCTTGGCCTTGACCCGGCGCTTTGACGATTTGTTACGCAATTGCAGGCCCAATTCGCGATAGACGCGGCGGGTCTTGTTCTGGCCGTGACGCCATCCTTCGCGGCGCAACAGCACATGGACACGGCGATAGCCGTAGCGTACGCGGACATGGCAGATCTCCTTGATCCGAGCTTCGAGGGCGGCCTGGCCGGAGCGACGAGATTCGTAGTGATAGGTCGATCGATCGAACTCGAGGGCCTTACGAGCCTTGCGGATCGAGACCTGCCACTCACCGCAAACCTCATCGACGAGCTTGCGCTTCCGACCAGGCTTCACAGCTTTCGGCGGATCACGTCCTGCAGCATCTCCTTGTCGAGCGACAGGTCCGCCACCAGCTTCTTCAGCTTGGCGTTCTCGTCCTCGAGCTGCTTCAACCGGCGCATCTCGGTCGGCAGCAGTCCGTCGTACTTTTTCTTCCAGTTGGAATAGGTCGCCTGGCTGATCCCGGCTTTGCGGCAGATCTCCGCCACCGGGACCCCGTCGTTGCCCTGCTTCAGGATAAACGCCTTCTGGGCGTCCGAAAACTTCGAGGCCTTCATCGTTGTCCGCTCCTCCCAGCCGAGGGATTTATACAGCGCCAACTCTAGCCAAAAATGGTCCAGTTTGCCGGCCTCAGATCATTTTTGCAGCGGACTCTAACTCCTTCTGGAGGAATACTCAGTGGCAGGTCACGTTGTCCAAAATCGCAGCGCTCCAGTCGTCGCTTATCGCTCCTTGCCAACGCCGTCCGAGGCGAGTAATAGCGTCGCCGAAGTTCAAGGCCGCTTTTCGGTAGTTACGCTCCTACACCACCACAGGGGACACGACCCCGTTCCACGATCGTATCGTCGGAGAGGACCGCTGACGGCTGCTCCGAATCGATCAGCTGCTTGATGTGGTGCCGCACCGCTTCGGCGGAATGCGCCTCGCCGCCGTCAGCCGAGGCGATCGAGGCCGTAAAGAAATATTTCAGCTCGAACGTGCCGCGATTGGTCGCCATGTATTTGTTGGCGGTAACGCGCGACACCGTGGATTCATGCATCTGGATAGCGTCCGCGACAGCCTTCAGATTGAGCGGCCGCAAATGCGCCACGCCATGGGTGAAGAAGCCGTCCTGCTGGCGCACGATCTCGGTTGCAACTTTCAGGATGGTG
>NZ_JADPKA010000079.1 GCF_023073715.1 Bradyrhizobium sp. 164
CGTATCGCTCCGGCGAGGACCGCCTTGCCCGCGGTTTGATGGAGGGTGAAGACTTAGGCGTATGACTGACCATATGCCGATGCCGAAGGTTTCCCGACTTGAAGTCGTCTCGACGGGCGCTCGACGCCGTTGGACATTGGAAGAAAAGCAGCGGATCGTCACCGAGAGCTATGGCGGGCCACGTCTGGTGTCGGTGACGGCGCGACGCAACGGGCTGTCGACAAGCCAATTGTTCACGTGGCGCCGGTTGGCGCGCGACGGCAAGTTGAGCGGGGATGCCGCGCCGGCGCTTGTTCCGGTTGAGATCACGCCTGCGGCGGCTCCGATCTCGAGTGACGCGCCACAACCGGTGTCTTCATCGCCTGCGCAACGTGTAAGGGCCGGCATTATCGAGATCGACCTTGGCGGCGGCTGTCGCGTGCGCGTTGACCGGGACGTAGACACCGAGGCGCTGCAGCGGGTTCTTGAAATTTTGAGACGACGATGATCCCGATCCCGAGCGGCGTCAGGGTCTGGATCGCCACTGGCCACACCGATATGCGTCGCGGCATGCAAAGCCTGGCGCTTGCGGTCCAGGAGAGTCTGAAGCGCGATCCTCATGCCGGCGATCTCTACATCTTCCGGGGCCGCCGCGGTGATCTGGTGAAGATTCTTTGGCATGACGGGTTGGGCATGTCGCTCTATGCCAAGCGCCTGGACCGTGGCAAGTTCATCTGGCCCTCGGCGTCGGACGGTGCGGTGTCGATCTCGGCGGCCCAGATGGCTTACATGCTCGAAGGCATCGACTGGCGGAATCCGCAACTGAGCTGGCGGCCACAAAGCGCGGGCTGAGCGCCGAATCGAATCTGTAGCTTCTTGCATTTTGGGGAGTCCCATCGCGTCCAATCTGTGATTCACTCGCGTCGCATGCATGCTGATCGCGACGCTGTTCCGGATGAGGTTGCCGCCCTGAAGAAGGCGCTGGCAGTCGAGCGCGCGAAGGGTTTGGAGATCGCCGGCGAGCTCGCGGTCGCCCGCGCGAAAGCGTCGGAAGACGAGGCGTTGATCGCGCAGCAGAAGCTGCAAATCGCCAAGCTAAAACATCAGATCTATGGGCAACGGTCGGAGCGCTCGGCGCGGCTGATCGAGCAGTTGGCGCTGACGTTCGAAGAGCTGGAAGCTGACGCCACCGAGGACGAGCTGGCGGCGGAACGGGCCGTGGCCAAGACGACCACGGTGCGCGGATTTACGCGCAAGCGCGCCGAGCGCCAGACCTTCCCCGAGCACCTCCCACGGGAACGGGTGGTAATCGATGGGCCTACGGCTTGTGAATGCTGCGGCAGCAATCGTCTTCGCAAGCTCGGCGAGGACGTGACCCGCACGCTAGAAGTGGTGCCGCGCCAGTGGAAGGTGATCGAGACGGTCCGCGAGAAGTTCTCCTGCCGCGACTGCGAGAAGATCAGCCAGGCGCCAGCGCCGTTCCATGCCATCGCTCGCGGGTGGGCTGGTCCGAGCCTCTTGGCCATGATTATGTTTGAGAAGTTCGGCCAGCATCAGCCGCTCAACCGCCAGGCGGAGCGCTACGCTCTGGAAGGCGTGCCGATCGCACTGTCGACCATGGCAGATGCCGTTGGGGCGGTCTGTGCCTCGCTGGATCCTCTGCTGCGCTTGGTGGAAGCCCACGTCATGGCGGCCGAGCGCCTTCATGCTGACGATACGACGGTACCGGTCCTGGCCAAGGGCAAGACCGACACCGGACGGTGCTGGATCTACGTCCGCGACGATCGGTCATTTGTGGGCACGGACCCGCCGGCGGCGATGTTCTACTACTCCCGCGACCGCAAGGGCGAGCATCCCCAAGCGCATCTGGCCCGGTATGCCGGCATCCTGCAGGCCGACGCCTATGACGGGTACAACCAGCTCTATCTGGCGGGACGCCAGCCCGGGCCAATCCGGGAGGCTGCCTGCTGGTCGCATGGACGGCGCCCGTTCTTCGCGATGGCCGACATCGAAGAGAATGCCCGGCGCAAGGCCACCGGCAAAAAGGAAATCCCGCTCTCGCCGATCGCGATCGAGGTCGTGCGGCGGATCGATGCGCTGTTCGAGATCGAACGGTCCATCAACGGCAAGAGTGCCGAGGAGCGCCTTCAGGTGCGGCAGACGCTGAGCCGGCCTCTGGTCGAGGACCTCCAGGTCTATATGCGGGAGCAGCTTGCCAAGCTGTCTCGGGGGCACGACCTGGCCAAGGCGTTCAACTATATTCTGAAGCGCTGGGCGAGCTTCACCCTATTCCTCGAGGACGGCCGCGTGTGCCTCTCCAACAATGCCGCCGAAAGGGGCCTGCGAGGCATCGCACTTGGGCGAAAATCCTGGCTGTTCTGCGGGTCTGATCGCGGCGGGCGGCGCGCCGCAGCTATGTACAGCCTGATCGTCACAGCCAAAATGAACGGCATCGATCCGCAGGCGTGGCTCACGAATGTCCTCGCCCGCATCGCCGCTCATCCGGCTCATCGGCTGGACGAACTTCTGCCCTGGAATTGGACGCCAGCATCTGCGCTCTCCGCTCGAGCGGCGGCATGACCACCTACGTCAACAAGGTCCATCACGTCACCACCATCACCAAGGTCGCCAAAGACCTCGGCGAAGACGAAGATTGGCTGTGGGACATCGCCAACGAGATGGAGATCGAGGATGGCTTCATCTGGGTCTATCGCGTCGGAGAAGACGGCGTTCAGGCGTTCACCGACTTCGGCATCGACAACCTGATCGAGCTTATTAAGTTCTACAAGGAAAACCCTGGACTGCTGAAGCGGTGATCCTGCGGCCTACGCCGAATGGATAC
>NZ_JADPKA010000042.1 GCF_023073715.1 Bradyrhizobium sp. 164
CTAACCTGTTTCACGGAACGGTCCTTCCTTTGTGGCGTTCGAACAACGACCACGTTCTAGCACTTTGATGCTGTTGGAGCGGGCCGTTCCACCACATCAGGTTTCGTCCCAATCCTGGCCGGCGGCGTCGACGACGCGGCCGTCGGCTTCGAAGAACTTGTTCGGCACCTGGAAGATCGCCAGGATCAGGGCGCCCTCGGGGCACCACGCGGCGTGCCGGCTGCCCGCCTCGCGGCAGATGAATTCGCCGGCTTTGCAGACGATCCCCTTGGCCGGTCCCTCCTTGTCGACGAGCGCGCCTTCGATGACGTAGCTCTGCTCGATGCCGACATGCTCATGATCGGGCAGCACCGATCCCGGGGCAAAGCGCATCAAGGCGGTCATCAGGCCGCTGCCGCGGTCGAACAGCAGCGTCTTGGCTTCGCAGCCTGGAAAGCGTGTCTTTTGCCAGTCCATGTCTTGGGGACGAACCAGATGAGAATGCCGATCCGCGGCTGCCTGGTCTTCGGGGCTCACGGCGTCCATCACGATGCTCCCTCTCTCTCGACCGCTCGAAGCTAGCAGGATCGCCCCGCCCGGTCAGCGAGCAGTGCAACAAGTGGAGGCCTTTGCCGGTCGCGCCCAAAAAATCGGCAGGGCCGACCGGACGACGCCCGCTCATCCCGCTTGATTGCGCCATGATTCCCGGCTCCAATCCTCCCGCCATTCTGGCTTAGGGAGACATCCATGATGAAGCGGATTTTGCTCGCGGCGGTCGTTGCCACCTTTGCAGCGGGTTCGGCCTTCGCCGAGGACACCTGCGAGAGCAAGGCGGTCGGCAAGGACGGCAAGCCGCTGGCCGGCGCCGCCAAGACCTCGTTCCTGAAAAAGTGCAAGGCCGACGCCTGCGCACCCAAGGCCGTCGGCTCCGACGGCAAGCCGCTCGCCGGCGCCGCCAAGAACAGTTTTATGAAGAAGTGCGAGGTCGGCGCGTAAGCATAAGGTGCGCCACTTCTGGCCTTTCGTGGCCCGGACAGCGCAGCTTCCCGAGCGGTACGAACATCGCCCATAGCGACGCGCGGCGGAGGAGCGGTGCGTCCTGGCGCTTGGACGACGAATTGCGTGGCGACGCGCCGCCTCCGCGACACGAGACCGGTCCTGCGCGCTCGCCGGTCCGCGACCGTCAATCCCGGCTGAACCGATCATCGAACGCCTCGCCCAAACGCCTAGCACGAATCGTGCAGATCGTTTGAATACAACCAGCAGGCAAGTGATTGTAATTTGCAGGTTCGCGCTGTGATTTGGTTCACAGCCCGCTCTTGCACTCCTCGTGTAAGATCCAGCCGTACACGGAGGTGGTGCTCGAATAACATCTCGTCATGGCAATTCACACGCGATGGCATCTGTTGCCGGTATCACTCGCGCGAGCAAGCAACGTTTGCGGTCGATGCAATGACTGCGATCCATTTCGCCTGAAGCGGGTCCAACTTCACCAACGCTGAACTGGGCAGGTCGCAACGATATCGCAACGCTCGTTGCAGACGCCCTGGCCGCGGGGCAACTGGAAGTCAGCCTTTGACTTGATTCAACCGGAAGGCGTTCGGCTATGCTATCAATGGCCTCACGTTCTGCTATCCTCCTCCCCATTCTGCGAGGTAGCGGGGCCATTGCGGTGAACCATCCCGATATCGATGTTGCCGGCGCGCCGCCGACCAAGCGCGTCCTCGCTATTCTGGCAGCCGACGTCGTGGGCTATGCTCGCCTTACCGAGCTTGCGGAGGAGGCCACACACGTCCGCCTGCGAGCGCTTCGTTTTGGCGTGGTCAATCCGTGCATTGTCTCCTTCCGCGGCAGGATCGTGAAGAATACCGGCGACGGATTTCTCGCCTCGTTCGATTCCTCCCTCGATGCCGCGCGCTGTGCGATCGCCCTGCAGCACGAGATCGCTGCAGCGCAGAGCCGCGAAGGATACGATCGCAAGATACATTTTCGGATGGGCCTCAATGTTGCGCAAACCATCGTTGAATCCGAGGACATCTTCGGCAAGGGCGTCAACATAGCGGTGAGGCTCGAGCAGTCCGCGCCCGCTGGAGGCGTGGTGCTTTCCGACGAGATGTTCCAGCAGATTAAGGACCGCCTCGACGTGCCTGTCGAAGACCTGGGCCCCCTCCGGCTCAAGCACCTTGCGCGTCCGGTCCACGCTTATTCTCTCGTATTGCCAGAAGTCGAGCGATTGCCGTCGAGCGGTGGCCGCAGGGCGAGCCGGCAGGCCAAGGTGCCCTATATCGCGGTGCTGCCGTTTCGTACGCAGGGAGGGAATGCGGATGACGACTACTCCGGCGACGGGATCGCCGGCGAGATCGTCGTGGCGCTTCAGAACCTGCGTGGGCTGTTCGTCATTTCAAGCATGTCAACCCTGCCCTATCGCAATGGACCGATCGACAGCCAAAAGGTCGGCCAAGAGCTCGGCGTCCGATACGTCCTGAGCGGCAGCATTCGCCGAGCCGACAAGCAGATCCGCATTGGGGTGGAATTGAAGGACATCGAAGCGGGCATCATGCTGTGGGCAGATCGCTATGACGGCGACGTCTCCGAACTCTTCGAGTTTCAAAGCCGCATCGCAACGCGGATCGTGTGGAGCATCGCTCCCCAGGTGCGCGAAGCAGAGCTGAAGCGCGCACTTCGTAAGCGTTCGGACAACCTTTCAATTACCCACAAATTCTCCTCCGACCATGACACCTAGCGCTATGTCGGTGAGGCGTGACAGCCCGCGCCACATGACGGTATTGCCGGGTGGCGGATCGCTGGCGCGGGCGAGATAACCGCCGAGCCG
>NZ_JADPKA010000048.1 GCF_023073715.1 Bradyrhizobium sp. 164
TGCGCGGCGGCGATCAGGGTGAGACTCCAGCGACAATCAAGGTGAGACTGCGCCGATGGGGACGGACCGAAGGGAGGGCGTAGCCCGACCGGAGGACCGTCCCCATCGGCGTCGCGCGTTTTTGGACCCGCCTGGCGGTCGGGTGCGGTTGGTGCAAGCTGTTGATTGGTCTCGACAAGAGGGAATCGATGCCTTGCCTGGCCTCCACATCACCGACCACCAGATGAGGCTATACATGACGTACCGACAGACACTGTCCCCCGAGGCCGCCGCGGCCAAGGCGGGGTTCTCGAAGGCAAGCGCGTATCGAATCGAGGGCGATTGTCGCCCGCCATCGCAGAAGAAGACGCCGAGGGGCCGACGCCGGTCCGATCCGCTCGCACGGTATTGGGAAGCCGAGATCGTTCCGATCCTGAAGGCTGCGCCCGGCATCCGCGTGATCGGCGTGCTGGACGAACTGCGCCGACGGCATCATGACCTGAACCCGAACATCCGCCGCACGCTGGAGCGGCGCATCAACGCCTGGCGGGCGCTCAACGGCCCCGAACAGGACGTGATCGTCCGCCAGCAGCACGAGCCCGGCCGCCTGGGTCTGTCCGACTTCACCGACGTGAGCGCGCTCGGTATTACCATCGCGGGTGAGCCGCTCGATCACCGGCTCTATCACTTCCGGTTGGCGTTCTCCGGCTTCGAGCATGCCCATGTCGTGCTCGGCGGCGAAAGCTTCGTCGCCCTGGCGGAGGGCTTGCAGAACGCCCTGTGGGCACTTGGCGGCGTGCCGCGGGAGCATCGCAGCGACAGCCTGTCGGCAGCGTTCCGCAATCTGGCCGCCGACGCACGGGAGGATCTGACGCAGCGCTACGCCGGGCTGATGGGCCACTATGGCATGGCGCCAACGCGCAACAATGCGGGCATCGCACATGAGAACGGCTCGATCGAGAGCGCGCACGGCCATCTCAAGCGGGCACTGGAAGATGCGCTGTTGCTGCGGGGGACGCGCGACTTCGCCAGTCTCGATGCGTACCGGGCTTTTGTCGACGAGATTGTCGGCCGGCGCAACGCCAACCTCGCCAAGTCGATCGCGCTCGAGAAGGAGGCATTGGCGCCGCTGCCAAAAGGCCGCACGACCGACTTCGAGGAGAAAGTGATCCCGGTGACGTCGTCAGGCGGCTTCATCCTGCGACGCGTGTTCTACACCGTGCCTTCAAGATTGATCGGCCATCGTCTGCGTGTGCGCATCTTTGACGACCGGCTCGAATGCTTCCTTGGTGGCACGCCGGTCGTGACGCTGCGGCGCGGTCGGCCTGTGTCCGAGTGCCAGGGCGGTCATGTCGTGGATTACCGGCACGTCATCCATGCCCTGCGGCGCAAGCCGATGGCGCTCCTCAATCTCGTCTATCGCGACCGGCTCTTCCCGCGGCCTGCCTACAGGCGCCTGTTCGAGACCTTGCGGGAGCATGGTGATGATCGGCGTGCCTGCAAGGTGACGGTCGAGCTTCTGGCGCTGGCCCACGAGCGAGCTTGCGAAGCTGAGCTCGCCGAGGCGGTCGCGATAGACCTGGATGCCGGACGGCTACCCGATCTTGCCGCGCTGCGCGACCGCTTCCGGCCGGAGGCGACCTCGATCCCCACTGTCGCTGTCAAACTGGCGCCGCTCAACGTCTACGATGAGCTGGCCTCCGTCAGCATCGTGTCGGCCCACTCCAGCCTGGGAGAAGTGGCATGACCAGCATAGCGACCTCCGTCGATGCTGCCCGCGTCGAGCTGCTGCTCAATGAGCTGCGCCTGCCGGGCGTCAAGGCGATCTGGCCGAAGCTGGCCGCGCAATCGGACAAGGAGGGCTGGCCTGCCGCCCGCTTCCTCGCGGCCCTTGCCGAGCACGAGGCATCCGATCGTACCCGCCGTCGCATCGAGCGACACATGGTAGAAGCGCGTCTGCCCGCCGGCAAGACGCTCGCCACCTTCGACTTCGAAAGCGTGCCGATGGTATCAAAGGCACAGGCGATAGCGCTCGCCGCCGGCGACGCCTGGTTGAAGGCCGGCGCCAATCTGCTGTTGTTCGGTCCACCGGGCGGCGGCAAGACCCATCTCGGCGCGGCGATTGGCCTGGCTCTCGTCGAGAACGGTTGGCGCGTTCTCTTCGCGCGCACCACTGATCTGGTGCAACGGCTGCAGGTCGCGCGGCGCGAGCTGGCGCTGGAGTCCGCGATCAGCAAACTCGATCGCTATGACCTCCTGATCCTCGACGACATCACATATGTGAGCAAGGATCAGGCGGAAACCAGTGTGTTGTTCGAGTTGATCGCCGGCCGCTACGAACGACGCTCGCTGCTGATCACGGCCAATCAGCCATTTGGCGAATGGGGGCGGATCTTCCCGGACCAAGCAATGACATTGGCTGCCATCGATCGTTTGGTCCACCACGCCACGATCCTCGAGATGAACGTCGAAAGTTACCGTCGAAAAGTTGCCCTCGATCGCAAGCGCGGTCCAGGCCGGCCGCCTGTTCACACTACCCCAAACGAACTCGACAAGACTTTGATTGACGCTGGCAGCGCCGCTTGATTGTCGCGCAGCGTCAATCAACGCTTGCCAAGTCGGCGGCCAGCGTCAATTATCTCCTGGCTCGGCCGCCTCGTCTCATCTTGATTGACGCGCCGCTCTCATCCTGATTGTCGCGCTATA
>NZ_JADPKA010000098.1 GCF_023073715.1 Bradyrhizobium sp. 164
TCCACTTATCGCGTGCTCTATCGCTCGACGGGGCTGAACGGTCGGCCGGTCTTTGTGTCCGGCGTCGTCATCGTTCCGCAAGGCACGCCCGCGCTCGGCGGACGTCCGATCGTTGCTTGGGCACATCCGACTTCGGGTATCGTCCCGCGTTGCGCCCCATCGCTCGCCATTTTTCTGTTCCAGCAGATCCAGGGACTTCGCTCGATGATCTCCCGTGGCTTCGTCGTTGCGGCGACCGATTATCCAGGGCTCGGTACGCCGGGCCCGCATCCTTACCTGGTCGGTGAGAGCGAGGGTCGAGCCGTGATTGATATTGTGCGCGGCACGCTCCGTTCCCCGCGCAGGCGATGGCAAGGACTTCACGGTTTGGGGGCATTCACAAGGCGGGCAGGCCGCGCTCTTCGCCGGGATGATCGCAAACGCCTACGCTCCTGAGCTGAAGCTTCTCGGTGTCGCTGCAGCGGCCCCGGCAACGGACCTCGTGAAGCTGATGAGCGACGACATCAAC
>NZ_JADPKA010000100.1 GCF_023073715.1 Bradyrhizobium sp. 164
GCCGAGCGCGGGCGTGCCTTGCGGAACGATGACGACGCCGGACACAAAGACCGGCCGACCGTTCAGCCCCGTCGAGCGATAGAGCACGCGATAAGTGGAGGCGCCGAGCGGAGCACCGTCCATCGGCTCCTGCCGCACTAAGGTGCCCGGGGCGCCGTTGAGCAACGATTCCGGCGCATCATAAAATGTCGTCTGGCCCGACGCTATTCCCGGAAGGCCAAGCACCGCCGTGGCGATGAGCGCGGTCGACATCCACCTGCGCGGCCAGCCACCAAAGAGATTGCTGGTGAAGTATCGCATGGTCGAGCTCACGTGCTTACAGTCCGTAAACTATCTTCAGACCGCCGCTGGCATGAAGGGCAATCAGGATGCCTTCGCGCAGCAAGTGCACTTTTCCAAGCCTTGCGGAGTCAAGGTGGCCCTCCATGCGAAAGCCGTCCTTCAGCGGGCGCGTCAAGCGTTCGTTCGCAGCCATGAGCAGGTTTTGGTAGGAAATGCCGTAGTCGAGATTAGAGCCATTCTTCAATTGCGCCGCGAGCTGTTGCACGGCAGATCCAATCTGGCTGTCCTCTGACGAGGTCGTCAGGCCAATTTCGGAAAGGCCAAAGGTCCTATTGTCGGCATCGACGTTTGGCTGGGCCGAAAGATAGATCCATTGACCCGCGTTGGGATCGGCGTCGGAGCTCTTTGCTATGCGAAGGCCGACCACGAGTTTGCCCGAGGACGGGTAGATCTGAACCTCGCGCACGGACGTGTTCTGCGCCGGAACGGCTGCAATTGCCTGGCTTACCTTTTCCTTGACCGCCTCGTAGTTGATGCGCACGGGAAGAATGACATCGAAGGTGCCCGGCTCAGCCACCGCGGCGCCGAGCGGCGGGAGAGCCGTTGCCGTGACAGCTGGCGGCTGCTGCCCGATTAGAGTTTCGGCGGAGCCGGTAAGTTCAAGCGATCCCCACAATACCTTGCCATCGGCGCGGACACCCGCGAACGCCGCGGTCTGCGGGATCAGCTGCAGCCAGATCGGCGGATCCTTCGAGATTTTAATGGGGTCAAACGCGTGACGCCATGCCGTCTCGGCCTTGCCGTGCAGGTCGAGTGCCCGCGCCGCGGCCAGCGCGCGCGACCGGATGCGGCCCAGCTGGGTTCGAATATTGGGCTCGACATAGGGGGCAAGGTCAAACTCGCGACCGAGCACGTGAAGGTAGGGATGCTCACTCCAGTGGAACGAGTCGCTGATGTTGAGCTGGAGCGATCCATCCCTGCGCAGCTCGGGGCGCGCTTCAACCTCGATCGTCGCGCGTGCCTCGGTCTCGCTCCGGATGCGCGCCGTGAACCGATTAGCTCCCTGACCTTCGGCAGCACCATGTATGGAGACCGCGCCGAAGACGCGATCGCCCCGGCCATACAGCGAGACCGGGCTAGTCCGGTCGACAAATCCCCATACGTCGCAGTTGGCGTTGACCCGGAAGATGAAAACATGACGATGAACGCAGTTGATGCGTTCGTCGATGGTGGCAAGCCGCTTTGGAATGTCCCGCTCGATCGCTGCAGCGAGAGCCGGCAGCCCGAGCTCGACCGTCGCAGAGATGCGTGAAGTCGTTACGAGTGGCGTTTCAGCGTCCGGGCTATATGCCGGCTTCTCAGCGGCGAACGCGATCGACGGGAGCACTAAGACAAGGAGTGCACCTAGGCCGACGATATCCATGTGTGATCTGCTAGCTATCGAAAAGCATTCCGGCCCATATGACCATGATGGAAACATCATTCTAGTGCTCCAGCTTCAAGGAAAACCAGAACCACAGCAGCATTCGGTGGGCGGGCGAGTGCTAACGGTCCTGTCCGCCAGGGGGAACGACGCATGCTGCTTCGGACCCGGCAGACACCGGCAATCAGCCATTATCCGTTCCGTCAGGTGTTAGGCCGATCCCCACGCGCTTGAGAACATCAGAGGCAACTTCAAGATGAGCCCCTTACATCGCGCAAGTCAAATGACGAATGAGGCAAATGCTGCGACCTTGGTGGGGTGCTTGTCGGCGATGAATTTCGCGGT
>NZ_JADPKA010000006.1 GCF_023073715.1 Bradyrhizobium sp. 164
CCATCTCCTTGCGCCTCAAGCTCAAGCGCGCCGGGTGGAACGATGCCTTTCTTTTTGAGCTCCTCGGCCACATGCGATAGCCCTGCCCTCCAGGGGAGGGTAAGAGCACTTTGCGCCACGCCCGCCAATCGGATAGAACGCAGCCCGCGTTAGTCCCGCCAGCGAGATCCGCCTCATGACCGACATCTCCCCGCTCGACCAGGCCCGCATCCTGTCCGAAGCGTTGCCGCACATGCAGCAGTATGACGAGGAAACCATCGTCATCAAATATGGCGGCCATGCCATGGGCGACGAGGAGACCGCCAAGAACTTTGCGCGCGACATCGTGCTGCTGGAGCAGACCGCGATCAACCCGGTGGTGGTACATGGCGGCGGGCCGCAGATCGCGACCATGCTCAAGCGCCTCGGCATTGTCTCGGAATTCGCCGCCGGCCTGCGCATCACCGATGCCGCGACCATCGAGATCGTCGAGATGGTGCTTGCCGGCTCCGTCAACAAGCAGATCGTCGGATACATCAACGAAGCTGGCGGCAAGGCCGTGGGTCTGTCGGGCAAAGACGGCAACATGGTGAAAGCGTCGAAGACGACGCGGACCATCATCGATCCGGACTCGAACATCGAGAAGGCGATCGATCTCGGCTTCGTCGGCGATCCCGAGAAGGTCGATCTCACCCTGCTCAACCAGCTGATCGGCTACGAGCTGATCCCGGTGCTGGCGCCGCTCGCGACCTCTCAGGACGGCCAGACGCTGAATATCAACGCCGACACGTTTGCGGGTGCCGTGGCCGGCGCGCTCAAGGCCAAGCGCCTCTTGCTACTCACCGACGTGCCTGGCGTGCTCGACAAGTCCAAGAAGCTGATACCGCAATTGTCCGTCAAGGACGCACGAAAGCTGATCGCCGACGGCACCATTTCCGGCGGCATGATCCCGAAGGTCGAGACCTGCATCTACGCGCTCGAACAGGGCGTGCAGGGCGTCGTCATCATCGACGGCAAGATGCAGCATGCGGTGCTGCTCGAGCTCTTCACCAACCAAGGCACGGGAACGCTGATCCACAAGTGATGCGGGAACGGGCAAGGAAAGAGGGCGTCATGCCCGGGCTTGTCCCGCCTGCGCGGCCGAAGCCGCTTCGGCGAGGCGAAGGCCCGGCCATCCACGGCTCTCGCATTGCTCGGTCATTCCGGAGCGCCCGAAGGGCGAATCCGGAATCTCGAGATTCCGGGTTCGATGCTTCGCGTCGCCCCGGAATGACTGGATCGCAGCACCGCCGCTCGCCCCTCGCCCGCTTCCTGATGACGCTGCCTGCTGCAGCCGCCTCGTTCTTCTTCTCCTCCGCGCCGGCCTTTGCGGACCTCAAGATCTGCAACCGCATGTCCTATGTCGTCGAGGCCGCGATCGGCATCGACGACAAGGCGGCGACCGCGACGCGGGGCTGGTTCAGGATCGATCCCGCCACCTGCCGCGTGGTGGTGCAGGGCATGCTGACCGCCGACCGCATCCTGCTCAATGCGCGCGCGCTCGGTGTCTATGGCGCCTCGCCGATTCCGCAGAACGGCCGCGACATGCTGTGCGTGGCGCAGGACAATTTCGTCATCGCGGCGGCGCGGCAGTGCCGCAGCGGCCAGACCCAGGCCGCGTTCACGCAGGTGACACCGACGCAAGGCGCGGACGGCAACCTCATTGCCTATCTCGCCGAGGATTCCGAATATGACGACGAGCAGGCGCGCCTCGCCGGCATCCAGCGGCTGCTGGTGATCGCGGGCTACGACGTCGGCGCGATCGACGGCGTCGATGGGCCGAAGACGCAGGCCGCGCTGGCTGCCTTTTTGAAGGGCCGGGGGCTGTCCTCCGACGTCGTGTCGTCGCCGAATGTCTTCAAGAGCATGGTCGATGCGGTGCAGACGCCGTCGGCGACCGGCCTCACCTGGTGCAACGACACGCCGCACAAGGTGATGGCGGCGGTCGCGACCGACGACGGCAAGTCGGTGACGAGCCGCGGCTGGTATCGCATCGATCCAAAGACATGCCTGCATCCTGATGTGACCGGCCAGCCCAGGCAGATCTTCAGCTTCGCGGAAGCGGTCGATGCCGACAACCGCGTCATCAAGCTGAAGGACCGGCCGCTGAACTGGGGCGGCGACAAGCAGCTCTGCACGCGCGAGACCAAATTCGAGACGAGCGAGCAGACCGATTGCGGCGCGCGCGGATTTGCGGCAACGGGGTTTGGGGCGGTGGATGTGTCGAGCGGCGGCAAGACGCTGCGGTTTGCGACGCCGTGAGGAAATGGCGTGATGACGCTACATAGACCGGTGTCGTCCTGGCAAAAGCCAGGACCGATTAACCAAGGATTGCGTTTGGAAGAACGACAACCAGAATGCCCCGATCGATGCGCCGCGGAGTAGGGGTCCTGACTTTCGCCAGCACGACAATTGAGGGCCGGGCGGCTGCGCGCGCAACAGATAGAGAATCCTTGATGAAATCCCCCCGCACCTTCGCCCACATCGACACCTGGGTGTTCGATCTCGACAACACGCTCTATCCGCATCACGTCAATCTGTGGCAGCAGGTCGATGCGCGGATCGGTGAGTTCGTGTCGAGCTGGTTGAACGTGACCCCGGAGGAAGCGCGCAAGATTCAGAAGGATTATTACCTGCGCTTCGGCACCACCATGCGCGGCATGATGACCCTGCACGGCGTCTCCGCCGACGACTACCTTGCCTACGTCCACAAGATCGACCACTCGCCGCTGGAGCCGAACCCGGCGCTCGGTGCAGCCATCGCTGGACTGCCGGGCCGCAAGCTGATCCTGACCAACGGCTCGGTCGACCATGTCGATGCGGTGCTGGCGCGGCTCGGCTTCGCCTCGCATTTCGACGGCGTGTTCGACATCATCGCCGCCGAGTTCGAGCCCAAGCCGGCGCCGCAGACCTACCGCAAATTCCTCAGTCAGCACGCCGTCGATCCGACCCGCGCCGCTATGTTCGAGGATCTCGCCCGCAACCTCGCCGTCCCGCACCAGCTCGGCATGACCACGGTGCTCGTGGTGCCCGACGGCGCGAAAGAGGTGGTGCGCGAGGACTGGGAGCTGGAGGGCCGCGACGCCGCTCATGTCGATCACGTCGCGGATGATTTGGCGGGGTTCTTGGCCAAGCTGTCACGGTAGGCCTTATCGCTCAACCATGCATCGTCATTCCGGGGCGCCCGAAGGGCGAACCCGGAATCTCGAGATTCCGGGTTCGATGCTTCGCATCGCCCCGGAATGACGGTGGAGATACCCGGGGCAAGCCCGATAGCGACGAATGTGCGCTTGACTTGACCTTTCCAAATCCCGAAAAAGCGCCCCAATCCATCAAAATTCCCGTTTCCTTGAGGAAATCCCGATGTCCCTTGCAGCCCTCGAATCCACCATCAACAGCGCCTTCGACGCGCGCGAGACCATCTCGACCACGAGTAAGGGCGAGGTGCGCGAGGCCGTGGACCAGGCGCTGGAAATCCTGGACAAGGGCGAGGCGCGCGTTGCCGAGCGCGGCAGCGACGGCAAGTGGAAGGTCAACCAATGGCTGAAGAAGGCCGTGCTGCTCTCCTTCCGCCTGAACGACATGGACGTCATTCCCGGCGGATCGGGCAAGGCGACCTGGTGGGACAAGGTGCCCTCGAAGTTCGAAGGCTGGGGCGAGAACCGCTTTCGCGATGCCGGTTTCCGTGCCGTCCCCGGCTCCATCGTGCGCCGCTCGGCCTTTATCGCCAAGAACGTCGTGCTGATGCCGTCCTTCGTCAACCTCGGCGCTTATGTCGATGAGAGCACCATGGTCGACACTTGGGCCACCGTCGGCTCCTGCGCCCAGATCGGCAAGCGCGTGCACATCTCCGGCGGCGCCGGCATCGGCGGCGTGCTCGAGCCGCTCCAGGCCGAGCCCGTGATCATCGAGGACGACTGTTTCATCGGCGCGCGCAGCGAGGTCGCCGAAGGCGTGATCGTGCGCAAGGGCGCGGTGCTGGCGATGGGCGTGTTCCTGGGCGCCTCCACCAAGATCGTCGACCGCGAGACCGGCGAAATCTTCATGGGCGAAGTGCCCGAATATTCCGTGGTGGTGCCGGGCGCGCTGCCCGGCAAGCCCCTGAAGAACGGCCAGCCCGGTCCGAGCACCGCCTGCGCCGTCATTGTCAAGCGCGTCGACGAGCGCACGCGGTCGAAGACGAGCATCAACGAGCTGCTGCGGGATTGATCCGACGCGCATGACCGATGCTCTCTCCATCGCCCGCGATCTCATCCGCTGCCCCTCGGTAACCCCGGCCGATGCCGGTGCGCTTGGGGTGCTTGAAAAAGCCCTGACCGCAGCAGGCTTCACCTGTCATCGCGTGACGTTCAGCGAACCCGGCACCGCCGACATCGACAATCTCTATGCGCGGATCGGCAGCGAGGGCCCGCACATCACCTTTGCCGGCCACACCGACGTGGTGCCGCCCGGTGACGAGAGCGCCTGGAGCGTCGGCGCGTTCTCGGGCGAGGTCCGGGATGGCGTCCTGCACGGCCGCGGCGCGGTCGACATGAAGGGCGGCATCGCCTGCTCGGTGGCGGCGGTGCTGGAGCATCTCGCCGCCAATGAGGGCAAGCCGCGCAAGGACGGCAAGGGCTCGATCTCTTTCCTGATCACCGGCGACGAGGAAGACGTTTCGATCAACGGCACGGTCAAGCTGCTGAAATGGGCCGCCGAGCGCGGCGAAAAGTTCGACCATTGCGTGCTGGGCGAGCCCTCCAACGTCGAGACGCTCGGCGACACCATCAAGGTCGGCCGCCGCGGTTCGCAATCCGGCACGCTTCATGTCGACGGCGTGCAGGGCCATGTCGCCTATCCACATCGCGCCTCCAACCCCGTGCCTGATATTGCGCGGCTGATCGTGGCGATCTCCGACGAGCCGCTCGACCATGGCAGCGCCCAGTTCCAGGCCTCCAATCTCGAATTCACCTCGGTGGACGTCGGCAACAAGGCCAGCAACGTCATCCCCGGCGAGGCCCGCGCGAAATTCAACATCCGCTACAACGACAACCACACGCAAGCCAGCCTGCGCGAATTGGTCGAGGCGCGCCTCGCCAAAGCCTGCGGCAACCGCATCCGCGCCCGCATCGTCTGGGATCACTCGAACTCCAACGTGTTCGTGACCAAGCCCGGCCCGTTCACCGATCTTGCAGTGTCCGCGATCGAAGAGGTGACGGGCCGCAAGCCGGAGCTGTCGACCTCGGGCGGCACGTCGGACGCGCGCTTCATCTCCAGCTACTGCCCGGTGATCGAGTTCGGCCTGGTCGGCCAGACCATGCACCAGATCGACGAGCGGGTGCCCGTGGCGGATCTAGAGAAGCTGACGCGGGTGTATCGGGGGATTTTGGCAAGGTATTTTGCTTGAGGCACTGTTGCCTCCACAAACAGAGCTGTCATCGCCCGACTTGATCGGGCGATCCAGTATTCCAGAGACAGCAGTATTGAACCGGGAGGCCGCGGCGTACGAGATGCCCCGGTCCCGGCGCCGCCAAGGCTACGCCGGGGCCACAAGGGTGCTCGGCCACCGAAGCTTTTGCGAAGGCGGCAAGCCGGGGCATGACAGCGCTGATGTAGCGAGAGCGCACCCTGCGCCCTCCGCGCATCTCAATAATCCACCTTCACCAGATACAGCCCCTGCGGCGGGGCGACGATGCCGCAGGCGGCGCGGCTGCGGGCGGCGAGTGCGGCCGACAGATCATCGGCCGTCCAGCGTCCCTCGCCGACCCAGACCAGCGATCCCACCATCGAGCGCACCTGGCTGTGCAGGAACGAGCGCGCAGAGGTGACAATGGTGATCTCGCGGCCGTCGCGTATCACGTCGAGCTGATCGAGCGTCTTCTCCGGCGACTTGGCCTGGCACTCGGTATCGCGGAACGTCGTGAAGTCGTGCTTGCCGAGCAGACGCTGGGCTGCTGCATGCATCGCGTTACTGTCGAGCCGGCGCGGCACGCGCCAGGCGCGACCGACGTCGATGGCGAGATTGGCGCGGGTGTTGATGATGCGGTAGCGGTAGTGGCGCTTGATGGCCGAGAAGCGCGCCTCGAAGGTCTCGGGGACGATCTCGGCCTCGAGCACCGCGACCGGATGGGGGCGCAAATGCGCGTTGAGCCCGTCGCGAAAACGATCCGGCGCAAATTGCTTGCCGATGTCGACATGCGCGACCTGGCCAAGCGCGTGCACGCCGGCATCGGTGCGGCCAGCGCCATGCACCCGCGCGTCCGCGCCGGTCATCGCCTTCACCGCGGCCTCTAGCGCGCCCTGCACCGAGGGCAGCGTCTCCTGCACTTGCCAGCCGAAGAACGGCGCGCCGTCATATTCGATGGTGAGCTTGTAACGGGGCATCGTGTCCAGTTTCACCGTCATTGCCCGCGAAGGCGGGCAATCCAGTACTCCGCAGCCGATCAGATCAACCGAGAAGCCTCGGCGTACTGGATACCCCGCCTTCGCGGGGTATGACAGTGTCAGCTGAATTTCGCGCCCGCCCTCACAGGCACGCCGCGCAGAAAGTCCGCGGCCCGCATCCTGGCCTTGCCTTCGCGCTGCAGCTCGAGGATGCGGACGGCACCCTCGCCGCAGGCGATGGTGAGGTGGTCGTCGAGCACCTCGCCCGGCGCACCTGAGCCGTTCGCCAATTCACATCGCAGGATCTTGACGCGCGCATTTTCGCTGACGTCCACAAGCTCGGTCCAGGCGCCGGGAAACGGCGACAGGCCATGGATGTGGCGCAGCACCGCGCGTGCGGGTTTCGTCCAGTCGATCCGCGCCTCGGCCTTGTCGATCTTGGCGGCATAGGTGACACCGTCCTCGCTCTGCTTTTTGAGCTGGAGCCCGCCGCGTGCGAGCGCCGCCATCGCGCGCACCATCAAATCGGCACCTAACCGGGACAGGCGATCGTGCAGATCGGCCGCGGTCATGCTGTCGGTGATCGCGATGCGCTCGGCCATGGCGACGTCGCCGGTATCCAGGCCGACATCCATCTTCATCACCATCACGCCGCTTTCGGCATCGCCTGCCATGATGGCGCGGTTGATCGGCGCGGCGCCGCGCCAGCGCGGCAAGAGCGAAGCGTGCAGATTGTAGCAGCCGAGCTTCGGCGCATCGAGGATCACCTGCGGCAGGATCATGCCATAGGCGACGACGACGGCGGCATCGGCATCGAAGGCGCGAAACTCGTCGAGTGCTTCCGGCGTCTTCAACGTCTTCGGCGTCAGCACGTGGACGCCGAGTTTTCGCGCCGCTTCTTCAACCGGAGTGGGCTGCAATTGCAGGCCGCGCCGTCCGCCCGGCTTCGGCGCGCGGGTGTAGACGGCGGCGATCTCGTGGCCATGCGCGACCAGCTCGAGCAGCGTCGGCACGGAGAAATCGGGCGTGCCCATGAAGATCAGGCGGAGGGGCATCAACAGACTCGCTGCGTTCCCTCCCCCTTGGGGAGGGCTAGGGAGGGGGTGCCACACGACCGCTCTAGCGGCGTGAGCGCGGGCGCTTTGTTGCTCGCGCTCCGCAAATCAGGAGCGCCTTTTGCTGGGCTGCCCCCTCCCCTGCCCTCCCCCCAAGGCGAGGGAGCAGACTGAGCGTGAGGCAACACTAAACTCTACCCCGCCCGCTTGGCGGCCTTCTCGAACTTCTTCATCACGCGGTCGCGCTTGAGCTTCGACAGGTAGTCGACGAACAAGACGCCGTTGAGATGATCGATCTCGTGCTGGATGCAGGTGGCATAGAGGCCTTCGGCATCCTCCTCGTGCAGCTTGCCGTCGAGATCGGTGAAGCGCACGCGCACCTTCGCCGGGCGCTCGACCTCCTCGTAATATTCGGGGATCGAGAGGCAGCCTTCCTCGTACACTGAAAGTTCCTCTGAGGAGGAGAGAATCTCCGGATTGATGAAGACGCGCGGCTCGTGCCTGGTCTCGCCGTCCTCGTCCCGCTTGGCGAGGTCCATGGTGATCAGCCGCAGCGGCTGCGCGACCTGGATCGCGGCGAGGCCAATGCCAGGCGCGTCGTACATGGTCTCGAACATGTCGTCGGCAAGCTTGCGGATCTCCGGCGTGACCTTCTCGATCGGCTTGGAGACCAGACGCAGCTGCTTGTCGGGCAGGATGATGATTTCTCGTAGGGCCATGGCCGCGATTTAAGCCGCGTGTCGGGTGCGGTCAATCCGGCGCGGAACTCCGTTAACCCTTCGCTAACCATAAAACTTCAGATTTCGTTAACCATAAGAATCAACGGGACTTTGGCCATAAACGTTCGCTATTCGTTCGTGGAGCCCGGCGAATCGGCTAGAAGGGTCGGCATGAACGAGATCATCTTCGTGCTCGGCGACTGGCCGGTGCGCACCATCGACGCGCTGATCGGCTTCGGCGCCCTCGTCCTCATCCTGCTGGTGGTGATTGCCGGGGTGATCGCGCGCTCCGGGCGGCGCGGCGCGGAACTCGCGATGGCCAATGCCATCCGTGCCGACGAGCTCGAGGAGCGCCTGAGCGAGGTGCTGCGGGCCCAGAGCGAGGCTTCGGGCCGGGTCGACGCCATGACCCAGGCGCTGGCCGGCCGCCAGGCCGAGATGGCACGGGCGGTCAACGAGCGGCTGGATTCGGTGACGCATCGCGTCGGCCAGTCCATGGAACACTCCACCCGCAACACCATGGAGAGCCTGCGCGCGCTGCATGAGCGGCTCGGTATCATCGACAGCGCGCACAAGAACCTCTCCGACCTCACCACCCAGGTGACGACCCTGCGCGACGTGCTCGCTAACAAGCAGTCGCGCGGCGCCTTTGGCCAGGCGCGGATGGAGGCGATTGTCCAGGACGGTCTTCCAAAAGGGTCCTACGAGTTCCAGTTCACGCTCTCGACCGGCAAGCGGCCCGATTGCGTCGTGTTCCTGCCCGACCAGCGCCCGCTCTGCATCGATGCAAAATTTCCGCTGGAGGCGGTGACGGCCCTGCACGATGCCCGTACGGACGAAGAGCGGCGGATTGCCACGCAGCGGTTACGCGGCGACGTGATGAAGCACGTCAGCGACATCGCCGAAAAATACCTCGTTGCCGGCGAGACCCAGGAGATGGCGCTGATGTTCGTGCCGTCGGAATCGGTCTATGCCGAGATCCATGACGGCTTTGACGACGTGATCCAGAAAGCGTACCGCGCTCGCGTGGTGCTGGTGTCGCCGTCGCTTTTGATGCTCGCGATCCAGGTGATGCAGCAGATCATGAAGGACGCGCGCATGCGCGACGCCGCCGACCAGATCCGCACGGAGGTTATCAAGCTCGGCGACGATCTGGGCCGTCTGCGCGACCGGGTGCTGAAGCTGCAAAAGCATTTCTCCGACGTCAACGAGGACGTCCGCCAGGTTCTGATCTCCGCCGACAAGATCGAGAAGCGCGCCGGACGTATCGAGGAACTCGATTTCAGCAAGAGCGATGCGGCCGATGCCCCGCGGCTGGTCGCGACGGGCGCGGGTGAGTTGTTCCCGAGGAAGCTGCAGGCAGGGGAGTGAGATTAAGGTACACGGTCATGCCCCGCGCAGGCGGGGCCTCCAGTACGCCGCGGCGATCGTGGTTGAGCCGAGGCGCTGGTGATTACTGGATCGTCCGCCTTCGCGGACGATGACAGCGAGGGATGGAGAGAGCTTCCGCCCACCGAGCTCCGCCAGAGTCTTTTCGGCCAGAATCTGCTAACACCTGCGCATGACCGCACCCGACGCGACCTCCTCCGCCGGCGCTGCCGCCTCCTGGCGTGACAGCCTTGCCGTGTACCTGCAACCGCGGGTGCTGATCGTGCTGTTCCTCGGCTTCTCATCCGGCCTGCCGCTGGCGCTGTCGGGCTCGACGCTGCTGGTGTGGATGCGCGAGGCCGGAGTCGATCTCAAGACCATCGGGCTGTTTGCGCTGGTCGGCACGCCCTACACGCTGAAATTCTTGTGGGCGCCATTGGTGGATGCGATGCATGTGCCGCTGTTCACCCGCGCCTTCGGGCGGCGGCGTGGCTGGCTCTTGTTCTCGCAGATGCTGCTGATCATCGCCATCCTGCTGCTGGCGCTCACCGATCCCGCGCGCTCGCCGTTCTACGTCGCGCTCGGCGCGCTGCTGGTCGCAACCATGTCCTCGACCCAGGACATCGTGGTCGATGCCTTCCGCGTCGAGAGCTTGCCCGAGAGCGAGCAGGCGGCCGGCATGGCCGCTTATGTCGCGGCCTATCGCATCGGCATGCTGGTCTCGACCGCGGGCGCGCTGTTCATCGTCTCCGGCTTCGAGGGCACCGGCATTAGCCGGCAATCGGCCTGGATGTGGGGCTATGTGGTGATGGCGGCGATGGTGCTGATCGGGACCATCACGGCGCTCCTCGCAACCGAGCCCGAGCAATCGGTGCGGGCGGAAGCTGCGACAAAGGCCGAGACCGCGTTCGCGCGCGTGCTGCGCGCCGCAATCGGGGCGTTCTCGGAATTCCTGTCGCGGAAAGACGCGCTCGCCGCGCTCGCCTTCGTCGTTCTCTTCAAGTTCACCGACGCGTTCTCCGGCACGATGACCGCGCCGTTCGTGATCGACCTCGGCTTTTCCCGCAACGATTATGCGGCGATCGTGAAGGGTGTCGGGCTCGCCGCGACGTTGCTCGGCGGCTTTGCCGGCGGTTTTGTCGCGCGGCGTTATTCGCTCGCGACCAGCCTGTGGATCGGCGGCGTGGTGCAGGCACTCGCCAACCTTTCGTTCTCCTGGCTGGCGTTCGTCGGCACCAGCCAATGGGCGCTCGCCTTCGCCATCACGGCTGAGAACTTCACCAGCGCCATCGGCACCGTGATCTTCGTCGCCTATCTCTCCGCCCTGTGCAAGAACCCGTTGCACACGGCGACGCAATACGCGCTGCTCACCGCGCTCGCGGCGGTGGGGCGAACGTATCTCTCCTCGGGTGCCGGCTTCGTGGCTGATACGACCGGCTGGGCGCTGTTCTTCGTGATCTGCGTGCTGGTGGCGATCCCGAGCCTGGTACTGCTGGCCTGGCTCCAGAAGCGCGGCCATTTCAAGACGCTGGGGCCAGTCAGGGTTTAGGACTCACGTCTCGCCTTCCTCATTGCGAGGAGCTCTTGCGACGAAGCAATCCAGACCGTTTCCGCGGAAGAATTTCTGGATTGCTTCGCTTCGCTCGCAATGACGGCGGAGAAAGCCGCGGCAAGGGGCCAATCGCGAGCCATTCCTACTGCTTCTTGACCAAACTCCACTTGGTGATCACGGCCTCGCTCATCTGGCCGGCATCGCTGGCGCAGGCGATCTCGTCGACCTTGACCGAGATTTCCTTGCCGACGAACGATTTCAGCTGCGCGGCCTGCGCGTCGCTGGAGGTGACGAGCTGGAAGGTTTCGGGGCCCGTCTCGAGATTGCACAGCCCGTTCGGCGGCGGCAGGCGGCGCGGCTCGGAGGTGATCTGGTAGGTCGCAACGCGCTTGCCGTTCTTGACGTCGCGCACCTTCATCGCATTCAACTCGCCGGAGAGCACGTCGCCGGTGTTGATCGGCTTGCCGGGCTTGGACGGCGGCAGCGCCTCGTCGCCCTGCTGCGCGGATATGGCCGGGCTCACCAGCATCATCATCGTCGCAACCAAAGCCGATCGTGTGGCGAAAGGTTTCGTCATGTCGTCCGTTCCGTAAATTCTGGATGGCTAGAACAGAGTACGCTGCCGCATCGCAGCCGATAGCGTACCTTCATCGAGATAATCAAGCTCGCCGCCGACAGGAACTCCATGGGCGAGCCGCGTCACCTTCACATTGGCGTCCTGGAGCAGGTCGGTGATGTAGTGCGCCGTGGTCTGGCCGTCCACAGTTGCATTAAGCGCCAGAATGATCTCGTGCACCTGCGAATCATGCGCGCGCGCCACCAACGCGTCGATGGTGAGGTCCTGCGGGCCGACGCCGTCGAGCGGCGACAATGTCGCGCCGAGCACATGATAACGCCCCTGGGTGGCATTGGCCCGCTCCAGCGCCCAGAGGTCGGCGACGTCGGCCACGACGACGATGATGGAGGGATCGCGCTTCGGATCGATGCAAACGGTGCAGGGATTTTGCGTATCGATGTTGCCGCAGGTCTTGCAGACCTCGACCTTGTCGAGCGCGACCTGGAGGGCCGACGAAAGCGGCATCATCAGCGCTTCGCGCTTCTTGATCAGATGCAGCGCCGCGCGTCGCGCCGAGCGCGGGCCGAGGCCCGGCAGCCGCGCGAGGAGCTGGACCAGCCGCTCGATCTCGGGACCTGCAACGGCGCCCATATTACTGGCCGAACAACCCCGGCGGCAGGCCGAGCCCGCCGGTGAGGGCCTGCATCTTCTCCTGCATCGCAGTCTCCGCCTTGCGGCGGGCATCGCCGAAGGCGGTGACGAGGAGGTCTTCCAGCACCTCGCGCTCGTCCGCCTTCATCAGCGCAGGGTCGATCTTGACGGCCTTGACGTCCATCTTCGCAGTCATGCGCACGGCGACGAGGCCGCCGCCAGAGATGCCTTCGACTTCCACGTTGGCGAGTTGGTCCTGCATCTCCTGCATCTTGGATTGCAGCTGCGCCGCCTGCTTCATCATGCCGAGAAAATCAGCCATCGGTGCTCGTCCTTGGAAAGAATGGCTCAGAGATCATCGTCGCCGTCGGAACCGTCGGGCGGATCGTCACTGCCATAGTCGGCGTTAATATTGGTTTCCGGCACCTCGGGGGCAAGCCTGCGGACCTCGACGACCTTCGCACCGGGGAAACGCGACAGCACCTCCTGCACGCGCGGATCGGCCTCGGCGGTGCGCGCATGCTCCTGCTTCGCGGCCTGGTTCACCGAGCGCAGCGTCGGCTGGCCCTGCTCGTTGGAGACGATCACGGTCCAGCGGCGCCCGGTCCACAGCTCGAACTTTTTCGCGAGCTCGGAGATCATGGTCTTGGAGGCGTTGGGCTCGAGCGCGACTTCCAGCCGGCCCTCCTCGAAACGGACGAGGCGCATGTCGCCTTCGAGCGCGCTCTTGGTCATGATGTCACGCTTCTGCCCGGCCAGCGCGACGAGCTGGGTGAAGCTGGTGACGCGCAGCACCGGCGCTGCACCTTGCGGATCCGACGCGGGGGCCGCCATCTGCGGCCGGGCGCCGGCGCCGAACGAGGATGGCAAGGATGTCGGCATGCGAACCGGCGCAGCAGACGCGACCGGTGCGGAAGGCGCGCTGCGCGTGGCACTGCCGCTGCTCACGACCGGCGAACCGCCGCCGTTCTGCTCCAGCATCCGGATCGCCTCGTCCGGCGTCGGCAGGTCGGCGACATAGGCAATGCGCACCAGCACCATTTCCGCCGCCGCGGCGGGACGCGTCGCGGCCTGCACCTCGGTGATGCCCTTGAGCAGCATCTGCCACATCCTCGACAGCACGCGCATGGAAATCTTGGACGCGAAGTCCCGTGCGCGGACCCGCTCGGTCTCGCCATAGGCGACGTTGTCGGCGGTCGCCGGCACGATCTTCACACGGGTGACGAAATTGACGAACTCGGCGAGGTCCGAGAGCACCACGATGGGATCGGCGCCGACATCGTACTGGTCGCGGAACTCCTTGAAAGCGGCCGCGATGTCGCCGCGCGCCAGTGAATCGAAGAGATCGATGACGCGGGTGCGATCGGCGAGGCCCAGCATCTGCCTGACGGCATCGGCCTTCACGGTGCCAGCCGCATGCGCGATCGCCTGGTCGAGCAGCGACAGCGAATCGCGCACCGAGCCTTCGGCGGCGCGGGCGATGATGCCGAGCGCCTCGGGCTCGATCTCGACGCTTTCCTTGGCCGCGATGTTGGCGAGGTGCTTCATCAGCACGTCGGCCTCGACGCGGCGCAGGTCGAAGCGCTGGCAGCGCGACAGCACGGTCACCGGAACCTTACGAATCTCGGTCGTGGCGAACACGAACTTGGCGTGCTCCGGCGGCTCCTCCAGCGTCTTCAGGAAGGCGCTGAACGCCGCCGTCGACAGCATGTGGACTTCGTCGATGATGTAGACCTTGTAGCGGGCGCTGGCGGGGGCATAGCGCACGCTGTCATTGATCTGGCGGACGTCGTCGACGCCGGTGTGCGAAGCGGCGTCCATCTCCAGCACGTCCATGTGCCGGCTTTCCATGATCGCCTGGCAGTGCACGCCGAGTATCGGCATGTGGATGGTCGGACCCTTCACCGAAGCATCCGGCATCTCGTAGTTGAGCGCACGGGCGAGAATACGCGCGGTGGTCGTCTTGCCGACGCCGCGGACCCCGGTGAGGATCCACGCCTGCGGAATGCGCCCGGTCTCGAATGCGTTGGAGACGGTGCGGACCACAGCCTCCTGGCCGATCAGATCATCGAAAGAGGAAGGGCGGTATTTCCGCGCCAGCACGCGGTAGGGTGTGGGGGCCTGGCTCGCTCTGTCGGGATCGGGAGGGGCGCCAGCGTCGGTCATCGGTCGATCCGCAATGAAATGTCTGTTGGCCGGCTTTTGCGGAAAGGAGCGCGCCGGCGGGGGCCGCCGGCGCAATTCGCTCGAAAAACAGGTAGGAGACTGACGAGCGACCCGATCCGGACCTCGTTAGGGCTGCTTCCTTCCGGACCTGACCCGGTTGGCGAGTGGCTCGTCCACCGCCAATCTCCCGGTCCCTATTTGGGGCCAAAGGAAGCGGAAAGCAAGTCGGCTGTCCACGGACATGGTCTCCCTGTCGGGGCCATCCCCAATCCAGCATACCTGCCGGGTACCGCCAGATCGGATGCCGAGCGTGGTCAGGGCACCTGCCCCGGAACCTCGGCCATGTGCGCAAACTGCTTGCGATATTCGGCCGGCGTCACGCCGACGTGGCGAGCGAAAGCGCGCCGCAACGTATCGGCATCCGCAAATCCACAACGAATCGCCACTTGCTTTGGCGCTTCGTTACCGAACTCAAGCAGCCGCCTCGCGGCGTCGACGCGGGCTTCTTCGACCCAGGTCGCAGGCGTGATGCCTACCTCCGCATGGAACAGCCGCGCCAAATGCCGCGGGCTGAGTTCCATGCGTTTGGCCAGATTCGCAACCCGATGGTCCAGACCAGGATTGGCGGCGACCCAGCGTTGGAGCTCCTGCAATGCCGCACGCCCGGCAGGAACGGCCGCGCCCTTGCGGGTGAATTGCATCTGCCCACCGGGCCGTTTGAAGAACATCACGAGTTGGCTAGCGACTTTCATCGCGGTCTCGCGTCCAAGGTCTTCCTCCACCAGTGCAAGCGCGAGATCGAGCCCTGCGGTCACGCCGGCTGCTGTGCGAAGTTTTCCGTCGATGACGTAGATCGCATCCTTGTCGACCGTGACCGACGGAAATTTACTCGCGAGGGTATCGGCGACTGCCCAATGCGTCGTAACCCGCCGGCCGTCAAGAAGGCCGGCCGCCGCAAGGAAGAATGCGCCGCTGCACACCGACCCGAACCGCCGCGTCCTCGACGCTCGCCGGCGAAGCCAGCCGACCACATTGGCATTCGCGGGGATCTCGGTAGCGTTCGGGCATCCGGCGACCAGCAGGGTGTCGATGGGCTCCTGGAAGTCGCGGTCGATGATTCGGTCCGGCATTAAGCGAACGCCGGAGGAGCTGAGAATCGGGCCCGGCTCGGTCGCAGCCACGAAAAGCGCATAGGCCGCACGGCCGGCCTGCACGTTGGCCTCGGCGAACACGTCGAGCGGCCCGGCGACGTCGAGAAGCTGCACCCCTGGCAGCGCAACGATTACAACAGTCCTCGATTTTGGCTTCCCATTCATGTCCGCCTCGGTGCAGATTTGTCCGTTTTGGACGTATCGCGTCAATTGCAGACAGAATAGCCCAGACTTAGCCTGCCAGCCACCAGAGATTTTCAGGAGAACGTCATGTCGAAAATCAACGAAGCCGCCCAGATTCCCGACAGCACGCTGGCGCGTGCCATTACCGAATATATCCGCGACACCGAGACGGACCTGCTCTTCAACCATTCCAGCCGCGTCTACCATTTCGGGGCGCTGGCAGGCATCCGCCGCGGGCTGAAGTTCGACCGCGAGCTGCTTTACGCCGGCGCCATGTTTCACGATATCGGCCTGATGCCCGGCCATGGCAGCAAGCACGAGCGGTTCGAAGTCGATGGCGCCCATGCGGCGCGCGATTTCCTGCGCAGCCACGGCATCCCGGAAGCGGATGCCTACACGGTCTGGAGCGCGATCGCGCTGCACACCACGCCGGGCATTCCCCAGCACATGCATCCCGTCGTCGCGCTGGTGACCGCTGGCGTCGAAATGGACGTTCTCGGGCTCACCTACGACGAATATCCCGATGAGGAACGCGAGGCCGTGGTGAAGGCATTTCCGCGAACGGCGCACTTCAAGGAAGACATCATCCAGTCGTTCTACGACGGCATCAAGCATCGGCCCCAGACGACGTTCGGCAACGTCAAGGCCGACGTCATCGCCGACAAGGAGCCGCATTTCCATCGCGGCAATTTCTGCAGCGTCATCCGCAACTCCCATTGGCACGGCTGAGCCCTCGGGACCGACATCATGTCGCGGCGCGCCGCCTTGCGCTCACACATCATTGATAGAGAAACCGTTCGATACTGACAAACCGCCCTAGCTCACGCAGCGACGAGCGCGGCGCGCGCTTGTCCAGGACGACGATCGCGTATGCAGTGGCGGCGGAGCCTCAACCTTCCCCTCGCTGACTCCGTATCGTATGGTCGGCTCCAACAAGCCCGAACCCATCGGGCCCATCCGGAACCTCCATGCCCGAACCCGCCTGGTCGCTGCATTCCCGCCTGAAAGAGGACACGATCGAAATCGGCGATCTGCCGCTGTCGAAGGTGCTGGTCATCAAGGACGCGCATTATCCCTGGCTGCTGCTGGTGCCGCGGCGGCCCGACGCGATCGAGATCATCGATCTCGACGAGGTGCAGCAGGCGCAGCTGATGACCGAGATCTCCCGCGTCTCGCGCGCGCTGAAGGAGATCACCAAATGCGACAAGCTCAATGTCGCCGCGCTCGGCAACCTCGTGCCGCAGCTTCATGTTCATATCATCGCGCGCCGCACCAGTGATGCGGCCTGGCCGCGGCCGGTGTGGGGCGTGATGCCGCCGCTGGCGCACGACGCCACTGAAGTGCAGAATTTCATCAGCGCGCTCCGCCGCAAGATTTGGTTGGGTTGAAAGAAAAAATGTCAGCATTCAACGCGTTCCCGCTGGGACAGCCGGCCTTCGTCACCAACGTCCTCGACCGTGCCGCGCATCTGCGCCGTGACGACGAAAAGCTGTTCGCGCTGGAGCAGAAGCCGTCATCGCGCGCCTATGTGGTCTATCGCGACTCGCTCCTGGTGAAGCGCGAGGGCGAGAAGGTGCGGGCGCTGCTGGGAATTGACGAGGCAGTGAAATGCGGCGCCAATCCCGGCACGGTCTTTCTGGGGCTGCGCGACGGCGCAGCAATGTTCGGCATGGGGATGTCGCAGGCGGCGGCCGAGAAGCTCGTCGGCCGCGACGACTACACCGTGACCGAGCTGCGCGGCATGGCGATGCAGGGGGCGCTTCCGCCACAGGAGCTGTCGGCGATCGCAATGGCGAAGTCGATGGTAAGCTGGCACCAGCGCCACGGCTATTGCGCCAATTGCGGCGCGCGCACCAGCATGAAGGAAGGCGGCTGGAAGCGCGACTGTCCTGCCTGCAAGGCCGAGCACTTTCCGCGCACCGATCCCGTCGTGATCATGCTGGTCGCCTCCGGCGACAAATGCCTGCTCGGCCGCCAGAAGCAGTTTCCACCCGGCATGTATTCCTGCCTTGCCGGCTTCGTCGAGGCGGCCGAGACCATCGAGGACGCGGTGCGCCGCGAGATCCTGGAAGAGTCCGGGATCCGCTGCACCGACGTGCACTATTACATGACGCAGCCCTGGCCCTATCCGTCGTCGCTGATGATCGGCTGCAGCGCGCGGGCGCTGAACGAGGACATCGTCGTCGATCGCATGGAGCTGGAAGACGCGCGCTGGTTCACGCGCGAGGAGGCTGCGCTGATGCTGGCGCGGACGCACCCCGACGGGCTCGCCGGACCTCATCCCTTCGCGATCGCCCATCACCTGCTCGGCCGCTGGGTGCACGACAAGAGCCGCACCTGAACTGAGAGCGTCCATGACCGCAACGGGACTTGCGCCGGGCATCCTCTGCATCGGCATTCCCGTGCGCGACCTCACCTTCCGCGTCGAACACGTGCCAGCGCGCGGCAGCAAGGCCAATGCGAACCAGCTTGCGGAGATCTGCGGCGGCAACGCGCTCAATGCCGCGATTGCCATTGCGCGACTCGGCGGTCGTGTCGCGTTCGCTGGTCCGATGGGCGATGCGCGGGAGACGTCGAGCAGCTTCATCCTCGAACGGATGGCGCTGGAGGGCATCGACATCAGCCATATCGTTCGCATGCCGGGCCTGGCCACGCCGGTCTCGGCGATCATGATCGAGCCCTCCGGCGAGCGGACCATCACCATCTATCGTGATCCCGCTTTGTGGACCGTAGAACTGCCGGACCTGGACGAATTGCTGGCCGATTGCCGCGCGGTCCTCGTCGAAAGCCGCTGCGCCTCGCTCGCGACTTCCCTCTGCACCGAGACACGGCGGCGCGGCCTTCCCCTCATCGTCGGCGTGGACCGCGCGATGTCGTTGCAGGACGGCCTGCTCACGGCCGCTTCTCATTTGCTGTTCGCCAGCGAACAGGTGCAGGAGACCGCCGGCATCGCCGACGACGGCGAGGCATTGAAGCGCCTCGCCAAGCTGACGCCGGCCTTCCTCGCCGCCACACGCGGTCCCCTCGGCACGATCTGGCTGAACGAGACAGGCGAGCTGAAGGAGACGCCAGCCTTCCCTGTTCATGCGGTGGATACGCTCGGCGCCGGCGACGTCTTCCATGGCGCATTCACGCTGCGCCTCGCCGAGGGTGAGGGGACGCGGGAGGCGCTGCGATTCGCCGCGGCCGCCGCGGCGCTGAAATGCACCCGCCATGGCGGTGGCCTAGCCGCCCCACAACGCGTTGAAGTTGAAGAGCTTTTGAGAAGGCAGCAGGCGGCGATGCCCGGTCAGGCGCCAACATTATAGACTTGCGATAGAATGATTTTCTATGTATCAGGGGAATTCGCCCCTGAAATGGAACAAAGTTCTTCAAATGACCGACCTTGCCGTCCAGATCCCCGAGACCAGCCGCCGCCTCGATGCCATCGACCGCAAGATCCTGATGGTGCTCCAGGAAGATGCCTCCCTCTCCGTCGCCGAGATCGGCGACCGCGTCGGCCTGTCCTCGACCCCCTGCTGGAAGCGCATCCAGCGGCTTGAGGCCGACGGCGTGATCATCAAGCGCGTGGCCCTCGTCGACCAGAACAAGATCGGGCTCGGCATCTCCGTGTTCGTTTCGGTGGAGAGCGCCGATCACTCGGACGCCTGGCTGAAACGGTTCGCCGAAGCCGTCAGCGCCATGCCCGAGGTGATGGAGTTCTATCGCATGGCCGGCGACGTCGATTATATGCTGCGCGTGGTGGTGGCGGACATGCAGGCCTATGACGTGTTCTACAAGAAGCTCATCAGCGCCGTGCCGCTGAAGAACGTCACCTCGCGCTTCGCGATGGAGAAGATCAAGTCGGTCACTGCGCTGCCGATCCCGGCGGTGGTCGCGGCATAGCGCGGCAGCCTCGCGAGGGCTCGGCTTTCTTCTACCAGAGATTTACCCTCGGTTAGCTTCGTGAAGCTATGATCCTCGGAGATGGAGTCGGGGAACGTCCTCAGAAGAAGCTGGCTGCCCGCAGCAGCGTTGCTGCTGGTGAGCTGGGTCGCGGTCGCAGCACTTTCGCTGCAGGCGCGACCGGACGCTGAGGTGGTGGCAGTGGCATTCCCGCCCTGGTGGGACGCCCAGCAGGCGTTGCTGGCCGCCGCATCGGCGAACGCGGCGTTGGTGCGGATGACGGCTGCGCCGGCCGTTCTGGTGCTGCGTCCCGACAGCCACGATGGATTGAAGAAGCTGCACGAGGCGGGGGCCTGGCTGACTCTCGACCCGCAAGCGATCGATGCCTGTTTCACGAACAAGCCATTGGGGACTGGGGAATGACCTTCGAAGGTGATGAACTGGCGGTCCTGCGCGCGAGCACGAGCAAGATCCTGCTCGTGGCGCTCTGGCTGCATGTCCCGCTCGCGGTCGTGGTCGGGGTGATCTTGGGCACCGGGTGGTTGCTACCGGCCATTTTCATGGCCGCGATGGCCTCGGCCGCAAGCATCGCGTGGTCGGCTGGAGGAAACGGACCTTCGACCCAAATGATCGTCGCCGTTGCGCTGATGGGCGGCGTTTCGATGCTGGTGTTCCAGTTCGCCGGTCACCCATGGCAGGTCGACATGCACATGTACTTCTTCGCGGCGCTAGCCTGTCTCGTCGCGTATTGCGACTATCGTCCGATCGTCGCCGGCACGGTTGCAGTCGCTTTGCATCACCTGACGCTGAATTTCGTTCTGCCGGCGGCCATCTACCCCGGCGGCGCGGATCTCGGCCGCGTGGTGCTCCACGCCGTCATCGTTCTGATCGAGGCCGGGGTCCTGATCTGGCTCGCGCATACGGTCACCGGGATCTTCGCAATGGCGGCTCAGAAAACCGTCGAGGCCCAGGCTGCGAGCGCCGCTGAAGCCCGCGCCAACGCAGACCGACAGGAGGCCGCACGCGCCAAACAAAAGCGGGACGACGCCCGTCGCAACCTTGCAGCCGGTTTCGAGCACAGGATCAGCGGTGTCGTCGAAGCAGTGGCGCGCGCTGCGGGCGAGATGCAGGACCTATCCGCATCGATGCGGGGCAGTAACGTCGAAGCGATGCGGCAGAGCACGGCTGCTGCCACGGCTTCGACCTGCGCGACGGCCAATGTAGAGACCGTTGCGGCGGCAACCGAAGAGTTCACGGCTTCGATCAACAGCATCTCCGAGCAGGTGACGCGATCGGCCCAAATCGCCGCGAAAGCCGCTGAGGAAGCGCGTCGGACCAATACGGTTGTCGAAATGCTCGCAACCGGCACGCAAAAGATCGGGGAGGTGGTGACGCTGATCCAGAGTATTGCCAGCCAAACCAACCTGCTGGCCCTGAACGCGACCATCGAAGCGGCGCGAGCCGGTGAGCATGGCCGGGGCTTTGCGGTCGTCGCGAGCGAGGTCAAGGCACTGGCCAATCAGACCGCCAAGGCAACTGAAGAGATCTCCGCCCAGATCCAGGACATCCAGGCGGCCACCGGTGAGGCCGTCGGCGCGATCGAGGCGATCGGCGGCACCATCGCCGAAATCGACCGGATCTCCGGTGAGATTGCCGCTGCGGTCGAGCAGCAAGGCGGAGCGACGCGTGAGATTGCCAACAATTTGCAACAGGCTGCCGACCGGACCAGAGACGTCAACAAGAATATCCTCAGTGTCAGCCGGGCATCGGAAGACGCGAGCAAGGCCACTGACCGGCTGCTAGAGGCAGCCAACGGCTTGTCGTCGCAATCCGATCAGTTGAAATCCGAGGTGAACGGCTTCCTCGGTGCGCTGCAGGCGGCGTGAGCCGCCCGCGCATGGCATAGTCGGCTGCACTCGCCTCGAGTCGGGCCGCCGCGGTACGGCGCGCTTCAGATCTTCTGGTTGTACTCGCCGACCTCGGGATGCGTGCGCAGCACGCTGTTCACCATCTCGAACATGTCGTGCATGCCCTGCTCCGAGACCGGGCTCTCGACCACGACGACGAGTTCGGGCTTGTTGGAGGAAGCGCGCACCAGGCCCCAGCTGCCGTCTTCGACCGTGACGCGCACGCCGTTGACGGTGACGAGATCACGGATCGCCTGGCCGCCGATCTTGGCGCCCTTCGCCTGCAACCCCTCGAAATGCTTCACAACGGCGTCGATGACGCCGTATTTGACCTCGTCGGCGCAGTGCGGCGACATGGTCGGCGACGACCAGGTCTTTGGTAGCGCGTTCTTCAGGTCGGCCATCGACTTGCCCGGCGCGCGGTCGAGCATGTCGCAGATCGCGATCGCCGAGACCAGGCCGTCGTCATAACCGCGGCCGAACGGCTTGTTGAAGAAGAAGTGTCCCGACTTCTCGAAGCCCGCCAGCGCGCCCATCTCGTTAGTGCGGCGCTTCATGTAGGAATGACCGGTCTTCCAATAGGCGACCTTCGCGCCCTGTTTCTGGAGCACGGGATCAGTGACGAACAGGCCGGTCGACTTCACATCGACGACGAACTGCGCGTCCTTGTGGATCGCCGACATGTCGCGCGCCAGCATCACGCCGACCTTGTCGGCAAAGATCTCCTCGCCGGTGTTGTCGACGACACCACAGCGGTCGCCGTCACCGTCGAAGCCGAGGCCGACATCGGCTTTGTGATGCAACACCGCGTCGCGGATCGCGTGCAGCATCTCCATGTCCTCAGGATTTGGATTGTATTTCGGGAAGGTGTGGTCGAGCTCGGTATCGAGCGGGATCACCTCGCAGCCGATCGCCTCCAGCACCTGCGGCGCGAACGCGCCGGCGGTGCCGTTGCCGCAGGCCGCGACGACCTTGAGCTTGCGCGTCAGCTTCGGACGAGAGGTGAGATCGGCGATGTAGCGCGCCGGATAGTTCTCGTGGAACTGATAGGAGCCGCCGGCCTTGTTCTTGAACTCGGCGCCCAGCACGATCTCCTTCAGCCGCGTCATCTCGTCGGGACCGAAGGTCAGCGGGCGGTTGGCGCCCATCTTCACGCCGGTCCAGCCATTGTCGTTGTGCGAGGCCGTCACCATGGCGACGCAGGGCACGTCGAGATCGAATTGCGCGAAATAGGCCATCGGCGTCACGGCAAGACCGATGTCGTGCACCTTGCAGCCCGCCGCCATCAGGCCGGAGATCAGCGCGTATTTGATCGAGGCCGAATAGCCGCGGAAATCATGGCCGGTGACGATCTCCTGCCTGACGCCGAGCTCGGCGAACAACGCGCCCAGGCCCATGCCGAGCGCCTGCACACCCATCAGGTTGATTTCCTTCTGGAACAACCAGCGCGCGTCGTACTCGCGAAAGCCCGTCGGCTTCACCATCGGCTCGGATTCGAAGGCATAGGTGTTGGGCAACAATACGGATTTCGGCTTCGGGAACATTGAGACGGTCTCGTGAAAAGGGGGGGGCAGGATTTGCTGCAGCCTTAGCGAATGCCGGACCGCAGCGGAAGGCGGGAATAAAGGCTTATGGCCGATAATTGCGGCAGTTTGGTAACGAAGCGCGCGCGATATAGATGTCTGACCAGAATGGGCTAACGCTGTAGTCGTGCAACCTCCTCTTCAAGGACCTCCCTGAGAGGCGGCAGAGCCCGTTGAACAGTCTCCCACACGAAATGGGCGGCAACGTCCTCATAATTGTGGCGATAGACATTGCTGCGGCTGCCATCTGTTTCCACGCGATCGCCGGGTGCCTCGCCTTCAACTCCTCGGGCAGACGGCGGGATGCTTCTGAAATAATCTCCAGACACCGCGTAACTGCGTAGACGGTCCGCAGATCCGCCGCGAATTCCTCGCGATCAAGACGTCCGGCGAATTCAGCCGCCAAATCGATGTGATGCAAGATGTCTCGCAGTGCCCCGGGGATGCGATCAGAAGGCATAGATAGCGTCGGCCGTTGCGGCGGGAGCGACGTATGATTTCAGGCCGTCACGGTTGACGACGTCAACGGGTTCATCAAAGAGCTTGGCAATATATTCCTTGAGCTCGACGTAATCGAAGACCGTGATCCGCTTATTCGGATCGATCTCGACCATGATATCGACATCGCTGCCGGGATGATTTTCACCCCTCGCCACCGAGCCGAACAACGCGACATGCAAAACGCCCCGCTCGCGCAGGGCAGGCTCGAACTGTCGCAGAATCGCTATCGCATCGGGGCCGTTCATGGATGGAATATAGCACCCCGCCTGCTCCGGTGGGAGAGCCTCTTCGGGCCGCTAAAGCGAACTTACTGCTCGAGCACCATCTGGCCGTTGGCGTATTCGAAGCGCTTGAGGCGGGACAAGAAGGAAAGGCCGAGCAGGTTCTCCGACAGCGCTGCGTCCGGCAGCACCATGGCATCGACGTCACGCACGACGAGGCCGCCGACCTCCAGCATGGCGATGCGGGTGCGCGCGGCCTTGATGGTGCCGTTGGCAGTGGAGACGGTCGCGTTGTATTCGCTGCGCGAGGGACGCAGACCGAAGCGGGCGGCCGAGGTCTCGTTCAGCGCAACGACGGACGCGCCGGTGTCGACCATGAAGCCGATACGCTGGCCTTCGATCCGGCCCTCTGCCTGGAAATGACCGCGGCCGTCGCGAGAGATGGCGAGGCTGCGGCCGCCGGCCGGCGCGGAGGAAGCGACTGCCACCGTCGTGCGCGGCACCGAGGTGGCGGAGGCGGAGCTCATCTTGTCCGCCATCTGCGCCATGAAGGTGCCGAGGCCGATCATGACAGCCGCGAAGATCACTATGTTACGCATCACATCACTTCCGAGCCGGAAAGCTCGATTTCACCACGCGGCACGCCCGTCCGCGAGCGAAGCCACGGCTGGACCGATGCCATTTTGACGAAAAGGATGAGCGGACGGTTAATGCGGCCGCCTGACCTCTCCCCGCCTGCGGCAGGGCAATCGCATATGGCTTTTGGCGACGAGTGAGCGCGCGCCTTGTCCTTCGAGACGACCGCTCCGCGGTCTCCTCAGGATGAGGCTAAGCGGCATCGGTGCTCGTTGAAACTGCTGCCGTACACTCCGTCCTGATCCTGAGGGCCCGCCAAAGGCGGGCGTCTCGAAGGATGGCCCAAGGCGAACAATCTTCAACTGCGATAGCCCTGCCGCCTGCGGAAGAGGGAGAAGACATCTCACGTCCCACGCGGCTTCGCCCGCCTTGTCGGCAGCGCGCTGGCCGGATCATCCGGCCAGGGATGGCGCGGGTAGCGGCCGCGCAGGTCGGAGCGTACCGCATTGTAGCTGCCGCGCCAGAAGCCGGGAAGGTCGCGCGTCACCTGCACCGGGCGCTGCGCCGGTGACAGCAATTCCAGCACCAACGGCACCTTGCCGGCGGCGATCGAGGGATGGGTTTTGAGGCCGAACAATTCCTGCAGCCGCACCGCGATGGTCGGCCCTTGCTCGGCCTCGTAATCGATTGCCAGCATGGTGCCAGTTGGCGCCTCGAAATGTGTTGGCGCCTCGCGGTCGAGCCGCGTGCGCATGTCCCACGGCAGCAGCGCCATCAGCGCATCGGAGAGATCGCCGGCGGAAACATCCTTGAGCGCGGTCTTGTCATAGAGCGCCGGCACCAGCCATTCGTCGCGCCGCGCGACCAATCCATCGTCCGACAGGTCAGGCCAGCTCTCGCCCTCGGCCTTGCGCAGGAACATCACCCGATCGCGCCACTGCTTGGCGGCTTTTGACCAGGGCAGCCGGTCGAGGCCGGCGGCGATCAGGCCATCCGCGAAGATGCGCGCCGTTTCCTCCGCGGGCGACACGGCAAGCGTCGCCTCGGAGAGCGTGATCGCGTGCAGCGCGCGCTTGCGCCGCGCCCGCAACGCCATCGCGCCGCGATCGAAGAATATCTCGTCGGTGCTCTCGATATGCGAAGCGAAATGCCGCTCGATCTCGTCCTGCGTGATCTGCGCGGCAAGCAGAATGCGTCCGCTCGCCGCCGTTCCCGTCATTTCGCCGATTGCGATGTAAGGCGCGCGGGCCAGCGAAGAGGTCTGCTCGACGGAAGCGCCGCGGCCGTTGGCCAGCACGAAACTGCCATTGCCACGGTTGCGCGCGACACGATCCGGAAAGGCATAGGCGAGCATCAGGCCGGTCGAAAGTTCCTCCTGCTGCCCCGCTGTCTCCGATGCCGCCACCTGCGAGGCCCAGCGCCGCGCCAGGTCGCGCGCGCTCGCGGCACGCGGCGAGCGGTCGCGGCGGAACTGGTCGCGCCGGTGCTCGAGATCGACGCTGTCGCCGCCGAGCCCACGCTCGGTGATGATGGCCGCGATCTCGGCAGCCGCCTCGCCGCTGCCGGCGCGATGCGAATCCACGATCATGCGCGCCAGCCGCGGCGGCAGCGCCAGCGCGCGCAGGCTCCTGCCCTCCGCGGTGATGCGGCCGTCGCCATCGAGCGCGTTGAGCTCCAAGAGCAGGCTCTTGGCTTCCTTCCAGGCCGGCTGCGGCGGCGGATCGAGGAACGACAGCGCTGCAGGATCGGCAACGCCCCATTGCGCGAGATCGAGCACCAGCGACGACAGATCGGCGCTGAGGATTTCCGGCTGGGTATAAGGCGCGAGCGAAGCCGTCTGCGGCTCGTCCCAGAGGCGGTAGCAAACGCCGGGCTCGGTGCGGCCGGCGCGGCCGCGGCGCTGGTCCACCGCCGCGCGCGAGGCGCGCACGGTCTCGAGCCGGGTCAGCCCGATGTCGGGCTCGTAGCGCGGCACGCGGGCGAGACCGGAATCGACGACGATACGCACGCCCTCGATGGTGAGCGAGGTCTCGGCGATCGATGTCGCCAGCACCACCTTGCGTATGCCCTTGGGCGCCGGCGCGATGGCGCGGTCCTGCACGGCGGCATCGAGCGCACCGAACAGCGGCACGATCTCGATCGAAGCGTCCTGCACGCGTTCGGCGAGAAAGCTCTGAGTGCGGCGGATTTCGGCGGCGCCGGGGAAGAACGCCAGCACCGAACCGCTATCGGCGCGCAGTGCCGATGCGATCGCGTCGGCCATCTGCCGCTCTAGCGGCGCGTCCGCTTTGCGGCCGAGATAGCGGGTCTCGACCGGAAAGGCGCGGCCCTCGCTCTCGACGACGGGCGCCTCGCCGAGCAATCTTGCCACGCGCGCGCCATCGAGCGTGGCCGACATCACGAGGATACGGAGATCCTCGCGCAGGCCGGTTTGCGCATCGCGCGCCAGCGCCAGGCCCATGTCGGCATCGAGCGAGCGTTCGTGGAATTCGTCGAACAGGATCGCGGCAACGCCCGAAAGCTCGGGGTCATCGAGGATCTGACGGGTGAAGATGCCTTCGGTCACGACTTCGATGCGCGTGGCGCGCGAGATCTTGGAGCCAAAGCGGACCCGATAGCCGACGGTCTCGCCAGCGCGCTCGCCAAGCGATTTGGCCATGCGGTCGGCACTAGCGCGGGCGGCGATGCGGCGCGGCTCCAGCACGATGATCTTCTTATCCTTGGCCCAGGGCGCATCCAGCAGCGCCAGCGGCACCCGCGTGGTCTTGCCCGCACCCGGCGGCGCCACCAGCACGGCCGCGTTATGCGCCTCCAGCGTGCGCGAGAGGTCATCGAGCACGGCATCGATCGGGAGGGGCGTGTCGAAGCTGCGGGGCAAGTATCTATCCGTTCGTCGTGCCCGGGGGTTGGTCCCGTGCATCCACATCATTGGACTAGAAAACAGACGTGGATGGCCGGGACCCGGCTCCGCGAATGCTTCGCCGGGCTTACAGAATCGGGCCGACGAAGCCTAGGCGAAGACGGCAAGCCCAGCCATGACGGAATTATTTGGCGGCAGATCGTCAGCCCTGAACCGACGGGCGGCCGATGCTCTCGTACACGAAGCCGGCGGCTTCCATGTCCTCGGGGCGGTAGATGTTGCGGAGATCGACGACCACGGGCTTTGCCATGGTCGCCTTCAGCCGGTCGAGATCGAGCGCGCGGAACTGCACCCATTCGGTGACGATGACGAGCGCATCGGCGCCTTGCGCGCAGGAATAGGCATCCTCGCAATAGGTGATGTTGGGCAGCTCACTCTTGGCCTGCTCCATGCCGACGGGATCGAACGCCTTGACGCTCGCGCCCATGTCGATCAGGCCGGTGACCAGCGGGATCGAGGGCGCATCGCGCATGTCGTCGGTATCAGGCTTGAAGGTGAGGCCGAGCACCGCGATGGTCTTGCCGCGCAGCGAGCCGCCGAGCGCCTGGCTCACTTTGCGCGCCATCGCGCGCTTGCGGTTCTCGTTGACCGCGAGCACGGATTCGACGATGCGCAGGGACACGTCATAGTCCTGCGCGATCTTGATCAGCGCCTTGGTGTCCTTCGGAAAGCACGAGCCGCCGAAGCCGGGGCCAGCATGCAGGAATTTGGTGCCGATGCGGTTGTCCAGGCCAATGCCGCGCGCGACCTCCTGGACGTTGGCGCCGGCCCTTTCCGACAGATCGGCGATCTCGTTGATGAACGTGATCTTGGTCGCCAGGAACGCGTTGGCGGCGTATTTGATCATCTCGGCGGTGCGGCGCGCAGTGAACATCAACGGCGCCTGGTTCAGCGATAGCGGGCGGTAGATGTCGCCCATCAGCTTGCGGCCACGCTCGTCGGAGGTACCGACTACGACGCGGTCGGGGAATTTGAAGTCGCGGATCGCCGCGCCTTCGCGCAGGAATTCGGGGTTGGAGGCGACCACGACGTCGGCTGACGGATTGGCCTCGCGGATGATGCGCTCGACTTCATCGCCGGTGCCGACCGGAACGGTCGACTTCGTCACCACGACGGTGAAGCCGGTGAGCGACTGCGCGATCTCACGAGCGGCGGCGTAGACGTAGGAAAGGTCAGCGTGCCCATCACCACGACGCGAGGGCGTGCCGACCGCGATGAACACGGCATCGGCCTCCGCGACCGGTTTGGACAGATCGGTGGTGAAGTCCAACCGCTTGGCTTTCACATTGTTCGCCACCAGCTCGTCCAGCCCGGGCTCGTAAATTGGGATTTCGCCGCGATGAAGCGCCGCGATCTTCTTCTCGTCCTTGTCGACGCAGGTGACGTCGTGACCGAAATCCGCAAAGCAGGCCCCGGACACCAATCCCACATAGCCCGTGCCGATCATCGCGATGCGCATGAAAATCCCTGTCTTAGATTGGTTAATGAAACCCCGACGCGGGGCGGTTTAGCATTTTCCCGAGGCGAGGGAAGAGTCCGCATGCAAAAAAGCGGCACGGGAATTGAACCGGTAAAGAAGTCTGAAACCGCAAGGCGCCACACTGCCCCGCTGACAGACGGAGAGCGGCGGAACACGCCTCAAAAAGGGACACCATGGCACGATCAGGCACAATCGCTGCAGGCGGCCGTTCCAAGCCCCCTTCTGCCGCGCGTGTCGACTGGGTCGACTACGCCAAGGGCATCTGCATCGTCCTGGTGGTGATGATGCATTCGGTGCTCGGGGTTGAGCTCGCCGCTGGCCAGACAGGCTTCATGCATGTCGCCGTCGCCTTCGCAAAGCCGTTCCGGATGCCGGATTTCTTCCTGATTTCGGGCCTGTTCCTGGCCCTGGTGATCGATCGGGACTGGCGAACCTATCTCGACCGCAAGGTGGTGCATTTCGCCTATTTCTATGTCGTCTGGGTGACAATCCAGTTCGGCTTCAAGGCGCCGGCCTTCGCGGCGGAAACGAGCTGGCGCGAGGTTGGCCTCTTGTACCTCGAATCCTTCATCGAGCCGTTCGGCACGCTCTGGTTCATCTATCTCCTGCCGATCTTCTTCGTCGTCACGAAACTGACACGCAAAATCCCGCCGCTCGCGATCTGGCTCGCCGCCGCGGCACTGGAGACGGCACGCATCACGACCGGCTGGACCGTCATCGACGAGTTCTGCGCGCGCTTTGTCTATTTCTATTCGGGCTATCTGTTCGCGCCTCACGTGTTCGCGCTGTCGGATCGCGCCCGCAGCCATCCCATCCTTGCGCTTGCAGCGCTCGCGAGCTGGGCCTTGGTCAATGCCGGCCTCGTCGGGCATGGGGCCAGCGAATGGAAGATCGTCTCGCTCGTGCTCGGCTTCGCCGGCGCTTGCGCCATCATCACGATCGGCACGCTGCTCGCGCGCGCGCAGTGGCTGAACTTTCTCCGCTTCTGCGGCGAGCATTCGATCGTGATCTATCTCGCCTTCTTCCTGCCGATGGCGGCGACGCGGACGCTGCTGCTGCGCACGGGCGTCATTGGCGACATCGGCACGGTGTCGCTGATCGTCACGGTTCTCGGCGTGCTCGGGGCACTCGCGATCTGGCAGTTTGCGCTGCGGCTCCATGCGCACTTCCTGTTCGAGCGGCCCGATGCGTTCTGGCTCGCGCCGAAGAAAAAAGCCGGGGCGGTGTTGCAGGCGGCGGAATAGCGGTCATGCCACGCGGGGGCGGGGCATCCAGTATTCCACAGGCATCAGTCGGATACGGAAAAGCCGCGGCGCACTGGATTGCATGATTGTGTCGCCATCCTCCTCAAGGATGGGGCGCCGGCGGCCTCCCGATTACTGGATGGGTCCTGTGAGACCGTGGGGATAGCGAGCCAAAAATCCGCCTCCCAAGGCTGTCAAAGCCCGCAAAAGCTCATACATTGCGGCCATGCCCAAGACATCCCCGAAGACCACCGTCATAGCTGACACCAAGGCCGCGCCAAAGGCGGCCGCCGAGAGCAAATCCGCTGCTGCCAAAGCTGCTGCCAAGCCGGTCGCGGCGAAGGCGGCCGGCAAGGGTGACCATGTCTTCCTGGTCGACGGTTCCTCCTACATCTTCCGCGCCTATCACGCGCTGCCGCCGCTGAACCGCAAGTCCGACGGCCTCCAGGTCAATGCCGTGCTCGGCTTCTGCAACATGCTGTGGAAGCTGTTGCGCGAGATGCCCGAGGACAACCGGCCGACGCATCTGGCGATCATCTTCGACAAGTCTGAAATCACTTTCCGCAACAAGATCTATCCCGACTACAAGGCGCACCGGCCCCCGGCACCTGATGATCTGATCCCGCAATTCTCACTGATCCGCGAGGCCGTGCGCGCCTTCGACCTGCCCTGCCTGGAACAGGTGGGGTTCGAGGCCGACGATCTGATCGCGACCTATGTGCGGCAGGCCTGCGAGCGCGGCGCGAGCGCGACCATCGTGTCCTCCGACAAGGACCTGATGCAGCTCGTCACCGATTGCGTCACGATGTACGACACCATGAAGGATCGCCGCATCGGCATATCAGAGGTGATCGAGAAGTTTGGTGTGCCGCCGAACAAGGTGGTCGAGGTGCAGGCGCTCGCGGGCGATTCGACCGATAACGTGCCCGGCGTGCCCGGCATCGGCATCAAGACCGCGGCGCAACTGATCACCGAATATGGCGACCTCGACCAATTGTTGTTCCGCGCCGGCGAGATCAAGCAGCCCAAGCGGCGCGAGGCGCTGCTCGAGAATGCGGAGAAGGCGCGCATCTCGCGGCAGCTCGTGCTGCTCGACGACAAGGTGGACCTCGATGTGCCACTCGACGACCTCGCCGTCCACGAGCCGGATGCACGCAAGCTGATCGCCTTCCTGAAGGCGATGGAATTCACGACGCTGACGCGGCGCGTCGCCGAATATTCTCAGATCGATCCCGCCAATGTCGATGCCGATCCCGGCTATACGAGCGGCGCCAGCGTGTTCTCGCCGTTGCCGCCCTCGGACGTCGTGCCCGCGCCGGGCACCGGCACGCCGGCACAAGCGGCTCCCGGCCAACGCAATAAATCGGCGAGCAAGGAGGACAAGGCCGCAAGCCAGAAGGGTGCCCCGATCTCGCTGGCCGCCGCGCGCGAAGAGGCGCTGCGCAAGCTTCCGGTCGACCGCAGCAAGTATCAGGCGATCAAGACGCTCCAGGAGCTCAACGCCTTTATCGCCCGCATCCATGACGCCGGCCACGTCGCGATCGAGACGAGAGCCAACTCCATCGATCCCATGCAGGCCGATCTCTGCGGCATCGCGCTGGCGGTGGCGCCGAACGAGGCCTGTTATGTGCCACTGGCGCACAAGCAATCCGGCGGTGGTGCCGGCCTGTTCGACGCGGGTCTGGCACCCGACCAGATCAAGCACATTGATGCCATCGAAGCGCTGCGGCCGGTGCTGGAATCATCAGGCATCCTCAAGGTCGGCTTCGACGTCAAATTCACCGCCGTGATGCTGGCGCAGCACGGAATCACCCTGCGCAACATCGACGATGCGCAGCTCATCTCCTACGTGCTCGACGCCGGCCGTGGCTCGCATGCGATCGAGCAGCTCGCCGAGCGTTGGTTCGGCCATGCCATGCTGAAGGAGAGCGAGCTGCTCGGCAGCGGCAAGGGCAAGATCACTTTCGACCAGGTGACGATCGACAAGGCCGCGCCGCTCTCGGCGGAAGCCGCCGATATCGCCCTGCGAGTCTGGCGCGTGCTGAAGCCGCGTCTCGTCGCCGAGCACATGACCACCGTCTACGAGACGCTGGAACGGCCGCTGGTGTCCGTGCTCGCGCGCATGGAGCGGCGCGGCATCTCGATCGACCGCCAGGTGCTGTCGCGGTTGTCGGGCGAATTCGCCCAGACCGCGGCGCGGGTCGAGGCCGAGATCCAGGAGATTGCGGGCGAGCCGGTCAATGTCGGCAGCCCCAAGCAGATCGGGGACATCCTGTTCGGCAAGATGGGACTGCCCGGGGGCTCCAAGACAAAGACCGGCGCGTGGTCGACAACCGCCCAGGTGCTCGACGAGCTCGCCGAGCAGGGCCACGACTTCCCGAAGAAGATCCTGGAGTGGCGCCAGGTCTCGAAACTGAAATCGACCTACACCGATGCGCTGCCGACCTACGTCAATCCGCAGACCCACCGCGTCCACACCACCTACGCGCTGGCCGCGACTACGACCGGCCGGTTGTCTTCGAACGAGCCGAACTTGCAGAACATCCCGGTGCGCACCGAGGACGGCCGCAAGATCCGCCGGGCCTTCGTCGCGACGCCCGGACACAAGCTGGTCTCCGCCGACTATTCGCAGATCGAGCTGCGGCTGCTGGCCGAGATCGCCGACATTCCCGTGCTGAAGCAGGCGTTCCGCGACGAGCTCGACATTCACGCCATGACGGCGTCGGAAATGTTCGGCGTGCCGATCAAGGGCATGCCAAGCGAAATCCGCCGCCGAGCCAAAGCGATCAATTTCGGCATCATCTACGGCATCTCCGCGTTCGGCCTCGCCAACCAGCTCGGCATCGCGCGCGAGGAAGCGGCCGCCTACATTAAGAAATACTTCGAGCGCTTCCCCGGCATCCGCGCCTATATGGACGAGACGCGCGACTTCTGCCGCAGCCACGGCTACGTCACCACGCTGTTCGGCCGCAAATGCCACTATCCGGATATCAAGGCCTCCAATGCCTCGGTGCGCGCCTTCAACGAGCGCGCCGCGATCAACGCGCGGCTCCAGGGCACCGCTGCTGACATCATTCGCCGCGCCATGACGCGGGTGGAGGACGCGCTGGCAGAGAAGAAGCTCTCGGCGCAGATGCTGCTCCAGGTGCACGACGAACTGATCTTCGAGGTGCCGGACGACGAGGTCGAGGCGACGCTGCCGGTGGTGCAGCACGTGATGCAGGACGCGCCCTTCCCGGCGGTGCTGCTATCAGTGCCGCTGCATGTCGATGCGCGGGCAGCGACGAACTGGGACGAGGCGCATTGAGCTCTTCCCAACCTCTCCTTGTTGGCGGCAGAGCGATCGCATATCACTTTGGAGGCGGCTGAGCGCACGCCTCGTCCTTTGAGACGACCGCCGCGCGGTCTCCTCGGGATGAGGCTAAGCAGCGTCGGTACGCGTTGAAACTGCTGTCGCACAGTTGCTCCTCATCCTGAGGGCCCGCCAAAGGCGGGCGTCTCGAAGGATGGCGGCAAACGCAGAGTCTGTGACAGTCCTGCCCCTTGCTGGAAGAGGGAGCAAAGAGAGCGCGCCCCGCCTCGATTGTCCTCCGAGCAATTGCGCAATGGCCTCGCGTCGGCGCGCATATTAGAACCGTGCCGTCCTTCGCACCGGTCGCCCCATGCCCCACACACCCGCCCTGCTCGGCTTTGCCCTCGTTTGCCTTGGTCTCGTGCTCACGCCCGGGCCGAACATGATCTACCTGATCTCGCGCTCGATCACGCAAGGGCCGACGGCGGGCATTATCTCACTCGGCGGCGTGGCGCTGGGTTTCGTGTTCTACATGCTGTGCGCGGCTTTCGGCATCACGGCGCTGCTGCTCGCGATTCCCTTCGCCTATGACGCGCTGCGCTTCGCCGGCGCCGGCTATCTGCTGTGGCTCGCCTGGCAGGCGGTGAAGCCGGGCGGACGCTCGCCGTTCCAGGTCAGGAAGCTCGCGATCGACAGCCCGCGCAAATTGTTCGCGATGGGCTTCGTCACCAACCTGCTCAACCCGAAGATCGCGATGCTGTATCTGGCGCTGCTGCCGCAGTTCATCGATCCCACCGCCGGCAGCGTGCTGGCGCAGTCGGTGGTGTTAGGGGCGATCCAGATCGCAATCAGCGTGAGCGTGAATGCGATGATCGCGCTCGCGGCCGGATCGATTGCGCTGTTCCTCGCAACTCGGCCGAGCTGGATGCTGGTGCAGCGCTGGCTGATGGGCACGGTGCTGGCCGGGCTCGCTGTGCGGATGGCGGTCGAGGCGAAGAAGGTGTGAGATTTCTGACCCTCTCCTGGAGGGGGAGGGTCGGCTCACATTGAGCGCAGCGAAATGTGAGACGGGGTGGGTGATCTCTCCCCACGAGGACGGTTCGATGCGGAGGGACCTTCACCCACCCCGCTCGCGCTACGCGCGATCGACCTCCCCTTCGAGGGGAGGGTAAGAGAAAGATCAATCCAGCTTCGCCTCCATCCCGCGCTTCACGGCGGGCCGTGCCATCAGCGCGTCGTACCAGCGCTTGACGTTGGGGAAGTCGGCGAGGTCCACCTTGTGGCGAGGATGGCGCCAGGCCCAGCCCAGGATGGCAAAATCGGCAACCGAGAGGTCGCCGGCGACGAAGTCGCGGCCCACCAGCCGGCGGTCGAGCACGCCATAGAGCCGGCGCGTCTCCGCCATGAAGCGCTTGAGGCCATAGGCGCGGTCCTGCTCGTTTTCGAGCGCGATGAAATGGTGCACCTGTCCGGGCATCGGGCCGAAACCGCCCATCTGCCACATCAGCCATTCATAGACGGGGATGCGCCCGCCAAGCGATTTCGGCAGGAATTTGCCGGTCTTTTCGCCGAGATAGAGCAGGATGGCGCCGGATTCGAAGATGCTGACGGGCTTGCCGTCGGGACCCTCGGGGTCGACGATCGCGGGGATCTTGTTATTGGGGGAGAGCTTCAGGAACTCCGTGGCCATCTGCTCGCCCTTGGTGATGTTCACCGGGATCACCTTGTAAGGCAGCCCCATCTCCTCCAGCGCGACCGAGATCTTGCGGCCGTTCGGCGTGTTCCAGGTGTGCAGTTCGATGGTCATGCCTTGCTTCCTTGCCGCTGACAGGTTCGGCCCTCACCTACTCCAGAAGGTTGCACCCCCACAACCGGCGGACCGGGATAGCCGATCTCTGTTGACGGGGGACGCCCCCTCTGGAATGTGGCGGCGGTCGCGGATAAATTCCGCCTCCTCCAAAAATGCTTCCGAGGGACCGCCGTGTCGAAATCAGCCTCCCGCGCCCGCCTGTTCGAAATCATCCGCCGGCGTTCCTTCGGCCGCGGCGAGGTGACGCTCGCGTCGGGCCGCAAGAGCGATTTCTACTTCAACTTGAAGCCGACCATGCTCGACCCCGAGGGCGCGACGCTGCTCGCCGAGCTCACCTACGAGGCGCTGAAGGACGACCAGCTCGATTTCATCGGGGGGCTCGAGATGGGCGCGGTGCCGCTCGCCGGGGCGCTGGCGCAGATCTCCTGGATCAAAGGCCATCCGATCGCGGCATTCTTCGTGCGCAAGAAACCGAAGGAGCACGGCGCCAAGCTCGCGATCGAGGGCCTGCCCAAGGGCGAGACCCTGGCCGGCAAGCGCGTCGTGATCGTCGAGGACGTCACCACCACCGGCGGCTCGGCGATGAAGGCGGTGGAATCCGTGCGCGAGACCGGCGCCAATGTGGTGCTGGTGCTGACCATGGTCGACCGCGAGGAAGGCGCCACCGACACGTTCGGTGCAGCCGGCCTGCCGTTCCGCTCGCTGTACAAGGCATCCGAGTTCTTGAAGGCTTGAGGCCGCGAAACAGCCCTGGCCGTCATGTCCGGGCGTGGCCCGGAAGCAACGATTTGTCGGAAGCTGTGCCCGGCCTCAAAGAGGTCACGGCCTCGACTTGAAACCGCCTCCGCTCAACTGCTCATTTACCATCCCGCTTTATGGTGAATCATGTGCCAAGACCTCGCTGGTCTCGGCTGATTCAGTAGCGTCGGGTGGAGCAGCGCGTTGCGTACAATCTCGTCCCATGCGCGCCGGCGGCGTCGCGCGATGCTTGTAGCCGCCAGCCTTGGCGCTCCGCTGCTCGCGGCGCCGTCCCCGGTTGCGGCCGAAGGGCTGTTCGATTTCTTCTTCGGCGGCATGCGGCAACAGCGCCCGCAGCGCGAGGTGCCGCAGCAGGCGGGCTCCTACGCCGATCCCTTCACCGGCCAGCAGAATGCCGCAACTCCGCAATACGTGCCGCCAACCCGTTCGGCGGCGGCCGGCGGCTCCGGCCCGGCCTTCTGCGTGCGCAGCTGCGATGGTAAATATTTCCCGCTGATGCGCGGACTCGCCTCGCCTGCCCAGATGTGTCAGGCGTTCTGTCCTGCCAGTGCGACGAAGGTTTATTTCGGCTCCTCGATCGAGGGTGCCGCGTCGCAGACCGGCGAGCGCTACACCGAAAGTGAGAACGCGTTCGCCTATCGCAAGGCGCTGCGCGCCGACTGCACCTGCAACGGCCGCGAGCCGGTCGGCCTCGCCCCGGTCGATCTCGCGCTGGATTCATCGCTGAAAGCCGGGGACGTGATTGCCACGGCCGACGGCCTCGTTGCCTATACCGGCATCCGTGTCGGCAACGATCAGGCTGCGGACTTCACCCCGGTTGCCTCCTATCCCGGCCTCACCGCACAGGTCCGCGCGCGGCTCGGCGAGATGAAGGTGGCACCGGTGCGGGCCGAGACCGTCGCGGCGGATGCCCCGGCTGCAGAGATCGTGCGCGAGGCGCTGCCTGACGTCACGGTGCCGAAGACGCAAAAACCGGCGAAGCGGGCGGGGTTGGATTAGTGGAATGACGGCAACTGAGCCGTCACCTCCCGATGATCACCCCGATCACATTCGGCGCCGCCAGATATTTCTCCTCGATCGCGGTGCGCGCAGCGGCGCGGTTTTCCGGCGTGAGGAGGCCGCGCTTCTCGGCCAGGATCATCCAGCAAAAGCCCCACCAATCGGTCAGCATGCCCTGATCGTCGACGAGGTCATAACCCTGCTCGGCCGCGAAGATGCGCGCATGCGCTTCGTCCAGCGTGTCGAGGAACAGATGGTCGTCGGTCGAAAACAGCTCGTCGCTGATATCGTCGATGGTGTAGCCCCAGATCGACTGGCACACCGCATTGAACTCGCGGTCGAACTGGTCGTCATCGATCCTCTGGCGCCGCGCCGCCCGATGCAGAAGCGACAGCGAGCGCGCGAAATCGGCGATCCGGGTGAGGGCAAATTGATCGAAGGCAATGGTGGACATGTAGTCCTCGCAAAGTCTGACGGACGCTAGATATTGTGTCGGCACGATGCCGAATCACGATGATATCAAAGACTTGCTAAAGTGTTCTTAATTTGTTCTGATGCGTCCACAAAGTCCTCCCGGCCTTCGTCGAGAAACAACCGCGTGAAAGCGTTCGCCAAACGAACGCGGATTCTGCGGTACGATCACTCGCCTCACCTCGCCGCCGACATCAACTTGTCTCCGCACGCGCTCGCATAAAACTTGCCGCCGCATTGGCGCTTGATGGCGGCGCAGCGTGCTGCTGGCGTTGCGTTTTGCGGAAGCGAGACGGCGCAACTGAGGCCATCGGCGCTGCGGCCCGTTCTGCCGGCGGCGGAGGCGGCGGTGATGCAGACGACGAGCAGGGTCGCAGTGGCGATTTCGATCAGCAGTCTCATCAGAGGTCTCAACGGTCTCCTCCACAGTGATGGCTGAATTGGCCTGCATTCTAACAGCAGATCCGTCTTTCTCCGTGCTCGTCCGGGTTCCCAAGCCGGCCCGTTCCTTGCATAAATTTACGCCAGCGCAGTGCACGGCCGCACCAGTGACGGTTCCGGCACGGAAGCAGGACGCGTAGGGTGAGTGTTCAGTCGACCAGGAAGTGAAGGCCTTGCAAGATCAATCGTTCCAGCCGAATTTTCCCGCTCCCGGCCAGCCCATCGACGAGCTCGCGCTGGCTGAGATCAAGGGCGCGATCCTGGCCAAGCTGCGCCTTGCCATCGGCAAGGACGCAGGCATGGCGACCCGGCACGATTGGTATCAGGCCGCAGCGCTCGCGCTGCGCGACCGCATCGTGCATCGCTGGCTGAGCGCGGAGAAGCTGAGCTACGACGCCGGGCGCAAGCGCGTTTATTATCTCTCGCTCGAATTCCTGATCGGCCGCCTCTTCACCGACGCGCTCAACAATATGGGGCTCCTGAAGATCTTCGAGGTCGCGCTCGGCGACCTTGGTGTCTCCTTGCCCGAGCTGCGCAAATGCGAACCGGATGCGGCGCTCGGCAATGGCGGCCTCGGTCGGCTCGCCGCTTGCTTCATGGAGAGCATGGCGACGCTGTCGATCCCTGCGATCGGCTACGGCATCCGCTACGATTACGGCCTGTTTCGCCAGATCATCAATCAAGGCTGGCAGCAGGAATATCCGGACGAATGGCTGAGCTTCGGCAATCCCTGGGAATTGCAGCGGCCGGAGGTGATCTACGACATCAATTTCGGCGGCGCCGTCGAGCATGTCGACGATAAGGGCCGCGACCGCGCCATCTGGCATCCGGGCGAGACCGTGCAGGCGATCGCCTACGATACGCCGATCGTCGGCTGGCGCGGCCAGCACGTCAACGCGCTCCGCCTGTGGTCGGCACGCTCGCCCGATCCTCTCAGGCTCGATGCCTTCAACAAGGGCGACTATGTCAGCGCCAGCGCCGAGCAGGCGCGCGCGGAGGCGATCTGCAAATTCCTCTATCCGAACGATGAGAGCCCGGCGGGCCGCGAGCTGCGGCTGCGCCAGGAATATTTCTTCGTCTCCGCCTCGCTCCAGGATCTGGTGAAACGGCACCTCGCCTCCGACGGCCAGCTCCGCAGCCTCGCCAGCAAGGTCGCGGTCCAGCTCAACGACACGCATCCGAGCCTTGCGGTCACCGAGCTGATGCGGATCCTCGTCGACCTGCATAATTTCCGCTGGGACGAGGCCTGGAAGATCACCGTTGCCACGCTCTCCTACACCAATCATACACTGCTGCCCGAGGCGCTGGAGACCTGGCCGGTCGAGCTGTTCGAGCGACTCTTGCCGCGGCATCTGGAGATCATCTACCGCATCAACGTGCAGCATCTGGCGCTCGCGGAAGCACGCTGCCCCGGCGACATCGACTTCCGCGCTTCGGTCTCGCTGATCGACGAGAAGAGCGGCCGCCGCGTGCGCATGGGCCAGCTCGCCTTCGTCGGCTCGCACCGCATCAACGGCGTCTCGGCGATGCATTCCGACCTGATGCGCGAGACCGTGTTCCACGATCTCAACCATCTCTATCCCGGCCGCATCACCAACAAGACCAACGGCATCACCTTCCGCCGCTGGCTGATGCTGGCGAACCCGAAGCTGACCGATTTGTTGCGCGAGACCTGCGGCGAAGCAGTGCTCGACGATCCCACCCAGCTCAGCCTGATCGAAGCTCGCGCCAGCGACGTCGAATTCCAGAAGAAATTCCGCGCCGTCAAGCACGCCAACAAGGCGGCGCTGGCGCGGCTGATCGGCGAGCGGCTCGGCATCAAGGTCGATCCCGGCGCGCTGTTCGACGTGCAGATCAAGCGCATCCACGAATACAAGCGCCAGCTCCTCAATGTCATCGAGACGGTCGCGCTGTACCAGTCGATCAAGGACGATCCCAACGGCAATTGGGTGCCGCGGGTGAAGATCTTTGCCGGCAAGGCGGCGGCGAGCTACCGCTATGCCAAGCTGATCATCAAGCTGATCAACGACGTCGCAGAGGCCGTCAATAACGATCCCGCCATCAGCGGCAAGCTCAAGGTCGCCTTCCTGCCCGACTACAATGTCAGCCTCGCGGAAGTGATCATTCCCGCGGCCGATCTGTCCGAGCAGATCTCGACCGCCGGCATGGAGGCCTCCGGCACCGGTAACATGAAGCTGGCGCTGAACGGCGCTATCACCATCGGCACGCTCGACGGCGCCAATATCGAGATCCGCGACCATGTCGGAGCTGAGAACATCGCAATCTTCGGCTTGGAGGCCGGCGACGTGATGATCCGCCGCAAGCAGGGCCTGGATGCGTCCGACGTCATCCGCAACTCGCCGAAGCTCCAGCGCGCCATCAATGCGATCGCGACCGGCGAGTTCTCGCCCGGCGATCCCGGCCGTTTCGAATCCATCGCGCACGCGTTGCGCTATCTCGACCATTACATGGTCAGTGCCGATTTCGATTCCTATTATGAGGCGCAGCGCGCGGTCGATGCGCGCTGGCAGGTGGCACCGGCCTGGACGCGCGCCTCGATCCTCAACGTCGCGCGCATGGCGTGGTTCTCGTCGGACCGTACCATCCGCGAATATGCCGAGGAGATCTGGAACGTGCCGGTCAATCCGACCACGCCGCTGCTGCCAAATCTGCGCGATGTCGCAGGCTGATTTTCCGCGGGGTGAAATCGGCGTTACCTGCGAGGTTATTGCATCGGGCGCCGCGGATGATGATATGGTCGTCATCATCTCTAAGGCGTCGATATCGAGGCCGCTACCTCAAGCGCCGTCATTGCGAGCGCAGCGAAGCAATCCAGAATCCCTCCGCAGAGATAGTCTGGATTGCTTCGCTGCGCTCGCAATGACGTTGGTGAGACACCGAGGACCAGCAATGCACGCCAAGCTCCCGCACCCCTTCGATGACGCCACCCGCGTCAGCGCCGGCGACTCCAGTTGGCAGGGGCACACCAGCGACGATTATTGGGCCTTTGTCGGTCCGTTCGGCGGCGTCACTGCCGCGACGATTTTGCGCGCGCTGATCGACCATCCGGACCGCGCCGGCGATCCGCTCGCGCTCACCGTCAATTACTGCGCGCCGATCGCCAAGGGTCCGTTCGATCTCGACCTGCGGCTGGTGAAGGCCAATCGCTCCAGCCAGCATTGGAGCGTCGAGCTCAGCCAAGGCGGCGGCGGGGTGGCAACGCTCGCCACCGCCGTGTTCGCCGAGCGGCGACCGTCCTGGGAGCATAGGGTGGCGAAGGTGCCGGACGCAAAGCCGTTCGAACAGACGCTGCCGTTTCCGAAGATCTCGGCCTCCTGGGCCAACCAGTATGAATTCCGCTTCGTAGAGGGCGAGATGCGGATCGGCCCGCCACAGACCGAGCCCGCCAGCACCTATTCGAAAATCTGGATCAGCGACCGCACGCCGCGCAAGCTCGACATGCTGTCGCTGATGTCGATGTCGGACGCCTTCTTCGGCCGCATCTTCCACGCACGGCGCGAGCTGGTGCCGTTCGGTACGGTATCGCTGACGACCTATTTCCACACCGATGCCGAAGAGCTAGCCGCCGAAGACATCACGCGTGTGCTTGCCACCGCTGACGCCAAGATTTTCCACAAGAGCTATGGCGACCAGAACGGCGAGCTGTGGTCGCCGAACGGGCGGCTGCTCGCGACCACGACGCAGATCGCGTATTTCAAAGCGTAGCTGCTTCCGCAAACTCGTCATTGCGAGCGCAGCGAAGCAATCCAGGAATCTCTCCGCGGAGACAGTCTGGATTGCTTCGCTGCGCTGCCAATGACGCTGGAGAGATATCGCGTAAACAAAAAGGGCGGCCTCGCGGCCGCCCTTTGCATTACAAGGCGCGAGCCCTACTCCGCCGCGAGCTTCAGGTCGGGCGCGGCTGCGCGCACTTCGGCGTCGACCTGAGCTTCGAACTTGGCGAAGTTCTTCTGGAACATGCCGACCAGCGCGCGGGCGGTCTTGTCGAACTCGTCCTTGTCCTTCCAGGTGTTGACCGGATTGAGGATCTCGGCCGGCACGCCCGGCAGCGCGGTCGGGACCGCAAAGCCGAAATATTTGTCGGTGCGGAATTCGACGTTGCGAAGCGATCCGTCGAGTGCGGCGGTCAGCAGCGCGCGCGTCACCTTGATCGGCATGCGCGAGCCGACGCCATATTTGCCGCCGGTCCAGCCGGTGTTGACCAGCCAGCAATCGACATTGTGCTGGGCAATCAGCTCGCGCAGCATGTTGCCGTAGACGGATGGATCGAGCGGCAGAAAGGGCGAGCCGAAGCAGGTCGAGAATTCCGGCTGCGGCTCGTTGCCGAGACCGCGCTCGGTGCCGGCGACCTTTGCAGTGTAGCCGGACAGGAAGTGGTACATCGCCTGCGCCGGCGAAAGCTTGGCGATCGGCGGCAGCACGCCGAACGCGTCGGCGGCGAGCATCACCACATTCTTCGGCTGCGGCGCGCGGCCGGTGTGCGAGGCGTTCGGGATGAAGTCGAGCGGGTATGCAGAACGCGTGTTCTCGGTCTTGGAGCCGTCGTCGAAATCGACGATGCGGGTGTCCTCGTCGAGCACGCAGTTCTCGAGCACTGCGCCGAAGCGCGTCGACGCCGCGTAGATCTCGGGCTCGGCTTCCTTCGACAGCTTGATGCACTTGGCATAGCAGCCGCCTTCGAAATTGAACACCCCGTTCGGGCCCCAGCCGTGCTCGTCGTCGCCGATCAGGGTGCGGTTGGGATCGGCCGACAGCGTCGTCTTGCCAGTGCCGGACAGGCCGAAGAAGATCGCGGTATCGCCCTTGGCGCCGACATTGGCCGAGCAGTGCATCGGCATCACGCCGCGCTCGGGCAGATAGTAGTTCAGCGTGGTGAAGACCGACTTCTTCATCTCGCCGGCATAATAAGACCCGCCGATCAGGACAATCTTGCGGGCGAAATCGATTGCGACGACGTTCTCCGAGCGGCAGCCGTGACGTTTAGGATCGGCGCGGAAGCTCGGCATGTCGATGATGGTGAGCTCAGGCACGAAGGTCGACAGCTCGATCGCCTCGGGGCGGATCAGAAGTGTGCGGATGAACAGCGAGTGCCAGGCGAGCTCAGTGAAGACGCGCGTCTTGATCCGGTAGGCCGGATCGGCGCCGCCATAGAGATCCTGCGCGAACAGCCTCTTGCCTTCGGCGTGCTTGAGGAAATCCTGGTAGAGCGTCTCGAACTGCTCTGCGGTGATCGACTGGTTGCCGGCCCACCACATCTTCTTGTCGGTGGTGGCGTCACGCACCGTGAACTTGTCCTTCGGGCTGCGGCCGGTGAACTCGCCAGTATCGGCGCAGAGTGCACCGTCCGCTGACAGCACCGCCTCGCCCGCGGAGAGCGAGTACTGATAGAGTTGCGGCGCACCGAGGTTCCAGTGAACCTGCTTGAGATTCTTTAAACCGAATTTGTCGGCGCCGAAGGCACCGTTGCGCACGCCCGTCTCTTGCACGAAAAAGTCCTCCTAGAACCCGCGACACTCAGCGCGACCAAGCTTTGGCACCATCGCGGTCACCGTGAATAATAGGCCCGTTTGGCCTCGGCTGGAACGACCTAATACTGATGAACGCTGGCGTTGCCAAGCTGATCCCGTAGGATTTGGTTTATTCAAAGACCGCGCCAAACGTCGCGCATGTCAGCTCTGAGCAAGCGCATCAAAAAGTCCGAATGATCGCGCAACCAAACGCGCGTTTGCGCGTTACTTCCGGTTATTGCGACGCACAATGCTCGAGTTGGCTTCCCATCGTAACTCGGCTTTGCAGATGCGTGCGAACCGCTCCCACATCGCGGGATAGGCATTGCGGTGACGAGACGAGGCGGCGGCGAGATAAGTCAGCATCGCACGCGCAAGGCTTTGCCGCGACCGATCTTCAGTTCGTCTTGGGCAGCTCGAACGTCGACGTGGTCAAACGCGTGGCAGCTTCCGAATCCACCGCTCAATGCGACACAAGAAGCGCGCAGGCACCGGCATAGAAGAACGAGCGCGCCAATCCCGACCGGGCCACGGCCTCGGCTTGTCGCCCGCGATGTGTTGCAGGTCGACAGCACAATCCGGTCCGCATTGAGCTTGAGCTGGGTGACTTCGCTCGCAGTGAGAAGGCCGTCGAGCTCCGATGGCTGATCGGGATCGAGAGTGCAAGCGAGGGCTCACCGAGTCCTTTGATGTCGCCGCGAAGAGGCCGTGGGTGGCAAAGTTGATGATGCCATATTGAGCAAGCGCTGCACGCTTGAGCGTCGTTTCGCCGGCGTCGCAACCGAGATGGATGTCGGCATCCCTTGCCGACATCGCTCGCCACCGCGTTCAACTCGGCGGTATTCGGCAATTGCCACAGCGCCTTTGCCAGCCGCGCGTGACCGCGGACAACAGCATCTTGAGCGTCGCGGCGAGTTCGCGGCCGATATCGCTTTTCTCCAGGGTCGCAACCATCGCCTGCGCGAGCGGAAGCGCGCTTCCGAATACTTGCAGGCCCCCATGAGCGGGTTGATCACGCGCCCGCCGCGGCAAGACTTCCTTTCTGGCGTGGCGAGCAATGCGCTCGCCGCGAGCGCGAGCCCCTGCGATCAGCGCCGGCCGATTTCATCTTGCCATCACCACTCTCGCTGCACCGTCGGACCGATTACGGTCTTGGATCACAGCGATGAGCCGCGACGATCAACGTGTTGCGCCTTGGTCCAGCTTCTTGCGCGCGTCACCGGCGAGGCGGACCAGCATCTTGCGCAGTGCCGTGCCATCCGTCACCCGCTCCGGGAACTCCAGCCGCAGCGCGGTCTGATCCATTTGCATGTCGAGGCCCTCCGGATCGCAGCCGGTGCAGCGCCAGCCGCCCTCGGCCGCGCCGAGCAGCCTCGTGGCATAGAGGTTCATGGCGTCGCGATGGTCGGCATTCATGTGCTCGACGGCGCCCTGTTCCGCCGCCAGCAGATCCTCGGCGCCGGTGAGGTCCGTGAGGAACTGCTCCGGCTTGAGGTCGACGATCCGGCCGAAGCCGGCGACCAGATGGGCTCCCGTGGGCGGGATCCGAAAGAAGGAGAAATCCTTAAACGAAACAAAGCCTTCCGCCGACGGATGGGCATTGAGATACCGCCGCAGAAGCAAGTCCTTGTCGGCGTCAGCCTGCTCGGCCCGGCCGGACAGCATAATCCGGGCCCCCTCTAGGGGATCGCCGGCCGCGCGCTCGTCCAACATCAGCGAGACCCTGCTGTCCGCCAGGATGTTCCTGGTGTGCACGGCGAGGCGCGAGATCAGCAGGATCGGTGAGCCATCGGGGTGGCTCGCCAGATTGACCAGGGAACAATAGGGATCGCCGCTGCCGGCCATCAGGGTCGCCAGCGCCCCCTGCCGCGACCGTCGCAGCAGCGATTTGGCGAGTTTTGCGGGATCGAAATCCGGGGTCGGTTGCATCGGCTTTCTCGGGTCGGGTGGTTGCAATAGAGGCCTTTTCTCGGGTAAACGGGGGCCAGGTTATGGGTCGAGATGCGGCGAATCTGCCGCGTTTCGTGGAACTTGGTCACACTTCAGCCCAGCTTGCATTGCTCGGTGACAAGGTTCGAATGCCGACTTCGGCACCCATGTATGCGGCGCATCACTGATTGCTCGCCGTTTCAAGCCACGACCCAAAACGGAAAGCAGAAAGCAGAGGCTCATGCCCACAATCGCTTTGGTCGACGACGACCGCAACATTCTCACATCCGTCTCGATCGCGCTGGAAGCCGAAGGCTACCGCATCATGACCTACACCGACGGCGCTTCCGCACTTGACGGTTTCCGCACCACCCAGCCCGATCTCGCCATCCTCGATATCAAGATGCCGCGCATGGACGGCATGGAGACGTTGCGCCGTCTCAGGCAGAAGTCCGACCTGCCGGTGATCTTCCTGACGTCCAAGGACGAGGAGATCGACGAGCTGTTCGGCCTCAAGATGGGCGCCGACGACTTCATCCGCAAACCGTTCTCGCAGCGCCTTTTGGTCGAGCGCGTCAAGGCGGTCCTGCGCCGCTCGGCGCCGAAGGACCCGACCGTCGCGCCCAAGGAGAACGACGCCAAGGCGCTCGATCGCGGCCTTTTGCGCATGGATCCGGAACGGCATACCTGCACCTGGAAAAACGAGCCGGTGACGCTGACCGTCACCGAATTCCTGATCCTCCAGGCATTGGCGACCCGGCCCGGCGTGGTGAAGAGCCGCAACGCGCTGATGGATGCCGCCTATGACGACCAGGTCTATGTCGACGACCGCACCATCGACAGCCACATCAAGCGGCTGCGCAAGAAATTCAAGGTGGTCGACAACGAGTTCGAGATGATCGAAACGCTCTACGGCGTCGGCTACCGCTTCAAGGAAGCCTGAGACTCGCGCAGTTTCACGAAAGAGGAGAGCATCGCTGGTTCTGATTCCATCGGAACCGGGATGGCTCTAGGATGCGGGGACCTTCTCAACGAGCTGTCCTAACGCGGGCGTAAGCATTGCTTGACCGAACGCAGCCTGATCCAAACCAGAGCGCCGAGGATATCGCATCCGACGGCGTTCCGGAGCACGTTGGCGAAGACAAGCCGCAGGGCTGGCGGCCGCTGAACTGGCTGAAGCGCGCCGGTCAGTTCTTCTTCGCGCTGTCCTTCTCGAGCCTGACGCGCCGCATCGTCTCGCTCAACCTCGCCGGCCTGGTCGCGCTGGTCGCCAGCATCCTGTATCTGTCGCAATTCCGGGCCGGCCTGATCGACGCGCGCGCGCAGAGCCTGCTGGTCCAGGCCGAGATCATCGCCGGCGCGATCGCGGCCTCTGCGACCGTGCAGACCAACGCCATCACCATCGACCCCGACCGGTTGCTCGATCTCAAGCCGGGCGAGACCTATGGCGGCTCGGACGAATATTCGCCGCTGGATTTCCCGATCAATCCGGAGCGCGTGGCGCCGGTGCTGCGCACGCTGATCTCGCCGACCAAGACGCGCGCGCGCATTTACGATCCGAACGGCAGCCTGCTGGTCGACAGCCGCAACCTCGAAAACGTGCTGCGCTACAACCTGCCGCCACCGGCCGAGAAGCCCGGCATCGTCGAGCGCGGCATGGTCGCGGTGCGAACCTGGCTGAACCGCGGCGACCTGCCGCTCTACCGTGAGCTCGGGCCCGAGAATGGCAATGGCTACGCGGAGGTGGGCGATGCGCTCCAAGGCCAGAAGCGCTCGATGGTGCGGGTCAACGCACGCGGCGAGGTGATCGTCTCGGTCGCGGTCCCCGTGCTGCGCTCGCGCGCAATCCACGGCGCTTTGATGCTGTCGACCCAGGGCGACGACATCGACCAGATGGTCACTGCCGAGCGCCTCGCCATTTTGAAGGTCGGCGGCGTTGCCGCAGCGGTCATGATCATGCTGTCGCTGCTGCTTGCCAGCACGATCGCAGGTCCGGTGCGCCGGCTCGCCGACAGCGCCGAGCGCGTCCGCCGCCGTATCAAAGCCCGCATCGAGATTCCCGATTTCACCCGCCGCCGCGACGAGATCGGCCACCTCTCGGGCGCGCTGCGGGACATGACCAGCGCGCTCTACAGCCGCATCGAGGCGATCGAGATGTTCGCCGCCGATGTCGCCCATGAGCTGAAGAACCCGCTGACCTCGCTGCGCTCGGCGGTCGAGACGCTGCCGCTGGCGCGCAACGAGACCAGCCGCGCACGCCTGCTCGAGGTGATCGAGCACGACGTCAAGCGGCTCGACCGTCTGATCTCGGATATCTCCGACGCCAGCCGCCTCGATGCCGAATTGCAGCGTCAGGATGCGATCCCGGTTGACGTGCGTCGCCTGCTGACGACACTGGTGTCGGTCGCCAACGAGACCAAGCTCGGCCACGACGTCGCGGTCGAGACCCGCTTCGAGGGCCGCGGCCCGACCGACACGTTCTCCGTGACCGGCCACGATTCGCGGCTCGGACAAGTGGTCTCCAACCTGTTGTCCAACGCGCAATCCTTCTCGGAAGCCGGCAGCAAGGTGCGCCTCACCTGCCGCCGCGTGCGCGGAGAGATCGAGATCGTGATCGACGACGACGGGCCCGGCATCCGCGACGACGCGCTGGAGCGCATCTTCGAGCGCTTCTATACCGATCGTCCGCACCAGGGCTTTGGCCAGAACTCCGGCCTCGGGTTGTCGATTTCCAAGCAGATCGTCGATGCCCATGGCGGGCGGATCTGGGCCGAGAACCGCGCAGGCCCGCTGGATGCCGAAGGCGCGCCGACCGTCGCCGGCGCGCGCTTCGTGGTGAGGCTGCCGGCGCTATGAGCGACGGCGGCCCCAGCGTGCACGCCTCCGCCGTCAAGGTCGGGACTTTTGCCGTGCTGATCCGCGGTCCCTCCGGTTCCGGCAAGTCGCGCCTTGCCTTCGATTTGATCATGGCGGGCCGGTCAGGCCTGATCGAAAGGGCCGTTCTGGTCGGAGATGACCGTGTCCATCTGGCGACAGTCGGCCATGAAATTGAAGTCCGCCCCGCTCCGGTCTTGGCTGGCCTGATCGAGATCCGGGGCTTGGGAATTCGCCGCTGCGACTTCGTGGAGCATGCGATCGTCGGCCTCGTGGTCGATCTGGACGCAGCCGATGCCGAGCGTCTGCCTGCGACAGAATCGCTGAAAGCCAGCATTTCTGGTGTCGAAATACCGCGCATCCCGGTCGAGCGCGGCTATTCGCCCCTCCCGCTGGTTGTCGCGGCCTTGACCACTACCAAGAGTTCATCTTCCGTTAACCCCTCAGGCGATTGTTTGAAGGGAAATGGTAACCATATGAACCCCACTATCGCGACCGAGTAGACCGGCGCAGCTTCCCTCATCCATCCGTCTAGGTTCAGGGAGATACGCAACATCCCCTCTTGCGCGGGGGCTCTGGATGGTCAAAGTGGCGCGTTCGTGCGGTGCACCAAAAGCGCCCGCGAGGAGTTTTCCGATGATTGGTCTAGTACTTGTGACCCACGGGCGCCTTGCCGACGAATTCAAGGCAGCGCTTGAGCATGTCATGGGCCCACAAAAGCAAATCGAAGCGATCACGATCGGTGCCGAAGATGATTCCGATCTCTGCCGAAGCGACATTATCGAGGCGGTTAACCGCGTCGATTCCGGCGACGGCGTTGCGATCCTCACCGACATGTTCGGCGGCACGCCGTCGAACCTCGCAATATCCTGCATGAGCCGGCCGAAGGTCGAAGTGCTCGCGGGCATCAACTTACCCATGCTGGTGAAGCTCGCTAAGGTGCGCGAGGAGCGTCCGCTGCCCGACGCGATCGCGATGGCCCAGGAAGCGGGCCGCAAATACGTCACCATTGCCAGCCGCGTGCTCGCCGGCAAATGAGCGACGACGCGCCGCAAGCCGCAGCGGGCGTGCCCGCAGGCGCGATCTCCAAGGAGCTCCTGATCATCAACAAGCGCGGTCTGCACGCCCGCGCCTCGGCGAAATTCGTCCAGGCGGTCGAGCGCTTCAACGCGCAAGTGTGGGTGACGCGCGGCGGTGAGACCGTCGGCGGCACTTCGATCATGGGCCTGATGATGCTTGCCGCGGGTCCCGGCACGACCATCACGGTCGCCGCGGCCGGCGAGGAAGCCGAAGCGGCGCTCGCGGCGATCACCGAACTGGTCGAGAGCAAGTTCAACGAGGAAGGGATTTGAGCCAAGCGCTCGACGCCGTAGGGTGGGCAAAGGCGCGACGCGCCGTGCCCACCATCTCTCTCATCGTGTGCTGAAATTGGTGGGCACGCTTCGCTTTGTCACCCTACGATATCCCGATCACTTCGCCGGCGGGGCGATGTAGATATTCCAGCTCATCGCCGGGCCGGCCTTGCCGTGGGTGAAGCGGCGCGTCGTCATCACCATGCGCTCGGCATTCGGCGCGATCCCCGACATCCATTTCTCGAACGCGGGCAGGCGTTCGTCGGTCGGATCGAACACGCCGATGAAGCCGTATGTCTTGACATCGTCGAGCGAGGTCAGCCCGGACGCCCAGGCTTCGTTCGGCGTGAACGGGCTGGGGTGATCGGGGCTGTAGAACACCATCGGCTGAATCGTCTCCATCGTCCCGGCAACGACCGCCCAGCGCGAGGCAAAGCGCGCGTGCCAGGCCTGCGTCAGCTCGCGCGCGAGCTCCGAACGCGCGCCATAGGTTGCGGTATTGCCGGCATTGGCCGCCATCTCGCGCGCGGCGATCCACGGCGAGGCAGCGAGCGTGGCTGCGCTGAGCACGAGCCAGATCGCGGCGATGTTGAACAGCACAGAGCTCTGCACCCGCAATGCGGGGATCGCGACCAGCGCCAAGGGCACCAGGAAGAACAGCGAGATGCCCCAATCGGTCTTCATGTAGATGCTGAAGGCCAGCGCGCCGAGCGGCGGACCGAACGCCACGATGATCTGGATGATCCAGATGTTCAGCGCCTGCGAGAGGTTGACGCCCGGATTGACCCCGCGCGCCCAGGCCCGCGTGACGATGCGCGACGGCGCCCGCACCAGCAGCGTGAGCCACGGCGGCGCCAGCGCCATGGCGAGGGCGGCCAGCGCGACCGGCAGGGCCAGCAGCGCCAAATTATGCAAGACGTAGCCCGCGACGAGCTGATGCACCTGGCTCGAGTCCTGGAGGCTGTAGGTGTCGCCGGCATAGGTCAGCGGCACGAAATGCGCATTCGCCAGCCAAACGAAGTGCGGGATCATCGCCACCGCCATCGTCGCGATCGCGACCCATGGCGCCGGCGACGACAGGAAGCGCAGCCGCTCGGGATGGATCAGCGCGGCAAGGCCGATGGCGCCGATCATGGTCAGCACCCAATATTTGGTCATCAGCGCCAGCGCGCCGGCAAGCCCGAGAAGGATTCCGGATTGCCAGCTCCGCTTCGCGAAGGCGTTGAGGTAAGCGAGCACGAGCAGCGGCAGCGTGACGAGCTGGAGCAGATCCGGATTGTACTTGAAGCCTTTGAAATTGAAGATCGGATAGAGAGCGATCATCACCACGACCAGGAACGCGCGCCGCGCGTCGACCACGCGCAAGGCAACCATCCAGCAGACCACCATGCCGATACTGACGGTCGCCATCGCAAGCGCATAGGTAGCCCAATCCGCCGCCGGAAACAGCTTGAACCAGAGGCCGGCGACCCAGCCCGACAGTGGCGGATGCTTGCCGTAACCCCACAGGAATTTTTGGCCCCAAGCATAAGCTTCTGCGACGTCCATGTGAACGTCCTGCGCCGCCTTGAGATTGATCAGGATGAAGGTCCAGAGCACTGCATGCAGGATGGCGAGCTGGATCACCAACCAGAGGCGGGCCTCGGGGCGGATCGCGCAGGCAACCAACCAGGCCCGGAAGCGGGCATAGCTCACTCGGGTCTTCGCGCGCGCTTTGGCAGAGGGGATCGAAGTCGTCGACATGAGCGGTTGCCTAGCGTGTTTTGGGCGATCGTGGAATCAGCTTGGCGTGAACAAAGGCCCTGAAAATACAGCAATATGGTTGCCGCACAGGGATGTGAGTGGTATCCCGCGCCCATGACGACCGTCCCCATTTCCAACATCCGCAATTTCTCCATCGTCGCCCATATCGACCATGGCAAATCGACGCTGGCCGACCGCCTGATCCAGATGACCGGCGGCCTGTCCGACCGCGAGATGGCGGGCAAGGAGCAGGTGCTCGATTCCATGGACATCGAGCGCGAGCGCGGCATCACCATCAAGGCGCAGACGGTGCGGCTCCAATACCGCGCCAAGGACGGCAAGGATTACATCTTCAACCTGATGGACACGCCCGGCCATGTCGACTTCGCCTACGAGGTCTCGCGGTCGCTGGCGGCCTGCGAGGGTTCCCTGCTGGTGGTCGACGCGAGCCAGGGCGTCGAAGCGCAGACGCTCGCCAACGTGTACCAAGCGCTCGACAACAACCACGAGATCGTCCCGGTCCTGAACAAGGTCGACCTTCCCGCCGCCGAGCCCGAGAAGATCAAGCAGCAGATCGAGGACGTCATCGGCATCGACGCCTCCGACGCGGTGATGATCTCGGCCAAGACCGGCTTAGGCGTCCCCGATGTGCTGGAAGCGATCGTCACCCGCCTGCCGCCGCCGAAGGGCGATCGCGAGGCGACCTTGAAGGCGCTGCTGGTCGACAGCTGGTATGACGTCTATCTCGGTGTCGTCGTGCTGATCCGCGTCGTCGACGGCGTCATGAAGAAGGGCAGCCGCGTGCGCATGATGGGCACCGGTGCTGCCTACGACGTCGAGCGCGTCGGCTTCTTCACGCCGAAGATGCAGCAGGTCGACGAGCTCGGTCCCGGCGAGATCGGCTTCATCACCGCCGCGATCAAGGAAGTGGCCGACACCCGCGTCGGCGATACCATTACCGACGATCGGAAGCCGGTGACGGAGATGCTGCCCGGCTTCAAGCCGGCGATCCCGGTGGTGTTCTGCGGCCTGTTCCCTGTCGATGCCGACGACTTCGAAACGCTGCGCGGGGCCATGGGCAAGCTGCGGCTGAACGATGCCAGCTTCTCCTTCGAGATGGAGACCTCGGCTGCACTCGGCTTCGGCTTCCGCTGCGGCTTCCTCGGGCTGCTGCACCTCGAGATCATCCAGGAGCGGCTGTCGCGTGAGTTCGATCTCAATTTGATCGCGACCGCGCCGAGCGTCATCTACAAGATGAAGCTCACCGACGGCCAGGAGATCGAGATCCACAATCCCGTCGACATGCCCGACGTGGTCAAGATCGCCGAGATCGACGAGCCCTGGATCGAGGCGACGATCCTCACGCCCGACGAATATCTCGGCAGCGTGCTGAAGCTGTGCCAGGACCGCCGCGGCGCGCAGAAGGAGCTCACCTATGTCGGCTCCCGCGCGATGGTGAAGTACGACCTGCCGCTCAACGAGGTCGTGTTCGATTTCTACGACCGCCTGAAGTCGGTCTCCAAGGGCTACGCCTCGTTCGACTATCACCTCACCGATTACAAGCCGGCCGACCTCGTCAAGATGCAGATCCTGGTCAATGCCGAGCCGGTCGACGCGCTCTCGATGCTGGTGCATCGCACCCGCGCGGAAGGGCGCGGCCGCGCCATGGTCGAGAAGATGAAGGAGCTGATCCCGCCGCACATGTTCCAGATCCCGATCCAGGCCGCGATCGGCGGCAAGGTGATCGCGCGCGAGACGGTGCGCGCCCTGCGCAAGGACGTCACCGCAAAATGCTACGGCGGCGACATCACGCGTAAGCGCAAGCTTCTTGAGAAGCAGAAGGAAGGCAAGAAGAAGATGCGGCAGTTCGGCAAGGTCGACATCCCGCAGGAAGCTTTCATTGCCGCGCTGAAGGTGGATAGCTGAGCGGGGCTTAGGCCTGTTTCAAGCGTGACGAGATTGGCCGGTCCGGGACGTTTGGGACCCGAAGAACAAAATATCGAAAAACAACCCCATGCACAGTAGCCGGAGTCTTGTTTGTATTGCGTTTTTCGATTTTACGAAATCCATTTGACCCGTCGGGCAAAACAGGGGCATGATGGCATCATCGCAACGGGCGTGAGGCCGGCGCCCATCAGCACGCAACATCTCGACGCCGACCGATTAGCCTTCGATCTCGGGATCCGAACGCCACAGCGGTGATGGCTTTCCGTCGGCTTCCGGGCCCCCTGCGGGAATGCCGGCGAAACAATTCGCCGCGGTCGGCAAACTGCATTGGCAAAGACCCGCGAACATCCTCGGACTTCCGAAAGGCATGGCGCAAGTTGACGGTTCGACCAATCAACTTGATCCCGCCTCTCTACGCCCTGGATGCTAACTGAGTGTCTCAGCGGGCGGTGCACACCGGCTCCTACACGGTCTGCGGTAAGTCAGGTCGAATAGGAACAATTAGTGAACTTCGCCGTTCGTGGCGCGAGGGAGGCGTACCTGAAGAGGGAGGCCGTGATGCCACGCGGAGACAAACGCAGCTACATCGATAAGCAGAAGCGACAGGCCGAACACATCGAGGAAGGCTACGAATCCCGAGGTGTACCCGACACTGAAGCTGAACGGCGGGCCTGGGCGACCGTCAACAAAGAAATCCATGGCGGCAAGAAGAGCGGGTCCGGCAGAGGGACCGAAGCAGACACCTCGCCGTCACGCAAGGGCGGCAGACTTGGCGGAAAAGCACCAGCCAGCCGACCGGCCGATGAACGTACCAGGTCAGCCAAGAAGGCTGCTCAAACTCGCAAACGCCGCGCGGCGTGAAGGAGGCACAATGTCGACATGCGAAACCTGCGGCAATGATTATGACAAGGCTTTTCAGGTGGTGATGAACGGCCAGGCGCACACGTTCGACAGCTTCGAGTGCGCAATTCATGCCTTGGCGCCAACGTGCAAGCATTGCGGAACGCGCATCGTGGGGCACGGCCTGGAAAAGAGCGGCACCTACTATTGCTGCGACCACTGCGCCCAGAAGGAAGGCGTGACCGACCTCCGCGATCGTGTGTAATGGACGACCGACGAGCCTGCGGTCTCCGCTGGCCATGCCTTGCTTGAGACGATCTCAGTACGAGTTGCGCCATGGCGCCCGCACATAATCGCCTTGTTACGGTGTTCGGTGGAACGGGGTTTCTCGGCCGCCGCGTTGTTCAACACCTGCTCCGGGCACCTGAGTTTTTCGTTCGGATTGCATCAAGACATCCCGAACGGGGCAGACAGCTTTTTGGTCACGACGACCCACGCCTCCAATCTGTGAACGTCGATCTACGCGACGAGGGTTCGATAGCCGCTGCTGTTGATGGCGCATACGGCGCCATCAACACGGTCAGCCTCTATGTCGAACACGGACAGGAGACTTTTCATTCCGTACATGTGGAATCAGCCCGGCGACTGGCGGCCCAGGCACGTCGAGCTGGCGTCAAGCGGCTCATCCACGTTTCCGGAATCGGCTCTGACGCCACTTCGCCGTCCCTCTATATTCGCAAGCGTGGCGAAGGCGAACTCGCGGTCCGCGCAGTATTTTCTCAGGCTACGCTGGTTCGCCCGGCGGTAATGTTCGGCCCGGATGACGCGTTTCTCACCGTCATCCTCAAGCTACTCCGCCGATATCCGATCTATCCGATGTTCGGCCGCGGGTTGACGAGATTGCAGCCGGCCTATGTTGACGATGTGGCCGACGCGATCACAAGAGCGCTTCTGAGAGCCGAAACAAGCGCAATCACATATGAATGCGCTGGTCCTCGCATCTACACATACGAAGAGCTTCTCAAAAAGGTTGCGCACGCAGCCGGCCGCAGCCCCATGCTCGTTCCAGTGCCGTTTGCTGCTTGGCATGCAGCGGGATGGATTTCGGAGCTGCTTCCAAGGCCACCCATCACCCGGAATCAGGTGGAGTTGATGAAGCTCGACAACATAGCGTCGGTGGGAATGCCAGGATTTTCCGAGCTTGGAATCCCGCCGCAATCAGTCGAACAAGTTGTACCAACAATGTTACGGGAAAGTATCGGGCGAACCAACTTTTGAACCTGATGCCATTTGATGATGGCAGCCAGGAGTATGGATCGCGGTCCACTGATGGCTTCTTCAACAACCTCAAAACCCAGCGCGATCAGTGCGCAATAACCAGGATCAGCACCGCGAGCACGACGGCCCCGAGCAGCCCGGTCAGGAAGATTGCTCTCCTTGCCGATGTCCGGAGAATGATCTCTCCGCCCCTCGCTCGCTCCGTCGGATAAGGCTCCTTGTGAGGAGGAGGCGTCCGCGCTGGACCTTCACGAACCATACTGAACAACGCATGCGTATGATTTCGTTTCACTTTGCGGGTGATCGGAACCGGTAAACTCTCTCCTTGGTTCCGGCCTTGGTTCCGGCGCGATTCAGTCCATGGAAAGGAACTCGTCACGTCCGTTCCCATTGGCTTTATGCACTGGGCATTCTTGATGGACGGGTCGCATGAGCGAATTTTCAGATCTTCGCGACCGTATGGTCGACGTTCAACTCGCGCGCCGTGGTATCCGTGATCGTCGCGTGTTGGAGGCTATGCGACAGGTCCCGCGGGAGCGGTTTGTGGAAGCCGGTTTTGAGGAATTTGCCTACGAGGACGGCGCACTGCCGATCGCAAACAACCAGACCATCTCGCAGCCCTACATTGTCGCGCTGATGACCGAGGCTGCCGAATTGAAGCCGACGGACAAGGTGCTCGAGGTCGGTACCGGCTCAGGCTATGCTGCCGCAATTGCTTCTCGGCTTGCTAAAACGGTTCACACGATCGAGCGACATGGCGCCCTGGCCAGAATCGCAGCGCAGCGGCTGATTGCGCTCGGATGTGCGAATTGCATTGTCCATACCGGCGACGGCACCCGCGGCCTGGCCGATGAGGCGCCATTCGACGCGATCCTGGTCGCTGCCGGCGGCCCCTCGGTGCCTGACGCGCTTAAGCGCCAGTTGGCCGTCGGCGGCCGTCTCGTCATTCCCGTCGGCAATTTCGGGCACGAACAATCGCTGCTCCGGATTACGCGCCGGAGCCAGACTGATTACGATGAGGAGACCTTCGGGGCCGTCCGCTTCGTGCCGTTGATCGGCGAGCAAGGATGGGCCGAGGATGGCACGCGCTCGGCCAGCAACCACATCCCCGGTCACACGCGGTTGCAATCGCTGACAGACATGATCCGTGCTACTATCGAACCGTTGCCTGCCTTCGATGATCCTGCATTCGGTGTGCTGTTCGATCGCTTCGGACAATCGCGCATCGTCTTGCTGGGCGAAGCCAGTCACGGTACGTCGGAGTTCTACCAGGCACGCGCAGCGATTACGCGCCGCCTGATCGAAAAACACGGATTTACGATCGTCGCCGTCGAGGCGGATTGGCCCGACGCCGCAGCGATCGACCGGTACGTTCGCGGTCGAACGCACCGCGGAGCGTCAAGCCAGACCCCGTTCGAACGCTTTCCGACCTGGATGTGGCGAAATACGGATGTCGCCTCCTTCGTTGACTGGATGCGCAGTCGCAATGAACGAATGCCGGCAACCGATCGAGCCGGGTTCTTCGGGCTCGACATTTACAACATGCGCGACTCGATCGCGGCCGTTCTCACTTACCTCGACAAGGTCGATCCTCAATCGGCAGCGGTGGCGCGCGAACGCTACGGCTGCCTGACGCCGTGGCAGCGCGAGCCTTCGACCTATGGCCGCGCCGTCCTGACCGAGCGCTACCGGAAATGCGAGGCGGAGGTGGTTCGGCAGTGCCAGGATATTCTGAAGAAGCAGCTCGACTATGCGGCGGACGATCCAGACAGCTTCCTCGATGCCGCGCAGAACGCCCGCTTGATCGCGTCAGCGGAGCGCTACTACCGGATCATGTATTACGGCGGCGCGGAGTCCTGGAATCTACGGGATACGCATATGTTCGAGACGCTAAGCCATGTACTTGACGCACATGGTCCCCAATCCAAGGCCGTGGTCTGGGCGCACAATTCCCATATCGGAAATGCGCGTTTTACCAGCATGGGCGCGGTCCGCAACGAGCTCAACATTGGTCAGCTCTGTCGGGAGAAATTCGATGAAGCGGCGTCGCTGATCGGATTAAGCACGCATACCGGCACGGTGGCAGCGGCCTCAGATTGGGACGCCGAAATGGAAGTGATGCAGGTTCGGCCGTCTCGACCAGACAGCTATGAGCGGCTGTTTCACGATGCCGGTGCGACGCGCGGCTTGATCGAATTCCGCCGCGAGGAGGCCCTTCGTCGTCGCTTGCTCGAACCGCGCCTGGAACGCTTTATCGGCGTGATCTATCGACCGGACACCGAGCTGCAAAGCCATTATGCCGAGGCCTCACTGCCTCAACAGTTTAACGCGCTGGTGTGGTTTGACGAGACACATGCGGTGACACATTTGGGTCCTGAGCATCGTCGCAGCGCTGTCCCAGACACCTATCCGTTCGGACTCTGATTGCAGCGTGGCCAGGCCAAGAACGTTAGGTGAATCTGATGTGAAGCTTACACCGGCGTCCACTACTGCCATGCAGCCTTCATGGAAGGCTGGTCGTGAGGCGATAAGTGATGAACGCATTCTTGTCATTGAATGTCGCCAAGATCTTCGTGCAGGCCGGGCCACGATGCTCACCGCTTGTGGCAGGGAGAGATGACGATACAGGGGCGGTTCCATTTCCGCTCAGGGTCAAATGCGCCGATGGGGGCGGTTGGTTGCGATTTCGGATTGCCGCGAGAAAGCGGACTGTTGCGGAGCATGTCGCGAACTCGCATTCGCGCAAAATGGCGACGCCTGCTGAATAGCGGGTATCGGCTCATGCATCAGGAAAGCTGTGTTGACGCATAATCATCCGCCACGAGTCAATTAGCGGCATAAGAACAGCTCCCTCCGCCGCGTCACCGCACGTGTCGTTCGACTTCTGCGAAGGGGCTCAGGCCGACGTGAAGGCATCGAGCCCGTCCCAGCTGGGCTACCGCTAGTACGGATTTTGAACTGGAAAGGTCCGGCCCTAGAGGATTACGGTTCTCCTATCTTCTCGGAGGAGGACCGCCATGAGCCTCAATCAAGGTCACGATATCCAATCAGCGAGCCCGCGCAGTTCGATCGACGTTGCGCGGGAACTCGGGCCCGTGTTTCAACGACGGGCCGAGCAGGCGACGGACGAAGATTGCTTTGTAGCCGAAAACTATGAGGACTTGAAATCGTCGGGATTGGTCGAAGCCGGCGTCCCCACCGAGCTCGGGGGCCGTGGGGCGGAGGTCGATGAGCTGGCCGAGATGCTCCGTGTCCTGGCGTATCACTGCGGATCCACAGCGCTTGCATTCTCCATGCACACCCACCAGGTCGCCATCACCGCTTGGCGCTGGCGGCATCAGAAAGTGACGGCGGTGGAGAACCTACTGACACGTATCGCCCAGGAACGCATTTTCCTACTCTCAAGCGGCGGTTCGGATTGGGTCGGCGGCTCCGGCAAAGCCGAGAAGGTGGACGGCGGCTATAAGATCACCGCTCGAAAGGTTTTCTCCTCGGGCTCGCCAGCCGGGACTCTCATGATGACGGGCGCGGTGCTGCAACAGGAGTGTGAGCCGCCAATGGTGCTTCACTTTGGTGTGCCGATGAGCTCACCCCAGGTGAAGATCTTGGACACTTGGCGAGTTTTGGGTATGCGCTCGACCGGTTCGAATGACGTGATGATTGATGGCTACGTAGTGCCTGAAAGTGCCGTATCGGCGCGTCGCAAGGCTGGTGAGTGGGATCCCTTATTCCAGACGATCGCAACCATCGCACTGCCACTGATTTACTCGGTCTATGTGGGCGTTGCCGAGAGCGCACGGGATATTGCTCTCTTGCTCGCGCGGCGCAAAGAGCTCGATCATAACGTTATACAGCTGGCTGGCCGCATGGATACCGAGCTTGCTGGCGCACGGATGGCACGGCAAACCATGCTTGCAGCTGTGCGCCTGAATAAGCCGTCGGCCGAAACAGTGAACCAGGTGGTGATCGGCCGCCATCTCGTAGCGCGGCATGCAATTGCAGCGGTGGAGTTAGCAATGGAGCTCGCTGGCGGCGCGGGGTTCTATCGCGCGGCCGGTCTAGAACGGCGCTTCCGCGACATACAGGCCGCACGCTATCATCCCCTGCAGCCCGGCGCCCAAGCAAGATATACGGGTGCAATGGCTCTTGGGCTCCCAGTCGACCAAATTTACTGACGTCCCTACAGCGGGACGAGCGCCTGGTGTCTCGGCCAGTGCAGCGTCTGCGCGATGATCGCGGCCTCGCTCGATCACGACATTGCGCAGGAGATCTTCAATACGCCGCCCGGCATCCTAGCCTGGGGCGCGATCGCGCATGAGGCGCGCGCGGTCGAGGGCAGTTATCGCGTCACGGCACGCTGGGATCTTGCCTCGGGCTCGTGGCAGGCGAGCAGCTCGGGTAGCGCGCGAAATTATTGAGGATCGCCTGCCAGCCGCCTTGCTGCTGCTCGACCGAGTGAGTCGCTTCGCTATCGAAGACGACGCGGACGACAGTGCCATTTGGGCCGGGCACGAACTCGACCTCGGCTGTTCGATCGCCGAACGCGTGTTCGATCCGCTTGTGCTCGACGATCTTGGTGTAGGTGCCGGCGAAGTCGAAGCCCATGCCGCCGTCCTTGGCTTCCATCCGGGACGAGAAGGCGCCGCCTTCCCGCAGGTCACCGTCGCCTTGGTCGTATGCCAGTCGTCGGACGCTGCAGCGCTGAAGGCGAGCAAACGCGCCCTCATGGGGTTTCAAAGCTGTCGGATCATCATTGCCCGAGCTGCTGAAGCACGGCGGACCACAATGCGAGCGGCTCCCTGAGGGCTGCCGGCTCGGATGGCCTTTGGCGAACGGCCGTGTGCACCATGACGAGCTTGGAGGCCGGGTCGACCAGGATGACCTGACCGCGGATGCCGAGCAGGGCAAATCTGCGCTGCTCGCCAGGGAGCAGCCACACCTGGTAGCCGTAGCCGAAATAAGGTGTGGCCACGCGGGGCGCGAGATGGCCATCGGCTGGTCTGACGGTCGTGGCATCCAGCAGCCGCTGCCGGGGGATCAATTGGCGACCTTCCCAGGCGCCGTCATGTGCGAGCAACCGCGCCAGCCGCGCATAGTCGCGCAAGGTTGCGTTGAAGCAGCAAAAGGCAATCTCCTGTCCGCTCCCGTCGATCGCCCACGACGCATCCGCTTCGGCGCCGATGGGGTCCCAGATCCGGTCGTGGAGATAGTCGGCAACCGGCATGGCCGTGGCCGAGCGCAGGACTAGGCCGAGGATTTCGGTTTCTACGCTGGCATAGTGCCATCTGGTGCCCGGCGGTGCGGTTCGGGTGTTGAATTGCGCAACGATGGCCGCGGGATCTTTCGGCTCATCGACGAACAGGGCCCGTCCAAGCCGGGCGACGTCGTCGTTCCCATCATAGATTTCCGAGAACTGGACGCCCGAAGACATGGTCAACAAGGCGCGTATCGATGTGTTTCCATATTCCGTGCCTGCAAGGCCGGGAACGTAGGTCGAGACGAGGTCGTCGATCGATTTGATTCGTCCCTCCGAGACCGCGATCCCGACCAGCATAGCCACCAGCGTCTTGGCCATGGACTGCGAGACAAAGCGGTCGTGGTCGGTCCGCGCATATTGATAGTGCTCGTACAGGATGGTGTCGTCCCTGGCGATCAGGAGTCCCGTCACCGGGTTGCGCTTGAGGTAGTCCGCGATGCTCAGACGTTCGGTGCCAAAACTGTAGGCGATCGACGGCTCCGGCGCGCGTTTGAATTGCCAGGGCGCCGTGGCGCGAACGACCGCGCGCGAGGGATAGATCTCGCCGAAATGGCTGTAGACCCCGACGAGCTTGTCGAGCTGAGGGACGCCTCCCCGCGTGCCGACCGGATAGCCGTCAGCCGCGCCGTAAAGATCGGCATCGGGACCGCTGTCTGAAAAGACCGGCCCCGGCTCGGCGCTTCGGATGTCCTCTGCGCATGCTGAAGGTGCCCAGACTGCGGCGGCGAAAATGACGGGCAAGGCAAGCCTGCGGCGCCCACGCGGCCTGCACAGCGCTCCCCATTTCATTGGATTTGCCTCCTCGCACGTTGATGTGTGTGCGCTTGTGAGAACAACATCGCAGGCCGGTGACGTGAGATATGATATCATTGCGGACGGGCCGTGTCGCCCGCGGTGGCAACCCGCCTTGCTCTCGCCCGGCAGATAGGCCACCATCCCCTGCGCGCACCATCAACAAAATCAAAAGCGCTAAGGAAACGCATGAGCAAGCCGTCAAGCTTCGACTATGGCTGGGTCGTTGTCGCCGCGGGTGCGCTGATGACCTGTGTCGGATTCGGCACGATGCTGTCGCTGGCGGTGTTTTTGCAGCCGATCTCGCAAGCGATGGGCTGGTCGCGCGCCGGCGTGTCGGCGGCCGCGACGCTGGATTTTCTCTGCATGGGGGTGGCCGCGTTCCTCTGGGGCACGCTGTCGGACCGGTTCGGCACCCGCATCGTGGTGCTTGCCGGAAGCCTGCTGCTGGGGCTCGGCCTCGTGAGCGCGAGTCAGGCAGCAAGCCTGTGGCAATTCCAGCTTTGCTTCGGCGTACTGATCGGCATTGCCGCCGGCAGCTTCTACGCGCCGATGATGGCGCTCGCGAGCGCCTGGATCGAGAAGAACCGCAGCCTCGCGGTGGCGCTGGTCTCAGCCGGCATGGGCGTCTCGCCAGTGACAATCGCGCCGACCGCGAGCTGGCTGATCGCGGCCTATGACTGGCGCACCGCGATGCTGGTGATCGGCATCGCCGCCTGGGCGCTGCTGATCCCCGCCTGCTTCCTGGTGCGTCCGGCACCCGCAGTGGCGGCCCCTGCAACGGCGGACGCGGCGCCGGAGGTCGAGCTGACCGCGGCGCAGGCGCTGCGCACCCCGCAGTTCGTCGCGCTCGCCGCTGCCCATTTCGCCTGTTGCGCCGCGCATTCCGGTCCGATCTTCCACATGGTGTCCTATGCGATGGTCTGCGGTATCGCCCCGCTGACGGCCGTGACGGTCTACAGCGTGGCCGGCGTCTCAGGCCTCGGCGGCCGCCTGCTGCTGGGCGCGCTGGCCGATCGCAGCGGCGCAAAGCCCGTGCTGGTCGGCGGGCTGCTCGTGCAAGCCATGTGCATCGCGACCTATCTCGCGGTGGCGCAGCTCGGCGAGTTCTACGCGCTCTCGGTCGTGTTCGGCCTCGCCTATGGCGGCGTGATGCCGCTCTATGCGGTGCTGGTCCGCGAATTCTTTGGCGCACGCATCATGGGCACGGTGTTCGGCGCGGTGTCGGCCTTTGCCAGCCTCGGCATGGCACTGGGGCCATGGGCCGGCGGGCTCGTGTTCGACAATTTCCAGCGCTACACGTGGCTGCACGCCGGCTCGTTCACGATCGGGCTCGCAGCGGTCGCGGTGGCACTGAGCTTTCCGACCAGACGCCGGCCATCGCTCGACTTTGGCCGCGCTGCGGCCTGACGAGGTCGCGCATGAACAGATCGCAGGCCTTCGATCTCGTCGAACGTGCCCGGGCGATCGCGCCGCTCATCGCGCGTGAAGCCGACGAGATCGAGCAGTCGCGGCGGCTGACGCCTGCCGTGGTCGCCGCACTGATCGAGAACGGGCTCTACCGCGCGCTGCTGCCGCAAAGCCTCGGCGGCACTGAAGCCCCGATTGATATCTTCATGCAAATGCTGGAGGAGATCGCGACGGCGGACGCCTCGACCGCCTGGTGTCTCGGCCAGTGCGGCGTCTGCGCGATGATCGCCGCCTGGCTCGATCATGATACTGCGCAGGAGATCTTCAATACGCCGCCCGGCATCCTTGCCTGGGGCGCGATCGGGCATGAGGCGCGCATCGTGGACGGCGGCTATCGCGTCACGGCGCGCTGGGACTTTGCCTCCGGCTCGCGGCAGGCGAGCTGGCTGGGGGCGCATGTCCGTATCGTTAATGCCGACGGCACGCCGCGGAAAAATGCCGATAGCTCGCCGGAGGTGCGCACCATTCTGTTTCCGGTCGCGAGCGCCGTGCTGCACGACGTCTGGCAGGCGATCGGGCTCGCCGGCACCGGCACCGACTCCTACGAGGTCACCGATCTCTTCATCCCCGAGCGTTTCACGGCGTTCCGCGACGTGCCGTCCGCGCTGCGCGAACAGGGTCCTCTCTACAGAATCGGCACCGGCTCGACCTTCAGCCTCGGCTTTGCGGCAGTCTCGCTCGGCGTGGCGCGCGCCACGCTGGATGCGGCCATCGCGTTGGCGCGTGGAAAACACCAGTCACTCGCGGTCAGCGCCATGCGCGATAACGGGGCGGTCCAGGGACTGATCGGCCGCACCGAGGGCGATCTTCGCGCCGCCCGCGCCTATCTCTACGCCACCGCGCACGCGATGTGGCGCGATCTCAGCGCGACCGGCGAATTCAGTCCGACGCATCGCAGCGCGGTTCGCCTCGCCGCGACCTGGACCATCCACCAATCGGCGAAGGTGGTCGACGCCGCCTATCACATGGCCGGTGCGACGGCTGTGTTCCGCAGCAATCCGTTTGAGCGACGGTTTCGCGACATGCATGCCATCGCGCAGCAGATCCAGGCGCGCGATACGCATTATGAGGATGTCGGAAAGGCGATTCTGGCGGGGCATTGATAGCGTCCTCGTCGTCCGCATCAATGCCGCGCTGTGCGGCGAGGAGGCTGATGATCTCCGCATTCGGCCTTGCCTTGCTGAACAGAAAGCCCTGACCCTCATCGCAGCCCTCGGTGCGGAGACAGCAGAGCTCGGCTTCGGTCTCGACGCCTTCGGCGGTGATGGCGACCCCGAGACCTTGCCGAGGCTGACCATGGAGCGGATGATCGCTGGCGCTTCGTACTGTCCAATCCCTAAGCTGGCTTCCTCTAATCGTGACGATCCGCCATCTCGCTGCGATCCGCCAATTCCGCGCGAGCGCTGTCGGTCGCTGCCCACCACTCACCCAGCGCATCTATCAGCGGCACGAGTGCGTGGCCGGATGGGGTCAGATCATATTCGACGCGCAACGGATATCCCTCGAATTCCGCGCGCTGGACAATGCCGGCGTCCTCAAGCTTGCGAAGCTCCAGGGCCAGCATCTTGTGCGAAATGGTAGGGTTGTCCCGGCGCAGATCGCTGAATCGCTTAGTGCCCTCCTTCAGATAGTAAATCAGAAGCGTGGGCCAGCGGCCGCTGAGCACCTGCATCACTTCCTCGATGGGACAGCGGGAAACGAGATCTTTCATTGAGGGCTCGTGGTTACCAAAAAGTGCGTAATTTACTCGGCGGCACGGCCGAGTAGGGTCTGACTGCGCTGCGCAGCGTGATCATCAGAAGTCACGGAGAACAAAGGCCATGGAACCGATCTTATTGTACGGCTTCCCGTTGGGAAGCTCTATTGGGCTCGTCGCCGCGCTCAAATGGCTGGGGAAACCCTACCGGCTGTGTCGCGTCGATATGCTCGGCGAGATGCGCGAGCCTTCCTACGCCCGCATAAACGCCCGACACGAGACGCCGGTATTGATCACCGCGGAGGGACACGTGCTGACGGAGAGCATGGCGATCGCCGCCTGGCTCGAGGCCCGAGACCCGGAGCGGCGCATCAGCTTCGACCCGCTCTCGCGTGAGGCCGACCGGATGCACCAGTTGATGGCATTCCTAAATACCGGCTTCACGGCCGCATTCAGCCCGTTGTGGTTTGCGATGGAAATGAAGTCGCCCGACCCGGCGGTGCAGTCGGCGTTGCGGACCTGGGGTCGCGAGCGAGTGATTGAGCGCCACGACAAGCTCGAGCAGATGATTGAGGGAAGCACCTTCCTGGTCGGCGACCGCCCGACCTTGGCCGATGCCGCGTTCATCGGCGTAGCCCGCTGGCTCGAATTTCATAAAGTTGCCGACAAGGAACGGTGGCCGAAGATGGCGACTCTGCGCCAGCGGCTGGAAGCCGATCCCGCCGTCATTTATGCGTCCGATCTGGAGAAAGGGGGGACCAACCGTGGAAACGGGGCGCGCGCGGGCGACGTTGAACTCGCGAAGGTCATCGAGCGGTTCGGAAGATAGAATGCCGCGCCGAAGGTCGTCGCGGCGGCATCCGAAGATACAGGTTACGGCGGGCTGAAAGTCTAATTCTTGGCCCTTGAGACGGCGTTGGGCTATAAAAGCCCCAGCATGAGTCCCCGCCGTCTCACCCTCCTCCTGCTTCTGGCTGCGCTTCTGATCGCCGGCACCGCGCTGGCCCAGGACAAGGGCAGCGTCACCCCGAAGCCGCTGCCGCCGCTCGGCAATCCGAACGATCCCACGCTCGCTGCCAAGGAGCTGTTCGCGCGCAAGCTGCTGCCGTCGAAAGGATTGGCGCATGTCTTCGGCTCCTACACCAAGGGCTGCATCGGTGGCGCCATGCAGATGCCGCTCAACGGCGACAATTGGCAGGTGATGCGGCTGTCGCGCAACCGCAACTACGGCCATCCCGATATGATCGCCCTGATCAAGCGGCTCGCGGCCAAGGCGCACAAGGACGCCGGCTGGCCTGGCATTTTGGTCGGCGACATTGCCCAGCCGCGTGGCGGGCCGGCGCTGTCGGGCCATGCCAGCCACCAGATCGGTCTCGATGCCGACATCTGGTTGACGCCGATGCCGGACCGCCGGCTCTCGCGCGAGGAACGCGAGGAGATGTCGGCGGTGATGATGGTGCGTCCCGACCGACTCGATATCGATCCGAAAGTGTTCACACCTGGCCATGTGCTGGTGCTGCGCGACGCGGCGCGGGAGCCGGCGGTGCAGCGCATCTTCGTCAACGCCGCGATCAAGAAGGCGTTGTGCCGCGAGGCCAAGGGCGACCGCGCCTGGCTGTCGAAGATCCGCCCCTGGTGGGGCCACGACTATCACTTCCACATCCGCATGCACTGCCCGGCGGGCGCTGGCGACTGCGAGGGCCAGCCGTCGCAAGCCGAGGACGAAGGCTGCAAGCCTTCCGATCTTGCTTACTGGTTCTCGGATGCGGTGCTGCACCCAAAGCCGCCGCCGGAGCCACCGAAACCGAAGCCGCCGATGACGCTGGCCGAGATGCCGGCCGCATGCAAGGCGGTGCTGCACGCGCCAGATGCGAAGCCGTGACAGGCGCGCGGTAAAAACTCCGTCAGCGGCTGATCCATGACCTCACGAATGCGCTATGGTGCAGCGTTGCGCTGCCGTAAGCGTGCGACACCCGCCGGGACGCGCATCCCGCTCCAGCCCATCCCGTCCGCATGCGCGGCGCTATCGCCGAGCACCAGCCACCGCGAGAACTCCATGCGCATCAGTGCACGCAATCAGATCAAAGGCAATGTCGTCGAGGTCACAAAGGGCGCCACGACCTCGCACATCCGCGTCGACATCGGCGACGGCACGATCGTGACGTCCTCGATCACCAACGAAGCCGTCGACGACCTCGGCATAAGGGCAGGCGGCAAGGTCACCGTTGTGATCAAGGCCTCCGATGTCATGATTGCCGTAGATTGACCATGAAATCGTCTTTCCTCGTGGCCCTGCTGCTGCTTGGCACGGCCCCCGTTCTTGTCGCTGAGGAGCCCAGCGGCTGCGACAAGTTCAAATGGCCGATCGAGCGCGACCGCACGGCGCTCACCGCGCCGGACCGTGCGAAATTCGCATCGGGCAGCGAACAGGCGGCAGTGCCGTCATCCGCCATCACGCTGGGGCTGGTCCCGCCCGCGGACGCAAAATTGCCGACGCCGCCTGAGCGCGCGCCCAAGGACGGCACCTTCGCGGGCTTCACCAGCGTCAAGGCGCCGAAGGCCGGGCTCTACTCGATCAGCCTCTCGGCCGGGGCTTGGGTTGACGTGGTCCAGGACGGGCATGTCCTCAAGCCCGTTGCCTTTAGCGGCGCGACCGATTGCGACGGCATCCGCAAGAGCATGAAATATCAGCTGTCGGCACAGCCCTTCGTGCTCCAGGTCAGCGGCGCCAAGGACAATTCGGTCTCGATCGCGATCCTGCCGGCGCAATAGGCGCCCCCTGGTTAGACAAACGGTCGCCTTTGACCTAAGACGTGTGCCTGCTATCTTTGAGCAGCGATATCCCTGCCGGCCGTAAGCCGCCGTGGGGCTCCGTGGAACAGCGCGTCCGCCCGTCGCATCAGACCCACCCAACGCCAAATTTGCGCGCGTCACCGCGCGCGAGCTCGCACGGAGCGCTATCCATGTTTCGTATTGCCGCACTTGTCACCGCCTTCGGCATCCTCGCGGGCGCGAGCCTGTCGCCCGCTAGTGCCGAGGACAAGACCATCACCGTGTTCGCGGCCGCCTCGATGAAGAACGCACTCGACGAGATCGACGCGACCTACACCGCCAAGACCGGCGTCAAGTTCAGCGTCAGCTATGCTGCGAGCTCGGTGCTCGCGAGGCAGATCGAGCAGGGCGCGCCGGCCGACGTGTTCGTCTCCGCTGACACCGACTGGATGGATTACGCCATCGCCAAGAAAGCCGTCAACGAATCCACCCGGGTCAACCTGCTCGGCAACAGCATCGTGCTGATCGCGCCGAAGGACTCAAAGGTCGATAACGTCACGATCGCGCAAGGCCTCGACCTCGCCAAGCTCGCCGGCGACGGCAGGATCGCGACCGGTGACGTGAAATCCGTGCCGGTCGGCAAATACGCCAAGGCTGCGCTCGAGAAGCTGGGCGCCTGGCGGGCCGCCGAGCCGAAATTCGCCATGGCCGAGAGCGTGCGCGCCGCGCTGACGCTGGTGGCGCGCGGCGAGGCCGTGCTCGGCATCGTCTATGCGACCGACGCCAAGGTCGAGCCGGACGTGAAGATCGTCGGCACCTTCCCGGCCGATTCGCATCCCGCGATCATCTATCCCGTCGCCGCGACCACGACCGCGAAGGGCGAGACCAGCGACTATCTTGCCTTCCTGCGCTCGACGGTCGCCAAGACCATTCTGGAGAAATACGGCTTCAAGTTCCTTATCAGCCCCACCACATGATATCTCCGGCTTGATGTCCGAGATTTCACCCGCGGAATGGACGGCGATCCTGCTTTCGCTCAAGGTCGCCGTCATCGCAACGCTGGTGGCGACGCCGTTCGGCATCGCGCTGGCATGGCTGCTCGCGCGGCGCGATTTCTGGGGCAAGTCGCTGCTCGACGCACTCGTGCATCTGCCGCTGGTGCTGCCGCCCGTGGTCACCGGCTATCTGCTGCTGCTTAGCTTCGGCCGCCGCGGCCTCCTCGGCGGTTTCCTCGCCGACAATCTCGGCATCGTCTTCGCTTTCCGCTGGACCGGCGCTGCGCTCGCCTGCGGCGTGATGTCGTTTCCGCTTCTCGTGCGGCCGATGCGGCTGTCGATCGAGGCGATCGACCGCCGGCTCGAGCAGGCCGCCGAGACGCTTGGCGCGGCGCCGTGGAAGGTGTTCTTCACGGTGACGCTGCCGCTCGCGCTGCCCGGCGTGCTCGCCGGCATGGTGCTCGGCTTCGCCAAGGCGATCGGCGAGTTCGGTGCCACCATCACCTTCGTCTCCAACATTCCCGGTGAGACCCAGACGATCTCGTCTGCGATCTATTCGCTGATCCAGACCCCCGACGGCGACGCCGCGGCGGGACGACTCGTCATCGTCTCGATCGTGCTCGCGCTCGGCGCTCTGATCGCGGCCGAGTGGTTCGCCCGCCGCGCCACCGCGCGGCTGCACGGGAATTGACCATGCTGCGTGTGGATGTCGAAAAACAGCTCGGCGAATTCTCGCTGCACGCGTCCTTCACCGGCGAGGGACGCGTCATCGGGCTGTTCGGCGCCTCGGGCGCCGGCAAGACATCGCTGGTCAACATGATTGCAGGCCTGTTGCGGCCCGACCGCGGCAGCATCGTGATCGACGGCGAAACCGTCGACGACACCGCGGCCGGCATCCATGTGCCGACCTGGCGCCGCCGCGTCGGCTACGTCTTCCAGGATGCGCGGCTGTTTCCGCATCTCAATGTCGCGCAGAATCTCGACTATGGACGGCAGATGAACCGCCTCGCACCCGATCCGGCCCAGCACAAGCGCATCGTCGACCTGCTTGATATCGGCACCCTGCTCGGCCGCCGCCCCGGGAAGCTCTCCGGCGGCGAGCGCCAGCGCGTCGCGCTCGGCCGCGCGCTGCTGTCGAAGCCACGCCTCCTGCTGCTTGACGAGCCGCTCGGCGCGCTCGACGAAGGCCGCAAGCTCGAGATCCTGCCTTATCTGATGCGGCTCCGCGATGAAGCCAACGTGCCGATGGTCTATGTCAGCCACGACGCCGCCGAGCTGCGCCAGCTCGCCACGCAGATCGTGATGCTGAAGCAGGGCCGCGTGACGTCGTTCGGCGGGGTGAAGGTGCTGACATAAAGACGCAGCCGGAAATCCGGCTGCGCGGCCATATCATTCAGAGCTACCAGCCTCGCTCGACGTTGCGCACCTCACCCGTCCTCGCGTCAACGTAGACTTCCATCCAGCGGCCTGCACGATCCCGCCCATCAACCTCCCATTCGTCGCCGAGGAAGTTGGTGTGGGAGACCGTCACGACGCCAAGATCTGTCGCGACGTCGAGCGCGACCTGCATCGAGATCTGATCGCCGGTATCGTAGGCCATCGCCGGTGCGGCAGCGCCGAGCGCGAGGGCTGTTGCGATCGGAAGGATGAACTTTCGCATTGGCATACTCCTGCGGTCCAAGCTGTTACGCGGCTTAGAACGAGCGGCATGGCAGAGTGTTCCGGGTTTCGACGTCACGAAACCGCGCAAATCTTCGGCGGTTGCGGCGATTTGGTGGCGGTTCCTCATCGTGATTGTCCTGGCAAAAGCCAGGACGACACCCAAATCAGACCCCCGCCACCGACGCCCAGACGTCGGCGAGCTTGCGCCGTAGCGCCTGCGCACGCGTCAGCGGCGTCGGGGTCTCGTCCTCTTCCGGCAGGCGCAGGCCAACGACGTTGACGCGGCCGCCGGAGATCGAGCGCGCGACCAGCACAATCGTATCCAGCGCAAGCTCGGCGCCCTCTTTTGGCGCGTGATCGAGATGAACGTCGAAATAATCAGCCAGCGTCAGCTTACTTTCCTCCTTGTCGACCTTCACGCCGTAGATCTCGGCGAGCTCGGCGAGCGTGTGCTCGCCCGAGACCATGAAGTCGCCGAGCAGATGCGGATCGGGCGCCGAGCTCGGCTGCATGTCGACGAAGAAGCGGTCGAGTGCCTCCGCCTTTTCCGGCGGCGCCAGCAGGTAGATGTAATCGCCGGGCGCGATTGGATCGGCCTCCACCGGCGTCAGGATGTTCTCGTTGCGGATGACGAGCGTCGGCTTGGACCAGGATGGAATCAGTCCGCGGCGAAAATACAAGCTCTTCGGCCGCACCGGATAGCCGACCAGTTGCTGTTCGAGCTGGCCCGGCAGATCGAGTTCGACGCGGCGCGGGCCGCGCTCGGCGCGCGGCAGCGCCACGTGCAGCTTGCGCGCGGCGGGCGCCAGCGTCCAGCCTTGCAGCAGCAGCGAGATGATGACGACGACGAAAGCGACGTCGAAATAGAGATAGGCCTTGGACAGGCCGACCAGCATCGGGATCGAGGCCAGGAAGATCGCGACCGCGCCGCGCAGGCCGGTCCAGGCGATGAAGACTTTCTCGCGCCACTTGAAGCGGAACGGCGCAAGGCACACGAACACGGCAAGCGGCCGCGCGACCAGCATCAAGACGAGCGCGACGCCGACGGCCGGCAGCACGCTGGCGCCAAGCCGGCTCGGCGAGACCAAGAGGCCGAGCAGCACGAACATCACGATCTGCGCCAGCCAGGTCGCGGCGTCCAGGAAGGCCACCACCGAATTATGCGCGCGCGTCGGCCGGTTGCCGATAATGATTCCGGCGAGATAGACTGCAAGAAAACCGGAAGCGTGCATGATCTGCGAGCCGCCGAAGATGACGAGCGCGCCGGTCGTCACGAACGGCGCATGCAGGCCCTGCGGCAGCGCCACCTGGTTGAGCGCGATGACGACCAGGCGTCCACCGATCACGCCGACGACGGCACCCAGCACCGCCTCCTGGACGAACTCCATCAGCACATGGCCGGGCGAGCTCGAGCCGAGCGAGATGTACTCGACCAGCATGAGCGTGAGGAAGATCGCAAACGGATCGTTGGTGCCGGATTCCGCCTCCAGTGTCGCACCGACGCGCGGGCGCAGGCGCAGGCCCTGGGTGTGCACCAGCAGAAAAACCGCGGCGGCGTCGGTCGAGGCGACCACAGCGCCGACCAGCAACGATTCCGACCAGTTGAGATCGAGCGCGTATTTCGCGAATGGCGCGGTGATCAGCGCCGTCAGCAGCACGCCGATGGTCGCCAGCACCACGGAGGGCGCGAGCACGGTGCGGATGCTGGCAAAGCGCGTCCGCAGGCCGCCGTCGAACAGGATCAGGGCGAGCGCCACCGAGCCGACCAGATAGGTGGTGCGGACGTCGTCGAACTGGAGCTGCCCGGGCCCCGAATCGCCGGCGAGCATGCCGATCGCAAGGAAGACAAGCAGCAATGGCGCGCCAAAGCGCAGCGCAAGCAGGCTCGAGAGGATGCCGGCCATGACGAGAACAGCGCCGAGCAATATGGCGAGGCTGACGGAGTCGAGGGAGGCCATCCACCTTCCGGGTAAAAATCGCTGGATTTGCATCCTTATCGTCGGCGGACTCGCGCGCCAACCTATTTTCTCCCGCTCGCGGCAATCTGCCCGCATTTTGCGGCCTTAACGCGCATCACTTCGCGGTGTATCGATGGTCCGGCCGTGCCCTTTGTGGGATTCTGCGGCGCCCTCGAATCAAAATCCTCCCGCCCGCTTCCCGACGAGACCGACCCGATGGACATGGACCTCAAGGACTTCATGGAGTTCGTGCAGACGACCGCGCGCAGCGTCGGGGCGGAAATCTCCTCACCCTGGTTCTACCTGCAATTCGGTCTCATCCTGGCCGCCGCCGGCATGGCCTATGCCGCGGAGGCCGCCATTCGCAGCCGCCTCGACATGACGTCGCTGGCAATGCGCTGGCCGCTGCCGCTCCGGCACTTCGTCCGGGTGATGGTCGCGAGCGCCTCGACGGCGGTTTTCACCCTGCTCGTGATCATTTCGCGCGTGGTGATGTACCACGCGACCTGGCCGAGCCGCAGCTATCTGTTGATGGTCGCGGCCAAGCTCGGACTGGCCTGGCTGGTGATCCGGCTCCTCACTTCGGTGCTGCGCAACGCCTTCATCGTCAAGCTAGTGTCGATCACGGCGTGGTTCATCGCCGCGCTCTCCATCCTCGGCCAGCTCGATGCGACGGTCGAGCTGCTCGATTCCTTCGCGATCGTGCTCGGCGGCCTGCGCCTGACCCCGCTCTTGGCGCTCAAGGCCGGCGCGCTGCTGCTGATCGCGCTCTGGCTGACCAACATCGCGAGCAATTTCGCCGAGAGCCGGATCAATGCGACCACCGATTTGACGCCGTCGGTGCAGGTGCTGCTGGTCAAGATCATCCGCATCGGGCTGCTTGCGGTCGCGATCGTGATCGCGCTCGGGGCGGTCGGGATCGATCTGTCGGCGCTCGCGGTATTCTCCGGCGCGGTCGGTGTCGGCATCGGTATCGGCCTGCAGAAGATCGTGGCCAATTTCATTTCCGGCATCATCCTGCTCGCCGACAAGTCGGTGAAGCCCGGCGACCTCGTCACCATCGGCGACAATACCGGGCGGATCAGCGCGATGAAGACGCGCTATATTTCCGTCGCGGCCGGCGACGGGCGCGAATTCCTGGTGCCGAACGAGGATCTGGTGACGCAGAAAGTCGTGAACTGGACCTATACCGACAAGAACACGCTGGTGAAGATCGCCTTCGGCACCAATTACGACGCCGACCCGCGCCTCGTCTGCAAGCTCGCCGCCGAGACCGCCGCCGCCCATCCGCGCGCGCAGAAGGGCAAGCCGCCGAACAGCATTTTGACCGAGTTCGCCGAGGCCGGCATGAAGTTCTCGCTGACGTTCTGGATCGCGGACCCCGACGGTATGGATAACGTCAAGAGCGACGTGATGCTGGCGCTGTGGGACGCCTTCAAGCGCGAGGGCATCCGGGTTCCCTACCCCGTCCGCGAAATCCGCGTGCGCGGCGCCCTGCCGGTCGAAACGGCCGTAGAAGTCCCGAATTAGGCCCGCTTTCGGGTGCAAACATCACGCTTGGCTTGCATGAAGGCCCGCAATCATTAGATTGGAGCCTGAAATCAAGCCTTTCCGCCGACATTGAGCCCCTTTGGAAGATCGCGCCCGCATGAGTTACGTCGAAGCCACCGAGACCTCCCTGCGCAAGACCGGACAGATCAAGCTGCATGGGCCGAGCGCCTTTGCCGGCATGCGCAAGGCGGGGGCGCTGGTGGCCAAGTGCCTCGACGACCTCACCGATATCGTCGGCCCCGGCGTGCCGACCTCGCGCATCGACGAATTCGTCCGCGACTTCGCCTTCAGCCACAACGCCTATCCGGCGACGCTGATGTACCGCGGCTACCGTTACTCGACCTGCACCTCGCTCAACCACGTGGTCTGCCATGGCATGCCCGGCGACCGCCCGCTGAAGGAAGGCGACATCGTCAACATCGACGTCACCTTCATCGTCGACGGCTGGTACGGCGATTCCAGCCGGATGTATGCGGTCGGCCCGATCGCGCGCAAAGCCGAGCGGCTGATCGAAGTCACCTATGAAGCGATGATGCGCGGCATCGCCGCGGTGAAGCCCGGCGCCACCACCGGCGACATTGGCCACGCCATCCAGAGTTTCGTCGAGCCGCAGGGCATGAGCGTGGTGCGCGATTTCTGCGGGCACGGCCTCGGGCGCATGTTCCACGACGAGCCGAACATCATCCATATCGGCCGGCCCGGCGAGGGCGTCCAGCTCAAGCCCGGCATGTTCTTCACCATCGAGCCGATGATCAATCTCGGCAAGCCGCATGTCAAAATCCTCTCCGACGGCTGGACCGCGGTGACCCGCGACCGCTCGCTGTCGGCGCAGTTCGAGCACTCGGTCGGCGTGACGGCGACGGGCGTCGAGATCTTCACGCTGTCGGAGCGGCATGGCGAGAAGCAGATCGGGTGAGGCTTTGGGCCGCCGGCCTACAATGAACGGCGCTTGCTATCGCAATTGACGGTTGCAAAGCTGCGGTTCCGCGGCAATGCTGGCGGCCGATGCCCGCCAAATCCGACCACGACAAGAGCAAACCTGAGGACGCGCCGCATTATCACGGCCATCGCGAGCGGCTGCGCGAGCGCTTCTACAGCGCCGGCGCGGATGCGCTCAGCGACTACGAGCTGCTGGAGATGGCGCTGTTTGCCGCGCTGCCGCGGCGCGACACCAAGCCACTCGCAAAGACCTTGATAAAGACTTTCGGCTCGTTCGCCGAGGTCGTGCATGCGCCGGTGGCGCGCCTGCGCGAGGTCGAGGGCATCGGCGAATCCGCGATCAACCAGCTCAAGCTGATCGCAGCAGCGGCGCACCGCGTCGCCAAAGGCGACGTCAACAGCCGCAACGCGCTCTCGTCCTGGAACGAGGTGATCGACTATTGCCGCACCAGCATGGCCTTCGCCGACAAGGAGCAATTCCGCCTGCTCTTCCTCGACAAGCGCAACCAGCTCATCGCCGACGAGGTGCAGCAGACCGGCACCATCGACCACACCCCGGTTTATCCCCGCGAGGTGATCAAGCGCGCGCTCGAACTCTCCGCGACCGCGCTGATCCTGGTGCACAACCATCCCTCGGGCGATCCCTCGCCCTCGCAAGCCGATATCCAGATGACGAAAGCGATCATCGACATCGCAAAGCCGCTCGGGATTTCCGTGCACGACCACATCATCGTCGGCAGAAGCGGCCACGCCAGCCTGCGCGGGATGCGCTTGATCTAGCAGGCCGGGACGTCAATTCATGGCTCGACCCAGCGCTGCACCGCTTCGACTGTGTCGGCCGGCGTCGTGTTGAAGCAGATCGCGGCTTCCGGCGCCAGGCGGTGGACGAGGTTGAGCACCTTCTCGAACAGCAGCAGCCGTTCCTTCGGCTCGCGGAGCCCGGCGCCGATCACGATGCAGTCGAAGCGCTCGTCGCGCAGCGCCGCCGTCACGGCAGCCTCCGCAGTCGCATCGAGATCGATCAGACAGCTCGTGACCTCGAAGCCGAGACCGCGCAGCCGCAGGAGCTGGGCCTCGATGTAGCTGCGGACATGTTCGGGCGTGAGCTGCGGGAATGCGCTATAATCCGCATTGCCGGGCTCGATGCCGATCGCGAGGATGCGCTTGGCCATGCGGATCTCCCAACGAAATCGCTCTTTCGTCAACGGGCTGCCCTGCAGCGGGTTCCGCGTTCACACCCGTCGTTCGGCAGCGCGGAAGGCTTGCCTATTGACGCAGCATGATCAAGGGATCGGCGGTATCGGGGACGCGCCGCCACTGCGCGTTGTCGTCGGCCTCGAACTGCCAGGCTTCGCCTGATTTCGACATCAGGAGGATCTGGCCGCGCTCGAGCCGCCATTGCGTCGGGTTGAATTGCGCGATCGCCGCGTCGCATTTCGGCTTGAGGAAGACCTGGAAATTGTCCGCGCCCGCCTCGGTGTTGGTCAGCGTCAGCCCGCACACCGGCTGGCCGTTGCCGCGCACCATCGACCAGTCGCCGATCATCTGGTCCATCGATTTGGCCATCGATCGCGCCGCGGCGAGATCCTGCAGGATGTAGACACCCTCGCCCTGGCGCAGGCCCTCGAAGATGCCGGCCTCGACCTCGGTAAAGTCGATCACGGCTTCACCGGTGGCGTCCTGCAAGCGGACGATGTCGAGGCCCCGGACGTTCCAGGCGACGATGTCCTTGGTGAAGGGCAGCGCGGTCTTGCAGGCCGGCTCCAGCTCCAGCTTAAAACCCTGGCCCTTGGCGTCGCCCTTGAGGGTGACGACGCAGGTCTTGTTGCGCTCGGTTGTCGAGAGCTCCCACTGCCCGGGCATCTGCTTCTTCAGGGTCGCCGCATCCTGCGCGTGCGCAGGATCGATCGCGGCAGCACATGCCGCGATCATCAATGCAACGCCCCGAAGAGCTCTCATCAGCGCCCCCTAAACGGCGTTTCCGCAACCGGTGTCAGCGGCGCCTTGCCGGCGAACCAGGCCTTGAGATTGTCGACGACGAGTTGGTCCATCGCGTTGCGCGTCACCACCGAGGCCGAGCCGATATGCGGCAGCAGCACCACGTTCTGCATGGTCTTGAGCTCGTCCGGCACGTTCGGCTCCGCCGCGAACACGTCGAGGCCGGCGGCGAGGATGGTGCCTGATTTCAGTGCCTGGACCAGCGCCGGCTCGTCGACCACCGAGCCGCGCGCGACGTTGATGAGCACGCCGCGCGGGCCGAGCGCCTTGAGCACCTCGGCGTTGATCATCTTGTCGGTGCTGGCGCCGCCGGGCACGATCACCATCAGCGTGTCCACCGCCTTCGCCATCTCGATCAAATCAGGGTAGTGCTTGTAGGAGACATCCTTGGATGGGTTACGGGAATGGTAGACCACAGGCACCAGCGAGGCATCGAGCCGGCGCGCGATGGCCTGGCCGATCCGTCCCATGCCGACGATGCCGACCTTGCGGTCACGCAGCGAGCCGACGCTGAGCGGATAGTTCTGCGTCTGCCACAGTCCGGAGCGGACGTAGCGATCGGCCTTGATGAACTCGCGCAGCGTGGAGATCAGAAGGCCCATCGCGACATCGGCGACCTCCTCGGTGAGGACATCGGGCGTGTTGGTGACGATGATATTGTGCTCGGCCGCGTATTTGGCGTCGATGTGATCATAGCCGACGCCGAAGCTCGCCACCATTTCCAGCTTCGGCAGCTGCGACAGTGAATCCTTGTCGGCGCGCACGGTGTGATACGTCACGGCGACGCCGCGGATCCTGTCGCGGACCGCCGCCGTCAGCCGCTCGAGGTCACCGCGCGTCTCGGCCTTGTGCACGACGAAATGGTCGGAAAACCCGTTCTCGAGGATCGGCCGCACCGGTCCATAAATCAAAAGATCGATCTTTTCGGACGAAATCGAACCGGCGGTCATCAGTTTTCCTTTCCAAGCGCGCTCTCATGCCAGCGCCGTAAAACGAGGTGCGAAACTAGCGCCAGCACCCCATAGATGACAATCCCGGCGAGCGACAGCAAAAGCAGCGCAGCGAACATGCGGGGTATGTTCAATCGATAGCCTGACTCGGCGATCCTGTAGGCGAGCCCGGAGCCGGCACCGGCCGTTCCCGCTGCAATCTCGGCCACGACCGCGCCGATCAGCGACAGGCCGCCGGCGATGCGCAAGCCGCCGAGGATGTGGGGCAGCGCCGCGGGCAGCTTGAGAAAGCGCAGCGTCTGCGGCTTTGATGCGCCATAGAGCTGGAACAGGCCGGCGAGATTGCGGTCGACCGAATTCAGCCCGAGCGTGGTGTTGGACAGCACCGGGAAAAAGGCAACGATGAAGGCGCAGACCACCACCGCGGTCTGCTGCTCCAGATAGATCAGCAAGAGCGGCGCAATCGCGATGACCGGCGTCACCTGGAGCACGATGGCATAGGGGAACAGCGAATATTCCACCCATTTCGACTGGTTGAACAAGAGCGCCAGCCCGATGCCGCCGATGCTCGCTGCCACAAAACCTTCTAGCGTGGTCAGAAGCGTGGTGGCGAGCGACTGCGACAGCACCGCCCAATCCTTGATCAGCGTCAGAAAGATGACGGAGGGCGCCGGCAGCACGTAGGGCGGAATCTCCTTGATACGGACCACCAGTTCCCAGGCGAGAAGGCCGGCCGCGAACACGAGGACGGGCGGCACGAGGCGCATTGCACGTTGCGCGCCGGACGGCTTTGCGGTGACCGCAGCTTGCACGTTCATAGCGTCGATTGCCCCGCATAGGACGGCGCCAAGGCCGCCGACACCCTGCGGCAATAATCGGAATAGGCGACTGAAGTACGAAACTCCTCGCCCCGCGGCTCGACCGTCTCGATGCGGAGGTCGGCCTGGATGCGGCCGGGCCGCGCCGTCATCACCACCACGCGCTGCGACAGGTAAACGGATTCGAACACCGAATGGGTGACGAAGATGACCGTCTTGCCGAGGCTGCGCCACAGCGCGAGCAAATCATTGTTGAGGCGGAAGCGCGTGATCTCGTCGAGCGCCGCGAACGGCTCGTCCATCAGCAGGATATCGGGATCGGTGACGAGCGCGCGCGCCAGCGACACCCGCATCTTCATGCCGCCGGAGAGCTCGCGCGGAAAGGCCTCGGCAAAATCGGCAAGGCCGACGCTGGCGAGCGCCGCCTCGGCACGCGCGCACGCCTCGGCCTTCGGAACGCGACCAAGCCTCAGGGGTAGCCGCACGTTCTCGCGCACGCTGGTCCAGGGCATCAGGGTCGGCTCCTGGAACACGAAGCCGATGCCGTGGCCCGGCTGCGGCACGCCTTCGCGGCGCGCCACCCGCACGATTCCGGACGAGGGCGTGCTGAGCCCCGCGATCAGCCGCAGCGCCGTCGACTTGCCGCAACCCGACGGACCCAGCAGCGAGATGAACTCGCCCTTGCGCACGGCGAGGTCGAGCGGGCCGAGGGCCATGACGCCGTTGTCATAGGCTTTCGTCACGCCGCGGAGGCTGACGGCGAGCGCCGTCAGGCTGGCCTCGACGGCGGGCGAGGTTGAGCTCTCTAGCATTGGCCGCAGGCTGTTGTGAGACGCGGTCGGGCCGCGTCCTTCACCTCTCCCCATCGGGGAGAGGTCGGCGCGCAGCGCCGGGTGAGGGGGCTCAGGTCACACCAGGGAGCGTAACCCCTCACCCGCATCGCATCTGACGATGCGATGCGACCTCTCCCTTCGGGAGAGGTGTAGGACACCGAGCCGCCTGCGCCAGATCTCAACATGCGTTACGGCTTGCTCGGGCGCAGCTCGACGCCGACGCCCTTGTTGACGAAGCGCAGCGTATAGGATTTGCGGAAGTCGAGATCGGGCTTCACCACGCCCGCCTTCACCATCTTGTTGAAGAAGGAAGCGTAGCGCTCGTCGCTCATGGCGCCGATGCCGTTCTTCAGGCTGTCGCCGGAATCGACGATGCCGTGCTCTTTCATCTTGGCGACGGAGTAGGCGAGCAGATCATCGGTCATCTCGGGATTGAGCTTCTTGATCATGGCATTTCCAGCGGAATTGTCGCGGTAGATGTAATTGTACCAGCCGATCATGGAGGCATCGACGAAGCGCTGCACCAGATCCGGCTTCTTCTCGACCACGTCGCGGCGGGTTTCGATCAGGGTCGAATAGGTATTGAAGCCGTAATCGGCGAGCAGCAGTACGTTGGGCTTGAAGCCGGCCGCCTTCTCGACTGCGAAGGGCTCGGATGTCACGTAGCCCTGCATGGCGCTCTTGGGGTTGGCGATGAAGGGCTGAGGATTGAAATTATAGGGGCGGACGTTCTTCTCGCTGAATCCATATTCGGACTTCAGCCACTGGAAGTAGCTGGTCATGCCCTCCTTGGAGACGAACAGCGTCAGCGGCTTGAGATCCTCAATCTTGGCGACCTTGGCATCGGGCTGCGTCAGCATCACCTGCGGATCTTTCTGGAAGATCGCGGCGATGGTGATGACGGGAACGTCGTTGGCGACCGCATCGAACGACATCAGCGTGTTCGCGGCCATGAAGAAATCGATCTTGCCGGCGATCAGCAGCATCCGATTGTTCTCGTTGGGCCCGCCGGGGACGATGGTGACGTCGAGCCCGTAACGCTTGTAGGTGCCGTCGGCGACCGCCTGGAAGAAGCCGCCATGCTCGGCCTCGGCGACCCAATTGGTGCCGAAGGTGACCTTGTCGAGCGTTTCGGCCCCCACCGGGACGCTTCCGATCAAAGCGGCCATCAAGCCCGCCGTTAACGCTCGCCGCAGATGAGAAGGGCTCATGAAGGGACTCCGTCGATCGTTGCTGGCCCAATCGCGTCTGGCTCATGTGAACGCAACGCGATAAAACCGCATGAAGTTCGGGGACGCGAGCCGTCCGGGCCCGCGTCCCCTCATACCCCAAATTACGTGACAAATTCGGGCAAAGAAACCTCCAAGGAAAGTTCAATGATGCCGTCCCGCGACTGGACCGAGATCCGCTGGGCCGATGTTGCCCCGGCCGAGGCCTCGCGTTGGATTGCGGTGCTGCCGCTGGCGGCGACCGAGCAGCATGGCCCGCATCTGCCGCTCGAAACCGACGTGCTGATTGCGGATGCCTATCTCGCGCGCGTGCGCGAGCTGCTGCCCGAAACTGTTCCGGCCAGTTTCCTGCCCGTTGAACCAGTCGGCATCTCCACCGAGCATATCGACTATCCGGGCACGCAGACGCTGCCGACCGACGTTGCGCTGAAGCGATGGACAGGCATCGGCGAAGACGTCGCCCGACGCGGGTTAAGGAAGCTCGTCATCATCACCAGCCATGGCGGCAACAGCGCGGCGATGATGCTGGTGGCGCAGGATCTTCGCGCGCACCAGAAACTGTTCGTGGTGACGACGTCGTGGTCGCGGCTGTCGGGCGCCGACAAACTGTTCTCGGCGGACGAAGTTCGCCACGGCATTCATGGCGGTGCGATCGAGACCTCGATCATGCTGGCGCGCTACCCCGATCAGGTGCGCAAAGATGCGATCGCGGATTTTCCCGCGAGCAGCATCGCGATCGAGCAGCAATATCGCTGGCTGTCGACGCAGCGCCCCGCGCCGTTCGCCTGGCAGGCGCAGGATCTCAACGCCAGTGGCGCAGTCGGCAATGCGACTTTGGCCGTTGCAGAAAAGGGCGAACGCCTGATCGATCAGGGCGCGACGGCCTTTTGCAAGCTGCTGATTGAAGTCGATAACTTCGACGTGAACAGGCTCGCCAAGGGGCCCCTCGGCTAGATCCCATGCTCCTGGAATTGTTCAGGAAAGCACAGGGCTCCGCGACCGCATCTGCCGGCTTCGAACCGGACGCGCGCAGCCTCCGTCCAATTGGGCACGCGGGCCACAACGGACCGCCTCAACCCCGGATGGAGTTTCACATGTCGATCAAGACCAGGATTGCCGCTGTCGCTCTCGCTGCCCTCGCCGTGACAGGCGGCATCGTGTCCACCGCCTCGCAGGCCGAAGCCAAGCCGCTTGGCTGGGGCTGGGGTGTGGGCGCCGGCACCGCCACTGCCGCCGTCGTCGGCTCCGCAATCGCCGCCAGCAACGATCCCTATTACTACGGCTATCACCGCTGCGGCTGGGTCGCCCAGTACAACGCTTTCGGCCAGTACGTCGGCCGCGTTCGTACCTGCTACTGACTTGAGTACCTGAGGCCGATCTCACGTGGATCCTGCGTCCGACACGGGCGCCTCATCCACCCCGTGTCGTGCCCCCGACCCCGCCCGGCTGTCCCCCCGGGCGGGGTCATCTGTTTTCGGGCCGCGACCCTGTTGCAGGCCCGTCACATGAGGGTGCGAACCAACACCTGCGGCAATTGACACCAGTTGCTATTGAGAATTACTCGCAATAAAGTTCGCAACAGGCACAGGTGCTTGGGACGGAATCGCGTCGAATCGAGATCATCTCGCCCGATCGCATGCCAACCAAGACCTGATGACAGGGTCGCCACGAATCGGCAGGGATGCCGCAGCATCGGGACACATTCGCGTTTGGGGGCGTGCGTTTTGACGTTGAGAGGTCACCGTTACCGGTACTTGCGGACGGCCGCGGCGATTGCGACGGGCGTGCTGGCTTTTCCCGCCACAGGCACCGCGGCCGATCTGCCGCTGAAGGCCCCGGCGCTGAGAGCGGTCTATGACTGGACGGGGCTCTATATCGGCGCGCATGCCGGCTATGGCCGAGGTTCGTCGCACTTTGCGCTGAACGACGGGGCTGCAATCAGCGACAGCGGCGTCTTCAGCGGCATGATGGGCGGCGTGCAGGCCGGCTACAATTACCGGCTCAATTCCGGGTGGCTGGTTGGTATCGAAGGCGATTTTTCGTTTCCCAATTACATCACCTCGAACTCGATCGTCTCCTTCCTTTCGACCCCCGCCAACACCGTCACGCAGCAATGGGACTACACCGCGAGCTTGCGTGGCCGCGTCGGCTACACCAGCGGTCCGTGGCTGCTCTACGTCACCGGCGGCTTTGCCTGGATGGGCGAGCGCTATTTCGACGCGCCGGCTTCCAGTGCCGAAATCCCAAAAATCCTGAACACGCGGCCCGGCTGGGTCGCAGGCGCCGGCATCGAATACGGCTTCGCGCCCCATTGGAGTGCGCGGCTCGAATATCTCTACAGCCGCTTCGATGGCGCCAACGTCGCCTTCTCGACGGGGGCCCAATACAGCTCATCGTCGCTGGAGTTCCAGCAGATCAGGCTCGGCCTCAACCGCAAGGTCGATTGGGAGGGCCTGCCGAGCTACGTCCCGAAGAGCTCCCTGACCGACACGGAATCGGATCGCTGGGAGATTCACGGCCAGAGCACCTATCTGCCGCAAGGCTATCCGTCGTTCCCCGCCCTCTACACGGGGCCGAATTCGCTCTCCCCGTCGGCGCAGGCCAAAGCGACCTGGAGCAACAGCCTGTTCCTGAACGCACGGCTCTGGGACGGCGGCGAGGTCTATTACAATCCCGAGCTGCTCCAGGGGTTTGGACTGAACGACACCGTTGGCGCCGCCGGCTTCCCCAACGGCGAAGCGCAGAAGTCGAACTTCCCCTATCCGCATTACAATACCTCGCGCCTATTCGTGCGCCAGACCTTCGGCTTCGGCGGCGAGCAAGAGGAGCTCGCGAGCGGCCAGTTGCAGCTCGGGCAGAAGGTCGACGTGTCCCGCCTCACCTTGCAGGCCGGCAAGTTCGCGGTGGTCGACGTGTTCGACGGCAATGCCTACGCCAAGGACACCCGCAAGGACTTCATGAACTGGTCGCTATGGGCGCCGGGCGCCTTCGACTATTCCGCCGACAAGGTCGGCCTCACCTATGGCGTCACCGCCGAGCTCAACCAGAAGCAATGGGCGTTGCGCGGCGGCTATTTCCTGATGGTCGCAGAGCCCAATTCGAATCATTTCGACACCAAGGTCGCAGAGCGCGGCCAGTACGTGGTCGAGCTCGAGACGCGCTTCTCGCTGTTCGGCCACCCCGGCAAGCTCAGGACCATGGGCTGGCTCGACAGCGCCAACATGGGCAGCTTCCGCGAGACGCTGGACAATCCCGCGCTCAATCTCGACATCGCGCAGACCCGGCGCGGCCGCATCAAGGTCGGCTACGTCGTCAATCTCGAGCAGGCGATCACCGACGACCTCGGACTGTTCGGCCGCTGGAGCTGGAACGACGGCAAGTTCGAGACGATTGCCTTCACCGACATCAACCGCAGCCTGTCCGCCGGCCTTTCGATCAAGGGCACGAGATGGGGCCGGCCCGACGACGTGATCGGCATCGGCGGCGCCGTCAATGCGATCTCGCAGGATTATCGTGACTTCCTGGCCGCCGGTGGCCTCGGCGTGCTCATCGGCGACGGCGCGCTCAACTACCGCAAGGAGCGCATCCTCGAGACGTATTACGCCTACGCGCTGAACAAGAACCTCACCGTCACAGCCGACTACCAGCTCATCGTCAATCCCGCCTACAACGCCGACCGCGGACCGGTGTCGGTGTTTTCGGGACGGCTGCACGGGGAGTTCTGAGTAGCGAGCCAACCGCAAGGCTTCTTGGCGACAGAATGCGCGCCTCGTCCTTCGAGACGCCCGCTGCGCGGGCTCCTCAGGATGAGGCTAAGCTACGCCGGTGCTTGTCGAATTGCGACCGCGCACTCAGTCCTCATCCTGTGAGGAGCGCGCATTGCGCGCGTCCAGCGCGCAGGAACCATCGATCATGCGGTTCCCGCGGCGCCAGATGCGGCGGGATTGTGTCTCGCTGAATACCTATATCAAGGCCTGGGCGCCCAGCACACTCGCTTACCTCGGAACATCAATGCTCTCGATCGAACTCGTCATCGTCGTCGTCCTGATCGTCATCAACGGCCTGCTGTCCATGTCCGAGCTCGCCGTAGTGTCGTCCCGCCCGGCGCGGCTGTCGTTGCTCGCCGCCAAGGGCGTGCGCGGCGCCGAGCGGGCGCTGACGCTTTCGGCCGATCCTGGCAAATTCCTCTCGACGGTGCAGATCGGCATCACGCTGGTCGGCGTGCTTTCCGGCGCATTCTCCGGCGCGACGCTCGGGCAGCGGCTGACGCAATGGCTGCTTGAGCTCGGCATGTCCCCAGGCATTGCCGACATCGTCGGCGTCGGCATCGTCGTCACGCTCATCACCTACGCCACCCTGATCGTCGGCGAACTGGTGCCGAAGCAGGTGGCACTGCGCGACCCCGAAAGCATCGCCGTCAGGGTCGCGCCCGCGATGCACCTGCTGGCGCGGATCTCGCTGCCGCTCGTCTTCCTGCTCGATGTCTCGGGCAAGGTGATCCTCGCGCTGCTCGGTCGCGGCGGCAGAGCCGAGGAAAAGGTCTCGGAGGACGAAATCCATCACCTCGTCAGCGAGGCCGAAAGCGCCGGCGTGCTCGAGCCCGGCGAGAAGGAGATGATCGCCGGCGTGATGCGGCTCGGCGATCGGCCAGTCGGCGCGGTCATGACGCCGCGCACCGAGGTGGACGAGATCGACCTGAACGACGATGTGAAGACCATTCACGAGATCATCGCGAAGAGCCCGCATTCGCGTTTCCCCGTTTCGGACGGCGATCGCGACAAGCCGATCGGGGTGCTCCAGGCCAAGGACCTGCTGATCGCTTATATGAACGAGCGCACGCCGGATCTGCGCGCGCTGGTGCGTGAGGCGCCGGGCATTCCGGCCTCGGCCGATGCCCGCGACGTGCTGACCATCCTGAAAGCTGCGCCGGTTCACGTCGGTTTCGTCTACGACGAATACGGCGCCTTCGAAGGCATGGTGACAGCCGCCGATATCCTCGAGTCGATCGTCGGCGCCTTCCATTCCGAGGAAGGACCGCCCGAGCCGGCCTTTATCAGGCGCGACGACGACTCGCTCCTGATCTCCGGCTGGATGCCGGTTGACGAGTTCGGCGAACTGCTCGGCATCGAGCTGCCGCCGCATCGCTACAACACGGTGGCGGGCCTCGTGCTGCAACAGTTCAGCATGCTGCCCAACGTCGGAGACGCCTTCGATTTCGCCGGCTGGCACATGGAGGTGGTCGATCTCGACGGGCGACGGATCGACAAGATTCTGGCGAGCCGGAGGGGCGAACAGGCGGCGGCGTGAGGGTGCGCCATTGCATGCACCAGCGCGGGACGCCGCACCCACTCGTCCCGGCGCAGGCCAAACGCAAAACCTTCACCCGAACCTCACCCCGATCCGCTTTTCCTTGCGCCAGACCACGGCGCACGATCGATGCGTCCCGTCGGACTGGACGAACAGGGTGAAATGTTCGGGGATGCCGACCGGGCTGGTGACGTCGAGGGCTGCGCCGGTATCGGACAGATTGCGGATGGTGCAGTCGATCGCGCCGCCGCCGAACTCGATCGTCCCGGCCTTCAGCACGCGATGTCTCGCCTTGTCGCGCCGTTCGTCCATGGGCACAATTTACACCCAAAGTTGAACCAAGAGTTAAACGCGGTCCAGCTCGCGATGATTTTACGCGCCGGGACCGGCGTCCTTGCGGGGCGGCGCGACGCTCACTGCGCGGGCTGGAACGTCTCGGAGCGCGCCATCCGCCAGGCGTCGCGAAACCGAGGATCTTCCGTGCCTTCGAGCAGCTCGCCCGGGCGCAGCGCCGGATAGAGCTGTGCGAAGGATTGCACCTGGGTTGTCGCCGTCCGCTGGCTGAAGTGGATCGGACGCAGCTGCTGCGGATGTTCGAGGCCGGCAGCGGCGATCAGCTCGGTCAGCGAGTGCAGCGTCGCATGGTGGTAATTGTGCACGCGGTCGATCTTGAGCGGCACGTAGAGCGCGCGCGCGCGCGTCGGGTCCTGCGTCGCGACGCCGGTCGGGCAGCGGTCGGTGTGGCAGCTCAGCGACTGGATGCAGCCCAGCGAGAACATGAAGCCGCGCGCCGAATTGCACCAGTCGGCGCCAATCGCCATGGCGCGCGCCATGTCGAAGGCGGTGGCGATCTTGCCGGACGCGCCGATCTTGATACGGTCGCGCGCATTGATGCCGACCAGCGCATTGTGGACGAAATTGACGCCCTCGCGCATCGGCATGCCCAGGTGATCCATGAATTCCAGCGGCGCCGCGCCGGTGCCGCCCTCATTGCCGTCGACGACGATGAAATCAGGATAGATGCCGGTCTCTATCATCGCCTTGCAGATCGCCAGGAACTCCCAGGGATGGCCGATGCACAGCTTGAAGCCGGCCGGTTTGCCGCCGGACAGGCGGCGCATCTCGGCGATGAACTGCATCATGCCAACCGGCGTGGAGAAGGCGCGGTGCGAGGCCGGCGAAATGCAATCCTCGCCCATCGCGACACCGCGGATCTTGGAAATCTCTTCCGAGACCTTTGCGGCCGGCAGCACGCCGCCATGGCCGGGCTTGGCGCCCTGGCTGATCTTGAGCTCAACCATCTTGATCTGGTCCTCGCCGGCGACGCGCGCGAACGCCTCAGGGTCGAAGCTGCCGTCGAGATGACGGCAGCCGAAATAGCCGGAGCCGATCTCCCAGATGATGTCGCCGCCCATCTCGCGGTGATAGGGGCTGACGCCGCCCTCGCCGGTGTCATGCGCGAAACCGCCCTTCTTCGCGCCGGCATTGAGCGCACGCACCGCGTTCGGGCTGAGCGCGCCGAAGCTCATCGCCGAGATATTGAACACCGAGGCCGAATAGGGTTTTGCGCAATCCGGTCCGCCAATGACGACCCGGAATTTTTCCTCGGCATGCGCCTTCGGCGAGACCGAGTGATGCATCCACTCGTAACCCTCGCGATAGACGTCCTCCTGGGTGCCGAACGGACGCTTGTCGAGCTCCATCTTGGCGCGCTGATAGACCACCGCGCGGGTATCGCGCGAGAACGGCATGCCGTCCTTCTCGCTCTCGAAGAAATATTGCCGCATCTCGGGGCGGATTTCTTCCAGGAGGAAGCGGATGTGCGCGGAGATCGGATAGTTGCGCAGCACCGCGTGACTCTTCTGCAAGAGATCGCGGACGCCGAGCAGGGTCAGCGCGCCGAAGATCAGGATCGGGACCAGCAGGATGTCGAAGATCTTGCGGTCGACGATACCGATGGCGATCAGCAGCGCGGTGACGACCGCGCAGATCGTCAGCACGATGAAGCGCGGGGAGAACGGAAGCAGCAGGGTTTCCATGACCCCCTCTTCCGCCAGGGGCAGGCGTTTGGGAGCTTCGTGCGTCTTGTTGTCCTCGGCCACGATCCGATCCTCTCGCCAGCATGAGGCGATACGATACGCCTGTGCCTGTCATACGGATATGACGCGGCCCTTGTTTCAGGCTAGCGAATTCGGCTGAGACAAATCAATCAGCCCGATGGGCGGGCTTTTGCAGTGCAGCAGAAGGGGAAAGGGACGCGGCTAAGCGGGCAAAGGCGCCTCACCCGCCGCTGTCCTCCTGGCGAAAGCCAGGGCAAAGCCAGCAACACCCCTAAGCGGGGGTTGTTGCGAAGACTGGCAACGACCAGCCTTCGCCAAACTTCACGGTGGGTACCGGTCTTGGCCTTCGCCAGAACGACACCGAGACGACACAGAGCGAGGGCTTAGCGCTCGACGAACGCCTTTTCGATCACGAAATGGCCAGGCTTGTTGCCGGAGCCTTCGACGAAGTCGCGGCCTTCGAACATCAGCTTCAGCTCTTCGAGCATCGCCGGGCTGCCGCACATCATGATGCGGTCGGTTGCGATGTCGAGCGGGCTTTGACCGATGTCGTTGAAGATCTGCTCGGAGTTGATGAGGTCGGTGATGCGGCCGCGGTTGCGGAACGGCTCGCGGGTCACGGTCGGGTAGTAGACGAGCTTGTCCGCGAGCAGTTCGCCGAACACCTCGTCCTCGCGCAAATTCGCGACCAGCTTCTCGCCATAGGCGAGCTCGGAGACCTGGCGGCAGCCATGGACCAGCACGATCGACTCGAACTGGTCATAAACCTCGGGATCCTTGATCAGGCTCGCGAACGGCGCAAGGCCGGTTCCGGTCGACAACAGCATCAGCCGCTTGCCGGGAAGCAGATTGTCGGTGATCAGCGTCCCGGTCGCCTTGCGACCGACCAGAATGGTGTCGCCTTCCTTGATCTTTTGAAGGCGCGAGGTCAGCGGACCGTCCTGAACCTTGATCGAGAAAAACTCGAGCTGTTCCTCGTGATTGGCGCTCGCCATGCTGTAGGCGCGCAGCAGCGGGCGGCCATCAACCTCGAGGCCGATCATGGCGAACTGGCCGTTCTGGAAGCGGAAGCCGGTATCACGCGTGGCGCGGAAGCTGAACAGCGTGTCGGTCCAGTGGTGGACGGAAAGAACCTTTTCTCGGTAAAACGCGCTCATGATTTTCGATCTTCCGAATATTTGCGGTTTTCGGGCAAAAGCATCGCCCTGCCCCTGACGGCGGGGCGAGCACCATTTGCCTGGCGGAGGATTTCGCGTGTGTGATCTACGCCATTGAGACCAATAATCAACCTCGTTTCGGAAGCAATTGGTGCCGACCAAACCGGCATTTGGGCGGAATTGGGCGCATCATTAATGGATTTGCTGCCCCGCGCGCGCGGCGGGCAATTTCTTTTCCCTGGGGGGCTCGATGGCAGCAGTTAATTTCCGTGGCGCTAACGAGAATTTCATTAAGAATAGCTCTGATTTTGACCCCGGTTTGGCGCCGTTTCCCGCATTTTCGCGGCTTTTGGCGACAGGAACGACCGAAACCATGGCGAGCGGCGAGCGGATCTTCATCCAGGCGATCAGGCGCTATTGCGCGGACCATGGCATTGCGGTCGATGTCCATGCCAGCGGCTGGCTGGTTGCGATGCGCCGGGGCAAGACGCGCCGCTTCGCCTTCGGCTACGACATCGGCCTCAACAGCGCCATCGCGCATCGTCTCGCCAACGACAAATCGGCCACCGCCGAGGCGCTGGCGCTGGAGGGCGTGCCGTGCATTCCGCATCAACTGTTCCTCAACCCGAAGCTCGGCCAGAATGTCGTTGGCCCCACCTGGCGAGGTGCAATGCTTGAGCTGCTTCACGGCCATCCGCAAGGCGTGGTGGTGAAGCCGAATGAGGGGACATCGGGGCGCTCGGTGTTCAAGGTGACGACGGAGGCGGAACTGGATCACGCGGTTGGCGAGGTTTTTTCGATGAGTGCCGGCCTCGTGATCTCGCCCTATGTCGCGATCGAGGACGAGGTCCGTGTGGTGCTGCTCGATGATGTACCCCTCGTCGTCTACGGCAAGCAGCGTGGCAGAGATTGGCGACACAATCTTGATGGCGGCGCAAAGCCGGTATTGCTGGAGAGCGGCGAGGTTCGAACGGCTTGCGTGAAGCTCGCGATCGATGCCGCGCGCGCGATCGGCATCGCCTTTGCGTCGATCGACGTGGTGCGCGTCGACGCCGATTGGTGCGTGCTCGAGATCAATTCCGGCGTGATGATGGAGTCGCTGGCGAAGCTGCATCCGGAGTTGGTGCAGGCGACGTACGACGCGGCGCTGGACCGGGTGTTTGCCGGACGTTAGCAGCGGCGGCGCAGGTGCCCACCCTCCCTGGAGGGGGAGGGTCGCTGTGCACGGCGCGAAGCGGAATCCGCAGCGGGGTGGGGTGATCTCTCCACTTCGAACACTGCCCGTGGGGAGAGATTACCCCACCCCCGCTCGCGCTTCGACCATCCCCGTTCAAGGGGAGGGTAAGAGAGAAAGCCGCCTAATTATTCGCGCCCGGCGAATCGTCCATCGCCTTGAAGGCTTCTTCCAGTTGCAGCGAGATCGGTACGTTCAGCCGTTCGCCGGTGGGAAGCCTGGCTGTGAACCATTTGTTGTAGAGCGGGATGAGGTCGCGGTTGGAACCGAGCTTGCGGAAGGCGCGCTCGACCACGGCGGCGAGTTGCGGCTCGCCCTTCCTGAACATGATGCCGTAGGGATCGTAGGACAGATAGTCCCCGACCACGCGAAAATATTCCTGGGCCTTGTGACGCGCAATCAGGCCGTAGAGCAGGATGTCGTCGGTCGCGAACGCATCCGCCTTGCCGTCGTTCACCATCTGAAACGACTGCTCGTGATCCGGCGCGGTCACGATGTTAAGACCGAGCGAGAGCTTCTTGTCGGCTGCCTGGATCGCCTGCTCGTTCGTGGTGCCCTTCGTCACCACGATGGTCTTGCCCTTCAGATCTGTCAGCGACCGGACGTTCGACGCCTTCGGCACCATCAGCTTGGTGCCGGCGACGAACATCAGTGGCGAGAAGGCAACGCGCTTGCCGCGCTCGGCATTGGCGGTGGTCGAGCCGCATTCAAGGTCGATCTTGTTCTGGAGCACGGCCTCGATGCGGTCGTCCGAGGTGACCTTGACGTAATCTATCCTGAGATTGGGATCGTCGACCTCGATGCCGATCTCCTCGACGATGGCTTCGCAGAGCTCGAGGCTGTAGCCGATCGGGCGACCCGCCTGGTCGAGGAAGGAGAACGGCGGCGAGCTCTCGCGATAGCCGAGCCGCACCGCGTGCGCCTTCTTGATGGCCGACAGCGTCGGGCTGAGCCCTTCGCTGCCGGTCTGGGCGAATGCCGAGCTCACGAACAACGAAGTCGTCAGCAAACATGCCGCGAGCCACAGGCAGAATGAGGTCAGTGACCTCGCCAGGAACTGGCCCATGGTTCGCTCCTACCCATGGCCGGCCATTGCGGGCACTTCACCGGGCACCATATCCTCGGGCACCGCATCACTAGGTCCAAGCTCGTGCTCGGGCCCGAGTTCGCCTTCCCATTTGGCCACGACCGAGGTCGCCAGCGTGTTGCCGATCACGTTGGTGGCGCTGCGGCCCATATCCAGGAAGGTGTCGATGCCCATGATCATCAAGAGGCCTGCCTCGGGGATGTTGAACTGCGCCAGCGTCGAGGCGATCACGACGAGCGAGGCGCGCGGCACGCCGGCGACGCCCTTGGAGGTGATCATCAGCGTCGCCAGCATGGCGAGCTGGGTGCCGAGCGGCATGTCGATGTGGTAGCTCTGCGCGATGAAGACGCTGGCGAAGGTGCAGTACATCATCGTGCCGTCGAGGTTGAACGAATAGCCGAGCGGCAGCACGAAGCTCGAGATCCGCGACGAGGCGCCGAAGCGGTTGAGGCCCTCCAGCGTCTTCGGATAGGCCGCTTCCGAGCTCGCGGTCGAGAAGGCGATCATCAGGGGCTCGCGGATCAGCTTCAGCAGATGGCCGTAGCGTGGCCCGATCACAATGAAGCCGACGATGACCAGGATGGTCCACAGGATCGCCAGCGAGAGATAGAAGCCGCCCATGAAGACGACGAGCTTCCAGAGCACCAAGAGGCCGTTCTTGGCGACCGTCGCGGTGATGGCGGCCCATACCGCGAGTGGCGCGAACAACATCACGTAGCTCGTCACCTTTAGCATGATGTGGCCGATGTCGTCGATCAGCGCCAGGATCGGCTTAGAGCGCTCGGGCATCGCGCCCATCGCCACCGAGAAGAACACGGCGAAGATCACGATCTGGAGGATTTCGTTCTGCGCCATCGCGTCCGCGATCGAGGTCGGGATCAAATGGGTCAAGAATTTCTCGATTGAGAAGGCGGAAACCGGCAGGCCTGTCGATTGGCCCGCCGCGGGCAGCGTGCCGGGGAAGTTCGCGCCGGGCTGAAGCAAATTCACCATGATGAGGCCGAGCAGCAGCGACACGAAGGAGGCGCTGACGAACCAGCCCATGGTCTTGGCGAAGATGCGGCCGAGCTTGGAGCCGGAGCCCATATGGGCGATGCCGCCGACCAGGGTCGCGAACACCAGCGGCGCGATGATCATCTTGATCAGGCGCAGGAACATCATGGCGATCAGGTTGATGGACGAGGCCCAGTCGGCGCGCGTGTCGGGCAGGAAATTGTAGATCGCCGAGCCCATGACAATGCCCAGCACCATCGCGGCCAGAATGTATTGCGTGAACCTGTTGGACATCGCTTACCCCCACGTACACCGGCGCTTCATGATGTCGCAGATATCACAGCGACGCAACACGCTTTGCGTGTGCTCGTGTTGGCCGGATGTTCTCGTTGTGAAATGGAACGCCGCGATCTAGCTTTCATGCAGCGCACAACAAATGCGGCTTGCACGTTTTCTTGGCTGCCGCTGCATCAATAAAACGATCGGAGAGGGGAACGCCATGAGCGGCAACATCAATCGCCAGATTCTCCTGGTGGAAAAGCCCAGCGGCAAGCTCGGGCCCGAGCATTTCAAGATGGTGGAGAACGCAGTGCCGGAGCCGAAGGACGGCGAGGCCCTGCTGCGCGTGCGATACATCTCGCTCGACGCCGCCAACCGCGCCTGGATGCACGGCGCGACCTATCGCTCCGCCGTCGAAGCCAACAGCGTGATGGCCGGCGGCGCCATTGCCGAGGTTGTCAGCTCGAAGGCGCCGGAGCTGGCGGCGGGCGACATCGTGTTCGGTGACACCGGCTGGCAGGAATATGCCGCGGTGCCGGCGAAGCATCTCACCAAGATGCCGAAACTCGAGCCGATGACGCATCTGCTCAGCGTGTTCGGCATCGCCGGCCTGACCGCCTATTTCGGCCTGCTGGAGATCGGAAAGCCCAAGGAGGGCGAGACGGTCGTGGTCTCCGCGGCCGCGGGCTCGGTCGGCTCACTCGTCGGACAGATCGCCAAGATCAAAGGATGCCTCGTGATCGGCATCGCCGGCGGCGCCGACAAATGCAATTGGCTGACCTCCGAGCTCGGCTTTGATGCGGCCGTGGACTACAAGGACGGCGCGGTGTTCAAGGCGCTGCGCGCAGCTGCAGCCAAGGGCATCGACGTCTATTTCGACAATGTCGGCGGCGACATTCTGGAAGCCTGCCTGCCGCAGATGAACAATTACGGCCGCATCGCCTGCTGCGGTGCGGTCTCGCAATATGACGGCGCGCCCGCCGCACACGGCCGCGCGGCGTGCCCGGCTTGATCGTGGTGAAGCGGCTCGTCATGCAGGGCTTCATCGTGATGGACTACATGAAGGACAGCCAGCGCGCACTGGCAGACCTCCAAGCGTGGGTCAAATCGGGCAAGCTGAAGGTGCAAGAGGACATTATCGATGGCCTCGAGAACACACCGCACGCGCTGATTGGATTGCTGGCGGGCGAGAACCGCGGCAAGCGCATGATAAGGCTCTGAGACGCCGCCACGGCGCAATTGCACCAGCATAATTGACTTGCAGGAGAGATCAAAGCGGCGAATGATGCCACGCGCGAGGCATCATTCGCGACGATTGCGATTGCATTACATTTTAAGAGTCGTCGGCGTGACCGACAGGGCAGGAAATCAGCCAGATGTTCAACACGTTGAAACATGCATCAACGCGCAAGGTGTTGCTGACGGCAGCGTTCTTCGCAACTGCAACAGGCGCGTTGGCGCAAACGCCGACCGAGGCGCAGAAGAGCGCCATCCGCTCGGCATGCCGCTCGGACTTCATGGCGCATTGCTCGAGCGTGACGCCCGGCGGCGTGGAAGCGTATCAATGTCTGGCAAAGAACATGTCCAGCCTGTCATCGGGATGCCAGATCGCGGTCCGCGCGGTAGAGCCTGCTTCGGCTCCGAAGACCGAAGCTGCGCCCGCTGCGCCGAAGACCGAGGCTGCGCCCAAGGCAGCAGCGGCGCCTGCCGCGCCGAAGGCTGACTCCGCTCCCGCTGCAAAGCCGGCCGCCGCGCCGGCGCCGAAGGCTGCTGCCGCCACGCAGCCGAGCAGCGCGCAGGTTGCGGCGGTCAGGAGCGCGTGCCGCGCCGATTATCCTAAGGTGTGCGCCAGCGTGCCGCCGGGCGGCGCCCCCGCGCTCGAATGCCTGGAGAAGAACAAGGCCAAGGTCTCGCCGGCCTGCCAGAGCGCGTTGAGTGCGGCGTCCGGCGGTGGCGCGGCTGCAACGGCAGCGCCCGCGGGTGCAGCTCCCGCGGCAGCAGCGCCGGCGGCCGCGCCAGCGGCGATCGCTTTGCGCCCGCTGCGGCCGCGCGAAGAACTGTTCATCGCAAGGTCGGCCTGCGGCGCCGACATCCGCACGCTCTGCGCCGGCGTCGCGCCCGGCGGCGGCCGCATCATTCAATGCATCTCCAGCAATGCCGCCTCGCTATCGCCCGCGTGCAAGGACGTGCTCGCCCCGTTCGCAGTGCGATGAGGCGGCGCACGATCGCGCGCCAAGGCACAGGGGCAATGATTGGCAGCGTGCGCGAATGAATTCCCGCACGCCTGCAACGACAAGTCTTTTGCAAGGATCCGATTTCGATCACGACCAGACCGGGAGGACAACATGCGTTCATTGCTGCTCGTCGCTTCTGCACTCCTCGCCTTCGCAGCAACCATGACGTTCGAGGCCACCGACGCCAATGCGGTGGTCTGCGCCCGCGGCGTGTATCGCGCCGGCTGCGCCGGGCCGAACGCGGCGGTCGTGGTCCGCAAGCCGGTTCCGGCCGTCCGCTGCACCAGGGTGCTGGTGAACGGGGTCTACGTGAAGCGCTGCGTCTGACGGTGCGCATGGCCAAGCCCGCGTGGTTTGGCTATGCTTGGGCGCGAAACTGCTTCGGACACGCGCCAAACGCGCGTTCGGGACTGAGCTTCGGCGCGCCTCGTCTTTCATAATTCCGCTGGCGCCGGACGCCGGAGCACATTAGTCTACCCCTAGATAGTGAGTATACTGTCAATTAGGGAGGCAGACGTTGCGGATCGCCGTGATTGGCGGGGGGCCCGGTGGGCTCTACTTCGCCTATCTCTGGAAGAGGCGTCACCCCGAGGATCAAGTCGACCTGTTCGAACAGAACCCGGCCGACGCGACCTGGGGCTTTGGCGTCGTGTTCTCGGACCAGGCTTTGGAATTCCTGCGCGCCGACGACCCCGAAACGGTCGACGCGATCGCGCCGCATATGGAGAGCTGGGAGAACATCACGCTGAACCTGCACGGGGACAGCGTCGCCATCGACGGGGTCGGCTTCTCCTCGATCGGACGGCTCGAGCTGCTCAAGTTCCTGCAGCAGCGCGCGCTCGATGCCGGCGTCACCCCGCGCTTCGACACCCAGATCCATGCGATCGACCAACTGAACGGCCACGATCTCATCGTCGCCGCCGACGGCCTCAACTCGCTGGTGCGCCGGGCCTATGAGGGCGATTTCGGCACCTCGCTGTCCTACTCCTCCAACAAGTTCGTCTGGTACGGCACCTCGAAACGCTTTGACACGCTGTCGCAGACTTTCGTGAAGACCGACCGCGGCGCCTTCAACGCCCATCACTACCGCTACTCGCCGAACATGAGCACCTTCCTGGTCGAATGCGACCACGCGACATGGCAGGCCTACGGCTTCGCCTACAAGGACGTCGAGCAGTCCAAGGGCGTTTGCGAGGAGGTGTTTGCCGACACGCTTGGCGGCCATTGCCTCGTCTCCAACAAATCGGTCTGGCGCAACTTTCCCTGGGTCTGGAACGAGCACTGGTCGTTCAAGAACATCGTGCTGCTCGGCGATGCCCTGCACTCGGCGCATTTCTCGATCGGATCGGGCACGCGGCTCGCGATCGAAGACGCCATCGCGCTGGTCAAGGCGCTGGAATCGGATGCGCATTTGTCGACCGCGCTGCATCGGTACCAGGCCGCGCGCAAGCCGATCGTGCAAAAACTCGTCGATGCCGCGCGCACCAGCGCGTTCTGGTACGAGCACTTCGCCGACCATATGAAGCTGCCCGTGATGGATTTCGCCTATAGCTACATCACCCGGTCCGGCCGTATCGACGATTCCCGGCTGCGGGCGATGTCCCCGGCCTTCATGGCGCGCTACGAGGCGGCCAAGAACGGCGGGGGTGCGGCATGAGCAACGAGATTCGCGACCAGGTGCCCGCGGACAGCCCCGGCGCACGCGAGATCGGCTTTGCCGTTCCGCAAATCTATAACGCCGGCCGCGTGCTGTTCGACAATCTCGACAAGGGGCGCGGCGACAAGCTCGCGCTCATCGGCCCGGCGGGCACGCGGACCTATGCCGAGCTCTGCGCCGAGGCTTGCCGCTGGGGCAACGGGCTTGCCTCGCTCGGCCTCAAGCGCGGCGACCGCGTGCTCTTGTTTCTCGACGACACGCCGACCTATCCCGCCGCCTTCTTCGGCGCGGTGCGCGCCGGCTTCGTGCCGCTCCTGATCAACACGCTGACGCCGCCGGACCTCTTGCAGTTCTATCTTGCCGATTCCGGCGCTGCCGTTGCGGTGGTGGATGCCGAATTCTGCGCGCGCTTCAATGCGGAAGCTTGCAGGGACACGGGTCTGCACACGCTGATCGTCGTCAATGGCGAGGTGCGCGACCACGCCGCGCCTGTTGCGATCGCAGCGGCAAGCTGGCTCATGCAGTTCCCGGCCGAACTCGCGGAAGCCAACACCGATCGCGACGAGATGGCGTTCTGGATGTACTCCTCCGGCTCGACCGGCCGGCCCAAGGGCATCGTGCATCTCCAGCACGATATGGCCTATAGCGAAGCCGCCTTTGCCCGGAGCGTGTTGAAGCTGACGTCTGGCGACATCTGCTTTTCGGTGCCGAAGATATTCTTCGCCTATGGCTTCGGCAATTCCGTCACCTTCCCATTCTCGGCGGGCGCGGCAACGTTGCTGTTGCCAGGCCAGCCGAAGCCCGCATCGATCTTTTCGGCGATCGAGCAATACAAGCCGACGGTGTTCTTCGGCCTGCCGACGCTTTATACATCGCTGACCAAGGCCGAAGACGCGGACAAGACGAATTTCTCGTCGCTGCGTATGGCGCTCTCCGCCGCCGAGGTGCTCTCGGCCGAAGTCTTCAACGGCTGGAAGACGCTCACGGGCCTCGAGATCGTCGAAGGCCTCGGCTCGACCGAGGTGCTGCACATCTATCTCTCCAACCGTCCCGAGCGGAAGAAGCTCGGCGCCGCCGGCCTGCGCGTTCCCGGCTACGAGGTTGCGCTGCGCGACAAGGACGGCTGCGACGTCGCCAACAACGAGGAAGGCATCTTGTGGGTGCGCGGCGATTCCAACACGCCGCTGTACTGGAACCGGCCGGACAAATCCGCCGAGACGATCCGCGAGGGCGGCTGGATCTACACCGGCGATCGCTTCGTGCGCGATGCCGAAGGCTTCCACTTCTTCCGTGGCCGCGCCGACGATCTCATCAAGATCTCCGGCCAGTGGGTCTATCCGCTGGAGGTCGAACTCTGCCTCGCCGACCACCCTGATATTCGCGAATGCGCGGTGTTCGCCGCCGAACTGCCGGACCGGCGCATGACGCTGAAGGCCGTGGTGGTGATGAACAACCGCACCACTGATCAGAGCGAGACGACGCGCAAGCTCCAGGATTATGTGAAGGGTAAGCTATTGCCCTACAAATATCCGCGCGAGGTGATCTTCATCGACGAGCTGCCGAAGACGGGCACGGGGAAGATCGACCGGCAGGCGTTGCTGCGAATGTGAGGCCGAGGATGTGAGGGATACGCTCACGTGACCATACCACGCTGTCATCGCCCGCGAAGGGGGGCGATCCAGTATTCCGAGACAAATGTGATTCAGCCGAGAAGCCGCGGCGTACTGGATCCCCGCCTTCGCGGGGAATGACAGTTGAGATCGAGGCGACAGCGTCGCTACACAACTGGAGTCCGTCACCCGCCCTTCCCCAGATGTTCCAGCGCATCCTCGGCCCGCAGCGGCACGCGTGAGGCTTCGTTGTTGAGATCGACCAGCTGCACCAAGAGCTCCAGCAGCGCCTTGCGGTCGGCGGGTTTCAACGGCTCCAGCATGCGCGCCTGGGCTCGCTCCACGGCGGGGATGATGTCGCGCAGGATCGCGGCGCCTGATTTGGTCAGATAGAGCAGCTTGATCCGCTTGTCCTCGGGCGCCGGCTTGCGCTCGATATAGGCCTTGGCCTGAAGCCGCTCGATCACGCTGCCGAGCGTGGAGCGGTCGAAGGCGATCACCGCCGACAGACGCGTCGCGTCGATGCCGGGATGGGTGTGGACCGCGATCAGCGCCGCATATTGCACCGGCGTCAGGTCGAACGCCTTGCACTCCTCCATGAAGATCGAGACCGCGATCTGCTGCATGCGCCGGAACAGATAGCCTGGCGCGGCATAGACCGCATCCATCGTGATCGGAGGAAGAGGCTTACTCGGCATCGGGCTGCTTCTCCGGCGCGGCATTGGCAAAGGCCGGCATTGCCTTGGCGGCGGCTTCTGCCTGAAGCAGGCGTGGATAGGCCGACACATCGACGCCGAAACGGCGCGCATTGGCGAGCTGCGGCACCAGACAGAGATCGGCCAGCGTCGGCGCGTCTCCGAAGCAGAACGGGCCCGGCTCGTCCCTGATCAGCGCCTCGCAGGCCGACAACCCCTCGCGGTTGACCCAGGCCGCCCAGTCCTGGACCTTCTCCTCGGCAAGGCCGAGCTCGCGCAGCCGCGCCAGCACCTTCAGGTTCTGCACCGGATGTGTGTCGCAGGCGATCGCGAGCGCGAACGCGCGCACCTTGGCTCGGCGCAGCGGGTCCTTCGGCAGCAGCGGCGGATTGGGGTGCGTTTCGTCGAGCCATTCGATGATCGCGACCGATTGGGTCAGCACTTCGCCTGCATCGTCCTCCAGCGCCGGCACCAGGCCTTGCGGATTGATGGCGAGATAGGCGGGCGCGCATTGCTCGCCCTTGCGCAGATGATGCGGCAGATGCTCGGCACCGAGGCGCTTGAGGTTCAGCGCGATCCGCACGCGATAGGCGGCGCTGGAGCGGAAATAGCCGTGCAGCTTCATTGAGACCTCCCTTGGTTCTTGTCGTTCCGGGGCTCGCGGAGCGAGAACCCGGAACCTCGAGATTCCGGGTTCGATGCTGCCGCATCGCCCCGAAATGTACGACCAACATCCCTCACGTTGACGCTACCTATATCGTCAGTATACTGTCAAATCAACAAACGAGCGGGAGCCGCACCATGGAAGCCGTGACCAAGACGCCGGAACGCGAGGCGTTTTACCGGAAGATCGACGGCGAAAATCTCACCGCGCTGTGGACGGTGATGAGCGACTTGATCACGCCGGAGCCGAAGAGCGCCTGCCGGCCTCACTTATGGAAGTTCGACATCATCCGCGACTACATGACGGAAGCCGGCAAGCTGATCACTGCCAAGGAAGCCGAGCGGCGCGTGCTTGTTCTGGAGAACCCGGGCCTGCGCGGCCAGTCCAAGATCACGACCTCGCTCTATGCCGGCGTTCAGATGGTGGTGCCCGGCGACGTCGCGCCCGCGCACCGCCACAGCCAGTCCGCGCTGCGCTTCGTGCTCGAAGGCAAGGGCGCACACACCGCGGTCGACGGCGAGCGCACTGCGATGGAGCCCGGCGACTTCATCATCACGCCGTCGATGACCTGGCACGATCATTCCAACGAGACCAGCGAGCCGATGTTCTGGCTCGACGGCCTCGATATCCCGCTGGTGCAGTTCTTCGATTGCTCCTTTGCGGAAGGCTCAAAGGAGGACCAGCAGAAGATCACAAGACCTGCCGGCGACAGCTTTGCGCGCTACGGCCACAACCTGCTGCCGGTCGACGTAAAGCGGAGCTCGAAGACCTCGCCGATCTTCAGCTATCCCTATGCCTACACCCGCGAAGCGCTGGAGAAAGCCCGCGTGTGTCAGGAATGGGACGCCTGCCACGGCCTGAAGCTGAAGTTCAGCAATCCCGAGACCGGCGATTTCGCAATGCCGACCATCGGCACCTTCATCCAGCTGCTGCCGAAGGCTTTTAAGACCGCGCGTTATCGCTCGACCGATGCCACGGTGTTCTGCCCGATCGAAGGCCGCGGCCGCAGCCGGATTGGGGAAGCGACCTTCGAATGGGGCCCGCGCGATCTGTTCGTGGTGCCGAGCTGGCACTGGGTCACGCACGAGGCGGATGAGGACGCTGTGCTGTTCAGCTTTTCGGACCGGCCGGTGCAGCAGAAGCTGGATCTGTTTCGGGAAGATCGCGGGAACGCGTGAGGGTTGACCCGTCATTCCGGGACGATGCGAAGCATCGAACTATGGTGCGCTCTTGCGCACCTGAGAATCTCGAGATTCCGGGTTCACGCTTCGCGGGCCCCGGAATGACAGCGGTGCTCACCGCCAGTGTAGCAGCCTTGTCTCCAGCCAGCCGATCACCTTCCCCACGGCCAGCCCGAACACCGACAGAATCACCACACCCGCAAGCAGCTGATCCGTCTGCATCAGATTGCCGGCCTGGAGCACGAAGGCCCCGATGCCGTATTGCGCGCCGATCATCTCGGCGCTGACGACGAGCAGCAGCGCGACCGAGGCGGTGATGCGGAAGCCAGCGAGGATCGCGGGCAGCGCGCCAGGCCAGATCACCTTGCGCACGATGGTGGCAAACGGAACGTTGAAGCTCTGCGCCATGCGGATCAGGTTGCGCGGCACCGCGTCGACGCCGCTATAGACCGAGATCGCGGTCGAGAAGAAGACGCCGAGCGCAATGGTCGCGATCTTCGGCTCTTCGCCGATGCCGAGCCAAAGGATCAGGAGCGGCAGCAGCGCGATCTTCGGGATCGGGAACAGCGCCGAGATCAAGGTGATGCCGACGCTGCGCGCGAGCCGCGACAGGCCGATGGCGAACCCGACGGCAACGCCCGCCGCCGTCCCGAGCAACCAGCCGATGCCGATGCGCAGCAGCGAGGCCGAAACGTGCTGCCAGAGCGCGCCAGAGATCGCGAGCTGATAGATCGCACGTACGATCGCCGACGGCGCCGGCAGGAACAGCGGATTGACGAAGCCCGCGGTGCCGGCGGCCTGCCAGATCGCGATGACGAGCGCGAGCGCGATCCAGCCGCCGAAGCGGCTCGACGCAGGCACGAAGCCCGCACCGCGGAAGCGGACGCGTCGAGTCGCTTGGTCCCTCGAAGCGCCTTCCGCCGGCGCACGGTCAAGCATGCTGAACCTCGCGTTCGGCGTCGATCGCCTCGTTGCGGATTAGCGACCAGATCTGGCTTTGCAGCGCCAGCAGCTTTTCCCGCGCAGCGGTTTCGCCGCGCTCTGCACGCGTCATCGGCACGGTCACGACCTCGCGAATGCGGCCGGGCCGCCGCGACAGCACCACGATGCGGTCGGCGAGCCGCGCTGCCTCTTCGAGATTATGGGTAACGTAGACCGCGCCCATGCCGCCGTCGGCGAGCAGGCGAACGAAATCCTCCATCAGCAGTTCGCGGGTTTGCGAATCCAGCGCCGACAGCGGCTCGTCCATCAGCAGGATCGCAGGCTTGACCGCAAGCGCGCGCGAAATGCCGACGCGCTGGCGCATGCCGCCGGAGAGCTGTTTTGGAAAGGTCTTGCGAAATTCAGTCAGGCCGGTGCGGCGCAGCGCGTCCTCGACCAGCGCGCGACGCTGCGTTGCTGAAAGCTGCGTGTGCAGCAACGGGAATTCGACGTTCTCCTCGACCGTCGCCCATGGCAGCAGCGCAAAATCCTGGAACACGAAGGTCAGCGGATTGAGGCTGTCCGCCGGCGGCTGGCCGCGCAGCTCGGGCGCACCCGAGCTCGGCTGCAAGAGGCCGCCGAGGATCGACAGCAGCGTGCTCTTGCCGCAGCCGGAGGGACCGACGATCGCCACGACCTCGCCGGCGCTGACGGTGAACGAGACGTCGTCGAGCACGGCGAGGTCGCCGAAGCGATGAGAGATGTGGTTGGCGATCAGATCCATGCGCGCCCGCCTTCTTCACCGTCCCCTGGAGGGGGAGGGTCGGTTTGCATGCGGCGAAGCGAAATGCAAACCGGGATGGGGTGGCGGTCTATCCACATGGATGCTGACAATGCCTGCTCCCGGACTTTCCGCGAGTACTCGGAGCGAACGACGGACAGACCACCGCCATGGCTCACCCCACCCCGCTCGCTCCGGACGATGCTGCGCATCGCCGGCACGATCGACCCTCCCCCTTCAGGGGAAGGTGGCAGGTTGCCCGTCACGAGAGTCTGCATCGTCAGCATCAATCCGCCTTCACATAGTCCTTCGCGATGATCGCGTTCGCATCAAAGCCCTTGTCGGCAAAACCCTGCTCCTGGAGCCATTTGATCTGGTTGTCGACGTTCTTCACATCCAGCTTGCCGTCGGGGTCAATATAGGCACAGTTGCCAACCACCTGCTCGACCGGGAGGTTGGTATACTTGGCAATGATCTCCAAGAGCGGCTTGGTCTGGTCGTTGACCGGCGCAACACCGTCCTTCATCGCCGCGAGGATGACGTCGTGATATTCGCGATCGGCCTTCGCCAGAGCGGCGAGCAGTTTTGTCACCAGCGCCTTGTTGGTCAGCGTCTTCGGCGAAGCGAACACCGCCCCTAACTGCCAGGGCGTCTCGTCGCCGACCCAGCCCAAAAATTTCGCGCCGCCCTCATCGATCAGCTTTCGCGCCGTCGAGACCGGAAGCAGCGCCGCATCGACGGTCTCGCCCTTTAGCGCAGCCGCAGCATTCGACAGCGATTGCAGCGGCACGATCTTCACGTCCGCGAGCTTGAAGCCATATTTGTCGGCGAGCAGCCCGAGCGAGTAATGAAAGCTCGATCCGACCTGCGTCACCGCCACGCGCTTGCCCGCAAGATCCTTCGGCGTCTTCAGGCCGGCGGCATAGGCGTTGTTGCTGGCGAAATAGCCGATCAGGGGATAGCCGGCCTTCTCGCGGCTCATGCCGCCGATCACCTTCAGCGTCCCCTTGCCGGCGAGATTGTAGAGACCGGCGGTGAAGGCGGTGATGCCGAAATCGACGTCGCCCGATGTGGTGGCGACCGCGATCGGCTGCGCCGCGTCGAAGAACTTCAGCTCGACCTCCAAGCCGGCCTCGCGAAAATAGCCCTTGTCCTGCGCAATGAAGACCGGCGCGGAGGACGACAGACGAAGCACGCCGATCTTCGCCTTCAGCGCGTCTTCGGCCCGGGCCGTGCTCATCGCCGTGATCGCCAAAAGGCCCACCAGCGCGAGCCGCGCCATCCCCATCATCCCATTTCCTCCAGTGCTTCTCTTGGGCATTCTCTTGCAGTCCGCTACAGGCCCTTGGGCACCGTCTGGTCCCGCCCGATGAAGGCGCCCTGCCGTTTCAACGTTTCCTGCAATTTTTCAACGGCGATGTCACGTGGCATCCGGTTTCCGGCCAGCGCCAGGGCGGCAGCGGAACCGGCCGCCTCCCCCATCACGAAACACGCACCGGAGACCCGTGCCGCCGATTGGCCCTCATGGGTCATGGAGGCACAGCGGCCGGCGACCAGGAGATTGTCGACGCCTTCGGGCACCAGCATCCGGTACGGCAGCTCGTTATAGCCGCGCGAGTCCGGGATCGGCGGAAAGGTGAAGACCACGTCGCCGGGCACATGGGCCTCGATCGGCCAGCCATTGACGCCGATCGAATCCTCGAACGAAGCGCAGCCGAGCACGTCCTCGCCGCTGAGCTGGTAGCCGCCGCTAATGCGGCGGGTCTCGCGGATGCCGAGCTGCGGCGGCAGGTCGACGATGTAGGAATTTTCGAAGCCCGGCACAGTGCGCAGGAACTCGAACGCGGCGAGCGCCTGCTTGCGGCCCTCGATCTCGCCGCGGGTGAGGTCGTCGGGCTCGACGCCATTGATGGCGTGGCCGTCCTCGCGCGCGACTTGCGTGAAATTCACCCGCCATTCGATGCCGGACTTTTGCGGCCGCACGATCGCGCTCTTGCGTGGGAATTTGTGCGTGCCGGCGGCAGTGGCCTTCTCCATCAATTGCGGAATGGTTCGCCAGGCCTCCCCTGCCTTCGCAGGATCGATGCCGTTGAGACGCAGCATCATCGAGGGGTACATCGGATGGCCATGCTCGTCGCCGATCTCGAACGGCGCGCCGGCCCACACCGCGAGATCGCCGTCGCCCGAGCAGTCGATGAAGATCTCAGATCGCACCGCCTGCCGGCCCGCCTTGGTCTCGACCATCAGCGCATCGATGCGGCGGTCATCGCCCATCACCACGCCGGCGCCGAGCGCGTGAAAGAGGATGTGCACCTTATGGCTGGCAAGCAGCTCGTCGGCCGCGATCTTGTAGGCGGCGGTGTCATAGGCCTGGGCAAAGACCTTGCCGAGGATCAGGTGCGGCGCATTGAGACCGTTGAGCCGATCGATCCGCGCCAGCAGCTCCGAGGCCATGCCCTGCACCAAGCGGCGATGCTCGCCGTAGACATTGCCGTGCAGGCCGCAGAAATTGGTGACGCCGGCTGCCGTGCCCATGCCGCCGAGAAAGCCGTAGCGCTCGACCAGCAGAGTCTTCCGCCCCGCGCGCGCCGCTGACGCCGCCGCAACGATGCCGGCCGGGCCGCCGCCGAGCACGACGACTTCATATTCGCCATAGAGCGGCACCTGTCGTGCCGGTTCTTCGATCATCGCCCGCATGACGCGTCCCTGTTCACAACTCTCTTGCTTGAGGCCGACTATGGATCAGTGCGCACTGAGCTACAATCCACCAAAAAAGCTCGCGATCGACGAGCGCAGGACACTGGAAACGCTGCGCCGGATGCGGCAGGACGATGATGCCGTCTATCGCAGCATCAACAACATCTGCCGCGGCTGCTGAACGCCTAACCTTTGCCGCCCCGCCAATTCGCCGCCCGCTTCTCGGCAAACGAGGCCAGCCCTTCCGCCGCCTCTGCGCTCTGGCGCTTGACCGAATGCAGGTGCACGAGGCGCGTGTAAGCGGCATCGTCCACCGCCATGCCGCCGAACGAGCTCTCCATCGCGAGCATTTTGGTTTCGGCCATCGCTTCCGGCCCGTTGGCGAGCAACTGCTCGACCACCTTGCTGCCTGCGGCCTCCAGTTCGGCGAGCGGCACCACCTCGTGGACGAGGCCGATGCGGCGGGCGTCCTCGGCGCCAAAGCGCTCGCCGGTCAGCGCGTAGCGGCGGACTTGCCGTACACTCATTGCGTCGCAGAGCTGCGGGATGATGATGGCGGCGGTCAGGCCCCAGCGCACCTCGGTGATCGAGAACAGGGCGTTGTCCGCGGCGATCACGACGTCGCAGGCCGCGATCACGCCGGTGCCGCCACCGAAGCAGCCGCCCTGCACCAGCGCGACCGTCGGAACCGGCAGCGTGTTGAGCCGCTGCACGGCCTCGAAGGTCGCTCGCGAGGCCGCCTCGTTCGCTTGGGTCGATTGCGGTCGCACGCCGTTGATCCATTTGAGGTCGGCGCCGGCTTGGAAATGCTTGCCATTGCCCCGGAGCACGACGACGCGGAGGCTCTGCTTCTTGCCGAGATCGTCCATGGCCGCGAGCACGCTCGCGATCAACGCGCCGTCATAGGCGTTGTTGACCTCGGGACGGTTCAGGGTGACGGTCGCAACGCCGCGCTCGTCGAGGGTCCACAACACTGGATTGGCGGTCATCGGCGATCCTCCGGTCGATTTGTTTGCCGCGCACTATGGCCGAGGCCGCGCGCCCTGATCCATATCTTTCCGGCGTGGGGCGGCCGCGTCCATCGCATGGCGGCTTGTGTCATGCTGGCACCAGGCGGCAAGAGATCAGGACGGGACACAGACATGCGCATCTGCATTTTCGGCGCGGGCGCCGTCGGCAGCCACATTGCGGTACGGCTGGCACGCGCGGGCCATGAGGTCAGTTGCGTGATGCGGGGGGCGCACCTGGAGGCGGCGCGCGCCGGCGGCCTCAAGCTGCGCGTCGGCGATTCCGAGGTCGGCGCCAAGGTGAACGCGTCCGGCGATCCGGCCCAACTCGGGCCGCAGGACGTCGTGATCTCGACGCTGAAAGCAACCGCGCTTCAGGGACTGGTCTCCAGCATCAAGCCGCTGCTGCAAGACGACACCGCGATCGTGTTCGCGCAGAACGGCATTCCCTGGTGGTACGGCATCGGCCTGCCGCCGCGACACCCCACGCCGCCGGACATTTCGTTTCTCGATCCCGGCGGGCGCTTGCGCGCCTGCATCCCGAAGGAACGCATCGTCGGCGGCATCGTCTTCTCGTCCAACGAGGTGATCGCGCCCGGCGTGGTGCAGAACCTCACCCCGGACCGCAACCGCCTCTTGATCGGCGAATGCGACGACCGCAATTCCGAGCGCATCACCAGGCTGCGCGGTGTCTTCAACGATGCCCGGCTGGAATCGCCGCCGGTGGCCGAGATCCGCGAGGCGATCTGGTCAAAGCTCCTGACTAACATGTCGCTGTCGGTGCTGTGCCTGCTCACCGGCCAGACCGCGCGCGGCGTGCGCGACGATCCCGCCTTCACTGAAGTCATTCCGCGCATGCTGAACGAGGCCAACGACATCGCCCAGCACTTCATCCCCGAGGTCAAGCGCGTGACCCGCAGCGGCCCCGCCCCCAATCACAAGCCATCGCTGCTCCAGGATTACGAGCTCGGTCGCGCCATGGAGATCGACGTGCTGGTGAAGGCGCCGGCCGCCTTCGCGCGCGCCGCCGGCCTATCGACGCCTGCCCTCGACCTGATCGCCGCGCTGGCGATCCAGAAGGCGCGCGACAAGGGGCTCTATGCGGCGTGAGCTTCAGGCAAGCCCATCGATCCAAGCCGCCAGCGTGTCGAGCACCTCTGTCAGCGCCTCGTCATTGCTGCGGCCGGACTTTTTCAGGACCGCGAAGGAGTGATCGCCGCCCTCGATCTCATGCAGCGTCGCCTTCGCTCCGAGCCGCGCGACGACCGGCTTGAGATGGCCGAGATCGGCAAGCCCGTCGCGCGTCCCCTGCAGGAACAGCATCGGGATTGCGATGGCGGCGAGATGCTCGGCCCGATCGACCGACGGCTTTTTGTCGGCATGCAGGGGAAAGCCGAGGAAGGCGAGCCCTTTGACGTGAGGCAATGGGGCCTTGGACTGCGCCTGCGAGGTCATGCGCCCGCCGAACGACTTCCCGCCGGCCACGAGCTTCAATCCCGGGCACAGCCGCGCCGCCTCCACGGCCGCCGCGCGGATCGCGACGTGGGCGACCGCCGGTGGATCGGGACGCCGCTGCTTCTTCTCCATGTACGGGAAATTGAAGCGAAGCGTCGCGATGCCGCGGTCAGCGAGACCTTGTGCGACCTTCTCCATGAACGCATGCCGCATATCGGCGCCTGCGCCGTGCGCCAGCACGTAGCAGGCGCGCGCCTCGGCCGGCTGCGTCAGGATCGCCGAGACTGTGCCGATGCGCTCGATGTCGAGCTTGAGCTCTTGAGTTTTGGCAGCCAAAATCAGACACCCTGATGCATTTCCGGCCGCCTTGGTAGCGTCACTGGCGCAGCCTGAAAACACAATAATTGCCGCGCCCTGCCGGCCTACCAAGCCGGACAGCCGCATTAACCGAGGTAACCATGTCCTACCGCTCCTCCTGGATGACCGAAGAGCTCGAAATCTTCCGCGACCAGTTCCGGAAATATCTCGCCAAGGATCTGGCGCCGCACGCGCAAAAATGGCGCGAGCAGAAAATGGTCGACCGCTTCGCCTGGCGCGGGCTCGGCGAGATGGGGGCGCTGCTGGCAAGCGTGCCGGAGGAATATGGCGGGTTGGGCGCCACCTTCGCCTATGACGCGGCGGTGCTGGACGATCTCGAAAGCACGGTGCCGGAGCTGACGACGGGGGTCTCCGTGCACAGCGCCATCGTCGCGCACTATATTCTCAATTACGGCTCGGAGGAGCAGAAGAAGCGCTGGCTGCCGAAGATGGCCTCGGGCGAGATGGTCGGCGCCATCGCCATGACCGAGCCCGGCACGGGCTCGGATCTGCAGGCCGTGAAGACCACGGCGAAGAAGCAGGGCAATTCCTACGTCATCAACGGCCAGAAGACGTTCATCACCAACGGCCAGGCCGCTGATCTCGTCATCGTGGTCGCACGTACCGGCGAGGCGGGCGCGAAAGGCATCTCGCTGATCGTGGTCGAGACGGCGGGCACTGAAGGCTATCGGCGCGGGCGCAACCTCGACAAGATCGGCCTGCACGCCTCCGACACGTCGGAGCTGTTCTTCGACAATGTCACCGTGCCGCCGGACAACCTGCTCGGCAAGGAGGAAGGCCAGGGCTTTGTCCAGCTGATGCAGCAATTGCCGCAGGAGCGCCTCGCGCTCGCGGTCGGCGCCGTCGCCGCGATGGAGCGTGCGATCAAGCTCACCACCGACTACACCAAGGAGCGGAAAGCCTTCGGCAAACCGCTGATGGACTTCCAGAACACCGCGTTCAAGCTCGCCGAGCGCAAGACCGAGGCGATGATCGCGCGCGTCTTCGTCGACTGGTGCATCGAGCGCCTGATCGCAAAAGACCTCGACACGGTCACGGCGTCGATGGCGAAATATTGGTGCTCGGAGAAGCAGGTCGAGACCGCCGACGAATGCCTGCAGCTGTTCGGTGGCTACGGCTACATGCAGGAATACCCGATCTCACGCATCTTCATCGATTCCCGCATCCAGAAGATCTACGGCGGCACCAACGAGATCATGAAGCTGTTGATTGCAAGGTCGCTGTAATCGCGTCCTGCTCAATTCGGATGCCACCAGCGGCCGCCGATAACGACACCGTCGGAGACGATCTTGCGATCGCCGATCAGGTGCTCGCCGACGACGTCCTCGTAATCGAACTGGCCCTGCTTGACCGAGATCAGCGTGGCGTCGCCGACGCTGCCCGGTTTGAGGCTGCCGAGCTCGGGGCGGCGCAGCGCCATCGCCGCATTCACCGTCGAAGCCGCAATCACATCCGGTAGCTCCATGCCCATGCACAGGAATTTCGACATGGTCGTGACCTGGTCATAGGCGGGGCCGTCGATGCACAGCATGTGGATGTCGGACGAGATCGTGTCCGGATAGAAGCCGTTGGCGAGCATCGCGCGCGCGGTCTTGAACGCGAACGAGCCCTTGCCGTGACCGATGTCGAACAGCACGCCGCGCTCGCGTGCATCCAGCACCGCCTTCTTCACCGTGCCCTGCGCGGTCGCGGGCGTGTTGGGGAAGGGGCGGAACGCGTGGGTGAGCACGTCGCCTGGGCGCAGGCGGGCCAGCACCTCCTCATAGCTCGGCGGCGGGTGATCGATATGCGCCATCAGGGGCATGCCGACCTCGTTCGCGACTTGGAGCGCGATGTCGAGCGGCACGGTTCCGGACGTGCCCGAGGAGTGCAGGCCCACACGCACCTTGATGCCGACGATGAGATCGCGATTGGCATCCGCCACCTTGGCCGCGTCGATCGGATTCATCAGCCGCAGCTCCTCGCTCTCGCCGACCATGATCCGGTGCGAGAAGCCGAAGATGCCGGCATGCGAGACGTGCAGATAAGCGAGAATGCGGACCTGGCTCGGCTCGATCACATGCTTGCGAAAGCCTGCGAAATTGCCCGGCCCGGCGCTGCCGGTATCCACCGCCGTGGTGACGCCGGAGAGGCGGCAGAACTCCTCGGCATCGATGCCGAGCGAGGTGCCGCCCCAATAGACATGGGTGTGCAGATCGATCAGCCCCGGCGTCACGATGTAGCGTGACGCGTCACGGACCTCGGTGCCCGGATCGGCCTTGAGCCCGCTGCCGACCGCTGCCACCTTGCCGCCGGCAAAAGCGACATCGGTCACGGCATCGAGCTTCTGGGACGGATCGACCACACGGCCGCCGCGCAGGATCAGGTCGAAAGGCATCGTCGTCTCCGGATAGTGCTGTGAGGTGTGGCGGGCACGTCGGCCGGGCCAGCAAGGAAGGAAGCCGCTCGCTTCTAGCAATTTTTGCGCCGAGCGGCGTGGCAAACCGTAACGGTGCCCTGAAAATGGCGATCCCGGGAAGACTCGAACTTCCGACCTACGGTTTAGGAAACCGCCGCTCTATCCGGCTGAGCTACGGGACCGCGGAACCCGGAGTTGCGGGTTCGGCCCCCTCATAGCAGAGCAGGATGCCGTTCGCCAGCCGCAAGGCGGGTCATCGCCAAGCCGAGCGAGGAGGCTGTACAATCGCGTCTGGGTTGACCCTGCGGAGCAGCTCCCATGATCGAAAGCATCAGCGCTATCACCCTCGGCACGCACGACATGGCGCGCGCCGTTCACTTCTATCATTCGCTGGGGTTCGAGCTCCTCTATGGCGGAAAAGCCGCGGCATTTACCAGCTTTCGCGCCGGGACCGGCTATCTCAACCTGACGGCACAGCCGGACGACAAGCGCTGGTCCTGGTGGGGCCGCGTCATCTTCTATGTCGCCGATGTCGACGCGACTTTTGAGCAGGCGCGCGCCGCCGGATGGCGGCCCTCGACCACGCCGCGCGATGCGGAATGGGGCGAACGTTATTTCCATCTCACCGACCCCGATGGCCATGAGCTCAGCTTCGCGCGGCCGCTCCGCGGAGTTTGAAGAGGCCGGATAGCTAAGCCCTGATATTGTTATCCTTTACCACCTTGCCCCAATAAGCGACCTGCTTGTCGAAGAAGCCCTTGAACGCGGCGCCGTCCTCGAGCAGCAGCGTCATGTGCTGGGTGTCCTTGAGCTGGGCGGCGGTCGCGGGCTCACTCAGGATCTCCTTGGAGGCCGTCGCCATGGCCGAAACGATGTCCGGCGGCGTGCCGGCGGGCGCGAAGATGCCCCACCAGGCGAGCGTCTCGAAGTCCGGAAAGCCCGCCTCGATCGCGGTCTGCGTGTCCGGCAGTGCCGGCAGCCGCTCGCGGCCAAGCTGCAGGATCGGTCGCAGCATGTTGGTGCCGAGCTGGGCTGCGACCAGCGCCGCCGATCCCGCAATCAGATCGACATGGCCCCCGAGCACGTCGTTCATCGCCGGGCCGCCGCCGCGATAGGGTACGTGCATGATCTCGACACCGGCCTTGCTGCCGAGCACGGTCATGGCGAGATGGCCGAGCGTGCCGATGCCGACCGAGGCATATTTCACCGCGCCGGGCGTCGCCTTGCAGGCCGCCACCACGTCCGCGAAACTCTTGTAGGGACGGCCGGCGCCGGCCGCGATGACGTAAGGCGCGGTGCCGATCAGCAGGACCGGCATCAGCTCACGCTCGACATCCACCGGCGGCTTGTCGAGGATGGATGGAATCACCGCATGGGAATCGAACGTCACCAAAAATGTCGAGCCGTCCGCGGGGCTCTTGGCCACCTGCGCCGCTCCGAGCGCGCCAGCGGCGCCCGACTTGTTCTCGACCACGACGATGCGGCCAAGCCTGGTTTGCAGATTGGACTGCAACAGCCGCGCCATCGCGTCGGTCGATCCGCCCGGCGGAAACGGCACCACGAGCGTGATCTTGCTCCCTTGCGCCGCCGCCTGCGCCATTGCGAGGATGGCCGGCGCAGCCAGGAGCGTACGTCGCGTGATCGTCATGGTCCCCTCCCTTTGATCCCCGCGCGCTTTGCTTTTTCTTTTGAGCGCTTCAGGTCGTCCCGAAACCGGATCCCGGTTTCCTGTATTCTGGCCTTGGTGGACTAAAGATGTCCAGCACGCGGGCGCCGTCGGGGCCGGCGCGCATCGTGTGCGGCACGTTGCCGGGTGTGCGCCAGAAATCGCCCTTCTTGACCGGGATTTCCTCATCGCCCTGGACGCGGATGGCGGAGCCGTCGAGCAGCACGCCCCATTGCTCCTCGGGATGATGGTGCAGCGTGCCCTGCGCGTGCGGCGCGAGCGTCACCACCGACAGCATCGCCTGCTCGCCGGAGAAGATGCGCGTGGTCACCCCAGCCGCGAGTTCGCGAAACAGCCCGTCGCTGGGATCATCGATATTGTGGAATTCATTCTTCTGGCTCATGCCATCCTCTCTTGTCGTCGCCTGATCAGGACTTGCCGTAGGAGCCCTGGTAGCGCCCCTCGCGAATCGCCTTCAGCGTCTCCTCCTCGCGCGCGACCTGGACGCGCACCGCCTCCAGCAGAGCCGCGGCGCCCGCGGCGGGAAACGACACCACGCCGTCCTCGTCGCCGACGACGATATCGCCGGGCGCAATCACGCTGCCGCCGATCGTGACCGGCACGTTGATCTCGCCGGGGCCGTTCTTGTAGGGGCCGCGATGGATCACCGCGCGGGCGTAGCAGGGAAAGTCGTCGGCCGCGAACGCCGCAACGTCGCGGATCGCGCCGTCGATGACATAGCCTTCGGCTTTGCGCCATTGCGCGATGTTCTTCATGATCTCGCCGACCAGGGCTCGCGACTCGTCGCCGCCGCCATCGACCACGATGACGTCGCCAGGGCCGACCAGCTCGAGCGCGCGGTGGATGGCGAGATTGTCGCCGGGACGGGTGCGCACCGTGAAGGCCGCTCCCACCAGCTTGCCGCCGCGATGAAAGGGCCTTAACCCCACTGCGCCCGGCAGCCGGGCCAGATTGTCTGAGATCACCGAGGTCGGCGCGTCGCCGAAACCTGCGATGATGCTCGCCGGCGGCTTCGGCACGCTGCTCGCTGCGATGGTGATCGTCATGTCGTCCTTCCGTGTTCTTGTCCGTGTTTTTGTCTTATTCGGCGTGCGCCCGCGCCTTCGCCGGCCAAATCCGGAAGGCGCGCCCCTCCTTCATCCACGCCGCGCGCTCGTCGCGCAACAGGGTGCGGCGGACTTTGCCGGAATCATCGCGCGGCGGCGCGTTGACGATCTCGAAACTCTCCGGGTGCTTGTAGCGGCTGAGCTTGTCCTTCAGGAAATCGGCCACGCCATCAGCGATGGCCTGACCGTCGGCATCGGGCTCCGGCTCGATGATGGCGTGGACGCGCTGGCCCAATTCCGGATCGGGCAATCCCACCACGACGCAGGAACGCACGCCGGGACAGGCGGAGACGGCGGCCTCAACCTCGGCCGGATAGATGTTGGCGCCGCCGCGCAGGATCATGTCGGCAAGACGGTCACCGAGATAGAGATAGCCTTCCGCATCCAGCCGGCCGATATCGCCAAGCGATTCCCAGCCGTCGGCACGGCGCTTCGGCTCGGCGCCGAGATAGTGATAGGTCGCGTCCGTGCCGTCATTGTTGAGGAAATAGATCTCGCCGGTCTCGCCAAGCGCGACATCGTTGCCGTCCTCGCCGATGATGCGAAGCTTCGCCATGTCGCCGATCTTGCCGACCGAACCCTTGTGCGTCAGCCATTCCGTACCGGAGATGATGCAGGCGCCCTGGCGCTCGGTGCCGCCATAGAGCTCCCAGATCCGCTCGGGCCCGAGCCAGGCGATCCAGTTCTCCTTCAGCCAGGGCGGCATCGGAGCAGCCATATGGAAAACCGTCTGAAGACTCGATACATCGTAGGCGTTGCGCACGGTCTCCGGCAGCGCCCAGATCCGGTGCATCATGGTCGGCACGAAATTGACCCATTGCACGCGCTCGCGTTCGATCTGCCGCAGCGTCTCCTCAGCGTCGAACTTGACGAGGCCGGTGAGCTTGCCGCCGGCGAACAGCGCGTAATGCGACACGATGAACGGCGCATTGTGATACAGCGGGCCGGGATTGAGCAGTGAGACCCCGAAGGCGATATTCAGCGGCGGCGCAGCGACGGTGTCGGTCACTGCCGGATGATGGTCGAGGATCACCTTGGGACGGCCGGTCGAGCCGCCTGAGGTCATGGCCTTCCAGTAGCGCGCCACCGGCGGGTCGAGCGGCTCGTCCGAAAAACCTTGCGGCACGAAATCAGCCGGGAGACGGTTCGGCGCGTTCCAATCGGCCTCGCCGCCGACCACCAGCGCCGGCTTGAGGATGTCGAGCACCGCGGCGGCTTCGCCGCGCGGCAGCCGCCACGACAGCGAGGTCGGCGTTGCCCCGCACTTCCACACCGCAAAGGATGTCTCGAAGAACGCGTTGCTGTTGGGTAATCCGATCGCGACGAAGTCACCGGGCTTGACGCCCTTGGCCATGAACGCCCGCGCGCGCCGGTTGGCGCCACGCTCGAGCTCGTCCCATGTCAGCGTCTCCTGCCCATGACGGACGGCGATCGTGCCGTGCGGTTTGCGCTCAGCGTACCAGCGCGGCACGTCGGACAGAGGCAGCAGCATCAGGCGTTTCCACTTCGTCTTTTTGGCGCCGCCTCACGATGAGGCGCTCACAGTGCGAAGTGTAACAGCCAAAGCCAAGCCTTCAAGGCACAAGCCTTCAAGGCATGCGCATCAGCGCTCCGCGCTGCAGCCCGCACTATCGAACAGTGCCGCGAGCCCGCACCGCGAGGTCAGCATCTGGTCGCCGTCATGGCCGACGCCGGGAACGTCCAGATCTTGTGATTGGGCGTGCGGTGGTTGCGCTTGGCCATCGCCTCCGCATAGGCATGTCCGCGGGCGTAGCGCGTGGCGCCTTGCGCCTTCGCCATGCAGCTCTTGTCGAGCGCGCGATGCTCCGGATTGGTTCGAGGGTGCCGAGCAGATAGATCACCTCGCGCTCGACATAGCGCTGTTCGAGCGCGGCCGGCGCCACGTTCGCACCAGGGCGGTTGCGACGATACCTGCCAGCGCTCGCAACGGACATTCTCCTTCGAATTCAGACCAATAAAAGTTTAAGCGCATCACCTGCCGCGCGGCTGTGACTCCCGCGCCACGTCAAGCAAAAAATGTCAGCAGCCCAGCCATGAAATTCCCGGGTTCCATGGGTGACAAGCCGGCGATAAAGAGGCAAAAATCCGGCTCGACTCAGGTGGGGTTGAGTCGTGCAAGGAATGCTCTCGTAAAATGTCGGTCGTAGTTGCATCGCGTCGTGCGGCGCCGCTTCTCGTTACCGCAGCAGGATTATTTCTGCTGACGCTGCCGCATGCCCGGGCGCAATGGTGGAAGCGCGCGCCGGTCGACTTCGAGCAATGCGCTGACGCCGCCGAGAAATCTCCGACCAAGGCTGAGAAGACGGCGGCGCTCGCCGATTGCAACGCCAAGTTCGCTGGCCGCCGCAAGGCAGGCGGCGGCTATTCCTATTACGACTTCCTCCAGGATCGCACCTTCGACATCGCCGGGCCGAATCCGACCCCCGAGGAGCAGAAGAAGATCGACGAAGCCTACACCGCCTATCTCGCCAGTCAGCGCCGCAGCAATGAAGCGGCCCAAGCCACCGCGCGACAGCAGCGCGAGCAGCAGGAACAACAGGTCCAGCAGCTCCAGCAGATCGCACTGCGAACCGAGGTCGAACGCGCACGCGTGCCCGTCCCGGTTGAGCGGCCGAAGGTGCAGCAGACTGTCGGCCCGAAGCCGAAGGGCGCGCCCTGCACCAAGGGCTCGTTCTCCTGCGAGTGGCCGCGCCTGTCGGAAAGCTTGAACGATTTGAAGAAGTTGTTCAATCCAACGCAGAGCAAGCCGGCGAAGAAGGGTTAGCTGGCCGCTCCCAACTCCGCTGTCGTCCCGGACAACCTTAAGCGCAGATCCGAGACCCATCGCCACAGGGAGGAGTTGTCGCACGCAGTCGGCAACCACGAGTCTTCGCCACACCCAATCCTGTGATTATGGGTCGGGGATCGGCGCGCGCTTTGGGCGCGCTTGTCCGGGACGGCGGCGCAGAGCGTGGCGTCAGTTCGCGTGCTTCTTCTTAGTGCGCTTGGGTTTGATTGCGGGCGCCGCTGCCGTTGGCGGAGCGCTCAACGCCTTGCGGCTCTCCTGCAATCGCGCGTCATAGCCCGGAGAGTTCACGACCGTCGGCGGTCTTGCATCAGCGAACGTGGATGCGCCGCAGAGCGCAGCCAGCGCGAGCCCGATCATCAAACAACGCTTCATCGCACTGCTCCTTCGCGCTCACGCTGATCCGCGAATCTGCCGTGGCGTCAGCCCGGGTGAGCCCTTGCCCGCGACTTCGGCTTCCTTGATCAACGCAACAATGCGGCGCATCAGCGGCACGTCGATATTGTTCTGTTCGGCCAGCGCGATGACCGCGCCCTGAAGATAGTCGATCTCGGTCTTGCGCCCTTGCTTCAGGTCCTGCCACATCGAGGAACGCGCCTCGGGGTCGATCTTCATCGTGCGGCCCAGGATCGCATTGAAGATTACATCTGGCAGCCTCAGCAAGGTCGGCGTCCATCCCATTGGGATCGGCGTTGCCGAAACCGGCGCGATGCCGGCGGCCTTCAGCGCGGCGAGGCCCTCGGCCATCTGGTCCGCGAACAGCCTTCGCCAGTCGCGGCTCGCCAATTGAGCGGCGAGCGGCATGTCGGAGAGCGCGCTGAGCGCGTTGTTCAGATTGATGATCAGCTTACCCCATTGCACGCCGGTGATGTCGCGGCTCGCGCGCATGGTGAGCCCCGGAACCGAGAGCGCCGCGGCCGTGTTCTCCGCATCCTCTCCGATATGAATATCGCCGGAGGTCGAACGGTGGAAACGGCCCTCACCCATCGCGATCACGTTGAACGGCACCATGCCGGCGAGCACGCGCCGGCCGCCGAGACGCTCGCCTAGCACCGCGACATTGCCGATGCCGTTCTGAAGCGAGACCACGACGGCGTCGTGCGGCGCATGCTGCCCGATCTGCTCCGCGACATCGGCGGTGTCGGCGCTCTTCACCGTCACCAGCACGATGCCGGCGCTGTGGAAGATCGAAGGGTCCTCCGACAAAGCGAGCTGGCCAGCACCGAGCTTGTTCTCGGAGCCATCGTGGTCCGTCAGCCGCAGGCCGAAGTGTTCGATCTCGCCCTTCACCCGCGGCCGCACCAGCAGCGCGACGCGGCGGCCCGCGGCCGCCAGCATGCCGCCGACGAAACAGCCGATGGCGCCGGCGCCGGCCACCACGATCGGTCGATCCGTAAGCACTGATCTCGCTCCCTGAATGACCGGCCTTCGATAGCAGAGGCGAAGCCGGCTGCCCATCGCGTCGCAGCCGCCTTGTAACCGTCATGACTGCCCCATATGTTCTCGCCCCGGGGGCCTGTCAGCGGCGAGCGCTCGCCGAACGAGACGCCAAAGGGAGAGCACGATGGGTCTACTCGACGTCCTCAACGGCATGCAGAACGGCCCGCGCGGCCCCAGCACGCCCAGCTCCGAGCAATCCTCCGGCGGCATGTCGCCGATGACCATGGCGCTGCTCGGCCTGCTCGCCTGGAAAGCCTTCAAGCATATCACCGCAAACCAATCTGGCACGGCCCCGCAACCGTCGCCGACGCCTGCGCCGCCGCCGGTGAACACCGCAGACAGCGGTGGGCTTGGCGGTCTCGGAGGCTTGCTGAAGGGCGGCCTTGGCGGCCTGCTAGCGGGCGGCGCGGCCGGCACCGTGCTGAGCGGCGGGCTTGGCGATCTCCTCAACCAGCTCCAGCAGAGCGGCCATGGCGACGCCGCAAATTCCTGGGTCGGCAAGGGCGAGAACAAGCCGATTGCACCGGGCGATCTCGCCAGCGCGCTCGGCGCCGACCAGATCGACAGCCTGTCCGCCCAGAGCGGCCTGTCGCGCGAGGAGCTGCTCTCCGGCCTCAGCCAGTATCTGCCGCAGGTGGTCGACCATCTGACGCCGGACGGAAGGCTGCCGACCGAGGACGAGCTCTCGGGCCGCATCTGATTGTCGTCAAAGGGAGGGGAGCACTGTCATGAGCATGGGCGGCCTGTTGTGGATCATCCTCGTCGGCTTCGTTGCCGGCCTCATCGCGCGCTGGCTCGCGCCGGGGCCGAACAATCCGAGCGGCTTCATCCTCACCACCATCCTCGGCATCGCCGGCGCGTTTCTCGCGACCTTCGTCGGCCAGGCCATCGGCCATTACAGCCCCGACCAGGGCGCCGGCTTCATCATGGCCACGATCGGCGCCGTGGTGGTGCTGTTCATCTGGCACCGCCTGGTGGCCAGCGGCGTGATCAAGGGATGATCGCCGCAGGCCGTAGGGGAGCCTGCCGCCTCACACGGCGTCATTGCGAGGAGCTCTTGCGACGAAGCAATCCAGACCGTCGCCGCGGACGCTTTCTGGATTTGCTTCGCTTAGCTCGCAATGACAGGGTCACGTAATCAAATGCATCCCCGCATCCATGCGCACGACCTCGCCGGTCATATTGCTGGAGGCCGGCATCGCGAGGAAGCAGACGAGCTGCGCGATGTCTTCCGCGCTCGAGGCGACCTTGAGCGGCACTTTCGCCACCACGCTGTCGCGCACCTGTTTTGCGCCGGCCTCGCCGCGGCCCTTGGTGAACCAGGGCGTGTCGATATAGCCGGGGCAGACCGTATTGACGCGGATCAGCGGCGCCAGCGCGCGCGACAGCGACAAGGTCATGGTGTTGAGCGCCCCCTTGCTCGCGGCATAGGCGATCGACGAGCCGACGCCGCTGATGCCGGCGACCGAGGACACGTTGACCACCGCCGACGACCGGCCCGAAGCCTTGGCGCCGGCCTCGAGCAGGCTGCGTGCCGCGCGTACCATCTGGAACGATCCGATGGTGTTGACACCATAGACCCGCTGGAAATCTTCCGCCGACAAGCCGTCGAGATCGGCGTGAGCGACGTGCTTGGTGGTGCCGGCATTGTTGACGAGCACGTCGAGCCGGCCCCACCCGGCCGCCGCTGCGACGATCTTGCGGCAATCGTCATCCTTTGAGACGTCGCCCTGCGCGACCAGGACTTCCGCGGCGCCGGCCTTGCGGCAGAGCTCAGCCGTGGCCTCGGCTTCCTTCTGGCTCGAGGAATAGTTGATGACGAGCCGGGCCCCGCTCCGCGCGAGAATTTCCGCGGTTGCAGCACCCAGGCCGGATGCCGACCCCGTCACGACTGCGCACAAGCTGTCCTTTGCCATCCCTGATGTTCCTCCCTGATCTGATGTCGGCGTCTTGTTTAGCGAGTTTGCCGCGCCCTGCAAATCGAGCAAACTCCGCTAAGCGGAATTAGCTTGTCGCCCATGCCGGCGCTGCAGGTTGGCCTGCGATCAACGCTTGTCAGGGCCATGGCTTTTTCCGATCATCGGGCGCAAGAAGACACCGCGCGCCCATCCACGGGCGGACGCGCCAATGGCAAAGCACGGGGAACGCTGTGGCGGAGAGTGACAATATCGTCGTCGAGACCGCGGAAAAAATCTTCGCTGATCTCGCCGATCCGCAAACCATCAACAACGACAAGAAGAATTCGTGGCAGGCGCCGCTGTGGCAGGCGCTGAGCGAGGCCGGCCTGCCGCTCTCGTGGGTGCCTGACGACCTCGGCGGCTCCGGCGCCAGCCTTGCCGACGGCTTTGCCCTTCTGAACGCTGCGGGCCGCTTTGCGGTCGCGGTTCCGCTGGCCGAGACCATGCTCGCGGGCTGGCTGCTCGCGCAGGCCAAGATTGCCTCGCCCGAGGGCGAGATGACGGTGCTGCCGGCCTCGCCAAAGGATCACATCACGCTCGATGCCGACGGCGCGCTCTTCGGCCGCGCGCGCGGCGTGCCCTTTGCCAAGGCGGCGAAGCATTTTGCGGTGCTGGCGCGGGGCAAGGACGGCATGTCCATCGCGCTGGTCGATGCGAACAAGTCCCGGATCGAAGCCGGGCTCAATGTCGGCTACGACCACAGCGACACCGTGACGCTCGATAAGGTTCAGCCCGTCACCCTCAAGCCCGCGCCACAAAGCTTTGAGCAGACCACGCTGATGCTGATGGGCGGCGTCGCGCGCAGCCTTCAGATCGCCGGCGCGCTGGAATCCATGCTCGATATCTCCGTTCGCTATTCCAACGAGCGCGTCGCCTTCGAGAAGAAGATCTCGAAATTCCAGGCGGTGCAGCACAATCTCGCACGCCTCGCTGGTGAATCCGCCGCAGCGCTGGCGGCCGCGACCTCTGCCGCCGATGCGATTGCGAACGCCAAGGCGTTCGACGACGAGGTTTATCTCGAAGCCGCCTCCGCAAAAATCCGTTGCGCGGAAGCTGCGGAAAAGGGCGGCGCCATCGCGCACCAGGTCCACGGCGCGATCGGCTTCACCATGGAGCATATCCTGCACCGCTACTCGCTGCGGGCGCTGGCATGGCGCGACGATTTCGGGTCGGAGAGCCATTGGGCCGTCGAGCTCGGCAGGCTCGTTGCAAACCGCGGCGCCGATGAATTGTGGCCGCTCGTGGCTTCGCGCTGATCAGGGGACGACCACAATGACCGCTGCCCTCCGTTTCGATCCGATCCGCCTCCCCGAAAAATGCGAGCAATTGCGCAAGGAAGTGCGCGCCTTCCTCGCCGAAGAAATTGCCGCCGGCACCTTCGATCCGCACAAGCCCAACCGCGAGGACACCGACGCGCCGGAATTTTCGCGCCGGGTCGGCGCCAAGGGCTGGCTCGGCATGACCTGGCCCAAAAAATATGGCGGCCAGGAGCGCTCGTTCCTCGAACGTTACGTCGTGACCGAAGAGATGCGCGTGGCGAATGCGCCGACGCGGCGCTTCTTCGTCGCCGATCGCCAGAGCGGACCGGTGCTGCTGAAATATGCGCCCGAGCACATCAAGATGGAGATCCTGCCGCGCATCTGCCGCGGCGAGATCTGTTTCGCTATCGGCATGAGCGAGCCGAACTCCGGCTCCGACCTGTTCGCGGCAAAGACACGCGCGACCAAGACCGACGGCGGCTATCTCATCAACGGCACCAAGATCTGGACCTCGTCGGCGCATATTGCCGACTACATGATCGCGATCTTCCGGACCTCGCCGCCGACCAAGGAAAACCGCCGCCACGGCCTGACCCAGTTCCTGGTCAAGATGAAGCAGCCGGGCATCAAGGTGAACCCGATCGGCCAGATCACCGGCCAGTACGAGTTCAACGAGGTCGTCTTCACTGATCACTTCATTCCCGACGATCATGTGCTCGGCGAGGTCGATGGCGCCTGGAAGCAGGCGACATCGGAGCTTGCCTATGAGCGTTCAGGCCCCGAACGCTTCCTCGAAACCTATTACGTGCTGACCGAGCTGGTGCGCGCGATCGGCCCCAACCCGGACACGCGCAGCGCCGAGGGCATCGGGCGCCTGGTTGCGCAGCTCCACACCATGCGGCGCATGTCGGTTTCGGTTGCCGGCATGCTGCAGGCCGGCAAGGAGCCGGTGGTGGAAGCGTCCATCGTCAAGGATATCGGCACGGTCTGGGAGCAGCAGCTGCCGCACCGGGTGCGCGATCTCGCCGCCTTCGTCGAGGAGACCGCGACCAACCGCGAGACGCTGGAGCGGCAGCTCGATTTCGCCATCAAGACCGCACCGAAACTCACCATCCAGGGCGGCACCACCGAGGTGCTGCGCGGCATCATCGCCCGCGGACTGGGCTTGCGTTAGGACGAATGGACGACACGATCGCGGCTCGCTCCGGCCACCTCTCCCATAGGGAGAGGTCGATTTGCGTCAGCAAATCGGGTGAGGGGTTACGCCCTCACCAGGACCGCAGCCCCTCACCCGGCGCTACGCGCCGACCTCTCCCGATGGGAGAGGTGGTTCTTCGCTACTGAGAGATCGAGATGTTTGGAGACAACCTATGAGCACCTATAATGACATCGGCGTCGAGAAGGTCGGACATGTCGGCACCATCGAGATCCGCCGCCCGCCGCTCAACTTCTTCGACATCTCGCTGATCAACCAGATCGCGGATGCGCTCGACGAGTTCGACCGCGACATCGAAATCCGCGCCTCGGTTCTATCGGCACAGGGCAAGGCATTCTGCGCCGGCGCCAATTTCGGCGATCCGGCGCGGCAGGCGCAGGAAGCGCGCGAAGCGGAGAAGACCGCCAAGGGCGATCCGGCCGACAGTCTCGGGCCGATCAACCATCTCTACATCCAGGCCGTGCGCATCTTCCGCGCCAAGAAGCCGATCGTCGCCGCCGTGCAGGGCGCTGCCATCGGCGGCGGCCTGGGCCTGGCGGTCTCCGCGGACTTCCGCGTCACCTGTCCCGAAGCCCGCTTCTCCGCGAACTTTACCAAGCTCGGCTTCCATCCCGGCTTCGGCCTGACCGTGACGCTGCCCGAGCTGATCGGCAAGAACAACGCCGAGCTGATGTTCTATACCAGCCGCCGCGTCACCGGCGAGGAGGCTTACAAATGGGGCCTCGCCAACGAGCTGGTGCCGCAGGACCAGGTCAAGGCGGCCGCGATGAAGCTCGCCAGCGAGATCGCCGAATGCTCCCCGCTCGGCCTGCTCTCCACCCGCGCCACGATGCGCGCCGGATTGGCCGACCGCGTCATGGCGGCGACCAATCACGAACTCGCCGAGCAGACGCGGCTGCGCGCGACGGAGGATTTTAAGGAGGGCGTGAAGGCGACGGAAGAACGGCGCGTGGCGAATTTTAGGGGAAGGTAGCTCGTCGGGTGAAGGCACCTCTTTGTTCCTTCTCCCCTTGTGGGAGAAGGTGGCGCGAAGCGCCGGATGAGGGGTATCTATCCATGCGATCAAGTCCGTATTTGCGGAGAGATACCCCTCACCCGTCTCGCCGGGATGCGGCGAGCCCCCCTCTCCCACAAGGGGAGAGGGTTTAAGTGCGCCCCACCACCAGCGCGTCGACGATCGTCACGCCCTGCCCCTCCGGGTGCACCAGCACCGGGTTGAGCTCGATCTCCGCGATCTCCGCTGCATGCCGTGCGGCAAGCACGGAGATATCGGCGACGAGCTGCGCCAGACCCGTGACATCCGCCCTCGCCCCTCCGCGAAAACCGTTCAGGAGCGGCGCAGCCTTCAATCCTGCCAGCATCGCGCCGGCCTCCTCCGCACCGACAGGCGCCGGACGATAGATCACATCGCGGAATAGCTCGGTCGTGACGCCGCCGAGCCCCACCATCACCATCGGGCCAAATGTCTTGTCCGTCATCGTTCCCACGATGATCTCGACGCCCTTCTTCGCCATCGGCCCGACCAGCACACCTTGAATGACCGCCGCCGGCCGCTGCCTGCGCGCATTGTTGAGCAACGCTTCGAATGCCAGGAAGACCTCGCCCTTGGTGGTGATGTTGACCCGCACGCCATCGACTTCGCTCTTGTGCGCGATGTCGGGCGACTGGATCTTCATCACCAGCGGAAAGCCTACGCGGGCGACGGCTTCATCCAGCCCGGCCTTTTCCGTCACCAACACTTCGTCCGGCAGCCCGATGCCGGCGCCGCGGAGCAATGCCTTGCTGTCGGCCTCGGACAATGCCTGCTGCTTCAAATGCGCAGAGAGATCGCGCACCGGCAACCGCGTCTCGTCCGCGGGCTTCGGCAGATTGAACATTGCGTAGTCGACGAGCCGCCGCATCGCGACGCCGACATGAGTCAAACCGGAGAGGACCACGACACCGGACTTCGCGAGCTCCCGCCGCGCGAAGTCGGAGGGCACCGTGTAGGAATAGAACGCGACCGGCTTCTTCTGCGCCGCCAGCGCCGGCGTCAGCTCGGCCTCGTCGAACGGTTTGCGCACCTCGCTCGACAGTGAGAGCACGACCAGCACCGCGTCGACCTCGTCGGAGGCGGTGAGCAGGTCGACGCTCTTCTGCAATCCGCCGGAGGTCACGCCTTGCGCCGTAACGTCGATCGGGTTGCGTGCGGTGCCGTAGGATGGCATCAGCGTTCGGATCCCGGCCTGGATCATTTCGGAGAGCTCCGGCACCTGCAAGCCTTGCAGTGCCACAGCATCCGCGGCCCAGATGCCGGCGCCGCCGGAGACGGTGACAACGGCGACGCGATCGCCCTTTGGCAGCGGATTGCTGGCGAGCAGCGCCGCGATCGTCAGCGCCTCGTCGAGATCGTTGGAGACGATGAATCCGTATTTCGCGAACACCGCGTCATAGGCCGTCGACCAGCCGGCCATGCTCGCCGTGTGCGAGGCTGCCGCCCGCTGGCCTGCGCCGGAACGGCCGACTTTTGTCACGATGACGGGCTTTCTCGTCTCGGCAGCGCGCCGCGCCGCGGCCAGAAACTTGTCGACGTCACGGATGCCTTCGATGAACAGCAGGATCACGTCGGTCGAGGCGTCCTGCACCAAATAGTCCAGGAACTCGCCGGCGCCGAGATCGGATTCGTTGCCGGCGCTGACAACGTAGCTCACGGCGATACCGATCGCCTTCGCACGATGATAATAGGCAAAGCCGATGCCGCCGCTCTGCGCGACGATGCCGATCCGCTTTTGCGTAGCGACCAGCGGTACCACACCCGGCTTGACGTCCGCTGCGGGACTGAAGGTGGCCGCCACGCGCTGCATTTGGCTGAAGAAGCCCTCGGCATTGGGGCCGGAAATCCGCATGCCGGTGCGTCTCGCCAGCGCCGCGATCGCGTCCTGCATTGCTGCGCTGTCGCCGCCCTCCTCCGCGAAGCCAGAGGAGATGATGACGGCGTTCTTGACCCCGGCGGCGGCGCATTGCTCGAGCGCTGGCAGCACTGCGCGGGCCGGAATGACGATGACGGCGAGATCGACCGGAGCGCCGATCTCGGCGATCGATTTACAGCAGGCGAGCCCATCGATGTCGGCATAGTTCGGGTTCACCGGATAGATCTTGCCGGGATAATCGTTCTTGCGCAGCATCGACAAAAGCCGCCCCGGAATCTTCTCGTGATCGCGCGAGGCCCCGATCAGCGCGATGCTCGCGGGCGCAAAGAAGCTGTCGAGCGGATGCGGCATGGCGTGTCCCTGTTGTTTTTCGATTAGTCTATCCGTGATGGCCGGGCTTGTCCCGACCATCCAACGCCGTCATTCCAGCTCAAGAACGCGGATGCCCGGGACAAGCCCGGGCACGACGACACGGTGAGAGATGAGCCGACAAATCAAGCGACGCGGAACGTTACACCACCTAACAAGAACTCGTTGCCGGCAACGGCCAGCCCCTTCGCCTTGGCCGCATGCAGCACGCCCGCCACGTCAGCCACCCGAAACTCCAGCGCGCTCATGATCTCGCTGGCCCCCTTCACGAATCGGAAGCTTGCATTGGGCAGCTTCAGTTCGGCGTCGCGCGGCGCAATACCAATGATCTTACCCCAGTGCTCCGCCAGCCCCTGCGGGTCTGGGCTTTGCATCTCCACGGTCGTCAGCGCCTGCGTCACATCCTTGCGGATGAATTTTTGCCAGTCGGGTCCCGCCGGCGGATAGACGCCGAGAATGTCGTCGCTGCCTTCGGTGTGATTGAACTCGATGAAGGCGGCGCGGCAGTCGCGGGGGTGGAGCTGCACGCCGTGATAGGGCGCATGGTCGATGACGTTGGCGGTGCGCACGCCCAGCGCGTTGGCGTTGCGGCCGCGCTCGTCCGGATCGTTGCAGCAGAAGATCGCCATGTAGCCGCCGCGGCCGCCGGTCTTCTCAATGAAGCGGCCGGCCGTGGTGCCGTCCTTGAAGGGCGCCACGACTTCCAGCAGGATTGTGTCGACCGGGAGCAGCGCGTTCTCCAGACCGTATTTCGCGACATTGCCGTCGCGATAGCACACAGTGAGGCCCATGATCCTGGCGATGTCCGTGATGACAGGCTCAAGCTGCGGCGCCACCAGGCAGATCTGACGCAGCCGGATATAGGGCGCCATCGTCATGCGCCCTTGAAGGTCGGCTTGCGCTTCTCGACGAAGGCTTTGGCGGCCTCCTTGTGGTCCTCGGTGTCGCCGCATCGGGTGTGATGGATCGCCTCGCCATCGAAGCAATCCTCCAGCGCCAGATGCTCGGCATTGTTGATGTTGCGCTTGATGAAGCCAAGCGCAATCGATGGGCCCTGCGCCAGCGACAGCGCGAGCTCGTGCGCGGCAGCGTCGATCTCGGTGTCGGGAACCACCTTCGTCACCATGCCGATCGCATGCGCCTCTTTTGCAGTCAGCACCGGCGACATCAGATAGAGCTCGCGCGCCCGCGCGCTGCCGAGCAGTTGCGTCAGAAAATAGGTCCCGCCGTAATCGCCGGAGAAGCCGACCTTGGCGAAGGCCGTGGTGATCTTGCAGGATTCGCTGGCGATGCGCAGGTCGCAGGACAGCGCCATCGACAGGCCGGCGCCGGCCGCCGCGCCGTCGAGCTGCGCCACGATGGGCTTTGGCATCTGATGCAGGATGCGCGAGACCTCCATGCCGCGGCGCAGGTTTGCGAGCTTCTGCTCGAACGGCAGCGGCGCGCGGCCCTCCGCCATCGACTTGACGTCGCCGCCGACGCAGAAACTGCCGCCCGCGCCCTTGAACAGCACCGCCCGCACCTCCGGATCATCGGCCGCGCGCCGCGCCGCCTCGACCAGTCCGGCGACCATGTCGGGGTTGAGCGCGTTCTTCCGCTCCGGGCGATTCATCGTGATGGTGAGCAGCCCGCCTTCGAGCTTTTGCAGGACCATGTCGTTCATGGGACGTCTCCCTTGTTGTTTTAGCTATCACCACACCGTCATTGCGAGCAAAGCGAAGCAATCCAGAAGTGTTTCCGCAGATGCCGTCTGGATTGCTTCGTCGCTTCGCTCCTCGCAATGACGTTGCGAGTTCGTCACGCTGTCATTTCTTCACCAGCGGGCAGCGCGACTGCTCCAGCGACTGGAACGCCTCATTGCCGGGGACGGTGGCGAGCAGCTTGTAATCGTCCCAGCGGCCCTTGGATTCCGACGGCTTCTTCACCTCGAACAGGTACATGTCGTGGATCATGCGGCCGTCCTCGCGGATCTTGCCACCCTTGGCGAAGAAGTCGTTGATCGGCGTCTCCTTCATCACCTTCATGACCGCCGCAGCGTCGGTCGTGCCGGCTGCCTTCACCGCTTTCAGATAATGCGTGACGGAGGAATAGACGCCGGCCTGCGCCGAGGTCGGCGGCCGCTTCACGCGTTCCTGGAAGCGCTTCGAGAAGGCGCGCGTCTCCTCGTTCATGTCCCAGTAGAACGCTTCGGCCAGCAGCAGGCCCTGCGCGGTCTCAAGCCCGATCGAGTCGATGTCGGTGACGAAGGCGAGCAGCGGCGACAGCTTCTGGCCGCCCTTCATGATGCCGAACTCCGCCGACTGCTTGATGGCGTTGACGGTGTCGCCGCCGGCATTGGCGAGCCCAATCACCTTGGCCTTCGAGGCCTGCGCCTGCAGCAGGAACGACGAGAAATCCGAGGTGTTGAGCGGATGACGCACGCTGCCGAGCACCTTGCCACCGGTCTTGGTGACGACGTTGCTGGTATCCTTCTCCAGATCCTGGCCGAAGGCATAATCGGCGGTGAGAAAGAACCAGGTGTCGAGGCCCGATTTGACCGCGGCAAGGCCGGTCACGTTGGCCTGGGCGAACGTGTCGAACACGTAGTGCACGGTATAGGGACCGCAGGCTTCGTTGCTGAGGCGGATCGAGCCCGGGCCGTTGAAGATGATGATCTTGTTACGCGCTTTCGCGATCTCTCCGGCGGCGAGCGCGGTCGCCGAGGCCGCGACGTCGTAGATCATCTCGACGCCCTGATTGTCGAGCATGTCGCGGGCGATGTTGGCGGACAGATCGGCCTTGTTGAGATGGTCGGCCGCCAGCACCTGGATCTTGCGTCCCAGCACCTCGCCGCCAAAGTCTTCGACAGCCATCTTGGCCGCGGTCTCGCTGCCGGGGCCGGTGATGTCCGCATAGAGGCTCGACATGTCGAGGATGCCGCCGATCTTGAGCGGCGGCTTGTCCTCCGCCTGCACGGCGCTCGCGCTCAGGGCAAACGCTGCGGCAAAAATGACCGACAAAATACGCTTCATGAAAAAGGTCTCCCTTATCGCGCCGTGCTCTGATGGCGGCTTGGCTATTGGTGTTGCTGCAATCATGCCGTATGCGCGAGAGCGCAGCAAGCGAAGGTACGTTGCGTGCGCACGATTGCCGCGTGTGTTTTCCGCAAAGCGGAATGGTGAGGCGCGGACAAATGTCTCCACGTCATTGCGAGCGTAGCGAAGCAATCCAGAATCTTTCCGCGGAGGGGCTCTGGATTGCTTCGCTGCGCTCGCAATGACGGAGTATGAGGAAGCCTCTTCGCGAGCCACTACGCATGAGCTAAGCTTGGCACGCAATACAACCTCTCCGGGTCACGTGACGCCACGCCTTCACCTCATCGTCGCACTTCTTCTCGTCGCGGGTCACAGCGCATCCGCGAGCCCATGCCAGTTCGAGTCTCAGGGCGAAGGCCGCGTCGCGGCCATCGTCGATGCGCGCAGCGTGCGTCTCGACGATGGCCGCGAAATCCGCCTGATCGGCATCGAGACGACGGCGACGACAAAGCAGGCCCTGACGTCGCTGCTCGCCGGCCGCGACGTGGCCCTGCGCGGCACAGACGACACACCTGACCGCTACGGCCGGCAAGGCGCTTTTGTGTTCGTCGGCGAGAGCGATATCTCGGTACAGGCCACGCTGCTCGCCCAAGGCGATGCCATCGTCTCCGCCGAGATCACGGACAAGGACTGCGCGGCCGCCCTGATGGCGTCGGAAGCCGAGGCGCGGCGCCAAAAAATGGGCAGCTGGGCTGATCCGTCGGCCATAAAAAACGCGGAAAGTCCGGACGATATTTTGGCAGGGATTGGGCGTTTTATGGTGGTCGAGGGCAAAGTCCTGTCGGTCCGGCAAGCTGGGGCAATGACCTACCTCAACTTCGGACGAAACTGGACACGGGGCTTTGCGGCGACTATTTCAAGGCGCACGCTGCCGGCATTCGAAAACGCCGGAATTACCCTCAAGTCCTTGGAGAATCGACGTATTCGCGTTCGGGGCTGGGTTGAAGGGAATACGGGGCCGCGTATCGATATACGCCTCGTGGGACAGGTCGAGTTGCTGGGCGCAAACGAGCCGACAGGGGTAAGGCCCTAAAAGGGCCGGGCACGGGTTAAGCGACGTGAATGGGGTGCTAGAACGGCACGAACGAGGTGATGGCCGCCGCCTGCGGGCTGCGCCGGCCGCGCTGTGCCTTGTTCTGGGCGGGCTTCTCGCCGGCTGCGGCGACATGGGCAGGTTCCAGGCCGCCGCGACCCCACCGGCTGTCGCGATGCCCAAGCCGAAACCCGCCGTCGCGCAGACCCCGGCCACCGAGAAGGAGCACGAGCGCATCCTGGCGAGCTATGGCGGCACCTATGACGATCCGCGGCTGGAATCGCTCGTCAGCAAGACCGTCGACCGGCTGGTCGCCGTCTCCGACCGCCCCGATCAGGGCTATAAGGTCACCATCCTCAATTCCGGCGCGGTGAATGCGTTCGCACTGCCGAACGGCCAGCTCTACGTCACGCGCGGCCTGCTCGCGCTCGCCAGCGACACCTCGGAATTGTCCTCCGTGCTCAGTCACGAGATGGCGCATGTCCTGTCCAAGCACGCCGCGATGCGCGAGGACCAGGCGCGCCAAGCCGCGATCGTCACCCGTGTCGTCACCGACATGAGCAACGATCCAGATCTGACCGCGCTCGCGCTCGCCAAGACCAAGCTCACCATGGCGAGCTTCTCGCGCAAGCAGGAGATCGAGGCCGACGGCATCGGCGTCGGCATTTCCGCCCGCGCGCATTTTGACCCTTACGGTGCGGCGCGCTTCCTCTCGGCGATGGAGCGTAATGCCGAGCTGAAGGCCGGGAAAAGCTCGCTCGATCCGCGCGCGCAGGATTTCACCTCGTCGCATCCGGCCACCCCGGAGCGCGTGCAGAATGCGCAGACCATCGCGCGACAATATGCAGCGCCCGAAGGCGCCGAGCGCGACCGCGAGACCTATCTCGCCGCGATCGACAATCTCGTCTATGGCGAAGACCCCAGCGAAGGCTTTGTCCGCGGCCGCAGGTTCCTGCATCCCAAGCTCGGCTTTACCTTCCAGGCGCCGGACAATTTCACGCTCGACAACACCGCGCAGGCGGTGATCGGCGTGCGCGAGGGTGGCTCGCAGGCGATGCGCTTCGACGTGGTGCGCGTGCCCGCCGAGCAGTCGCTCGGCGATTACCTGAACTCCGGCTGGATGGAAGGTGTCGAGAAGGCTTCCACCGAGGATCTCACCATCAACGGCTTTCCGGCGGCATCCGCCACCGCCAAGGGCGATCAGTGGCAGTTCAAGGTCTATGCTTTGCGCTTCGGCAGCGACGTCTACCGCTTCATCTTCGCGGCCAGGCAGAAGTCGACCGAGAGCGACCGCAACGCGCGCGAGACCGTCAATTCATTCCGCCGCCTGACGCTCGAGGAGATCCAGGCCGCGCGCCCGCTACGGATCAAGGTCATCACGGTGCAGCCCGGCGACACCGTGGAATCGCTCTCCCATCGCATGGCCGGCGTCGACCATCCCGCCGAGCGTTTCCGCGTGCTCAACGGCCTCGACCGCAACGCGCAGGTGAAGGTGCGTGATCGGGTGAAGATCGTCGCGGATTGACATCGACGCGTAGCCCGGATGGCTACCGCCCCGCGTCCATGTCGCCGGCCTCGCGCTGGCCGCTGAGCCAGAGCGCGAGCAGGGTCCAGAACGCGCCCGACAACAGGTACGCACCCGAGGCGATGACGCCGAGATTGGTGGCGAGCAAAAGCGCCACCAGCGGCGCGAAGCCGGCGCCGAACAGCCAGGCCATATCCGACGTCAGTGCGGACGCCGTGTAACGGTACGTCTGCTTGAAATTCGAGGCGATCGCGCCCGAGGACTGGCCGAAGGACAGGCCGAGCAGGATGAAGCCGATCACCATGTAGATGGTCTCGCCGAACGCACCAGCGTCGAGCAGCTGCGGGGCGAAGCCGCTATAGATCGCGATCGCGATCGCCGATCCCATCAGCAGCGACTTGCGGCCGACACGGTCGGCGATGATGCCGGAGATCACGATCGCGGCGACGCCGAACACGGCAGCAACGATTTCGATGATCAGGAAGCGCACCGGGCTTTCGCGGGTGAACAGGAACACCCAGGACAGCGGAAACACCGTCACCATGTGGAACAGCGCGAAGCTCGCCAGCGGCGCGAACGCACCGAGCATGATGTTCTGACCTTCGCGCGCGACGGTGTCTGAGATGCGCGCCGGCTGCAATTCGCGAGTCTCGAACAGCGAAGCATATTCCTCGGTCGTCACCATGCGCAGGCGGGCGAACAGCGCCACGACGTTGATGGCGAAGGCGACGAAGAACGGATAGCGCCAGCCCCAGTCGAAGAAATCGTCGGCCGAGAGGTTGCCGGCGAAATAGGCGAACAGCGCGCTCGCCACGATCAGCCCGAGCGGGGCCCCTAGCTGCGGCACCATTGCGTACCAGCCACGCTTGGAGGGCGGCGCATTCAGCGCCAGCAGCGAGGCGAGACCGTCCCAGGCGCCGCCCCAGGCCAAACCCTGCGCGATACGCGCCAGCGCCAGCAGCCAGATCGCGGCAACGCCGATCTCGTGATAGCCCGGCAGGAACGCGATCGCGACGGTGGCAGTGCCGAGCAGGAAAAGCGCCGAGATCAGCTTGGCCGTCTTGCCGTAGGCGCGGTCGATCGTCATGAAAATGACGGTGCCGATGGGGCGGGCCATGAAGGCCAGCGCGAAGATCATGAAGGAATAGAGCGTGCCCGTCAGTTCGCTCGCGAACGGGAACACCAGGCGGGGGAACACGATCACGGAGGCGATCGCGAAGACGAAGAAGTCGAAGAATTCCGAGGTACGGCCAATGATGACGCCGATGGCGATCTCGCCGGGGCTCGCCTGGTCGTGGCCGTGCTCGCCCGAGTGGAGGTCTGCCATTGCGGGGGTCTGTGCCGTCGCCATGCGTGCGCCCTTAACGTCCTGAAAACCAAAGCCAACCGCCCGGCGGGACGCCAGGCAATCTGGACCTCTCTGACTCAACATTCCGCACTGCAACATTGGACAAATTGTCCAATGTCCGGATTGCTGCGCCGCAGCTACCCGTTGGGCCGGCAAAGGAAACTCATTCTCAAAGGCTCGGCTCGTGTCCCGTCTCAAGATTCTGGCGCTGCTACCCCTGGCGGCTGCGCTTAGTGGCTGCAACTACGTCGTGCTGGCGCCCGCCGGCGATATCGCTGCCCAGCAGCGCGACCTCGTCATCATCTCCACCGTCCTGATGCTCCTGATTGTCGTCCCCGTGATGGCGCTGACGGTGCTGTTCGCCTGGCGCTACCGCCAGTCCAACACTGAGGCTCGCTACGAGCCGGATTGGGACCACTCGACCAAGCTCGAGCTGGTGATCTGGTCGGCGCCGCTCTTGATCATCGTCTGCCTGGGCGCGCTGACCTGGATGGGAACGCATCTGCTCGACCCTTATCGCACGCTCGGCCGCATCCATGCCGAGCGCGCCGTCGATCAATCCAAGGCCCCGCTCGAGGTCGACGTCGTCGCGCTCGACTGGAAATGGCTCTTCATCTACCCGGACTACGGCATTGCCACCGTCAACGAGCTCGCAGCTCCGGTCGACCGTCCGATCACCTTCCGCATCACGGCGTCCTCGGTGATGAACTCGTTCTACATCCCCGCGCTCGCCGGCCAGATCTACGCGATGCCGGGCATGGAGACCAAGCTCCACGCCGTCGTCAACCACGCCGGCACCTACAAGGGTTTTTCGGCGAATTACAGCGGCGCCGGCTTCTCCGGCATGCACTTCAACTTCCAGGGCCTCGACGACAAGGGCTTTGATGCCTGGATCGCCAGCGCCAAGTCGGCCGGCGGCTCGCTCGGCCGCGCCGAATATCTCCAGCTCGAAAAACCCAGTCAGAACGAACCGGTCCGGCGCTACGGCACGATCGATTCCGATCTCTACCGCCTGATCCTTAATATGTGCGTCGAGACCGGCAAGATGTGCCAGAGCGAGATGATGGCGATTGACGCCAAGGGCGGAGCCGGCCATCAGGGCGTGAACAATACGCTGCCGCTCGCCTACGACAAATACGCCCGCCGCGGCACGGCGCTTGGGCTGGAGCCGAGCTTCGTTGCCGGCACCTGCACCCCGGATGCGCCGCAAGGCGCCGCGACCACCGCGTCAATCAAGGCGCCGACCGACACCGCGCCGCTGCTCGGCGCCGGCCTGAAGCGGCCGTCGTTCACGCCGCTGAAGTCCTCGTCCTTCTTCCTCGGACAGCGTCCGAAGTCAGATTCTTAAAGAGATCCCGCATGTCTCCTGATCTTCTCAAGCTCATCTTCGGCCGGCTCGGCTTCGAATCGCTGCCGCTGCACGAGCCGATCGTCGTCGGCACCTTCGCGGTGGTCGCGCTCGGCGGCGCCGCGTTGCTCGGCGCCCTCACCTATTTCCGTCTCTGGGGCTATCTGTGGCGCGAGTGGTTCACCACCGTCGACCACAAGCGCATCGGCATCATGTACATGATCCTCGGCATCGTGATGCTGCTGCGCGGCTTCGCCGACGCGCTGATGATGCGCGGCCAGCAGATGCTCGCCTTTGGCGGTTCCGAAGGCTATCTCAACGCCCATCACTACGATCAGGTCTTCACCGCCCACGGCGTGATCATGATCTTCTTCGTGGCGATGCCGCTGGTCACCGGCCTGATGAACTACGTCGTGCCGCTCCAGATCGGCGCGCGCGACGTGTCGTTCCCGTTCCTGAACAATTTCAGCTTCTGGATGACGGTCGGCGGCGCAGTGCTGGTGATGGCCTCGCTGTTCATCGGCGAATTCGCCCGCACCGGCTGGCTGGCTTACCCGCCGCTGTCGAACATCGGCTACAGTCCCGACGTCGGCGTCGACTATTACATCTGGGCGCTTCAGGTCGCCGGCGTCGGCACGACGCTATCCGGCATCAACCTGGTCTGTACTATCGTCAAGCTGCGAGCTCCGGGCATGACCATGATGCGGATGCCGGTGTTCACCTGGACCTCGCTCTGCACCAACGTCCTGATCGTCGCCTCTTTCCCCGTCCTCACGGTCGTGCTCGCGCTGCTCTCGCTCGACCGCTACGTCGGCACCAACTTCTTCACGAACGATTTCGGCGGCAGCCCGATGATGTACGTGAACCTGATCTGGATCTGGGGCCACCCCGAGGTCTACATCCTAGTTCTCCCCGCCTTCGGCATCTTCTCGGAAGTCACCTCGACCTTCTCCGGCAAGCGGCTGTTCGGCTACACCTCGATGGTCTACGCCACGGTCGTCATCACCATCCTGTCGTACCTGGTCTGGCTGCATCACTTCTTCACGATGGGCTCGGGCGCCAGCGTCAACTCGTTCTTCGGCATCACCACGATGATCATCTCGATCCCGACGGGGGCGAAGATGTTCAACTGGCTGTTCACGATGTATCGCGGCCGCATCCGCTACGAGCTACCGATGATGTGGACCATTGCCTTCATGCTGACCTTCGTGATCGGCGGCATGACCGGCGTTCTGCTCGCGGTACCGCCGGCCGACTTCGTCCTGCACAACAGCCTGTTCCTGATCGCGCACTTCCATAATGTGATCATCGGCGGCGTGGTGTTCGGCGCGTTCGCAGGCATCAGCTACTGGTTCCCGAAGGCGTTCGGCTTCAAGCTCGATCCGTTCTGGGGCAAGCTGTCGTTCTGGTTCTGGGTCACCGGCTTCTATCTTGCCTTCATGCCGCTCTATGTGCTCGGCCTAATGGGCGTGACCCGCCGCCTGCGCGTGTTCGACGATCCCTCGCTCCAGATCTGGTTCGTCATCGCCGCGATCGGCGCCGGGCTCGTCTTGCTCGGTATCATCTGCATGCTGGTGCAGTTCGCGGTGAGCTTCCTCAAGCGCGAGCAGCTCAAGGACGTCACCGGCGATCCCTGGGATGCACGCACGCTGGAATGGGCGACCTCTTCACCCCCGCCGGACTATAACTTCGCCTTCACGCCCGTCGTGCACGACAACGACGCGTGGTGGGACATGAAAAAGCGCGGCTACCAGCGTCCGCTCAACGGGTTCAAGCCGATCCACATGCCCAGCAGCACCGGCACCGGCATCATCCTCGCCGGTCTTGCCACCGCGATGGGGTTCGGCCTGATCTGGTACATCTGGTGGCTGGCCGCCGCGAGCTTCATCGCGATGTTCGCCGTCGGTATCGGTCACACCTTCAACTATCACCGCGACTTCGACATTCCGGCTGAAGACGTCATCCGGACCGAGGACGCGCGCACCAAACTGCTCGCCGGAGCCAAGTAAAATGACTGTCGCGATCAATCCCACCCAATCTGGCGAGCCGATCTTCTACCTCGCCGACGAGCACCCGCATCCGGAAGGCTGGAGCACCGCGCTCGGCTTCTGGATCTATCTGATGAGCGACTGCCTCATCTTCGCGATCCTGTTCGCCACCTTCGGCGTGCTCGGCGGCAACTATGCCGCCGGTCCGGCGCCGAAGGACCTGTTCGACCTGAATCTGGTCGCGGTGAACACCTCGATGCTGCTGCTGTCGTCGATCACCTACGGCTTCGCCATGCTGACGATGCAGCAGAACAAGGTCGGCCAGACGCAGATCTGGCTGGCGATCACCGGCCTGTTCGGCCTCGCCTTCATCGGCATCGAGCTCACCGAGTTCGCCCACATGATCCACGAGGGCGCCACGCCGCAGCGCAGCGCCTTCCTGTCCGCGTTCTTCACCCTGGTCGGCACCCACGGCCTGCACGTCTCCTGCGGCCTGATCTGGCTGGTGACGCTGATGGTGCAGGTCTGGAAGTTCGGCCTGATCGAAGCCAACCGCCGCCGCCTGATGTGCCTGTCGATGTTCTGGCACTTCCTCGACGTAGTCTGGATCGGCGTCTTCACCTTCGTCTATCTCCTGGGAGTTCTGCGATGAACACCGATACTCACGCCGCGCACGCCGACGATCATCACCATGGCGACGGCCACGCCCACGGCACGTTCTCGACCTATATGCTCGGCTTCGTGCTCTCGGTCGTGCTCACCGCGATCCCGTTCTGGCTGGTGATGAGCGGCGCGCTGCCGAGCAAGCAGATCACCGCGCTGCTCATCATGGCCTTCGCAGTCGTGCAGATCGTCGTGCACATGATCTACTTCCTGCACATGAATACGACGTCGGAGAACGGCTGGAGCATGATGGCGCTGATCTTCACTATCGTCATGGTGGTGATCGCGCTTTCCGGTTCGCTGTGGGTGATGAACCACCTCAACAGCAACATGATGCCGATTCATCAGATGAGCGGAATGAAGTGAGCGAGCCTCTGACGTGAGCAAGATCTGGACCGGGACGAACAAGGCAGGCGGGACGCGCGGCAAGGCTGCGCGATCCCCCTCCCTGTGGCTCACGGTCCTCTCGCTCACGGCGATTGCCGTTCTGATCGCGCTGGGCATCTGGCAGGTCGAACGCCGCGCCTGGAAGCTGGCGCTGATCGACCGGGTCGAGCAGCGCGTTCATGCCCCGGCCCAGCCGGTTCCCTCGCCCGCTGCGTGGCCCACGATCTCCACCGCGAACGACGAGTACAGGCACGTCACCCTCACCGGCCGTTTCCTGCATGACCGCGAGACGCTGGTGCAGGCCGTCACCGAGGAAGGCCCCGGCTATTGGGTGCTGACGCCGCTTCTGCGCAGCGACGGCACGCAGGTCCTGATCAACCGCGGCTTCGTGCCCTCCGAGCGGCGCGACGCCTCGACGCGCCGGGACGGCAATCCCGACGGCGAGGTTGAGATCACGGGTCTGTTGCGCATCACGGAGCGCAGGGGCGGATTCCTCAGGAACAACGTGCCGCAGCACAACCGCTGGTACTCGCGGGATGTCGCCGCGATCGCGGCGGCACGCGGCCTCCACGAGGTCGCGCCCTTTTTCGTGGATGCCGACGCCGGATCACAAATTGCCGGCGGTCCGATCGGCGGATTGACCGTGATCCGCTTTCCCAATAACCACCTGATCTACGCACTGACGTGGTTTGCCCTGGCTTTCATGCTAGCCGGTCGACTTTTCGTCACATTCGGCGGCGGGCTATTGCGCCGCAAACGCTTCGTCCACGAACCGGCCGGCGGCTCCGACGCCGCTGCCCGCAGGACGGGATCAGATGCTGGAACGATCGTCGAGCCGACCTGACGACGCAAAGTCGAGCCCCCGGACGCTGGCCCATGGCGGCGAGCTGGCCGTGACGCTGCAATCGCAGGAGGACGCGCGCGGCGAGCTGATCGGCACTGCTCCCACCGACGACGAGACCAACCGCAAGAACATGGCGCTGCTGATCCAGCTGCGCTGGACCGCGGTGGTCGGCCAGATCGTGACCATCGGCGCCGTGCATTTCGGGCTTGGCATCCCCCTGCCCTTGGAACGGATGGGCGCGGTGATCGGCGCGCTGGTGCTGCTCAACGTCTCCAGCCTGGTCTGGGTGCGCCATCGCGCGGCGATCACCAACAACGAGCTTTTGGTCGCGCTGATGCTCGACGTCGCCGCGCTGACCGCGCAGCTCTACCTCTCTGGCGGCGCCACCAATCCCTTCACCTCGCTGTTCCTGCTCCAGGTCACGCTGGGCGCGGTGCTGCTCGACGCCCGCTCGACCTGGTCGCTGGTTGCGCTGACCTGCGCGAGTTTCGTGTGGCTGACGCTCGCCTACAGGCCGCTCGACCTGCCGCCAAATCCCATCAGCGAGACCTACAGCCTCACCGTAGCAGGCATGCTGTTGGGCTTCGTCCTCAACGCCGTGCTGCTGGTGGTGTTCGTCACCCGCATCAACAGGAATTTGCGCGAGCGCGACGCGCATCTGGCGGCGCTGCGCCAGCACGCGGCCGAGCAGGATCACATCGTGCGCATGGGCCTGCTCGCCTCCGGCGCGGCCCACGAGCTCGGCACCCCGCTCGCCTCGCTTTCGGTGATCCTCAGCGACTGGCGCCGCATGCCAGATCTCGCCGCCGATCAGGAGCTCGCCGAGGATCTCGCGGAGATGGAGACCTCGCTGCAACGCTGCAAATCGATCGTGACGGGCATCCTGGTGTCGGCGGGCGAAGCACGCGGCGAAGGCTCCTCGCCGACGACGGTGACGGCGTTCGTCACCGCGCTGGTGGAGGAATGGCGCGACGCGCGCTCGGCGCGGACGCTCTACTTCGTCAACACCTTCGGCGAGGACGTCGCGATCGTCTCCGACATCGCGCTGAAGCAGGTGATCTTCAACGTGCTCGACAACGCCTATGAGGTCTCGCGCGATTGGGTCGAGCTCGTCGCCGAGCGCGAGGGCGACAATCTCGTGCTGTCGATCAGCGACCGCGGCCCGGGCTTTGCGCCGGAGATGCTGGCGCAGCTCGGAAAGCCCTATCAGTCCAGCAAGGGCCGCGCCGGCGGCGGGCTCGGCCTGTTCCTGGTGGTGAACGTGGTGCGCAAATTAGGAGGCAGCGTGACCGCCGAGAACCACAGGAAGCGCGGCGCCACCGTTCGTCTCACGCTGCCGCTCGCAACGCTCGCGATCGGAGGGAATTTTGACGCCTGACCGCTCGCTCATCGTCGTCGAGGACGATGCCGGCTTCGCCCGCACACTGAAACGCTCGTTCGAGCGCCGTGGCTACGAGGTCGTGCTCGCCGCCTCGATCGAAGAGGTACGCCAAGTGCTGGAGGAGCGCTCGTTCGGCCACGCCGTGGTCGACCTCAAGCTCGGCGGCGCCTCCGGGCTTGCCTGCGTCGAGCTCTTGCACACGCATGATCCCGACATGCTGATCGTGGTGCTGACCGGCTTTGCCAGCATTTCGACCGCCGTCGAGGCCATCAAGCTGGGAGCCTGCCACTACCTGGCAAAACCGTCGAACACCGACGACATCGAGGCCGCCTTCAACAAGGCCGAAGGCAACGCCGAGGTCGCGCTCGATGCACGACCGACATCGATCAAGACGCTGGAATGGGAGCGCATCCACCAGACCCTGATCGAGACGGATTTCAACATCTCGGAAGCGGCCCGAAGGCTCGGCATGCATCGGCGGACGCTGGCAAGGAAGCTGGAGAAACGGCCGGTCAAATAAGGTGTCGTCCGGACCGGCGTCCCCCAAACAAAAAGCCCGGCCGAACGGCCGGGCTTTGATCTGTTGCAATCGATACGACGGGTTGCTTACGCAGCCTCGTCGGCAACGGTGGTGTCGTCGCCATCGGTGTCGTCGGTATCGCCCTCTGCATCCGTATCTGCTTCGCCCTCGGCGGCTTCCGCCTTGGCGTTGCGGCGCGGGCTCTTGGCAAGCTGGGCCTCGATCTCCTTGACCGCCTCGGTCTCGGTCGAATGCTGCACCACCGCGATCTCGCGGGACAGACGGTCGAGCGCCGCTTCATAGAGCTGGCGTTCGCTGTAGGACTGCTCCGGCTGCGACTCCGAGCGGTAGAGGTCGCGCACGACTTCCGCGATCGCAACGATGTCGCCCGAATTGATCTTCGCTTCATATTCCTGGGCGCGGCGCGACCACATGGTGCGCTTGACGCGGGCGCGGCCCTTGAGGGTCTCCAGCGCCTTCTTGACCAGCGCCGGATCGGACAGCTTGCGCATGCCGACATTGGCGACCTTGGCAGTCGGAACGCGCAGCGTCATCTTGTCCTTGATGAAGTTGATGACGAACAGCTCGAGCTTGGCACCGGCGATCTCCTGCTCCTCGATGGCCAGGATCTGGCCGACGCCGTGAGCGGGATAAACGACGAATTCGTTGGCCTTAAAGCCCTGACGCTGGGTGACGACCTTCTTTTCCTCGACTTTCGGCGCAGCAGCGGGCTTGGCGGCCGGCTTGGTAGCGGCAGGAGCCTTGGCATGAGCAGCAGCAACGGGAGCCTTCGGCGCGGCGGGCTTGGCAGCGTGAGCCTTCGCCGGGTGAGCCTTGGCAGCAGCAGGCTTGGCAACGGTCGCTTTCGCGGCCGATTTGGCAGTCTTGTTAGGCATTGCGCTTCTTTTGTTCTTCGAGGACTTTGCAGCCGGCGCCTTCGTCGCGGTCCGACCCTTGGATGCGCTACGGCTGGCCGCGGCGACTTTTTTGGCCTCCTTATGGGAAGCCCTCGCTGAAGTACTCTTTTTACGCGTTTTCTGTGACACAGCCTGCGCGCGGAAACTGCCACGCCCCTGTTCGACATTTGGTTTCACGGGAACCCAGAGGGGCCAACGGGGCTGACGGGGTTCGGCTTAATGTGCCCAATATAGCACATTTCCCGCAAAAATCAATGATTTAGGGGTCTTCAGGGCTGGTTTTCGGCGGTAACGCAGCTATTAGGGTTAAGTTTGGGCCCTAATTAGTCTCCCGAGCCCGGGTTCGGAGAAAAATATTTCTCGAACTTGCCTTCCATGCCATCGAATTCCTTGGCGTCGGCGGGTGATTCTTTCTTCTGGGTGATGTTGGGCCAGCTCTTGGCGTAGTCGGCGTTGACTTGGAGCCACTTTTCCAAGCCCGGTTCCGTGTCCGGCTTGATGGCGTCGGCGGGGCATTCCGGCTCGCACACGCCGCAATCGATGCACTCGTCGGGATGGATGACGAGCATGTTGTCGCCCTCGTAGAAACAGTCGACCGGGCAGACCTCGACGCAGTCGGTGTACTTGCACTTGATGCAGTTTTCAGTGACGACGTAAGTCATCCAACGCTCCGAAAAGCTCTTTCAAAAGTCGCGGCTTGCGTAGCGCGGATGGCCCGGCGCCGCAAGGTCGGGAACGGCCGATCATGACACTTGTGTGCGTTTGACCAGCCAAGAAATGAATGCACCGCGCAATTAATTGCGCTCGCCGAGCTCTTCGTAGAGCACGCGGGCCGAGGCGGCATCGCCGCGGCGCTCGTTGAAGGCGATGACCTTCAAGACGCGCACGGTGCGATCGAGCGCGATGGTGAGCACGTCGCCGACCTTGATCGCATGCCCCGGCGATGTCTCGCGTGCGCCGTTGACGCGAACGTGGCCGGTGACCACCAGCTCAGCGGCGGAGGTGCGCGCCTTCACCACCCGGGCGTGCCACAGCCATTTGTCGATGCGCTGCCGCTCGGTCGTAGGATTACTCCTTGCGCCCCGCCAGTTGCTCTTTCAGCGCTGCGAGCTTTGCGAAGGGCGAGTTCGGATCAACAGGACGATCGCGTTCGCGCGGATTCGCGCTGGAGGCATAGGGACGCAGCGACGGACCGGACTCGCGGTCGCGGCGGTCGCGGCCCTTGTCGCGGTCGCGGCCACGGTTGTCGCGGCCCTTGTCGCGATCGCCGCCGAACTTGCCTTTGTTGTCGCGGTTGCGATCGCGATCCTTGTTGTCGCGGTCCTTGCCCTCGAAACGGCGATTCCTGTCGTCACGCCCCTCGGGACGCGGCGCACCGTCTCCACCACCTTCGCGGCCCTTGCGAAAATCCTTGGCCCCGTCGCGGCGATGACCACCACCATGACGATGGCGCTCGCCCGGCTTCGCGCCTTCGGCTGCTTCGCCGGACGCGGCCGTGCTGCCTTCTGCACTCGCCTGCGGACGCGGCTGATGGTGACGCTGATGGCGATGGCGCTCGTGGCGCGGCTTGCGATCCTCGTGACGGCCGCCGGGACGCCAGACCTCGACGAGCTCGGGCTCGGCCGGCGTCGCCGCAGCCTCAGGCGCGACGGCTTCAGGCGCGGCAGCATCAGGCGATGCAGCAGCTTCCGTTGCCGCGGTCTCGGCGGCAGCGGCTTCGAGGCCGGCAGCCTCTGCCGGCGCAGCAATCTCTTCCGCCGGTGGCGCGATGCCGGGCGCATCTTCGGGCGTGACGGCAGCCTCAGGCGGAGCTTCCGGCGCAGGCTCTGCGTCCTGCGCGCCCCCGTCGTGCTGCTCCATGCCGGGGGCGTCTTCGACCGTGACGGCTTCGGGAGCGACTTCACCGGATGCTTCTGCCGACAGACCCGCTACGGCCTCCGCTGCGGTCTCGGTCGACGTCTCCGCGCTGCCCTCGACGGGCGGCGTCTCTGCCGCGACCGTCTCGGTCACCACAGGCTTTGGCGGCAACGGCGGACGCTTCTCCATGCGATAGCCGAGCGCGCGCAGCACGGACGCAAAGTCCTCGCCGGCCGACCCGGTGAGCGAGGTCATCGCCTGCGTCACCACAAAACCGCGGCCGTCGAACGCGCCGGCCGGCTTTTCGCCGGGCGAGTTCTCGCGCCAGGCCAGCGCCGGGCGGATCAGATCGGCAAGCCGCTCCAAAATATCGACGCGCACGGCGCGCTCGCCGGCCTGCTTGTAGCCGAGCACGCGATAGGCATCGCGCGGCAGCTGCTTGTCGACCGGGAACGAGGTGCGGCCCGAAGATGCCAGATGCTGAGCGCCAGACAGCGCGGAGAGATCGACATTGTCCTGCTTCAACGCCCAGAGCAGCGCTGCGAGCGCGCGCGCGGCGGGCTTGAGCAGACCGGGGAAATAGATGTGATAGGCCCCGAAGCGGACGCCGTATTTGCGCAAGACCGCGCGCGAGGACTGGTCGAGATCCTTCAGCTCGCTGGCGATCTTCGGCCGCTCCAGCACGCCGAGCGCCTCGACCAGCTGATAGGCGATGCCGCGGGCGATGCCGATGACATCCTCGGCCTTTGACAGCTCGAACATCGGCCCGAGCAGCTTTTCGATATGCGTCTTGAGCCAGAGCTCGAGTCGGGCCTGCACCTTCTCGCGGGGCGCCCCAGTCAATCTCTCGTCCGAGATGATGCGGATGCGCGGATGCAGCGCGTCGTCTGCGGCGGACAGGCGCGCCACGGCATCGCCGGTCCAGCGGATGATGCCTTCGGAGGTCAGCACGAACTGCTCGTCCGGTGCATTGCCCAGCTTTTCGGCGCGCGCGTTGATCTCGCCGGCGAGCACCGCTTGCGCTGCAGCCTGCAAGGCTTTCGCATCGGAGCCGGCTTCCGCAGCGTCCGGTGCAAAGGTGAAGCCGTCGAGGCGGCCGATGACGTGGCCTTCGACGATGACTTCGCCGGTCTTGCCGATTTCAGTATTCAAGCTCGTGTTCTCCCGCAGGCGGCGCATCAATACACTGGTCCGGCGATCAACGAAACGCTCAGTCAAGCGTTCATGGAGCGCATCCGATAATTTATTTTCGACCTCGCGCGCGATCCCCTGCCAGCGTTCGGGGTCTTTCAGCCAATCCGGGCGGTTGGCGACGAAGGTCCAGGTGCGAATCTGCGCGATCCGGGCCGACAGCGTGTCGATGTCGCCATCGACGCGGTCGGCCTGATCGACCTGGGCGGCAAACCAGCTATCGGGGATGCATCCCTTCTGCATCAGGAAGCCGTACAGCGTCGTCACCAGCTCGGCATGGGCGGCCGGCGACAGCTTTCGGTAATCGGGGACCTGGCAGGCCTCCCAGAGGCGCTCCACGGCCACCTTGCCATGCGCGATATCGCGCACATCGACGTCGCGCGCAGCATGATCGAGCACGCGCATGTCCTCGGCGATCGGGGCGCGCGTCAGCGCCTCGTGCCCTGGGGCCAGGTTCAGCGACACCTGGAGCGCGCCGAGCGAGGAGAAATCCAGCTTCGAGTTGCGCCATTGCAGCATCTTCACGGCGTCGAAGGTGTGGTTCTGGAGCGCGTTGACGAGTTCGGGCTCGAACGGGGCGCAGCGGCCGGTGGTGCCGAAGGTGCCGTTGCGCGTGGCGCGGCCGGCGCGGCCGGCGATCTGCGCAAATTCCGAGGGCGTCAGGCGGCGGAACTGGTAGCCGTCGAACTTGCGATCGGAGGCAAAGGCAACGTGGTCGACGTCGAGATTGAGGCCCATGCCGACCGCGTCGGTGGCGACGAGATAGTCGACGTCGCCGTTCTGGAACATTGCCACCTGCGCGTTGCGGGTGCGAGGGCTGAGCGAGCCCAGCACCACGGCGGCGCCGCCATGCTGGCGGCGGATCAGCTCGGCAATGGCGTAGACCTCGTCGGCGGAGAAGGCGACGATGGCGGTGCGGCGCGGCTGGCGCGTGATCTTGCGGTCGCCGGCGAATTCGAGCTGCGACAGGCGCGGCCGCGTGATCATGGACACGCCCGGCAAGAGGCGCTCGATGATCGGGCGCATCGTGGCGGCGCCCAAGAGCAGCGTCTCGTCGCGGCCACGGCGGTTGAGAATGCGGTCGGTGAAGACGTGGCCGCGTTCGAGGTCGGAGGCGATCTGGACCTCGTCGATGGCGAGGAAGGAGACGTCGAGATCGCGCGGCATCGCCTCGACGGTCGAGACCCAATAGCGCGGCTTCTTCGGCTTGATCTTCTCCTCGCCGGTCACGAGCGCGACGCTCTCTGGCCCCGCGCGATCGGCGATCTTGTTATAGACCTCGCGCGCAAGCAGGCGCAGCGGCAGCCCGATCATGCCGGAGGGATGCGCGAGCATCCGCTCGATGGCGAGATGGGTCTTGCCGGTGTTGGTCGGCCCGAGCACCGCAGTGACGCCGGCGCCGGGGGCACGCTCGGAAGCGAAGGGGGAGGAAGAAAAAGCCATTCCGGAGATAGGTAGTGCCGATTTGGGCGAATGTCAGTGCTGTTTGAGGCGATGAGGCGATCAGGTGTCAGCGATGTCTCCGAACGCCACCACGCGCTCCGCTGTCATGCCCCGGCTTGACCGGGGCATGTGGCACGCCGTGGCTCATCGGCTCAACCACGACCGCCTCGGCGTACTGGATCGCCCGGTCAAGCCGGGCGATGACAGCGAGCGCGGAGCAGTCTTCCCAACCTCGCGCAACTGTCTCAGTTTGCGACGCTTTTCCCGCTCGCCTTAAGCTTCGGAACGACTCTAGAACGAATCGCGGCCGAATCGCTGACTCCCGATTGCGTCCCGTTCCGTTCACGCAACATGTCGCGGGACTCGCCACAGGTGCGCACTAGATGAAGGCTCGGGCTGCCGTACAAGCGACGATTTGATGACGGATTCCTTAAAGCTGGGGCGGCGGGGAGTCGAATCAGAATCGGGCGGGAGTCAAATGGATTCCAGGTTCCCCGACCTGCCAAAACAAAAATGCGAAAACAACCCCATGCACAGTAGGGAAGTCATTGATATCTCATACGTTCTTACCCTCCCCTGGAGGGGTCCGGGACGAGCGTAGCTCGCCCGTGGTCGATCGCGCGCAGCGCGAGCGGGGTGGGGTGATCTTTCCGCCCGGCACAGCGCCCGTGGGGAGAGATCACCCCACCCCGTCGCACATTTCGCTGCGCTCATGTGCGCCGACCCTCCCCTCCAGGGGAGGGTTAAGAACTGCTACTGCGTCTTGGCGACGCGTGGCGGCTGGGGGGAGGTGATGAAGCTCGTCGCTTCCAGCATCGCAGGCCCCAAGGGCGTCGGCACTTTCAGCCAGAACGGGACCAGGATGCGCGTTCCCGCCACCGGCGCAAAGGCGATCTCGATGTTGCGCTGGGCGGCGAGGTATTTGATTACGGGGCGGTCGGGGATGTAGCCGGCCACGGGCACGAAATAGAGCGCGCAGACCACGACCGGGCCCTTGTATCCCTTCTCGGCCTTCACGCTCTCCATGCGCTTGAAATCGAGTTTCAAGTCGTAGCGCATGCGGCCGTCGAAGACGGGCGCGCTGTTATGGCAGGCTTCCGGCGACACCGGATCGCCATTGCCGGGCACGCGCAGCAGCGAGGCCGTCATCGGGTCCCAGACGCCGCGGCGATGCGCTTCGGTGACGACGATGCGATCGGGGTCGACCGGCGGCTCCGGCAGGATCGCAAAATCCTTCACATTGCCCTTGTCGAGCGTGATGCGGATCTCTTCGGTCTTCTTCGAGGTGGTGGTGGAGGCCTGATAGCCGGTCGCAACCAGCGCGCCGTTGACGACGCGGCCCTGCGAGGCGCCGGTGCCCGAGCCACCCGCGAACGATTTCAGCAGCCCCGTGGTGCCGCCGGAGGCCGCGGCGGCGAACACGTCGTCCTGGATGTCGATGTTCCAGGCGCCCTTGCCGACGGGAATGCCTGATAACGTCGCCTCATATTGCGCCTCGAGCTTGCCTTGCGCCGCTGCCGGCGCCGCCCCCCACGCCAAGGCGAGCCCGCACAGCGCCGCCAGGGCCAACTGGCCGGCGCGCCGCCGCGGCGGATGAGAGGTCAGGATATTCACGAAGCCATCCAATGGGGCCGTCAGGCCTTGTTAGTTAAGCCAAAAACAGCGGCAAACAATGTGCTGGGCGCCAAAAGCGGCGGAACTCCCCAGGACTCTTCGGCCGCGAATACGCCCTTTATGTGATGGTAAGGCGTTCCGATCATTGCCGTTTTGGTGATCGGGGAAGGTGTGGTCGCGGGCGCGGTCACCTCTCCCGCTTGCGGGAGAGGTCGCGCGAAGCGCGGGTGAGGGCTCTCTCCTTTGGGGGCACTGTCGCGACTGCCCCTCCGCGGAGACAGCCCTCTCCCCAACCCTCCCCCGCGCGCGGGGGAGGGAGCGCACCGCGGGTGCCGCGCGAGATCCCGGGTTCGCGCTCCCCGCGCCCCGGGACGACGGGCCAAAAACGGCCCGTCGCCTTGACGTCCCGCCCCTTCCCCCCTATACGTCCGCCCGCTCCCTGCAAGGACGAAAGAATTTGCCCCCGTGGCGCCCCGAATGGCGGCCGCAAATCGTTGGGGGCTCGAACCTGAGGATTTCTACCATGTCTCGCCGCTGCGAACTGACGGCCAAGGGCCCCCTCGTCGGCCACAAGGTCAGCCACTCCAACATCAAGACCAAGCGTCGCTTCCTGCCGAACCTCGTCAACGTGACGTTCATCTCGGAAGCCCTGGAGCGCAACGTGCGCCTGCGCGTCTCCACCAACGCGGTCAAGAGCGTCGACCATAATGGCGGCTTAGATGCCTTCCTGCTCAAGGCCAGCGCCGACGTCCTGTCGCCGCGCGCCCTCGAGCTGAAGCGCGCCATCCAGAAAAAGGTCGGCGACGCGCCGGCGAAGAAGGCGAGCTAAGATTTCAGAATTGGGCGGGGGCTAAGTTGCGTCGCGTGGCGTAGGCTTAGCCAGTAGAGTTGCGTTGCGGCCGGATCGGAAGATCCGGCCGTTTTTGTTTGGGAAGCTTTGCTCTTCTGCAACTACAGAGCGCGGCGTAAGCTAACTGCGCCTCGAATCAGATAGAGCAATGGACGATATCTCAAAGGACCTACTTCAGATAAAGTTTAGAGGGCGAGCGATTCCGCCTCATAAGGCAATAATTGCTCCGGTAATTGGAGCTCGAAATGTTCTGACGAACAGCCCGTGGACATACGTTGCCTTGTGGCTCAAGAGAGGAGGCAAGGACAAGGCACTCCTCTATTGGCAGCAAGCGCAGGAATTCCACAAGGTATCCCTCGGCCTTCCTCCTCAATCGGCACCTCTGCTGCTTTACTATTCTTTCTTGAATGCAACGAAGGCGCTTCTATCAGCCAAGGGAATTGTATTTAACGAACGTCACGGCGTTTCAGAGCACACTCCGGCCTCGCAACGAGGAAGTTCCTCTCTCAATCACCTTGGCATCAAAATCCAGCAACATGGAGTATTGCCAAGCCTGTCGACTTACTACCAAGAATCCGAAACCAACAAGACTCACACTCTTCAAGAACTATTCTTCAACATGGTTTTCATACACCGAACCTATTGCCTAACCTATACATCGCAATCCGAAATGTTTATTCCAATCGCTAACTGCGGTTTCGTTGCAGATAGGCCATCCAAGCAAGTATATTTTCGCGCAGACATTACGAAGAACATTCCCTTCGCGACGGCCGTTAAGCGACTCCCAGTCCTTTTTGTTGCCGACGAGAAGTTTGGCCCTCGGGCAATTCGGTCTGTAGCCTCCGCGGCCTGCCAAAAGCCCGGTAAGTTGGGCGCGAGGGCTCTAGCCAACATTGCCGATCTAAACCAGAGCCTGCGCAGCGAGTTATTCTTTATAAACGGCACGGAGCCACTTTGGTACATCAGGTCTCGAACGCGCGGCCCAAAGCGCATTGAACGCCAACTGCCTACGCTCATCTTAGGCGCGATGCACCGGCTCAGCGAGATCAGCCGTTATAATCCGCCGCAGATGGCATCCCTCCTAGCTGGACAGAAGAATTGGTTACTAAGCGAATTTATTCAGATGTCTGCTGAACAGTTCATCGACGAGATTGCATCGGAGCTAACAGGCATTCAATTCCTAGTTCCAAACATCCGGGCAGCGAGCTGATGAATATCTACATCGCGTGCGCTCTGACCCACGTTCCGCGCTCGCTGTTTGACGAGCATGTCGCCTTTATTCACGAGTTAGCCAAAAGACTCCGGGAGAATGATCCAACCGCAGCAGTCAAGTACGCCCTCGTAAACAGTGACCCTCAACTCGCCACAAAACCGGAAACCGAGCGAGCTCGACTTTGCTATCTTTGGGATCGAGCAATGGTGGAAGAGGCTGATCTAGTCATCGCTGAAGCCAGCTTTCCATCCACCGGTCTTGGCATCGAACTCCAGTTAGCAGAATCCAACGGAAAGCCAGTTATTCTCTGCTTTCGCGATATCGGGACCAACAAGGTGGCATCGGCCTCCTATGAGAATCCCGATCACAGTCATCATGAATTGCAGGTCGGCCAAGGTCTCGTAACATTGATGGCCTTGGGAATCCCAACAATCTTTCGGACTATTCAATATTATGGGCAGAACGACGGCATTACGCGCATTGTTGAAGCAACGAATTCTTTACGCCAATAGTCGTTTCGACGAAGCCCACTTTGAGTGGCAGACATCGTGAAGATATCCAAAGTCATCATCAAGAACTACCGCTGCTTATCTAATAGCCAAGTTACGCTGAACGAGCACCTGAACATAATTGTTGGCGACAACGAGTGCGGGAAATCGACTTTCCTAGAAGCAATTCACCTAGCATTGTCCGGACAGTTAAACGGTCGCCCCATTCAAGCCGAACTCCACCCACACCTCTTCAACGCCGAAGCGGTGAGGCAATATGTCAAATCTTTTGGCAGTATGTTTTCCAAGGCTCCGCCAACGATCCTAATCGAACTCTACTTTCTTGATGACCCAGGGATCGCAAGATTTAGGGGAAAGAACAATTCGCTGCGGCAGGACGCCGCTGGCGTAAAGTTATTGATTGAGTTCAACGAAGAATATCAGGAAGAATATGCCGAGTACGTAGCAGACCCGACAATTATAAGAACGATACCTGTCGAATACTATGTCGTGCGATGGCGCGACTTTGCTGACAACGACATTACAGCGAGATCGATACCGATCAAATCCAGCTTCATTGATGCCAGCACGATAAGAAACAACTCCGCAGCAAGTCGCTACGTTCTTGATCTTGTTAAGGACGGCCTGAGTAAAAAGGAGCAGGTCGATCTCGCTCTCTCATATCGATTGATGAAGGACGAATTTCTCACGGACGAGCGGGTGCGTGAAATAAATGGATCGCTCGACCAAAAGAAGGGAATCGTATCTCAGAAGACACTGTCGATTTCCTTGGATACATCGTCGCGAGCAAGCTGGGAGCTGAGCGTCGTTCCTCACCTTGATGACATTCCGATGCCGCTTGTAGGTAAGGGGGAGCAAAACAGCGTTAAAATCAAACTCGCGATGGAAGCCTCAGCGCAGTCACACGTATTTCTTATTGAAGAACCAGAAAACCACCTCTCGTTTTCGAACTTAAGCATTCTCATCAGCCACATCTCGACCAGATTAAGTGGTCGACAACTAGTACTGACAACTCACAGCAGCTTTGTGTTGAACAAGCTTGGAATGGATTCTGTATTTCTGTTCAGGTCGGGCAATGCAAGACCTCTAAAGGATCTACCCAAAGACACGTACAATTACTTCATGAAGCTGCCAGGATACGACACCCTTCGGCTCATCTTGGCAAAGCGGGCGATCTTAGTTGAAGGCCCCTCCGACGAACTCATCGTTCAAAAGGCATTTCTAATGCGCTTTGGCAAGATGCCCCTCGCGATGGGAGTAGACGTGATCTCGGTAAGCTCCCTCGCCTTTAAGCGTTTCATAGATATCGCAGCTCTTCTTTCCATCGACGTAGATGTCGTTACTGATAACGACGGAGACGTCAGCAGACTTGAAAAGAGGTACAAAGACTACTTCAATTTCCCTTCAGTCGAGTTCGAATATGACAAGGATGAGACAGCGAAGACGCTGGAGCCGCAATTGGTCAAGAGCAATGGCCTGGACATCGTCAATTCCATTATTGGAAAGTCATTCCAGACCGCGGAGGATTTGCTCTCTTACATGGCCGACAACAAGACTGAATGCGCTCTAAAATTCTTCGAGACTGACCATTGTTGGACGATTCCGACCTACATCAAAAATGTTGTCCATGAATAACGTGGTGGTATCCGCTGCCGGCGGAGGAAAAACCACTAGAATTGTCACCGAAGCCCTTGGAGAGACCACAAGGCGCTGCGCTCTAGTAACTTATACCCAAAATAATGTCGCTGAGATCAAAGGGAAGATCTATCAAATCAATCGCTGCATCCCAGCACATGTAGAAGTATGGTCATGGTACTCCTTTCTGCTCCGCGAACTTGCTCGACCCTATCAATCGAGCCTAATCGGCTCTCGGATACGAGGAGTTCATTGGACTCAAGGGCGATCTGACAGATACGCCAAGCAGACTGAGATCAAACGTTTCTACTTCGGAAATCAGGGCCTTATCTACTCCGACAAGATCGCGCAGTTTGTACTCGCCTGCAACGAAGCGTCCGCCGGCGCCGTGATCCGCAGGCTGGAAGAGCGCTTTGATATGATCTACATCGACGAATTTCAGGATCTCGCCGGCTATGATCTCGATTTAATCGAGTTGATTTTGCGCTCACGCGTACAAGTGAACCTTGTTGGTGACCACCGACAGGCAACATTTCGCACAAACAACTCCGTTAGGAACAGCGCCTATTCCGGCATCAAGGTCATTAAGAAAGTTCGAGAGTGGGAAAAACTCAAACTATGCAAGACCACCTACCAAGCCGAGACCCATCGCTGCAATCAGGGCATTGCCGATATTGCCGATGGTTTCTTTCCGCGGGAGCCCAAGACGAGATCACTCAACGATAAGCTAATCGGCCACGACGGAGTCTTTGCCGTTAATAACAGCGATATAGCAGCCTACCTTGAAAGATTCCGACCGCAAGTACTCCGCCTGGATGTCAAGACAGATTGCCACGGCTACGAGGCGATGAATTTTGGCGAATCGAAAGGACTCACCTTTGAACGAGTCGTAATATTTCCGCACAAGCTCGCCAAATCTTGGCTGGCTAGTGGCGACATCAGACACGTGGAAAAGTCGGCCTCGAAAATGTATGTCGGAGTTTCTCGTGCCCGGCACAGCGTCACGTTTGCCTATGATGGTGCTCTAGGGGTAACTGGAATTGCGCGGTACGTTATGTAGATTCATTGTTCTCGACCCAGCTAGCAAATGCGTGTTGTCCAATTTTCCCCATTTTCCGCTATACTTGCCCAGATAGCATCACCCGGAGGCGCATTCCGTGGAGCACGCACCCAACACCGACCGCAAACCCGAGCCGAAAACCTCATCATCTGCTGTGACGGTACTGGCAACGAGATCAGCGAGAACATCTCCAACGTCCTGAAAATCCGCGGTCGGCACGGTGACGGCACTTGTAAACAACACCCCTCGCGCGTTAACCGTGCATTAACCAACGCAGCCTAGCCTGCGGTAATCGTCCAGCCATCATTAGCCCGAAATGCCGTCCCGGTTCGCTCCAGGAGAAGCGCCGATGTGCGTTGCATTGTTGACGTATGCCGATCTCAGTGCCCGCCTCGACATCTCCCGAGAGGCCGCGCGTTCGCTTGCGCGACGCCGCCATTTGCCGCGCTCGCGGTCGGAGGACGGCAAGGCCCTGGTCAGGGTCGATTTCGCCGAGCTCCGCTACACACCCCGCCCACGACGCGTCCGCCGGGCAGACCCGATCGATGTCTCCCTGGCGAAGATCGAGGCCATCAAGATCCAGGCCTTCAAGGCGGAGGTGGCGCGGCTCGAGGCCGTCGCAACCGCCTACAGGGCAGTATTCGAGCGCGAGCGCGAACGTGCCGATCGCCTGGCCGTCGAGCTGACGCAGGCGGCCGCCGAGACGACCGCCGCCAATGCGTGGGCGGCACGACTGGAAGACGAAGTGGCGGTTCTCCAGGCCGGTCGCCGGGCGGGCGGCACGATCGCGGGGCAAGCCGCGCTTCGATTGGGACATCTGGCCGCTGCGATCGTGCAGGCAGACCGGGCGGCTCGCAGGTAACACTCGAGACTCATCTCCATCCCCGGCTTGCCGGAGCAATCACGAGGGAAGTATGACTGGCACCACCGATATCCACGAAATGAAGGCCCGCATTGTCGTGTTTGGCGTGGGCGGCGCCGGCGGCAATGCGGTCAACAACATGATCACAGCCGGGCTGCAAGGGGTCGAGTTCGTGGTCGCCAACACCGACGCGCAGGCGCTTGCGATGTCGAAGGCGAGGCGCCTGATCCAGCTCGGCACACAGGTGACCGCAGGCCTCGGCGCCGGCTCGCAGCCGGAATTGGGCCGCGCCGCAGCCGAAGAGGCGATCGATACGATTCGCGATCAATTGACCGGCGCGCACATGGTGTTCGTGACGGCCGGCATGGGCGGCGGCACCGGCACCGGGGCTGCCCCCATCGTCGCCAGGATCGCACGCGAGCTTGGCATTCTCACGATCGGCGTGGTCACCAAGCCGTTCTACTTCGAGGGCCAGCGCCGCATGCGCTTTGCCGAAGCCGGCATCGAGGAGCTGCTGAAGACGGTCGACACGCTCCTGATCATCCCGAACCAGAACCTGTTCCGGGTGGCCAGCGAGAAGACCACATTCGCCGATGCCTTCGCCCTTGCCGACCAGGTGCTTTATTCGGGCGTCGCCTGCATCAGCGACCTCATCGTCAAGGAAGGCCTGATCAACCTCGATTTTGCCGACGTCCTCTCCGTCATGAAGGAGAAGGGCAAGGCCATGATGGGACGGGGCGAGGCTTCCGGCGAGAAGCGCGTGCTTGCCGCCGCCGTGGCCGCGATCTCCAATCCATTGATCGAGAATCCCTCGATCAAGCGCGCCAGTGGCCTCATCATCTCCATCACCGGCGGCAAGGATCTCATGCTGTACGAGGTCGACGAAGCCGCGACCCGCATTCGCGACGAGGCCGACCCGGACGCCAACATCATCGTCGGCGCGTCGTTTGATGACAGCCTCGAAGGCATCGTCCGCGTCTCGGTGGTGGCGACCGGAATCGATAATCTCGACCCGGCGCAGCAGGCGCAGCCGGTGGAGACCGCCCTCACGCAGCTCGCCGGCAGGCTGCGCAACGACGGCCGCCGTATCGCCGATCGCATCGAGCGCAGTGCGCCCCTTGCGCAGGTGGAAAGTCCGCCGCTCCGCCCGCAGCCGCACCACCCGGTGGGGCCGCCGGCAAGGCCGAGCCTGGAACATGCACGCCAGCCGGCCGACCGGCCGCTCGATCCTTACGGCCGCACCGCTATGCGCAATGCGCCCGACGAGGCCGTTCTCGACGTCCCGGCCTTCCTGCGCCGCGCCGCCAACTGAACGGTGGCAGGAGGGAGTTACGGTCGTCACCGGGGCGCGACGACATCGCGAGCTATGATGCGCCATGGCGCATCTGAGCATGCATCGAACCGCGGTGATTGTTGAGCAATGGATTCTCGGGCTCGCGCCAAGAGGCGCACCCCGGAATGACGGAGCGGCTTGCGGAGAAGGCTATCGCATATGACAGTTGGAGGCTGCCGGATGAGTTCGGCCTGCATGGTTCGAGACGCCCGCTTTGGCGGGCTCCTCACCATGAGGGTTTGATATCGCGCCGCCAAACGAGACCTCATCCTGTGGAGCCCGCCGACGGCGGGCGTCTCGAAGGATGCGCCGCAAGGAAGCCACCCGCCAGGTTCACGCTGCCGTGCTGCGGGGGCCCTCCTGTGTTTCCTTCTTCCGACTCCTTATCGCGGGACAGCCACGCCGGAAAACGTAGCAGGCGTTCGTTGCTGTCTTTCGTCAGCTCGATGACGGAGCGGCTTGCAGAGAAGGCTATCGCATATGAGAGTTGGAGGCTGCCGGATGAGTGGCGGGCTCCTCACCATGAGGGTCTGATAGCTCGCCGCGAAACGAGACCTCATCCTGAGGAGCCCGCCGAAGGCGGGCGTCTCGAAGGATGCGCAAGGAAGCCAGCCGCCAGTTCACGCTGCCGTGCTGCGCGGGCTCTCCGGTGTTTCCTTCTTGTCCGTCTCCTTGTCGCGGGACAGCCATGCCGGAAAACGAAGCAGGCGTTCGTTGCTGTCTTTCGGCAGCTCGATGGCAGGTTCATCGGGCGAACTCGGGAGGTCCAGCGCGACGTGGCCGGTTCGCACCGCATCCGCGCGCTGATCCAGTTCGCGCAACAGAGGATCGAGCACACTGTCGATTTCGGTCGCCACCGACACCAGGAAACTATTGAGCTCGCGCGCCTCGGGCACGATTGCCGCAGCCGATTCGATCGCCTTGGAGAGGCCATCGACGACGGGCGCAAACGCGCCGGCGGCTTGCTTGATTCGGGTTTTGATCGCTTCGATCTCGACCAAAACGCGCTCACGCTCCCGCCTTTTCTTCTCCTCCGAAAGGCGGGCTTCAATTTCGGCGATCTGGGCCGTCAGGGTCGTGGCTTCGGATGCGAGTGCATCGCGTCTTCCGCGCGCGCGCTCGAGATCGCGGCTGAGATTGTCCACTAAGTCGTCCTTTCCAAACATGGCTTTGCTCCGTACGACAGCCGTTTTGGTCCGTAGGACGGCCGTGGCGCGAACCGCCAGCCTGGCAAGCTCAGCAAAGGCTGGACGGGCCGAAACAGGCATCAACTTCGGTCGCGTCACATGGGCCGACATGGTGATCCCCCACTCGTCCACATTAGGCGACGGCATGGTTAACAAGTGGTTAATGTCAACAGAAGATAAATGAGGCACCACGCCGGCGGCGCCGGCTTCGTCTCCTCGCTGCCATCCATTTCCGCTATACTGCAGTCGCATCACCCGGAGGCGCATCCCATGGAGCATGCAGCCAGCACCGACCGCAAACCCGAGCCGAAAAACCTCGTCATCTGCTGTGACGGCACCGGCAACGAGATCAGCGAGAACATCTCCAACGTCCTGAAGCTCTATCGCTGCCTGCGCAAGACCGACAAGACGCAGCCGCGGCAGATGGTGTTTTACGATCCGGGAGTCGGCACGGTGACGGAGCCGACGACGTGGCATCGCTGGAAGGCCAATATCAATATGGTGCTGGGGCTCGCCACCGGCTATGGGCTCGATCACAACGTGCTCAGCGCCTATTGCTTCCTGGTTCAGCATTACGCAGCCGGAGACAAGATCTACCTGTTCGGCTTCTCGCGCGGTGCCTATACCGTGCGGGTGCTGGCGGGGCTGATCCACAAGCTCGGGCTGGTCTCGCCGGAGCAGGTGAACCTCGCGGGCAGCGGCCTCATCGCCTACAAGCAATATTCCGGCACCGGGCGCGGCAACGACGTCGAGGACCTCAGCGACGTCACTTTCGACGATCAGGGGCCGCTACCGAAAGACCAATTCGACCTCGCAGCGCAGTTCGCGCGCATCACCTCGACGCGCTGGCCGACCATCCACTTCATCGGCGTCTGGGATACCGTGGCGAGCGTGATCGTGCCCCGCGCCGACCGGCTGTATTGGCCGAGCTTCGAGGAGCTCGCCTTCACGCTGCGCAATCCCAGCGTCAAAATCTTCCGGCAGGCGATCGCGATCGACGAGCGGCGCTGCATGTTCCGCCTCAAGGCGTATGACGCGCCGCAGGAGTTCTGGAGCAACCGCTATGTGCCGGACGAGAAGAAGGTGCCGCAGGACATTCTGCAGGTGTGGTTCGCCGGCGTGCATGGCGACGTCGGCGGCGGCTATCCGGAAGCCGAGAGCGGGCAGTCGAAATATCCGCTGCTGTGGATGATCGAGGAGGCCGCAAAGGCGGGGCTGAACTTCAACCCGCGCACGGTGAACCAGCTCGCCTTCGGCATTCAGCGCAAGAACTCGCCGTTCAGCTATGTCGCGCCTGCTTTTACCGGGAAGACGGGCGAGCTGCACGATTCCATGACGGCAGCTTGGCGGCTGCTGGAATATTTGCCGAAGCGCGCGAAGTACAAGGAGTGGCCGGAGCGGAAGGTGGTGCTCGGCTTCTACATTCCCGATAGCGAGCCGCGCGTCATTCCGGAAGGCGCGCATGTGCATGAGAGCGTGGTCAAGCGGATGGCGGTGGGGCCGGACTATCGGCCGGTGAATCTGCCGAAGAGTTACGTGACCGTGCCGATGCCGGTGGGGCCGCATGGGGGAGACGATGCGGGCATACTGCCACTCTCCCCTGGAGAGGGAGGGTCGGCTCACATGGAGCGGAGCGAAATGTGAGACGGGGGGTGACAGTCTCTCCACGCAAGCGCTGTCCGTGTGGGGAGATCACCCCACCCCGCTCGCGCTGCGCGCGATCGACCCTCCCCCTCCAGGGGAGGGTGGCAGCCCGCTACCGCCGCTTTGTTCTTTCGCCGCTACTTTTCGTTAAAATTCTCAAGCCTGCTTTAGCGGGATCGCATCATCTCTCTTCCAACATTGGAACCGATCCCCGCGATATCTGCGGAATTGGAGGAGAGTGCCAATGTATCCGCGCAAATATGCCCGCGTGAAACCTTCGGGATTGGTGTCGCGCCAGGCCAAGATCATCACCGACCCGCGCGCGCCGGTGATTCCCTGCACGCTGATCGACTATTCGCCCGGCGGGGCCTGCGTCGATCTCGGCGGACAGGTGAGCATTCCCGATCGGTTCGAGCTCTTGCAGGTCAACACCAAGAAGCGCTGCCGCATCGCGTGGAAGCGCGGCACGCGGGTGGGCGTGGTGTTCTAGGGCCGAAGGCCGAGATGCCCCGCTTACCCTCCCCTGGAGGGGAGGGTAAGAGCCGCGCTACGCCCGCATACGCGCCTTCGTCCCCGCGACGATCTGCATGGCGACACCGCCGATCCAGCCGAGCAGAGCGAGCCAGGTCCAGGCGATGTGCGGATCGAGGCGGAGCACGATGACGGCGACGGAGGCGAGCGCGGTAAGCGTGGCGCAGAGCGTGCCGGCCGAGCTCAAAAACTCCGCGGCGTCGATCTGGCTGTGCGCCTCGTCGAACGGCATTTGCGGCGTGTCGATCCCGATATAGAAGCCGATGAAGCCGAGCACCATCATCAGCAGCAAGAACCCCTGCGTGGTGAGCGTGGGGATCGCCGATCCCACATAGGCGCCGACGAACAATCCGCACGCCGCGCCCGCCATCGCAAGACCCACGCGCTCGAACACATGGGCAGTTTTGCGAACACCAAAACGCATGGCCGGCCTCCGTGAGCCGTTGAGGGGACGGAGGTTAGGCCAGTTTTGCGGGAGGTGGAAGGTGAGCGGGGTTACGGATGCGTGAGTTTACTCCCCCGCACGCGGCGCCGCATGCGGGGAGAGGTGAAGAAATCACCGCGCCCCGAACGTGGTCCTGCCGAACAGCGCCTTTTGCGTCGAGGGCTGCGAGCGCCAATATTGCGGCGGGGCTTCGACTTCGCCGCCGAGCTCGGCGGCCGCGTGCCAGGCCCAGCGCGGGTCGTAAAGCATGCCGCGGGCGAGCGCGATCATGTCGGCCTTGCCGGATGCAACGATCTCCTCGGCTTGCCTGGCTTCGCTGATCAGGCCGACGGCGATAGTCGGCAATTCGGTCTCGCGCTTGATCGCCTCTGCGAACTGCACCTGATAGCCGGGGCCGAGCGCAATCTTCTGCTGCGGCGAGACGCCGCCGGAGGAGGCATCGATCCAGTCGACGCCGCGCGCCTTCAGCGCTTTCGCAAATGCGATGGTCTGCGCCAGGTCCCAGCCGCCCTCGACCCAGTCGGTCGACGACACCCGCATGCCGACCGGCTTGTCAGCAGGGAATGCGGCGCGCACCGCATCGAACACCTCCAGCGGAAAGCGCATGCGGTTTTCGAGGCTGCCGCCATATTCGTCGGTGCGCCGGTTCGAGATCGGCGACAGGAACTGATGCAGGAGATAGCCGTGCGCGCCGTGCACCTCGATCGCGTCGATGCCGAGGCGGGCGGCGCGCTTTGCTGAGTCGGCGAAGGCGTTGCGGATGCGTTTGAGGCCCGCGGCGTCGAGCGCCAGCGGCGCGGCCTCGCCCTCCTTGTGCGGCACGGCCGACGGCGCAACCGTCTGCCAGCCGCCGTGTTCAACCGGAATCAGCTGGCCGCCCTCCCAGGGCCGCGCGCTGGAGGCTTTGCGGCCGGCATGGGCGAGCTGCATCGCGATGGCCGTCGAGGAATATTTGCGCACCGAATTGAGGATCGGCTTCAAGGCCGCTTCGCAGGCATCGCTGTAGAGCCCGAGACAGCCCGGCGTGATGCGGCCGATCGCCTCGACATGCGTCGCCTCGATGCAGAACATCGCCGCGCCCGACAGGCTGAGATTGTTGATGTGGGTGAAGTGCCAGTCGGTGGCGACGCCGTCGTCGGCCGAATACTGGCACATCGGCGACACCACGACGCGATTCTTCAACGTCAGGCCGCGCAGCTTGATCGGGGAAAACAGAACGGACATGCGGGGAGGTTCCGAAGGATGGAGGGGCAATGGCAGGAGTGTAGTGAGCGACGTGCGGATTGCTAGGCGCGCGGGGGAATGGCCGATAGTGGCGCCACGCATTGCGCTGTTGGCTTGGCGCGAGCCCGCCTCCGCATCGGCAATGACGGGGAGAGACCGCCGGCTATTCCACAAGCGTAAACTGCAGCAGCAGGGTCCGCTGGAGCATCGAGAAATTGTCGTCGGAGATCAGGGTCAGCACGGTCTCGCCCCCGGCCGTGACGTGGGCGTCGATGCCTTCCATGTTGTCGATCTCGTGGCCGAGATCGGCGGCGAACAGCGTGAGGCCGTCGACCAGCGCACCCGGCGCGATTGCCTTGAGCGGGATCGCGCGGATGCGGATATTGACGCCGGTGAACCAGGAGAATTTGCGCTCGAGGATGAGGAGATCGCCAGAGGGCAGCAGCACGGCGTCGCTGATGTCGAAGTTTTCGGAGCGCCGCACGCTGAACTGGCCCGGGGCCGGGCCGCCGATCAGGAAGGCTGTGAGGTTGCCGTCGGCATCGAGCCCGCGCTCGGAGAAGGCGATCAGCGTGCCGGCGAGCGGCTGGCTCTGGCCTTGCCCTTTCGGCACGATGACCATCGCCTCCAGCCCCTTGTTGGAGGGCAGCTTGCGCAACGCCGGCGGCACGGCAATCACCTCGCCGCGGGCGCGGGTGCCGCCCTTGGCGAAATCGTAGCGCAGAATCTGGTTGACGCGCTCGAGCCCGACATAGACGAGGTTGCCGTCGCGCGCGAGCGCCTCGGTGTCGTACCAGAGCCGCTTGTCCGTGATCGGCCGCCCGTCCGCACCGAGCAGCGGCGCGGCCTCGACGTCTGCGAGCCCAACCATCTCGCGGCCGGAATAGCGGATGGCACCGGTGAACCAGCCGCCCTGGTCGGAGATCGCGAGGAAGCGTTCACCTTTGTTGTCGAGGAAGCGGAGGCCGGACAGGCCGCCAAATCCGCGATAGGGCGAGGTCAGCACCAGGCCGCTGCGAAAATCCAGCGAGCCGAAGCGCGTGCGCGCGCGGTCGCGCGGCTCGAAATTGGGGATGGTGCGCGCATTGACCTCCACGCTGACGAGCGCGGCGACGGCGTGCTCGAGGTGGAGCGCGCGCGGCGGCGGCTCGATCGCAGGGTGCAATTGCGCCTGCGCTCGCGCCAATCGCGGCATCGTCAGAATGGAAAATCCCGCCGCCGCGTGGCCGAGAAAGCTGCGGCGGGACGAAGCTGCGCTCACGAATGCAGTTTGCGGCGCTGCCGGCTGGCCGGCTGGCTCGGCGCGGTGTTGGTCTCGCTGAAGAGTTCGGCGAGCTTCTCGGTGATGGCGCCGCCGAGCTCCTCGGCGTCCACGATCGTCACCGCGCGGCGGTAATAGCGCGTCACGTCATGGCCGATCCCGATCGCGATCAGCTCGACCGGCGAGCGGGTCTCGATCTCCTCGATGATGTGGCGCAGGTGCCGCTCGAGATAGTTGCCGGGATTGACCGACAGCGTGGAATCGTCGACCGGCGCGCCGTCCGAGATCATCATCAGAATCTTGCGCTGCTCGGCCCTCGCCAAGAGGCGCTTGTGCGCCCAGTCCAGCGCCTCGCCGTCGATGTTCTCCTTGAGGAGCCCCTCGCGCATCATCAGGCCGAGATTTTTCCGCGCACGACGCCAGGGGGCGTCGGCGGATTTGTAGATGATGTGGCGGAGATCGTTGAGGCGGCCGGGATTGGTCGGCTTGCCAGCGGCAAGCCAGGCCTCGCGCGATTGCCCGCCCTTCCAGGCGCGCGTGGTGAAGCCTAAAATCTCGACCTTGACGCCGCAACGCTCCAGCGTGCGGGCGAGGATGTCGGCGCAGGTGGCGGCGACCGTGATCGGACGTCCGCGCATCGAGCCGGAATTGTCCAGCAGCAGCGTCACCACGGTATCGCGGAACGTCGCCTCCTTCTCGTGCATGAAGGACAGCGGGTGATAGGGATCGGTCACGACGCGCGACAGCCGCGCGGGATCGAGGATGCCCTCTTCGAGATCGAACTCCCAGGCGCGGTTCTGCTGCGCCATCAAGCGGCGCTGCAGGCGGTTTGCGAGGCGGGCAACGATGCCTTGCAGGTGCGCGAGCTGCTTGTCGAGATAGGCGCGCAGCCGCTCCAGCTCGTCATGGTCGCAGAGGTCTTCGGCGGCGATGACCTCGTCGAATTTCGGCGCAAACGCATGGTATTCCGGCCCGCGCGGCTCGTTGGCCCCGCGCGAATTCGGCCGCGTCGCCTCGCCCGGCGTCTCGTCGTCGCCGAGTTCGCCGTCGTCGAAGGTGTCCGAAGTCGAGGCCTGCGCGCTTTCCATCGCGCTCTCGCTCATCTCCTCCGACGTCGCCTCGGCCTGGTCGGCGCTCATCTCCTGCGCGGCGTCGGAATCGGGCGAGCCTTCGGCGCCGGACTGGTCGTTGTCGCCGTCCTGGTTCTCGTCGTTCTCGTCATTGTCCTCGGTGTCGGCGTTACGCTCGTCGCCGAGCTCGAGCGCCGACAAAAGATCGTGCACGGCATCGCCGAACCGGGTCTGGTCCTCGAGCACGCCGTCGAGCCGGTCGAGCCGCTTGCCGATCTTGTCTTCGAGAATGGGACGCCAGAGGTCGACCATCTTCCTGGCGGCCGCCGGCGGCGCCATGCCGGTCAGGCGCTCGCGCACCAGCATCGCCAGCGCGTCGGCCAGCGGCGCATCGGCGCGGTCGGTGATCTCGTCGAACTTGCCGCGATGGAAGTGATCGTCGAGCATCGCGGTGAGGTTTTTCGCAACGCCCGCCATGCGGCGCGCGCCGATCGCCTCGACCCGCGCCTGCTCCACCGCCTCGAACACGCCGCGCGCCTGCGGATTGCCGGGCATCAGCTTGCGATGCACTTTCGGATCGTGACAGGCGAGCTTGAGCGCGATGGAATCGGCGTGGCCGCGCACGACCGCGGCGTCCCGCTTGGTCATCTTGCGCGCAGGCTCGGGCAGCCGCGCCTTGCCGGGCGCAAGGCCCGGGCGCTCAGCGGCGAAGGAGACGTCGAGCTCGGGCGTCTTCGCGATCGCCTTGAGACAGGAGGCGACCGAGCGCTTGAACGGCTCGGTCGGGGCTTCCTTGCTGCTGCGGAATTTGGAGTTGGAGGTGGTCATCTCACCCTATCCGTCGTCCCGAAAGGCCGGGACGACATCTCAAACCTTTAGCTCAGCGCCACGTTCACCGCCGATTCCGGCAGCTCCGCGTTGAAGCAGCGCTGGTAGAACTCGGCGACCAGCGGGCGCTCGAGCTCGTCACATTTGTTGAGGAAGGTGACGCGGAAGGCAAAGCCGATGTCGCCGAAGATGTCGGAGTTTTCCGCCCAGGTGATCACCGTGCGCGGGCTCATCACCGTCGACAGATCGCCGTTGGCGAAGGCGTTGCGGGTGAGGTCGGCGAGGCGCACCATCTTGTTGACGATGTCGCGGCCCTCCTGGGAGCGATAGTGCTTGGCCTTGGCCAGCACGATCTCCACTTCCTCGTCGTGGCTGAGATAGTTCAGCGTGGTGACGATCGACCAGCGGTCCATCTGGCCCTGGTTGATCTGCTGGGTGCCGTGATAGAGACCGGAGGTATCGCCGAGGCCGACGGTGTTCGCCGTGGCGAACAGCCGGAACGCCGGATGCGGCTTGATCACCTTGTTCTGGTCGAGCAGGGTCAGGCGCCCCGAGACCTCCAGCACGCGCTGGATCACGAACATCACGTCCGGGCGGCCGGCGTCGTATTCGTCGAACACCAGCGCGACGTTGTTCTGCAGTGCCCAGGGCAAAATGCCGTCGCGGAATTCGGTGACCTGCTTGCCGTCGCGGACCACGATGGAGTCCTTGCCGACCAGGTCGATACGGCTGATGTGGCTATCGAGGTTGACGCGCACGCAGGGCCAGTTCAGCCGCGCGGCGACCTGCTCGATATGGGTGGATTTGCCAGTACCGTGATAGCCGGTCACCATGACGCGGCGGTTGCGGGCAAAGCCCGCGAGAATGGCAAGCGTGGTGGCGCGGTCGAAGCGGTAGTCGGAATCGACTTCGGGCACGTGAGGATCGACTTCGGAATAGGCCGGGACTTCGAGATCGCTGTCGATTCCGAACACCTGGCGCACCGACACCTTCATGTCGGGCAGACCGGAAACTTCCTCAACTTTGGACAGAGCGGCGGTCGTCATCAATCCTCCGAGGTCCCGGGCGGTCCCGAAACCGGTTATTTGCACGTTGGCTGCGGCTGGGTGCTGAAAATCAACCTATCAGAGACAACGAGCGGGCAGAAGCCCGCCCCCTAATCAAAGTTCCAGTGTCTTTTCATTTAGATAGGCAAGGAACGCAGTTTTTGGAGGGCTGCCTTGCGAATCACGCTCGAATTTCGGGCGGTTGACCCCTCTGCCTGCGCGGATGGCCCTGTTGCCGCATGCACTTACCCATGTAGGGTCTGACTTCCAGTGCTCCAGCCCACCATAGAGACGACGTGACATCCTTCCTCGATCCCCTCATCGCCTTCGTCTCGGCCCATGCGTGGCTGGCTTATCTGACCCTGTTTCTCGCGGCGCTGCTCGAAGCGGTGCCGGTGGTGGGGTCGGTAATCCCCGGCTCGACCATCATCCTGGCACTGAGCGCGCTGGTTCCGGGCGGCGAACTGAAGCTGCCATGGGTGTTGCTGGCGGCCGCACTCGGGGCAGTGCTCGGCGACGGATCGGCCTATTGGATCGGGCACCGGCGACAGCGCGAGATCCTCAACACCTGGCCGCTGACCAGCTACCCGCGCGTGGTCGAGCAGAGCGAGAATTTCTTCCATCGCTTCGGCACCTGGGCGGTGTTCTTCGCCCGTTTCGTGCCCCCGATCCGCGCCTTCGTGCCTGTTACCGCGGGTGCGCTCGGCATGGCGCCGGCGAAATTCTACGCGGTGAACATCCCGGCGATCCTGGCCTGGGCGCCCGCGCATGTGCTGCCCGGCGTGCTGGCGGTCTCAGCGCTCCACGAATATGCCGGGCTGCATCATCACGGCCATATCGGCAAGCACATCTGGATGCTGACGGTGGTAGGGGTGGCGATCGTGCTTGGCGTGGGAGTGTTGATCCATCGCCGGCGCAACGGCGGTAGCATCGCGGCGGCCAAGCCGCGGGCGTAGATCTTACCCTCCCCTGGAGGGGGAGGGTCGGCTCACATGGAGCGCAGCGAAATGTGAGACGGGGTGGGGTGAAGGTCTCTCTACGTCGAACACTGCCCGCGTGGAGAGATCACCCCACCCCGCTCGCGCTACGCGCGATCGACCCTCCCCCTCCAGGGGAGGGTGAAGGCGCGCTCCTGGTCAGGTCTTCGACTCCAAAACCCCCGCCCGCCGTCCCGGTGCCGGTCCGACATACCTGGCCCTTGGCCTGATCAGCTTGCCGAATTGCAATTGCTCGCTGGAATGGGCGATCCAGCCGACGCTGCGGGCCATGGCGAACAGAGCGAGCTCGCTGCCGGCAGGCAGGCGCAGGGCGTGCACGAGCACGGCGAGTGCATAGTCGATGTTGACGAACTCGCCGGTCGCTTCCGCGATCCGCTCCGGCACCTCGCGGGTGAACTTCCGCGGTGCGCCTGCGCGCGACAAGGCATTCAGCAGTGATTGCGCGCGAGGATCGCCGCGCTTGTAGACGCCATGGCCGAAGCCGGCAAAGCGCTCGCCGAGCGCGACGCGTTCGCGCACCATCGGCTCGACGTCGCGATCGATCAGCGTCTTCACGAGCTGCGAGGCCAGCACGCCGGCGCCGCCGTGCTTGGGCCCCTTGAGCGCGGCGAGGCCGGCGATCACCGAGTCGTAGAGATTGAGGCCGGTCGACGCGGCACAGCGCGCGGTGAAGGTCGAGGCGTTCAGTTCATGGTCGGCAAGCAGCACGAGCGCGCGGCGGATCAGATCGCTCGCGTGCTTGTTGTCCGCGGCCCATGCCTTCGCAACCTGCTGATGCAGCGGCTCGGCCGACGGCTCGGCATTGAGCATGGTCGCGACCAGCAGGCGGACGATGCGCGCGCCGACCATGGCACGGCCATCGGGCGCGCGGGTGAAAGCGCGGGGATCGGCGCTCGCAGCCAGCGCGAGCACCGCAATGGCGCGGTCGATCGGCGCGGCCCGACGCGCGGCTTGCCCGATCATGCGCATCTCCTCGGAGAGAAGCGGCTGATTGTCCTGATCGAACGGATCGACGCCAGAGACGTCCCACAGCAGCGTCGCCGTATGCTCGAGCGCATCGTTCTCGGCGAGATCGACGCAATTCACCCCGCGGTAGATCGCGCCCTCCTCGGTGATGGTCGAGATCTCCGTGTCCATCACCGGCAAATCGGCGTCGAAGCTGCGCAGGCCCCTGGGCTCCGGCGACGGCACCCGGCGCTCCTTGAGCGCGCGGACGTCCTCGGCCCGGTAGCGGTTTTTTCGCGAATCCTGCGTCGGCTCGGAGCGGATCAGACCGCGGCTGACATAGGCATAGAGCGTGGCCGGCGAGATCGCGAGCTCGGCGGCGGCTTCCCGGGCGGAGAGGTAGAGCTCGTTGGAATTTTTCATATTGATTTATGTAATCAAGATTGATCAATCTGTCGACAGGCCTGACCCTTCCCCCTGCGTCAAACAGGAGATTGGGCCATGAACATCCACCTCACCAAAAGCCAGATCGGACTGGACGGCGTTCCCGCCGCTGAGACCGTGCTGAGCCATGTCGACGGCGAGCGCGGCGAGCTGATCATCGCCGGCGAGCATGTCGGCAGCCTCGCCGCCAGATCGAGTTTTGAGGGCGTCACCGCCCGGCTCTGGAACGGCGCCAACAAGACCAGCTTAAGCGAGGCCAATGTGCGGGCGAGCCTGGGCACCGCGCGGGAGCGCGCCTTCGCTCGATTGCCGGACCTGTTGCCGGCAACCCGCGGCATGGGCATCGTCGACGGGTTTCGTGCGGCCGTCGCGGGCCTTCGCGCCGAATACGGCCTGGAGCATGAAGCAACTATCGTCGGCGCGTTTCCGGTGATTGCGGGCGCGCTGGTCCGCCGTGCCGGGGGGCTCGAGCCGGTCGCGCCCGATCGCAGCATGAGCCACGCCGCCGACACGCTGCGCATGCTGCACGGGCAGGCGCCTGCAACGCGCGAGGTCACCGCGCTCGATGCGTATCTCGTCACCGTCTGCGACCACGGCATGAATGCCTCGACCTTCACGACCCGCGTGGTGGCCTCGACGCAAGCCGATCTGTTCGCCGCCGTGACCGCGGGCTATTGCGCGCTCACCGGTCCCTTGCATGGCGGCGCGCCGGAGCCCGTGCTGGAAATGCTCGACGCGATCGGCTCGCGCGAACGCATCCAGAGCTGGGTCGACGCGGCGCTGGCACGCGGCGAGCGGATGATGGGCTTTGGTCACCGCGTCTATCGCGTCCGCGACCCGCGTGCCGACGTGCTGAAGACCGCGATCGAGGCCCTGGCTTCCAATGGCGCCGACCTGCCCTTTGCCGGCGAGGTCGAGGCCTATATCCGCAGCGCGCTGCGCAAGAAGAATCCGGACCGGCCGCTGGAGACCAATGTCGAGTTCTTCACCGCCATCCTGCTCGATGCACTCGCAATTCCGAGGCAGGCCTTCACGCCGATCTTCGCACTGGCGCGCGCGGCAGGATGGACCGCGCATGCGCGCGAGCAGCAGCGCACGGGACGGCTGATCCGGCCGAGCTCGTCCTATGTGGGGGCCATGCCGAAGGCTTCAGGCGACTAAAGACTAAGGGAAAGGCGACAGCGGAGCTCCCACTCCGCTGTCGTGCGGGCGAAGTCCTGATCTGTGCAGGTTGAGGAGATCTGCACGTCCCGGGCGAGCACCGTGGAACGTATACGCGGCCGGCGAATTAGCTGATCTGGCCCGTAGAGGAACGCGATGCTGGACTTGCTTGGACATTCGGACGAGGCCAGGATCGGCGAGATCGCGAGGCAAGCAGCGAACAGGAGCGCTGCCGGTGGGGATTCCGAGAGGCGCTTCCGGGACTTGCTCCAGGCGCTGCCCGCCGCGATCTACACCACCGACGCAGAGGGCCGCATCACCTTCTTCAATCAAGCCTGCATCGAGTTCGCCGGACGCACGCCAAACATCGGCGAGATGTGGTGCGTGACATGGAAGCTCTATCTGCCCGACGGCACGCCGCTCCCCCACGATGAGTGCCCAATGGCCGTCGCGCTCAAGCAGAACCGGCCGGTGCGCGACGTCGAGGCTGTGGCCGAACGGCCGGACGGCTCAAGGATTTGCTTCATGCCGTATCCGACGCCGCTGCGCGACGAAGGCGGCCGACTGGTCGGCGCGGTGAACATGCTGGTCGACATCACGGCTCGCAAGCAGGCCGAGCAGCGGATGATGCTCCTGGCTTACGAGGTCGATCATCGTTCGAACAATCTGCTCGCGGTGACCCAGGCGATGCTGCGGCTGACCAAGGCCGAGACCGCTGCAGAATTCCAGGCCGCGTTTCAAGGCCGTCTCAGCGCGCTTGCCAATGTGCAGAGGCTGTTCTCGGAATCGCGCTGGACCGGTGCGAGTCTGAAGACCATCGTCGAAGAGGAACTCCGGCCGTACGCAGGCGCAGACGGCGAACGTATCAGCATCGCTGGAGACGACCTCCGGCTGCCGGCGACGCTCGCCCAATCGATCGCGGTCGCCGTGCACGAGCTTGCGACCAACGCCGCTAAATACGGGGCGCTGTCGACGCCTTCAGGCAGGCTGGAGATCCGCTGGGAGACCAATGGTGCAGACCCTCTCGTGCTGCACTGGTCAGAGCGCGACGGTCCCCCGGTCAACGAACCGCCGACGCGCAAGGGCTTTGGCATCGGCGCGGTCGATGGCATCATCCGGACCTTGCGCGGAAGGATCACCCGGCAGTGGAAGCCGGAAGGGCTGGTGTGCCAGATGGCGTTCCCGGACGTCACTAAGTAAGCGCGACCAGATCCGGATGCATCGTCATCGCGCTTTGTCATCGCGCTTTGGACTGTCGCCAAAGCAAATCCTCTGAAGGCCGATGCACGCTTCCCGAATGCGCTAGGCCTCGCGGACCACCGTCTTCAGGTAATTATACGCCTTGATGATCTCGATCAAACGGTCTTCCGTGGAGCGGTCGCCGCCGTTGGCGTCGGGATGATGCTGCTTCACCAGCGCCTTGTACTTGCTCTTGACGTCGGCGAGGGTGGACTCGGGTCCGAGGCCCATGACCTGGAGCGCCTTGCGCTCGGCGTTCATGATCTTGCGCGTCTCGGCCTTGGGCGGGGCTTGCGGGCCGCCGCGCCAGTTGGCGCGGCCGTTGAGCTCCTGGAACATACTGAACGGATCGAAGGCGCTGTCGATCTCCGCCTCCGCGCCTTTCTTGACGCCGCCATTGGCGCCCATCTTCCAGGTCGGGCGGTGACCGGTCAGCGCATCCTTCTGGTAGCGCGCGACCGCGTCGGCATTCATGCCGGAGAAGAAATTGTAATTCTGGTTGTACTCGCGCACGTGGTTCAGGCAGAAGTGCCAGTACTCACGCTGATTGTCGCGACCCTTGGGCGCACGATGCGCGCCCTTGTTCTGACACCCGGTCCATTCGCAATTGACCACGGTGTCGCGCGGCTTCACTTCCGGCTGCTTGCCCCGCGGCTTGACCCGGATGGAGTCGAAGAACTTTGATGAATCGATCGGCATGGCTGACTTTGACTACGCAATGCAAAAACCTTCAAGTCTTGACATTGCAATTAGCTTGAAACCCGTAGCCGAAGTTTCACTTCGGCGTTTTTCAGAACGGCCGCCAGAGGCGGCCTATGGTGTTGACGGAGCGCGATCGCGTCCCTTAATGGCTCACATGGCTATCAGAGACGTTATCAGCAACAAGTTGCAGGAAGCTTTCACGCCGGAAAGCCTGCAAGTCGTCGACGAGTCACATTTGCATGAGGGCCACGCCGGCCATCGACCGAGCGGCGAGTCGCACTTCCGTGTGTATATCGTATCTGCCGCCTTCAAAGGGAAGAGCCGGGTCGATCGCCACCGCATGATAAATTCGGCGTTGGCCGCGGAACTCGCCGGCGGCGTGCACGCGCTCGCGATCCACGCGCAGGCGCCGGGGGAAGGGTGATTTGCTTACCCTCCCCGGGAGGGGAGGGTAAGCGAGATCAAAACGACGTCCCGGCCCTTCGCGGCTTGGCTTCCTCCAGCTCGGCCTCCCGCGGCACCGGTGAAATACGGAGCGCGGTGATGCGGTTGCGTTCGCGGCGGAGGACGCGGAAGCGGAAGCCGTGGAAGGTGAAGCTCTGGCCGCGGTCGGGGATCGAACGCGCCTCGTGGATGACGAGGCCCGCGACCGTGGTTGCCTCTTCGTCGGGGAGGTGCCAGTCAAGGGCGCGGTTGAGATCGCGGATCGGCACCGAGCCGTCGACCACGACAGAGCCGTCGGGCTGGCGGCGCACGCCGGCGACCACGACGTCATGCTCGTCGGCGATGTCGCCGACGATCTCCTCCAGAATGTCTTCCAGCGTCACGAGCCCTTCGACTTCGCCGTATTCGTCGACGACCAGCGCGAAATGGGTCTTGCGGCGGCGGAACGCCTTGAGCTGCTGGGATATCGGCCGCATTTCCGGCACGAACCAGGGCGGCAGCATGATGGTGGTGACATCGATGCGCGAGGTATCGCCCTCCGACGCGCGGATTGCGCGCAACAGATCCTTGGCGTGCAGAATGCCGATGATGTTCTCCGACTTGTCGCGCCACAGCGGAATGCGGGTGTATTCGGTGGCCAGCACCTCCCGCACCAGCTCCTCCGGCGGGAGATCGGCATTGATCATCACCATCGCGGTGCGGTGAACCATCACGTCGGACAAGGTCAGCTCGCCGAGGCGGAAGACATTATGAATGTACTCGGCCTCGCCGCTCTCGATCTTGCCGTGTACGGCCGATTCCTCAACCAGGCCCTCGATCTCGGAATCCGTCAGGATCTCGTGCTGCGAAAACTCCTGAACGCCGATCAGACGCAAGATCGCACCCGAAGCCGTGTTGAGACACCAGCTCAGCGGGTAGAACACCAGGTAGGAGACATGAAGCGGATACGCAATCCACTGCGACACCGGCACCGGCTCCCTGATCGCAAGCGTCTTCGGCACCTGTTCGCCGATGATGATGTGCAGCGAGGAGAAAACCAGAAAACCCGCCACGAACGAGGTGAAGTGCAGCGTCGCCTCCGACAAGCCGAGCGGATGGAGGATCGGGCTCAGCAGCGCAGAAACGGTCGGCTCACCAATCCAGCCAAGACCAAGGGAGGCCATGGTAATGCCGAGCTGGCAGCAGGCGAGATAGGATTCGATATTCCCCATCATCGTCTGCAACAGGCGTGCGCCGAAGCGGTTCTGCTCGACCATTGCCTTGACGCGAAACCCACGGCTCTTCACGAGGGCAAATTCGGCCGCCACGTAAAATGCGTTGGCAGCGAGCAGGAGGACAGCAAGCAGCAGATTGATGGAAATCGAACTCATGTTTGCCTCGCGATCGCCTCGGCGTTCCGCGCCGTTTCGCGGGCGGCAGATCCAATCGATCCCGCCATCACTGCGCTAATTTCGACTGCAGGAAATCGCGCACCAGCGTCGGCTCGACGTCCTTCGCAATCACGGCGCGGCCGACCGCCTCCAGCAGAATGAAGGTGAGCTTGCCGCGCTTGACTTTCTTGTCCTGCGCCATCAGCGCCATCAGCGCGTCGGCATCGGCAAGGCCCTCCTGCGCAAAACCCGCGATGTCCTGCAAGCGCGTTGGCAGGCCGGCTTCGGCCAGATGCCGCTCGACGCGCGCCGCGTCCAGCTCGCCGATCATGCCGAGCCGGACCGAGAACTGCGCCGCCAGCGTCATGCCGATCGCGACGCCCTCGCCGTGGAACAGGCGGTCCGAGAAGCCGGTCGCCGCTTCCAGCGCATGCCCGAAGGTATGGCCGAGATTGAGCAGCGCGCGTTCGCCGGTCTCGCGCTCGTCGCGCGCGACGATTGCGGCCTTGGCGCGGCACGACGTCGCGATCGCATGCTCGCGCGCCGAGCCGCCCCTGAAGATATCGGCATGGTTCTTCTCCAGCCAGGTAAAGAAGGCCTCGTCGCCGAGCACGCCATATTTGGCGACCTCGGCATAGCCGGCGCGGAATTGCCGCGGCGACAGCGTGTCGAGCACGGCGGTGTCGGCGATGACAAGGATCGGCTGGTGGAAGGCGCCGAGCAGATTCTTGCCCTGCGGCGAGTTGATGCCGGTCTTGCCGCCGACGCTGGAATCGACCTGCGCCAAGAGCGAGGTCGGCACCTGCACGAAATCGACGCCGCGGCGCAGGATCGCCGCGGCAAAGCCGGCGAGATCGCCCACCACGCCGCCGCCGAGCGCGATGACGAGATCGTTGCGCTCGATTTTTGCGGCGATCAGGGCCTCGCTGACCTTTTGCAGGCCCGCATAGGTTTTGGAGATCTCGCCTTCCTCGACCACGATGCGCGAGGTCGGAATGCCGGCTGCGGCAAGCGACGCCTCGGCGGGCTCGAGCCAGTGCTTTGCGACGGTGCGGTCGGTCACAACGGCGGTACGCACGCCGGGGCGCAAGCGCGCGACGCGCTCGCCGAGCGAGGCCAGCACGCCGCGGCCGATGACGATGTCGTAGGCGCGGTCGCCGAGCGCGACATCGACATTGACAGGATCGGAATGCTTCAAAGGCGCAGTCATCGTACGGCACTCGCAAGGTCGGCAGGTGGCACGCCGCAGAGATGGGCGTGCAGGGTCTCGATGCATTCCTCGACGATCTTATCGTGCGGCACATCGCGCGAGGCGATGGTGAGGTCGGCATGGCGATAGACCGGTTCGCGTTCGGTGAGCAGGCGCGTCACGGTTCCTTCGGGATCGGCGGTCTGGAGCAGCGGGCGATCGGCACGGCGCCGCACGCGGCGCATGATGACGTCGTGGTCGGCCTTGAGCCAGATCGAGACCGCTTTCGCGGCGATGCGCGCGCGCGTCTCTTCGCGCATGAACGCGCCGCCGCCGGTCGCGAGCACGATCGGTCCGCCGTCCAGCAGCCGCGCGATCACGCGGGCCTCGCCGTCGCGGAAATGCGGCTCGCCGTGGCGCTCGAAGATTTCCGGTATGGTCATGCCGGCCGCCGCCTCGATCTCGGTGTCGGCATCGACGAAGGGCAACTTGAGCCGGGCCGCCATGCGGCGGCCGATGGTGGATTTGCCCACCCCCATCATGCCGACGAGCACGATCGAGCGCGCCCCGAGCGCCGACAGGATGTCGGCCTCAGGCGAACCGGGTATCGGCAGCGCGGCGTCGGACATGGATCTCGCTCGATCTGCCGCCAAAGGCGGCATGCTTTCGCCACCTATACGACCCCGCAGGGGGCCTCGCCAGAGGACTCTTGCCACGAAACGGCGAACATGTTGGATGATTTCATTGGTTAATTTGCCCGCCAAGACCGCTATCGAGACCCTTTGCCGATGCCCAGCCTGTTCCGCTTCCTGACGGTCCTCGCCGTGATCGCCGGCATCGTCTATGGCGCGGTCTTCGCGCTGGCAAACTTCGTCAGTCCGAAGCCGCGGGAAATGACGGTGACGATCCCGCCTGACAAGTTTCTCAAGAAATAGCAGCTAGGCTTTGGGCATGCGCACCAAGCCCTCCGACACCCAGCTCACCGGCCTGTTCCTCGACATGCTCGCGGCGGAACAGGGCGCCGGGCCCAACACGCTCGACGCCTACCGCCGCGACCTCACCGATCTCTCGGAATTTCTGGACCGCGTCGGCCACACTTTTGTAGATGCGGAGACGCAAACGCTGCGCGACTATCTCGCCGATCTTGATGCCCGCGGCTTCAAATCCACCAGCGTCGCGCGGCGGCTGTCGGCGATGCGGCATCTGTTCCGCTTTCTCCTCAACGAGCGCATCCGTACCGAGGATCCCGCAGCGATCCTGTCGGGGCCGAAGCGCGGCCGCGGCCTGCCGAAAGTGCTGTCGATTGCGGATGTCGACCGCATGCTCCGCCGCGCCAAGGAATTGAGCGAGGCGGCGGATGCCTCGCCCTCGAAACGGCTGCGCAGCTTGCGGCTCTATTGCCTGCTCGAGGTGCTCTACGCCACGGGCCTGCGCGTCTCCGAGCTGGTGGCACTGCCGCGCTCGGCGGCCAAGCGCGATGCGCGCATGATCGTGGTGCGCGGCAAGGGTAACAAGGAGCGCCTGGTGCCCCTCAACGAGGCCTCGCGGCAGGCGATGGCAGATTATCTCGCGGCGACGGAAGCTGCAAAGGGCGACAAGAAGAACAGCGTGGCTGCTTCGAAATGGCTGTTTCCCTCATTCGGCGAGAGCGGACATCTGACCCGCCAGCATTTCGCGCGCGACTTGAAGGAACTCGCGGTCGCCTCCGGGCTTCAGGCCCGTCTGGTCTCCCCGCACGTGCTACGCCACGCCTTCGCCAGTCACCTCCTCCACAACGGGGCCGATTTGCGCATCGTGCAGACCCTGCTCGGCCACACCGACATCTCGACGACCCAGATCTACACCCATGTGGTCGAGGAGCGGCTGAAGAGCCTGGTGCGCGACCTGCATCCGCTGGCGGAGAAGTAATCTCGCGTGCCCCGGGGCGCGGCGCAGCGTGAAACGGTGCGCCGCTGAGCCGGGCCCACGCCTCTTGCCGGGTCCCGGCTCAGCGCAGCGGCGCTACGGCGCGCTGCAGCGCGTCCCGGACACGAGAGTCCAACCCCGGCGATGGCGAAACCGCCTTGACTTCGGCCACATCTCCGCAGAAAGAGCCGGGGCTTCACGATTGATTTGGCTTGCGGCTCACGAGCACACAAGCCAAGCCATTGAAGAAGCTGCAGTTCTTTTCGCGACCGCAACCTCGCTTCGCTTCTCCAGCCCCGTCCGCCTATATTGAGTTGATGCCAGACCAGATGCGCAGCTATCTCGACTTCGAAAAGCCCGTCGCCGAGCTCGACTCCAAGGTCGACGAGTTGCGCACGCTCGCAGCTTCCGGCACCGACATCGCCGAGGAGATCGGGCGGATCGAGGACAAGGCTTCGCAAGCGCTGGCCGACCTCTATGCGAACCTGACGCCGTGGCAGAAGACGCTGGTGGCGCGGCACCCGCAGCGGCCGCATTTCAACGACTTCATCAAGGGCCTGATCACCGAGTTCACGCCGCTGGCCGGCGACCGCAAATTCGGCGAGGACGAGGCGCTGGTCGCCGGCTTCGGCCGCTTCCGCGGCGAGCCGATCTGCGTGATGGGCCAGGAAAAAGGCGATTCCACCGAGAGCCGCATCCGGCACAATTTCGGCATGGCGCGGCCCGAAGGCTATCGCAAATGCGTGCGGCTGATGGAGATGGCCGAGCGGTTCGGTCTGCCGGTGCTGTCGCTCGCCGATTCCGCCGGCGCCTATCCCGGCATCGGCGCCGAAGAGCGGGGACAAGCCGAGGCGATCGCGCGCTCGACGGATGCCTGCCTGGCGCTGACCGTGCCGAACGTCGCCATCATCACCGGCGAGGGCATGTCGGGCGGCGCCATCGCCATCACCACCGCCAACAAGGTGTTGATGCTGGAGCACGCGATCTACAGTGTGATCTCGCCGGAAGCCGCCTCCTCGATCCTGTGGCGCGACGGCACCAAGGCGCAGGAAGCCGCCAACAACATGAAAATCACCGCCCAGGACATGCTCCGCTTCGGCGTGATCGACAGCATTTTGAAGGAGCCGGTCGGCGGCGCCCACCGCGATCCCGCCGCCATGATCGCCACCACCGGCGATGCCATCGCCAAGGCTTTCGACGAGCTCCGGGGCCTCGACGGCGACGCCATCCGCAAGCAGCGGCGGCAGAAATTCCTCGATATCGGCCGGAAACTGGGCTGATTCGGCCCGAACAAGCGCACCGCTGAAGGAGCGCTGCGCTGCATCGGGGCGCGAGACCCCTTGGTGGCCCGCTGGTAACCCCGCGTTAACCCTTTTTTTGCCCAAATCGGCGATCTCTGTTCCAATCCGGCCGAAAGGCCCAAGTAAGGCCCAAAGTCGCGTCCATTTAGTCTTCGTTGACCATGCCACTGGGCCAACGGGCTCGTGATCCCCGCTCGGGTTGCGACCACATGACCCAGAGGTTAGAATTTTAATCAATGGCTTCAGGGCATAAGCGCTGGGGCGTGGTCTGAAAAGCCCGTCACGACGGGTCTGGTTCGCCGGTCAGATCATGCTCCAAACGATTGGGGTCGCGCTTTCTGCCCGGCACGGTGTGGGGTCCATCTTGATTTCTCGTTCGCTTGCTCGGGCGCTCTTGGCTTCGGTTGCGCTGATGACGGCCGGCGTTCTGCTGACCGGCTGCGACACCGACCAGGTCTCGCTCGCGACCAACGCCAAGGCCAACCAGCCGGTGCCGCCAAAGCTGCTCGCCGCGATGACCGAGAAGGACATGGATCTGCAATCGCCGATCCTGGTCCGCCTGTTCAAGCAGGAGGCCGAGCTCGAAGTCTGGAAGCAGACCCGAAGCGGCCAGTTCGCGCTGCTCAAGACCTATCCGATCTGCCGCTGGTCGGGCGATCTCGGCCCCAAGGTGCGCGAAGGCGACCGCCAGGCGCCGGAAGGATTCTACTCGATCAATCCGAGCCAGATGAATCCGCAATCGGCCTATTACCTGTCCTTCAATACCGGTTACCCGAACGCGTTCGACAAGGCGCTCGGGCGCACCGGCTCGCAGCTGATGGTGCATGGCGATTGTTCTTCGCGCGGCTGTTACGCCATGACCGACGAGCAGATCGCCGAGATCTATTCGCTAGGGCGCGAATCCTTTTTCGGCGGCCAGAAGGCGTTCCAGCTCCAGGCCTATCCCTTCAAGATGACGCCGGTGAACATGGCCAAGCACCGGAACAATCCGAACATGCCGTTCTGGAAGATGATCAAGGAGGGCTATGATCATTTCGAGGTGACGCGGCAGGAGCCGAAGGTCGATTTCTGCGAGAAGAAGTACGTATTCGATGCAGCCAAGCCGGCGGACGCCAAGCGCGACCCGGTGTTCGACGCCTCGGCAAAATGCCCGGCCTATGTGATCCCCGAAGACATCGCTCGCGCCGTGCGTGAGAAGCAGGCGAAGGACGAGGCCGAATACGCAAAGCTCGTCGCCAAGGGTACGCCGGTGGCACGGATGAACACCGGCATTGACGGCGGCATGAACAAGATTTTCGCGGCGAAGATTCCGGAAGGCTCGACCGGCCTGTCGGAGGGCGCCGAAGGCACCACGCTCCAGATGCTGGCCATGGCCAAGGCGCCCGGCACGATTCCGGGCCACGTCAACCCGCCCAAGCCGAACCTCGATGCGGCCGCGTCCGCGCCTGCGCCGCAGGACGAGCCGCTCACAGCTAGCAGCGCGCCCGCGACCAGCACCCGCGTCGCCTCGGCCGCTCCGAGCGAGAAATCACAAGAAAAGTCACAAGGCGGCTTCTTCTCCAACCTCGGCCGCAAGATGGGCCTGGGTACCGCCGACACCACGGCGACCACGCCTGCGCCGCAAGCCACGGCGTCCGTGGCGCCGACCACGACGACCCCGCCCACGGCCGCGTCGAGGCTGAAGGCCGCAGTGACCCGCTTCGTGCCGGGGCATGACAAGTCCAAGGATGCGGCGAAGGAAGCGCCGAAGGCAATCGTAGCCGCCAAGCCGGCCAAGCAGCCCGATACCCGCCTCGCCGCAACCCGCCCGGCGTTGAAGCCGTCAGTGTCGGATGGGGCGGCTGACAGCGGACAGATGGCCGGCGCCGCGCCGGTGGTGCAGTCGAGCTCGTTCGACAGCCGCTTTGGGGCGGTGAAGTAGGGCGGCGCTTCGCGCAATCCAAGGTCCATCCCAGACCAATGCTGTCATTCGCCGCGAAGGGTGAGAGCGCCACGCTCCGGCGAGAGCCTACGGAGCCAGATACCGCATCAGCTCCGGATTGCCCCTCACCTCCGCCGCCTCGCCTTGCAGCGCGACCCTGCCGCGATCCAGCACGTAAGCGTAGTCGGCGACGCGCAGCGCCAAGTCGAGGTGCTGCTCGACGATAATGACGGCGATTGTCTTCGCGAGTTCGATCAGGCGCTCGGTGATCTCCTCGATCACGCCGATCCAGACGCCCTCGGTCGGCTCGTCGAGCAGCAACAGCTTGGGATCGCCCAGCATGGCACGGCCGATCGCAAGCATCTTGCGTTCACCGCCAGAGAGCGTGCCGGCGGGCTGGTCGAGGCGCTGGCCAAGTTTCGGGAAGATGGTCAGCACGCGGTCGACCGCACTGGCGTCCTTGTTCGCGAGCGAGCCGACGGCGAGATTGTCCCGCACCGACAGGCGCGCGAACACCGAATGCTCCTGCGGGACATAGCCGATGCCGGCGCGCACGCGCTCCTGGGTGGCGCGGCGGCTGATGTCGCGGCCGTCGAAGGCGACCTCGCCCTTCCAGGCCGGCAGCTCGCCGACGATGGTCTTCATCAGCGTGGTCTTGCCAGCGCCGTTGCGGCCGAGCACGGCGACGCCGCCGCGCCAGGGGATGCCGAGGCTGACGCCGAACAGCACCTGGCTGCGGCCATAGCCAGCATCGAGATGCTTGATGTCCAAAAATTCAGGCACGGCGCAGATAAATCTCCTGGACGGCTTTGTTGGCCTGGATCTCGGACACCGTGCCTGATGCCAGCACCCTGCCCTGGTCGAGCACGGTGAGGCGATCGCAGATGTCGCGGATGAAATCGAGGTCGTGCTCGACGATGACGAGCGAGCAATGCTGCTTGATCGGCTCGAGCAGTTCGCCGGTGACGCGGCGCTCCTCGAGGCTCATGCCGCCGGTTGGCTCGTCCAGCAGCAGGAGTTTTGGCTTGCCCGCCAGCGCCATCGCGATCTCCAGCCATTGCTGCTGGCCATGCGACAGCGCGGCGGCCGCATCGAAGGCGCGGTTCGCCAGACGAAACTGCGTCAGCATGGTCATGACCTGGTCGTGCAGCAGCCTGCGCGTGCGCGAGAATACGAGATCGAACAACGAAGACTGCGCCTGCAGCGCAAGCAGGATGTTGTCGTACAGGGTCAGCGACGGCAGCACGGACGTGATCTGGAATTTCAGGCTCATGCCGGCGCGGGCGCGCTCGGTCGGCGTGAGAGCGGTGATGTCAGTGTTGACGAAGCTCACCTTGCCCTGCGTCGGCACTTCGGCCCCGGCGACGCACTTCATCAGCGTGCTCTTGCCGGAGCCGTTCGGTCCTATCAGCCCGTGAAACTCGTTTTCGCCGACGCTGAGCGCCGCGCCATCGAGCGCGGTGAGCTTGCCAAAGACTTTGCTGATGCCGGAGGCTTCAAGGAGCGGCATTGCGCTTCTCCTTGGGTTTGGCACCGAAGCTGCCGACGCGTTCACGCTCGCCGAGGACAAAGCTGATCAAGCCGAGCGGCCGGAACAGGATCACGAGCAGCAGCAACAAGCCCAGAATGATTGGCCAGATGTCGCGGTAATTGTCCGACAGCCAGAAGCTGACGCCTTCGACGATGACGGCGCCGATGACGGCGCCGATCAGCGTGCCGGAGCCGCCGAACAGCACGTAGAGCACCACCTGGGTCGAGACCACGACACCGACCATGTTGGGCCAGACGAAGCCTTCATGGAAGGCATAGAGGCTGCCGGCCAGCCCGGCGATGGCGCCGCCGATGGTGAAGACGATGGCTTTGAGATGCTGCGCCTTGTAGCCGAAGAAGGCGATGCGTTGCTCGTTCTCGCGCAGGCCTGCCAGCGCAAGGCCAAACTGCGAGCGCACCAGGAAGCGGCAGAGCAGGTAGACCACGACGAGGATGCCGAGCACGAGATAATAGAAGGCCGGCCCTTCCGAGAGTTCGTATGAACCAAGCGACATTGGCGCGATCGAGGGGATGCCGTTCTGACCGCCGAGATAGTACCAGCCGCGCGCCAGGCGGTCGGCCGCGTAGGAGCCCGTCAGCGTGCCCAGCGACACGAAGATCACGCTGGAGGGATGCCGCCCCAGCAACAGAAAGCCGCCGAGCAGCAGCGCGAAGGTCAGGCCGATCAGCGTGCCCGCCGGCAGCACCAGAAACATGTTGGTGATATCGAGGTCGCGCGCGAGCAGCGCGACGCCATAGCCGGCCGATCCGAAGAACAGGGCCTGACCGAAGCTCATGATCCCGGCATAACCCCAGACGAGGTCGAACGACAGCGCGAACAGCGCGAGGATGATCACGCGCGTCGCGAACACGGTGAGGTAGTCCTGGAGCACCAGCGGCGCGAGCAGTGCCGCGACCAGCACGACGCCCTCCACGATCGGCAGGACTTTTCGTCCTGCCCCGGTTTGTTTCCTGGCCCGTCCCGCTGCCACGCGTTCAGCCATCGCGTCGTCCGCTTCGTCGCCGGCGATGGCCTCTCTTACCCCGCTCATCGGCTTCCCATTCCGCCTCAGCATTCCTTGGGATCGACAAGCCCGTCGCTACGAGCAACGATCTCATAATTGCCGCTCTTGGCCACCGCGGTATACATCTTCATCTTGCAGTGCCGCTTGCCCGGCACCATCTCGGCAGGTCCGCCGGGGCCTTCAGCGATCTTGGCATGGTCGAGCGCGCCGGCGACGGACTCGCGGTCGACCTTGCCGGCCTCCTTGACCGCTGCTTCCCACAGCTTCAGGCCGCGATAGGTGCCGGTGGCGGCGCTGCCGGCGGCGAACAGGAAGTTGCCCGGGAAATCCTTCTCGTAGGCCGCCTGGATCTTTGCGTCGAAGGGGCTCTCCTTGGTCAACACCTTGAAATAGTCGAGGCAGCTTGCGAGCCCCTCGATCTCGGCGGCCTGATTGATGTTAAGCGTGTTCTCATCATAGTAGACGCAGGCCAGGCGCCCGCCGTTTTTGAGGAATCCGGCTTCATAGAGCTGCTTGAAGAACGGCCCGACGCCAGGCGGAATGACAGTGTTGAAGACGACGTCGACCTTGTTGGAGATGATGCGGTTGACGGTCGCGGAGAAATCGACCTGGTCGAGCGGATAGTATTCCTCGAACACGACCTCGCCGCCGTTCGCCTCGATCACCTTGCGTGCATAGACGTTGAGCGTGTGCGGCCAGACATAATTGGCGCTCGGCAGCGCGAACTTCTTGCCGCCGTTCTTGATCAGCCAGGGGATGAACTCGTCACATTGCTGCGCCGGCGTCGGCCCGGTGCAGAACAGGTAGGGCGTGCATTCCTTGCCTTCATAGAGCTGCGGATAGATGTAGAGCGTCTTGCCGCGTGCCACGATCGGATCCTTGATCGCGTTGCGCATCGAGGAGGTGATGCCGCCCAAGACCATGTCGACCTTGTCGCGCTGGATCAGCTTGCGGACGTTGCCGACGGCGACGGATTCGTTGGAAGCGGTGTCCTCGATATAGAGCTCGAGCGGCCGGCCGAGCAGGCCGCCGGCGGCATTGATCTCCTTGATCACCATCTTGGCGACATTGGCATCGGCATTGCCGGCATAGGCGATCGGGCCCGTGAGGTCGGTGGCGATGCCGACCTTGATCGGGGCTTCGGCCGCATTGGCCCAGGGAGCCGGAATCACCCAGCTGCCGACGCCGGTTGCGACCGCACCGGAGGCAAAAGCAAAATTGGAGAGAAAGCGGCGCCGTGAGAGCTGAGTGCGATCGAACATGTGACTAAACCCCTTTTCCTGCGATGAGGCCCTGCGGACGGAATTTGATGAAGACAATGGCGAGCACGAAGACCAGCACGTCGGCGACGACGGGCGCCATCACCCACGGCAGCGCCGCGCTGAGCGTGCCGATGACGCCCGCGCCTGCGACCGGTCCGATGAAGGAGCCGACGCCGCCGACCATGACCGCGACAAAACCCTGGATCAGAAAGCGCAGGCCGAGATCGGCAAACAGGCTGAACACCGGCACGATCAGCGCACCGGCAAGGCCGGCAAGCGCTGCGCCGAACGCAAACGTGGCGCCGTAGATCAGCGGCGTGGAAATGCCCGACGCGCGTGCCAGCGACGGATTCTCCAGCGTGGCCCGCACGCGCAGGCCAAAGCTCGTGCGCGACAGCAGCAGATAGCAACCGCCCATCACCAGGAGCGTGATCACGATGATGGTGAAACGCCAGGCCGAGATGTGCATGGCGCCAATGTCGAGCGAGCCGCCGATCGGCTCCGGCACGGTGAGGTAGAAGCCGCCGATCAGTCCGCGCACGGATTCCCGGATGATGAGACCGAGCGCATAGGTGCCGAGCATGGCGACGATGGGCGCGGCATAGAAGCGGCGGATGATCAGCGCCTCCAGCACGAAGCCGAGCGCGCCGACCACGAAAGGCGCCGCAGCCATGCCGGCCCAGATCGGCAGCCCCTTGGCGTAGGCGAGATAGGTGATGTAAGCCCCGAGCAGGACGAACTCGCCTTGCGCGAAGTTGAAGATGCCCATCATGCTGGCGATGATCCCGAGCCCCAGCACGATAAGGACGATGATCGCGCCAAAGCTCAGGATCTCGAACGCCGCGACGAACGCGTTAGCCATGCGTTGCGTTTCCGTTCGCCTGCATCGAAGCCTCGCTCACATTTTTTTCCAGTCGCCGATCTGCTCGAAGGCATGGGCGGCGCGGTAGATCGTGGATTCCTCGAACATGCGGCCGACCAGCATCAGGCCGACGGGCAGGCCGTCGACCATGCCGCAGGGCAGCGACATCGCGGGATGATGGGTGATGTCGAAGGGCGCGGTGTTGGAGATCATCTCGAGCGCGCGGGCTACGTATTCCTCGCGGCTGGCATTGGGCTCCGGCAGCTTGGTCGCCTTCATCGGCGTGGTTGGCATCAACAGCAGATCGTAGTCGCTGAAGGCCTTGTCATAGGCCGCGGTGAGCCGGCGGGAGATGTTGAGCGCCTTGCCGTAGAAGCGTGGGCCGAAATTGTTGTTGATGTAGGTGCCGAGCATCATGAACAACTTCGTGGTCTCGGACAGCGAGTCGGCCTGCCGGCGCCAGCCGCGGTGAAAATCCATCAGGGAGGTCGAATAGAGATCGCCGCGGCTGAGGCCGTAGCCGTCGCCGAACATCATGGTCTGGGTCAGGCCTTCGGTGCCGATCGGGGTCCAGATCGCGCCGCCCAGGAGGTGCATCGGGATCGATACCGTCTCGACGCTGGCTCCAAGATCCTTGAAGCGTTTTGCCGCCTCGCGCACGCTTTCATTGACCGCCGCCTCTGCGGCCGGCTGCTCAAAGCCTTCCTTGACGATGCCGATCTTCATCCCTTTGACGCCCTGGCCGAGCGCCTTGGTGTATTCCTCGACCTTCGGCGCCTTGATGCGCGGATCGTAGCCGTCGTCGCCGGCGAGCACTTCGAGCAGCAGCGCGTTGTCGGCGACCGTCGCAGTCATCGGCCCGGTATGATCGATGTAGATCTCGATCGGCATGATCCCGGTATAGGGCACGAGGCCCCAGGTCGGCTTCATGCCGTAGATGCCGCAGAACGAGGACGGCATGCGGATCGAGCCGCCCTGATCGCCGCCGATCGCCATGTCGACCTCGCCGAGCGCAACCACGACGCCAGAGCCTGACGACGAGCCGCCGGCCGAGTAGCCCATCTTGTGCGGATTATGCACTGGCCCGTACGAGCCGGTGTGGCTGCCGCCAGACAGGCAGAAGTGCTCGCAATGCACCTTGCCCTTGATCTCGGCGCCGGTATCCAGCATGCGCGTGACGATCGTGGCGTCGAAATCGGGCACATAGCCTTCCAGCGTGGACGACCCGTTGGTCATGGGAACGCCGGCCAGCATGATGTTGTCCTTCAGCGCGACGGTCTTGCCCTTGAGCTTGCCGCTGGCGGCGCCCTTTACGGTCGACTTGCGATACCAGGCATTGCGCGGGTTCTCTTCGGCCGAGGGCCGGTAGCCCGGCGTGCGCGGGTATTTCACCTCCGGCACCTCGTCCGGCATCGCGGCGACGAGATTGTAGGCTTCGATCGAGCCCTGCATCAGGCCGCGGAACGAGGCGACGTCGTCGTCGGTCAGCGAAAGGCCGCACTGCTCGGCGACGCTGCGAAGTTGGGCTGGCGTGGGAAGAACAACTGTCACGGCGCTCTCCTCAAAGGCTTCTTGATCCCTGGCGTGGACGGAAGCCGCCTGGTCCCGCGCCTGCACAGCGCGGGACCAAATCGGCATCGCGTCGATATTACAGACAGAAATATTTTCCTTTTCAAGTATTATTTCGAAAATCCGCCAGCACCCTCGACAATCTCGTTTTAGACCGGCTTGATCAGCTTGAAATCGAGACCGTCAGCCTCGGCGAGATACATCTGCATCCGGGCGTGACCGTTGCGAACGGTGACCGGCCCGCGCGCGCCGCCATAAACGATGTTGCGCCCCGCCGCGAGCATCGGAGCCATGGACAACGAACCTGCCTTGTTCGCGACGGCTTCGAGGAAACGCAGGCCTTCGTAACTGGACTGGCCGAGCGAGCCGATCGGCGGAGCGTTTGGTCCGAACATCGCGCGATAGCGGATCTGGAAGTCGTCGTTGCTCCGCGAGCCGATGCCCGGGAAATAGCCGGAGGCGCAGAACATGTTCTCGCTGTTGTCGGCGCCGATGCCGAGCAGGACCGTCTCGTCCATCGCGCCGGCCAGCCGCAGCGTCGTCGCGGCAAGCCCGCATTCGCCGAAGGCACGGTTGAAGGTGATGCTGTCGGTGCCGATCAGCGAGATCAGCACGACATCCGGCCTCGCGGCGCGGATGCGCGCCAGATGAGGCTGGTGATTATCCTCGCCGAGGGGAACGAACTCCTCGCCGACGACAAGGCCGCCGGTTTCGTTGATGTAATTCTTCACGGCGCGATGCGACTGCCAGGGCCAGACATAGTCGCTGCCGATCAGGTACCAGCGCGACGCGTTCTTGACCTCGGCGAGCCAGTGGATCGAGGGCCGGCTCTGCCAGCGCGGCGTCTCACCGATCGCCATCACGCCCGGCGTGCACTCACCGCCTTCATAGACCGGCGTATAGATGTAGGGGATGCGATGACGCGTGGTGACGTCGCGCAAGCCGACACGGACCGCGCTGGTGTGCAGCCCGACGATGAGGTCGACCTCGTCGAACGCGATCGCCTGCTCGGCGCGGTTCAGCACCTCGTCGAGCGGTCCGCCAGCGTCGTAAATGGAAAGCTCGATTTCGCGCCCGAGGATGCCGCCGCGCTTGTTGATCTCGGCAACCGCGAGCTTGGCGCTGTTGGTCGCACAGGGGCCCCAGACTCCAGGCGAGCCGGTGCAGCAGATGAAGCCGCCGATCCGCAGCTTGTTCGCGCGGCGCCGCTTGAAGAAGGCGTGATCCCTGGGCGACAAGACACCATCAGCCGCCGATGACGACAGATTCCTGAACAGCAAGGACGGCGGCAACGCCGGGCCGCCGTGAGCCGGGAAGTTCACCGTCGCGCGCACGCCAACTCCTGTCTGGGACCAGACTTGAAAGCACATTGAGCAGGCGGCCGCGGCTTCCGCCCTTTTGTTGGGCAATGATCCTATTTTGAAAATATTGAATATTCAACAATTGAAGTGCATATAGATGCGGCATTGATTGCAAGACATTCACTCATTTGGGTCAAGACGAAGTCTTAGCCGTGGCAAAATCCTCGAAAGAAAACTCACCGATCACCGATCACCTCGCCTATCTGCTCGCGCAAGCCAACCGGGAGATCAACCGCCAGCTCGAGCTGCGGTTGAGCAAGGAGGGCGTGCCGGTCGAGCAATGGCGCATCCTGAAAGTGCTGTCGGATGGCAACGGCCATTCGATGGGCGAACTCGCCGATGCCGTGCTGCTCAACCATCCGACATTGACCAAGATGATCGACCGCATGGTCTCGGACACGTTGGTCTACCGCGTGCAGGATCCGAACGACCGCCGCAAGGTGCTGATGTTCATCTCCGACCGCGGCAAGGTGCTGAGCAAGAAGCTCAACTCGCTTGCGGTGGACCAGGAGGAGCACATCCTGGAGAGCTACGGCGACAAATCGACGAGTGAGCTCAAGCGGCTGCTGGAGAGCTTGATCGACAGCTCGAATTGAGGGCTGATTAAGTTCGGCTTCTTAAAGCACGTCGTCCTTGACAAGCGAAGTTCTTGGCAACGCGCAGCGTTGTCCGGGGCGGAGGGCCGATCCAGGGCCCATTACCACCGCATTTACTTGGCGAAGACTGGCGGTTGCCTGCGTCGCGCCGCGACTTCCCCTGGGTAATTGGCTTCGCCAGGACGACGGTGGGGTGAGAGCTGGGCGCGTCACGCTCAACTGTCATCGCCCGCCTTGTGCGCACTTGCGCACTGCAACAGGCGATCCAGTATTCCGGAGACGGTCGCGATTGAGCCGAGAAGCCGCGGCGTAATGGATCGCCCGATCAGTCGGGCGACGACAGTCGAGAATGAGGCGCCGGTGTTGCGCCCCACTAATACATTCAAGCCTTACGCGTACCTGCCGTGGCAGTGCTTGTACTTCTTGCCCGAGCCGCACGGGCAGTCCTCGTTGCGGCCGATCTTGCCCCAGCTTGCCGGATTCTTGGGATCGCGAAGGGCGGCATCAGTGGCCTGCGCTCCCAGCGAGACGCTGGCGATCGCCATTTCGTCTTCGCCGGTGTTCGGGTCGAACTTGTGCGCCTCCATCGGCGGCAGCAGCGGGGCTTCCTGCTCCGGCGGGACGATCTCGACGCGCATCAGCTGCGCGGTGACGGCCTCGCGCAAATGTGCGCTCATCTCCTGGAAGAGATTGAAGGCCTCAGTCTTGTACTCCTGCAAGGGATCGCGCTGGCCGTAACCGCGCAGACCGATGACCTGGCGCAGATGGTCGAGCATGATCAGGTGCTCGCGCCAGAGATGGTCGAGCGTCTGCAACAGAATGGTCTTTTCGACGTAACGCATCACGTCGGGCCCCCATTGCGCGACCTTGGCCGCCATGTGCTCGTCGGCTTTGGTCTCAATGCGGGTCAGCAACTCCTCGTCGGCGATTCCCTCTTCCTTGGCCCATTCGTCGACCGGCAGGTCGAGATCGAGCACGCGCTTCAGCTCGTCCTTCAGGCCCGCCACGTCCCACTGCTCGGCATAGGCATGCTCGGGCACGTGCTTGGCGACGAGATCGTCGATGAAAGCGTGGCGCATGTCGGTGACGGTTTCGACAACGCTCTCGTCCTTCATCAGCTCGACGCGCTGATCGAAGATCACCTTGCGCTGGTCATTCTGGACGTTGTCGAACTTGAGCAGGTTCTTGCGGATGTCGAAGTTGCGCGCCTCGACCTTCTGCTGCGCCTTCTCCAACGCCTTGTTGATCCAGGGATGGATGATGGCCTCGCCCTCTTGCAAGCCGAGACGCTGGAGCATGCTGTCGAGACGGTCCGAGCCGAAGATGCGCATCAGATCGTCTTCGAGCGACAGGAAGAATTTCGAGCGGCCGGGGTCACCCTGACGACCGGAACGGCCGCGGAGCTGGTTGTCAATGCGGCGGGATTCGTGCCGCTCCGAGCCGATGATATAAAGGCCGCCCGGCTTCTTCACGGTCTTGGCCGGCTTGCTCCCCTTCGCCGGCTCGATCTCGATGGTCTCCTCGGCCTTCAGCACGAGATCGCGGAAGTGCGCGATGTCGGCCTTGATCTGATCGATCTTCTTGGCTTTCTCGGCCTCGTCCTCGATGCCTGCGGTCTCCTGCTGGATGCGCATCTCGAGCGAGCCGCCGAGCTTGATGTCGGTGCCGCGGCCGGCCATGTTGGTCGCGATGGTGATCGCACCGGGCACACCCGCTTCGGCGACGATATAGGCTTCCTGCTCGTGGAAGCGCGCGTTCAGCACCGCGAACAGCTTTGCCGGCTTGCCGGCGCGGGCCGCAGCATAGAGCTTGTCGAGCGCGTTCTCCTTGCCGAAATCGATCTGCTTGTAGCCGTTCTTCTTGAGGAATTCGGCGAGCACTTCCGACTTTTCGATCGAGGCGGTGCCGACGAGCACCGGCTGGAGCCGCGAATTGGCACGCTCGATCTCGGCGAGGATCGCGCCGTATTTTTCCTGCTGGGTGCGGTAGACCTCGTCGTCCTCGTCGAGGCGCGCGACCGGCAGGTTGGTCGGGATCTCCACGACCTCGAGCTTGTAGATGTCGAACAATTCGTCCGCTTCGGTCGCGGCCGTGCCGGTCATGCCCGCGAGCTTCTCGTACATGCGGAAATAGTTCTGGAAGGTGATCGAGGCCAGCGTCTGGTTCTCAGGCTGGACCTGGACGTGCTCCTTGGCCTCCAACGCCTGATGCAGGCCTTCCGAATAGCGGCGGCCCGGCATCATGCGGCCGGTGAACTCGTCGATGATGACGACCTCGTTGTCGCGGACGATGTAGTCCTTGTCGCGCGTGAACAGCGTATGGGCGCGCAGCGCCTGGTTGATGTGGTGCACGACCGAGACGTTCTCGACGTCGTAGAGCGACTCGCCCTTGAGCTGGCCGGCGTCGCGCAGCAAGGTCTCGATCTTCTCCATGCCGGCTTCGGTGAGCGTCACTGTGCGCTGCTTCTCGTCGACGTCGTAATCGGTCTTGTCGAGCTTGGGCAGGAACGAATCGATGGTGTTGTAGAAGTCGGAGCGGTCGTCGAGCGGGCCGGAGATGATCAGCGGCGTGCGCGCTTCGTCGATCAGGATGGAGTCGACCTCGTCGACGATGGCGAAGAAGTGCGGCCGCTGGACCATGTCCTCGAGCCGGTACTTCATGTTGTCGCGCAGATAATCGAAGCCATATTCGTTGTTGGTGCCATAGGTGATGTCGCAGGCATAGGCCGCCTTGCGTTCGGCATCGTCGAGGCCGTGCACGATCACGCCGGTGGTCATGCCGAGGAAGCCGTAGATCTGACCCATCCAGCCGGAGTCGCGGCGGGCGAGATAATCGTTGACGGTGACGACGTGGACGCCCTTGCCGGCGAGCGCGTTGAGGTAGACCGCGAGCGTCGCCACCAGCGTCTTGCCTTCGCCGGTCTTCATCTCGGCGATGTCGCCCTCGTGCAGCACCATGCCGCCGATTAGCTGGACGTCGAAATGGCGCTGGCCGAGCGTACGCTTGGCCGCCTCGCGTACTGTGGCGAAGGCGGGCACCAGGAGGTCGTCGAGCGTCTTGCCCTCGGCGAGCTGCTTCTTGAACTCGGCGGTGCGGGCCTTGAGCGCTTCGTCAGAAAGTTTCGAGACTTCGGGCTCCAGCGCGTTGATCGCGTTGACGCGGGACTGATATCCCTTCACCCGCCGGTCGTTGGCGGAGCCGAAAAACTTGCGGGCGAGCGCGCCGATCATGCTTAGTTCCTGTGTTCGCGATTTAACCGCGTTGCAGCCAAGAAGTTGTCACCCGCCTGCCTATCAACTCACCGTGACGCCGATGGCGCCTTCAGCCCGGACTGCGGGGTGGTCCGCCATATGGGTGGGAATTGAGCAAGTCTGGGTTCAACGGCCAAAAACGCAGCAAAATAAACGCTATCGCCATGGACGCGACCGGCCAGAGATATGGCCGGCCCCTAGCCTTGTCAACGGCGGCCGCATTGCGGCTAATTCATCATTTTGACAGACTTTTCGCGTTGCCAAGCCCCCCTGAATTGGGCGAGTGTCCGCCCCGCTCGAGCAGCCCCCCTGCTTCAACATAAGGATTTTCCATGACCACCTCGTTCCCGGTAACCACCGGCCAGCGTTTCCGCCATGCGTCCGCCCTGGCCGGCTGCCTCGCTTTGGCGCTGTCCCTGGCGTGCGCCGGGCCGCTCCGCGCCGCCGACGATCCGGTGCTGGCGAAGGTCAATGGCGCGGAAATCAAGAAGAGCGACGTCGCCATGGCCGAGGAAGAACTCGGACCCAGCCTGGCCCAGATGGACCCGGCGACCAAGGACGAGAACGTCCTGTCCTTCCTGATCGACATGAAGATCGTCAGCAAGGCTGCCGAAGACAAGAAGGTCGCCGACAGCGAGGAGTTCAAGAAGCGCCTGGCATTCGCCCGCAACCGCCTCCTGATGGACAGCCTGCTCGCGGGCGAGGGCAAGGCCGCCACCACCCCCGACGCCATGAAGAAGGTCTATGACGAGGCCTCCAAGCAGATCACCGGTGAGCAGGAGGTGCGCGCCCGCCACATCCTGGTCGAAACCGAGGACGAGGCCAAGGCGGTGAAGGCCGAGCTCGACAAGGGCGCTGATTTCGCCGAGCTTGCCAAGAAGAAATCCAAGGACCCGGGCTCTGCCGACGGCGGCGACCTCGGCTTCTTCACCAAGGAGCAGATGGTGCCGGAATTCTCGGCCGTCGCCTTCGCGCTCGAGCCGGGCAAGATCTCCGACCCCGTGAAGTCGCAGTTCGGCTGGCACATCATCAAGGTCGAGGAAAAGCGCAACCGCAAGGCGCCGGACTTCGAGCAGGTGAAAACCCAGATCGAGAACTACGTCACCCGCAAGGCCCAGGCCGATTACGTCGCCAAGCTGCGTGCCGAGGCCAAGGTCGAGCGGCTGGACCAGCCGGCAGCGGACGCCGCCAAGTCGGACGCCAAGCCGTCTGACAGCAAGATGGCGCCGCCGGCGAAGAAGTAAGAATTTGCTGTCACTTCGCTGACGCCAAGAGTATCTAAGCATCGCAATGGCCGGGCATCGCCCGGCCATCTGCATGTCAGACCCCACCAAGGCGCCCCCCGCGATGTCTTCGACCGTCTCCCCGCTCGCCCCAAAAACCGTTCCCGACATGCCCGTGATCGCAGGCGTCCGTCTTGCGACCGCCGAGGCCGGCATCCGCTACAAGAACCGCACCGACGTGCTGCTGGCGGTGATGGACAAGGGCACGGCCGTGGCCGGAGTCTTCACCAGGTCGAAATGCCCCTCCGCGCCGGTCGAATGGTGCCGCGCCAAATTGAAGGGCGGCAAGGCTCGCGCTCTGGTCGTCAACTCCGGCAACGCCAATGCCTTCACCGGCAAAACCGGCCGCGCCTCCACCGCGCTGACCGCGAAGATCGCGGCGAAGGCCGTTGGGTGTAGCGAGAGCGAGATTTTTCTCGCCTCGACCGGCGTGATCGGCGAGCCACTGGACGCGACCAAGTTCGATGGCGTGCTCGGCCGCCTCGCCGAGACCGCCGAGCCGGACGATTATCTCGCCGCGGCCAAGGCGATCATGACCACCGACACCTTCCCGAAGGTCGCGACCGCGACCGTCAAGCTCGGCAAGGCCAAGGTCACCATCAACGGCATGGCCAAGGGCGCCGGCATGATCGCTCCCGACATGGCGACCATGCTGTCCTTCATCTTCACGGACGCGCCGATCGCGCCCGCCGCGCTGCAAGCCCTGCTCAAGAGCGGCGTCGAGGACACCTTCAATGCAGTGACGATCGACGGCGACACCTCGACCTCGGACACGCTGCTCGCCTTCGCGACCGGCGCCGCCGCGAAACATGGTGCGCCGAAGATCGACCGGGCCAGCGATCCCAGGCTGAAGGCCTTCGTCAAGGCATTCAACCAGGTGCTCGCCAATCTGTCCGAGCAGGTGGCCCGCGACGGCGAAGGCGCACGCAAGCTGGTCGAGATCACCGTCGAGGGCGCCAAGACCAAGGCCTCGGCGCGCAAGATCGCGATGTCGATCGCCAACTCACCGCTGGTCAAGACCGCGATCGCCGGCGAGGACGCCAACTGGGGCCGCGTGGTGATGGCGGTCGGCAAGGCCGGCGAGCCGGCCGATCGCGACAAGCTCTCGATCTCCTTCAACGGCATTCGCGTCGCCAAGAGCGGCGCGCGCGATCCGTCCTATGACGAAGCGCAGGTCTCGGAGGCGATGAAGGCACCGGAGATCGCGATCAAGGTCTCGCTCGGCCTTGGCAAGGGCCGCGACCGCGTCATGACCTGCGACCTCACCAAGGAATATGTCGCGATCAACGGCGACTACAGGTCCTGAATCTTCCGTCATTGAGGTGCGAGGCGCGCAGCGCGCAGCGATGCACGCCTTCCCTCGACGGATGAACGGCCGCGCTACCGCCGCACGGGGAGAACTGGGCCGCCGTTCCCCTGCGAGGGCCGCTGAAGAAGCGGCCGTCTCACGATGACGGCGATGGAGGTCTGCTTCATCTCACCCGGAGATCCGCGCGTCGGCGACCGCCTTCTTGAACAACGCATTCATCGCTTCGGAGATGCCTTGCGTCGGGCTGACCTCGAAATACAGGCCCGGCGAGGCGCAGCTCTGCATGTTCTGCGCGATCTCGCTGTTCGGCGACGGCCCATAGGGGCCAGCATTAAATGGATTGATCCATTTCATGTACCAGCTGTTGGTGGGCAGCGCGAGATACGTCGTGTACAAGACCGCAACCTTGACCCCGCGATCCCTCATGGCCTTGCACAGCAACGGGTCGAGCGGCGACTGGCATCGTGTGCTGCCTGAGAGCGGCTTCAGGCAGGCGGTGTTGCTCTCGTCAGCGACCCCGTCGGATACGAAGAACAGATATTTGAGCGGGCTGGATGACGTGCCGGGGCCGGGTGAACTGATCTCCTTGTCGATCGCAGGAAATATCGCGGTGAATGCCGTGTCCTGATCGCCGTTCTCGTTCTGACCGTTCACCGACATCAAGTCGATCTTGCCGGCCGCCGACTTCGCGCTGGAGAGCGACGCCGACAGCGAGAACAGATTGCGCAGACCGAGCGTGCTTGCGGAGCCGCCGAAATCATAGATCGCCATCCTGAACTGGTTTGAATAGGTTTCGGTTGCGCTCGCCGTGTCCATCAGCGACTGCGTGGCACTCCGAAGCACGTCGATCCGGGTGGTCACGCCGAGCTTCCTGGCAAGGTCGTAATAATTGTTCTTGTCCTTGAGATCGTGGCAGGCGAACGCGCACTTGTCCGACGTGTTGTTGACCATCGTCTGCACGTCGCCGGGCGTCGCGCCGACGCCCATCGAAGGCGAGTTGTCGAGTAGCAGGTAGAAGTCGATATAGAGCGGCATGCTGGCCGTCGCGGTCGACGTGCCGCTCACGGTCAGCGCGGTCTTGCCGATCACGCCGAGAAACATGGTGTTCAGCTCGGCGCTGAATGAGACCGTGGACTTGACGGTCGAGCCGCTCTTGACCACCGTCGGCGTGATGTTCTTGAGCGTGTAGCCGGTCAGGTTGGCGCGGTTGGCATCAAAAATGTTCTGGGCATCGGTAACGCCGACGGAAATCGGGCCGTCCGAGGTCATCGTGCCCGCGGCGGCAAAGGCCGGCGAGGACTTGGCCACCGAGCCGACGCTGGCCGCATCGGCCGCGCCCTGAAGCTTGGAGCGGATCTGCGTCGCACGAGAGTAGTCGACCGCACAGCCGACCACCGTGATCAGCGGCACGCAGCAGAGTGCGAAGATCACCGCGATATTGCCGCGCCGGTCGTGGACGAATCGGCGGATGATGATGCCAATGGCAGCGCGCATGGAGCGGGACCCGGAATGGTTTCAGCGTTTCCACTCTAGGAACCGTCGATTAAATATGACTTATGGAGGCCGGAGAACGCGGCCCCACGCGGGGTTAACGAACCGTTGCGAGCGATCCTTCAGCAAACGACATGGGCATGGCCGATCTCAAACTCACACTGGTGGTGGCCTGCGCGCTGGTCGACGCCGACAAGCGCGTCCTGATCGCGCAACGCCCCGAGGGTAAGGCGCTGGCCGGCCTTTGGGAATTCCCGGGCGGCAAGCTCGAGCCCGGCGAGCGGCCCGAGCAGAGCCTGATTCGCGAGCTCCACGAGGAGCTCGGCATCACGGTCGCCGAGCCGTGCCTGGCCCCACTGACCTTTGCGAGCTACGGCTACGAGACCTTTCACCTGTTGATGCCGCTCTACATCTGCCGCCGCTGGGAGGGGCAGGTTACGGCGCGCGAAGGCCAGGCTCTGGCCTGGGTCCGCGCCAACAAACTGCGCGATTACCCGATGCCGCCCGCCGACATCCCGTTGATCCCGCATTTGATCGACTTGCTGATGTGAGCTCGGGGAGCCATCACGCTCTCAGCCTCATGCCTAGCTGTCTCAGGCATCCACGATCTTCGTGCCGAGCTGAATGACGTTGATGGCCGTGTCGAGCACGGCCATGACGGGAGAGACAGCCTATATTTCTCTCGCCTTCTTCACCGCCTCGGCGAGGCTCGCCTTGGCCGAGCCGGGCTTGAGCGGCTGCTGCTGGCTCGCATGCGGGGCCCAGCCGGAGAGCCAGATGATATCGAACGTCGCACGGACGCGGCCGTCGGCATCGGCGAAGCGTTCGGCATAGATCTCGGCCATCCGCAGCAGCGTCGTGCGACGGCTCGGCACGCGCCGACGCTCGATCAGCACATTGGCCGCACCCATGCGGCGAAGATCCTGCATCAAAGCAAACGCATTGCCATAGCGTGCCACCACACGGTCGACGTCGGTGACCGGCAGCGCAAAGCCCGCGCGCTGTAACAGCGCGCCGATGTCGCGCAAGTCCGCGAACGGCGCGACGCGCGGCGACACGCCGCCTTCGCATTCGGCTTCGGCGGCCGCAAACGCCTGACGCAGCTCGGTCAGGCTGTCGCCGCCGATCATGGCGGCGAGCAGCAACCCGTCCGGCCTCAGGGCGCGACGAATTTGCGCGAGCACACCCGGCAGGTCGTTGACGAATTGCAGCGCCAGCGCCGAGATGATGAGGTCGCGGCTCTCCGGTTCGAAGAGCAGCTTCTCCTCGCCGGCCGCACCCGACGCAATCCGCTCGGTCGAACGTAGGCACGACCGCAACGTCGTGAGACCCTCGCCGGGTGTCCATAGATCCACCGCCGCATGAAATTCCCGCGTCACCGCGGCCAACCGGTCGGACATATCCTCGGCCACGCGATCGAGCAGGAAGGTGACCGGGCCTTGCGCAAGTGCGCGTTGCTGCCGTGCATGCAGCAAGGCGCGGTCGAACAAAGCGGGCGGGGTTTGCGGAATTTGGGCCATGCCGCTGGTTACGCCGATCATGCTGGCTATTGCAATCGGTCTCGTGTCCCGAACGCGGTGCGGCACGAATTGGCGCTCCGCAGAGCCGGGACCCACGCTGCTGCGCATGCGGCTCTTCTGGGCCCCGGCTCGGCAGCGCACTGCAAGAGCGCTGCGTCCGCGGCACGAGAGGGTGGCTTGAGCAGATGATCGTGGAACGCTAGCCTTCCCTAATGGAAGCCAAAACCGCTCCCTCCCGATCCATCGCCGCACCACTGCGTGCCGCGTGGACGACTGGCTGTCAGGTGCTGTCGCGCGCGGCACGGCTCGCCCTCGACATCGCACTGCCGACGCAGTGCGTGTCCTGCCACGAGCCGGTCGACGGCGAGGGCGTTTGCGCTTCCTGCTGGGCGCGACTGTCGTTCATTGAACGGCCCTATTGCCCGCGGCTCGGTATTCCCTTTGTGTATGACCCCGGTCCCGACATGCTGTCGATGGAGGCGATCGCGAACCCACCGGCTTACATGCGGGCACGCGCGGCGGTGCGCTATGACGATGTTGCGCGCACGCTGGTCCATGCGCTGAAATACCAGGACCGCACTGATTTGGCGCCCGCCATGGGCCGCTGGATGACGCGCGCCGGCGCAGAGCTGCTCTCTGGCGCCGACATGCTGATTCCCGTCCCCCTGCATTGGCGGCGGGCCTGGCGGCGCCGCTACAACCAGTCCGGCGCGCTGGCGCGCATCATCGCGCGTCGGAGCGGGGTCGAGGTCCGGGGCGAAGTGTTGCGGCGGGTGCGCGCCACCGAGCAGCAGATCGGCCTGTCGCGGGCCCAGCGCGCCACCAATGTGCAGGGCGCGTTCCAGGTATCCCCCGACCGCCAAGCCGAGATTCAGGGCCGTCGCATCGTCCTGGTCGACGATGTCCTGACATCGGGTGCCTCGCTGGATGCCTGCGCGCGGGCCCTGCTGCGCGCCAAGGCCGCCCAGGTCGACGTGCTGGTCTTTGCCCGGGTTGTCGAAAGCGGCCCCCGTCCCATATAATTCAATGAATTCATGACATGAAAGCGCTGGACGCCATGACTGCTGCTGTCGAGATCTACACCCGGCCAGGCTGCGGCTATTGTTCCGCGGCAAGGTCGCTGTTGACCCGCAAAAAGGCGATCTTCACGGAATTCGATGTCGCCAAGAACCCGTCCTGGCGCCAGGACATGTACGACCGCGCCGGCGAAGGCTCGACGTTCCCGCAGATATGGATCGGTGGAACCCATGTCGGCGGTTGCGACGAGCTCTACGCGCTCGATCGTGAAGGCAAGCTCGACCGCATGCTCGACAGCGTCAAGGCCGTCTCATGAGCGAGGATCGGACCTTCACCGCCGCCATGGTGCAGATGCGCACCGGCCTCTTGCCCGAACCGAGCCTCGCGCAGGCTACCAAGCTGATCCGGCAGGCTGCGGCAAACGGCGCCGACTACGTGCAGACGCCCGAAGTCAGCAACATGATGCAGCTGAACCGTAAGGCATTGTTCGAGCATCTTCAGAGCGAAGAGGACGACGCCTCTCTGAAGGCGTATCGGGCGCTCGCAGCGGAACTCGGGATCCACATCCATGTCGGCTCGCTGGCGCTGCGTTTCTCGCCGGAGAAAGCGGTCAACCGCTCCTTTCTGATCGGGCCCGAGGGCAACGTGCTCGCGAGCTACGACAAGATCCACATGTTCGACATCGAGCTGCCGGACGGCGAGAGCTATCGCGAATCCGCCAATTACCAGCCGGGCGAGACGGCGGTAATTTCCGACCTCCCCTGGGGCCGCGTCGGTCTGACGATCTGCTACGATGTCCGTTTCCCTGCGCTCTACCGCGCGCTGGCCGAGAGCGGCGCATCCTTCATCACTGTGCCCTCGGCCTTCACCCGCAAGACCGGGGAAGCGCATTGGCACGTGCTGCTGCGTTCGCGCGCGATCGAGACCGGCTGCTTCATCTTCGCCGCGGCGCAAGCCGGCCTACACGAGAACAAGCGCGAGACCTACGGCCACTCCCTTATCATCGACCCCTGGGGCGAGATCCTCGCCGAGGGTGGCGTCGAGCCCGGCGTCATCATGGCCAAGATCGACCCGGCCAAGGTCGAGACGGCGCGCCGGGCGATCCCCTCGCTCCAGCACGGCCGCCGCTTCGGCGTCTCCGATGCCAAGGCCGGGCCGGACCATCTGCATCTCGTGCGGGGATCGGCATGATCCGCTACGCACTGCACTGCGACCGGAACCATGCCTTCGAAAGCTGGTTTCAAAGCTCGTCGGCCTATGATTCCCAGGTGAAGCGCAAGCTCGTGACTTGTCCGATCTGCGGCTCGGCCAGGGTCGACAAGGCGATCATGGCCCCGCGCATCGTCGGCAAGAAGGGCCGCGGGCGCGCTACGCCGCCGCCGGAGCCCACGGCGTCCACTACGCCTGCACCCGAGGCTGCGCCGTCAGGACCGACCTCGCTGCTGATGGCGCAGGAGCGCGAGCTGCGCGCCAAGCTGAAGGAATTGCGCGACCACATCGTCAAGAACGCCGACAATGTCGGCGAGCGCTTTGCCAACGAAGCCCGCGCCATGCACTACGGCGACAAGGAGCATCGTCCGATCTATGGCGAGGCCTCGCCCGACGAAGCCAAGTCACTGATCGACGAAGGCATCGAGGTGTCGCCGTTACCGGTGCTGCCGGAAGATCGGAATTAAGTCCCTACCAGAACAGCGACCCCGATCACGATCAACGCGATGCCTGCAAGCTCGCGCGGCGCGATCGGCTGCTTGAACGAGTAATACGCCACGCCTTGCGCGAACAGCACCTCGATCAAAGCGAGCGTGCGGACATTGGCGGCCGCGGTCAGCGCGAACGCCAGGAACCAGAATTGCGATGCGAAGGCACCCGTGAAGCCTGCAAGCATCGATGGCCGCCATAGTCCCAGGATGCCCCGCAATACCTTCGGCGCGCGCCAGAGCAGATAGATCGTCAGCACCAGCGTCTGCACGAACAGGCCGAGCACTAGCGTGAAGGACGACGCCGTCACGAACGACACGTTCGGCACCGTGATGATCGCGCCGCGAAAGCCGACTGCGGAGAGTGCGAAGGCCGCCGCGGCGACGAGGCCGGTGATGGTCGGCTTCAATTCGGCAAAGCTCTTCTCGCCGCCTGGCCGGAGCGCGGTGATGACGACCCCGGCGGTCGCGATCACGATCGCGAGCACCTTCAGCGAGGTCAGGTGATCGCCGAGGAAGACGAAGCCGAAGATCGCGGTCTGGATCGCTTCGGTCTTGAGGTAGGCCGTCGTCACCACGAAGGAGCGGTCATTCATGGCGAGCAGCATCAGCCCGGTGGCGACGATCTGGCTGAGTGCGCCGAGCAAGAGCCACGGCCAGAACGCGATCGGCGGCATGCTGAGATGATCGCCAGAGAGGACCAGCACCGCCGCGAGAAACAGCAGCGAGAACGGGAAGCCGAACAGGAAGCGGATGTTGGTCGCGCCCCAGGTCCCCAGCGGCTTCGTCAGCGACCGCTGCATCGCATTGCGCGCGACCTGCCCGAGCGCGGCAACGACGGTAAAGGGAATCCAGAGGCTGGCGATCGTGAACATGGGATGGGTTGGCGGGCTATATGACGGCTCGTGCAAACTGCCGGCGACGCGACAACAGGTCAATCATGCCTGCGTCATAGGAGCGATGCTCTCGCCACACCCTCAGGTCATCCTGGACAAGCGTAGCACAGATCCAGGACCCATGACCCAGGGAGTGGCTTTCCGAAGACTCGTAGTTGCCACCTCGCGCCACAACTTCTCCCTGGGATAATGGGTCCTTGGCGGCCTACGCCAGGACGACACCAAATGAGTGGGATGCAGCGCGGCCTTACACCATCCCTTCCGCCACGACCATGTAGTTCACGTCCAAGTCGGAGGAGAGGGTCCATTTGTCGGCAAAGGGGCTGTAGACCACGCCGGTCTGCTCGGTGATGACGAGGCGGTTGTCGAGCAGGTATTTTGCGAGCTCGTCGGGGGTGACGAACTTGCTCCACTCGTGGGTACCGCGCGGCAGCCAGCGCAGGACGTATTCGGCGCCGACGATCGCGAGCGCAAAGCTCTTCCAGTTCCGGTTCAGCGTCGAGACCACCATCAGGCCGTTCGGCTTCAGCATCGATGCGCAGCGCTTCAGGAAAACGCCGACGTCGGTGACGTGCTCGACCACCTCCATCGCCAGCACGATGTCGAAGCGCTCGCGCGGATCAATCTCCTCCACGGTGGTGCAGCGGTAGTCGATCGCGAGATGGCTTTTGTCGGCATGCAGCTTCGCGGCGGCGATGTTGCTCGCCGAAGGGTCGATGCCGATGACCTGCGCCCCCAGGCGCGACAGCGGCTCGCAGAGCAGGCCAGCGCCGCAGCCGATGTCGAGCACGCGCAGGCCGCCGAGGCAATTGAGACTGCGCACATTGCGCTCGAACTTGCGGCAAGCGGCATCGCGGATGTAGCCGAGCCGCAGCGGATTGATCCGGTGCAGCGGCGCCATCTTGCCCTTGGGATCCCACCACTCCGCCGAGAGTTTTGAGAATTTCGCGATCTCGGCGGCGTCGACGGTCGAACCCGGCGGGGTGGCTGCGGAAGTATTTTGCTGCATGCTCATGGTTACGCGCGGTCCTACCGCGTGGTGATCGAACTACGGAAGGCGAGCGGCGAGGCGATGGTCTTGATCGTCTCGATTCCCTCGCCGACGCCGCGAATCGTCACGTCGCCATAGTTGAGAATCCGTCCAAGAATCGTCTGGTCGACGTCGACGCTCTCGACCTTGTCCAGCGCCATCTCGAAGGTACGGCGCTTGATGAACCCGGTCTTGTGCACGACCCGGAGATTGGTGACGTCGGTCTCGGTGGTGAAGCGATGGAACCAACCCTTGATGGTCCAATACAAGGCCGCCAGGCCGACGAGACCCGCGGCTCCCAGGCAAAGCAAGACGAGCCAGTCAACCGTGACCTGCCGCGACAGGATCAGCAGCGCCAGCGCCACGATCCAGGCCACGATGGCCGGAAAATAGAAGATCCAATGCGCATTGGTCGAATACAGCACCCGCTCGCCCGGTTGCAGGATCTCGTCGATATAACGCGCCATGATCTGTGTTAACCCACTAGCCCCGCACCTGCCCCCCGCAGGAACCCGCTTGCCCCCGGCCCCGCCGCTCTGTATACGCGCGGTCGGTATCCGCGAGGCACCCGTCCGGTGCGGTCACCATACTGATCCTTATGAGGGAATGCACGCGTCGTCATGAGCCGCCTCGTGATGAAATTCGGCGGCACATCCGTCGCCAACATCGAACGTATCCGCAACGTCGCGCGCCATGTGAAGCGCGAGGTCGACGCCGGCCATGAAGTGGCCGTTGTCGTCTCGGCGATGTCTGGCAAGACCAACGAGCTGGTGGCCTGGTGCACCGAGGCCTCGCCCATGCACGATGCGCGCGAGTACGACGCCGTCGTGGCCTCTGGCGAACAGGTGACGTCCGGCCTGCTTGCCATCGTGCTGCAGGGCATGGGCATCCAGGCCCGCTCCTGGCAGGGCTGGCAGATACCGATCAAGACGAGCGACGCCCATGCCTCGGCTCGAATCGAGGACATCGACGGCAGCGAGATCATCAAGCGCTTTAGGGAGCGCAAGGAGGTCGCGGTGATCGCCGGCTTCCAGGGCATCAACCCCGAGACTGGTCGCATCACCACGCTCGGCCGTGGCGGCTCCGACACCTCGGCCGTGGCGGTCGCCGCCGCCGTCAAGGCGGACCGTTGCGATATCTACACCGATGTCGACGGCGTCTACACGACCGATCCACGAATCGTGCCGAAGGCCAAGAGGCTCGACAAGATCGCATTCGAAGACATGCTGGAACTGGCCTCCCAGGGCGCCAAAGTGCTCCAGGTCCGCTCGGTGGAACTCGGCATGGTTCACAACATGCCGATTTTCGTCCGCTCAAGTTTCGATAAGCCCGAGGACATCGACCCGCATGCCAACCAGCCGCCCGGCACGCTGATCTGCAGCGAGGAGGAGATCATGGAAAGCCACGTCGTCACCGGTATCGCCTTCTCCAAGGACGAGGCCCAGATCTCGGTGCGCCAGATCGAGGACAAGCCGGGCGTCGCGGCCTCGATCTTCGGCCCGCTGGCGGACGCCAACATCAACGTCGACATGATCGTTCAGAACGTTTCTGAAGACGGCAAGACCACCGACCTCACCTTCACGGTGCCGGCCGCCGACTACACCCGCGCCAAGGACACAATTACCGCCGCCAAGGCCAAGATCGGCTATGCCCGGCTCGATACTGCCACCGACGTCGCCAAGATCTCGGTGATCGGCAGCGGAATGCGCAGCCATGCCGGCGTTGCCGCCCAGGCGTTCTCGGCCCTCGCCAGACGGAATATCAATATCCGGGCCATTACAACCTCCGAGATCAAATTCTCGGTTTTGATCGATGCGGCCTATACCGAGCTTGCGGTGCGCACCCTGCACACGCTCTACGGCCTCGATCAGACTTAGACGAATTTTCTCTTAGCGGTCGCAGCAAACGCGAAGGCGTCCACACATTCGCGTTTGGCAGGCGTTTTGCTTGGCAAAACAAGCCCCAATTCGCTATACGGCGAACAGGGTTGGCTGCCGAAAACTGTGCCCCAGTTGAAGCGGTGTCGATTCGGCAAAAGCGTCAAGGCTCACTAGATTGAGCTTGGGCCGGCGCCGGACGAGCAGGCTTTGTTGCTTTTCTGGATTTCTGGGCCAGCCGCCGACGGCCCTTTCGGGCTCGGCAGACGGAGGAGATTGACGGTTCATGCGGAGCGCGTCGGGAGGTCCCCGCGTCTTATTGAGACGGCTCCGCGAAACCATGGCGGAGCAGGTTTCGGCCCAGGAGCGGCTGGACAAGATCGTGGTGCTGATCGCCGCCAATATGGTGGCCGAGGTCTGCTCGGTCTATGTGCTGCGCGTCGACAACACGCTCGAGCTCTACGCCACCGAAGGTCTCAACCGCGAGGCGGTGCATCACACGGTGCTCAGCGCCCATGAGGGCCTGGTCGGACTCGTCGCCAGCGAGGCGACGCCGCTCAATCTAAGCGATGCGCAGAGCCACCCGGCCTTCTCGTTCCGCCCCGAGACAGGCGAAGAAATCTACCACTCCTTCCTCGGCGTCCCGATCCTGCGGGCCGGCAACACGCTCGGCGTGCTGGTGGTGCAGAACCGTGCCAAGCGCAACTATGTCGAGGAGGAGCTCGAGGCGCTCCAGACCACCGCCATGGTGCTGGCGGAGCTGATTGCCTCCGGCGAACTATCCGCGCTGGCCCAGCCGGGCCAGGAGCCTGCCGCGCGCCATTCCGCGCAGAAGGTCGGCGCCATCCTGTCGGAAGGCATCGCGCTCGGCCATGTCGTGCTGCACGAGCCGCGCGTGGTCATCAAGGACTACATCGCCGAGGACCTGCCGAAGGAAATCAAGCGGCTCGACACCGCGCTCGCCAAGCTGCGCGCCGATCTCGACCGCATGCTTGAGCGCGGCGACGTCGCGGAGGGCGGCGAGCACCGCGAGGTGCTGGAAGCCTATCGCATGTTCGCCAACGACCAGGGCTGGTCGCACAAGCTGCATGAGGCGGTCGCCACCGGCCTCACCGCGGAGGCCGCCGTCGAGCGCGTCCAGTCCGACACCCGCGCGCGCATGCTGCGCTCGACCGATCCATATCTGCGCGACCGCCTGCACGACCTGGAAGATCTCGGCTACCGCCTGATGCGGCAGCTGGTCGGCCAGGACCACGCGCCCTCACGCGAGCAATTGCCCGACAACGCCATCGTCATCGCGCGTGCGATGGGCCCGGCGGCGCTGCTCGACTACGACCGCAAGCGCCTGCGCGGCATCGTGCTGGAGGAAGGCACCGCCAATTCCCACGTCTCGATCGTGGCGCGCGCGCTCGGAATTCCTGCGGTCGGCGAAGTCCCGAACGCGCCGGGTATCGCCGATCCCGGCGACGCCATCATCGTCGACGGCACGTCGGGCTCGATCTACGTGCGCCCCTCGCAGGAAATCGAGGCCGCCTTCGCCGAGCGCGTGCGCTTCCGCGCCCGCCGCCAGGCGCAGTACCTCGCACTGCGCGACCGGCCTTGCGTGACCAAGGATGGCGAGAAGGTCGAGCTCATGATCAACGCAGGTCTCGCCATCGACCTGCCCCATATCGAGGACACCGGCAGCGCCGGCATCGGCCTGTTCCGCACCGAATTGCAATTCATGGTCGGCCAGAGCCTGCCGCGCACCAGTGACCAGCTCGCGCTCTATCGCACCGTGCTGGATGCGGCCGGCAGCAAGCCCGTCACCTTCCGCACCCTCGACATCGGCGGCGACAAGGCGCTGCCCTACATGGAAGCGGTGGTCGAGGAGAATCCCGCGCTCGGCTGGCGCGCGATCCGGCTCGGGCTCGATCGTCCCGGCCTGTTGCGCGGCCAAATCCGCGCGCTCCTGCGCGCCGGCGGCGGCCGCGCACTGCGCATCATGTTCCCGATGATCTCGGAAGTCGCCGAATTCGATGCGGCCAAGGCGCTAGTCGAGCGCGAACTCACATATTTGCGCCAGCACGGCCACACGCTGCCGGAGCGGATCGACATCGGCACCATGGTCGAGGTGCCCGCCCTGCTCTACCAGCTCGACGAGCTCCTAAGGAAGGTCGACTTCATCTCGGTCGGCTCGAACGATCTGTTCCAGTTTCTGTTCGCCGTCGATCGCGGCAACCCAAAAGTGTCCGAGCGCTTCGACACCATGTCGGCGCCGATCTTGCGCGCGCTGCGCGACATCGCACGCAAGTCCCATGCGGCCAAGAAGTCGCTTTCGCTCTGCGGCGAAATGGCCTCGAAGCCGGTCGGCGCGCTGGCGCTGATCGCACTGGGCTATCGCTCGCTCTCGCTCTCGGCGACCGCCCTCGGCCCAGTCAAGGCCATGGTGCTCGACCTCGACGCCAGGAAGGCCGAAGCCATGCTCGGCCCGTTGCTGGACGCGCCCGCGGGCAGCGTCTCGATCCGGCAGAAGCTGACGGAATTTGCCGAGGCCGAAGGCCTGGCGTTGTAGCGGGCCTGGCGCCGCTTCCGCTCACCTCGCCTCCGCCCGCCCATTTGAGACTGAACCCGATGTCGTCACTCCCCGAAGCCAAACTCGACGTCCTGCTCGCACATCACGCCTCGCTCGAGGCCGAATCGCTCGGCCAGCTCGCCTCCGACCGTTATGTGCAGATCACCCGCGAGCTCGCCGAGATCACGCCGCTGATCGAGGCGGTGAAGACCTATCGTTCCGCGGTCAAGGAGCTCGCCGACACCGAGGCCCTGATCGCCGATCCCGCGACAGATGCCGAGATGCGCAGCATGGCGGAAGCCGAACGCGACGAGCTGATGGCCAGGATCGAGGACCTGGTCCAGAAGATCCGCGTCGCGCTACTGCCCAAAGACGCCATGGACGACCGCAACGTCGTGCTGGAAATCCGCGCCGGCACCGGCGGCGACGAGGCTTCGCTGTTCGCCGGCGATCTGTTCCGGATGTACGAGCGCTTCGCCAGCCTGCAGGGCTGGAAGGTCGAGGTGATCTCGGCCAGCGAAGGCACCGTTGGCGGCTACAAGGAGATCATCGCGGAGGTGCAGGGCCGCGGCGCGTTCTCCAAGCTGAAATTCGAATCCGGCGTGCACCGGGTGCAGCGCGTGCCCGATACCGAGACGCAAGGACGTATTCACACCTCGGCGGCGACGGTCGCGGTGCTGCCGGAGGTCGAGGACGTCGACGTCGACATCAAGAACGACGATCTGCGCATCGAGACCATGCGTGCGCAGGGCGCCGGCGGCCAGCACGTCAACAAGACCGAATCGGCGATCCGCATCACCCACATCCCGACCGGCATCGTGGTGATGATGCAGGACAGCCGCTCGCAGCACAAGAACCGCGCCTCCGCCATGAACATCCTGCGCTCGCGCATCTACGACGCCGAGCGCCAGCGCGTCGACGCCGCGCGGTCGGCCGAGCGCAAGGAGAAGGTCGGCTCCGGCGACCGCAGCGAGCGCATCCGCACCTATAACTTCCCGCAGGGGCGCGTGACCGACCATCGCATCAATCTGACGCTCTACAAGCTGCCACAGGTGATCGCGGGGGAAGCACTCGGCGAGCTGATTGACGCTCTGACCACTGAGCACCAGGCCGCACAGCTCGCCGCGCAAGGCGCGGCGGCCTGACGCGTGAGCAATCCCTTCACCGGACAATCGATCGAGAGTGCACGGCGCACGCTGGCCACACAATTGAGATCGGCGCAGCGCGACGAAGCCGATCTCGATGCCCGCATCCTGCTCGGTGCGGTGCTCGGCCTCGACCTCACCGGCCTGATCGCGCAGGCCACCCGCTCGCTCACGGATGCCGAGGCGTCGCGGCTCGCGCAGCACGCACAGCGTCGCATCGCCGGCGAGCCGGTGGCGCGCATCCTCGGGACCCGCGAATTCTGGGGACTGCCATTTCGCCTGTCCGAAGCAACCCTGGTCCCGCGTACCGATACCGAGACCGTGGTCGAGCTTGCACTCGAAATCCTTCGCGAGCAGAAGGCAGCTTATCCACCTCGCATCGCCGACATCGGCACCGGATCCGGCGCGATCCTGCTGGCGCTGCTGCATGAGATCCCTGACGCTTTCGGCGTCGCCACCGATCTCAGCCTGACCGCGCTCACAACCGCCAGGGACAATGCCACAACGCTCGGCCTTGCCGACCGCGCCGCCTTCATCGCCTGCTCCTATGCCGCCGCGCTCTCGGGTCCCTTCGATCTCATCGTGTCGAATCCACCCTATATTCCATCCGCCGAAATCCCTAAATTGAGCATCGAGGTGCGCGAGCACGATCCACATCTGGCGCTCGACGGCGGCAATGACGGATACGACGCCTATCGCGCCCTGATCCCGCAGGCGAGCGAACGTCTTGCCCCCGGCGGCGCGCTGATCGTGGAGGCCGGACAGGGCCAGGCCGGAAATATTGAAACCTTGATGCTGGCTGCGGCGTTAGTGGTGGACAGGCCCCCCAAGGCCGATCTGGCGGGTATTCCGCGGGCCGTTTCGGCCCGAAAAATGCCCCCATAAAAGCCGGAATGGCCTGTAAAAACCTCTTGGAATATCCCGTGGGAACGACTACGTTCCGGTCAACACATCGGTGCCGGCCCCGTAGACCTACGGGCGAAAGCCGGGCTCTCGGGCGAGAGCTTTACTGATATAGGTTCCAAGCCGCAGGTCCTGTTGAGCGCGATGGCCAGTGGAGCTGCGCTGCTCTCCGACCGCAACGTGAACGAAAGCCTGAATTTGCGCTTGAAGACTTACGCAAGAAAGCTGGGCTTGTTTCGGCAGGCGATATGAATGGGTTCGCTGGCAATGAATGCTGGCGGGTGGGGAACGCGTCTTTGTTGAACGCGACGGTCGACGAACATCGGCAGGGTTCAGGCCCCTCTTGCGCGCGGTTCGTGTGAGAGTCGTGAACCGCTGTCACCAGGTCACTCCTAGCAATCAGTAACGCGTGCAACCTTTAGGGCTGGAATTAAAGGCAGGACATGAGAAACGGTCAGAACAAGCAGCGGATGCGCAACCGCAACAACAATAACAACAACAACCGCCGCGGCCAGAACCCGATGACCCGGGTCTACGAGTCCAACGGGCCCGACATCAAGATCCGCGGCACGGCTTCGCACATCGCTGAAAAGTATCTTCAGCTCGCGCGCGATGCGCGCTCCTCCGGCGACCCCGTTGCAGCCGAGAACTACTACCAGCATGCCGAGCATTATTTCCGCCTGATCGCCGCCGCCCAGGAGCAGTTCCGCCAGAACCAGCAGCAGCCGCGCGGTGACGAGCCGACCGCCAGCAACGACGATGGCGAGGACGATGGCGAGAATTTCTCGGCCTTCGGCCAGGAGCCGGGCTTCGTCCCGCAGCCGCCGCAGCAGCCTTTCATGCGCGACCGCGACGGCCAGCGTGATCAGCAGCGCGAGAACCAGCAGCCATATCACCGCGACCAGCAGCAGCCGCGCGAGCACCGCGAACGCGACCATCGTCCGCAACCGCAATACCAGCCGCCGCAACCGCCGAACCAGCCGCAGCCCGTCATTGCCGATGCCGGCAACGTCGATCGCCTGCCCTCCTTCATCACCGGCGCGCAGCCGCAAGTGAATGTCGGCGCGAATGGCGGCCAGGGCGGTTTCGAGGGCGGTGGCGGCAGCGAGCGTTATCCGCGGCGGCGGCGCCGGCCGCATGGCCCCCGTCCCGAGCGCGAAGCCGCGCCGGCGGCATCCAACGACGATCTCGCGCCCGGCGAATGAGCTGGTTGGTTTCGTAAACTGAGTCGTCCCGGCTCCGCCGGGACGATTTGTTTTCAGCTCCGGGTTACCGTCGTCGAGGACGGCACCAAGACGGGCTTCGCCAACGAGGGAATCAGCCGTGTCCGCTCGCGCTTGGCGGGAAGCGCGCGGTAGACCTGCTTGGTGGCTTCGACGATGTGCACGCCGGCAAAGGGCAGTGACAGCGCCGCGCCGGCGCGCTCCCACATCTGCGCCGATTTCAAGACCCAGCCGCCGGCATAAGGCGGCATGAACAGCGCCTCGCCCCAGGCGGTCGGCGTGAACCAGGTCTGGCGCAGCAACTCGGTGATCTGTGAGCGCGAATAGGGCCGGCCATGGCCGAACGGCGTGCTGTCGGTGCGCGTCCACACCCCACGCCGATTCGGGATCACCGCAATGACGCGACCAGACGGCGCCAGCACGCGCCAGACTTCGCGCAGCAGCGCAGCCGGGTCGTCCGACATCTCCAGCGCGTGGACCAGGAGAATGCGGTCGACCGCGGCGTCAGGAAGCGGCAGCGAGAATTCATCGACCAGCGAGGCCAGCGCCGGCCGCCCCGTCGGCCATTTCAGGACCCCCTGGGCCGCCGGCATGAACGCGAGGCAGCGCTCCGCGTCCTCGCGGAACAGTCCGAGATAGGGCGTGGGATAGCCGATGCCGAGTACGCGCTGACCCGCCGCGCCCGGCCAGCGTTGCCTGATGCCGCGGTTGATCATTTGTCGCGCCACGATCCCGAGGCGGCGGGAATAGAACTCGCGGAGGTCGACGACGTCGATGGTCATGGCGGCAATGTAACATGCGCAAGGCCGCCGCCGCGCGCGGAATATTGCATTGCCTGCGCAACGTTAACGCCATATTTGTCTGGCGGGGCTGAGCGCGATGGAGATGTCATGGCCGCCGAAATTCGTACTTTCACCTGTTTAAGCGACAATTTCGGTTATCTGATCCACGATGTGGAAACCAAGGCGACCGCCTCGATTGACGCGCCGGAGGCAGGTCCCATCCTCAAGGCGCTGGAGCGCGAGGGCTGGCAACTCACCGACATCCTGATCACCCATCATCATGGCGATCATGTCGGCGGGGTCGCCGAACTCAAGCGGAAATTCAGTTGCCGCGTCGTCGCGCCGCACGACAAGACGACGAGAATTGCCGACGTCGATTTGCGTGTCGCCAATGCCGACGTGGTCAAGATCGGCAACCTGCTGGCGCGCGTCGTGGAGACGCCCGGCCACACGCTCGACCACATCTCCTACGTATTCGACAATGAGAAGACCGTGTTCGCCGCCGATACGCTGTTTTCGATCGGCTGCGGCCGCGTGTTCGAGGGCACCTATCCGATGATGTGGGACTCGCTGTTGAAGCTGCGGGCCCTGCCCGATGACTTCAAGCTCTATTGCGGCCACGAATACACGGCGTCCAACGTCAAGTTCGCGCTCACCATCGAGCCGGACAACGCGGCGCTCCAGGCGCGCGCAGCGGAAGTTGCGAGGCTGCGGGCCGAGAACAAGCCGACCATTCCCGCCCTGCTCGGCGACGAGAAGCGGGCCAACGTGTTCCTGCGCGCCGATGAGCCATCGGTCGCAGCCAGGCTGCACATGAAGGGTGCGGATGCCGCCGAGGTGTTCGGCGAGCTACGCGAGCGCAAGAACAAATCCTAAAGCACAAGTCCTGACGGGGATCGATGCCGACTGCAGCCGAGATCATCGCCCGCCTCGAACTTCGCCCCCATCCCGAAGGCGGGCACTACCGCGAGACGTTTCGCGACCAGACCACGGATAGCAACGGGCGCTCGCGTTCGACCTTGATCTATTTCCTGCTCGCGCGCGGCGAGCGCTCATACTGGCATCGCATCGATGCGGTCGAAGTTTGGCACTATTACGCCGGCAGCCCCTTGATGCTGCGCATCGCGCACGACGGCTGCTCGCAGCACGAGGTGCAGCTCGGCACGGATCTCGTGAGCGGCGAGCGGCCGCAGGCGATCGTGCCGGCGAATGCCTGGCAGATGGCGGAAACGACCGGCGAATGGACGCTGGTCGGCTGCACCGTCGCGCCCGCATTCGAGTTCGCGAATTTCGAGCTCGCGCCGCCGGGCTGGGAGCCGTAGGCCTCGTTCACCGCTTCCGCAGCACCATGTCCTTCGCCGCGATCAGGCCGCCACCGGCGATCAGGATGGCGGCGACGGCGATGTTGGTGCTGGCTTTCGCAAAGCCGGCAGCGATGAGGAAGCCGGTCGACAATAGCGGCGTCGCATAGGAGGCGGCGCCGAGCACGCGGATGTCGCCGCGCTTCATGCCGATGTCCCAGGCGTAGAAGGCAGCACCGACGGGACCGATGCCGAGCGCGGCCACGGAGAGCCATTGCAGCGCGGTCTCCGGCCAGACCGTGGTTTCGAGCAGAGCATGCATCAGCGCGGCAAGCGCGGCGGTGGCGAGGCAGAAGCCCGCGACCGCGTCGGTCGGAACCGCCTTGAGCCGGCGCGACAGCACCGAATAGCTCGTCCAGACGAAGGCGGCGATGAAGGCCGCGACCAGTCCCGGCACCGCGCCCGACGCGAAGCCCGAGGTGTTGCCGGCCAACAGCAGCACGGTGCCGACAAGTCCGAGCACGGCGCCGGCGATGTGATGCAGGGCGAGCCGCTCGCCCGGCAGGAAGGACGAGAACAACACGATCAGCAGCGGCCAGAGATAATTCAAGAGGCCGGCTTCTGCCGGCGGGGCGAAGCGCAGGGCAAGGAAATAGAGGGCGTGATAGCCGAACAGGCCACCGACGCCGACGACCCAGACGACGAGCGGCTGGCGCACGCTGCTTGCCGCCTCGCCGCGACCGATCCAGGTGAGCAGGCCGACGAGGCCGCCGATCGCGAAGGTCATTGCGGCGAGCTGGAACGCCGGGATCTTTCCAGTCGCCACCGTCATCACTGACAGTAGCGACCACATCAGGATTGCGGTCAATCCGATCAGCGTCGCGGTGCGGGGAGTCATCGATCAAAGGGCTCTGAGGACGTTTATGCCCGGCGCGGAGCCGGGCATTTGCGTCTTCACTATCGCCTCGTCGCGCCTGAAGCTACAGGCTTTTGGCCCAATAGCCTGCGGCCATATCAGGCCTGATACTGGCCGCCATTGATGGTCATGGTCGATCCGGTGATGAAGCCGGCCTCGTCCGCCGCCAGGAACACGACCGCCCGCGCGATCTCCTCGGGCTCGCCGAGCCGGTTGACGGGGATCTGCGGAATCACGCTCTTTTCCAAAACGTCCTTCGGCACCGCCTGCACCATTTCGGTATTGATGTAGCCGGGGCAGATCGCATTGACGGTGATGCCGCCCTTGGCGTTCTCGAGCGCGAGCGCCTTGGTGAAACCGATGTCGCCGGCTTTGGCCGCTGAATAGTTGACTTGCCCGAACTGCCCCTTCTGGCCGTTGATCGACGAGATCGAGATGATGCGGCCGAACTTGCGCGCACGCATGCCCTCGATCACCTGGCGCGTCATGTTGAACAGCGAGCCGAGATTGGTGTTGATGACAGCGTTCCACTGCTCGAGCGTCATCTTGTGGAACGCAGTGTCGCGGGTGATGCCCGCATTGTTGACCAGCACCTCGATCGGGCCGAGATCGGCCTCGACCTTCTTCACGCCCTCGGCGCAGGCGTCGAAACTGCTGACGTCCCATTTGTAGACCGCGATGCCGGTCTCGGCCTTGAACTTCTCCGCCGCAGCATCGTTGCCGGCATAGCTCGCCGCAACCTTGTAGCCCGCCGCCTTCAGCGCCTTGCTGATGGCAGCACCGATGCCCCGCGTACCACCCGTGACCAATGCAACACGTGCCATGTCGTATTCCTTCCCTTGGACTCTTCGGACGTTTCTGACGCGATCGTTTTTTAACTGCGGATTATGCGGGACGTTTGACGGACATCAAGAACAAAACGCCCGGCATCGAGCCGGGCGTTTCTCTTTAGTCGAGGCCTGCGCAATTGCGAAGAATATTTGATTTGCAACCGCCGCCTTTTTAATCGCGTGCAACGCACTCATTGACGTGTGCAGCGCACGCGCAAGTTAAGTACGTGTCAGGTCCTTCTCAGTCGCGTGCCAGACACATCGCGATGCCCATGCCGCCGCCGATGCACAGCGTGGCAAGGCCCTTCTTCGAATCGCGCTTCTGCATTTCATGCAGCAGCGTGACCAGCACGCGGGCGCCGGACGCGCCGACTGGATGACCGATGGCGATCGCGCCGCCATTGACGTTGACCTTCGAGGTATCCCAGCCGAGGTCCTTGTTGACGGCGCAGGCCTGTGCCGCGAAGGCTTCGTTGGCTTCGATCAGGTCGAGATCGCCGACACTCCAGCCGGCCTTCTTCAGCGCGGCGCGCGAGGCCGGGATCGGGCCCGAGCCCATGATCTTCGGATCGACGCCGGCCTGCGCCCAGGACACGATGCGGGCAAGCGGCTTCTTGCCTTCCTTGGCAGCCTGCTTTGCGCTCATGAGCACCACGGCGGCAGCGCCGTCATTGATGCCCGAAGCAGAGCCCGCAGTGACCGTGCCGTCCTTCTCGAAAGCCGGCTTGAGCTTGGCCATCGCGTCTAGCGTCGCGCCATGGCGCGGATATTCGTCGGCGCTGACGACGACGTCGCCCTTGCGGGTCTTGATGGTGACGGGAACGATCTCGTCGTTGAACTTGCCGGCCTTCTGCGCGGCCTCGGCCTTCTGCTGCGAGGCGACCGCGAACTCGTCCTGTTGGGCGCGCGTGATCTGCCATTGCCGCGCGACGTTTTCGGCGGTGTTGCCCATGTGATAGCCGTTGAAGGCATCCCACAGGCCGTCCTTGATCATGGTGTCGACCAATTCGAGACCGCCCATCTTGACGCCGCCGCGCAGGTGCTGGGCGTGCGGGGCCATGCTCATGGACTCCTGTCCGCCAGCGACCACGATCTCGGAATCGCCGTTGAGCAGCGCCTGGTAGCCGAGGGCGACCGTGCGCAGGCCGGAGCCGCAGAGCTGGTTGACGCCCCAGGCCGGGCTCTCCACGGGAATGCCGGCGGCGATCGAGGCTTGACGGGCTGGGTTCTGGCCCTGAGCTGCGGTCAGGATCTGACCCATGATGACTTCCGAAACCCGACCGGGCTCGATGCCGGCGCGCTCCAGTGCAGCCTTGATGGCGATGGCGCCGAGATCATGGGCGGGAAGGGTCGCGAACGCTCCGTTGAAGCTTCCGACCGGGGTGCGGGCGGCGCTGACGATGACGACATCGTCTGACATGGGCATCTCCTGAGGTTGAATGGGGGCAGGCGGGGCTGGGGAAAACGGCTCGCCAGTCTCGATCGGCATCCTGTTAACGTCATTGCGGCATGTCAATCGGCCGGCGACCGAATTCATGCCGCAGCGCATTCAAAATAGCGTTCTTGGCGCTTTCGCAAGCACGATTTTGCTGTCCGATTAACCGTGCCGCACAAAACGGTAGCGTGACCCCTTTGAAAATGCTTATTTTGTTGCGTTGCGTACTCTTCCCGCCCTGCGGCATAGCCCGCTAGGTTCCCGTTCTCCGCGCTTGCAAGTGAGAGCCCATGGCGAAATCAGACCAACCCACCACGATCAAGAAATACGCGAACCGCCGGCTCTATAATACCGGAACGAGCACTTACGTGACGCTCGAGGACCTCGCCGCCATGGTCAAGGACGGCGAAGATTTCCTGGTCTACGACGCCAAGACCGGCGACGACATCACCCGCTCCGTGCTCGCCCAGATCATCTTCGAGCAGGAGAACAAGGCCGGCCAGAACCTGCTCCCGACCACCTTTCTGCGCCAGCTCATCCGCTTCTACGGCGACAGCATGCAGATGGTGGTGCCGAAATATCTCGAACAGTCGATCGCGACACTGACCCAGGAGCAGGAGAAGTTCCGCAAGCAGATCGCCAACACGCTGTCCGGCACACCGTTTGCGCCGCTCGAGGAGCAGGTCCGCCGCAACATGGAGCTATTCCAGCAGACCTTCTCGATGTTCAAGCCCTTCGCCGCGCCCCGTCCGGCGGCCACCCCGGAGCCAGAGCCCGATGCAAATGCCGAGGCGCCGAAGGACAGCAACATCGACGATCTGCGCCAGCAGATGAAGGAAATGCAGGAACGCCTCGAGCGGATGTCGAAGAAGGACGAGTAGGTCTTTCCATTGAGCCGGCTCTCCGCGAACCGTAGGACGCAACATGTCCGATCGACGCGCGCATTGGGACAACGTCTACGCCACCAAGGGCGAAGCCGAGGTCAGCTGGTTTCAGAACAGCCCGGCGACCTCGCTGGCGATGATCAGAGCAGCCAATCTGGACCGCGAGGCCGCCATCATCGACATTGGCGGCGGCGCATCGCGACTAGTCGATGCTCTGTTGCAGGACGGACATCGCGACGTCGGCGTGCTGGATCTCTCCGCAAACGCGCTTGACGTCGCGCAGAAGCGACTCGGCGCAGCCGCTTCAGTGGTTGAGTGGATCGTTGCCGATGTCACGACATGGCGCTCAGCAAAGACCTACGATCTATGGCACGATCGCGCGGCGTTTCACTTCCTGACCGAATCCCGCGACAGGGCCGCCTATGTCGAGCGCCTGCGGTCGGCACTTGCGCCCGGCGGCTACGTCATCATCGCGACGTTCGCGCCCGACGGCCCGGAGCAATGCAGCGGCCTGCCGGTGCAACGCCATGACAGCGTCAGCCTCGCGGCGGAACTCGGCCCCGACTTCGAGCTGATCGAAACGCGTAGCGATATCCACCATACGCCGTGGCATTCGACGCAGGCGTTTCAGTTCAGCCGGTTTCAGCGAAGCCATTAGAGTGTTGCGACGACCGATTGAATCCGCCCAGTACGCCGCGCCTATCGAGGAGTCACAACTGTCTCTGGAATACTGGATCGCCCGATCAAGTCGGGCGATCACAGCGGAGTAATGGCAGCTACGCCGCTAGCTTCACCGCATGCGCAAAATCCCAATAGAGTTTTCGCGCCCGGGCGTAGAACGGACCCGGCTTCAGTTCGCGCTCGTCGATGCGGACAACCGGCGCGACTTTGGCGAAATTGCCGGTGGAGAAGATCTCGTCAGCAGCGAGGAAGTCGGCATAGCGCAGCGTCTTCTCGACCACGGCGACGCCGTCGGCGCGAAGCAGGTTGATGACGCGCTGGCGCGTGATGCCGTTGAGGAACGTTCCGTTGGGCACGGGGGTGTAGACCACGCCGTCGTTGGCCATGAACACGTTGGAATTGCCGAACTCGGCGACATTGCCGAGCATGTCGAGCATCAACGCGTTCTGGAAGCCGCGCGAGGCGGCCTCAGCGAGCGCGCGCGAATTGTTCGGATAGAGGCAGGCGGCCTTGGCCTCGACCGGCGCGCATTCGGCGGTCGGCCTGCGAAACGGCGACAGGGTGATGGCGTTGCCGACGGGTTTTGGCATCGGCGCCTCGTAGATGCACAGGCACCAATTGGTAGTCTCGGGATCGAACAGCACGCCGCCGCCCGAACCGTGCTGCGCCCAATACATCGGACGGATGTAGAGCTCGGCGTTGGCCGCAAAGCGCGCAATGCCCTCGCGCGCGAGCGTGAGCCAGGTGTCGGTATCGACCACCGGCTTGAGGCCAAAGTTGACCGCCGATTGATTGGCGCGGGCGACGTGGCGGTCGAGATCGGGCGCCACACCCTCGAACGCACGCGCGCCGTCGAACACGACAGAGCCGAGCCAAGCCGCATGCGTGCGCGGGCCCATGATCGGCACATTGCCGTCCTGCCATTTGCCGTCGAAGAAGGTCCAGCTCGGTGAATATTCGATGGGCTTCCTGATCTCGGCCATGACCGGCCTCCCTGGCGTGATGCCGCACTACAGCGCCACTATTGGTCGCAATTTCTAAATGATTCCCTGCGGGAAGATAGTTACCCTCTTCCCTTGTCGGAGAATGAAAGATCCATGCCGCTCGATCCGCTCGCAAAACGCTTGTTGGCCATGATGGCTGCCGCCGCGCCGCCGACACGAAGCCGGCCGAGCGTCGAGGCACGGCGGCAGTCGCTAGCGAAACTGATGCAGTTCGCGCGCGCTGATGCGCCGGATGTGACGACGTCCAACGGTAGGCTGCCGGGTCCTGGCGGCGAGCTGCCCTATCGCCTCTATGCGCCCGCAAGTGCCGGTCAACGCATGCCGGGATTCGTATTCTTTCACGGCGGCGGCCTCGTCGCTGGCAGCATCGCCACACACGACCGCATCGCAGCGGCGCTGGCGCATGCGACCGGCTGCCGCCTCGTCTCGGTCGACTACCGGCTCGCGCCCGAGCACAAATTTCCTGCCGCCGTCGACGATGCGATCGCCGCCACCGAGTGGGTCGCGCGTGAAGCGCCAACACTCGGCATCGATGCGGAACGGCTGGTGGTCGGCGGCGATTCCGCCGGCGCCACGCTGGCTGCGATCGTGTGCCAGGAGGCGATGCAGAACGCAGGCCTCTCCATCGTCGCGCAATGCCTGATCTGCCCGGTGCTGGATTTCGAGGAGATCTCGCCGTCGCGCGAGGCGTTCGCCGAGGGCCACCTGATCGATCGCCCCACCATGGAAGCCGACCTCGCCGACTATCTGCCTCAGGGTTTGGATGCCGCCGATCCCCGCATTTCGCCGCTACGCGCGACACGGCTCGCCGGCCTGCCGATGGCGATCATCCATACCGCCGAATTCGACCCGATGCGTGACGAAGGCAACGCCTATGCGCGCAAGCTGCTGACCGCGGGCGTGGTCGTCGAGCACACTTGCCATGACGGCATGATTCACAATTTCCACGCCATGGGCGCCATCCTGCCGCAGGCGCAGCTCGTGCTGTCGCAAATCGGCGAGCAGGTCAGGCGCGCGGTCGAGAAGTAACAGCGTGAATCACACGCGCGCGCCGAGCACGGCCCTGGCAGCCACGACATACTCAGGCCAATGCGCGTCCGCATAACGCTCGGCCTGCCGCGCGCAAGTGAGATCGGGCGCATGTGCGGCCGCAATCATGCGTGCGAATCGTTCCTCGGCCACCGTCACGTCATCAACTGCCGGCGCCGGGGCGGCTCCTGCGGCGGTTGGCGCGACGGCGAATCCCGCCAGTCCGGCGAGCACGATGCGGCGTGACGTGTTCATGGCTGTCGTTCCCCATTGTCCAGCCTGCACTCTGGCGGGCGAATGTGTCGGTGCGATCACGACAGGGTAACTGCGCGTATCGGTGTAGTCCATCGATTGCAGATACCGCCGGACCGATCACGTTCCATCCAGCTGGCGCGCGGGACATCGCATCCCGGCCCAAACCGGAGGACAGCACGTGACCCGGCACAGAGCCCTGATCACAAAAGGGTTTTTGCGCCGGTGCGCAGCATCCCGCGTCAACGGGTTGTTAGCCTTCATCGGAAAACACTGATTGCGTTACATCGCCGCAAGGAACCTTGCGCCATACTGAGACCGGTTTTCGTTTCGCCCTGGAGGCTGAGAATGTCCCGCTTGTTTCCGGAACGGACGTTCCTTGCTGGCAAGATCTTCTTCAATTTCGGCCAGTCGTCGATTGACTGCGTCGTGCGCCGGCTGTCCGAGGAGGCTGCGACGCTCGAGATGGAGAGCGGCCTCGGCGTACCCGAGCGATTCCAGCTCAGGGTCGCGGGACGCAAGATATTGGCCTGCCGCGTGATCTGGCGATCGGACCGTCAGGTCGGAGCCGCCTTCGAGCTGCCAGGCAGCGTCGAGCGCCCGAGTGGCGAGGAGCGGGAACGCTCGTCCGACGCGCTGATGCGCGGCCAGATGCTGGCGCTGCGCGCCGCGCTCGATCATGTGCCGACGGGCATCGTGCTGCTCGACTCAAGCCTCAGGGCACGTCTGATCAACCGGTCGTTTCGTCAGATGTGGCGCCTGCCAGACGAGGTTGCTGACAGCAATCCTTCCATTCTCACGCTGCTTCATCATGGACGTGACACCGGCGCCTATGAGGTGCCGGATCCTGAGCTCGATGCCTTGGTGGCGGAACGCGTCCGTGTGATCGAGGCGGGCGATCCGACGCCTATCGACCTACGGCGGACCAATGGCGATGTGGTGCGCGTACAGGTCACGCCTTTGCCCGACGGCGGGCGCATGCTGACCTACACGCCCGTCACTGACATTGTGCGCACCTCCGACGAGCTGAAGCTGCTGCGGGATGCGCTGGAGAATGTTCAGGATGGAGTCCTCCTTCTCGATTCCGACCTGCACGCTACGTTCATGAACCGGCGTATGCGGCGGTTCTGGGAGGTCAGCGACGAGGAGGCCGCGAATCGACCGACCTATTCGTCGCTGGTGCGACGCCTGCATCGCGCCAGCGCGCCCAATCTTCCGACGAACGAACTCGCGAAATTTCCGGCGCGACGCGTCGAAGAGGTCAAGGCCGGCGATCATGTCCGCGACCTGCAGACGCCGGATGGCCGGCGCATCAGGGCCCATTGTACGACGATGGCCAATGGCGGCCGCATGCTGACCTATGTCGACATCACCGATCTGACGCAAAAAGCCGCGCTGCTGGAAACGCTCGCCACCACCGATCCGCTCACCGGCCTCTCCAACCGCCGCCACTTTCTCGACTGTCTCGGTGCGGAATGGAGCCGCTTTCAGCGCTACTATCGCTCCGTCTCGGTGTTGATGCTTGACATCGACCATTTCAAGTCGGTCAACGATCGCCATGGCCATGCGGTGGGCGACGTCGCGATCAAGGCGGTTGCGGCCGCGTGCCTCGACGGCAAACGCAAGTCGGACATCGTTGGCCGCCTCGGCGGCGAGGAGTTCGCCGTGCTTCTGCCCGAAACCAGCCTGTCCCGGGCGAGGATTGTCGCCGAGCGCATCCGCAAACACGTGATAATCGTCGCCGGAAAGGTTCAGTTCGGCGTCACCGTGAGCATCGGCATCGCGGAGGCCACCGTCAGCATGTCCGGCATCGACACACTGATGAGTGCGGCCGATCACGCGCTCTACCAGGCTAAGGCCGAGGGCCGCAATCGCTGCATCGCCTTCGCGCCCCCGCCGCCTGCAAGCAAGGCAGCGGAGTGATTGCCGGAACAGGCTTCACTCCGGAACCGGAACGTCGAACGTGTTGAGCGTGACCGAGACCATGCAGTAGACGCCGACGAGATAGGAGAGTTCGGCCGCGCCGTGCTCGCCGAACTCCTTCACGGCGGCGCGCCAGGTCAATTCCGGCAGAACACCGCCGCCGACCAACGCGGACGCGATGTCGTAGGCGACGGCCTCCTGCCTGGTGAGATCGACCGGCCGCTGTCCGGCGACGATGGTCGCGAGCTTCTCGTCGGACAAGCCGCGCTGCTCGGCGACCAGCACGTGGGCGTAGAGCTCGTAGCCGGAGCGGAAATGCGAGCCGGTGACGAGGATGGCGACCTCGCGCACCGGCGCCGGCAGCAGCGGGTTCGACGCGATCGCCTTGACCAGCTCCCATACCGGCTTACCGAAGCGCGGCTCGCGCAGCCAGGGATTCCACGGCCCCAGCAGCGCGCCGTCGTCGCGCATGTTCACAAAACCCTTGAAATGGTCCTTGATGCCGGCTCGCATGTCGTCATAAAGCGGCTTCTGTTCGTCGGCCAGATTCTGGGGATCGAGAATGGGAAGGCGCACGGCTGCGATCTCCTCTTTGAGAAGATGCGAGGCTCGCCTGCATGCGCGCGCAGGGCAAGTGAAGTTGCTGTGACGGGTGCGCTTAAAACTCCAGCGGCGCGTTGTCGACGACTTCCTTCATCACGAAGAAGGTGCGGGTCTGGCGCACCCCGGGGAGCGCGATCAGCTGCTCGCCATGGATGCGATTGAAATCCTCCATGTCGCCGACACGGATCTTGAGGAAGTAGTCGAAATCGCCGGCGACGAGGTGGCAATCAAGCACGAATTTCAGTTTTGTAATCGCCTGCTCGAAAGTGGCAAAACTCTCCGGGGTCGAGCGGTCGAGCACGACGCCGACCATCACCAGCGTGCCCTTGGCCACCTTCTTCGGCGCCACCATGGCGCGCACGGTCGCAATGAAGCCGTCCTCGAACAGGCGCTGGGTGCGGCGATGGCAGGTGGCGGGGCTGATCGCGACGGTTTCGGCCAGCGCGGCATTGCTGAGCCGGCCGTTATTCTGAAGCAATCGCAATATCTTAAGGTCGATACGGTCGAGACGGGAAGGCATGGAAGAATCTCTCATTCCTATCCATCATTACGGAACAAGTAAGGGTAATTGATGTCGTTTTCGCAAGCAACGGCGCAATATTGACGCAGCATTTGAGAGCACCTTTCTTGTAGCAAGTGCTAATCGCTGCGGCCAGCTCAATGCCAATCGGGATGACCCATGATGCTGAAAAAATTCGCGCGCTATTCGCTCACCTTCGGTCCGACGCCAATCGAGAAGCTTGAGCGGCTATCGAAATATCTCGGCGGTCAAGTCGAGGTCTACGCCAAGCGCGAGGACTGCAATTCAGGCCTTGCCTATGGCGGCAACAAGCTGCGCAAGCTCGAATACATCATTCCCGATGCGATCGCCTCCAACGCCGACACGCTGGTATCGATCGGCGGCGTGCAATCCAACCACACCCGCATGATCGCGGCGGTCGCCGCCAAGCTCGGCATGAAGTGCCGTCTGGTGCAGGAAGCCTGGGTACCGCACGAGGACGCGGTCTATGACCGCGTCGGCAACATCATGCTCTCGCGCATCATGGGTGCCGACGTGCGCCTGGTCGACGACGGCTTCGACATCGGCATCCGCAAGAGTTGGGAGCAGGCGATCGAGGAGGTGAAGGCGGCGGGTGGCAAGCCTTACGCGATTCCCGCTGGCGCCTCCGTGCACAAATTCGGCGGCCTCGGCTATGTCGGCTTCGCCGAGGAAGTGCGCAAGCAGGAGAAGGAGCTCGGCTTCAAATTCGACTACATCGTCGTCTGCACCGTCACCGGCTCGACCCATGCCGGCATGCTGGTCGGCTTCGCCGCCGACGACCGCGCCCGCAAGGTGATCGGAATCGATGCGTCGTTCACGCCTAGCCAGACGAAAGCCCAGGTGCTCGAGATTGCGCAGAACACCGCAAAGCTCGTCGAGCTCGGCAAGGAGCTCGTCCCCGACGACGTCGTGCTGATCGAGGACTATGCCTATCCCGCCTATGGCGTGCCGTCGGAAGAGACCAAGGAAGCGATCCGCCTCACCGCGCGGCTCGAAGGCATGATCACCGACCCCGTCTACGAGGGCAAGTCGATGCAGGGCCTGATCGACCTTGCGAAGAAGGGCTATTTCGAGCAGGGCGCGAAGATCCTGTACGCCCATCTCGGCGGCGCGCCCGCGTTGAACGGGTATGCCTATGCGTTCAGGAATGGGTGAGGTGGCGCAGATCTCGCCGCATACACGGCTGTCGTCCCGGACAAGCATAAGCACAGATCCGGCACCGAGAGCCACAGGATCGCGTTGGGCGAAGACTACTCGCTACCTCGCCCTGACGATCTGCAACAGCTCGTCGCCGTAATGCTCGAGCTTCTTGTCACCGATCCCGGGCACGTTGCGGAGTTCATCCAGCGTCGTCGGCCAGGCCCGAACGATGCCGTCGATGGTGGCATCGTGCAGCACGACATAGGCGGGCACGCCGCGCTCGCGGGCGACGTCGGAACGCCAGGAGCGCAGCCGCGCGCGCAATTCGGGATCGACGTCGCCTTGCGGCGCGCTCGCCGCGGGCGCGAGGTCGCCGCGGCGCGATTTGGCCCGGCTCGAACGGATGCGGGTGCCGGGCGCCTCCTCGCGCAGCCACACTTCCGTTTCGCCGCGCAGCACGCCGCGCGAAGAGTCCGTCAGCTTCAACGCGCCGAATGCTTCGCTGTCGCTCTGCAAATGCCCCATTGCCACCAATTGCCGCAGTACCGTGCGCCACTGCTTTTCGTTGAGCTCGCGGCCGATGCCGAACACCGACAGCTTGTCGTGGCCGAACTGCGTCACCTTCTCGGTCAGGCGCCCGACCAGCACGTCGATCAAATGCATTGCCCCGAAGCGCTGGCCGGTGCGGTAGACGCAGGACAACAGCTTCTGCGCCAGCACCTTGCCGTCGCGCATTTTCGGCGGCATCAGGCAATTGTCGCAATTGCCGCAACTCTCGGCCATCACGATCTCGCCGAAATAGGCGAGCAGCCGCCGGCGCCGGCAATGCGGCGTCTCGGCAAGGCCGACCAGCGCGTCGAGCTTACCGATCGAGACCCGCTTGAATTCGTCGGAAGCGTTCGACTCGTCGATCATGCGGCGCTGCTGCACGATGTCGGAGAGGCCGTAGGCCATCCAGGCGGCGGATGGCTTGCCGTCACGGCCGGCACGCCCCGTCTCCTGGTAATAGGCTTCGATGCTTTTGGGCAGATCGAGATGGGCGACGAAACGCACGTCAGGCTTGTCGATGCCCATGCCGAACGCAATGGTCGCGACGATGACGATGCCGTCCTCGTTGAGAAAGCGGTCCTGATTCCGGGAGCGCACGCTGCTGTCGAGGCCGGCATGATAGGGCAGCGCGGCCATGCCTGCGTCTTGAAGCGCGGCAGCGACCTCCTCGACGCGGTTGCGGGACAGGCAATAGACCACGCCGGCATCGCCCATGTGGCGCTCGCGGATGAACTCCTTCAGCTGCGACACCGCATTGCGCTTGTCGACGATCTCGTAGCGGATGTTGGGCCGGTCGAAGCTGGAGACAAATTGCGGGGAGCCGGTAAGCTGAAGCCGCTCGACGATTTCCTTGCGGGTCAGATCGTCGGCTGTCGCGGTCAGCGCGATGCGTGGGACATCGGGAAAGCGCTCGGCGATGATGGACAGACCGACGTATTCGGGCCGGAAGTCGTGGCCCCATTGCGAGACGCAATGCGCCTCGTCGATCGCGAACAGCGCCACCTTCGCCCGCGCCAGCATCGACAGGCAGCGCGGCGTCACCAGCCGTTCCGGCGCGACATAGAGCAGGTCGAGATCGCCCGCGATCAGGCGGCGCTCCACCTCCGAAGCTTCGTGCGGAGTCAGCGACGAGTTCAGCGCGGCCGCGTTGACACCTGATTCGATCAGGCCCGCAACCTGATCGCGCATCAGCGCGATCAGCGGCGAGACCACGATGCCGCAGCCTTCGCGCAGCAGTGAGGGGAGTTGATAGCAGAGCGACTTGCCGCCGCCGGTCGGCATCAGCACAAGGCAATTGCCGCCTTCGCTCACGTGCCGGATGATCTCACCCTGCGCGCCGCGGAACCCCGGCAGGCCGAACACCGAATGCAAGACCGACAGCGCGTCGCGGCCGTTGGCCAGAGCGGACAGCGGAGCGGTGGAAGGAGAGGACATGGGCGTGAGGACATTGAGCTTTCGGTCAACGCCAGTCGCACGACCGAGCGGGCATGGCAAGACCGTTTGCGCGGCAGGGTATAGTGTTCCCCTCTCCGCTTGTGGGAGAGAGTGGCTCGCCGCATAGTGAGGGGTCTCTGACTGCGCATTCGATGAGACTTGTTTCGCGGCGACATACCCCTCATCCGGCGCTTCGCGCCACCTTCTCCACAACGGAAAAGGGAAGAACAGCCGCTATGCCCCGATCCTTCGCAGCGCCTCCGCGACGGTCACGATCGGTACACTGCGCTTCTCGGCCGCCTTCAGCGCATGGCACATCAAATGCGGCGTGCAACCATAGGGGCTCGGCCTGTCGGCGACGTCATGGCCGTACAAGATCAGCCATCCGCCGCTTGCGACCGCCTCGTCGAAATAGCGATCGATGCCTGTCGTATCGATGTCGCGGTCGATCAAGGGCGAAGCACGCAGAAACTGGAGGTCGATGACGCCGTGATTGACGCCGGGAAGGATGCCGCGCGCCGAACGGTAGGCTCTTGCAAGCTGCGGCTTGCGCCAAACCGAGGCGAGACCATACGGATAGGCGAAGTTCTCCAGCATGATCGAGGAATCAATGCTGCGGAAGTGGTCGCGGTTGCGCTCGATCTCGCGTTCCATGGCGGCTTCGTCGAGATCGACCGCGCTCTGGTGCGAGAAGGTGTGGCAGGCAATCTCGTGGCCGGCGCGGTGAAGCCGCACGATCGCGTCATTCGACAGGCCCTGCCAATGATCCGACGGCTGATCGATCAGGCTGCCCGAGAGGTAGAATGTGCCGCGACCGCCATGTTTCTCGAGGAGTTCGGCACCCTCGCCTGCGGCGCTATCTGGAGCATCGTCGAAGGTGAAGCTCACCATCGGGGCGCGCGCAGGCAACCGGTGCGGCGCGGCGCGGAAATGCCGAGCCAGCCGATTGCTCACGCGTCCCTGGAGTGACGACCACACGCTGCGTTTCCCGTGATTCCATATTCGCTACTGAAACATTCGCGCGCTAGTTGAGGCAAGCCTAACGCTCGGGTAATCCTAACATGGAGCCAACACCCTTCGGCTAGCACGCAGGGACCGATACGTCGGCATCCGTACCGAGATATTGCAGCCAGTTCCGGAATAACGCTGCCGCTGCGGTGCCGGCGGCGATATCGGCGCGCAAATTCAGCGCAGGCAATTCGTTGGTGAGCGCGGGATGGCGCTGGTGCCGTGCCTGTTTCTCGAAGCGGGCCAGCTTCTCTTCTGTCGCTGCGTCAAAATAACTCACGGGCAAATTCGGATAATTCTCGCGCTCACGGGCGAGATAGCGGCCGACGTCGCGCAGATATTCGCGCTGGAGCGACAGCCCGTCATATTCCGGATGGCCCTGGAAGAACACGAAGCGGCTGGCATATTGGCGGATAAAGACGTCGACGCCGGCCTCTTCCGAGCGCGTCAGCACCCGGTACCCGGCTTCCACGAGCTCGCTCTCGGCGATCTCGTTCAGGCGCGAATGCGAGACCTTGAGCGGCATAGGCGCACCGCGCGTCAGCGGATCGCGCGTCACGGCTTCGCAGTCGAAGATGCCGTGACATTTGCTCGGCAGCCGCCGCCGCGCGATGCCGTCGAGGTGCAGCACCGCCGCATGCGCGGCGAGGCACGACCAGATCGTCGAGCGCGTGTTGACCTTGGCCCAGTCGATCAGCTCCGTCAGGTCGCGCCAGTACGGCTCCTGGTCGAGTTCGGGCGCGACCGGCTCGGCGCCGGTCACGATCAGCCCGTCGAATTTACGGCGCCTGAGATCCGCAAGATCGGAATATTCGCTCTCGATATGCCACTTGGCGTCCGGCGAGCGCCTCACCGAAGGAAGCGAGAAGCAGTGGAAGCGGATGCGACGCGAGCCTGCAGCCGCCTGGAGCAGCTTCATGAACTGCCGCTCGGTCGCCTTCAACGCCGGGTCCGGCATGTTGTTGATCAGCCCGATGGTCAGCTCGGCGCCGCGATCACGCGCGAGATCACCTTCGGCCGGCACCAGTGCCGGGCTTGATATGACTTGATCCCTGTCGATCAAGATCGTCATTGGCGCCGCCGCCTACTCCGCGGCCTGCAGACGCGACGACGGACAGGCCTTTTCCAGCGCCTGATCGATATCCTCGATGATGTCTGCGGAATGCTCGATGCCGATCGACAGGCGGATCGTCTCCGGCAGCACGCCCGCTATGCGCTGCTGCTCTGCCGACATCTGCCGGTGCGTCGTCGACGCCGGATGGCAGGCCAGCGACTTGGCATCGCCGATATTAACGAGCCGCGTGATCAGCTTCAGCGCATCATAGAAGGTCTTGCCGGCTTCCATGCCGCCCTTGATGCCGAAGGTAAACAGCGAAGAGGCGTTGCCGTTCAGATATTTCTGCACCAGCGGATAATAGGGGCTGTCCGGGAACCCCGTGTAATTGACCCAGGCCACCCGCGAATCGCCACGGAGGAATTCGGCGACCTTGCGGGCGTTCTCGACGTGGCGCTCCATGCGCAGTGCCACGGTTTCGATGCCCTGGAGCAGCAGAAAGGCATTGAAAGGCGAGAGCACCGAACCCATGGTGCGCTGATAGACGCTGCGCGCGCGCTCGACGTAGGCGGTCCTGCCGAAGCGCTCGGCATAGACGAGGCCGTGATAGGACGCATCCGGCTTGTTGTAAGCCGGGAATCGGTCGGCGTGTTTCCCCCAGGGGAAGTTTCCGGAATCGACGATGGCGCCGCCAAGCGTGGTGCCGTGGCCACCGAGGAACTTGGTCAGGGAATGCACGGCAATATCGGCACCGTAGTCGAACGGCTTGAGCAGAATCGGGCTTGCGACCGTGTTGTCGACGATCAGCGGCACGCCATGCGAATGCGCGATTTTCGCCAGCGCCTCGATGTCGCAGACATTGCCGGCGGGGTTGCCGATGGTCTCGGCGAACACGGCGCGGGTATTCTCGTCGATCAGTTTCTCGATCGCCTCGGGCTGGTCGCTCTCGGCGAAGCGGCCAGTGATGCCCTGCCGCGGCAGGATGTGTGAGAGCAGCGTGTGTGTGGTGCCGTAGAGCTGCGGCACCGAGACGATGTTGCCGCCGTGATCGGCGACATTGACAAAGGCGAAATGCAGCGCCGCCTGGCCGGTCGCAACCGCAAGCGCGCCGACGCCGCCTTCGAGCTGCGCGATGCGCTTCTCCAGCACCGCGCTGGTCGGATTGGCGATGCGGCTGTAACGAAAGCCCTCGGCCTCGAGATTGAAGAGCGCCGCGCCATGATCGGCGCTGTCGAAGGCATAGGCTGCGGTCTGGTAAATCGGCACGGCGACGGCGTGCGTTGTGGCTTCCGGTTCGTAGCCGGCGTGAATAGCGATCGTCTCGTTGCGCATCGTGCCACCTCCGCGTGGAGCGGGCCGCACTTATCGGCCTGTATGAGGCGCGTGCGTTGTCCGCCATCCTCCTGTTAGAGGGGGGTGGTAAAGCGGACAATAATTCGCCTAGAGATCGAGGAAGTAACCCTAACGCTTGTTGGCGAGGTGGCCAGAATTCGGGTTAAACTGGATTAACGAATTGACGAGGTTGCCGCGCCCGCGGCGTTGCTTTTCCCTTCTCCCTTACGGGTTTTGGGGACCGCATAAGGGCAGAGGGTGCACCGTCAACCCGTCGACAACCTGCCTAGCTTCAGGCCATCGTCTCCCACAGTCGATGAGCGAGCACGCCGGCGCGCTTCTCGATCGCGGCCGCGGCATCGAGCGCGAGATCCTCGCGATAGCGCCCGGCAATGAGCTGCACGCCGATCGGCCTGCCGTCATGCACTGCCACCGGCACCACCGCGCCAGGCAGGCCCAGCACGTTGATCGCGGAGATGAAGCGGATCTCGCCCCAGAAGATCTCGCGCACGCGCTCGGGGCTGACGGTGTCCTCGCGCGGGCCCGGCGTCGGCTTCACCGTGGTCGGCGCCAGCACGACCGGATACTCGTCGAAGAACAATTGCCAGGCGCGGATGTGGCCGTTGCGCGCGGCCGTCGCCTGCATCCAGGCTTTGAGATCGAGCACGTTGGCCTTGGTCCTCATGCCGCCCCAGGCCTTGTGAAAATCCTCGGACGTAACCTTCAGCATGCTGGCTTCCTGCATCACAACGGTCTCGTTGGTGATGATGTCGCACCAGGTCTGCCAGACGCCGTTGATGTCGGGCACCTCGACCTCGCTGACGCGATAGCCGGACCGCTCGAGATGATCCGCGGCCTGGCGCAGCGCCGCGGCAACCTGCGGGTCAACGTCCATGTCATCGGGGATCTTGGCCAGCGCGACCTTGATCGGCCCCTTTGGCTTCGGCCCGACGAGCGGCGCCGGCACCCACCAGGGATCGCGCGGATCGCGTTGGCTCATCACCTCCAGCGCGAGACGAACGTCGGCGACGTGACGGGCGAGCGGCCCCTGCGCCGACATCAGATGCGCCAGCATCGGACGCTCGGCGATGGCGCTTCCGTTGAAAGCGGGGATCCGTCCCTGCGTCGGCTTGATCGTGACAACACCGTTGCAATGCGCCGGCCAGCGCAGCGATCCGCCGATGTCGTTGCCATGGGCGATGGTGCCGATGCCGGCCGCCACCGCCGAGCCCGCACCGCCCGAGGAGCCGCCGCAGGTGACGTTCGGATCCCAGGGGTTCAGCGTCAGCCCGTGCAGAGGATTGTCGGTGAAGCCGCGGAAGGAGAATTCCGGTGTGTTGGTGAGCCCGATCACGATCGCGCCGGCCTTTTTCAAGTTGCGCACCACGGGGGAATCGGACGGCGCGATGAGGTCCTTGTTAGCGGGAACGCCGTTGAAGTTTGGCCGCCCTTCGTAGTCGACATTTTCCTTGATGGTTACAGGCACGCCATGCAGGAGGCCGAGCTCGCCGCCCTTTGCGCGCTGCCTGTCGGCCGCATGCGCCGCTTTTAACGCCTCTTCGGAGAGATCGACGACGACGGCGTTCAGCCTTGGATTGACGGCGTGCATGCGTTCGAGATGCGCTTCGACCGTCTCGACGGCGGAGATTGCACCGGAGCGGATCGCAGCCGCGGTCTCGACCGCCGACCATTGCCAAGCCGGCCCCTTGGGACGGCGCGGTGAGGCCGGCTTGAGCCGCGTGGCTTTCTTTGCCTTCTTTGCAGCGACGGCCTTGCGGCTTGTGCTTTTCTTGCTGGAGGTTTTTACCGGTTTCTTCGAAGCCGTTTTCTTCTTGGTCGTCGCCTTCGCCACGTCGCATCTCCTGAAATTGCGCCGCAGACGTTACGGATGGCCAAAGGACGTGTACAGGTGCGTTTTCTGCATGGCGCGATGGCGCGACGCGGCGAATTGTCCGCGAACGCACCGCTGCGCTATTCCGCGGGGCAAGCCGCAACGGCGGCCTGGGCGCGGTCGAGCCGGAGGCTCCACAGCGCCAGCAGGAGACCGACAGCGGTGATGCCGGCTGCGACCAGAGGCAGCGCCGAAAGGCCGAGTCCGCGATCGATGGTGACGCCGCCGGCCCAGGCGCCGAGAGCGTTACCGAGATTGAACGCGGCGATGTTGAGGCTGGAGGCGAGCGTGCGGCCATCTGGGCCTGCCGCTTCCAGCACGCGAAGCTGGAGCGGGGCGACGGTCGCAAAGGCGGCGACGCCCAGCAGCAGGATCAGCACGACCGCGGCGATCTTGAGCGACAGCGCGGCGGCAAGGCCAAGAAGCACGATGGCGAGCGCAGCGAGCGTCCCGATCAGCGCGCCGGCGAGCCCGCGGTCGGCGAGCTTGCCGCCGGCGACGTTGCCGATCGCGAGGCCGACGCCGAACACCAGCAGGATCGGTGAGACCGCGGCCTCCGAAAAACCGGTGAAGCGCGTCAGGATCGGCTGGATATAGGTGAAGACGACGAACAGGCCGGCAAAGCCGAACACGGTCATAGCAAGGCCGAGCAGCACCTGCGGGCGGCCGAGCACCGAGACTTCGTCGGCAAGCGAGACCGGCTTGTCGCCGTTGCCGACATGGCCGGGCACCAGCGCGGCAACCACGGCAAAGGCGATCACACCGATGACCGTCACGGCCCAGAACGCCGCGCGCCAGCCGAGCATCAGGCCGACCCAGGCGCCGAAGGGCACGCCCAGCAATGTCGCGACCGTAAGGCCGATGAACATGGTGGCAATCGCCGAGGCCCGCTTGTCCTCGGCGACGAGGCTGGTCGCCACCACCGAGCCAACGCCGAAGAAGGTACCATGGGCAAGGGAAGTCAACACGCGCGCGGCCATCAGCAATTCGTAGTTCGGTGCCAGTGCGCAGGCCGCATTGCCGAGCGTGAAGATCGCCATCAGCGCGAGCAGCACGGTTTTCCGTGGCATTCGCCGCGTCGCCAGCGTCAGGACGGGCGCGCCGACGAACACGCCGAGCGCATAGCCGGAGATGAGCAGGCCCGCGACGGGCACCGAGACGTGCATCTCGGCGGCGACCTGGAGCAACAGGCCCATGATGATGAATTCGGTGGTGCCGATGCCAAAGGCACCGGCGGTGAGCGCAAGGACGGCGGAAGGCATGCGTGGCTCCGATGGATGAGACGAGCCACGCAGATAGCCGCGCGTGGGCAAAACCGTTAGCATGGCCGCAATCCAATCATTTGTGACGTGAATTCAACATGGGCCGTTTCGACACCAACCGCTCCGCCGAGATGGAGGTCTTCGTCCGCGTCGTCGACCTCGGCGGATTCACCCAGGCCGGTCGAAAACTGCGCCTGACGCCATCGGGCGTGAGCAAGCTGATCTCACGGCTGGAGGCACGGCTCGGCTCGCGCCTCGTCAACCGCACCACACGCAAGCTGACCCTGACCGAAGAAGGGCAGGCGTTCTACCAACGGGCCGTGCGCATCCTCGCAGAGATGGAGGAAGCCGAGCGCGAGGCGGCCTCCGGTGCGGCCCCGCGCGGCCGCCTCACGGTGAACAGCAACATTCCATTCGGCATGCTGCATGTGATGCCACTGATCCCGCGGTTCCTGGAAGAGCATCCCGACGTCACGCTCGATCTCGTGCTCACGGATACGGTCATCGACCTGATGCAGGAGCGCGCCGACGTCGCGATCCGGGTCGGCCCGTTGCGTGCGTCACGTCTCGTCGCCCGAAAACTCGGCACCAGCCGCATGGTCGTGGTCGGCGCGCCGAACTATCTCGCACGTTGCGGCACGCCGAGGACGCCGGCCGACCTAGCTGATCACCGCGGCATCGGTTGGACGTTTCCGCGCAGTATCCGGGGCTGGCCATTCAAGCGTGGCGACCACACCGAAGAAGCGGTGCCGCCGCCCGTCGCGCGCGCCAGCGACGGCGAAGCCGCGCGCCGCCTTGCGCTGGGCGGCGTCGGCCTCGCGCGCCTCGCCCTCTTCCACATCGGCCCCGACATCGAATCGGGCCGCCTCGTCCCGGTGCTGCAAAGCCACAATCCCGGCGACCGCGAAGACATCCACGCCGTCTATGTCGGCCACACCGCGCCGCTCCCGGCACGCGTCCGTGCGTTCATTGATTTTCTCGCCGAGCATGTGCGGGTGAGCGATCCCGTGCTGAAGCGGGCCGGAGACGGGAGATGGAAGCTGACGAGATGAGACCAATGGCGGAGAGAGTGTCCGCCCATGAGTTAGATTAACATATTGTTTCTATTGATATAACACTTGATGTCACTGATCATGGCCCTACCTTTGGCCCCACCAAGGCTGCCGAGCGGTGTTGGTGCCTCGAGCGCTGACGAACGTCGCCGAAAAGCAGCAAGATCAAACATGTTCATTTAAGATTGGAAGCATCAGGAAGACGCACGAATCCTGTTCAAGCGGATAAGCCTGTCGTCTGTGAGCAATTTCGGATCGGCCTTCCCAATGCGGTCCAGCAACTCGGATAATCCGTAAGGCCATTGACGCACGTTCTCAGTGAGCACTGCGTGCAATAGCGACAGCGTAGCTTCCGGATATTTATCAATCAGATCATCTTCTCTGTGCTCGTGAATGGGCAGATTGATGTAGTCCTGATCAATCGGCACGACGAACGGCAGGACGAGTTGAACAAACAGGGGAAAGCGCTCCTTCTGAGCGAACGCCAACTCGGCGAGAGCCGCAGATACTCTAGGAGTCTTGACGGCGATTTGCTTGGGCCACACTTGCCCCAAAAGCCGCAGCGCCGTTTCACTCCAATTGGAGTCTGGTGCCTCAATCCAGTTTTTTAAGTACCAAAGCAACTGTGCGCGAAAATCATCGTCAGCATCCACCAGAAGGGCAGTCAGTTCTTCGTCGGCAATCCATTGAGTATCGTTCCCTGTATGCTTACGGCCCCAGGCGGCCAACACTATACCCGCAAGAATTTCCGTATGGCGCCGACGCGTCTCAGAGTTCCGGTGTGTCAGCCGCAACAACGCCGGCTTGAGCTTGATGAAGAGGCTTTCTTGCGGGAGCTTCGCGCCCCAAAAGAATCCCGCCCAAAATGCGTCGGCATCATCATCTTCGCGCGCGATTGCGGGAAGCAGCGCGACGGTGACCCATTCCTCATCTATCGAGAATAGCCAAACCAGGTTGTGACAAAGAATGGTCAAGGCATGTCGGCGATTGTCAGCCGGAAGCGAAAGCAGTTCATCACATTTTGCTTTCCACCCGTGGGGCAGGCCCATTCCGCCCCTGGCTTTATTAATCTCAGGGTCAGCAAGCAGGAACTGGGCAAGCTCACCCACAGGTGCGTTTAGAGCTTCAGTCGCCCATTCCGGCCGCGCCTTACGAACGATTGTCGTGTCCCCGGAATCAGGACGGTCTCTCAGAACTGAGACCAGCCGCATCCAGAGCCGATCAACTGCCGGTCGGTAGTCGGGCAGCAATCGCATATGTACTTTCAGCAGCCAACCTGTAATCGATCGAAGGAACTCTCTCACGAAGGTTTCGGGAAATGCATTCAATCGACCGATAATCAGCAAGACGAACCGAACGGTGTCATCTTTTCTTTTCTCCTCGCTGAAAAACGTTTGCCATTCAGCCGTAGGGTACCAATTCGACTTTGCAGCTAAAGCGAGCGCCGAAAAGGCGCGGACAGGCTTTGTCTCACACAACCCTCTGAAAGGGTCCCTTTCGACAAAGAACCTATCTGGAGACCTTCCCGATATCTTCGCGGCGTATTCGAGAACTTGCCCTAGGGGTTTGTCTCCTAGCTCCGCGCTTTCGGTGTCAGTCGCTACCCATCTCGTGCGCATGCCCACGGAGAACGCGGCGCTTGGCGCCCATTCCTCGCGCCAATCAGGATCGCGCTTACGGAGTTCTTCTGTCACACGGTCTATGTCGAAAGAAAAGCTGACGCCCTTCAGGTGAAGATAGTGTATCCGACTAAGGGTGGCACTGGCGCTGCGTTGCTTGAACTCGACAGATGTCTCCCCAGTCCACTTCCGCCGCCCGCTCAAGAGCCGCCGCTCAATTGAACGCTGCGTCCCAAGCGGCATTTCTGCCCAACGCTTTTCCAAGGCTAGGAGCAAATCGCGTTGGTGCTGACTATCCCAAAACTCCTCGCGGATATAGAACGAAGCACCTGTCCAATTTCGCGTCGATCAACGATGCTATTGTCGGCGCAAAACCAAATTTTAATGTGAGCCGCAACAGGACCTTGTGTATCGTACCACGCGCGCGCTTCTTGTTTGGCAAGCTTGATATCGCTCTTAGCGAGTTCGCCAAAAACCTTTACGTATTGGAAGAGAGGAGCATTAATGCCTGACCGATACTTCCGTTCGGGCCCATTTTCTTCATCCTCTTCATTGATCGAATTCAAGCTGGAAAGACCATAACCTCCGATCTCCATTTCGAGGACAGAGCCAAGTTCGAGGTTTTGCCGCAGCTCTTTAGCAAGTATCGAAAGCAACTCTTTTGGAACGGAAAGCTCCTCGCCGTGACCGGGATACTCAACATCCAAGCTCAACAAGTCGCGCAAGCAAAGAGCAGAGTCATCATCGGGCGCCCGCGGCGAAAACATAAACGCGCGACTTGCTTTGATATATGGGCGGTGAAACGTCGCCAGTTCTCGGACCGATGCTGCCGTCCAACCGTCAATTTTCACCTCGGCCAGCAACTGGTAATAGTCCGTCGAGAAATCGTCTGAACCGTGGCTCCAGGATGAGATGAGATGACGCCACGCCGATCTCACGACTGATGGCGCTTCGCCTGTTCCGCGCTCCATCCGGTATCGAATGCGACGCTGTATGTCGGGGTGAAGACCTAGCTGTCCCGCCGCCCACCAGACCGAAGCCGGCTGGTGGCACACATTTTCGAGCCACGCTCCAAGATATCCCACTCGTGTAGCCAGTCGCGGTGAATTGATAGAGTAGTGTCCACGCAGCGCCGCAACTTGGTCCTCTCGGAGGTTCTGTCGATCTTCACGCGTGAGCGCGAACGCGCTCCATGCGCTTGCTGGGATATCTCTACGGTTGAACTCGCTCGTTCTCTGATCCACGTGTGCGGGCACCGGATCGCTGTCGATGCCATAGGCAGGAAACGGATCGAAGTGCGTCCGCTCTTCCGCCAGTTTCCCAATGCGCCCAGCTTCGGCGAAACGAATTGCTGGATCGAATGTACAAAGCCAGCTTGCAGGGATGGGTGTTGGCGCGACGGCCAGACGGCGCGCCCCCTCTAGCGTGGTCGCAACATGTGCGATCTGTCCTCTTATATGTTGCTCGCAGCTCTCGGGACCGGGCATGGCTTGCGCGAAAAGACTATCAAACCAGCCGTTGGGATTGCGCGCTCTCTCAGCCCATAGGGCAAGAGAATTCCAAAGTGCCGCATGACCATTAGCCTGATCGTAGACAATCGGCTTAACGCCTTTTTGAAACCATCGCGCTTCCGCTTCTTCGAATAAGCCTGATTGTAACGCGTACGCGCCATTAAGGGCGCCCGGCGAACGGTTTAGCGCTTCAAGCAGGTATTGCATCGGCGGGTCGTCAGCGGAGTATCCCACAAACACGACGAAGAAGCTTTCTAGGACCTTTCTGATGAAGTCGGCAGCCCACCGGTCAGCCAAGTAGGCACGACCGAACTCAGCGCTCGATATGATGAAACCGTCTCCTTCCGCATCGCTATAGTCGCGATTTACATGACCGTGCAGATGGATGATGCCGTTGAATTCATCGCTGCGCTTCGGATCAGGGAGTTGCGGCGGCCTGGAGAATGGAATTGAAGCGTCGCATTCTTCGAACAACAAGTCGAAATTCGTCGTAATTAGCCGAACCCTGCCGTCGGGTCCTCTCGCGAGATCGATCAGAACGCGATGAGCACTAAGGTCAATGACGCTCTCCGGCTTGAGCGCCTGCGCAATGGCACAATAGATATCGCGGCTTCTATATTCCCTCTCCATAAGCCCGAAGACACGATCGGCGGAAATTAATCCGCCCACACCGGGAATTTGCGGTACGGTTTCAATAGCACTGATAAGTTGTCGCGCCGGCTTGTCCGAACCAATCGCTAACTTGTCGGCAACGGCGTGAGCCAATCCGATGAAGTCCTTCAGCCCCACTCGGGCGCGAGAGACGCCGGCGCCGCAAAAGAAGACAACTCTTCCTTCATCGCGCGCGACGAGCAGTTCGTCTGGAAAGCTGGGACCGTCCTTGATGAAGCGCAACGCCGCTCTCTCTACGCCGCCGCTGCCTGGACAGCGCTCGCGCTCGTGACCCGCTTACCACCGGGTCACTTTCAGCCATCCGCTATCGATCATACTTCGGCTTTGGATTTTTCTTCTAGCCCGCTACAGATACCCAAACTGCCGCCAGAGACAACCATGCCGTGTAACGGCCCACAACTTACTCTTCCCTAAGCCGAACCAAATTCGCGCTCAGCTGCTGGCGGTCAGCGCCAGGGCTATTCCCGCAATGCGTCGTACGATGGAAGAACCTAACGACGCTCAAATTAATTTGGAGCGCCGTAGATCGTCTAATGCATCCAGCCTTTTCGGCGGTATGGCGAGCGATTGCGATCCCATGTGTTGCCGCTTGAGGCACTTGTTGCCGTTGTGTTGCTCTCGTCGGCAACATCAAAGGTATTGATCCTTAAGTGTTTTCCCTCATTTGTTGCCATGTTGCCGTCCAAAACCCGAAGTCGATTTAGAAGGCTTCTCGCTAAGTTTGCCAAGGGCTCTGGCTGGCGCAGCGTAGGGATAAGCGCCACCGCCGGCTAACCTGCGAGAATACGGCAACACGGCAACATTTCGCCTTTTCGTTCGTGGGGCCAATCACTTACGTGTTGCTTACATACTGCAACGCGACGGCAACACGGCAACGCTGTGGGATGTCCGCTTTCGGTGATGGTGCAGGCGTGCACTAGACGACTTCGCGGCTTCTCCGAGTGACCCTAAGGCGACCTTGGCAGCGCGCTTCCGATCGCGCCTAGATGCGAACCTCAGATGTGAGGAGCAGGGCAACTGATCGTGTTGATGGCGGTACTCGGGTTGTCGCCTGACGACACCGCTACTATTTAAGGTGGGTGAATACTTGCCTCGGCGCGCGCTTTGGAATCTGGAGCCTCGTTGATGCATCATGGTCTGATGCTTGGCATTGCCGTACTCGCGACGCTTATCGCCCCAGGCACAAGAAATTGTGCGGACGCTAGATCTCTGGCGGAGGTGCGGCAGACCGGTATCCTACGCCTCTGCGCCAACCCATCCGCACTTCCTTATTCGAACCTCACCGATAGAGGCGGTCTTGCCGGATTCGAAGTCGAACTCGCGGAAGCGTTGGCGCACGAGATGGGATTTGAGCTCGGTGTGACCTGGGTTCGAAACGCCGGTGATATTAAGAACTCGGATTGCGATATCTTGATGGACGTCGTCGCCTCCGCCGCAAGCTACGATCGGGAGGGACTTACCGGGCCGCTGACAACCCATCTACCTCTTCGCTTTTCGAGACCTTACGCAGACAGCGGTGTTGTCCTCGTCATTTCATCTCGATCTTCGGTTCGTCGGCTTAACGATTTGCACGGTCAGAAGATTGGCGTCATGGTTGGCACCATTGAGCACGAGTGGTTGGCCAAACACGACTTCCGCGTTTCGGTCTTCGCCTCTCAGGAGGACATAATTGCCGCGATCGAGGCAGGCGAAATCGAAGTCGGCGCCACAAACCCCGTGATTGTCGGCTGGTATCGGCACGAACACCCCAGCACGGCAGTAAGGATACCCGACGGATACGAGCCAGAACCGGCACTGCGCTGGAGTGTTTCAGTCGGGCTTCGCCGAGCGGACGATGCGCTGCTTGCAGCCGTGGATGCTGCGGTGTCACGAGTGGTCGAGCAGCAGATACCAGCGCAGATCTACGCGAAGTATGGCATTACCTATCTACCCCCTTCCGGCGCAGGTCTCCAGTAAGGATGCAAAGCCTGGTGCGACTGACACTACGACCACTGCTCTATCCTCACGGTACAAGCAAGGCTAGATGCCTTGATGTTAAGGCGTCTGCTCACGGACAGGAAGCCGCACTGTGCTTACTAGAACAGTTCTTCCACTTATGGTCCCTTCGGCGACATACTGACGAGCCCTTCCAACGTTCGCTTTCTGAACTGTGAGCGACATTCCTAGCCCCTCACGGCCTCGGGCCTCATCCTGACGCCGGTAAACCATCTGCGCATGCTGGTGCCCTTCCCGTGTGCGCCCATGCCCGGGTCGCGCCACCGACGCGCCCTTGGATCGAAGCGAACACCGCGCTCCCCAAGCGCCGCGATGACGTCAGTCTTGAAGTCTGTCTTGTTGCGCCGCTCGCGGCTAGACATTCCTTCGTCGTGGGCTGCCCAATGCTCATAGGCATTGAAGGCGACGGCCAATGGCACGGCATCGGCATTATCGCCGGTCACGATTAGGCACTCCATCGCGAACCGCAGCGCCGGGCTCTGAGCTTCCGCAAGCTCCTGCTGGGCCTTCCGGCCGCGCTCACCAATGGTGAAGCGGTTGCCATTGGCGCGAAGGCGCCGAAGCCCCTCAATGGCCCAATTGGCGATGCCGCTCAACTCCGCCCGAAGCTTGGTCCCTAGTTCTGTATCCTTTGCCTTTGCGAACGACGATTCAAACACCAACACAAGTTCGCGGTCCGCCAAAGCACCGGATTCGTCCAAGAACTTTGGATGCTTGTTCGCCACCAAGACAATCTTAGCCGGAATCTTCACCGATAACATCGACATATTCTTGCGATTCACCGACACTTCGTCGTTGCCGGTGATGGATTTAATGCGCTCGATGGCAGCGGAACGCCGGGACAAGTCGGCGTCGTGCGCGTCGGGGATGAAGATAGCGCGTTTATCCATCAATCCTGCTAAGCCGAAGTCGCCCGCGAGATCGTTGAGCATGACAGAAGCGTGGTGGTGCTTGCCGATAAGCCCCTGAAGGATGCGCGTCAGTGTGCCCTTGCCACCGCGCTTCGCGCCGATCATCGCCAACAGAACTTCAACGGACGTGTCGGCCGTCAGCGCGTAGCCAAAGAACTCTTGGAGAGTTGGATGAAACGACGGATGTAGCCACTCCTTCAGCTTTTCCAGGAAGAGCGGCGCCGTCGCCTCCGGATCATAGCTCCATTCGGGAAGCCCCGTTGCGAAATACCGGCCATCATGTGGAATTAGATCGCCCTTTGCTGCATTGACGATGCCGTTCCCAGCAAGAATCAAGTCGTTCGGCTCCGGCGCGTCATCGGGCTTGACGATCCATTCGTGCGGACGCGCTTTGCTGAAGCAAGCGAGCTTGATCGCCTTCACCATCAAGAAGATCTTGCCCACGTCCAGCACGTTGATCGGATCAGTGGCGCGAATCTCCGCAGCCGATTCGCCGTCATCGAGAGCCTGCCAGACGCGATTGCCCTCAAGAGTGTATAGGGTGCCATCCGACGAAATCAGCCGGTCCGGCCGCTCCGCAAGAAACGTTTCGGCGCACTTCGCGGCGTTGTCTTTGCCCTGATACGTCAGCGGCTTCGGCCACACCCGCGCCGGCTGGTCATCGGACGCCGCCGGCCACGGATTATCGGGATCGCTTCCGACCAGACCCACGTTGGCACGGCGAGCGCGACTCAGCGTGCCCGGCGCAGTCCTAGCGGACAGGTAGGCCCGGTGAACCTGTTCATTCACGTCACCCTTCGGAATTGGACTCGTGCAATAGCGGTGGACCAGTTCGACGGCTTGCGTCTTGGAAATGCCGAGGTCGCGAACGCGCCTGGCTAGGTCGAAGATGTGCTTGCGGCCCTCGGCGTTATCCAAGGGGCCGCCCGCCATGTCGCGACAGATTTGTTTGGCTTTCACGATGTCCACGGCGTTGTCCCAGCCATACCGGGGCGCCGGACCGTATTCGAAGCGGGCCTCAACCTCAAAATGGGGATCGGTCTCCGGCTCCACAATGGCGACTGAGAAGGTCGGAAAGATCGTCAAGAACCGGGGCGGGCTTACCGCGCTGTGATCGCCTTCGTCGTCGTACATCTTTCCGCTCCGCAAGACTCGCGCAACCCTGCAACCGCTGCGCGGGCTTTTCATGTGGTGCACTGTCTTGGGCGTGTATCGTACGGTGTAATTCAGCCGCGCGGCCGATTAACCAACCGTAAGGTCACTGATCGCAATTTCGCTAACTGCGCTTTCAAACTCATACGGCGCAAACGTGGACATTAGCAATACGGTGTCGGCGTCAAGGTCTTCATCCGCACGCTTAATCAACGCAAGCCAACACCCCGTCGCCGCGAGCTTGCACGCGAGCCAAGCGAGTTCGTTTGCCGTCGGAGTACGGCCGAATACACCATGCGCCACCGCGACGAAGCCGCTGCTATTGTCGTCGCCATCGGCAATCTCTCCGATGGAGTGATACTTGCGGTCTTCGCCCAACTCATAGATTTTGGTCGGCTTCTCGCTGCGGCTCGCAAGATTATACACCATGAAAGTGCGCGGCCGATGCGCGGTCAGCACGCGCTCGTAGTCGCGCCGCTTCGCGTAAAACATCCCGGCGAAGAACTGTGGCAGCTTGGCATGTGGCGCGACGCGCAAGATTTCCCTCTCGCCAGACTCGCAGTGTTCCAAATGCAATTCAATTCCGCGCCGGCCCGCGCCCGGCATTTGCAGGCCGCTGCCTGAGAAATAGAATGGCAGTTCGGACAGGCCGGTTTTCGGCACGATCACGCCATCAAGGCCGCGTTTACGAAGGGCTGTGAAGAAGTGTGCCACATCATCGGGTGTCGCGCCCGGCGGTAGGGTGCCGGAACCGAGATGGGTTTTGCGATCCGGAGAAAGCACATAGACCTCGCGAAGGTCCTGGCCCCTCGCGCCGCAGTACGCAGCAAACGCTTCGACTTCTTTCCGCCTGGCCCACCAAAACTTGATGGACTCGACATCCGACACGTTGACGCCTGTAGAAAGTGCGATGACGTGGTCTTTGCCAGCGGTGTCGCGCCAGCGAAAATTGAGGGCCTTCCAAGGCTCGCCCTTACCGAAGGCGGGCGGTTGCTTGATCTTCACCACCCGCCGCACCGGCTTCATAATGAGGGTCATTGCTCGAATCCCTTGCGCCGACGATACCACCGCCTGCAATTGCGCTTGTAGTACTCCACCGTATGCCGAGCGAAGAGCTTGCGCGCCCCGTCGCGCGCTTCGACCGGCGGAAACGCGGGATCGGCGCTCGAAAGCTGGTAAGTATAAGCCAGACTCTTGTCGAGCACGCGCGCGACGTCTTGAAAGCCAATGAGCCGGTCCCGTCTCATTTGCGCACCTGCATCTTCGCGAACGCGCCGCGGGCGATGCCCGCCAAGGCGTGCGGCCTCTCCGGAACGGGTTCATTGACGTTCTGCCGAAGCTCCATATTGACGCGGAGGCGTTCCGGCTCGGGTACGTCTTCGACACGCGCGACGCCAGCGACTGCAAGAAAGAACGCCCGCAGAGCTTCGGGCCCATTTGCCTCCGCATAGTAGGCGGCTGACGCTTTGATGCGATCTACCGAACAACGCATTTGAAAAACTCCTTGGTGTTGAAAAGAGGTTGGCCGGGGCGCGCATTCGAAGGCAACACGTCCCCGGCCGGAGTTTCGATGGGCGCCACCATTTACGCCCATCGGCTAGTTCGCCTCCGGTAATCAGGCACAACCTGCGCGCCCACTGTCAAATAAACGCGCGGAAAACCCATGGTGCGGTGGGCGAAGCGATCAGGACGATGACCCGGTCACCGCACGGCAAAGCGTTGCAGGCTGCACACACAAAGGAAGCGGGTTGGACTGCGCTTCAATTTCCATGGACTTGCCCATCCTATCCGGTGCGCTCTTTGCGTACTTTGGCAAGCCGGGCGTGTTCACCGTCTCGATGTAGTCGGCCGGTGCGAACGCCTCCACGTACAATTGCGGCGCGTTGACGAAGAAGAATCGCGCTTCATCGGGATCGATGAAGATTTCCCCGTTGTCGCTGCCTCGATAATTCTCCCACAGCACCCCGCCGAATTCGAACACACCATAAGCGTAGTTCGCACCGAGCACAGTTGCCGCTGCCTCCGTTCCGATCCATGCGTCTTTCACGTCCTGCCGAGACACCAACTTGTCGAAGAAGTTGTCACCGACAAAGGCCCATACCAACGCATCTTGCGTCAGCAGCGTCTTAGCGGCTCGGCGCATATAACGCGCGAGCCCTTGGCACTTAACCCGAATCTCGCTTGGGCCTGTCGCGAGGCTATCAAGGTCAAAATCGAACGTCTGGGGCTGCGCAAGGCCATCCGAATTCAAGAAGCCGAATGCTTCATAGGAATCCAGCAGCACCGAGCCATCGGCGTCCGTCGTGACACCCTTGAGCGCACCGAGCCGGTGGTTTTCGAGCGTGTAGTCTAGCCTGCGCGACATCTTCGTGAGGACTTCGTTCAGTTTTGCTTCCACGGTCAAAAGCACATCTGCGCTGCCGAATTGTCGAACGCTCTGCACCGATTCGGTGTAGATCGTATCTTCGACCTGCAAGTGAGGAACCTTGAAACTATGAAGCGTCCGCCTGTCGCCCACCAGCTTCTCGGCCGGTGCTCCGCGCGGCCGAGTCTGGATCAACTCCAGCGTCTCGCCGACGCGCTCGATGGCGATAGACAACGTGCTGATGGGCTTGGAGACTTTGGAGTCCGCAAAGACAAGCTGACCGGCACGACCGGGAATGTGATCCACATCGTTGATGGCGGCGGTGAGCGAAGACAGTTCGAACGCGTCGCCGGAGAACGGGTCTGCAATTTCGTTCGGCATGGTAGAGCTTCCTTGAAATGGTTGTTAGTGTGAAACTGTCTTTAGCGCCGCGTTATTCGACGCGGAGCGAGAGCACCGCGAGTACGGAGCAATCTGGACGATGGTGCCCCACGCCCCCTTCGGCGATTACGGTTTCGACAGCCGCTGCCTCAAGACGTTCGGCCACTTCGATTTCAGATTCCAATTTGGCAAGGCGTTCCGCCTGATCTTCACGCGACATCGCTTCTGGGAATGCGCCCGCGTTAAAGTCGATCAGCTTCGAAATCTCGCGCTTCAATTGGTCGCGCATCAGAAAGGCGACAACAGCAAGCGCATCCGGTACACGGGTCCTGGCCGCGTGAATTTCGTGCTGGGGCCACGTGATGCTCGCGCCATGGAACATCGCGAAGGTCCGCGGAAGGCGATCGGCCAGCTTGTCAATCTCACCGTGCGCTGCCGCCTTGACTTCGGCGGCCGTGTGCGGCGCTTTGGCCACTGCGGTGCGTTCGGCGATCAGGTCTAACGTTTCGGCGCGGAGCCGGTCCAACGCGTCAACCGTGCGCTCCGATTTGCCGAGCACTACGGGCGGGCGCTCCACCGCAACCAACTTCTTGCCCTTGAACTGCTCAAGCTCGCGCTCGATGCGCGCCGCAGTCAACCGCGGGAGGGCGGTGGTTGCCGCTAGCAGCGCCTTGCGCTCCCGGATCGCATCGACGGCCTCACTCGCAGCTCCGAGCCGCGCCGTGTCGCGTTCCTTGACGACGGAAATATTACCGTCGCCGTCCGTTTGGCGATCTTCACGCACTAGCCTACTATCCTTGTCGGCTTTCGCGAGCCGCTGAAATTCCTGCACGGCCTCGAATTCTTGGCGAGTAAGCTCTTGTGACTCAGCCGCGCGGCGGCGGGCGGCGTCGGCAATCGCGCCGTCATCAACTGCAATGCGCGCTAGAATTTTTTGGGCGGACGTTGGCAACGGCATCGGGTAACTCCAAAAATCAGATGCCTTCTATAGAACTCACCTTTTCCGCAAAATCAGCAAGTCTTCACTAAATTTAGTTTGGCGCGCTGCCTCATTTCCTCATTCACATCCGAGCGCGTGCGCTTCAGCGCGGCATTATCGAGTACGGATTCTTTATAGCCCCAAACCTCACACGCTGCCCGGAGCGCGTCATTTGGTGTCGCGCCCAAGAGCATCCGCTTTTCTACATCCTGAACTGCATCCGCGAGGCGCTGGACTTTCGGCGATGCGCGCCGCGGCGGGATTGGATTCAGGATGCAAAAGCGTGCCGCATCACGAAGCGGAGCAGGCACAGGCTCGCCGCTTGCGACCAATTCGGCAAACGGCATGCGGCGTACCGCGAGGGACGCCGCAATCGCGCGCTCCCAAGTTTCGAAGTGGGCGAGCATCGCCAAATTCACCAATTTGATGAATCAGGCGGCTTCGCCGCGACATTTCCTAATCGAACGGCCGGTGACGATGGTGCGGGAGCCCAACTTCACAATATCAAGGCGGCCTTGCTGGACCAGTTTATAGAAAGTGCCGCGTGAGATGCGCAGATGATCGCGGCAAGCTTCGTTGACGGTATAGCAGCGATCGTCGAAAGGAATGGGATCGGACATGGCGAGGCTCCAGCAATGCCACGAGGCATCGCGCACTAGGAGTGCCCGGCCTTATTCTGCCGGTGGAATTCAGGGGCCAAGGTCCCCGGACGCGACCCCGCACGTTCGCGCGCCCTGTTGTCATCGCCGCATCGAGCGGCGCCTTGCGAATGACGCGGGGTTGTTTCGCCCCGCTCGCGCCTGTTTAAGCGTGTCTGGCCCTGATTAAAAGTAACAGTAGAGGGGCCGCAACTAACGATCGCTAGGCGCCAAGATATTCTGTCCAATCGGTTAGGACGGCGCGGCGCTTTTCAAGCGAGTCGCCGCGACGGTATGCGGCTTCCGCCTTGTTGCCGACGACGTGCGCCAAGCAAAACTCGCGCGTCTCTGCGTCGTACGGTGTAGTTTCACCGCACCAATCGGAGAAGGCGGAGCGGAAGCCGTGCACAGTGACGCCTTTGTGCATCCCACGCAACAATTCGAGCATGCTCATGTTGGAAAGCGGCTTGCCACGGTGCGCGCCCGGAAAAACGAATTCGTTGGGCTGCGCGCTCGGTGTGCGCAGCGATTCCAAGATAGAGATCGCGCGATCAGACAGGGGCACGCGATGTTCCTTGGCCGCCTTCATTCGCGCCGCGGGCACGGTCCAAAGCTTCCGCTCAAGATCAACTTCCATCCACCGCGCGCCGATCGTCTCGCCCGTGCGGGCGACGCATAGAATCGTGAACTCCAACGCGCGCGCGGAGATACTGTTGCGCTTGCGTAAATCGGACATGAAGGCGGGAAGCTTCGGATATGGAATCGCCTTGTGATTGGCGGCCCTTTCGCGCTTCTTCGAAAGGAGCTTGTCCAGATGGCCCGTCCACGCCGCCGGATTGTCACCGCCGCGAAGCTTGTCGACCTTTGCGGCATCAAGAATACGAGCGATGCGACCTCGGAGGCGCGAGGCGGTTTCGCGCTTGGTGTCCCAAATGGGGCGCAACACAGAGAGCACGTCCTCTGTGCTGATTTGGTCCAGCGGCTTTGACCGCAGTGCCTTAGCGTACTCTTCGAGGGTCATTTTCCATTGCGCGATGTGCTTTGGATTTTTCGCCTCGCGCTCAATGACGTTCTTGACGAACCGATCAGCATACGTGCCGAAGGGTTCGCTTACCGCAGCGCGCCGGTTGCGCTTATCGGTGAGCGGGTCGATTCCATCGGATAGCAGTGAACGCGCGGCTGCGGCCTTGCGGCGGGCTTCGGCGAGACTGACGCCCGCTTTGCCAGCAGAGCCCAATCCCATCTCCCGCGGACGGCCCGTCGCGCGGTCCTTGTAAAGGAAAGTCCAGCGGCGCTGCCCCTCAATGCCGACATTGAGGTACAGGTTCCCGCCGTCCGCGTATCTGCCCGGCGCAAGGTCCTTGGCCCTCACGGTGGTAGGCGAAAGGCGGTCGAATACGCGAGCCATCAGCCGACTCCATCAAGTGGGCGCGAGTGTTCGCCGCACCATCTGGCCCTACCATTGGCCCTACCGCATTCGCTTGACAAGGGCGAACAACGCTGAATAGGCGAAAACGCAGAAAGACGGTTAAGCCTTGAACTACAAGGCATTCCTAGACGTTGGCGAATTCGGATAAGCAGCCATGAACAACCATCTGGCGGAGAGAGTGGGATTCGAACCCACGGTACGGTTTCCCGCACACACGCTTTCCAAGCGTGCGCCTTAAGCCACTCGGCCATCTCTCCGGAGCGCCCTCTCTTGAAGGGGCGCCGACGATTTTGCAAGGGATCGCGGTAAAATCGGGTGAAATTTTCCGCAACATATTGGATTTACGAGAGAATATCTCGCGCCGGCCAACGTCCTGACGCGCCGGTCGGCTGAACCATCGGTGGGTTTGGGGCGACGATTCACGTGAGGACGCCAGACATGCCAGGGACGCCATGACCATCTGCAAGACCATCACCGCGCTGAGCTTGATTTCGGGCTTGGGTATCGCCCTCGCCGCGCCGGCCCTGGCGCAGGTCTGCACGCGGCAGGGCGTCGATGTGAGCTGCGACGACGGGCGGCGCGGAATGCTGTCGGGCGATACCATCATCTGGCCGGACGGCACGCGCTCGAGCGCCTCGCCGCATCCGAGCGTGATCATCGGCAAAAAAAGCTCAGTGCATGTCGGGCCAGGCGTGTTCGTCGGTCAGGGTAAGGGTATGGCGCCGATGGATGATCCGAACGCGCCGAACAAGCGGCAGTGCGCGATTCTGGATGGCGTGTCGTATTGTTATTGACGCCGCGGGCCGCCCTCGCAGTGCACCGTCATGCCCCAGGCTTGTCCCGGGCATTCACGTTCAAGCCGAGGCGTCAGACGTGGATGGCCGGGACAGGCCCGGCCTGACGAGACCTTAGATCAACCTCACGCCTGAGATCGCCGACTTCAGCCAACGTAGCGCCTGCGGCGGTTGCGCGGCAAGCGGCGCGACAGCGGCCTTCTCCGTCCGGCACTTCTCGAGCTCAGCCACGAAATCGGCGGACCATTGCTGGATGGTGTGGCCGCGCAGCTTCTTCATCATCGCGTCCCAGCGCATCTTGCGCTCGGTGAGCGGCATTGAGGCCGCGACGGCGATCGCGCGCGCCATGCCGTCGATGTCGTGCGGATTGACCAGCAAGGCGGTGTCGAGCTCGTTGGCCGCGCCCGCGAACTTCGACAGCACCAGCACGCCGGGATCGGCCGGGTTTTGCGCGGCGACATATTCCTTGGCGACGAGGTTCATGCCGTCATGCAGCGGCGTTACCACGCCAATCTGCGCGGTGCGGTAGAGGCCTGCGAGCACGGCCTGGCTGAAGCCCTTGTTGAGGTAGCGGATCGGCGTCCAGTCCACTTCGCCGTGGCGACCATTGACGTCGGTGACGAGACGAGCGACCTCGTTCTGGAGGTTGCCATAGGCCTCGATGCCACCCCGCGAGGGATTCGCGATCTGGAGCAGCGAAATGCTGCGCGCAAACTGCGGCTGCTCGGTCCAGAGCCGGTCGAACGCGCTGATGCGGTTGACGAGGCCTTTCGAATAATCAAGGCGATCGACGCCGATCGCGAGGCGCTCGCCGTTGAGGCTGCGCCGCAACCGAGACACGTCGGGATGCGACACCGATTTCGCGGCATAAGCTGCGAACTTTTCCGCATCGATGCCGATCGGAAACACTTCACAGCGGGTGCGGCCATGCTGAGAGATCGCAACACCGTTCTCAACGGCGAGGCCGAGCTCACCGCCGACATAACCGAGGAAGTTCTGGCAATCCTCATTGGTCTGGAAGCCGAGCAGATCGTAGGCCAGCATCGCCGTGATCAGCTCGCGATGATTGGGCACGCCCTGCATCACCGCGGCGACCGGCCACGGCGTATGAAGGAAGAAACCGATCGGATCATCGACGCCGAGATCGCGCAATTCCGCACCGAGCGCAAGGAAGTGATAATCCTGCACCCAGAACGCAGTTTTTGCTTTTCGGAAGCGCATCAAGGCGCGCGCCATGAAGGCGTTGACCTCGCGATAGCTGACATAATCCTCGCGCGAGACGCGGATCAGATCGCTGCGCGAATGCAGTGCCGGCCATAACGCCGAATTGGCAAAGCCTTCGTAATAGCCGCCGTAATGCGCCGCCGGCAGATCCAACGTCGCAATCGCGCCCGACCCCAGCGCTTCGATCTCGGCGAACGGTTCCTTCTGATGGCCATCGCGCACGCGGCCTGAAGAACCCACCCAAATAGCTCCCGAATGTTCCACGACCGGCAGCAAGGCCGCCGCGAGGCCACCCGTCATGGGCTCATTGGGTTTGCCGCGCGCGACGCGATTTGAAACGACGACTAAGTTCACAGGCCGTCCCCTCCTGTTTCATTCCACCCGTTTAACTGCCGTTCATCAATATGGTTCCTGATCATCGTTTCAACGAATTGAAACCAAAATCAGGCGTGCGCGTTGGAACTGGTTTCGCTCGCGGAACCAAGGATTTCAGCGCAAAGAGAGCTCGTGCGCCCGGAATTGCGCAGGATGCATTGCGATGCGCCACGAAAGGGTGTCGCGCATTGTGTTTGCGAAGTGGCGCTGCCTTTGTTTCACCTCGGATCGAGCAGGTGCGCAAGGAACGCGCGCACATCGCTTGGCGCATCGAAGTGACCGTTCACGCCCATGGCGCGGCGGCCGACCGAGAAGGCGAGCCCGTTCATATCAGGCATGATCGCGAACACGGTCTCATCTGTGACGTCGTCACCGATGAACAGTGGACGACGCCCCCTGAAGGGCTCGTGCTTCATCAACTCGCGCACGCCGCTCGCCTTGGTGAAGCCTGAATGCTTGATCTCGCAGACGAACTTGCCAGGCAGCACCTCGATCGGCGCACTGGGCAGGTCCGCGCGGATCAGCGACACGGATTCGTAGATCGCCTTCTCCGCATGTGGCGCCAGGCGGTAATGTAGCGCAAGCGAGTAGCCCTTGTCCTCGAGCAGAATGCCCGGGCTGAGCTTGGCAATCGCAGCCAGCCGCCGCTTCAGCTCCTTGTCCAGCGGCGGCGCATGCACGGCATCAGCTTCATTGTCCGCGGACAGCCGCATCTCTGCGCCGTGACCGGCGACGGCGCAAAACACGTCGGGGGCGAAAATCAGATCGATATCGTTGAGTGAGCGGCCGCTGACCAGCGCCAGCGCGCCTGACGTACATTCCACCAATCGGTTGAGCGTGTCCGAAAGCCCCGGCGGCACCCACACCTCGCGCGGCGTCGGCATCAGGTCGAGCAGCGTGCCGTCGATGTCGAGCAGGATCGCGGTCTCGTTCAGATGCGGCACGAGCGCGTGCGGCACCGGCACCGTTTCCGGCGTCTCGTCGTCACCAGGGATGGTGAGCTTCTCGTCCAATTCCATTTCCGCCAGTTCCGATTTCATAGTCTACTCCATAAAGGCAAGCGGCCGTGCGATTTGTTCGAGCGATTTGCGCTCCGCCGAGACGGCATAGCGCCACGCCACGATTGCAGCCGTGATCATCAGGGCTGCCCCCAGCAGATAACCGGCGAATACGCTGGTGCGCGATCCCGTGTCGATCAGAACGCCGAACAGCGCCGGCCCGATCACGCCGCCGATGCCCGTGCCGACTGCATAGAATACCGCGATCGCCAGCGCGCGAACCTCTAAGGGAAAGTTCTCGCTGACGGTGAGATAGGCCGCGCTCGCGGCGGGCGAGGCGAAGAAGAAGATCACCATCCAGGCGATGGTCTGCCCCTGCGCGCTGAGCGCGCCGATCGAGAATAGATAGCCTGACAGCGCCAGCAGCAGGCCTGACATGCCATAGGTGAACATGATCATGGTGCGGCGGCCGAGCGTATCGAAGAGACGGCCGAGCAGCAGCGGGCCGAGGAAGTTGCCGGCGGCGAAGGGTAGCAGGTACCAGCCGACGTGATCGGCGCTGATGCCGTAGAAATCGGTCAACACCAGCGCGAAGGTGAAGAAGATGGCGTTATAGAAAAATGCCTGCGCGCTCATCAGCATGAGGCCGACCAGCGCGCGCTGTCGATAAACCGAGAACAGCGTGTGGATGACCTCGGCGATCGGCGTGTGATCGCGCATCCTCAGGCGGATCTTCGTAAAGCGACCGTCGCTCGTATCCTGGCCGTGTCCAATGACCGAACGCTCGATCTCATCGGCGATCGCATGAGCCTCGTCGGGCCGACCATGGATCATCAACCAGCGCGGACTCTCCGGAATCCACATCCGCATCAACAGCACGACGAGGCCGAGCGTCGCGCCGATCAGATAGGCGAGGCGCCAGCCCATGTCGGGCCCCATCGCGGCAGGATCGAGCAGAACGATGGCTGCCACCGCGCCCATCGCAGCGCCGATCCAGAAGCTGCCGTTGATCACGAGATCGGTCCAGCCGCGATACCGCGCCGGCACCAGCTCCTGGATGGTTGAGTTGATCGCGGTGTATTCGCCGCCGATACCGGCACCGGTGAGGAAACGGAACACCGCGTAGCTCGCCACATCCCATGACAGAGCCGTCGCAGCCGTCGCCGAGAGGTAGAGCGCAAGCGTGATGAAGAACAATTTCTTGCGGCCGATGCGATCGGTAAGCCAGCCGAAGCCGAGCGCACCCAGCACCGCGCCGGCGAGATAGGCGGAATTGGCAATGCCGAGATCGAGATTGGAAAAATGCAGCGAGGGACTCTGCTTCAGCGCGCCCGAGAGCGCGCCGGCCAGGGTCACCTCGAGCCCGTCGAGGATCCAGGTGATGCCGAGCGCGAGCACGACGCGCGTGTGAAAGCCGCTCCACGGCAGCGCGTCGAGCCGCGAGGGGATGCTGGTCTCGACGATGCGATCCGTCGCCACCGCCGAGATCGCAGGTCCATAATTCAGCGCTGGGCTTTCCTGCAATTCCATCGCGTTGTTGCGTCTGATCAATGGAAGCGGCCCCGGTTCACATGGCGTGGACGGGGTCGATCCGATCATGGGGGTGCGGCATTCCGCCTGCCTGCGACAACGTCTGCCACGAGGTCGAGTTCCCTTGGGAACAGCCTCCAAGAACATCCGTTTCCGATGGAGCTGCAAGGAGTTGACGCATGGCTCAGGTCAGAAAGACGACACATTCGCGGAAGACAGGCGCGAGCAGCACCGCGCGCCGCAAGGCCAGCACGACACGCAAGAGGTCAAGCCGCCGCGCAGCACCGAAGCGATGGTCGCAACGTGTGACGAAGGAGAGCAACGCGCTCGATCTCAAGCACGGTGTGTTCAAGCTCAAGGACCCCAGGAAAATCGCGGGCTCCCTGAAGCGCTCGGCCGAGCACAGCTCGCGCCGCAAGACCGGCGCCTATCGCTCTGCGCTGTCGATGCTGACGTTCTACATCAACCGCGCCGGCAAGACGCTACCGAAGACGCAGCGCACGCGACTGGAGCGCGCAAAGGTGGAGCTGAAGCGGGCTTTCGGGAAGGAGTGAGTTTCAGAGCTCCGCAGTCGTCCTGGACAAGCGAAGCGCTGATCCAGGACCCATCATCACAAGACGTGGTTTGGCGAAGACTCGGAGTTACCCGCTTCGCGCAGCAACGGTTTCCGGGGGGAATGGGTCCTGGCCTTGGCCAGCACGACGACGGAGGAAGTGGCGCGGTCCGAGCGTCACGCCGCGCGGATATTGGCCATGAAGCGGTCGAGTTCGGCGCGCAGGCGGGTGCTTTCGCTCGACAGCGTCTTGGCCGAGTTCAGCACCTCTTCCGAGGCCGAGCCGGTCTCGGCGGCGCCGCGGTTGACCTCGCCGATATCGGTGGCTGCGGTCTGGGTGCCCTGCGCGACGGTCTGGACGCTGCGGGCGATCTCCTGCGTCGCCGCGCCCTGCTGCTCGACGGCGCTCGCGATCGAGGTCGAGATCGACGAGATCTGGCCGATGGTCGCGCCGATCTCCTTGATCGCGGCAACCGATTCGGCCGTGGCGCCCTGCATGCCGGTGATATGCGAGGAGATTTCATCGGTCGCCTTCGCCGTCTGGCTCGCCAGCGACTTCACTTCGCTCGCAACCACGGCAAAGCCGCGGCCGGCCTCCCCGGCGCGCGCCGCCTCGATGGTGGCGTTGAGCGCCAGAAGATTGGTCTGCTCGGCAATCGCCGTGATCAGCTTGACGACCTCGCCGATCTGCTGGGCGGCATGCGACAGCTTGCCGATGCGGCCGTCGGTCTCCTTGGCCTGCACCACGGCGGCCTCGGCGATCCGGCTGGAATCGCGGACCTGGCGGCCGATCTCCTCGACCGAGGCCGAGAGCTCTTCGGTCGCGGTCGCGACCGACTGCATGTTGGAGGACGCCTGCTCGGAGACGCCGGCGACCTGGCTCGACAGGCTCTGCGTGGTCTCGGCGGTGCGGGTCAGCGTGGAGGCTGCCGATTCCAGCTGCACGGCGGAAGCCGAGACGTTGGAGACGATGGCGCCGACCGCGTTCTCGAAATCGTCGGCGAAGCGGATCAGCTCGGCGCGCCGGCTTGCAGCCTGCTCCCGGTTCTGGGCTTCGCTGGCGGCGGCATCGCGCTCGGCCTTGGCCACCGCCTGAACCTTGAACTCCTCGACCGCTCCGGCCATCTCGCCGATCTCGTCCTTGCGACCAAGACCCGGCAGCACCACGTCGAAATTGCCCGAGGCCAGCTCCCGCATCGCCTTGCACATCGCAATCATCGGACGCGAGATGCCGTTCCCGAGCATCCAGGCCAGCGCGACACCGACGGCAAGGCCACCGAGCGCCATCATCAGCATCAGCCGCTCGGTGTCCCCGATCGTCGCATTGGCGCTCGCCTCGATGCGCTGCTGGTCGGCAGTCAGATCCGAGCGCAGTTCGCCCGAAAGTTTCACGATGGACGCGGCCGTCTTGGTCATCTCGCCATTCAGCTTGACGATGACCTTCACGTTTTCGGTCAGCTTTACGAAGGAAGTACGATACTGCTTCAGGAGATTGCCGATCTCGGTGACGCGGTCGGTGATCTTCTGGTCGTTCGCGTAGATCGAGACCAGCAAGGTCTCCAGGAACTTGATGCGGGCGATCACGCCATCGGCGGTCTTCGGCTCCGGCTTGGCAACGAAGGCGCTGACCGAGGTGGAGACCGCCAGATATTGCGAGGTGATGTCCTTGGCTGTGGTCTGGACGGATGCAAGACCCGCCAGCGCCGCCGTGTCGCCGAGATCGTCGAACTTGAAGCGGATCTTGTTGCCGACGCTGTTGAGCTCATCGGCCGCGATCTTGTTGTTTTCGCGTGTCAGAGTGATGATCTCACTGAACACCTTCGTGAAGCGCTGGAACTCGGCCTCGAGCTTGCCGACCTGCTCGCGGCGCGCGGCGCCGGTCGTGGCGGACAACGACTTGCCGATCGCGCCCCTCAGATTCTCTTCGGCGGCCTTGGCCGCGGTCTCGTCGTCGGCGGCCCCGGTCAGGGTGTAGGCCCGCGCCAGCCCCTGATAGGCGATCAGTTCACGATCGACGGTCCGCGCCAGATCGGCTTCCGATACGCTGGTCCGATACGAGGCCACGGCGCCTGCGATCCGCTCGAAGCCGAAATAGGCGAAAGCCATGCTGACGGCGAGGATGGCTAGCACCGCCACGAAGCCGAGGATGATTTTTGCGCGAAAACGCAGCGTTGGCAGCTTCGATGGTTTCGACTTCGACTTGACCGACATTCCCCCACCCCATTCCATTCGCGGAAAACCAGGCGCAGCCCGGAAGCAGCCCGCTTCCTGACCCTCCGGCACGTTACGGGGCAAAGGATAAGCTGTGGTAAATTTGTGGCACCGCAACTGGCGGTTAGCTGACGCGGGGGGATAGTTCACTCAACTCGTCATCCCGGATGAGCAGAGCGCCGATCGGGACGACCGGCCGAATGTGAGGCGATAGCGAGGGCTTCGGCCGCAGAATGGCTTGACGCGCAGCGAACTCACGCCGCGCGGATATTGGCCATGAAGCGGTCGAGTTCGGCGCGCAGGCGGGTGCTTTCGCTCGACAGCGTCTTGGCCGAGTTCAGCACCTCTTCCGAGGCCGAGCCGGTCTCGGCGGCGCCGCGGTTGACCTCGCCGATATCGGTGGCTGCGGTCTGGGTGCCCTGCGCGACGGTCTGGACGCTGCGGGCGATCTCCTGCGTCGCCGCACCCTGCTGCTCGACGGCGCTCGCGATCGAGGTCGAGATCGACGAGATCTGGCCGATGGTCGCGCCGATCTCCTTGATCGCGGCAACCGATTCGGCCGTGGCGCCCTGCATGCCGGTGATATGCGAGGAGATTTCATCGGTCGCCTTCGCCGTCTGGCTCGCCAGCGACTTCACTTCGCTCGCAACCACGGCAAAGCCGCGGCCGGCCTCCCCGGCGCGCGCTGCCTCGATGGTGGCGTTGAGCGCCAGAAGATTGGTCTGCTCGGCAATCGCCGTGATCAGCTTGACGACCTCGCCGATCTGCTGGGCGGCATGCGACAGCTTGCCGATGCGGCCGTCGGTCTCCTTGGCCTGCACCACGGCGGCCTCGGCGATCCGGCTGGAATCGCGGACCTGGCGGCCGATCTCCTCGACCGAGGCCGAGAGCTCTTCGGTCGCGGTCGCAACCGACTGCATGTTGGAGGACGCCTGCTCGGAGACGCCGGCGACCTGGCTCGACAGGCTCTGCGTGGTCTCGGCGGTGCGGGTCAGCGTGGAGGCTGCCGATTCCAGCTGCACGGCGGAAGCCGAGACGTTGGAGACGATGGCGCCGACCGCGTTCTCGAAATCGTCGGCGAAGCGGATCAGCTCGGCGCGCCGGCTTGCAGCCTGCTCCCGGTTCTGGGCTTCGCTGGCGGCGGCATCGCGCTCGGCCTTGGCCACCGCCTGAACCTTGAACTCCTCGACCGCTCCGGCCATCTCGCCGATCTCGTCCTTGCGGCCAAGACCCGGCAGCACCACGTCGAAATTGCCCGAGGCCAGCTCCCGCATCGCCTTGCACATCGCAATCATCGGACGCGAGATGCCGGTACCGAGCAGGAAGGCGAGGACCGCCCCCAGCAGCGTGCCGCCGACGGCGAGCATCAGCACCAGTTGCTCGGTCTGCCCGATGGTTGCTTCCGATTCCGCCTCCAGCCGCTGCTGTTCGGCAATGAGGTCCGCCTTCATGGCGGTGGCGCCCCGAAGGATGGCGCCGGCCGAGCCGCTCATTTCGGTCACGAGCTCATCGACCAGCTTGGCGTTGGCGATCAGCTTCTCCAGCGCTTCCCGATAAGCCCCCAGCAGCGCCTTGGCGTCCTTCAGCCCGGCGACGATCTTGTCGTCCATGGAATAGATCGCACCGAGCGAGTTCTCGACGAATTTCAGCCGCGCCAGCGCGCTTGCCGCGACCGCCTGGTCGGAATTGAGGATGAAATTGCTCGCGGCGGAGCTTGCGGTCTGGAACTGGGCATTGACCTGCTTGGTGCCGAACTCGATCGCCTGCGCCTCCGCGTCGGAGGCGTTGTTGCCGATGTCATCGAGCTTGTATTTCAGGAGATTGGCGTTGCGCTGGAGCTGGTTCTGGACCAGCAGCACGCTGTCACGCTTGGCCTGCAGGATCTTGGCAAACGTCGCGGAGAAGTTGGAAAACTCCTTGGCGAGCTTGTTGAGGCCCTCTTGCCGCGCCGGCTTCTTGGCGTTCTTGATGGCCAGGTCGATCGCGCTCTTGAGGCTGGCTTCTGCCTCCAGCGCCGCCTTGGCGTCGTCCTCCTTGCCGGTAACGACAAAGTAGCGGGCAGCCGAACGATAGGCGAGCAGCTCGCGGTCGATGTTGCGGGCAAGGTCGGCCTCGGAAACGCTGGTGCGGTAGGACCCGACCCCGGAGGAAACCCGCTCAAAGCCGAAATATGAGAAGGCCATGCTGCCGGCGGAGATCACCAGCACTGCGGCAAAGCCCAGGATGATCTTGGTACGGAACCTGAGAGCCGGAATTAGTGTTCGCTTCGACGGCGACCCGATACGCCCGGACATTCCCACCCCCATTTTCATTCAGCCGCGACCGGGAGGCGCCCCGCCCCAGACCTGGATGCGCAAAACTAAGGCACAATCGATAAGGGGCGGTAAACTCAGTGCATCTCCTGATTCCGAAGTCATCGGGCCAAGGCTGACCGGCTACAAAAAGGCGACGGCTGGCATCCCATGGTTAGACAGGCCGCGCCGTCCGGGTCCAGCGGCTCGGTGGCAACTCATTGCACGCCCTTCTGGATCAATGACTTTTCCATGACGCCGGCGACCAAAATCCCAGTTGCAAAGTTCCGGGTCGCCGGTCTCTAATTGGAAACAATCAAAATCAATCCCGGGAGGACTTCACCGTGTCTACTGTCAAACTGACGGTCAACGGCAAGGCCGTTGCCGTTGACGTCGAGGACCGCACGCTGCTGGTCCAGCTGCTGCGCGACCACCTCAACCTCACCGGCACCCATGTCGGCTGCGACACCAGCCAGTGCGGCGCCTGCGTCGTCCACATGGACGGCCGTGCGGTGAAATCCTGCACCATGCTGGCGGGACAGGCAGACGGCGCGAGCGTCACCACGATCGAAGGCATCGCAAAGGGCGACGAACTACATCCGATGCAGGCCGCTTTCCGCGACAATCACGGCCTGCAATGCGGCTATTGCACGCCAGGCATGATCATGTCGGCGATCGACATCGTGCAGCGCCACGGGGGCCAGCTCGACGAGGCCACCGTGCGTCAGGAGCTCGAGGGCAATATCTGCCGCTGCACCGGCTACCACAACATCGTCAAGGCCGTGCTGGATGCGGCCGGTCGCATGAAGGTTGCGCAGGCGGCCGAGTAAAGGCCGCAGCGAGCAAGAAAATCACTGGCGCTTTCGATGGAAAGCGCGGGTCAACAAATTCCGGTCGGGAGGACCAGACATGGGTGTTGAAGGCATCGGCGCACGCGTGCTGCGCAAGGAAGACAAGCGTTTCATTACCGGCAAGGGCCGCTACGTCGACGATATCAAATTGCAGGGCATGACCCATGCGTATTTCATTAGAAGTCCGCACGCGCACGCCAAGGTGAAGGGGATCGACTCTTCCGCCGCGCTGAAGATGCCGGGCGTTGTCGCGGTGCTCACGGGACAGCAGCTCGTCGACGACAAGGTCGGCAACCTGATCTGCGGCTGGGCCATCACCTCCAAGGACGGCAGCCCGATGAAGATGGGTGCATGGCCGGCGATGGCGCCGGAGACGGTGCGCTTCGTTGGACAGGCCGTCGCTGTCGTGATCGCCGAGAGCAAGAATCTGGCGCGCGACGCGGCGGAAGCCGTCGTCGTCGATTACGAAGAGCTTCCGGCGGTCGCCGACATGCACGCTGCCATCAAGCCCGGAGCACCGCAGCTTCACCCCGAAGCCCCCGGCAACCAGGTCTACGACTGGGTGATCGGCGACGAGAGTGCGGTGGATGCAGCCTTCTCGAAGGCCGCCAATGTGGTCAAGCTCGACGTCACCAACAACCGCCTCGCGCCCAACGCGATGGAGCCGCGCGCGGCGATCGCCGATTACGACGCGGCGGAGGAGCATTTCACGCTCTACACGACGTCGCAGAACCCGCACGTCGCTCGCCTCGTGCTGTCGGCGTTCTACAACATTGCCCCCGAGCACAAGCTGCGCGTGATCGCGCCCGACGTCGGCGGCGGCTTTGGCTCGAAGATCTTCATCTATCCCGAAGAGATGGTGGCGCTGTGGGCCTCCAAGAAGGTCGGCCGTCCCGTGAAATGGACCGGCGACCGCACCGAGGCCTTCCTCACCGACGCGCATGGCCGTGACCACGTGACCCATGCCGAGATGGCCTTCGACGCCAACAACAAGATCACCGGGTTGAAAGTGAAGACCTACGCCAATTTCGGCGCCTACATGTCGCTGTTCTCGTCGTCGGTGCCGACCTATCTCTACGCAACGCTCCTGTCCGGCCAGTACAACATCCCGGCGATCCATGCCGAGGTGATCGGGGTCTACACCAACACCACGCCGGTCGATGCCTATCGCGGCGCCGGCCGCCCCGAGGCCAGCTATCTGCTCGAGCGGCTGATGGAAACGGCAGCGCGGCAATTGAACGTCGATCCGGCCGCACTGCGCCGGACCAACTTCATCACTCAGTTTCCGCACCAGACGCCTGTCATCATGGCCTATGACACCGGCGACTTTAATGCTTCGCTCGATGCGGCGATGAAGGCGATCGACTATGCCGGCTTCCCTGCCCGCAAGGCACAAGCAAAGGCACAAGGCAAGCTGCGCGGCATCGGCGTATCCTGCTACATCGAGGCCTGCGGCATCGCGCCGTCAAAGGCCGTCGGCAGCCTGGGTGCCGGCGTCGGCCTGTGGGAATCGGCTGAGGTGCGCGTCAACCCGGTCGGCACCATCGAGATCCTGACCGGCTCGCACAGCCACGGCCAGGGTCACGAGACCACCTTCTGCCAGCTCGTCGCCGATCGCTTGGGCGTTCCCATCAGCCAGGTCTCGATTGTCCATGGCGACACTGACAAGGTGCAGTTCGGCATGGGCACCTATGGCTCGCGCTCGGCGGCCGTAGGTCTCACTGCGATCCTGAAGGCAATGGAGAAGATGGAATCCAAAGCCAAGAAGATTGCCGCGCATGCGCTGGAGGCTTCCGAGGCCGACATCGTCATCGAGAACGGCGAGTTCAAGGTCACGGGCACCGACAAGGCGATCGCCTTCCCGATGGTCGCGCTCGCGGCCTACACCGCGCACAATCTGCCTGAAGGAATGGAGCCCGGCCTGAAGGAAAGCGCCTTCTACGACCCGACCAACTTCACCTTCCCGGCCGGCGCCTATATCTGCGAGCTCGAGGTCGATCCCGGCACCGGCAAGACGTCCTTCGTCAACTTCGTCGCGGCCGACGATTTCGGCCGGCTGATCAACCCGATGATCGTCGAGGGACAGGTTCATGGTGGACTCGCCCAAGGCATCGGGCAGGCGCTGCTCGAGCACGCGATCTACGATGCCAACGGCCAGCCGGTCACGGCCTCGTTCATGGATTACTCCATGCCGCGCGCCGACGATCTGCCCTCGTTCAATCTCTCCCACACCACGACGCTGTGCCCAGGCAATCCCCTGGGCATCAAGGGTTGCGGTGAGGCCGGCGCGATCGGCGCTTCTGCAGCCGTGATCAACGCGATCACGGATGCGATCGGCAAGAACAATCTGGAAATGCCCGCAACCCCGGACAGGGTGTGGCGCACGATCCACGCGGCTTAAGAGGGAGGAACGAAGATGTACCAAACCACCTATCATCGGGCTTCCTCGGTCGAAGAAGCCGTGAGCCTGTTCGGCAAGAGCAGCGAGGCGAAATTTCTCGCCGGCGGACAGACACTGCTGCCGGTCATGAAACAGCGGCTTGCCAGTCCCTCCGACGTGATCGACCTCGGCAGGATCAAAGAGTTGCAGGGCATCGAGCTGTCAGGCGATACGCTGACAATCAAGGCCGCCACGACCTATTACGACATCATGCAGAATGCCGATGTGAAGAAGGCGATCCCCGCGATTGCCTATCTCACCTCGGTGCTCGGCGACCCTGCCGTGCGCTATCGCGGCACGATCGGCGGCTCGATTGCCAACAACGATCCTGCCGCAGACTTTCCGGCCGCGCTGCTGGCGCTCGGCGCGACCGTAAAGACCAATAAGCGATCGCTTGCGGGGGAGGATTTCTTCCAGGGCCTGTTCACCACGGCGCTCGAAGACGGCGAGATCATCACCGCTGTGTCGTTCCCGGTTCCGGCAAAAGCGGGTTACGAAAAAATGCGGCACCCGGCCTCGCGCTTCGCACTGACCGGTGTGTTCGTCGCGCAGACCAAGTCCGGCGAGGTTCGGGTGGCCGCCACCGGCGCCTCGCAGTCTGGTGTGATGCGCGTGCCCGCAATCGAAGCCGCGCTGAAGGCGAACTGGTCGCCATCGGCGCTCGACAGCGTCAGTATTTCTGCAAGCGGATTGCTGGCTGACATCCACGGCACGGCCGAGTACCGGGCCAACCTCGTCAAGGTGATGGCGCAGCGCGCGGTAGCCGCGGCTGGGTGACGTTCGCGCTTCAGCGCGTCGACGCAATTTTTCCGCGGCGCGCACTTCGGTGCGCGCCGCTTTTATTATGCGCCCATGCATGAAAAGCGCTTGCCTCGTTCGGTGTAAGGCGGGAAAAGTTAATTGACCAATTAACTCGATAGAGGAAACGTCCAGGCGAATGCGCTCATCGCGCACGCGCGCTGCGATCCGAGGAAACAACAACGTGCTCGACAAACCAGCCCAAAACTCCTCCGTCCGCACCTCCGGCCCGCTGTCGGGCTTTCGCATCGTCGAATTCGCCGGCATCGGACCCGGCCCGTTCGCCTCCATGATGCTGGCCGACATGGGCGCCGACGTCGTCACGCTCGATCGCGTCGGCGCGAGGAAGAGCATGAAGTCGGTGGCGGGCCGCGGCCGCAAGGTGATCGAGCTCGACCTCAAGGACAAGGCGGCGATCGCGCAAGTGCTCGACCTGCTGGCCAGCGCCGATGCGCTGGTCGAAGGCTTCCGTCCCGGCGTGATGGAGCGGCTCGGGCTCGGGCCGGACGTGGTGCTCGCGCGCAACCCCAAGCTGGTCTATGGCCGCATGACGGGCTGGGGCCAGGAAGGCCCGCTTGCCAACGCCGCCGGCCACGACATCAACTACATCTCCATCACCGGTGCGCTCGCCGCGATCGGCACCAAAGAGGCACCGGTGCCGCCGCTCAACCTGGTCGGCGATTTCGGCGGCGGCGCGCTTTATCTCGTCGTCGGCGTGCTGGCCGCACTGCTGGAGGCGCAGAGATCCGGCAAGGGCCAGGTGGTCGATGCCGCGATGTGCGACGGCGCGGCGTCGCTGATGTCGTTCTTCTTCGATATGACCACGATGGGACGCTGGACCGAGGAGCGCAGCCAGAACTTCCTCGACGGCGGCGCGCATTTCTACGGCGTCTACGAATGCGCCTGCGGCCATTTCGTCTCGATCGGCTCGATCGAGCCGCAATTCTACGCGCTGCTGCGCCAGCATGCGGGCCTGACCGACGCCGATTTCGACGCGCAGATGGATCGGAACGCCTGGCCGGCGCTGAAGGAGAAGCTGAAGGCGGTGTTCAAGAGCAAGACGCGCGAAGACTGGTGCAAGATCATGGAAGGCACCGACATCTGCTTCGCGCCGGTGCTGACCATGTCGGAAGCCACGCAATACCCGCACATGGTCGCGCGCAACGTCTTCATCGAGCGCCATGGCGTGAAGCAGCCCGCGCCCGCGCCGCGCTTCTCGCGCACACCCTCCACGGTTCGCGAGCCGGAAGCGGCGGAGATCGGTGCGGTCACGAAGGCGTGGAAGGCAGCGAAGTAGCCTCAGCGCACGAATCCGTAGGGTGAAAAAGGCGCATAGCGCCGTGCCCACCATCTCTCGGAGATCGCTACAGAACTGGTGGGCACGCTTACGCTTGCCCACCCTACGGCACTGAGCTATGCCGCGCTGTCCACCTTCAACACCCCGCGCCGGATCTGATCCTCCTCGATCGATTCGAACAGAGCCTTGAAATTGCCCTCGCCGAATCCATCGTCGCCCTTGCGCTGGATGAATTCGAAAAAGATCGGCCCGATCGCGTTGGCCGAGAAGATTTGCAGCAGCACCTTGGTCTGACCGCCCTCGACCACACCCTCGCCGTCGATCAAAATGCCGTTGGTCTTGAGACGTGCGACGTCCTCGCCGTGTTTGGGCAGGCGCGCGTCGATCTTCTCGAAATAGGTATCGGGCGGAGGCGGCATGAAGGGCAGGCCGGCCTCGCGCAGGCCTTCGATGGTTTGGTAGATGTCGCGGCAGCCGCAGGCGATGTGCTGGATACCTTCGCCGCGATAGGTCTTCAGATATTCCTCGATCTGGCCGGAATCGCCGGCATCCTCGTTGATCGGAATCCGGATCTTGCCATCCGGGCTGGTCAACGCGCGCGAGAACAGGCCCGACGCGCGGCCCTCGATGTCGAAGAAGCGGATCTGGCGGAAGTTGAACAGCTTTTCGTAGAAGCCGGCCCAAACATCCATGCGACCGCGATGGACGTTGTGGGTGAGATGGTCGAGATAGAACAGGCCCGCGCCGAACGGCCGCGGATCGCGCGCCCCTAACCATTCGAATTCGGCATCATAGGCCGAGCCGTTGTCCCCATAGCGATCGACCAGATACAGCAGGCTGCCGCCAATACCCTTGATGGCGGGGACGTCGAGCGTCTTTTGCGAGGACGATACGTCGGCCGGCTCGGCACCGAGCGCGATCGCGCGATCATAGGCCGCCTTCGCATCGACAACACGGAACGCCATCGACGGCGCACAAGGGCCGTGCGCGGCGACGAAGTCGTGGCCGTGGGTGCCGGGCTCTTCGTTGACGAGATAATTGATGTCGCCTTGGCGATAGACCGTGATCTTCTTCGCCTTGTGGCGCGCCACGGCCGTATAGCCCATCAGCTTGAACAGCGCGTGCAACTCTTCCGGGTTGGGATGCGCATATTCGACGAACTCGAACCCGTCGGTTCCCATCGGATTGTCGGCGCTGATCCTGGCCGGCGGCGCATCGTGCGGAAACGGACCCATGGTGTTCTCCCAAATTGCTGCTGGGCAGAACTATCCTTCATGTAGCGCGCAATGAGCGTGCAAATCCGCCGCTATTTCTCTATCTTACACACGATCCATGCACAGAATGGGCGAAATACGCATGATCTCAGTTGATGCCTTCGACCTCAAGATTCTCGACGCACTCCAGGACGATGGCCGCCTCACCAACCAGGAGCTCGCCGGCCTCGCTGGCCTCTCTGCCTCACAATGCTCGCGGCGTCGGATGCGGCTTGAAGAGGAGAAGGTGATCGCGGGCTACCACGCTGATCTCTCCAGCGAGACGCTCGGCTTCAGCGTGGTCGCCTTCATCCAGGTGACGCTGGCGACGCACTCGCCGGACAACGCCAAGCGCTTTCGCGCGCTGGTCAATCGAATCGACGAAATCCAGGAGGCCTATTCGCTCACCGGCGATGCCGACTATGTGCTGAAAGCCGTGCTGCGCGACCTCAAGGGTCTCTCCAACCTCGTCAACGACGTCCTGATGCCGCATCAGAGCGTCGCGCATGTGCGCTCCTCAATCGTGCTCGACAGGCTGAAGGAGAGCACGCGGCTGCCGCTCAAGGAGATCAAGCCCGGCTGAAATCGAGGGAAATCCGGCATTCGTGCTAGGCATGGGATCTGCGATGATTGAGGCCAGTCCGCGGAGATTCGACCATGGCCCTCCAGCTTCGACCGAATTGCGAATATTGCGACCGCGACCTGCCGCCGAATGCAATCGAGGCGCGGATCTGCTCCTATGAATGCACGTTCTGCGCGCACTGCGTCGAGACCAAGCTCTTCAATGTCTGCCCAAACTGCGGCGGCGGCTTTATGCCGCGCCCGATCCGCCCCACGCAAGAATGGCGGCCGGGCGTCTGCACGACCAGGCAGGCGCCCTCCGACAAGCGGGTGCATCTGAAGTACAGCCTGGAAGATGTCGCTGCGCATTGCGCGAGGATACGCGAGGTGCCGCCGGAGAAGCGGTGAACTCTCTCCGCGCCGTCATTGCGAGGAGCCCTTGCGACGAAGCAATCCAGACTGCCGCCGTGGAAAGATTCTGGATTGCTTCGCGGAGCCTGTCATCGGGCCGCGCTTCGCGCGGACCCGTTGGCTCGCAATGACGGAGAATGTGGATAGAGCCTCGCGCCACGCTCCCCAGTTATTCCGCCGCCAGAATCGTCCCCTCCACTTCGCCAAACCCCACGCGATAGCCATTGCCCTGGCACCAACCGCGCATGACGAGAGAATCGCCGTCCTCCAGGAAGGAGCGTTTGGCGCCGCCGGGCAATTCCACGGGCTCGGTGCCGTTCCAGCTGATTTCCAAGAGGCTGCCGCGCTGGTTCTTCTCCGGGCCGGAGATGGTGCCGCTCCCAAGGAGATCGCCGACGTTCATGGCGCAACCGCTGGAGGCGTGGTGCATGAGCTGCTGCACCGACGACCAGTACATGTACTTGAAATTGGTGCGGCTGATGCTGGCGGGGGCGTTGGCACCGGCGGTGCGCAAGGACACGTCGAGCGCGATGTCGTAGTTCTGCGGCTTGCTCTGCTTGAGATAATCGAGCGGCGCCGGCTCCTGCTCCGGCCCCTTCAGCCGGAATGGCTCCAACGCTTCGCGCGTCACGACCCATGGGCTGATCGAGGTTGCGAATGCTTTTGCCAGGAACGGGCCAAGCGGCACATATTCCCATTGCTGGATATCGCGCGCGCTCCAGTCGTTGAGCAGCACGAACCCGAAGATCATCTCCTCGGCCTGGCTCTCGGTGAGCATGCCGCCCATCGGCGACGGCTGGCCAACGACGACGCCCATCTCCAGCTCGAAGTCGAGCCGCTTGCACGGCGCGAAGCTCGGCAAGTCCACATTCGGCGGCTTCAGCTGCCCCCGCGGGCGCTTCACCTTCGTGCCTGACACCACGACGGTCGAGGCTCGGCCATTATAAGCGATCGGCATATGTAGCCAGTTCGGCTGGAGCGCATTGTCCTTGCCACGGAACATCACGCCGACATTCGTGGCGTGCTCCTTGGAGGAATAGAAGTCGGTGTAGCCGGAGACGGTGAAGGGCAGATGCAGTTTTGCATCGCGCATCGGCACGAGCGCCTGCTTGCGCAGCTCCTCGTTGTCGCGCAGCTCCGGATGATCGTGGCGCAGGAGCTCACTGATCCGCGCCCGCGTCTTGGACCAGACGTTTGGTCCCAGCGCCATGAACGGATTGAGCGAGGCTCCGGAGAACACGCCGAGTGGACTGATATCGAGCCGCGAGTCCTGCTCGAGCTCCCAGAGATCGAGCACGTAGTTGCCGATCGCGACGCCCACGCGCGGCGTCGGATTGGCCGCAGTCGAGAACACACCATACGGCAGGTTCTGGATCGGAAAGTCCGAGGCGGGCTCGATGTCGATAAAGGAGCGGAGGCTGGGTTCGTTGGGGTGAGGCATAGGTTTTCCGTGGCGCAGCGGTGACGGTGTCACCCTCCCCTGGAGGGGGAGGGTCGGCTCATATTGAGCGCAGCGAAATATGAGACGGGGTGGGGTGATCTCTCAACACGGGCGGTGTTCCTTGCGGAGAGACCGTCACCCCACCCCGCTACGCATTCCGCTTCGCTGCATGCGTAGCGACCCTCCCCCTCCAGGGGAGGGTAAGAGGCATTACGGCGTGTTCGGATCGAACCGCTTCTCCAGGCCCTTCCAGCAATCGGCGTAATCGTCCTGGAGCGTCGACGACTTCGCCGCATGCGCAGTGACGCGCTGCGGGTAGCGGGTTTCGAACATGAAGGCCATGGTGCCGGTCAGCTTCACGGGTTTCAGCTCGCCGTTGCTGGCGTGCTCGAAGGCGTCGCGATCCGGCCCGTGCGGCAGCATGCAATTGTGCAGGCTGATGCCGCCGGGGACGAAGCCTTGCGGCTTGGCATCGTAGACGCCGTAGATCAGCCCCATGAATTCGCTCATGATGTTCATGTGATACCAGGGCGGGCGGAAGGTGTTCTCGGCGATCATCCAGCGCTCGGGGAAGATCACGAAGTCGATATTCGCGGTGCCCGCGGTCTCGGATGGTGAGGTCAGCACCGTGAAGATCGAGGGGTCGGGATGGTCGAAGCTGATCGCGCCTACGGGAGAGAACGTGCGCAGATCGTACTTGTACGGCGCGTAATTGCCGTGCCAGGCCACGACGTCGATCGGCGAATGGGCGAGCTGCGTCTTGAACAGCGAGCCGCCCCATTTCACGTAGAGCTCGGTCGGCGTGTCCTTGTCCTCGTAGTTTGCGACCGGCGTGAGGAAGTCGCGCGCATTGGCGAGGCAGTTGGCGCCGATCGGGCCGCGCTCCGGCAGTGTGAAAGCGCCGCCATAGTTCTCGCAGAGATAGCCGCGCGCCGGACCGTTCGGGATCTCGACGCGGAACTTGACGCCGCGCGGGATCACCACGATCTCGCCGGGCTCGGCATCGATGCAGCCAAACTCGGTGACGATACGCAGATTGCCCTGCTGAAGTACGAACATCAGCTCGCCGTCGGCATCATAGAAGTGCTGGTCCACCATCGACTTGGTGATGAGGTAGACATGCGCCGCCATGCCGGCCTGCGTGTTGACGTCGCCGGCGGTCGTCATGGTCTGCACGCCCTGCAGGAAGGTGATCTCCTCCTGCGGAATCGGTGCCGGATCCCAGCGCAGCTGCGCGATCGGCAGATCGTATTCATGGCACGGCGCCGAGCGCCACAGCCCGGCATCGATCTTCTCGAAGCGGCCGGAATGCTTCACCGACGGACGAATGCGATAAAGCCAGGAGCGCTCATTGCTGCCGCGGGGCGCCGTGAAGGGCGAGCCGGAGAGCTGCTCGGCATAGAGCCCGTAGGCGCAGCGCTGCGGCGAATTACGTCCAATCGGCAGCGCGCCCGGCAGCGCCTCGGTCTCAAAGCTGTTGCCGAAGCCGGACATGTAGCCCGGCGTCACCTGCGCGGAACTGCGGATGATCTGATCGGGCGAGGTGTTGATGTTCATGACTATCCTCCTCCTTGCAGCGCTGCCCACATTTCCTGGTCGCGCTTGTCGGTCCAGATCACAGGATCGTCGATTCCCGACGCTTCGTCATAGGCGCGCGACACGTTGAACGGCAGGCAGTGCTCGTAGATGGCGAAGCTCGAAAATTTCGGATCCATCACCTCGCGCGTCGCCGCCATCGTCTCCTTCAGCGTGCGCCCCTTGGCGACGGAGATCTCCGCGGCCCCATAAAGCGTTGTGACGAAATCACGCGTCATCGCGATGGCCTCGCGCACGGTGGCTGTGCCCTTCAGGGCATCACCGCGGCCCGGCGCGATCGCCTTGGGATTGAAGTTGCGGATCTCGTTCAGCGTCAGCGGCCATTCGCGCAAATGCGCATCACCGCAATAGCAGGCCGAGTGATATTCGATGAGATCGCCGGAAAACATCACCTCGGCGTCCGGCACCCAGGCGACGATGTCGCCGGAGGTGTGGCCGGCACCTAACTGGATCAGGCGCACCTCGCGTTTGCCGAGATAGATCGACATCTCGCCCTCGAAGGTCAGGGTCGGCCAGGTCAGGCCTGGAATGCTCTGCGCATCCTGGAACAGGCGCGGGAAGCGGCCGTATTCGGAATCCCAATCCTGCTTGCCGCGCTCTTCGATCAGCCGATAGGTCTCCTGCGAGGCGACGATGCCTTGCGCCTTGTAGGCGGAGGCGCCAAGCACGCGCACCGCGTGATAGTGCGACAGCACGACATATTTGATCGGCTTGTCGGTCACGGTGCGCACGCGCTCGATCACCTTGTTCGCCATTGCGGGCGTCGCCTGCGCATCGAACACGAGACAGCCGTCGTCGCCGACGATGATTGCGGTGTTGGGATCGCCCTCGGCGGTGAACGCATAGAGATCGGTACCGATCTCGGAGAAGGTGATCTTCTTCTCGGAGAGATCGCCGGTGGATGCGAAGTTCTTCGCCATCAATTCGTCCTTCAAGTCACTGGGTTATTGTTGTTGCTGTTGTTGCTGCTGGCCGTCGATCATGCGCCGCTTTGCAAGCCCGATCGCCTCCCGCAGCACGTCGATGTCGCCGATATGGTTGGCGAGGATCAGCACCAGCGCCGCGTCGAAATCGGCACTCTGCTCGTCGGTGAGCCCGCGATGGGCCTCGACGATGGCGCGAAAGGCATCGTCGGGGCGCGCGAAGTTGGAACTGGTGGAGAGCGGCATCAGAACCTCAATACAAGCCTTCGGCCCGCGCCAGCGCCGCCGCGATCATCGCACGCGTCGGGCGGCGGAAGCGCGCCGCGACATAACCGTCAGGCCTCAGCAGATAGGCGGCGCCCGGCTCGGCGCCGTAGCGTTTCGCGACCAGGCCCGAGGGATCGGCAAGTCCGCCCTCATCTCCAATGCGGATGCCCTTGATGCCATCGGGCACATCGGTCGGCGCGCCATTGCTGAACGACAGCAAGGTGAAGTCCGTTCCACCCTTGCGGAAGGCATCCGTCAGATAGATCTGCTCGCCGGCGCGCGTTGCGACGGGCGCGTCGAGCATGGAACAGCCGGGCGACGGTCCGCCGTGCCACGTATCCGCATCGAGCGAGGACAGCGGGGAGTCGTAGCTGCACGGCACCGAGAGCCGGCCGCCATTGACCATGCGCTTGCCGAACTCGGTCTCCTTGGCGAGCGACAGCACCGCCTTGCGCAGCCGCGCTTCCTGGTGCGAGTTCGGCGCCATGAAATCGGTCGAGCGGGTGGATTCGCGGATGTTCTCGTCAGCCGCCATGCTGCGCTCGGCATGATAGCTCTCGAGCAGGCTCGCGGGCGAAGTCCCGCGCAGCACACGGTCGAGCTTCCAGGAGAGATTCTCGGCGTCCTCGAGTCCCGAGTTCGCGCCGCGTGCGCCGAAGGGCGAGACCTGGTGAGCGGAATCGCCGGCAAAAATCACGCGGCCGTGGATGAACCGGTCCATCCGCCGGCATTGAAATTTATACAGCGAGATCCACTCGAACTCGAACTTGTCGTGCCCGAGCATGCGCGCGATGCGCGGCCGCACGTTTTCCGGCTTCTTCTCGACGACGGGATCGGCGTCGCGATTGAGCTGGAGATCGATGCGCCAGACATCATCAGGCTGCCGGTGCAAGAGCGCCGAACGTCCGGCATGGAACGGCGGATCGAACCAGAACCAGCGTTCAGTCGGGAATTCCGCGGTCATCTTGACGTCGGCAATCAGGAACTGGTCCTCGAACACCTGTCCCGCGAATTCGGCGCCGACCATCTGCCGCAGCGAGGAGCGCGCGCCGTCGCAGGCAATGACATATTGCGCGTGCAGCCGATAGGCGCCCTCGGGCGTTTCGATCGTCAGCGCGACGGCATCGTTGCGCTGCTCCAGCGCCGTCACCTTGTTGCGCCAGCGCAGGTCGATCGCAGGCAGATCCTGGATACGATCGACCAGATAGGCTTCGGCGTAATATTGCTGAAGGTTGATGAAAGCCGGCCGCTTGTGACCGTCCTCGGGCAGCAGGTTGAACTGATAGAGCTGCGACTCGCCGTGGAAGATCCGGCCGACGCTCCAGACCACGCCCTTCTCGACCATGCGGTCGCCGACTCCGAGCCGGTCCCAATATTCCAGCGAACGCTTGGAGAAGCAGATCGCGCGCGAGCCTTCGCCGATACGATCGGCATCATCAAGAAGAACGACGCGCTGGCCGCGTTGGGCAAGGTCTATCGCCAGCGACAGCCCGACCGGACCCGCACCGACGACCACGACCGGATGCGCGGCCGGGTCCTGGCCCGAACGATCCTGATCGGGGTGGCGTTGGTAGCCGAACTGGGATTTGGCGTGCGCCATGCACTAACCTCGGCTCTGGTCAGGAGAGGACTGATCTGCTAGATAGTCTCACGTGCAACTATTTTGGACCGGAGCCGGCCGGCCGTCAACCGAATTCGGAGCGCTCTGCTTGGCAAGGACATCCAGTGACATCGCGCTGAGGACACGCGAAGCCGAAGAGGCTTCATCGCGGCCAAAGCCTCGGCTCGATCTGTTCAAGTTCGTGCCGTTCCGCCTCAACCGGCTCGCCGCGGAGGTGAGTTCCGCGCTCGCGGTGGAATATCAGGAACGGCATGGCCTCGATATTCCGGCGTGGCGCGTGATCGCCACGCTCGGCTTTCGCAACGATGCCTGTAGCGCGCAATTCATCTCGCAATGCACCCGCACGCACAAATCGACCATCAGCCGTGCGGTGACGACGCTGCTGCAGCAGGGCTTGATCGAGCGGGTCGAGAACGAAGCCGATCGCCGCGAATTTCGCCTGCAACTGACGAAGAAGGGCCGCGCGCTCTATGAAGAGCTGTTCCCGCAATTGCTGCGACGGGAAGACGAGATCCTCGCCTGCCTTTCCGCGCAGGAGCGCAAGCAGCTCTCGGCTTTGCTCGGCAAGATCGAAGAGAGCCTCGACCTGATCCAGACCAGCGAAGAGGCGGACGCCAAGCAGGCGTATTAGGCGATGCTGTCATTCCGGGGCGCCGCGACAGCGGCGAACCCGGAATGACGCTACCGCGTCACTTCGCAAACGATCTCGTCGGCGGCAGGTGCAGCGCCCAGGCATCGATCTTGTCGCTGGCGCGTGGATAGATCTCCGTCACGATCGGATCATGACCGGGAATGAATCGATCAGGGTGACCGGCGAGGCGCTCGATCGTCTCCCAGCCTTGCGCCATGTCGCCGACATTGTAGACGATCGGGAATGGGCTCTTGCGCTGAAGATTGGCGTAGTAATGCGCGGCATCGGACGCCAGCACCACCGGTCCGCGCGCGGTCTCGACCCTGACGACCTGCAAGCCGTCGGAATGGCCGCCGACCCGATGCACGGTCACGCCGGGCGCGACCTCGCCGTCGCCCGAATAAAACGTAACGCGCTCGCCATAGACATGGCGCACCATCTGCGTGACGTGCTCGACCGAGAACGGATGGCGCAAGAGGCCATTGCACATGCAGCGGCCGGTCGCGTAAGCCATCTCGCGCTCCTGGAGATGGAAGCGCGCATGCGGGAAGCGATCGAGATTGCCGGCATGGTCGTAATGCAGATGCGTCACGATGACATCGCGAATCGCGGCCGCGGCGACACCAAAGCGCTCCAGCGCGTCAACAGGATTGAGCGTCAGCTTGCGTGCCCGCGCGCTCGCCTCCTCGGCGTTGAAGCCGGTATCGACCAGGATGTCGCGGTCGCCGCCGCGGATCAGCCAGACGAAGTAATCGAGGTCCTGTGCCGCGCTGTCATGCGGGTCGGGCACGAGGAAGTTCATGTGAGGAGTGCGCGGCGACATCGTCGCATAGCGCAGTGCGTAGATCTCGTAGACGTTTCCCATGCCTCTGCTCTTTGTTTCTTTCTGAGTGGACCTGCGGGACGAGCCGGCGCACCAAGCCATTGTCCGCAGCAAAGGTCAAACACCTGGGGTTGCGACGGCCGCGGTCCTGCAATGTGAGAGCAATCACATTTTCGTCGCCCTGGCTGCCCTAACATCCCGCAGATAGGATCGCACCAGATGCATCGAGCACAACCATGACAGCCCCCTTTATTCCACTCGAAGCGTGCCTATGCCTTTGGGTCGATCGTCGCAATAAAGCCGAATGTCCAAGCGGTTGACGCCCCCTGTCCCCGGTTTGATAATGCCTAAAGCGTAAGTTAAGGTCGCCGCGGCGCAAGCTGGAACGGCGCCTTTTTGGCTGGACCGCGCTGATTATGAAAATTCGCTTCCTTTTTCTGCTGCCCCTGCTCATCTCGCTTATCCCGACTGCTCCGACGCTTGCGGCTGGCGACCGCTTTGCGCTGGTGATCGGCAACGCCAAATATCCGGATGCGGATGCCCCGTTGAAGGAACCGATAAACGATGCGCGCGACGTCGCCGACGAGCTCAAGCGCGACGGCTTTTCCGTCGAGATCGGCGAGAACCTGACCGGCGACGGCATGCGCCGCGCCTTCGAGAAGCTCTACGGTAAGATCAAGCCGGGTTCGGTGGCGCTGGTGTTCTTCAGCGGGTTCGGCATCCAGTCCGCGCGTCAAAGCTATTTGCTGCCGGTCGATGCGCAGATCTGGACCGAATCCGACGTGCGCCGCGACGGTTTCAGCCTGGAGAGCGTGCTTGGCGAGCTCAACACCCGCGGTGCCGGTGTCAAGATCGCGCTGATCGATGCCTCCAGGCGCAACCCGTTCGAGCGCCGGTTCCGCAGCTTCTCGGCCGGCCTGACCCCGGTCATCGCGCCGAATGGCACCCTGGTGATGTATTCGGCGGCGCTGGCCTCGGTGGTCTCGGATGCCGGCGGCGAGCACAGCCTGTTCGTCCAGGAGCTGCTGAAGGAAATTCGCGTCCCCGACCTAATGGCCGAGGAGACGCTGAACCGCACCAAGATGGGCGTTACCCGCGCCTCGCGCGGCGAGCAGGTGCCATGGATATCCTCTTCATTGGCTGAAGATTTCTCGTTCATTCCGGGGGCCGGCGGATCGCGGCCGTCGACGACGCCACCACCGGCGCCGCCGGCCGTGGTCGCCAACAACCCGCCGCCGGCATCACCCGCGCCGCCGACACCGCCTCCGCCGACGAAGCCGGCCGACACGGTTGCGGCGCCTGCACCACCCCCTCCTTCTGCACCGGCACCCTCGCCGAAGCCGCAGGTCGAGGCCGCCCTGCCGCCACCGCCGCCGCCCGCGAAGCCGGCTGATCCCGCTCCCGCGCCGAACGCGGACGGCGGGCCGAGCCCCGCCGTCCTGGCTGACGACCCCACGATCAAGAGCCTGACAGCCAAGATTGCCGCCAATCCGGACGACGTGAACGCGCTGTACCGGCGCGGCCAGGTCTATGCCAGCAAGGGCGCCTACAACCTCGCCATCAAGGATTTCGACGATACGCTCCGCATCAACGCGAAGGACGTCGAGGCGCTGAACAACCGCTGCTGGACCCGCACCGTGGTCGGCGACCTTCAGGGCGCACTCAAGGATTGCAACGAGGCGCTGCGGCTGCGGCCGAACTTCGTCGATGCGTTGGACAGCCGCGGGCTCGTCAACCTGAAATCGGGAGCGGTCAAGAACGCCATCGCCGATTTCGACGCGGCCCTGAAGATCAATCCCCGCCTGACCTCCTCGCTCTACGGACGCGGCCTTGCCAAGCAGCGCAACGGCTCCGCCCAGGAAGGTGCGCTCGACATCGCCAATGCCAAGGCGATGGATCCGAACATCGTTCAGGAATTCGCAAGTTACGGAGTGCGTTGATATTTTTTTGAGTTGAGGGAAGACGCGCCTCGAACCTTGAACAGCCCAGGGAAGACTAATGGGCGGATGCCGCAAGGGGGCTTTCCCGAGGGCTTATTGCAGGAATTTGGAAACGCGCGAGCTGGCCGCGCAGGAGGGACTGCTATGAGATTGGCTGCAAAGGGACTTACCGCGATCCTGTCCATCATCACCATCGGCGCCGCTCTGTCGCTGCCGGCTTCGCCCGCCGTCGCGGGCGACGAAAGCAACAGCAAGAACGTCACCGAGGACGAGATCGTCCGCGCGCTCGCGCCGCCGGCAAAGAAGCCTTTGACGCGCGGCCTCTCGATCGCTCCGCAGGCCGATCCCGCGCCGAACGCGGCGGAGACCAAGCTGATCCAGTCCGTGCGTGGCCGCTCGACGCGTTCGCTGTCGTCGACCGAGCGCGAGGAAATCGCCTCGGTCGCCAAGGACAAGCCGAACATCGATCTCGAGATCACGTTCGACTACAACTCCGCCAATATCAGCGCCAAGTCCATGCCGTCCGTGCAGGCGCTCGGCCGGGCGCTGACGAGCCCCGACCTCAAGGGCTCGACCTTCGTGGTCGCCGGTCACACCGATGCCGCAGGCGGCGAAGCCTACAACCAGGACTTGTCGGAGCGCCGCGCCGATTCGATTAAGCGCTACCTCGTCGACAAGTACGGCATCTCCGCGACCGACCTCGTCACCGTCGGCTACGGCAAGAGCAAGCTGAAGGATCCGAACCAGCCGATGGCGGAGGTCAACCGCCGCGTGCAGGTCGTCAACATGGAAAACAAGACCACCGCATCCAAGTAAGCACGACGCAATCCTTTGCAGTGACAAGTCGTGATGTGGTGTAACGTCTCGCTTCCAGGGCGCGTCCCGCAGCCTTGCGGGACGCCACTTTATTTCAGGGAAACGCTCTCGATAGGCCTCGTACGGACGGCCGTGAGCCAGGCCAGGATGATCCGGCGATGAACCTTTCCGAATATCTCAAGCCGGCGGGAACGGTGGTGTTCGTCGTGGCGCTCGGCCTCGGCTATTATCTGTTTGAGCATCGGCATCGCCCTGAGGCGAAGGAAACGCCGGGCGAGGCGCTCGTCATCGTGACGAAGTCGACCAATGCCTGCTTCTCCGATCTCGTGCGGGTGACCGGCTTCTTCGTGCCGCGCCGCGAGGCCGTGGTCGTGGCCGACCAGGAAGGCTCTCGGGTTACGGACCTCTTCGTCACCGAAGGCACTGTTGTCACCGATAATCAGGAACTGGCCCGCCTGACCGCGCCGCCGCAGATCCCGGGCCAACCGCAGCGGCCCGGCCCGCAAGGCCCGATCTCGCTGAAGGCGCCCGCGCCGGGCCTCATCACCGAGGTCCGCACCATCGTCGGCGCGCCGGCCTCGCCGCAGGCCGGGCCGATGTTCCGCATCGCCGTCAACAGCGAGATCGAGCTCGACGCCCAGGTCCCGGCGGTTCACATGCCCAAGCTCAGCTCCGGCGCGACCGTGCGCATCAGCCGCGACGACGCGCCCGATCTGATCGGCCGGGTCCGGCTGGTTGCGCCCGAAATCGACCGCACGACCCAGCTCGGGCGCGTCCGCATCAGCGTCACCAACAATCCCTCGCTGAAGGTCGGCGTATTCGCCCGCGCCTCGATCGATGCCAAGCGAAGCTGCGGCGTCTCGATTCCCAAGACCGCGATCGACCATCTCACCGTGCAAGTCGTCAAGGGCAACATTGTCGAGACGCGCAAGGTGCGGGTCGGACTATCGTCCGACAGCGCGACGGAAATCCTGGAAGGGCTCGAGGTCGGCGAAATCGTTGTCGCCGACGCCGGCTCTTCGCTCCATGATGGCGACCAGATCAAAACCATGTTCGCCGATGAACTCGATCGCACGCGGGTACGCTGATGGCTCTCAATATCTCGGCATGGTCGATCCGCAATCCGTTGCCGTCGGTCGTCTTCTCGATCATCCTCCTGATCCTCGGCTGGACCTCCTTCACCAAGCTTGCGGTGACGCGGCTGCCGTCGGCCGACATTCCCGTGATCTCGGTCGCCGTATCGCAATTCGGCGCTGCGCCTGCCGAGCTGGAATCCCAGGTTACCAAGACGGTTGAAGACGCCGTCTCCGGCGTCGAGGGCGTGCGGCACATCACCTCCTCGATCACCGACGGCCTGTCGGTCACCACGATCCAGTTCGCGCTGGAGACCAACACGGACCGCGCGCTCAACGACGTCAAGGACGCGGTGACGCGCGTGCGCTCCAACCTGCCGCAGAACGTCACTGAGCCGCTGATCCAGCGCGTCGACGTCATCGGCCTGCCGATTGTCACCTATGCCGCGATCTCGCCCGGCAAGACGCCCGAGCAGCTCTCCTATTTCGTCGACGACGTGGTCAAGCGCGCGCTGCAGGGTGTGCGCGGCGTCGCCCAGGTCGAGCGCATCGGCGGTGTCGAGCGCGAGATCCTGGTTTCGCTCGACCCCGATCGATTGCAAGCGATGGGGCTGACGGCGGTCAATGTCAGCCAGAGCCTGCGCGGCACCAATGTCGACGTCGCCGGCGGCCGCGCCGAGATCGGCAAGAACGACCAGGCCATCCGCACGCTCGCCGGCGCCAAGACGCTGGGCGATCTTGCCGGCACAATGATCCCGCTGTTCGGCGGCGGCGAGGTCCGGCTCGACGATCTTGGCACCGTCACCGACACCATTGCCGACCGTCGCACCTTCGCCCGCTTCAACGGCGAGCCGGTGGTCGCGCTCGGCATCAAGCGCTCCAAGGGCGCCAGCGACGTGAAGGTAGCCGAGGCCGTGCAAAAGCGCATCGACGCGCTGAAGGCCTCCTATCCCGACGTCGATCTGAAGCTGATCGACACCTCGGTCGAATATACCAAGGGCAATTACCACGCTGCGATCTCGACCCTGTTCGAAGGCGCCATCCTCGCCGTCGTCATTGTGCTCCTGTTCCTGCGCGACCTGCGCGCGACCATCATCGCCGCGATTTCGCTGCCGTTGTCGATCTTCCCGGCGTTCTGGGCGATGGACCTGCTCGGCTTCTCGCTGAACCTCGTCAGCTTTCTCGCCATCACGCTGTCGACGGGTATTCTGGTCGACGACGCCATCGTCGAGATCGAGAATATCGTCCGGCACATGAACATGGGCAAGTCGCCCTACCGTGCCGCGCTGGAGGCCGCCGACGAGATCGGCCTCGCGGTGATCGCGATCTCGCTGACCATCATCGCGATCTTCGCACCCGCGAGCTTCATGTCGGGCATCGCCGGACAGTTCTTCAAGCAGTTCGGCATTACCGTTTCGGTCCAAGTATTCTTCTCGCTGCTCGCGGCCCGCTTCGTCACCCCGGTGCTAGCCGCCTACTTTCTCAAGCACCACACGCATGTGGAGCCGCCGCCCGGTCGCATCTTGCGGTCCTACCATGGGATCGTGGCCTGGTCGGTGAAGCACTATTTTATCACGGTGCTGATCGGGCTCGGCGTCTTCGCCGCCTCGATCTGGAGCATCACGCTGCTGCCGCAAGGCTTCCTGCCGGCGCAGGACAGCGCCCGCTCGCTGCTTGCCCTCGAGCTGCCGCCTGGCACTCAGCTCGCCTACACCGAAAAGGTCACCGAGGACATCGTCGCGCGGCTGCGCAAGCGGCCCGAGGTGAAGAGCATCTTCGTCGACGGCGGGCGCGTCCCGCCGGGCACTCAGGAAGTCCGGCGCGCCGCTCTGATCATCAACTACACGCCCAAGGACAGCCGCGACATTACCCAGCGCGAGCTCGAGTTCTCGATCAGCCAGGAGCTGGAGAACGTTCCCGACATCCGCTTCTGGTTCCTCGACGAGAACGGCCTGCGCGCGATCTCGCTGGTGGTGACCGGTGTGGATCCCAACATCGTCAACAACGTCGCGAGCGAGCTTGCGACGCAGATGAAGCGCATTCCCACCATCTCCAACGTGATCTCGGAAACCTCGCTGGAGCGACCCGAGCTGCGCATCGAGCCGCGCGCCGATCTCGCCGCGCGGCTCGGCGTCTCGACCGAAAGCCTGTCGCAGACCATCCGCGTCGCCACCATCGGCGACGTCGGGCCTGCACTCGCCAAGTTCGACGTCGGCGACCGCCTGGTGCCGATCCGCGTTCAGCTCGAAGACGCCGCGCGCGGCAATCTGAAGACGCTCGAGCAGCTCCGTGTCCCGCTCGGGGAGCACGGCGAGAAGGGCGGCGTGCCGCTCTCGGTCATCGCCGACGTCAAGCTCGACCAAGGCCCCACCAGCATCAACCGCTACGACCGCGAGCGGCAGGCGACCGTTGCGGCCGATCTCGTCGGCTCCGCCGCGCTCGGCGATGCCACCAAGAAGATCTACGACCTGCCGGTGATGAAGAGTCTGCCGAAAGGCGTGAAAGTCTCACCCTCCGGCGACGCCGAAAGCCTGAACGAGCTGTCCGACGGTTTTGCGACCGCGATCACGGCCGGCCTGATGATGGTCTACGCCGTGCTGGTGCTGCTGTTCGGCACTTTCCTCCAGCCGATTACCATCCTGTTCTCGCTGCCGCTCTCGATCGGCGGTGCGATCGCCGCCTTGCTCGTCACCGGCAAGCAGCTCACCACCCCGGTGTGGATCGGCATCCTGATGCTGATGGGGATCGTCACCAAGAACGCAATCATGCTGGTGGAGTTCGCCATCGAAGCCATTCGCACCGGCAAGCCGCGCGAGGAGGCCATGATCGACGCCGGCATGAAGCGCGCCCGCCCCATCGTGATGACCACGATCGCAATGGCCGCGGGCATGATGCCGAGCGCGCTCGCGGTCGGCGCCGGCGGCGAGTTCCGCTCACCGATGGCGCTCGCGGTGATCGGTGGCCTGATCTTCTCGACCATCCTGTCGCTGGTGTTCGTGCCTGCGATGTTCATGGTGATGGACGATTTCGGCGCACTGATCTGGCGCTTCGCCAAGCGATTGATCGTGCACAGCGAGGACGCGATGGCTCCCGGTCATCACGGAGCAGCGCCGGCGGAAGCGGCGCCGACGCCGAAGAACATCGCGCGCCCAGCGGCGGAGTGAAATCCCGGCGAGCAAACCAGGGCGGCACACTGGCGAACGGCGCCTCCAGGCGCTATGTTAGCCCCATGACTTTCTCGCGTATCACGATCGATCCTGCGGTCTGCACCGGCAAGCCCTGTATTCGCGGGATGCGATTTCCGGTCGCACGGCTGCTCGGCTTGTTGGCTGCCGGCGAAACACGTGAATCCGTGTTGAACGACTACCCGTATCTCGAACGTGGAGACATCGACGAAGCGTTGCGCTACGCGGCCTTCCTTGCTGAGGATGAATCCGTCGAGCTGCACCCCGCTGTTACGGCGAAGTGAAATTCATCATCGACATGCCCCTCTCGCCCTTACTTGTCGCACTGGCTGACAGAGATGGGGCATGATGCGGTGCATGCTTCCGCGATAGGCTTTCATTCTGCAAGCGATGTGGAGATCATCGATCGTGCCAGACAGGAGGATCGCACGATCATCACGGCGGATCTCGACTGCCCTCGCCTGATCGCGACTGCGGGAAGTGACAGCCCAAGTCTCATTCTATTCCGAGGGGGCGACTGGACGGAAGCGGCCGTCCGGGCCCGATTGGCGGAGGTTTTATCTGCCCTGCCTGAGAACGAAATCCAGGATAGCATCATCACGATCAACCGGAACGTGTGCGTCGGCGCAGACTCCCGATCGCTTGATTCTACTCGTTCCGTGCGATCGCGGTCAGCTTTGTCATGTTCCTCAGCAATATCCGGCCGCGCTGGAGATCGAGGATTGCCTCCTTGCGCCAGGCCTGAAGCTGGCGGTTGACACTTTCACGGGCGGCGCCGACGAAGACGCCGAGCTGCTCCTGCGAGATGTGCACCTCCGAGCCGAAATCGGCGGCGAGCGCGCAGAGCCGCCGCGCCAGCCGGACCGGCAGCGGTTGCAGCATGGATTCCTCCATGCGCTCGCTCTGCCAGCGGATGCGCTGGCAGAGCAGCGCGATGATCTTGATCGCGACCTTCGGCTCGCGCTCGAGGAAACCGAGGAAATCCTCGCGCCGCAGCACGAACAATTCGCTCGCCTCGCCCGCGGTCGCATCGGCCGTGCGGCTCTGGCCGTCCAGCACCGCGACCTCACCGAACAGGTCGCCCGGCCCCATGAAGTTCAGCGTCAGCCGGCTGCCGTCGGAGGCGCCGGTCTCGATGCGGACCTGGCCGCGGCGCACGCCGAACAGCGCGTCTCCTGGATCGCCCTTCTGAAACAGCACCTCGCCGCTCGCCAGATGCTGGGTGTGGCAGAGACCGGACAGCCGCTGGAGTTCGTCCGCGCCGAGGTCAGCGAACATCGCGTTCATCTTCAGGATGACCGCAAATTCGGCCTGCTTGCTCATTTCAATGTCCTTGTCAATTTACTCGTGAATGACTTTGGCAAATCGCTTGGAACCATCAGCGTAGGATGGCGTAAAACCGCGCCGGAGAAGTGTGGCATAAGTCACATAACTTTGCAGCACCTCCCGACTATTTTTGCGCGCTTGGAGCCGCTTCCCGTCCCGGGATAAACTCACGTGCAAATGACGGTAATCTGCCGGGTTCGCCGCCGATTGTCCGTCGCTGGGAAGTCGACATGAGAGCTATGAAGTTCGTCGGCGCGACAATAGCCGCCGTCATCATCGTGATCGCAATCCTTCTGGTGGTCGGAATCCCCTCCGGCTTCCTGACCTCGACGATTGCCGCGCGGGTCGAGAGCGCGACCGGCTATCGCCTGTCGATCGACGGCACCACGAAGATCAGCCTGTGGCCGACGCTGAACGTCACCCTGGGCGACCTCACGCTGCAAGACCCGAAGGACCGCAGCGGCATCACGCGCCTGACGGTCGACAGCGTGCAGGCCGACATGTCGCTCTCCAGCGTGTGGTCGGGCCAGCCTGAGATCAGCGAGCTCGTCGTCACCCATCCCGTGCTTTACCAGCCGCTGCTGCGTGAGCGCCTGCCGAATGCCGGCACCGCGTCGAAGCCGCTCGCGCTCGACACGAATAGCGCGACCATCGATCGCGTCAAGATCACCGATGGCGAGATTGCATTCGCGCGCGTGCGCGATCGCGTCGAGGGCCGCATCAGCGCCATCAACGCCGAGGCGATCGTTGGTGGCGATCGCAAAGTCAACATCACCGGCACCGCGCGCGTCGGCGAACATCCGACCAAGTTCGACATCAAGGGGACCACGCCGACGGCGGCGGGCGACCGGCCGACGATCCCGGTCGACTTCGCCATCGACATGCCTGACGTGCTGAAGTCCCAGCTCGCAGGTCACGCCGAGATCCGGCTGAGCGGCGACATCGTGATGATCAACGGCCTGAACGGCAGGCTCGGCGACAGCCCCTTCAACGGCTGGGCTTCGGTCGACATCGCGAGCAAGCCGCTGGTCAAGGTCGATCTCGACTTCCAGCGGCTCGCGATTCCGCTGGCGAAATCGCCGGAGGGCGCGGCCGGGCAGCCCTGGAGCAGTGCGCCGATCGACGTCTCCGGGCTTAATTATGTCGACGCGCAAGTCAGGATCTCGGCGAACGAAGCCGTGATCGGTGATGCGCGGCTTTCGCCGCTCGCGCTCGATGCAAAACTCGCCGGCGGTGTGCTGAAGGCCGGCACCGCCAATCTCGGCGCCTATGGCGGCCAGGTCTCGGGCGAGATGATCCTGGACGCGACCACCGGCGCGCCGAGCTTCGCCATGCATTCCGACCTCGTCGGCGTGCGCGCGCTGCCGCTGCTCCAGGGGCTTGCCGAATTCGACCGCATCGACGGCAAGCTGCAGGCCAAGCTCGCTTTGCGCAGCGCCGGCACCAGCCAGCGCGCGCTGATGGCGAACATGCAGGGCACGGCCTTCGTCAATTTCCAGGACGGCGCGATCCGCGGCATCAACGTTGCGCAGATGATCCGCTCGCTGACCACGGGCACGCTGTCCGGCTGGCAACAAGACCAGGACCCCAGCCGGGACCAGAGCACGGACCTGTCGCAGCTCTCGGCCTCCTTCCGCATCGACAAGGGCCAGGCGGTGACGACCGATCTCAATCTGATCGGGCCGCTGGTGCGCGTCACCGGCGCCGGCACCATCGCCCTTGACACCAAGATGATGGGCTTCCGCGTCGAGCCCAAGCTCATGATGACGACCGAGGGTCAGGGCCGTACCTCCGATCCGGTCGGCTTCGGCATCCCCGTGATGATCCAGGGCACCTGGTCGCAGCCGCGGATCTATCCCGACATGGCCGGCGTGCTCGACAATCCGGATGCCGCCTATGCCAAGCTGCGCGAGATGGGCAAGGGCCTGTTCGGCCCCGATGGCGCTGGGCTTGGCAATATCCTGGGCGGCCTGGGGTTGGGCGGCACTGCACCGGGCGGTGGCAACGCGACCAGCAATGCCAATCCACAAGGTTCGCAGCCGGGACAGAACAATCTGCTCGGCGGTCCCCTGGGCGAAGCCATCGGCAATCTGATCCAGCAGGGGCTTTCCAGCGGCGCCGGGGCCGGCGCTGGCACCGGCCGCAGCCGCAGCCTGCCGGCGCCGCCACCCACGCCTGCGCCACAGGCCTCGCCTGCCGCCCCCGCCCTGGAGGACCCGCCGGTGGTACAGCAGGACAGTCAGCCAATGAACGACGTGCTGCGGCAGCTCTTCAATCGATGATTGGCGGACCCGCGCACTGGGCTCCACAGCGAGGAAGCCGCTGCAATTCACCCCTTTCCACGCGCTGCCTTTCCACCTGTCCCGGCGCCCACAGCGGGTAACCACAACGGCGGCTCGGTCGGGCCCCTTGGCAATCCTTGGCCCGAATTGTGGTAGAAGGCTGCCAGGGCCGGTGCGGCCCGTAGCGCGCAGCGTCAATGGCGGCGCGAGAGGATCGGGATGGCAGGAGCGAACGACAAGACACGGTTTTTACGCGAGGGCCTGTTCGCCAAATACGTTGTCTCCCTCGTCGGCCTCGTCGTGTTCGTGCTCGCCGTCAACGGCGCGATGGAGACCTGGATCTCCTACCGCGCCACCAGGACGTCGCTGATCGACGGGTTGGAGGACAAGGCGCAAGGCGCTGCCCGGCGGGTCGAGCAGTCGATCTCGGAGCTCGAGCGCCAGATCAGCTGGGTGACGCGGGCGAGCCAGGATACGCTCGAGAAGCGCCGTGCCGACTACGCGTCGCTCCTGCACCAGGTCTCGGTCGTCAGCCAACTGTTCCAGCTCAACGGCGAGGGCCGCGAGGTGCTGCGCGTCTCGCGCCAGTCGACCACGACGGGGAGCAATGCCGACCTCTCCCGCGACATGCGCTTCACCGACACCGTCGCCCGCGGCGTCAGCTACGCGCCGGCCTGGTTCGCCGACCGAACCCCTTACATGTCGATCTCGGTGGCGCATTCCGGCTTCAACGCCGGCGTCACTGTCGCCGAGATCGATCTCAGCTTCCTCTCCGAGCTCCTGTCCGACGCCCAGGTCGGCAAGGCCGCCTTTGCCTATGTGGTCGACCCGCGTGGCCGCGTGCTGGCGACGTCCTCTAGAGGGCCCGATGTCGGCAAGGATCTGTCGAAGCTGCCGCAGGTCGCGGCCGCGATCGCGCCCGGCGGCGAGCCGGACACGTCGGGCACCGACTTCAACGGCCATGCGGTGATGAGCGCCGCGAGCACGGTGCCGAAGCTCGGCTGGAGCGTATTGTTCGAGCAGCCGGCCACGCAGGCCTTGATGCCGATCCGCGACCAGCTCGTGCGCATCGCGCTCCTGATCGGCATGGGCCTGATGGTCGCGATCCTCGCCGGCACGCTGCTCGCCCGCCGCATGATCATCCCGATCACGGCGCTGCGCGACGGCGCCCACAAGCTCGGCGAGGGGGATTTCAGTCATCGCATCGATGTGCGCACCTCGGACGAGCTGGAAGACCTCGCAAGCCAGTTCAACCGCATGGCCGATCAGATCCAGGAGACCTATTCGAACCTGGAGACCAAGGTCGAGGAGCGCACCCGTGATCTCGCGCAGTCGATCCACGAGCTCAAGGTGCTGGAAGAGGTCGGCCGCGCGGTCGCCTCCTCGCTCGATCTCGATGCCGTGCTGCCGACGATCGCCGCCCGCGCGATCGAGATCACCCGTGCCGATGCCGTGCTGATCTACGGCTATGACGCGGATGAGCGCCGCTTCAGCCTGGTCGAGGCCAATGGCATCGGCAAATCGGCCGACGGTGCCCACCTCACCATCGACGAGGGCGAGAACATCCTGAGCGATGCGGCGATGACCGGCGAGCCGATTGCGCTGGCCGATCTCGACCATGCTTTCGAGCAGCCGTTGCGCGACGTCGCCGTCAATGCCGGCTTCCATTCGGTGCTGGTGGTGCCGCTGGTCGACCAGCAGGGCACGCTCGGTTCGCTGGTCGTGCTGCGCCGTGCCAGCGGCGAATTCGCCCCCAGCATCATCGGCCTGATGCGCACCTTTGCCAACCAGGCGGTGCTGGCGATGCGCAATGCGCGGCTGTTCACCGAGGTCGATCACAAGAGCCGCGCGCTGGAGGCGGCGAACGAGACCGTGCGCGCCCAGGCCGACAAGCTGCGCGAGCAGACCGAGCAGCTCAAGGACTGGAACAAGTCGCTGGAGGCTCGGGTCAAGACCCAGCTCGGCGAGATCGAGCGCATCCGCAAGCTCGAGCGTTTCCTGGCGCCGCAGGTCGCCCAGCTGATCGCCTCCTCGGACAGCCCTGAGGGGCTGCTCACCAGCCAGCGCCGCGAGGTGACCGTGGTGTTCTGCGACCTGCGCGGCTTCACCGCGTTCACGGAAGCAACCGAGCCGGAAGAGGCGATGAACGTGCTGCGCGAATATCACGCCGCGCTCGGCAAGCTGATCTTCAAGTATGAGGGCACGCTCGACAAATATGCCGGCGACGGTGTCATGATCCTGTTCAATGCGCCGATTCAATTCGAGGACCACACGAAGCGCGCCGTGAAGATGGCGGTGGAGATGCGCGACACGATCGGCCCGCTGACCGAGCGCTGGCGCAACCGCGGCCATAGCCTCGGCTTCGGCATCGGCATTGCGCTCGGCTATGCGACGCTCGGCCAAGTCGGCTTTGAGCAGCGGCTGGAATATGCCGCGATCGGCAGCGTCACCAACCTCGCCTCCCGCCTCTGCGGCGAGGCTAAGCCCAACCAGATCGTGGTGAGCCGCCGCGTCTACGGCATGGTCGAACCGTGGGTCGAAGCCCGCGCCCTCGACGATCTCCATCTCAAGGGCTTCAATCACCCCGTGCTCGCGATGGAAATCTTGTCCTGGCGCGAGGAGGTGGAGAACGTGGTGGATGCGGCCGCGGTGCGGCGGCGAGGGTAGCCAAGACAAAAGTGCGAAAACAACCCCATGCACAGTAGGCGGGGGCTGCAAGATCAATGACTTACGAGGGCCTCGCGCGGGTGGTGGCGTGGTTTGACACGTCGGGCAAAACACTGGGAGAAAGACATCATCTCTCCGACCCTCCCGCGAACCACATCCCTTCTGCGCTCACGCCCCCCGCTTCGGCCCGATCGCCTCGAAGCCGGCCTTCTGCTCGTCGCTCAGATCCGCCTCGAAATCGTCGAGTGCATCGCTGACGCCGCCGACCGCTTGCAGCATTGTCTCCAGCCGCGCCTTCACGGCGGCGAGGCGGGCCTGCGGTGTCGCGGCGGCCTCCGCCGGGCAGGCGCTCAGTGTCTCCACGGTGCGCAGAGTGGTGTCCTGGAGCACGTCAAGGCGGGCGCGGGCGATCTCGTCGAGCTTGAGCGTGGAAGCAATCTCGGCAACGGGCCATTGCTGCTGCACGAGCTGCTCGTATTGGCGCTGCGCCTTTTCGTCATAGCGAGGATCATAGTCCGGCTTGCAGGCGGCGGCCGCCTGCGCGTCCTTGGGCAGAGCCGCGGCAAGCGCGGCGCGACGCTCATTGGCGAGCGCATTGAGTCTTGCCTTCTGGTCGTCATTGAGGAGACCGACGAATTTCGAAAGCGGCGGCGCGACCGCGTCAATGGCCTTGATCATGGCCTGGAGCCGCTCACTCATCAGGCCGAGGCGCTCGGCGGCCGTGGCCGGGGCCTGCGTCGGGCAGGCGGCACGGATGGTGTCGCGCGCAGCGGCCCAGGCGGATGCGAGCTCGTCGAGCGCGGTGCGCTGCGATTCGTTCGGCGCCACGGCGGCGGTGACCCGCTCGACGGGGAGACCGCCGGCGTCGCTGGCTTCGCAAAGAGTCTCCGCGGACGGAATTCGCCGAGCGCGCCGGCCTTGCGGCGCGATGTAGGCGGCAAGTTCGGTGGCGACGTAGGGCGCGAAGATCGCCGCATAGATGTCGCCATAGCCATAGAGCGAGAGGCTGGTGGTGTCGCCGAAGATGATCGCGGTGGTGAGATCATCATGCGCGAACGGCCAGAACACCGGGCCGACCCAGCCATAGCTGCCGTCGGGATGGCGCCACCATCCCTGCGGACGGCGACCGCCCTGCCAGCCCGACAGCGCAGCCTGCGCCGTGAGCGCCGCACGCAGGACGTAAGGGTTGGCAGGCTGGCCGCGCTCGGCGCCGCGGGGATCCTGCGACCTCAGCGCGGCCGAACGGTATCGGCCACCGCGCACCGCCATGCGGGCATGGCGCAAGCGCGACATGCCGATCATGTGGCCGACGGCAAAACGTGCAACGCCGAGCGGACCGCCGCGCAATCCGAACTGGGCCTCGGCCTTGTCAGGCAGCAGCACTGCCACACACATGAGGGCAGCGCCCGCCAACGCCAGTCCCATGCGTCCGGACACGAAAGCTGACCCGACCACCTCGGCCTCCTCCCAGCGCCAAGCGCGCACTGCGTCGCATCACAATGACGCCTGGGGGAACCGATTGTTCCGGAGCGGCACCGGGCAAAGCGTCGCGGCAGCTCCCCGCTTGCGTCAGGACTATCGCGCATATGGCGCTTGGCCGGGCCTGAGGGCACGCCTCGTCCTTCGAGACGACCGCTCCGCGGTCTCCTCAGGATGAGGCTAGGCAGCATCGGTGCCTGTTGAAACTGCTGCCGCGCTCATCGTCCTCATCCTGAGGGCCCGCCTGAGGGGGCGTCTCGAAAGATGGCCGCAGAGAAGAGAGAAAGAAGAAAAACCGCCTCACTGCGCCTTTGGCGGCATCACGACGGTCTGGCCGGGATAGATCAAATTGGGATTATGGATCTTGCTGCGGTTGGCGTTGAAGATCACGGCGTAGCGGGCGCCGTCACCATAGGCAAGCCGGCTGAGCGCCCACAGGCTATCGCCGTGGGAGATCACGCGGCTGCCACCCGCTTCCGCCGGTGCACCATTGAGTGCGTCCGCCGGCGAAGCCGATGCCACTGCGGTCGCCGCCGGTGCGCGGGCCATGACCTTCGGCTTCGGCGCGCCAGTCAATCTGGGCCGAGCCGCGGGCCCGTCGGGTGCCGAGGCCAGGCGTGGCGCCGCCGAGGGCAAGGAGGCCACGACTTCAGGCCTGTCGTCGGGTTTCTCGGCCTGGTTCGGCGCTTGTTTCGCTTCTTGCTTCGCTTCCTGCCGCGCGGCCGGTACCGGGCGCGCGGGCGGCGGCGCGGCTTCGGCGATCGTCACCGGCATGGAGCGGGCGGATTGCGTGACGGTCCCGTCGGTCGATTTCGCCCGCAGGGTCAGCTCATAGGAACCGGCAGGAAGCTGCGGCGGGGTCATCACGAACTGCCCCGACGCATCGGCCACGACCGAATCGAGCGGCTTGCCGTCGCGCAAGAGCTCGACCTTCGCACCCGGTGTGGCCCGGCCGGCGATCACCGCGGCTTCGCCATGATCGTCGATCCGCGCAACGTCGAAACGGGGGCCCGCATCGGTCGCAGCCGCCGGCGGCTTGACCGGCGCGAGATCGGCCAGCGCCGCGACCTGTTTCTGCGTCTCGGCCAACGCACCCACCTTCGGCTCGGGCACCGGCGAGACGGTTGCGGCCGGCGCGCTGGCGGCAAGCTTCGGCTCTTCCGACTTGGGATCCTGTTTGAGTTCCGGTCTGGGTTCGACCTTTGCCTCCGGCTTGGCGGCGACTTCGGTCTTCGCCTCGCCCGTCAGCAGCAGGCGACGCAGGTCGGTGGCGCCGATCACCACCGCGGTACCGCCCACCGCGAGCAGACAGAATGCAATGAAGGCCTTGGATGCGGTGATCATCGAAAATGAACCTTAGTCAGAACCTGGGTCGCAAATCAGCGGACGCGGCAAATTGCGCCGATTTGGCTGCGGCAGCAAGACGATCATTGGGATGACAAGCCTCCGTTCAGGCGCGCCCCGGATGAACCGCGCCAGCCCGCGCGTTCCAATTCATCCTTCCCTAACCCTCGCTGGTAACGGGGTCTTGGCGGTTTTGCTGCATCTTGCGTTCCACGGGAGGGCTGGATGGGCACATCGATTGGATCGACCGCGCGGATGCGCGCGTTGCTGCGCCGTTGGCGCGGGGCACCGCTGACATGGCTGATCGTCGGCGGCTTCGTGCTGATGGCCGCGACCGCCGTCGGCACCGCGCTCACCGTCGACCGCTTTCGGCAGAATGCAATCGAGAGCGGCCGCGAGAGCCTGCAAAACTCCGTCCGCATGCTCGCCCGGCATTTCGACCGTGAGTTCGAGGACTTTGCGGTGCTCCAGAAGAGCATCATCGCCGAGCTCGAAAGTCATGGCATCGAATCCGCTGAGGTCTTTCGCAGCGAGATGGGCACGCTCGCCGTGCACGAGGTGCTGCGCGCAAAGGCCAGCGGCTGGTCTGACGTCGCCGGCGCCAATGTGTTCGATTCCGAGGGTGTGCTGATCAATTCATCGCGGCGCTGGCCGGTTGCCGCGATTTCGGTGGCCGACCGCGGCTATTTCAATCGCCTCAAGAACGATCCGGCCGCGCAGGAAGAGATCGAGATCGTACGGGGCCGGCTCGGCAACGGGCCGGCGATCGTGTTCGCGCGGCGCGTCTCCGGCCCGCACGGCGAATTCCTTGGGCTGGTCTCGCGCGCGATCGCGCCGGAGCAGCTCGAATCCTTCTTCGCCTCGACCGGGCTCGGCGAGGAATCCTCGATTGCGATGCACCACCAGAACGGCCAGCTGCTCGCACGCATCCCGCATGTCGATGACATGATCGGGCAGAACTTCCGCAAGGGCACGCCCGAGCAGATGGCGGTGTTCGAGCGCACCTTCGTCACCACCCAGCTCGCAAGCCCGATCGACGGCAAGGACCGCATCGTCGCCGCGCGCCTCCTCACCGGTGAGCCGCTGGTCGTGGTCGCGACCAAGTCGCTGGATGCAACGCTGGCCACCTGGCGCACGCAGACGAAATTCTTCGTCATGGTGGCCGTGCTGTCGATCGGCCTGCTCGTGCTGACGCTCTATCTGATCTTCCGCCAGGTGACGCACCGGCTCTCGCTGGAGAAGCAACGACTCGACACCGCGATGAACACCATGACGCAGGGCCTGTTGATGTTCGATCAGGACGAGCGGCTGATCGTCTGCAACCGGCGCTATATCGAAATGTACGCGCTATCCGCCGACGTGGTGAAGCCAGGCGTCCATTTCCGCGACGTGATCCGGCATCGCCACCACACCGGCTCGTTCCACGGCGACGTTGAGTCCTATTGCGACGATATCCTGAGCCATATCGGGCGCACCCAGAGCGCCATCGTCGAGACCGCCGACGGCCGCCTGATCGAGATCAAGAACCAGCCGGGCGCGGCCGGCGGCTGGCTCGCGACCCATGACGACGTCACCGAGCGCATCCGCGCCGACGAGCGCATTGCGCATATGGCGCATTACGACGCGCTGACCGACCTGCCCAACCGCGTGCTGATGCGCGGCCATCTGGAGCGCCGCGTCGCCGAGCTCGGCCAGGGCAAGCCGTTCGCGATCCTCTATATCGATGTCGACGAGTTCAAGGGCGTCAACGATTCGCTGGGACATGAGGTCGGCGACGAGCTGCTGCGCCAGGTCGCAAGCCGCCTGCGCGCCTGCGTCAGCGGCAACGACATGGTCGCACGGCTCGGCGGCGACGAATTCGCGATCATCAAGGCCGGCACCAACGATCAGGCTCAGCTGGCCGCGTTGGCGGAAACGATCTTGAATGCGCTGCGAGCGCCCGTCAATTGCAAGGGCCAGGAAATCCCGACCGACGCCAGCATCGGCATCGCGATCGCGCCCGATCACGGCGACAATATCGACGACCTGCTCAAGCGCGCCGATCTTGCGATGTATGCGGCGAAGTCGGAAGGGCGCCGCACCTTTCGCATCTTCTCGCCCGAATACGACGCCAAGGCGCGGCAGCGCCGGCAGCTCGAGCTCGATCTGCGCCAGGCGCTTGCGCGCGGCGAGTTCGAGGTGCACTACCAGCCGCTGGTCGACCTCGCGGCCAATGTCGTCACCGGCTGCGAGGCGCTGCTGCGCTGGCGCCATCCCGAGCGCGGCATGGTTTCGCCGGCGGACTTCATCCCGGTCGCCGAAGACACCGGCCTGATCAGCGAGATCGGCGAATGGGTGCTGAAGCAGGCCTGTACCGAGGCCGCGAGCTGGCCCGGCCAGATCCACATCGCGGTGAATGTCTCGCCGGTGCAGTTCCGATCGCGGACGCTGGCGCTCAAGATCGCCGCGGCGCTCGCGGAATCGGGGCTGGCACCGGGACGGCTCGAGCTTGAGATCACCGAGACCGTGCTGATCCGCGACGACGAGGAGGCGCTGACGATCCTCCAGCAGCTGCGCGAGCTCGGCGTGCGCATCGCGCTCGACGATTTCGGCACCGGCTATTCGTCACTGAGCTATCTGCACCGCTTCCCGCTCGACAAGATCAAGATCGACCGCAGCTTCATCAGCGACATCGGCGAGCCTGATGATTCCTCCCCGATCGTGCAGGCGGTGGTGCACATGGCCGCCGCGCGGCACATGGCGACGACGGCCGAAGGCGTCGAGACCGAGGCCCAGCGCGAGGTGCTGCGTCAGCTCGGATGCAGCCAGATGCAGGGCTGGCTGTTCAGCCCGGCCGTGCCGGCGGCGAAACTGAAGCAGCTCTTGTCGGCACAGGCCGCGGCGGCTTAGCGGCGCGCTCATTACGGCCGCTCCATCCGCGATGTCCGCGCAGCCATAGAACGCACCGGTCCGTACAAGTGCCGACGATTGATTTGAAGCTGGACTCGATCAGGGAGCGAGAATGACGAAGCGTGTTCCGAAAGCGAGTGTGCGCCGGTGTCAGCATCATGCTCGAAGATGAATGGACGCGCAGTGACGATCACATCCCGATCTCATCGGGCTTTTTCGCGCAGCATGCAGGATGACGTCGCGGAGGGACGAAAGCTCACATCAGGCCTTTTGCGGCACGGACTTCGGCGATCTCGGCGTCGGGATGGGCGACGATGGTGGCGAACATGATGCCGCTGATGATCAGCGACCAGGCGGTGTCCCAATAGATCCAAAACACGTGCCAGCCTCCGTTTCGATCTCCTCCGCCCGGGGATCAGGATAACGGCAAGGCGAGGCTGCCGTTCCCGGTGCGCATGCGGCGCTATTTTTGTTTGGTCGGCGGGGAGCTGCGACCGGTTTGACCGGTGTGGCGCTTTGCCACGACGTCCTCGTCGCGCTCGCCCTCAAGCGGACGCGGCGGCAGCTTGGGCTGGCCTTTCTGGCCGCCATGCTTGCCGCCCATGTCGGGCTCGCCTTCGAGATCGTTTTCACGGGGCATAATGCTTCAATGCGCTGGGGCGGCATTGGTTCGCCTGTGAACGAGGTCATAGGATCGCCGCGGTTTGCGGTGCACGATCGTTGCCCCGGGGGCATCGCGATTTCGACCGATGGATTAGGGCTGATGCGGAGACGACTGATCGCCTGGACCATCCTGACCTGCGGGCTGCTTGCGGTCACCGTATGGACCGTGCTCGGGCCGCCGAATCGCCCGCCCGGCCCGCATTTGCCCTCCCGCAGCGTGACGGCGGCGGTGCGGTAGCCATCCTGAGCCACCGATACAATTTCGGCATCGATCAATCCCAACTGGAATTTGGTGTGACGGCGCGCCTCCCGCTATCCTCAACGGCAAAACGACAATGCCGCACCGGCTTTGAGGAGGAGACCATGTTGAGACCGACCCGACGTATCGCGCGGCGCCTGCCGCGCGCTGCGATCGCCACCACCCTCGCCTTTCTCGCCCTCATTCCTGGAGTCCGTGCCGGCATGGCCGAGACCTTCGCCTATGTCGGCGACGCCGACAGCAACGACGTCAGCGTGTTCAAGATGGCCGAGAGCGGCGAGATGACGCCGGTGCAGACGGCCGCTTTTACCGGCATCGAAAAGCCGGGCTCCTCGACGCCGCTGGCGATCACGCCTGACAAGCGCGTGCTGATCGCCGGAATCCGCTCGCAGCCATACCTTGCGGTGAGCTTCGCGATCGATCCCAAGACGGGCCGCCTCAGTCATGTGGGCAACGGGCCGCTCGCCGACAGCATGGCCCATATCGCCGTCGATCGCAGCGGCAAATTCCTGTTCAGCGCCTCCTATGGCGGCAACAAGGTCGCGCTCAATCCGCTTGGCGCAAACGGCGTCGCCGGCGAGCCGAAGCAGATAATCCCGACCGGGCTGAACGCGCATGCCTTCCTGCCCTCGCCCGACAATCGCTTCGTGTTCGCGACCAATCTCGGCTCCGATCAGGTGCTGAGCTTTGCGTTCGACGCCACGACCGGCACGCTGACGCCGAGCGATCCACCTGCCCACAAGGTGCCGGAAAAATCGGGACCGCGGCACTTCGTGTTCCACCCCAACGGCAAGTTCGTCTATCTCATTCACGAGCTGAACGGCGACGTCGCGGCGTTCAGTTATGAGGCCAAGAACGGCGCCTGGACCGAGACCCAGCGCACCACCGCGCTGCCCGAGGGCTTCAACGGAAAGCCTTGGGCTGCCGACATCCACATCACGCCGGACGGGCGCTTCCTCTACGCCTCAGAGCGCACCACGAACACGCTCACCGCCTACAAGGTCGATGCAACAAGCGGCAAGCTGACCACGATCGGCAGCGTGCCGACCGAGAAGCAGCCGCGCGGCTTCAACGTCGATCCCTCGGGGCGCTATCTCGCCGCGGTCGGCGAACTCTCCGACGGCATGACGGTCTATGCGATCGACCAGAGCAGCGGCGCGCTCGCCAAGCTGAAATCCTATCCCACCGGCAAGAAGCCGAACTGGGTGGAGTTTCTGAGCCTGCCGTGAGGGAGGCGCGGCCGGCCTGCGCTAACATCGGTAGTTTCGCGCAGCCTGCCTCATATCACCGGGCATGGACCGTCAGATCGTCTTCAAGTGCCCCCGGACCGGCTTGAACGTGCAGTATCGGCTTGGCGACGATCATCTGCTCGACCGCTCCACCGGCATGACGGTCGGCGATCGCCGGAGCTGACGGCCGGTCCTGCACTGCGACCTGCCCCATCCGGCGGGAGCGAACCTGATCGCCAATCCCGCGACTAATCAAGGACTTGCCGCGGCGGCCCGCGCAGGCGTGGCGTCCCGCCGTGGGACAACGCTGCCGTAGTCCGGCCCGTTGCCATCTGCTATCGATTGAAGGGCTTGAACCCCATGGAATTTTCGATGCGTCATTTGCCCCGTGCCGTTGCCCGAAGCCTGTTTCCCGCAGCCATCGCCGGAGTGTTCGCTCTCGGCCAATATCCGGCCGGAGCCGCCGAGGACGATGCCCCCAAGGGGCCAGCAGTCACGGTGCTGAAGGTCGCGAAATCCTGCTTCTCCGACATCGTCGAAGCCACCGGCACGATCATTGCGCGCGAGGAAACGTCGGTGCGGCCCGAACGTCCGGGCCTGAAAGTGACCGAGGTGCTGGCGGAAGCCGGCCAGACCACCACCGCCGGCCAGGTGCTGGCGCGGCTGGCGCTGCCGGAAGGCGGCACGCTTCAGGTCACCGCGCCGGTGGCGGGCGTGATCGCCACGTCGACCGCGCAGATCGGCAATTTCGCCTCGGCCAAAGGCGAGGCCCTGTTCACGATCGTGGCGCGCAGCGAATACGATCTGGTCGGCATGGTCGCGACCACCGACATGCGCAAGCTCGCCGTCAACCAGCAGGCCACCGTGCGCATTGCCGGCGCCGGCGACATCGATGGCAAGATTCGCCGCATCGGACCGACCGTTGAGCCGAACATCCAGCAGGGCATGGTCTATATCGGCATCTCCTCGCAGAAGCGCCTGTTGCTGAATGCGAGCGGCCGCGCGCTGATCAAGACCGGGCAGAGCTGCAACGTCGCGGTGCCGCTGACGGCCGTGCAATATTCCTCGGCCGGCACCGTGGTGCAGGTGATCCGCCGCAATCGCGTCGAGACCAAGCGCGTCGAGATCGGATTGATGGCGGGCGGCAATATCGAGGTCCGCGACGGACTCAACGATGGCGACGTCGTCGTCGCCCGCGCCGGCGCGCTGCTGCGCGAGGGCGATCCGGTGCGCCCGGTGATGGCGAGCGCCGAAGCGGCGAAGTAGAGATTGAAGAAGCGCGATGCTTCACCCTCCCCTAGAGGGCAGGGCTATCGCATGTGGCCGAGGAGCTCAAAAAGAAAGGCATCGTTCCACCCGGCGCGCTTGAGCTTGAGGCGCAAGGAGATGGTGGTGTCAG
>NZ_JADPKA010000061.1 GCF_023073715.1 Bradyrhizobium sp. 164
GCGCGATCGTCGCGCGCGATCGCCTGCTCCAGCGCCGCAATCCATTTGCGCAGCGTCTGCATCGGCGGCTCGTTCGGCTGCGCCGCCATGATGCCGGCAACGCCGATTTCGCGGGTCGGCTCCTCGGAGGCGAATAGGATCTCGTACAGCCGCTCGCCCGGCCGCATGCCCGTGAACACGATGTCGATGTCGTAGCCGGGCTTAAGGCCCGAGAGGCGGATCATGCGCTCAGCGAGATCGACGATCTTCACCGGCTGTCCCATGTTGAGGACGTAGACCGAGACATCCGGCCGCGTCTGTCCGAGTGCGTGCGTCGCCGCCGTGATGACGAGATCGCAGGCCTCCCGGATGGTCATGAAATAGCGGACCATGTCGGGATGGGTGACGGTGACGGGGCCGCCGGCCTCGATCTGGGCTTTGAACTTCGGCACCACCGAGCCGTTCGAAGCCAGCACATTGCCGAACCGCACCGAGATCAGCCGCATCGGCGGCCTGGCGCCGCCGCTCGCTACTGCCAGATCATGGTCGAGCGCCTGGCAATACATCTCGGCGAAGCGCTTGGTCAGGCCGAGCATCGATACCGGCTCGATCGCCTTGTCGGTCGAGATCATCACCATGGCTTCGGCGCCTGCGGCAAGCGCCGCATCGGCGACGTTGATCGAGCCGAAGATGTTGGTCTTGACTCCCTCGCTCCAATCGCGCTCGAGGATCGGCACGTGCTTGAGGGCCGCGGCGTGAAACACGATGTCCGGCTTGAACTCCGCCATCAGGCGTATGATGCGCTCGCGGTCGCGGATGTCGGCAATCCGCCCTTCGATCGCAGCGCCGGAGCCGTGCGCGGCGAGCGTCTCCGTGACGGCGTAGAGTGCCGGCTCGGAATTCTCCAGAATCAGCACACGTGCAGCACCGAAGGTGACCACGCGCTCGCATATCTCGGACCCGATCGAGCCGCCGCCGCCGGTGACGATCACCGCCTTGCCCTTGATCAGCGCTTCCAGGCGCGCATAGTCGATCTTCTCGCTCGGCCGCAACAAGAGGTCCTCGACCGCGACGGCAGTGAGCCGTGGCGCCTCGCCGCTCTCCAGCGAGGGCATGCGGCTCACGATCACGCCTAACTTGCGTGCCCGCATCAGGACCGATTCGGGATGGGCTTCCGGCTCGAACGCCGACGACGTCATCACGATGCGGGCGATCGGCTTGTCGCGCTTGGAAAAGTCCGCGATGACGTCCTCGAAATCGTCGATGCCGCCCAGCACCGGCACGTTGCGGATGAGCTGGCCCAGATCGGCGCGCGAGGGCGACAATATGCCGACCGGCCAGATCCGCTTGATCGCCCCGCTCTCAATGCCGCGCAACAGCACCTCGGCATCCGCAGTCCGGCCGATCAGCAGCGTCGGCGCGGCGTCCTCGGTGCGTGCATGACGCCGCACCCGCGTATAGCGGAAGTAGCGGTAGGTCATGCGCAGCGCGCTGAGGAAGCCGATCTCGAGAAACCAGTAGAGGACGATGGTCACCTTGCCGACGAAGAAGCTGCCGCGGACGTTGGGCGCGACGAAGATGTAGTCCAGCACCAGCAGAGCGAGCGTCAGCACGGTCGCGGCACGGATGATGTTCAGCGCATCCGGCAGCGAGATGAAGCGCCACTTCGTCGTGGTCAGGTTGAAGAGGAAGAACACGACCAGGGCCAAGCCGAGGAAGTAGGGTAGGATCTGGAACAGGAGCGGCAGGCGCGCGAAGAAGCCGTCACCGCCCTCGAATCGCAGATAGAAGGCGGCAAAAAGTGCCGCCGTGGTCGCAAGCACGTCGTGCAGCGCGATCAGGAAATTGCGCGAGGTGAGATGCGAAAGACGCGTCATCCGCCGGCCGATGAAACCCAGTTAGGTGCAACCTGACGGCGCTGATAGCCCATCTCGGCAAGACATGCCAG
>NZ_JADPKA010000102.1 GCF_023073715.1 Bradyrhizobium sp. 164
TGCCGGTCGGCGCCAAAGGCGGCTTCGTGCCCAAGCGCCTGCCGTCGCCTTCCAATCGCGACGCCTGGCTCGCGGAGGGCACCGAAGCCTATCGCATCTCGTTCGCTCGCTGCTCGAACTCACCGACAATCTCGACGGCGACGTCGTCGTGCCGCCCGAATCGACCGTGCGCCACGACGGCGACGACCCCTACCTCGTCGTCGCCGCCGACAAGGGCACTGCCACCTTCTCCGACGTCGCCAACGCGATCTCGGCCGAGAAGAACCATTGGCTCGGCGATGCCTTCGCATCCGGCGGCAGCCAGGGCTACGATCACAAGAAGATGGGGATCACGGCGCGCGGCGCTTGGGAGGCGGTCAAGCGCCACTTCCGCGAGCTCGGCACCGACATTCAGACCACCGCATTCACCGCGGTCGGTGTGGGCGACATGTCCGGCGACGTTTTCGGCAATGGCATGCTGCTCTCGCCGGCGACAAAGCTTGTGGCGGCTTTCGATCATCGCGACATCTTCATCGATCCCTCGCCTGATCCCGCCATCAGCTTCGCTGAGCGCAAGCGCTTGTTCGATGCGCCGCGATCGAGCTGGCAGGACTACAACAAGTCGCTGATCTCGCAGGGCGGCGGCGTGTTCTCGCGCCAGCTCAAGGCGATCCCGCTCGCTCCGGAAGTGCGCACCCTGCTCGATCTCGACAAGCCGCAAGCCACGCCTTTCGAGGTGATGACGGCGATCCTGAAGGCTCGCGCCGATCTCTTGTGGTTTGGCGGCATCGGCACCTATGTCCGCTCCTCCGGGGAAAGCGACGATCAGGTCGGGGACCGCTCCAACGATCCGATCCGCATCGCGGGTGGTGACGTGCGCGCCCGGGTGATCGGCGAAGGAGCCAATCTCGGCGTCACCCAGCGCGGCCGCATCGAAGCGGCGCAGAAGGGCGTCAAGCTCAACACCGACGCCATCGACAATTCGGCCGGCGTGAACACGTCCGACGTCGAGGTCAATATCAAGATCGCGCTGGCGCGCCCCGAGCGCGAGGGACGCCTCAGTCCCACTGACCGCAACAGCCTGCTTGCCGCGATGACCGACGAGGTCGGCGCGCTGGTGCTGCGCAACAACTATTTGCAAACGCTGGCGCTCTCGCTGGCCGAGCGCAAGGGTGTGGCTGAGACCGGCTTCCTCGCCCGCCTGATGCAGTCGCTCGAGCAGCGCGGCTTGCTCAGCCGGGCGGTGGAGTTCTTGCCCGACGACGCAGCGCTCACTGAGCGCACACGGCGCGGCCAGTTCCTGACGCGGCCCGAGCTTGCCGTGTTGCTCGCCTACGCCAAGCTGACCCTCTACGATGACCTGCTCGTCACCAGCGTGCCCGATGACCCCTATCTTGCCCGCGAGCTGTCTCAGTATTTTCCGCGCGAGATTCAGGACAAGTTCCCGACAGCGGTCGAATTCCATCGCCTGCGCCGGGAGATCATCGCGACCAGCCTCGCCAATGCGGTGATCAACCGCGGCGGCCCTGCCTGTATCGTACGCCTGATCGACCAGACGGACGCCGATATCCCGACCATCGTCATGGCCTACGTGGCGGTCGATGAATGCTACGGTCTGAAGGGGCTCAATGACGCGATCGATGCACTCGACGCCTGCATCGATGTCAATCGGCGTTCGACTGGGACCCCCTATCGGCATCCAAAAGGGACCCCTTTGATCGGCGTGCTCTGCTGGGAGCGCTCGGGTCGTCGGAGCTGGTC
>NZ_JADPKA010000009.1 GCF_023073715.1 Bradyrhizobium sp. 164
GCTTTCAATTACCCACATTTAGCCGAGAGGGCTTAGGGAGCGCACCAACTATTGCATCGCAGGAATCGACCGTGATTCCTTGTCTGGCACCGATTCGCATGGGGCGGTGCCAATGGACGAAGAAGCCGACGGATGGTTTGATCGCGAGCTCGCTGGCTGCAACCTTGCCGACGAGCGCCTGAATAAGCGGCTCCGCAAACTGGTAGCGCAGATCGGGAGCGCCATGGGAGAAAGCATTCCGCTGGTGTGCCAGGACTGGGCTAATACCAAGGCCGCGTATCGTTTTTTCTCCAACGACCGGGTCAGTGAGGCGGACATTCTGGCCGGCCACTTTCAATCGACGCGGGAGCGCACGATTGCCACCGACGGGCCTATTCTAGTGCTCCACGATACGACCGAGTTCAGTTATCAAAGAGAGAACTCAGACGCGATCGGGATCACCAAGAGCATAAACAGTGGGCGCGACAAGGCGGGCCGCCTGAGGTCGCACACGGTTTGCGGTATCCTGATGCACTCGAGCCTGGCGGTGACAACCGAAGGGCTGCCGCTTGGACTGACGGCGGTCAAATTCTGGACCCGGAAGAAATTCAAGGGGACTGCCGCGCTTAAGAAGAAGATCAATCCGACGCGCGTTCCCATCGAGAAGAAGGAGAGCATTCGGTGGCTGGACAATGTCCGTCAATCCACAGAGCTGCTGGGCGATTCGGGACGATGCATCCATGTCGGTGATCGCGAGAGCGACATCTATGAGCTGTTCTGCGCGGCCCGGGAGGCTGGAACGCATTTCGTGATTAGGACTTGCGTTGACCGTTTGGCCGGGGATGGAAATCACACGATCGCCGACGAAATGGACGAGGTTTTCGTCAAGGGACTGCATCGCATCAACGTCAGAAACAACAACGGCGATCCCGATGAAGCCGTCCTCGAGATCAGATATCGCAAGCTTCGCGTCCTGCCGCCGATCGGAAAGCAGAAGCGCTATCCCGCGCTGACCTTGACGGTGATCCATGCCGAAGAACGCATGACGCCGAAGAATAGAAAGACAATCCAGTGGAAGCTGATCACAAATCTGCCTGTTAGCTCCCGCACCGACGCCATTGAGAAGCTCGAATGGTATGCTTTGAGATGGAAGATCGAGGTGTTCCACAAGATCCTTAAATCAGGCTGCAAAGCTGAGCAGTCAAAGCTCAGGACCGCCCAGCGTCTGACCAATCTGATCTCGCTCTTTTGCATCCTGAGTTGGCGGGTCTTTTGGATGACGATGCTCAACCGTTCGGCTCCAGACGCGCCGCCAACCCTCGCGTTGACCGCAACTGAAATCGGCGTGCTCGATCGCCTCGTGAACGACAGACCAAAAGCAAGACGGAAAACGCTGTCGCACTATCTGATCAAGGTCGCCCGGCTCGGCGGTTATCTCGCCCGCGCCAGCGATCCGCCACCCGGCAATACCGTCATGTGGCGCGGGCTGTCACGTCTCACCGACATAGCGCTAGGTGTCATGGTCGGAGGAGAATTTGTGGGTAATTGAAAGC
>NZ_JADPKA010000070.1 GCF_023073715.1 Bradyrhizobium sp. 164
GACAATCCCACCAACTTCTTCACGGCACAGTCGCTCGACAACCGCGCCAGCGACATCAACAATCTGCTCGACGGCATCGCCAACGGCGTGCAGGTGCTGCAGGCTGCCAACACCGGCATCACCTCGCTGCAGAAGCTGATCGACAGCGCCAAGTCGATCGCCAACCAGGCGCTTCAGACCACCGTCGGCTATTCCACCAAGTCCAACGTCTCCACCACGATCGCCGGTGCGACAGCTTCGGATCTGCGTGGCACGACCAGCTACACCAGCGCGGATGCGCTGAGCAACGTGCTCTACAGCGGTGCGGCCGGCGGTGTAACCGCTGCTGCGTCCGGTACCAAGCTCGGTGGCGTTCAGGGCACGAATACGGGAACCGTCATCAACGCTGCGACCACTGGTGCGAGCCTGCTGAACGGCACAGCGACCGCTGGCGACGCCAACGCCGGCGTTGCCGCGGGCGACACGTTCACCGTCAACGGCAAGACCATCACCTTTGCCGCCGGCGACGTGCCCACGACCGCCCCGACCGGTCAGACCCGGGTCGCTGCCACCGGTATCACGACCGGTAACGTCTACACGGACAACACCAGCGGTAACGTGACGATCTATCTCGGTTCGGGCACGAAGGCTGCGGTAGGCGACGTCCTGACTGCCATCGACCTCGCCAGCGGGGTGCAGAGCAACGTTGCCGGGACCCTGACGGTCAACAGCGGCCAGACGATCTCGTCCGTCAGCGGCGGCGGTGCGCTCGTCCTGAAGAGCACGATCGGTTCTGACCTCAGCGTAACGGGCAAGGCCGACATCCTCAACAAGCTCGGCCTGACCAGCGCGACCGGCGCCGGCAGCGTCACTGCGACGGCGGCCCGTACCACGAGCTCGGCGACCCTGTCGTCGTTCATCTCGTCGGGTTCGACCCTGAACGTCGATGGCCATGTCATCACCTTCAAGGACGGTCCGACGCCGACGGCGGCTTCGCTGGCCTCCACCCAGGGCGTGTCGGGTAACGTCGTCACCGATGGCAACGGCAACTCGACGGTCTACCTGCAGAGCTCGACGATCGCCGACGTGCTGAAGGCGATCGACTTCGCCACGGGCGTGCAGACCTTCACGCTCAACGGCAGCGGCGGCGGTACGCTTGCGACCGCCTCGGGTCAGACGGCTTCGTCGATCAACGCCTCCGGCCAGCTCAAGCTGTCCACCGGCGTCAATGCCGACCTGTCGATCACCGGCACCGGCAACGCGCTGTCCGCGCTCGGTCTTGCCGGCAACACCGGTACGTCCTCGGCGTTCACCGCGGCCCGCACCTCCGGCACCGGCGGCATCAACGGCAAGACCTTGACCTTCAGCTCCTTCAACGGCGGTACGGCGGTCAACGTCACCTTCGGCGACGGCACCAACGGAACGGTCAAGACCCTCGATCAACTCAACACCGCGCTTCAGGCCAACAACCTG
>NZ_JADPKA010000095.1 GCF_023073715.1 Bradyrhizobium sp. 164
GAACTGCTTGATCATCTGGCCGCGGAAGTAATTGAACCAGACGAGGCCACCGACGAGCGCGGCGAGAAGCGCGCCGACGATGATGAACCACAGCACCGGTCGGACCGGACGCTTGGGAGCCTTGTTGTCGATCGGTTGGCCCGAAATCTTGTGTTCGGCTACGATATTCATGTCATGCACTTTCTGCAATCGCCGCCTTGCCGGCATTCGCGGCCTGATTGTGGCCCAGATGCGCAGCAATTGCGGCGTCGTTAAGTCCGATACCTCTCAGGAGAAACTCACAGAGCTGCCGCTCCAGATCGTTTGCCTTGCCGTAAGCGAGACAGGGCGTGGCCGGCAGCCTGGTCATCGCCGCCGTCATCAGCGAATGATGCGCGAACCAGAACAGGTTGAGCGGATCGCCAGTGCACGGCCGTGCGTCCCCTGCGGCAACGGCACGCTCGAGTGAGGCGACGAAGACAGCCCCGATCAGCGTCTCGATCTTGGCATAGAGCAAGCGGGCGAATTCGCCATCATCCAAATGGCTCGTGGCCATCAGTCGCAGGCGCTGCGCCTCCTCCTGGTCGGGACCGTCGGCGATCTGAAGGAAGTGCCGGACCATGCCGCGGATCAGCTCGACCAAGGCAGCCGTCGACGGCTCCCGCTCGAGCAGCTCCATCAATGCTGGTTCCGCCTCGCACTCATCGCTGAGGATCTCGGCATACAGCGCCGCCTTGGAGGGGAAATGCTTGAACAGCAGCGCCTCGGAAATAGCAGCGGCGGCCGCCACGCTCTTGGTCGTGGTGCCGGTATAGCCATGCCGGGCAAAACAGCATTTCGCGGCACGGAGGATCAATTGACGCCTCAGGTCGCTCGTCATACGCAATGAGCTCATGTGAGTGAGCAAGCACTCACCCGCGCAAAAGTCAAGCTAATTGGTGCGACGCAACCTCTGAGACTATCAAAAGGTATTCTGGGGTTCTAAATCGGCCGGAAGCCGAGATCGCCGCGAACCCGGTTGATGATGTAAGTCCCGTTCCGGCTGGGCAAAATCAGCTCAAGGCCAGCGCTGTCAATCTGAACATTGGCAAACCTGAACATTGGCAAACCTGACATTGGCAAACCTGAGCGCGCGCTCTCCTGGGCCCCGACCATGGTGAAATGGTCCTGGTGGCCCTTAAGATAGGCCATGAACACGACGCCGGTCTTGTAGAAGCGCGCGACAGCGGCACCGTCCCCCGAGCACGTCGCCGGCGGCCAATCGCGACAGCGCGTAGGACGCCGCCGGCGCAATCGCGTCGAAGATGCCGAGCAGCGCGTGCGAGAAACCCCGCTCATCCCGGCGATCAGCTCCGCATAATTGAAGTCGTTGCCGGTGTACATCTTGATGCGCTTGTCGAGGCGCCGTCGCATGTCGATCTCGCGCTGCTTGTCAAGCAGCGAGACCTGAACACCATCGACCTTGGCGGCGTTGCCGTTGATGATGGCAACGGCGGTGTCCATCGCCTCGTCGAGATCTTGTGTGCCCCAGTATCCCGTCAATGCCGGATCGAACATGCCGCCGAGCCAGTGGATGATCACGCGCTCTCGAACCTGCGGCAGCACGCGGTCATATACCTTGGCGTAGTCGTCGGCGTCCGGCCGAGTTTTTGCGAGCGCGCGATGCCATCAGAATGATGCGGCCGCCGACCTTCTCGACCGCGGAGATCTGCTCCTCATAGGCGCGGATCACGTCGTCGATGGTCTTGGCATCCTCCACGCAAGACGATCGGTGCCGGCGCCCGAAAACACCAGCGCATTGCGCCGCTTCGCGGCAGACCCCGAGCGCGTGATCAGCTCCAGCGAGGTCGGCCAGTCCAGGTCCATGCCGCGCTGCGCGCTGTCCATGGCCTGGGCGACACCAAGCCCGAGATCCCAGACGTGCTCGCGGAACGCGATGGTCTTGTCCCAATCGACCGCGACCGAGAGCCAGGGATCGTTGTCGCAAAGGCATCGGCGACAATGTGCACGGCCGAGAACGCGATGCAGTTGAGCGGACCTTCGAGCTTTGCGGGGAATTCTCGATCGAACGATCGGCTTTCGGCAGCTTGAGCGACAATGAGGATATCGGCTGGACGGGCCTGTTCATGATTTCGGACCTCTCCCCGTCATTGCGAGGAGCCACCCGGTTCGGCCTTCGGCCGGCCGGACCTAAACTCCGCGACCAAGCAATCCAGACTGTCTCCGCGGAGGCATTCTGGATTGCTTCGCTTCGCTCGCAATGACGGCTCAACAGACATCGACACTTGTGCAATAGACCTCAGGCCTTGATCGGGGCGACGTCGATCCAGCGCCGCTCTTACCAGCTCTTGAGTGCGGATTCGGCGAGCTGCACACGTTTGACGCTTCGAGCAGCGTGAACTTGTAGGGCTCATCCTCGTAGACGTGATGATCCTTGCGCGCGATGTCACGCTCGCGCAGCAGGATCAGCGTCTCACGCGCCGACAGGTTCGCGCGCGCCGCCTCCTCGAGCAGGTTGTCGAGCTGGTCGCGGATGCCGGAGAGCTGCAATCGCACCAGCATGGCCTCGAGCCGATCGATTGGCGCTTCAGTAGCTTTTTTTGTACGCGCCATCAGAAGCTCCCTCCGATCGCTGCTTCGTATTCGGCAAGAGGACGCAACAACGAGGGCAGTGGAGAAGGCGCCGGCACTGTCGGTGTCGCGATTGCCGGTCGGCAGAAGGCGCCAGTGCGACCGGCAACCCCGTCGAGGTGGGCGGAACCGATGATCCGCAGCCGGCGACCTTCCGATTGCTTATGGACCGCAACCTCGCGCATGCCGTGGCGGATGCGCACGTCGCCGGCCGCAACCGTCACCGCCACGCGCTCGCCGATCGATCTTTTCAAGCGAGGTCTGATGCTTTGGCATCGCGGTCTCCGTTCCCGCAAAAAATGGACGCTAAGCCCGACAACATTCATTAAAATAGGAAGAAACATAATTTACACCACTCCGACGCACCGGGGCGGCTATGCTAACGCCTGGACGGAGCGAGGTTCCCGTTGCGGGCTGGCTGATTCCTCGTGGAAACGGCGAACCGTATCTGCCCAACCCGATCTTAGCCGAGACGGCAGACTCGGCGTGCACCTCCCACCACAGGCCAACGGTTCGCGTATCTCGCCCGCGCTGGTGAGGCGCCACGGGGCATCATCCGACGGTGTCTCGCCAGCCGACATGGAGGAACTCCATGAGGATCCAGACGCCGGACGGACCTGGGCAGCGAGTTCAATTTTGAACTCCTTGGATATCGGAGCGGGAGCACTCTATCAGAACTATGCGTTTCTCTGACTGTGCTTTCGACGCGCGATTACGGAGCTCACGCAGACGCGAATGCTTGCTCTGGGAGGCTCGACGCAAGGGGGTGATCGAACCAGCGGAATAAGAAAGACCCAATCAGCGACGGCTCCTTGGGGGCGGACCACCGCGTTTGGGCTGTGCGCTACAATTCGCCGCCACCGGCCAAATTTTATTGATGGACAAGCCGGCGCTCCGCGGCAGCCACTACACATCTGCACGAGAAGCCGCGTGAACCGAGAACGGGTCCGCTATGCACCGGCCCCAGCAACAGACTTACGCCGCCGTCAGTATTTTTACTCCGCTTTGCTTAGCACATCTGCTCTCGACTACGCGCCTCATCGCCAGGAATGCCCTCACGCGCGCCGCGGCACTTCAAGAAATTCATTTTCATTCGACGCTGCCGAGGTCAGCATGAGCGAAGCGTTGCGAGTAATCGCTGCGGCTTGGCTGTAGCGCGGCGCAGAAATTTACGCTAGCTTCTGCTTGCGAGTTTGCAAATGCGTGCCCGCATCCGATCTCTCCGAAGACAACGAGCGACCATTCGACCGCTTGCCCCCTCCCATCGTCAGAGCTGGGATAATCCGGACAATGACGAAATCTGGTTTGAGTTGGCGCGTGCTATCGGACGTCAGCTCGCACGGGATGAACATCACGGTTCGGGGCAGCCGATAGAGGACCGGCATGACGACAGCGTCATCGAAGAAAACGGCCGTACTATACGCCCGTTATTCCAGCGACATGCAAAAGGCGACCTCGATTGACGGTCAGCTATTGCTCTGCCGGAAGGTCGCATTGCGCAACAACCTCGATGTCATCGGCGAGTTTGTGGATGCCGCAAAATCTGGTCTTACCGAAGGTGCGAGGGACGGCTATCAACGTTTGCTCAACGGGGTGCGAAACCAGGACTTTGACGTGGTCGTGGTTGAACATTTCGACCGCTTGTCGCGTGATCCCGCAACCATCCAGCGTCTCAAGCAGGTTTTCGAGTTCAATGGCGTCGAGCTGATGGATCAGAAAGGGGTCTATGCGACCGCCACTGACATCAGCATTGCAAGTCTCTACAATACGATTTACAAGCCGCAGCTCGCCGAAAAGGTTCGGCGCGGCCACGACAACGCTGTTGCCAACGGAAGAATTCCTGGCTCATACGCCTATGGTTATCGACCGAGGCCGGGCGCGCCGGGCGAACGCGTGATCGATGAGAACGAAGCAAAGATTGTGCTCCGCATCTTCACCGAATATGCAGCGGGCCGCTCGACCCGAACTATCGCCGCTGATCTCACCCGCGAAGGCGTGCCCTCACCCGGTGCAACTCGTCACAAGAACAAGGCTGGTCGTACCACCTGGAATCATCAGTGCATCACAGGCGGTCGGCATGGTCGCGGCATTATCGGCAACGATCTATATATCGGCGAGATACATTGGAACGTTCGCTCGACAATTCTCAACCCGGAGACCCAGAAGAAACAGAAGCGCCGCAATCCAGAAGAGCGCCACATCATAGTCAAAAAGCCGGAGCTACGGATCGTTCCGCAAGTGCTCTGGAATCGAGCGCAGGAGGTTCGTAGCGCGCGCGCCGTATCTATGTTCGGACCGACTGGCAAGCCGCGGCGTCGCGCCGTGATCCCGCGCAACAATGAGCATCCGCTTGCCGGTGTGCTCCGGTGCGGCGTCTGCAATGGCCACATGCGAATCGCTCAATCCTCGCGTAACGGTGCACCGCGCGCGGCATGCGCGAGCGCGCATCAGCGGGGCACCTGCGAGCACACCCGCAGCTTCGACATGGACGTTCTGCTCGAGGATGCCTCCGACAAAATCCAATTGAAATTGCTTTCGCCGAAAGCCATTGAAGAGGCGATGTGTGCCTGGAAGGAGGAGCGCAAAAACGATCGGAACAAGGGCAGCGAACACGCTAAGCTAGAGCGTCGACGCCGCGTGTTGACTACCGAGATCGAACGCCTGTCATATGCCATCGCAAATAGCCGTCGGAAGCCGGACGAGTTGCTCAAGCGGATCGATGAGTGCGACGTGGAGCGGGAAAGCGTTGAAGAGCGCTTGCGGCTGCTGGGCGGTGGCGGCGAAAATGTCATCGGCTTCGATCACTCGAAATTCAGTGACGGATACCGTTCGGAGGTTAGAAGGCTGGTCACCGCGCTCAAGACAAATCCCAAGGCGATCGAAACTCGCGTCGCTTTCCGCAACTTGATTGAATGCATAGTAGTGCATCCGGTTCCCAAGCGGATGCCCTACGAATATACCCCCTACCTGAACAGCTCCGCGCTTTACGGCAAGAAGCTTTTCCCTGAAAACCGTAGCAAGGAGCGAGAAATCAGCACGTTTGCTTACTACGACAATGGCAAGTCAGGGAAATCCGTGTCCTCGTAATAGACGCGGACCTGCATGTGGTGGCGGCCGTCGCGGATCTCGCCGTCGAGATGAGCTGTCACGTCGCGAGCCTCTTGGCTTGTCGATAACCAGCCCGTTTTGCGCAAAAACCGCCGGCCGCGCAAGCCGAGCTAGGATACAACCGGCCGCCTCGTCCCACCCAGCGTCACCTCGACGATCTCAGGCGGCACGCCGACGCGGAGCGGCATGATGCTGCAACCGAGGCCGCCGGAGATGATCACGTCGCATTTCAGTCGGACATGGCCATAGGCGAGCCGTATGCCATGCTGCGGCGGGACCGCCGGCGACCAGCCAAGCAGGCGCACCTGACCGCCATGGGTATGGCCGGACAGTTGCAGCGCGACGCGCGCCGGGACGCGCGGCGCGATGTTAGGCTCATGCGCGAGCAGGATGATCGGCGCGTCATCCGTGACCTTGGCGAGCGTGGCGTTGAGATCGTCGGCACCGAAGTGCACCATGCTGCGGAAGCGTCGCGCCGGCAGGAAGGCGAGCTGATCGCCGAGACCCGCAAGCCAGAACGGGCGGCCGTCCTTGGTGAGACGCACGACATCGTTCTCGTAGACGGGTATACCGGCCGCTTCCAGCGCCCGATGCGCGATGGTTGGGCCATACCCGGCCCGTTGCACGGTCTTGTCGTCCCAATAATCGTGGTTGCCCATGACGGCGTGAACGCCGAGCGGCGCCCTGAGGCCGCCCAGCACTCTGGCCCATTCGCTCGACGGGATGGTACGGGTGACCTGGTGCAGGCCGGCGACATAGTCGCCGAGCAGCACGATGAGGTCGGCATTCAGCGCGTTGGTGCGGTCGACGATGGCCTCGATCCGCTCCAGCGGCATCCAGGGATCGCAGGCATGGATGTCGGCGATGACGGCGATTTTCAGCGGAAGATCCGTCGGCCATTGCCGCGGCGTCGGATGATAGCGGGTAACGCGGAGCCGCAGCATCGGCTCGACGCCGACACCGTAGGCCGCGGTCGAGGCGCCGAGGGCGGACAGGGCGCCGATGGAACGGATGAAATGACGGCGAGTGATCATGGACGCTCGATGGTGATGCTGGTTCTCGATGCGACCCGATTGGAGCGGAATTGGGGTGCGCTCGTGCAGACCGTCTGCATCTCCGTGCAGGGACCTGCACAAGATTACCGGAAATTCATGAGAACTGGAGCACTTTGCACTTGCGCAAATCAGTCGTCGCTCTCGTCCGAGCCGAACAGGCCGAACTGGGCCGCGTCGCGCGAGGGCTCGGCGAGACCGAGATGACGGAAGGCGTGCGAGGTGAGCAGGCGGCCGCGCGGGGTGCGCTGGAGATAGCCGCACTGGATCAGATAGGGCTCGATGATGTCCTCGATCGCATCGCGCGGCTCGGACAAAGCGGCGGCCATGGTCTCGACGCCGACCGGGCCGCCGCCATAGTTCTGCGCGATGGTCGTGAGGTAGCGGCGGTCCATGGCATCGAGGCCTGCGGCATCGACCTCGAGCGCGCTGAGTGCGTGGTCGGCGATCTTGCGGTCGATCTTGTCGGCATCGGCCGCCGAGGCGAAGTCGCGGACCCGGCGGAGCAGACGGCCCGCGATGCGCGGTGTGCCGCGGGCGCGGCGCGCGATCTCGTTGGCGCCATCGGCGGTCATGCCGACATTGAGCACGCGCGCGCCGCGGCTGACGATGCTTTCCAGTTCTTCAATGGTGTAGAAATTGAGCCGCACCGGAATGCCGAAGCGGTCGCGCAGCGGATTGGTCAGCAGGCCAGCGCGCGTGGTAGCGCCGACGAGGGTGAATTTCGACAGCTCGATCTTCACCGAGCGCGCCGCCGGGCCCTCGCCGATGATGAGGTCGAGCTGAAAGTCCTCCATCGCGGGATAGAGCACCTCTTCCACCGCCGGACTGAGGCGATGGATTTCGTCGATGAAGAGCACGTCGCGCTCTTCGAGGTTGGTGAGGAGAGCGGCGAGATCGCCGGCCTTGGCGATCACCGGCCCCGATGTGGCACGAAAGCCGACGCCCAGCTCCTTCGCCACGATCTGCGCCAGCGTGGTCTTGCCGAGACCCGGGGGACCCACGAACAGCACGTGATCCAGCGCCTCGCCGCGCTTGCGCGCCGCCTCGATGAAGATCGAGAGGTTCTTGCGCGCCTGCTGCTGGCCGACGAAGTCGGACAGCGATTGCGGGCGCAGCGCGGTGTCGCCGACATCATCGCTGCGGCGCTCGGGCGAGACCATGCGATTGGCCTTGGGATCGCTCACTTCGCGAGTTCCTTCAGGCCGAGGCGGATGAGCTGCGCGGTCTCGGCATTCTCGCCCGCACTACGCGAAGCCGACGCAATCGCCGCGGCGGCCTGCGGTTGGCCGTAGCCGAGATTGACCAGTGCGGAGATCGCATCCGCCACGGGGCGCGGCGCGCGCTGGTCGTCGACGGCGCCGGCGAGATGCACCACGGCCGGATCGACATTGGCAAAGGCCGGCGCCTTGTCCTTCAGTTCGGTGACGATGCGCTCGGCGACCTTGGGGCCGACGCCGGGCGTGCGCGCGACCGCCGCCTTGTCGCGGAGCGCGATGGCATTGGCGAGGTCAGCCGGCGACAAGGTGCCGAGCACGGCGAGCGCGACCTTGGCGCCGACGCCCTGCACGGTCTGGAGCAGGCGAAACCATTCACGCTCCTGGTCAGTGCGAAAGCCGAACAGTTTGATCTGGTCCTCGCGGACATAAGTCTCGATCGACAGCACGGCCGCTTCGCCCGGCGACGGCAGATGCTGCAACGTGCGTGACGAGCAATGCACCTGATAGCCAACGCCGCCGACGTCGAGGATGACGAAATCCTCGCCGTAAGTATCGATCAGCCCCTTGAGCTTGCCGATCATATCCCCACGACCTTCAGCCTGAGCGCGGTGCTCTGGCGGTGATGAGCGTGGGTGATGGCGATGGCGAGCGCGTCGGCGGCATCCGCCGACGGCGGCTCGGCCTTGGGCAGCAAAATCTTGAGCATCATCGCGATCTGTTGCTTGTCGGCGTGACCGGCGCCGACCACCGTCTTCTTGACCTGGTTCGGCGCATATTCGGCGACAACGATGCCGAACATTGCGGGCGCCAGCATGGCAACGCCGCGGGCCTGGCCGAGCTTCAGTGTCGCAACGCCGTCCTTGTTGACAAAGGTCTGCTCGACCGCGGCTTCCATCGGCCGGTGATCGGACAGAACGGCCGCGAGCCCCTCATGGATCGCAAGCAGCCGGCTCGCCAACGGCAAGTCGTCCGGCGGTTCCACCGAGCCGCAGGCGACGTAGATCAGACGGTTGCCCTCAGCCTCGATCACGCCCCAGCCGGTGCGGCGCAGGCCGGGGTCGATGCCGATGATGCGAACGGGGCCGCGAATCGGGAGCGCAGTCATGGGCCAGTGATAGCGGCTGGCCGCCCGAAGCGAAACAGAAACAGAACGGAAGTAACAGGGGAAGTGGGATACCGCGGGGCGCACCGCCGCTCAGCACACATTCCGGTGTCATACCCGCGAAGGCGGGTATCCAGTATGCCGCGGCTTATCGGTATTGTTCGAACGTCTCTGGAATACTGGGTCGCCCGGTCAAGCCGGGCGACGACAGCGGAGGGTTGAGGGCCTAGCCGCCCATCTTCGCCATCAGCGCGTCCGACACCTCGAAATTGGCGTAGACGTTCTGGACGTCGTCGTGCTCATTCAGCATGTCCATCAATTTGAGCAGCTTCTCGCCGGTCTCGTCGTCGACCGACACCGTGTTCTGCGGCTTCCAGATCAGCGCGGCCTTGCGCGGCTCACCGAACTTGGCTTCCAGCGCCTTGGCGACGTCGCGATAGCTTTCGGTCGAGGCGTAGATCTCGTGTCCGCCCTCGCCGGAGATCACGTCGTCGGCGCCGGCCTCGATTGCCGCGTCCAGCACGGCATCGTCAGACGCGACGCTGCGATCGTATTCGATGATGCCGGTACGGTCGAACATGAAGGAGACCGAGCCGGTTTCGCCGAGATTGCCGCCGGACTTGGTGAAGAAGGAGCGGATATCGGACGCGGCGCGGTTGCGGTTGTCAGTCAGCGCCTCGACGATGACGGCGACGCCGCCGGGGCCGTAGCCCTCGTAGCGGATCTCGTCATAATTCTCGCCCTCGCTGCCGAGCGCCTTCTTGATGGCGCGCTCGATATTGTCCTTCGGCATGTTCTCCTGGCGCGCGGCGATCACGGCGGCGCGCAGGCGCGGGTTCATGGCGGGGTCGGGTGTACCCAGCTTGGCCGCGACGGTGATTTCCCGCGCCAGCTTGCCGAACAGCTTCGACTTCTGGGCATCCTGCCGCCCCTTGCGGTGCATGATGTTCTTGAATTGGGAATGTCCGGCCATGCGTGGTCTCTTGAAGGGTCTTGGGATCGTTCGCCGATGGGTGGGAGGCGCGGCCTTATAGGCCGCCAACCCACCGGAATCAAAGGGATCTGCTGCTCTAAGGTAGCACTGTAAAGGTAGCCGCCGTAATGGCCTCTGCCTAGGTCTCAGGCATCGTTAACCCTGACTTCATTTCAGCCTGCGAAAATAGCGTCCGACCGTCCCCCGACCAGAGAGACCCGATGGCGTTCGGACTATTTCGGAAGCGTCTGCCGGACATGGCTGCGCCTGCGGCAGCCCCGCAGGCTGCGCAACCGGTGGCTCATTCCGAGCCCGCCGGGACCGCCGATGGCGACTCGGCCCGCGAGATCCTGGAACTGCTGGAACTCGAGCTCGGCGCGATGATCCGGCAGCTCGAGCGCGCCGCCAATTCGGTGGCCGGCGGCGCCGAGGCGACCGCGGCAACCCTTGCCGCCATTCGCGACCGCACCGACGCCCTGACCGGCCGCACCAACGCGGCGCAATCGACCGCCTCGACCTTCGCCCATGCCGCCGACAAGTTCACGCAGTCCGCACTGGGAATCGGAGCGCAGGTTCGCGAGGCAGGCAAGCTCGCCGACGAGGCCAGCGCCGCCGCGCAGGAAGCCCGCGCCAATGTCGATCGCCTGCGCGAGTCCTCCGCCGCCATCGGCAATGTCGTCAATCTGATCGCGCAGATCGCACGGCAGACGACGCTGCTCGCGCTCAACTCGACCATCGAGGCCGCGCGCGCCGGCGCGGCCGGCAAAGGCTTTGCAGTTGTCGCGACGGAAGTGAAGGCGCTCGCAGTGCAGACCCAGGGCGCGACCGAAGAGATCACCAAAAAGATCGATGCACTCCAGCGCGACGCCGCCGGCTCTGCGGATGCCGTGCACCGCATCTCGCAGGCGATCGAGGCGATCCGCCCGGTGTTCGAGACCGTCAACGGCGCCGTCGCCGAGCAGAACGCCACCACCAGCGAAGTCTCCGGCAACGCTGCCAGCGCCTCAGACTTCATCGTCTCGGTCGGCGAGAGCGCGGCCGAGATCGATGCAGCCACCAAAGCGGCCGAGACCCATGGCGAGAACGTCGCCAGCGCCGGCCGCGCCGTTACTACCTTCGCGCAAAAGCTGAAGTCGCGTTGCGCCGTGCTGCTCCGCCAGAGCGAGCACGATGACCGCCGCAAGACCGAGCGCTTGCCCTGCCATCTCAAGTTCGAAACCGCGCGCGGCGTGATGCCAGTCTACGAGATCGCGATGGACGGCGTGCTGATCGGCGGCGCGGACGCAGGCCGGCTTGCGCCGCAAGCGCTGGTCGAAGGCACCCTCGAGAACGTCGGCGCCTGCCGCCTGCGCGTGGTCGAGCAATCCAAAGCCGGCGCCCGCGCGCAATTCGTCGGCCCCAATGCCGAGCTCCGCGAGAAGATCGAGGACAGGCTGTGGTCGATCCATGAGGAGAACACGGAGTTCGTCACCCGTGCCATGGAAGCCGGCAACGCCCTGACGAAGATATTCGAGCAGGCGGTCGCGCGCGGCGAGGTCAAGATCGACGACCTTTTCGACACCGACTATGTAGAAATTGCGGGCACCGATCCGCAGCAATATCGCACAAGTTATCTGGACTGGGCCGACCGCGCGCTACCGCCGTTCCAGGAGGCATTCCTGGCAAAGGACCAGCGCATGGCGTTCTGCGCCATGGTTGATCGCAACGGCTTCCTGCCGGTGCACAACAAGATCTATTCGCATCCGCAGCGGCCGGGCGAGGTGGCCTGGAACACTGCCAACAGCCGCAACCGGCGGATATTCAACGATCCGGCGGGGCTCGCCGCCGCGCGCAACCTGCGCTCGTACCTGGTCCAGAGCTATGCGCGCGACATGGGCAACGGAAACACCGTGATGATGCGGGAGATCGACGTCCCCATCCGGGTGCAGGGCCGGCACTGGGGCGGATTCAGGACGGCCTACAAATTGTAGTGCACACTCAGGCAAGACGGCAGGCGCGAATCATCCTTTAAAGCTGAAGCTGGAATGGGAATGCCGCCGTGAGCCGGCGAACGGCTCTCCTTGAGGACTCATCGCACATGTCCGCCGTACAACTTGCAGTCATGGACACCGGCTCCAACCGGACGCTGGCCGAACGGCTCATCGACCAACTCGCCGATCGCATCGGCGGCCTCGGCGTGGAACTCGCCGACATCGCCGGCAATGTCCAGGAAGTCGCAAGCCGCGTCGCCAACCAGTCGGAACGGTTTCACCACCTCCAGAAGACGGCCGAGACGATGGTCTCGGCCAACCACGAAATCGCCAACGCATCTCAGGCAGTGCAAACGACGTCGTCCGCCGCGGCCGACGAGATCGCGCAGTCGCGCAGCGCAGTCGATACCGCCGTCAGCCACATCTCCGAGCTCGTCGCCGCGGTGGAGCGGATCGAGGCGCGATTGAGCGCCGTCGGCTCGGCGCTGGCCCAGGTCGCAAAGGTCTCCGGCTCGATCGAGGCGATCGCCAAGCAGACCAATCTGCTCGCGCTGAACGCAACGATCGAAGCCGCGCGCGCCGGCAATGCCGGCCGCGGCTTCGCCGTGGTCGCGAGCGAGGTGAAGAACCTCGCCGAAGCCACTCGCCAGGCCACACATCAGATCTCCGACACCGTGCGCGATCTCGACGGCCAGATCGAAGGCCTAATCGGCGAGAGCAGCGACGCTTCGCAGCGTGCCAAGACTGCCGGCGAAGGCGCCCAGCAGATCTCCAGCATCATCTCGCGCGTCCAGCAGGGTTTCGCCTCAGTGGAGGCGGAGATCGGCAGCGTCACGCGAGCTGCGACCTCCAACCTCGGGCATTGCGACACCGTGATCGGCGAGCTCAACGAGCTTGCCAAGGGCGTCGATCTGTCCTCGCGCGATCTCAGGAGTGCCGACCAACGGATCGCAAAACTGCTCGACACCTCGGAAGGCCTGATCGCGCTGATCGCCGACAGCGGCGTGGCGACGTCGGACGCGCCGCTGATCCGCGTGGTCATCGAAACCGCCAAGCGAATCTCCGCCGAGTTCGAAGCCGCGGTCGATCGCGGCGATATCACGCTCGACCAGCTCATGGACGAGAAGTACCGCGAAATTCCCGGCACCGATCCGAAACAATTCCTCACCAATTACGTCGAGTTCACCGACCGCGTCCTGCCCGCGATCCAGGATCCGATTCAGAAATCCGATCCCCGTATCGTGTTCTGCGTCGCCTGGGCGAGGGGCGGCTATCTGCCGACCCACAATCCGAACTACCGTCTGCCGCAGGGCAAGGACCCGGTCTGGAATAACGCCAATTGCCGCAACCGCCGCCTGTTCACCGATCGCGCGGTGAAGAAGGTCGCGGCCAACACCAAACCGTTCCTGCTCCAGACCTACCGCCGCGACATGGGCGGCGGGCAGTTCGTGCTGATGAAGGATCTGTCCTCGCCGATCATGGTCCGCGGCGAGCACTGGGGCGCCTTCCGGATGGGTTTTCGCCAGAGCTGAGGGCCCGCAAGGCGCCTTGCGCGACGGCACTCCGGTGCCCTCAAAACAAAAATTGAAAAACAACCCATGCACAGTAGCCGGGGCCAGCGAAATCAAAGGCTTACGCGGGCAGGCCCGAAGAAGCCGCGACGCGGTTGACGCGTCGGGCAAAACAGGGGCATAATGCGATTATTCCGAAATCGCGCATTTGCGCTTATGCTGCCTCGTGGGAGCGGGCCGCGTAGCCGGCTGCGACCCCATTCGTCTCGCGCGGAGAGCCCTGACACGCTCGCACATGACGTTAATGCTAACGTTGCGCAGGGCAAGCGGAGAAGATCCTGCAGTCAGGCGGAAGCCGAATTGCTCTGAGTTACAAGCCGAGCGCGATCTCGGCCCATTTCAACATGCGGTCGCTATTGAGGAACGCCAGCACCGCCGGTTCCAGTGACGCGGGCGCGCCCGATCCAACCAAAGCCGTGGCGGCCACCATGTCGCACCGCTGATTGAAGGCGAGTGAGAGCGCGTTGCGATTTCCCTCGACGCGATAGGGCCGGCTGCGGCCGCGCATCGGACCGACGATGATCTCTCGACCGGCACCGATCGGCGTTGCCTTGCCAATCAGCGCCAGGTCGCCCATTTTTTCGAGGTCGTCATCGTCGGCGACGCCGGTGGCGCAATTGCAAAACCCGAGCTTGGCGCGAACGTAGAGCTGGACCTCGCCGCCGCAATCCTCGGCCTTGCAGCGGAATGCCTTTCCTTTCCCCCAGGGATCTGCGCCGAAAGGCCAGTCGGTTTCTGACCACACCGGGCGGACCTCGCCGAGTGCCGCTGTAGCACGTGCCGGTTCGCCGGATCGCAATGTCCAGAGCGCAGCGACTGCGCAGAGCAGTGCTGCGGCTGCGCCGATCGCCATGAATTTGCCTGTCAGGCGCATGGAAGCTGCCACGGCACTTTTGCTAATTCTGAGCCAAGAACTTTCGTGCAGCCGCGAGGTCCTCCCGCGATGTGTCGCCATCGCGCGCCATGTCCACGACTTTCCCGTAGTACTGGCGCGCCTTCACGGCGTCGCCCGCTTTCTCGGCGGCGTGAGCGGCGCCGATCGTCGCACCAAAGCGGTTCGGCTCCTTGCGCATGGTGCTTTCGAATGCGGCCAATGCGTCCGTCGCCATGCCGCGCTCGAGCAGCATGGTCCCGTAAAGCTCGCGTGCCGGGGCAAGCGGTCCCGGCGTCACGATGGATTTTTCGGTCTTGTCTTCGGCGTCGGCGGCAAGGCGCATCGCCTCCAACGCGTCTGCCTGTTTTCCCTGGGCATTGAGCTGCCAGGCTGTGGCGACCTGCCGCTGAATGTCGACGATCTCGGCCCAATACGCATCCTTGTCCTGCTGCAGCTTGTCCCGCAGCTCCGCCAGCTTGGCGATGTCCGCCGTTGCTGCGTCTGCATTGCCGGAGCGCGCGGCGCCAAGGGCGCGGGCGAAATGGGTGATCGCATCGACATAGCCAAACCGGCTCGGCTCAACCTTCAGCGCGGCGGCGCCCTGCCAATCGCCGCGCTCGACCATATAGCGCGCCTGGCTGGCCGCTATCGCGTAGGGACCGGCGCGGACGGCCGGCGCATAGCCCGTGGTCGCAACCATGTCCGCAATGACGTCGCGAGCTCGGCTGTCCTGCGCAAGCTGGAGCAGGGCGTAGACCATATAGTCGTCGGCATGCAGCTGCTCGCTGGGGTCCTTGCCCTCCTTGGCAGCCTTGGCGGAACGGCTGTTGGCCTCGATGGATTCGTTCCAGTAGCCGACGCGTGTGAAGATGTGCGACGGCATATGCAAAGCGTGCGGCGCCGCCGGCGCGATCTCGGAATAGCGCTTGGCAGCGTCGAGACCTTGCTCGGCGATCGCCGGATAGTCGTAGAGGTGGATCAGGTAATGCGCGACGCCGGGATGCCGCGGTTGCCGCTTGAAGATCGGCTCCAGGATGGCCGCGCCCTTGAGCTGGTTAGCATAGGTCTTGTCGTTTGGTGACGCCGTCACATTCAGCGTAATGGCGTAGGCGATCTGCGCCTCGTCATCATCGGGATAGCGCGCGGCGACGGCTTCGGTTGCCTTGAGATAGGCCTGCGCGCGTTGACCAAACGTCGTCTTTTCGTCGCCCGAATAGAAGGCCAGCAGCGCATCGATATAGTCGCGTTCGCGTTCGCTCTTGGCGCCGAGTGCCTTGGCCTTCTGCAGCGCGGCGAGGCCCTCGGTGAGGTTTTCCTTCGGCGCGGGAAAATGCGGATTATACAGCAGGCTGAGGGCAATGCCCCAATAGGCGATCGCGCATTCCGGATCGGCCTGCAACGTCTCCTCGAAAATCTCTTTCGCGGGCCGGTACCAGAACGAGTGCTGATAGCGCATCCCGCGGTCAAAGCGGCGCTGCGCCAATTCGTTGCAGGACGTCTGGAAGTGAACCTTGCCAAACTGCTCGTCGGTCCCGTCCTCCGCGCGTGCGGCAGGCGTGGCAGAGATCGAGCCCAGGATAGTGAGGGTAAGAAGAGAGACGGTTCTCAAGGCGAGCGCGCGCATCGGCCCCTCCGTTTCTATTCAGAAAATTGAGTCGGATAGCGCCGATAAAGTCCGAGGCGCCGAAGTTCGCAGTGCTGAAATTGGCGATGGCAATTGCGTTGTAAGGATTTGCCCATTCGCGAGGCGTGTCAATAGGAGCGGACAAATTTGCATTAGGGAAGCACGCCTGTCAGGCTCCGTGATCGAAATCGTAAGGCGGATGGCGAAGCGTAGCCGCCATTTCACGGACGCCGATCTGCCGCCGGAATATTGGCAGACGCTCCTCGACGATCCACGCGCTGAGGCCTGGTCACTGCGGAGTCACGCTGCGGCTGAGCCAAACTCCTCAACCATTTCCCGGGCGATCTGCCAATCTGGCAGCCCACCAGCTTCGAGTTCGTGATCAACCTCAAAGTAGCGATGTCACTTGATCTTGAAGTCCCACCGGGGGACCTAGGGTGAGGTGCGCCAACGCGCCGCCATCACGAGCAGAGCAGGCTAATACGAAATGGAGCGCAAGTTTAAGTGTACACGCCCTAGCTCAACCAGAACTTCGGCGTCGTCGGCTCCAGCCTGCCTCCTAGCCGCACCGGCGAGATCCGCAGCGCGAGCCCCGTTGCATCATCGGTCTCCACTGCTACGCCGCTGAGCGTCGCCATTCCAGCGGCGGGCTCGAACCGGCCCGACGGAATCCCCGAGGTGAACCGGCGCAGCGGCTCTTCCTTCTGCATGCCGATGATTGAATCGTAATCCCCGGTCATGCCGGCATCGGTCATGTAGGCGGTGCCGCCTGACAGGATCTGATGGTCGGCGGTCGGCACATGCGTATGCGTGCCGACGACGAGGCTGGCGCGGCCGTCACAAAAGAAGCCGATGCCCTGCTTCTCGCTGCTCGCCTCGCAATGGAAGTCGACGATGATGGCATCGGCCGCGACGCCGAGCGGGCAGGCGCCGAGCTCGCGCTCCAGCGCCGCGAACGGATCGTCGAACGGGGTCATGAAGACGCGCCCCAAAGCGTTGACGACGAGCGCATGCTTGCCGTTCTTGGCCTCGACCAGCGCAGCGCCGCGGCCCGGCGTGCCGCGCGGATAGTTCGCCGGCCGCACCAGGCGCTCGGCGCGCTCGATGAAAACCAAGGCTTCACGCTGGTCCCAGGAATGATTGCCGAGCGTTACCGCGTCGGCGCCGGCATCGAGGAATTCCTGGTAGATCGCTTCCGTGATGCCGAAGCCGCCGGCGGCATTCTCGCCGTTGACGACGACCAAGTCGAGCGACCAGTCCTTGACCATGCCAGGCAGATGATCAGCAATCGCCGTGCGTCCGGCGCGGCCGACGACGTCACCCACGAAGAGAATGCGCAACTTCAGAACTCCGGAAATCGAACACGTCCGATTCCGTTAGCACATAATCCAGCGCGACGTCGTGCGATAGTGCAGGAACCGCCTCGATCTCCTGCGCCGCAAAGGCAAGCCCGATCCCGACGATATTCTTGGCTTTCCGCAAATGCGCGAAGGTGAAATCGTAATGCCCCGCACCATAGCCGATGCGATGGCCAAGACGGTCGAAGGCGGCGAGCGGCGTCAGCATGATGTCGGGGATGACTTCGCTGGCGGCCGGCGACGGCTCGGGAATGCCGAGCGGGCCGAGCATGAGGCGGTCGCTCGGATGAAAGAGACGGAAGATCAACGACTGGCCGCGCGCGGTGACGCAAGGCAGCGCCAGCTTCGCGCCTTGCTCGGCGAGCTTTCGCATGAGCGGCATCGGATCGATCTCGCTGCGGATCGGCGAATAGCCGGAGACAATGCTGCCGGGCAGCAGCTTGAACGGCAGTCCGCGCTCCGCGAGCTTCGCGGCGGCGTTGGTGCGCTTCTTCTCGCTCAGCGCGTCGCGCTTGCTGAGCGCTTTGGCGCGGAGTTCGGCTTTGGAGCTGGACATGCGCGTTTTCCCCCGAGGGCGAAGTCTTGCTCCGCCGTCATCGCCCGCGCAGGCGGGCGATCCAGTATTCCAGAGACGCCAGTGCTTGAACCTCAACGCCGCGGCGTACTGGATGCCCGGCCTGCGCGGGGCATGATACCGAGAATGACTGAACCGCAAGCGCGTCGGGGACGCAATTCGACAAACACGACCAGAAGAAACAGTGCGAAGCCGCGGACGCCGTTGAAGCACTCGATCCCGGAGTTCCCTACGAAAGTAGGTGGGCACCATATGTCCGGGCCCACGGGCCCGGCCAGGGACAGTTCCCTAAAGGATCGATAAGGCCCCGGGGATATATGGCTCCTGACGCACGTCGCAGCCTCGCTTGCGCAATGTAACAACGATATTGACGAACCGCCAGCCCGGCGAGAGTGCGGAGCTTCGGTGCAGCCACGGCGGAAGTGCGCTCCCTCCCCCGCTTGCGGGGGAGGGTTGGGGAGAGGGTGTCTCCACAGGCGAGACTCCCCAAGAGGTGAGAGCCCTCACCCGCGCCTCCGGCGCGACCTCTCCCGCAAGCGGGAGAGGTTGAGCCCGCCGCCACATCGAGAACGACAGCTCAGCGCGTCTCATCTATCGCGGCTCTAACCGATTGCGATGCCGTTGCCGACGGTCCGGTTCAGGACCTGGGTCGACTTCTCGATGCGTTCGGCGGCGGCGTTCAGCGCATTCACCACCGCGGTCTGCGTCATCCGGGCGCGCTCGACGGCGGCGTTGCGGAAATCCCTGAGCTCGATCAGCTCCTGCTCCATGGTGCGGATCCGGTTGCCGGCGTCGACCAGCTCGTCGCACACGGTCAGCGCTGCCATCACCGTGAGGCGCGCATCGCCGATCTCGCCGAACTTTCCGCGCAGGGACTGGATGCGGGTCTCCAGGCTTTCGGCGAGCTTCAGCAGCCGCACCTCCTGGCCCTCCTCGCAAGCCATGCGGTATTGCCGGCCATTGATGGTGACATTGATGTGGCTCATCCGTCCTCTCCGGTATCGAGCACCGAACGTATCGTGACGATCGCGGAATCCAGCCGGTCGGAGATCTCGCGATTGGTGCGCTCGAGCTTGCGCGCCTTCACCAGCGCACCATCGAGCTCGTCGGCGAGCCGCGAGCGGTCCGCGCCGAGCGCCTGGATTCGCGCCGCGAGCTCGTTCTCGTCGCGATCGGCATCGCGCCGCCGCTCCACCGCGCTTTCGAGTGCGTCGAGCGCCGCCGTGAGCCTGCGGGTCGCGATCTCGATCTCGACGGCGGATGATTCCGTCATGGCAGAGCTGTTGGATACGCGATCGTTCATGCAGTCAGCGGCGGAACCTACCGGCCTTTGCCCAGTGGCCTTGTTACTGGGGCTCGCCGTCCGGCAAAAGACTCGGTTCGGCAAGCGGTTAGAAGCAGAAATTTACGTGGCAAGCTAGCCAAGCGCAACGCCGCCGCGAAACTATGCACCGATAGATCGGGAGAAGGTCGTGCTGATCCGTCAGTTCTCCTGGGCCCGATCCGGGCGGAAAACCGATTTCCACACAGGCAACTTTTGCGGCCAAACCGGCGTTTGATTGCCTTGGACTCCCGGAACCGAGGTGCTATCCCAGCCCGGACCTTCAGTGGCCGCCAGGCTCCTTCCCGCGCGGGCGTACATCGCCTCCAAGCGCTTCATTTCAGACGGATTTCAGACATGACGCAGGTCGATCACACCCGTATGGCCAACGCGATCCGCGGCCTCTCGATGGACGCCGTCGAGAAGGCCAAATCGGGCCATCCGGGCCTGCCGATGGGCGCTGCCGACATCGCCACCGTGCTGTTCACCCAGTTCCTGAAATTCGACGCCTCCGCGCCGGCCTGGCCGGATCGCGACCGCTTCGTGCTCTCGGCCGGTCACGGCTCGATGCTGCTCTATTCGCTGCTGTACCTAACCGGCAATTCCGAGATGACGCTGGACCAGATCAAGCAGTTCCGCCAGGTCGATTCGCTCACCCCAGGACACCCCGAGAATTTCCGCACCAGGGGTATCGAGACCACCACCGGCCCGCTCGGCCAGGGCATCTCCACCGCGGTCGGCATGGCGCTCGCCGAGAAGATGCTGGCAGCCGAGTTCGGTAAGAAGATCGTCGACCACCACACTTACGTGCTCGCCTCCGACGGCGACCTGATGGAGGGCGTGTCGCAGGAAGCGATCGCGATGGCCGGGCACTGGAAGCTGAACAAGCTGATCGTGCTCTACGACGACAACGGCATCTCCATCGACGGCCCGACCACGCTCTCCGATTCCGTCGACCAGGTGAAGCGCTTCAAGTCGGCAGGCTGGGCGGCCGAGAAGATCGACGGCCAGAACCAGGCCGCGATCACCGACGCGATCACGCGCGCCAAGAAATCGAACAGGCCGACGCTGATCGCCTGCCGCACCACCATTGGCTTCGGCGCGCCGCACAAGGCCGGCACGTCGAAAGTGCATGGCGAGGCGCTCGGCGCCGACGAGCTCAAGGCCGCCAAGGAAAATCTCGGCATCTCGCTCGAGCCATTCGCGGTCGCCGAGGACGTGCTGAAGGCGTGGCGTGACGCCGGCCGTCGCGGCGCAGCAGCGCGCCAGGAATGGGAAGCACGGCTCGGTGAGCTCGGCAGCCGAAAGCGCGCCGAGTTCGAGCGCCGCCTGCGCCATGAGCGCCCGGCCTCGCTGGCAAAGGCGCTGCGGGCGCACAAGAAGGAGCTGTTGGAAAAGCCGCTGACGGCGGCGACCCGCAAATCGTCGGAGGCGGCGATCGAGGCGATCGCGGCCGCGATGCCGATGGAATTCCTGGCGGGCTCCGCCGACCTCACCGGCTCCAACAACAACAAGGCCAAGTCGGCGACCGCCTTCTCCGCCAAGACGCCGAAGGGCCGCTTCATCCATTACGGCATTCGCGAGCACGGCATGGCCGCCGCGATGAACGGCATCTTCCTGCACGGCGGCTTCGCGCCGAACGGCGCGACCTTCCTGGTGTTCACCGACTACGCACGTCCCGCGATGCGCCTTGCCGCGCTGATGGGCGCCGGCGTCGTCTATGTGATGACGCACGATTCAATCGGCCTCGGCGAAGACGGTCCGACTCATCAACCGGTCGAGCATCTCGCCGCATTACGCGCCATTCCCAACATGCGCGTGTTCCGTCCTTGCGATTCGATCGAGGTCGCCGAGTGCTGGGAGCTCGCGCTCAACCGCGTCGACGGCCCGACCGTGCTGGCGCTGACGCGCCAGAACCTGCCGCAGCTCCGTACCAGCGCACCGAACGACAATCCCTGCGCGGCCGGCGCCTATGAGCTGGTCGCAGCTCAGGGCGAAGCCAAGGTGACGCTGTTCGCCTCCGGCTCAGAGGTGGAGATCGCGGTCGCCGCCCAGAAGCAGCTCGCCAAACGCGGCATCGCGTCACGGGTGGTCTCTGTTCCTTCGCTCGAGCTGTTGTTAGCGCAACCAGAGGCCAAACGCGCCGCGATCATCGGGAACGCGCCGGTCAAGATTGCGATCGAGGCCGCCGTGCGCTGGGGCTGGGACGCCGTGATCGGCCAGGACGGCGAATTCATCGGCATGCATTCCTTCGGCGAAAGCGGTCCTGTCAACGAGCTCTACAAGCATTTCGGCATCACCGCCGAGGCCGCGGTTAACGCTGTGCTGAAGCGCGTTTCCTGAGAGTTGAGCTTGCCGCAAAAAAGGACTACCTAATCTCCCATATGATCAAGCACCGCCCGGCCGAACCGGGCGCCCGCCCCTAAAAAACCCTCGCAGGCGCACGAAAGCGCGTTGTGCGGGATGACAACGGTCATTGAAGGAGACGAAACATGGCAGTCCGCGTCGGAATTAACGGTTTTGGCCGCATTGGCCGCAACGTCCTGCGGGCTATCGCGGAGTCAGGCCGCAAGGACATCGAGGTGGTCGGCATCAACGACCTCGGCCCGGTCGAGACCAACGCCCATCTGCTCCGTTTCGATAGCGTCCATGGCCGTTTCCCCGGCACGGTCACCGTCGACGGTGACTCGATCAACCTGGGCAATGGCAAGATCAAGGTGACCGCCGAGCGCGATCCCTCGAAGCTGCCCTGGAAAGATCTCGGCGTCGATGTTGCGCTGGAGTGCACCGGCATCTTCACCTCGAAGGACAAGGCGTCTGCGCATCTGACCGCCGGCGCCAAGCGCGTGCTGGTCTCCGCGCCCGCCGACGGCGCCGATGCCACCATCGTCTACGGCGTCAACCACGACACGCTGACCAGGGATCATCTGGTCGTCTCCAACGGCTCCTGCACCACGAACTGCCTCGCGCCGGTCGCCAAGGTGCTGAACGATCTCGTCGGCATCGAGACCGGCTTCATGACCACGATCCACGCCTATACCGGCGACCAACCGACGCTGGACACGCTGCACAAGGATCTCTACCGCGGCCGCGCCGCCGCGATGTCGATGATCCCGACCTCGACCGGCGCCGCCAAGGCGATCGGCCTCGTGCTGCCCGAGCTGAAGGGCAAGCTCGACGGCGTCGCGATCCGCGTGCCGACCCCGAACGTCTCGGTCGTCGACCTCAAGATCGTCGCCAAGCGCGCCACCGACGCCAAGGAGGTCAACGCGGCGATGAAGCGCGCCTCCGAGCAGCAGCTCAAGGGCATCCTCGGCTACACCACCGCGCCGAACGTCTCGATCGACTTCAATCATGACCCGCACTCCTCGACCTTCCACGAGGACCAGACCAAGGTGCAGAACGGCACGCTGGTGCGCGTGATGTCCTGGTACGACAACGAGTGGGGCTTCTCGAACCGTATGGCGGACACCGCCGTCGCGATCGCGAAGGTGATCTAAGGCCGCTCTCGTCCCGGACGCGATGCAGCGTGAAATGCTGCTTCGCAGATCCGGGACCCATTCAACCGCGGGACTCGCCGCAACGTGCGGTCCCGGTTCTGCACAGCGGCACTACGCGCCGCTAGTAGCGCCCGGGACAAGGGGCCTCCAATGACGAAATCATTCCGCACCCTCGACGACGTCGACGTGAAGGGCAAACGCGTATTGCTGCGCGTCGATCTGAACGTACCCATGGAGAATGGGCGCGTCAGCGACGCAACGCGGCTCGAGCGCGTCGCCCCGACCATCAGCGAGATCTCCGACAAAGGCGGCAAGGTCATCCTGCTCGCGCATTTCGGCCGGCCGAAGGGCCGCGATCCCAAGGAATCGCTCAAGCCGGTTGCCGAAGCCCTGTCCAAGGTCGTGAAGAAGCCCGTTGCCTTCGCCGACGACTGCATCGGCGAGCCGGCGGCCAAGGCCGTCGCCAGCTTGAAGGACGGCGACATTCTCTGCCTGGAAAACACCCGCTTCCACAAAGAAGAGGAAAAGAACGATTCCGCCTTCGTCGCGGAACTGGCAAAGCTCGGCGACATCTGGGTCAATGACGCGTTCTCGGCGGCGCACCGCGCCCACGCCTCGACCGAAGGCCTCGGCCACAAGCTGCCGGCCTATGCCGGCCGCACCATGCAGGCCGAGCTCGACGCGCTAGAGAAGGCGCTGGGCTCGCCGACCAAGCCGGTCATCGCGATCATCGGCGGCGCGAAAGTTTCGACCAAAATCGACCTGCTCGAAAACCTCGTCACCAAGGTCGATGCGCTCGTGATTGGCGGCGGCATGGCCAACACCTTCCTGCACGCCCAGGGCGTCGCGGTCGGCAAGTCGCTGGCCGAGAAGGATCTCGCCGCCACTGCGCTGCGCATCATGGAGAAGGCGGAAGCCGCCAATTGCGCCATCATTCTCCCCGTGGACGCCACCGTGGCTTACCATTTCGCCGCCAACGCGCCGTCGCATGCCTATGGGCTTGATGCGATCCCTGCCGACGGCATGATCCTCGACGTCGGCCCGCAATCCATCGTGCGCGTTCACGCCGCGATCGACGATGCGGCGACGCTGGTCTGGAACGGACCGCTCGGCGCCTTCGAGATGCAGCCGTTCGACCGCGGCACGGTCGCGGCCGCCAGGCACGCCGCCGAACGCACCAAGGCGAAGAAGCTGATCTCGATCGCGGGCGGCGGCGACACCGTTGCCGCGCTCAACCAGGCCGGCGTCGCCGGCAGTTTCACCTATGTCTCGACCGCCGGTGGCGCGTTCCTTGAATGGATGGAAGGCAAGCCCCTGCCCGGCGTCGAGGTGCTGCGCATCAAGTAAGCTTTAAGTCGGCAAACATTGAGTGGCCTTGCAGGCCCAAACCGGAGAAAAAGACAGATGGCTCGGATCACGTTACGTCAACTGCTCGACCATGCGGCGGAAAACGATTACGGCGTACCGGCCTTCAACATCAACAACATGGAGCAGGCGCTGGCGATCATGGACGCGGCCAACCAGGTCGACGCGCCTGTCATCATCCAGGCCTCGCGCGGCGCGCGCTCCTACGCCAACGACGTCATGCTCAAGCACATGATGGACGCGGTGACCGAGATCTATCCGCACATTCCGGTCTGCGTGCATCTCGACCACGGCAACGAGCCGGCGACCTGCATGACCGCGATCCAGGCCGGCTTCACCTCGGTGATGATGGACGGCTCGCTCAAGGCCGACGGCAAGACCCCCGGCGACTGGGCCTACAATGTCGGCGTCACCAAGACCGTGACCGACATGGCCCATCTCGGCGGCATCTCGGTCGAAGGCGAACTCGGCGTGCTCGGCTCGCTCGAGACAGGCATGGGCGACAAGGAGGACGGCCACGGCGCCGAAGGCAAGCTCAGCCACGACCAGCTCCTGACCAATCCCGACGAGGCCGTGAAGTTCGTGAAGGAGACCAAGGTCGACGCGCTCGCGATCGCGATGGGCACCTCCCACGGCGCCTACAAGTTCACCCGCAAGCCGGACGGCGACATCCTCGCCATGAACGTGATCGAGGAGATCCACCGCAAGCTGCCGAATACGCATCTCGTGATGCACGGCTCCTCATCGGTGCCGCAGGACCTCCAGGACATCATCAACGCCTATGGCGGCAAGATGAAGCCGACCTGGGGCGTGCCGGTGGCCGAGATCCAGCGCGGCATCAAGAACGGCGTGCGCAAGATCAACATCGACACTGACAACCGCATGGCGATGACCGGCCAGATCCGGAAAGTGCTCAAGGACAATCCGGAGGAGTTCGATCCGCGCAAGTACCTGAAGCCGGCAATGGAGGCGATGACCAAGCTGTGCAAGCAGCGCCTCCAGGAGTTCAATACCGCCGGCCAGGCCTCGAAGATCAAGAAGGTGCTGACCACCGCCGAGATGGCCAAGCGCTACGCCAAGGGCGAGCTCGATCCCCGCGTCGCATAGCGATCGCGCTGGCGTAACGCCCTTAGGCATACCTCCCGTCATTCCGGGACACGCGAAGCGTGGGCCCGGAATCCATAACCACAGCCGGGGGTTATGGATTCCGGGCCTGCGCCTTTCGGCCATCCCGGAATGACAGAAGGCCCTTCACCCTGCGACGAACGTTAACTCGGCAATTGCCCGAGAACGGTCTATTTTCACGGGCAAGGGCAGAATCGTTTTGGGAGGACCTCTCGATGAATCTGACTGAGCTCAACAGGATTGCGACCGCCATGGTCGCGCCCGGCAAGGGCATCCTTGCCGCCGACGAATCCTCCGGCACCATCAAGAAGCGTTTTGACGCAATCGGCGTGGAATCCACGGAAACCAACCGCCGCGACTATCGCGAGATGCTGTTCCGCTCGAAGGAGGCCATGAGCCAGTACATCTCCGGCGTGATCCTCTATGACGAGACGATCTGGCAGGACGCGAAGGATGGCACGCCGCTGATCAGGCTGATCGAGGAGACCGGCGCCATCCCCGGCATCAAGGTCGACGAAGGTACGCAAGCCTTGCCGATGTGCCCGGGCGAACTCGTTACCGTCGGCCTCGATAAGCTCGCCGAGCGCCTGCAGAAATATTACGAGCGCGGCGCGCGCTTTGCCAAATGGCGCGCGGTGATCGACATCGGCAGCGCCATTCCCTCGATGACCGCGATCAGTGTCAACGCCCATGCGCTGGCGCGCTATGCCGCGCTGTGCCAGGCCGCGCAGATCGTGCCGATCGTCGAGCCGGAGGTGCTGATGGATGGCGATCACGACATCGATCAGTGCTATGAGGTGACGCAACGCGTGCTCAACACGACATTTCAGGAGTTGCGCGTGCAACGCGTCGCGCTCGAGGGCATGGTGCTGAAACCGAACATGGCGATCTCAGGCAAGAAGTGCGCGAAACAGGCTTCCGTCGAGGAAGTCGCGGAGAAGACAGTGCGGCTGCTGAAGGCCTGCGTGCCGGCGGCGGTGCCGGGCATCGCCTTCCTCTCCGGCGGCCAGTCCGACGAGGAGGCGACCGCGCATCTCAACGCCATGCACAAGCTTGGCCCGCTGCCCTGGAGCCTGACTTTCTCCTACGGCCGCGCGCTCCAGGCCGCGCCGCAGAAGGCCTGGTCCGGCAAGGCGGAGAACGTCGCGGCCGGACAGCGTGCCTTCAGCCACCGCGCGCGGATGAACGGCCTTGCGTCCAAGGGCGAATGGCAAAGCAGCCTGGAACAGAAGGCAGCCTAGACCTTGTCGAACAAGCCGCCTCCGCCGCGCCCGGCGCCGCGTCTCTATCTCGCGACGCCTGTTGTCGACAATCCGGCATCGCTCGTCGCCGAGCTGCCTGCCCTGCTCGCCTCTGCCGATGTCGCCGCCGTGCTGCTGCGGCTGAAGGAGACCGACCAGCGCACCATGATCTCGCGCATCAAGGCCTTGGCGCCGCCGGTGCAGAAGGCAGGGGCCGCGTTGCTGGTCGACGGTCATGCCGAGCTGGTCGCGCGGGGCGGCGCCGATGGTGCGCACCTTACCGGCCTTGCCGCGCTGGAAGAGGCGGCGCCCTCGCTCAAACCGGATCGCATCGCCGGCGTCGGCGGGCTTGCCACGCGCCACGATTCCATGAGCGCGGGCGAAATAGGCGCCGATTACGTGCTGTTCGGCGAGCCTGACGCCAAGGGGCAGCGTCCGTCGTCACAGGCGATCGCCGAGCGGCTGGACTGGTGGGCCGAGCTGTTCGAGCCGCCTTGCGTCGGCTTTGCCACCTCGCTGGAAGAGGCTTACGACTTCGCCGCCAGCGGCGCTGATTTCGTGCTGGCCGGCGAGTTCATCTGGGCCGATCCGCGCGGGCCCAAGGCCGCGTTGATCGAGGCCGATGCTGCCATCAAGAAGGCCCATGCGACGGCGCCGGCTCGCCAGGAGCACGGCTAGCACCGGACATGAAGCTCCCGCGCATCACCATTTTGGCCACGCTGCTGCTCACAGTGCCTGCGGCCGCGCAGCTCCAGATCACCCCGCCGGCCACAACGCCGAGCGCGGCACCTGAGAAACCGAAGCCGAAGCCGCACGCGCTCACCAACAAGAAGGAGGCTGCACCGGCGCCGAAGCCTTCAGCCTCCCCGAAGCCGGCCCCCTCCTCCAAGCCGGCCCCGGCCGCGACCGTGATCCCCGCGCCGCCGACCGACAATTCCAATGTCGATCTGGTGTTCGGCGCCTACCAGCGCGGGCAGTACAAGACGGCGTTCGAGCTCGCCACCGCCCGCGCGCAAGGAGGCGATCCCAAGGCGATGACCATGCTCGGCGAGCTCTATTCCAACGCCATGGGCATCCGCCGCGACTACGCCAAGGCGCAGGAATGGTACAAGCGCGCTGCGGACGCCGGCGACCGCGAGGCGATGTTCGCGCTCGCCATGCTGCGCATCTCCGGCCGCGGCGGCCCGGTCGACAAGGCCGAAGCGGTCAAGCTGATGGCGTCCGCCGCCAAGCTCGGCGAGCCGAAGGCGGCCTATAACCTCGCTTTGCTGTATCTCGACGGCCAGACGCTACCGCAGGACGTCAAGCGGTCCGCCGAGCTGCTGCGCCAAGCCGCCGATGCCGGCCTTCCCGAGGCGCAATACGCGCTCGCGACCTTCTACAAGGAAGGCACCGGTGTGCCGAAGGACCCCGAACGGGCCGTGCGGCTGCTCCAAGCCGCTTCGCTCGCCGACAATGTCGATGCCGAAGTCGAATATGCCATCGCCATGTTCAACGGCACCGGCACGCCGCAGAACCAGCCGGGGGCTGTCGCGTTGCTCCGCAAGGCATCCCGCCAGGGCAGCGCGATCGCGCAGAACCGGCTGGCCTGGGTGCTGATCAACGGCATGGGCACCTCCGTGGACAAGATCGAAGGCTTCAAATGGCACCTGGTGGCCAAGACCGCCGGCAAGGGTGACCCGGAGCTCGACAAGCAATTGTCCGATCTGCCGGCCGAAGACCGGGCCAAGGCCGAGGCCGCGGCCAAGAAATGGCTTGGGACCAAATGACTTGACCTTGGCGCCCTCGCAGGGCACCCCATCCCTTAACAGGCGCGATTTCGCGCCATTTCCCCCCGATCAAGACCAGAGCTCATGCTGTACTCCGCAACGATCAATGTCATGGTGAAGGCTGCGCGTCGCGCCGGCCGCAGCCTCAAGCGCGATCTCGGCGAGATCGAGCATCTTCAGGTCTCGCTGAAGGGCCCGGCGAATTTCGTCTCGCTCGCCGACAAGCGGGCCGAGGAGATCCTCTACCAGGACCTCGCCAAGGCGCGGCCCGGCTACGGTTTCATCGGCGAAGAGGGCGGCACTCGCGAAGGCAGTGACAAGAGCCATACCTGGATCGTCGATCCCTTGGACGGCACCACCAACTTCCTGCACGGCATCCCGCAATTCGCGATCTCGATCGGCCTTGCACGCGAGGGCACGGTCATCGCGGGCGTGATCTACAACCCCGCTAACGACGAGCTCTACATCGCCGAGCGCGGCAAGGGCGCCTTCCTCAATGACCAGCGGCTGCGCGTGGCCGGCCGCCGCCAGCTCAACGAATGCGTGGTGGCCTGCGGCCTGCCCCATCTCGGCCGCGGCGACCACGAGGAATTCCGCCGCGAGATGACCGCGATCCAGGACCGCGTCGCTGGCCTGCGCCGCTTCGGCGCCGCCTCGCTCGACCTCGCCTTCGTCGCCGCCGGCCGTCTCGACGGCTATTGGGAACGGAATCTGTCACCCTGGGACATCGCGGCCGGCCAGATCATGGTGCGGGAAGCCGGCGGCACGGTGAGCGATATCGACACGCCCGGCGATGCGCTGGTGACCGGACATCTCGTGTGCGGGAACGAGTTCGTGCACGGGGAGCTTGTGAAGATCTTGCGGAAGTCGGCGTAAGGTGCCGCCACAGCGACGCTGCGCTCCCTCGCCCCGCAACCGGGCGAGGTAAGGGATGTGACGCGACCTGCTTAGTGTCGAACCGGCGCCGGCGGCCCGTAGGCCTCGCCTTCCTTCGCCGCCACCGGCTCCCGATCCCCGCCCAACACGCGCTGCACCGAGACGAAGAACACCGGCACCATCAAGAGCGCCAGGATCACCACCGCGATCATGCCGCCCATCACGACGGAGCCGAGCGCTTGCTGGCTGGCGCCGCCGGCGCCGTGGGCGATCGCCATCGGCAGCACGCCGCAGATGAAGGCGAGGCCGGTCATCAGGATCGGGCGGAAGCGCAGGCGGCAAGCCTCGATGGTGGCCTCCACCAGCGGCTTGCCCTCCTTGCGCAGATCTTTCGCGAACTCGATGATCAGGATCGCGTCCTTTGCGGCAAGGCCAATGATGGTGATCAGGCCGACGGTGAAGTAGACGTCGTTGGGCAAGCTCCGCAGCGTCGCTGCGACGACCGCGCCGACGATGCCCAGCGGCACGGTGAGCAGCACCGCGAGCGGAATGGTCCAGCTTTCATAGAGTGCGGCAAGGCACAGGAACACCACGAACACCGACAGCGCCAGCAGGAACGGCGCCTGCGAGCCCGAGAGCTTCTCCTGGAGTGACTGCCCCGTCCATTCATAACCAAAGCCGCGCGGCAACCTGCCGGCGAGCCGCTCCATCTCGGCGATCGCATCGCCCGAGGTGAAGCCGGGTTTCGCCTCGCCGGAGATGCGCACAGCCGGGTAGTAGTTGAAGCCGGCGATCTGCGTCGGCCCCCGCGCCCATTCCACCGTGGCGAACGAGGAGAACGGCACCAGCTGGCCGCGGCTGTTCTTGACGTTGTAGTTGAGGATGTCCTCGGTCCGCATGCGGTCGCGGGCGTCGGCCTGCACCACGACGCGCTGCATGCGGCCGCGGTTCGGGAAGTCGTTGATGTAGTTCGAGCCGAGATTGGTCGAGATCGTGTTGTTGATGTCCTCGAAGGTGACGCCGAAGGCGCCGGCCTTCTCGCGGTCGATCACGAGATTGACCACGCCGGCCTCGGGCAGGCCTTCGATATAGACCTTCTGCAGCACGGGGCTCGCATTGGCTTCGGCGATCAGTTGATCCGCGGCGCGCATCAATTGCTGATAGCCCTTCTGGCCGCGGTCCTGGAGACGGAACGAGAAGCCCGAGGAATTGCCGAGATTGTCGATCGGCGGCGGCTGGAGCGCTGAGATCTTTGCATCGCGAACGGAAGACGACAGGTCGCGGTTGATGTCGTTGACGATCGCGGCGGCGGAGTCCTTTGGCCCGCGTTCCGACCAGTCCTTCAAGGTGATGAACGCCTGCGCGGTGTTCATGCCCTGGCCGGAGAAGCTGAAGCCGGTGAGGAAGGTGACGTTGTCGACGCCCGGCCGCTGTGCCAGATATTTTTCCACCTTTTCGATCACGGCTTCGGTGCGCGCGTAGGACGAATCCGACGGCGTCTGCACGTCGGTGGTGACGAAGCCCTGATCGTCGACGGGCAGGAAGCCGCCGGGCAGGTTGATGAAGGCCCAGGACAAGCCGACCAGCAGCGCGGCGTAGACCAGCATCAGACGGCCGGTCCGCTTCAGCGAGAATCCGACGGTTCGGGAATAGCGCTCCTTGCCGCCTTCGAGCATGCGGTTGAACCAGCCGAACACGCCCCTCTTCGCGTGACCGTGGCCGGCCTCGACGGGCTTGAGCAGGGTCGCGCACAGCGCCGGCGTCAGCGACAGCGCCAGGAAGGCGGAGAAGCCGATCGCTGCGACCATGGTCACCGAGAACTGGCGATAGATGATGCCGACCGAGCCCGGGAAGAATGCCATCGGCACGAACACCGCCATCAACACCAACGTGATGCCGATGATGGCGCCGGTGATCTGCGACATGGCTTTCCGCGTCGCTTCCTTCGGCGGCAGGCCTTCCTCGGCCATGATGCGTTCGACGTTCTCGACCACGACGATGGCGTCGTCGACGAGGATGCCGACCGCGAGCACCATGCCGAACATCGAAAGCATGTTGATGGAGTAGCCGGCAAGCAGCAGCGTGGAGCAGGCCCCGAGCAACGCCACCGGCACCACGATGGTCGGAATGATGGTGTAGCGGATGTTCTGGAGAAACAAGAACATCACCACGAAGACCAGCACCACGGCCTCGACCAGCGTCGACAGCACCTTCTTGATCGAGGCTTCGACCACCGGCGTGATGTTGTAGGGAATCTCGTAGGTGATGTTCGCCGGAAAGAAGCGCGACAGCTCCTTCATCTTCGCTTCGACCGCGCTCGCGGTTGCCAGCGCGTTGCCGGTCGGCGACATCAGCACCGACAGGCCGGCGGTCGGCTTGCCGTCGAGGCGCGTGTTGAACTGGTAGCTGAGGCCGCCGACCTCGATACGTGCGACGTCGCGCAGGCGCACGGTCGACCCGTCGGCATTGGCGCGCAGGATGATGGCGCCGAACTCGTCCGGGGACGAGAGCTGGCCTTTGACCAGCACCAGCGCGGAGGTGCGCTGGCTCGACGTCGACGGCTCCGCGCCGATGCTGCCCGAGGCGACCTGCGCGTTCTGCGCGGCGATGGCCTTGTTGACGTCGTCGGCGGTCAGCCCATAACCGACGAGCTTGGCCGGATCGACCCAGACGCGCAAGCTGCGCTCGGTCGAGTAGAGCGTGGCGCGGCCGACGCCGGGAATGCGGCGGATCTCACCGAGCACGTTGCGGATCATGAAGTCGCCGAGGCCGACCTCATCGAGGCTGCCGTCGGTCGAGTTCAGTGTGATGATCTGAAGCACCGCGCTGGAGGCTTCCTCGATCAAGATGCCCTGCTGCATCACGGCGCGCGGCAGGCGCGCCTCGACGCGCTTGATGCGGTTCTGCACCTCGACCGAGGCCGCGCTGGTATCGGTGCCCGGCTGGAAATTCGCGATGATCTCGACCTGGCCGAGCGAGTCGCTGGTCGATTCGAAGTTGAGGATGTTGGCCGCGCCGTTGAGCTCCTCCTCGATCAGCCGCGTGACGCTGTTGTAGAGGTTCTCCGGGGAGGCGCCGGGATAGCTGGTCGAAACCGAGATCGAGGGCGGCGCGATGATCGGATATTGCGCGATCGGCAGCAGCGGAACCGCAATCGCACCGATCAAGCAGATGAATAGCGCAACCACCCAGGCGAAAATCGGCCTGTCGATGAAGAAACTCGGCATGGCGCGTTACCGCGTGAGCTTCTGGGCGTGCCGGTTGTCCGCAGTCGCGTCCGCCTCCGACCAGGATTGCGGTTTGACCTTGTCGCCGGCCGCGAATTTCTGGAAGCCTTCGACCACGACCTTGTCTCCGGCCTTCAGGCCTTCGGTGACGAACCAGAGTCCGTCCTGCACCGAGCCGGTGCGCACCGCCTGCACCGCGATGTGGTTGTCGTCCTTGACGACGAAGACCTCGCTGCCGCCGCCGCCATTGCGCTGGATCGCCTGCTGCGGCACCGCGATCGCGTCGCTATCGAGACCCTGATCGATGCGAACGCGGACATACATGCCCGGCAGGAGCTCGCGCTTGGGATTGGGGAACTCGCCGCGCAGCGTCACCTGGCCGGTATGGGCATCGACCTTGGCGTCGGAAAACAGCAGCTTGCCGTCGAGCGAATAGATGGTGTTGTCATCGAGCACGAGGCGCACCTTGGCGGCGTCGGCCGCAATACGCTCGAGATCGCCGCTTTCGAAGGCGCGCCGGAGCTGGTTGAGCTCGGTCACCGACTGGGTGAAATCGGCATAAATCGGATCGAGCTGCTGGATGCTGGCGAGATTGGTCTCGTTCTGCACGACGAGCGCGCCCTCGCTGACCAGCGCCGCACCGACGACGCCGTCGATCGGCGCGCGCACGGTGGCGTAATCGAGGTTGAGTTTTGCGCGCGCGAGTTCGGCCTTGCGGCCTTCGACCTCGGCCTGGGCCTGCCGCTCGGCGGCGATTGCCTTTTCGTTCTCGGCCTCCGGCGCGGCGCGATCCTTGGTGAGCGCAGCGACGCGGCGTGCCTGCTGGTGCGCTTGCATCGCAGCAGCCTCGGCCTTGGCGACCGCGGCCTCGTTGGCCATCACCTCGACCTCGAATGGGCGCGGATCGATGCGGTAGAGCGGATCGCCCGCCTTCACTTCGCTGCCTTGCCGGAACAGGCGCTCGACCACGATGCCGGAGACGCGCGGCCGCACGTCGGAGACGCGGGTCGGCGCGATGCGGCCCGGCAGCTCACGCACCACCGCACGGGGCTGCGGCTTGACGACGACGATGCTGACGTCAGGATCGGCCGGCGGGGCGGCGGACACGGCGGAGCTGGACTCCTCGCAGCCCGCCAGCAGCGGCGCTAAGGCCGCGAGCATCATTGCAACGCATGCCGATCGCGCACGAAGTCCTGACATGAAGTGGGGTGCCCCGATGTTGTTGAAACTGATCATGCTCGCGCGAGGCCCGTTCTGGGCCTTTTACACGCGGCTGATGCCGCCAAAATAGAATGCATCTGCTGCGATGCAACGCATGGCGCGGGCGGCTCATTGTCACACAGCGTATGGTGTTGAGTTGAGGCGCTTTTTGCCCTGTCACTTGATTGTGAGTCGGGGTCCACCGCCGCGTGCTGCGACGGAACATCGCAATTACTCGGCGGCCTTCATCCGGTAGTGGCTGACGCCCCATTCGGTTCCATCAGCGTAGCCGAACAGGCCCGACGTCGCGAGGAGAAACCAGCGCCAGCGCCGCATCCAGAGTGCGGTCTCCTCGCCATAGACCTTGCGCAACGCGGCCTCGATGGTGTCGCGATGCGCATCGAAATTGGCGAGCCAGTCATTCGCGGTGTGTTGGTAATGCGCGCCGCTCCAGCACCATTCCTTCTCGATTGCGAAGATGTCGTCGAATTGCCTGACGAGGTGATGGCTCGGCATCAATCCGCCCCGTGAAGGCGTGCTGCGCGATCCAATCCTCGCGATTCGCTGGGTTGAACAGATGGGAGCCGGAGCGATGAGTGACCACATGCATGAAGAAGCGTCCGTCGGGCGCGAGCCATGCGCGCAGGCGTGTCATCAGCTTGCGCCAGTTCATCATGTGCTCGAACGTCTCGACCGAGATGATGCGGTCGAACTGCCCCTCGGGCGCGAACACGTTCATGTCGGCGATCACGACCCGCAGGTTCGACAGCCCGCGCCGCCGCGCCTCATCCTCGACATAAGCGCGCTCCGCCTGCGAGGCCGACACGGCCGTCACCTTCGCGTGCGGAAACTGCCGCGCGATCCGCAGCGATAGCGAGCCCCAGCCGCAGCCGAGCTCGAGGATGGTCTGCCCGTCGGCAAGACCGGCATGCTCGACGGTCTGGCGTAGAGCCTCCTCCTCCGCCTCCTGCAAGGAGGTCGCGTCGGTTTTGTAGAAACAGCAGGAAAATTTGCGGTTGGGGCCGAGCACTTGCGCGAAGAACGAAGCAGGCACCTGGTCGTGCCGGCCGCCGGCAGCATCGGCGTCCTCGGCGATCGGCCGCAGCATCATCCGCCCGGCGAAGGCGGCATCGTCGACCGCCCCCAGCGTGGACAGGCGCGTCGCCGTGCGCGAGCACAGGCGCTGGATCGCGGCACGAATCACGACGTCCGGTAACGGCACACGTTCGGCAGTCCCGATGATCGCGGAAACGACGCTCATGCGGCCCCCGAATGGCGAGCTCTTGCAGACACCTGCCTATCAAAGCGCGGCTTCCGGCCCAGGTTCCCCAAGCTCTCCCCGAAATCGGCGCATCCGGCGCTTTTTTTGGGCTGGCGCTGTGCCATAGTGTGCGCCGCAAGCAAGCTTCGTAACGGATGATATCGGCCATGCCGTCTGGCACTTCCCGCTCCACCATGGATATCGAGTACACAAAACTGTCCTCGCCCAGCGTCTTCCTGGTGCGGATGCTGGTCTTCCTGGTTCTGTGTACGCTGGTCGGCGTGGTGCTCTACAAGCAGATCATCCAAGCCTTCTTCGCCAATCCCGGCCTTAATGCCCTGATCGGGGCGGTGCTGTTCATCGGCATCGTGCTGGCCTTTCGTCAGGTCATTCGGCTCTATCCCGAAGTCTCCTGGGTCAACAATTTCCGCATCGCCGATCCCGGCCTGGCGCCGGCCCGGCACCCGAAGCTGCTGGCGCCGATGGCGGCGATCCTCGGCGGCGAGCGCTCGGGGCGGATGACGATCACCCAGACCACGATGCGGCATCTGCTCGATTCGATCGCGACCCGCCTGGACGAAGCCCGGGACATCTCCCGCTACATGACCGGCCTGCTCGTCTTTCTCGGCCTGCTCGGCACCTTCTGGGGCCTGATCGAGACGGTCGGCTCGGTCGGCAAGGTGATCGACGGCCTCAAGGTCGGTGGCGATGCCGGCGCGCTGTTCGACACCTTGAAGGAAGGCCTCGCCGCCCCGCTCGGCGGCATGGGCATCTCGTTCTCCAGTTCGCTGTTTGGCCTCGCCGGCTCGCTGATCCTCGGCTTCCTCGACCTGCAATCGAGCCAGGCGCAGAACCGCTTCTACACCGACCTGGAAGACTGGCTCGCCAGCACCGTGCGCGAATATGGCAATGGCGAAGTGGCGGTCGCTTCCGGCGGCGGTGGCGTCGCCAGCGGCGAGCTCCAGGCCGCGGTCGAGCGGCTGCGCTCCGTGTTCGAGGAAGGCAGCGCCAGCCGCGGCACTACCGCGGCGATGGCGAGCCTTGCCGAAGCGATCCAGGCGCTGGTCTCGCACATGCGCACCGAGCAGCAGATGATCCGCGAATGGGCCGACGGCCAGGGCGAGCAGAACCGCGAGATCCGGCGCCTGCTCGAGCGCCTCGCCCGCCAGCCCGAGAAGAGTTGAGCAGCTAATACGGAAAGGCGATCATGGCTCTTGCCCGCGCCCGCCGCAGCGAAGGCACCTTCAACTACTGGCCCGGATTCGTCGACGCCTTGTCGACCCTGGTGCTGTCGATCGTGTTCCTGCTGTCGGTCTTCCTGGTTGTGCAGTTCTTCCTGTCGCAGGAGGTCACCGGCAAGGACAAGGCGCTGGAGCAGCTCAACGCCAAGATCGCGCAGCTCAACGAGCTCCTGTCGCTGGAGAAGCTCGGCAAGCTCACGCTCGACGACCAGGTCTCGCAACTGAAGGCGGGACTTGCCTCGGCCGAATCCGAGCGCGACCGCATCAAGGGCCTCTATGAGGGGCTCGCCAATGCCGGCAACGACGCGCAAGGCAAGACCGCCGAGCTCGGCAAGGCACTGGACTCCGAGAAAGCGGTCTCGGCGCGGGCGCTGGCGCAGATCGAGGTGCTGAACCAGCAGATCAGCGCGCTCAGGCGGCAATTGGCGGCACTTGAAGAGGCGCTGGATGCCTCCGAGAAGCGCGACAAGGAATCGCAGAACCGGATCGCTGACCTCGGTTCTCGCTTGAATGTTGCTTTGGCGCAGCGCGTGCAGGAATTGTCGCGCTACCGCTCGGAATTCTTCGGGCGCCTGCGCGCCATCCTCGGCAACCGCCCCGACATCCGGATCGTCGGCGACCGCTTCGTGTTCCAGTCCGAAGTGTTCTTCGATACCGGACAGGCGACCTTGCTGCCCGAAGGCCGCGCCGAGCTCGACACCTTGGCGGCAGCGCTGATCGAGCTCGACAAGAAGATCCCGAGCGAGATCCCGTGGGTGCTGCGCGTCGACGGCCACACCGATGTGCGTCCGGTCAATGGCCCGAACTTCAAGTCGAACTGGGAACTGTCGGCCGCCCGCTCCATTTCGGTGGTGCAGTACCTGGTCTCGCTCGGCGTGCCGGCCCAGCGCCTCGTCGCCGCCGGCTTCGGCGAATTCCAGCCGCTCGATCCCGGCAACACCGAGGAGGCCTATAAGCGCAACCGCCGCATCGAGTTGAAGCTGACGGAGCGGTAGTGAGCGCCCTCCGCCTCCGCCCCTACCGACCCGAGGACGAGGCGGCCACGATCGACCTCTGGCATCGCACCTGGCAGCAGGCCTATCCGCAGATCGATTTCGCGGCGCGGCTGGACTGGTGGCGGGAGCGCTGGCGCAAGGACCTGGTGCCGAAAGCCTCTATCGTCGTCGCCGAGCAGGATGGCGCGCTCAGCGGCTTCGTCACCATCGACGATGACGGCTATCTCGACCAGCTCGTGGTCGATCCCGCGCACTGGGGCTCGGATGCAGCCAGGCTGCTGGTGGAAGAAGCCAAGCGGCTGTCGCCCTCAGGCGTTACGCTGCTCGTCAACAAGGACAACGCCCGCGCCATCCGCTTCTACGAGCGCAACGGCTTTGCCCATGTTGGCGACGATGTGAACCCGACCTCGGGGCGGCCGGTGCTGAAGATGGCGTGGCGGGCGTGAGGCCCGTCACGCCGGGATCCCGCGACGTTCGTTAGTCGTTGTAGTCAGAGCAGCGATGACAAGCGGATGAAGACGATCGATGAAGCTGCGCGATCTGGCCAAGGGTTGCTCGGTTTTTCTGGCCGTCATCGTCGCCGGATATGTGTCGACGGCCTATGTCGACCAGCGCTTTGCGACGCAGGTCAACACAACGAGTTCTCCGGCGAGCAGCCCTGCGCCATCGGCCTGCGTCGATAATGACGGCAGCTGGAAGAACTGGCCGTGGCCGAACGTGCCGGCGCTCTCGCCGAAGTGCCGGTAAAGACGGCTCCTTCACCGCTGTCATTACCCGCGCAGGCGTGTGATCCAGTATTCCAGAGACAGCACTTGAACCGAGACGCCGCGGCGTACTGGATCGCCCGCTTTCGCGGGCGATGACACTGTGGGTGGGGGCAGCGATCGCTGCGCCTCACGTCGATCGCTCAGGCTCTCACGCCCCCTCGAACTGCAACCGCGCCAGCCTCGCGTAAAGCCCGTTCGCTGCCACGAGTTCGGCATGCGTGCCCTGCTCGACGATCCTGCCCTGGTCCATCACCAGGATGCGGTCGCAGGACAAGACGGTGGCGAGGCGATGGGCGATCACCAGCGTGGTGCGGTGGCGCATCAGCTCTTCCAGCGCGGTCTGCACCAGCGTTTCGCTTTCAGCATCGAGCGCGGAGGTGGCTTCATCCAGCAGCAGCAGCGGCGCATCGCGCAGGATGGCGCGCGCGATGGCGATGCGCTGGCGCTGGCCGCCGGAGAGCGTCACGCCGCGCTCGCCGAGCGCCGTCTCGAAGCCTTCGGGCAGCCGGCGGATGAACTCGGCGGCATGCGCGAGCTCGGCGGCGCGCTCGACCTCGGCATCGGTCGCATCCGGCCGGCCGAAGCGGATGTTCTCGCGAGCGCTTGCCGCAAACACCACCGAGTCTTGCGGCACCAGCGCGATGCGGGCGCGAACATCGCGCGGGTCGGCGGATCTGACCGGCACGCCGTCGAGCGAGATCGCGCCGCTGCGCGGATCGTAGAAGCGCAGCAGCAGATGAAAGATCGTGCTCTTGCCGGCGCCGGACGGACCGACGATCGCGACCTTCTCGCCCGGATGCACGGTGAACGACACCGCATCGAGCACGTTAACGTCGCGCCGCGCAGGATAGGCGAAGCTGACCCGATCGAAGCCGACCTCGCCGCGCGCCGGCATTGGCAAGGCGCGAGGCGCGGCGGGCGCGGTGATCTCGGGTCTTACATGCAAGATCTCGAACAGGCGCTCGGCAGCACCGGATGCCGCCGACACTTCGCCCCAAACCTCGCTGAGCTGGCCGAGTCCCGCCGCGGCGAACACGGCATAGAGCACGAACTGGCCGAGCCGACCGGGCGTGATCGCACCGGTGAGCACGTCATGCGAGCCGATCCAGAGGATCGCGACAACGCTTGCGAACACGATGAAAATGATGATGGCGGTGAGCACGGCGCGGGCCTGGGTCGAGGTGCGCGCCGCCTCATAAGCCTGCTCGACATTGCCGCCGAAGCGCTTCTCGGCGAACTGCTCGCTGGTATAGGCCTGCACGGTGCGGATCGCCCCGATCAGCTCGCCGGCATAGGCGGAGGCATCGGCGAGCGTGTCCTGCGCATTGCGCGACAGCCGCCGTACCCAGCGCCCGAAAGCCACCAGCGGCAGCACGATCAAAGGTATGGCCAACAGCACGAAGCCTGACAATTTCGGGCTGGTGATCACCATCATCGCGGCGGCGCCGAGAAACATCATCAGATTGCGCAGCGCGATCGACACCGAGGCGCCGACGGCGGATTTGATCTGGGTGGTGTCGGCGGTGAGCCGCGAGATCAGCTCGCCGCTGCGCGCGGAGTCGAAGAAGGTCGGCGAAAGCGACAGCAGATGCCCGAACACGTCGCGCCTGAGGTCGGCGACGATGCGCTCGCCGATCGTCATCACGAGGTAGTAGCGCGCCGCGCTCGCCAGCGCGAGCACGGCAACCACCGCAAGCATCACCGAGAAGTAGCTGTTGATCAGCTCGATGCCCTCGGGCGTCAGGCCGAAATCGATCATCCGGCGCACCGCGACCGGCACCAGCAGCATGGTCAGTGCGGCGACAGTCAGCGCGAGGAAGGCCAGTGCCGCGCGGCCGCGATAGCGGCTGATATAGGGCGCGAGCGCGAGCAGCGGCCGCAGCTTGGCGCGGCCCTTGGCGGGCTGCTCGATCAGATCGGCCTCGATCGATGAGGTGTCGGCGGAATTCAGTTGGGAATTCACTTGGGAATTCACCTGGGAATTCATTTCAGGCTGATCGACATATTGGTCATCAAGCCGTTCCACTGCGCTCATGAGATCCGACCCATTGCATTCGTTTGCTCCCAATAGGCCGGAGCAAGGGTACTGGCAAATCCGGGATGTCCCTTAGGGGAAGCCCGGTTCACCGCCCGCGATGGCTTGTTTTGCAGGGGGTGGTGAGGTATAGAGCCGGCCAAATCCGTCATTCGCTAGCCACCCAAGAAGGCGCCGGGGCGCCGAGGAATTGCCATGAAAGCCGAAATTCACCCGAACTATCATACGATTAAGGTCGTTATGACCGACGGAACCGAGTACCTGACCCGCTCGACCTGGGGCAAGGAAGGCGACACGCTGAACCTCGACATCGACCCGAAATCGCACCCGGCCTGGACCGGCGGCAACGCCCAGCTCATGGACCGCGGCGGCCGCGTCTCGCGCTTCCAGAAGAAGTTTTCGGGCTTTCTCAAAAAGGATTGATCCGGCTGCAGGCTGGAGACGAAAAACGCCCCTGGGAGACCGGGGGCGTTTTTGTTTTCTATCACGCTGTCGTTCCGGGGCGGCTCGGAGAGCCGAACCTGGAATTTCGAGATTCCGGGCACGATGCTCACGCATCGCCCCGGAATGACGCTGAGACCCCTACCGCTCGAACGCAGCCTTCAGCGCGTTGAGGTGCGGCACCAGCGGGTTGCCGATCGCGACGTGGTCGGCGGGCGGGGTGTGGATGGTGGTGTCGAGGCGGCGCACGCGGGTCTGAAGGCTCATCGAGCGGTGGATCAGGTCGTGGAGCTGCGCGGGCAGCTTCTCGATGGTGTCGGCGGGGCCCGGATCGGCGGCGGTCAGCTTCACCTTGGTCTTCTCGCGATTGGCCTGGCTCAGCGTCATCTCGCCTTCTTTCACCGCGCGGTGCAGCAGCAGCCACGAGGCGAGCTGCATCAGGCGGGTCGTGAGACGCATGCTCTCGGTTGCATAAGTCAGGCTAACGGCACGGTCGAGCGCCTTGGCCTCCGTGCGCCCGGCGCCGTCGAGATAGGCGGCGGTTTCCTCGACGAGGTCCATGCCCTCGCGGAACAGGACGCCGAACGCCGCAGAATTGGTGAACCGCTCGCTGAGTTGAACGAGAGCGCCGTCGGCTTGCAAACGTTCCATGGTTAACGCCCCTTACGCAACTGTCTGACTGTCCGGCTTGGCGCCGGCTTATGATGAACAAATCATTGCCCGGGCAGGACGCCGAGTCCAGCCACAAGCGCGGATATGGTTTCCGCGGGTCTTTCCCAGGGATTCAACCGTAACGAGACGCAAAAAGGCGGAGTGGAGGCAAAAAAAGAGCCGCCGGAGACCGGCGGCTTTGAAAGTTGATAACAGGGAGGCGTCAAACAGAGTGGACAGGAGCCACTCGGTGTCCAAACGAGGACAGTTCCAGTCATAAACCCGAAAGCTTAATCTGAAGTAAACGAGCTAATTTTTTGAGAGTTCGTTAGCCATGTCGGCCAATGGCTGAGTGGGGTCTCGTGCCCCGGACGCTGTGCCGCACGAACGCCCTCACCCGTCATTCCGGACGCGACGAAGTCGCGAGCTATGATGCGCAATTGCGCATCTGAGAATCCATAAGCGCGGACGGATGGAGCGGCCCGCCTCTATCAGAGTGCCCGCTTCGATTTCCTGGGGTTATGGATTCCGGGCTCGGCGCTGACGCGCCGCCCCGGAATGACGGCGAAGAGATGAAGAGATTACGACTTGAAAACACTGTTCGCCGCATCGCGCGAGGCGCGCTTCTTGGTGGCGGCTTCTTCCAGCCTTGCGATCTCGGTCTTGAGCAGGATGACGCGCTCGGTTAGTTCCTCGACCGACAAGAGTGAGAGATCCTGTCCGATTTCATGGCTGATCTTCTTGCGCGGCCGGTCGTCGTCTTCCATCGGCATCGTCGTTCCTCCTGCGTTCGCGGCTGAGGCGGTTGCCAGCTTGGAGCGCGCTGGCTAAGCAATGGCCTCGTTCCCATTTCCGCACCTTTGCTCAAGGACACATCATGGACAAGCTGCCCGCGCAAATGACCGTGGTCGCTATCTCCCAGCCCGGCGGACCGGAGGTGCTGGTGCCGGAACAACGGGCCGTGCCGCAGCCCGGTCCTGACGAGATCCTGGTCAAGGTCGAGGCCGCCGGCGTCAACCGGCCCGACGTCGCGCAGCGCTCCGGCGCCTATCCGCCGCCGCCCGGCGCCAGCGACTTGCCGGGCCTGGAGATCGCGGGCGAAGTGGTGGCGGTCGGCAGCAATGCCAAGCGGCACAAGGTTGGTGACAAGGTGATGTCGCTCGTCGCCGGCGGTGGTTATGCGCAGTACTGCATCGCGCAGGACGCCCATGCCATGAGCGTGCCGCCGTCGCTGTCGATCAAGGAAGCCGGCGCACTGCCGGAAACTCTGATGACGGTCTGGCACAACGTGTTCGAACGCGGCGGCCTCAAGGCCGGCGAGACGCTGCTGATCCATGGCGGCTCCTCCGGCATCGGCACCATGGCGATCCAGCTCGCCAAAGCGTTCGGCGCAAAAGTGTTCGTCACCGTGGGGTCGCAGGACAAGATCGATGCCTGCCTCAAGCTGGGTGCCGACCGCGCCATCAATTACAAAACTGAAGACTTCGTCGCCGTGATCAAGGAAGAGACCAACAAGGCCGGCGTCAACCTGATCCTCGACATGGTCGCCGGCGATTATGTCGATCGCAACTATGACGCCGCCGCAGTTGACGGCCGCATCGTCCAGATCGCGACCCTCAACGGCCCCAAGGTCAACGTCAACGTTGCCAAGGTGATGGTGAAGCGCCTCACCCATACCGGCTCGACGCTGCGCCCCCGTAGTAATGCGGACAAGGCGGCGATGGTGGCCGCGATCGAGGCGAAAGTGATGCCGCTTTTGCGTGAAGGGCGCATCAAGCCGCTGATGGACAGCACTTTCCCGCTGGAAAAGGCAGCCGATGCGCACCGGCGCATGGAGACGAGCGCACATATTGGCAAAATTGTGTTGGAGGTGTAGGCCGCCGGCCCACAGGGCAAGGCGGAAACCCTTTGATTTTCCTCGCTTTCGTGGCATCTATCGCGACGCACCGAACCAATTCTGTCCGGTCTGAAATCGCCTTGCACTCGAAGTTTGCGTCGAACGCGGAGAACTGACCTTGCGTCTGATCAGGTGCCTCGCGCCCATCGCGCTGGGCCTCATGATGCTCGTTGCCGCGTCCCCTGCACGCGCGCTCGACGCTGTCAGCGTTCGCAGTGACGCGCCCGCGATCGATCTCACCGGTGTGCTCGAGCATCAGCGCAGCGATGCTGATCGCATCCAGGTTTCGACCGCGCCCGGCACCGACGGCATCGTCCGCCGCATCGAGGTGCGCGCCCGCGAAGGCGGCCAGAACTGGGTGGTGTTCGCCCTCGCCAACAACACCGACGACCAGCTCGACCGCCTGATCGTCGCTCCGCATTACCGCATCGTCTCGTCAGGGCTGCTCTGGCCCGACCTCGGTCTGTCGCGCATCGCCACCATCACGCCTTCGACCGGTGACCGGCCCGAGCGGCAGGAAAGTCCGACCGCCGATGTCTTCCGCATCACGCTCGACCCCGGCGCCGTCATCACCTTCGTTGCCGAGCTGCGCACCGACAAGCTGCCGCAGCTCTATCTGTGGGAGCCGGAAGCTTACAAGGACAAGGTCAACTCGTTCACGCTCTACCAGGGCATCGTGATCGGCATCTCCGGCTTGCTCGCCTTAGTGCTGACCATTCTGTTCGTGGTGAAGGGCAGCATCATGTTCCCGGCCGCCGCGGCGCTAGCATGGGCGGTGCTGGTCTATATCGGCGTCGATTTCGGCTTCTGGGGCAAGGTGCTCGACATGTCGAACAACGCCGAGCGCATCTGGCGCGCAGCGGGCGAAGCGATCCTGGCGGCGACGCTGCTGGTGTTCCTGTTTGCCTATCTCAACCTCAGTCGCTGGCATGTGCGCTATTCGCACATCACGGTGGGCTGGCTCGCCTTCCTGGGATCGCTGGTGGCGCTTGCGTTATTCGATCCGGCGGTCGCCTCCGGCATCGCGCGTATCTCGCTGGTGCTGATCGCCTTCGCCGGCTTCGCGCTGATCGTCTATCTCTCCACCCACGGCTTCGACCGCGCGGTGCTGCTGATCCCGACCTGGTTCCTCCTGGTGGTCTGGGTCGTGGCGGCCGGTATGACGGTCGCCGGCTCCGTTACCAACGACATCGTCGGCCCGGCCCTGCTCGGCGGCCTCGTGCTGATCGTGATGCTGATCGGCTTCACGGTGATGCAGCACGCCTTCGCCGGCGGCGGCGCCTCGACCGGTGTCGTCTCCGACATCGAACGGAGGGCGCTGGCGCTGGCCGGCTCCGGCGATCTGATCTGGGACTGGGACGTCTCCGCCGACAAGGTCTTCACCAGTCCCGAGACCGAGGCCCTGCTCGGCCTCAAGCGCGGCACGCTGGAAGGCCCCGCTGCCTCGTGGCTCGAAGTGCTGCACCCGCTCGATCAGGATCGCTTCCGCGCCGCGCTGGACAGCGTGCTCGACCAGCGCCGCGGCCGCCTGGTGCAGGATTTCCGCCTGCGTACGCCGGACGGCCACTTCATGTGGTTCGCGCTGAAGGCGCGCCCGGTGGTCGGCTCCGACGGCGAGGTCTCGCGCGTGGTCGGCACGCTCACCGACGTCACCGAGCTGCGCAACGCCGAAGAGCGCCTGCTGCACGATTCCGTGCATGACAACCTCACCGGCCTGCCCAACCGAAAACTGTTCATGGACCGGCTGGGTGCGGTGGCGCATTTCGCCAAGACCATGCCGACGCTGCGACCGACGCTGATGGTGATCGACCTCGACCGCTTCAAGCAGGTCAACGATTCCGTCGGCATCGCGGTCGGCGATTCCATCCTGCTGACGCTCGCCCGCCGCCTCACCCGCATCCTGAAGCCGCAAGACACGCTGGCACGGATGGCCGGCGACCAGTTCGGCCTGATCCTGCTCTCGGAGCAGGACCCCGCCCGCATCACCGCCTTCGCCGAGACCATCCGCAAGACCATCCGCGCCCCGATCGCCTTCAACGATCGCGAGATCTTCCTCACGGCCTCGATCGGCCTCGCTTTGTCTGATCCGCAGACCCAATTGACGGACGAGATCATCAAGGACGCCGAGCTCGCGATGTATCACTCCAAGCGCATCGGCGGCGACCGCATCGACGTCTACAAGCCGGCAATGCGTGCGCGGAAGACCGACCGGCTGACGCTGGAGAGCGAATTGCGCCGCGCCATCGAGCGGCAGGAGATCACGATCCTGTACCAGCCGATCGTGCGGCTGGAGGATCGTTCGATCGCCGGCTTCGAGGCGTTGGCGCGCTGGGACCACCCGAAGCTCGGGCGCATGGCGCCTTCGGAATTCATCACCATCGCGGAAGAGACCGGGCTGATCGTCGACCTCGGCATGTTCGTGCTCGACCAGACCGCAAAGCAGCTCGCGGTGTGGCAGCGCGCGATGCGCTCGCGCGAGCCGATCTTCGCCTCCGTCAACGTGTCGTCGCGGCAGCTGCTGCGCCACGATCTGATCCACGACATCCGTACCGTGCTGTCGCGCTCCTCGGTCGCGCGCGGCACGCTGAAGCTGGAATTGACGGAATCGCTGGTGATGGAGAATCCGGAGCATGCGGCGCAGATGCTGACGCGCATCCGCGAGCTCGGCACCGGGCTGTCGCTCGACGATTTCGGCACCGGCCATTCCTCGCTGGCCTATCTCCAGCGCTTCCCGTTCGACACCATCAAGATCGACCAGTCCTTCGTGCGCACCACCAACCGCGGCACGCGCCCGGTGATCCTGAAATCGATCATCGCGCTCGCGCATGACCTCGGCATGGACGTGGTGGCCGAAGGCGCCGAGACCGATTCCGACGCGGTCGAGCTCTACCAGATGGGCTGCGAATACGCGCAGGGCTTTGCCTTCGGGGAGCCGATGGATGCCGATGCCGCGATGCGGCTGCTGACGGAAATGCGGCTGGAAGCGGCGAGCTGAGCGTTCTCTTCTTCCTCCATCGTTTCGAAAAAAGGTGGCGCGACCTCTCTTACCCTCCCCTGGAGGGCAGGGCTATCGCGCGTAGCGCGAGCGGGGTGGGGTGATCTCTCCACTCGGGCAGTGTTCGCGGCGGAGAGACTGTCACCCCACCCCGCTACGCATTCCGCTTCGCTACATGCGTAGCGACCCTCCCCCTCCAGGGGAGGGTGGCAGCGCGCCGCTGCACTAACGCCGCCGCTCGCTCTTCTTCCTGAACCGGACGCTCACACCGTCAGGCATGCGCGTCGCCACGAAGCCGGCGGCGAGGCAGGCTTCGCGTTGCGGCATCTGGATGTCGGGGCTGCGCAGGCTGTCCCACCAGGAGGCACGATGCGCCGCGCGCGGCAGAGCCGCGCCGATGATCTCCTCGATCTGCTCGAAGCTCAGCACCAACTCATCCTGCTTCTGCCGCATCAGATAGTCGCGCAACGCGTCGTAGTCGTTCACAATCGTCCTCTCGTCCCGCTCGCATGAGGCTGCCCAAAACCGTGCGCCTCATAAACCGATTCTTAACTCATTGCGGCAAGGCCGTCCTGCCTTAAACACTACTCAAGCTTTCGGGCGCATCCACTAGGATCGGGAGCAAGCGATGCTGTCTCGATGGCGCGAAGTCACGGCCCGCCGGCCGTGGCGGATTTCGGCGAAGCTGCTGATCATCTCGTCCGTGGTGACGGTGATCGGCTTCTCCGCCATTTGCGTCAATGTGATGCTGGACATGCGCCGCGGCGAGGAGTCGCTCGCCCGCCAGACCCTGGAGAATTTGGCGACGACCATCGAGTCCGACGTCAGCCGCAACATCGAGATTTATGACCTGTCGCTGAAGGCGGTCGCCGCCAACATGCTGCTGCCCGAGCTTGCGACGGTCTCGAAGCCGATCCGTCATCTGATCCTGTTCGACCATGCGACCACCGCGAGGCATTTCGGCGCCATCCGGGTGTTCGATGCCGAGGGCCGGCTGACCATCGACGCCTCCACCCTCGACCCGCTGCCGGAGGTCAGGAGCGAGGAAGATTACTTCAGGGTTCATCGCGACAATCCGGACATCGGGCTCTTCATCAGCCGTCCCATGCTGTTTCGTGGCGCCTATTCCATCGTGCTAAGCCGGCGCGTCAGCGATACCGACGGCGGCTTCATGGGCGTCGTCGCCGGCTCGATCCGATTCAGCTATTTCCACGAATTGTTCGAGCGGCTGAACCTCGACCCCGACGACAGCATCACCGTGCTGAAGCGCGACCGCACCATCATGATGCGACGGCCGTTCGATCTCGACGTCATCGGCAAGAATCTCGGAACGCAGCAGAGCTGGAAGGCCGACAATCTCAAGGCCGGCGGGTCCTATGCCGGCCAGGGTCCGGTAGACGCGACGCCGCGGCTCTATTCCCGAAGCGGCGACAGCGGGCCGCTGTTCGTGGTGGCGGGCAAGCCGCTGACCGCCGTGTTCGAGCTCTGGCAGAGGGAAGCCTATCGCATCGGCGCCGTGGTCCTGGCGCTGATCCTGCATGCTGGCCTCGACGCTGGTGCTCGCGCGCGAGATTGGCCGACGTGCCGAGGCCGAGCACAAGCTCGAGGAGATGGCGACGACGGACGCGCTCACCGGCCTGAAAAACCGCCGCAAGTTCGATTCCGTCATCGACGTCGAATGGCGCCGCGCGATGCGCCAGAAGGCGCCGGTCGCACTGTTGATGATCGATGCCGATCACTTCAAGGCTTACAATGACACGTTCGGTCACCAGGCCGGCGACCAGGTGCTGGTCGGCATCGCCATCTGCATTTCCGACTCGGTGAGCCGCGCCGGCGACTGCGCCGCGCGCTACGGCGGCGAAGAATTCGCCGTACTGCTGCCGAACATTTCGGCCGCGGATGCCTACAAGATCGCCGAGACGATCCGGCTCAAGGTGCAGGGCTGGTCCGACGATCAGGCGAGCACAACGGTCTCCTGCGGCATCGCCAGCCTCGTTCCCAGTGCCGGCATGGACTGGCCGGTCCTGGTCGCCGCCGCCGACAAGGCGCTCTATGCCGCCAAGGCCGGTGGGCGCAACCAGTCGGTGGTCGCGAGCTTGCCGCAGTTGTCGCTGGTGGCGTGAGACGGCTGCCGTCGGCGACGAGCAGCGTGCCTAATTTCGGTGTCGTCCCCGGCTAAAGCCAGGCCCCCTTACCCAAAAAGAGTCGTGGCACGAGCTGATCACCACGCGCCTGCGCCAAACACCGTCTCGGGGTAATGGTCCTGGAGCGCTTGTCCAGGACGACGCGAAGGAGCTACTGCCCCAGATACTTCTTCATCTCCGCGATCAGCCCATCGCGCAGCTCCGGGCGCTTCATGCCGTAGGCGATGTTGGCGCGGAGGAAGCCGGGCTTGGAGCCGCAATCGTGACGCTCGCCCTCGAACTCGACGCCATAGAATTTCTGGGCCTTGGCAAGACCGATCATGGCGTCGGTGAGCTGGATCTCCCCGCCGGCACCGCGCTCCTGGGTTTCGAGGATCTTGAAGATCTCGGGCTGGAGGATGTAGCGGCCGGTGATCGAGAGGTTGGAGGGCGCGGTGCCCTTGGCCGGCTTCTCGACCATGCCGTCGACCTCGAACATCTTGCCGTTGCGCTTTCCGACCCCGCAGATGCCGTATTGATGCGTCAGGTGATCGGGCACCGCCTCGACCGCGACGAGATTGGATTTCTCGCCGAGCGACGATGCCATATCGATCATCTGCTTCAGGCAACCCGGCGTGTTGAGCACGAGCTCGTCCGGCAGCACGACTGCAAACGGCTCGTTGCCGACGATGTCGCGCGCGCACCAGACCGCGTGACCGAGGCCGAGCGGCGCCTGCTGGCGCGTGAAGCTGACGGCGCCAGCGTCCGGCTGGTTCTGCGCCAGGATCTCCTGCTCGGCCGTCTTGCCGCGCGCCTCCAGCGTCGCGTCGAGCTCGAACATCCGGTCGAAATGATCTTCGATGACGTTCTTGTTGCGGCCGGTGACGAAGATGAAGTGCTCGATGCCGGCCTCCTTCGCCTCGTCATAGACGTACTGGATCAGCGGCTTGTCGACGATGGTCAGCATTTCCTTCGGCATCGCTTTGGTGGCGGGCAGGACGCGGGTGCCGAGGCCGGCGACGGGGAATACGGCTTTGCGAATTTTCATGGGATCGATCGAATACCTGAGGACGTGAACACAGCAATGGCATCTTGCTAGCCTGTTTGCAGCCGCCAACAAAGGCGGATGTGGGGCCTCGCCCCGACAGAGTTAAGAAAAAGGCCGTCACCAAAATTTCACCTTTGTTAAGCTATTGGCAACGCCTACCAGGCCTCCTGATGGCGGAATTTCAGGCCGATGGGTGGGACATGATGCAATCAGTGGCACGACTGGCAGGACGGACTGGGTCCGTGACCGGCGCGACGATGATTGCGGCGGCTTTGCTGCTGCCTGCATGCGCGCACGCCCAGGCGCAGAACGGCCTATCGAACCTGTTCGGCGGCATCTTCTCCGCCCCGAACGCGGCGCCGTCGCAAGCCTTGCCCGGCCCCGGCAGCGCACAAACTGGAGCTCAACCTTGGAGCGGCGAGGACGGCGCCTCCGGCCATCCGCTGATGACGGCCGCTGCGATCCGCGAGGCCGCGGGCAATTTCAACAATTGTGTCGCCGCGATGTGGCCGGATGCCGCACGCCGCAGCATCACGCAGGAGAATTTCCAGCGCTTCACCGCAGGCCTCAGCCCCGATTTGCGCATCATGGATCTGATGGACTCGCAGCCGGAGTTCACCAAATCGATCTGGGACTACCTCGACATTCTCGTGAACGACAACCGCCTCGCCAAGGGCCGCGAGATCCTCGCCACATACAAGGCGCAGTTCGACGCCACCGAAAAGGCCACCGGCGTCGACCGCTACATCATCGCCTCGATCTGGGGCATCGAGTCCAATTACTCGACGCAGATGGGCGACCGCAGCGTGCTGCAATCGACCGCGACGCTCGCCTGCATCGGCCGCCGCCAAACCTATTTCAAGGACGAATTCCTCTCCGCGCTGGAGATCCTCAACCGCGGCGATCTCAGGCCTGAGCAGCTGCGCGGCTCCTGGGCCGGCGCCTTCGGCCCGACCCAGTTCATGCCGACCGCATTCAAGCGCTTTGCCGTCGACGGCGACGGCGACGGGCGGCGCGACGTCGTCGACAATCCGACCGACCTGATCGCGTCGACCGCCAACAATCTGAAGAAGGACGGCTGGCAGGCCGGCCAGACCTGGGGCTACGAGGTCGTGGTGCCGCAAGGCTTCAACTACATGCTGGCCGACCGCGCCAAGGCGATTACGATCGCCCAATGGGAGAAGCTCGGGCTGAAGCGCCCGAACAACCAGCCCTTCCCGCATCCGGCCGAGAAGGCCTATCTGCTCGCGCCGGCCGGCGCGCAAGGACCAGGCTTCCTGATGCTGCAGAATTATCGCGTCATCATGAAGTACAATCCGGCCGAGGCCTATGCGCTGGCGATCGGGCATTTCGCCGACCGCTTGCGCGGCGGGGGCCCCTTCGTGCAGCCCTGGCCGCGGCAGGAACGGGAGCTGTCGCGCACCGAGCGGCTGGAGCTGCAGCAGCTGCTGGCCCAGCGCGGCTTCTACAAGGGCACCCCGGATGGCCAGTTCGGCGGCCAGACCCGGGAAGCCCTGCGCAATTTCCAGGCCTCAATCGGCGTGCCGGCCGACGGTTTTGCCTCCTCCGACGTGCTGGACCGGCTGCGCGGGCGGTAAAATCGCGCCCAAAGTAACCCTGAACAGGGATTTTGGCAGGCAGCCTTGACCGGGGCGGCTGTTCCCCGGTGTATGGCAGAAGATTCTGCAACAGAATCTGCCCGTTTGGCGCCTGATTCCGTTATTATATTCGAGCCACTTCCAATCCCATTGCGCGTGCCCGAGATCGCATGTCGAAGAAGTCCCTGTTCAAGGCGCTGACCGAGACCGGCCCATTGATCGCGCTGGGGACGGCGCTTGCGATCCTGGTGTCCGTCGCGGCCCCGGCCTCGGCGCAATTCTTCAACTTCCCCGGCTTCGGCGGCCCGCCACAGCGCGCGGCGCCACCGCCACCACGTGGTGGAGGTGGCGGCGGCTGGTTCGGCGGCGACTTCTTCGCACCATTCCAGCAACAACAGCCGCAGGCGCCGCGCCAGGATTTTTCGCGCGCGCCGGCGCCGGCCAAGCGCGACACTATCCCCGACAAGAACGTGCTGGTGATCGGCGACGCCATGGCCGACTGGCTCGCCTATGGCCTCGAGGACGCCTACGCCGAGCAGCCCGACATGGGCGTGATCCGCAAGCACAAGACCACCTCGGGCCTCATCAAGTACCAGCCGAAGGGCGAGCCCGCGGATTGGGCGGCTGCGGCGAAGGGCATCCTCGAGACCGAGAAGCCCGAAATCATCGTGGTCATGCTCGGCCTCAACGACCGCATCGCGATCCGCGAGCCTGTGGCCGACAAGTCGGACAAGGCCTCTGACAAGGACAAGAAGAACGACAAGGGCGCGCGCGGCAAGCCACCGGGCAAGCCCGGCGATGCCAAGCCCGACACCGCTGCCAAGCCTGAGGACAAACCCGCCGCGGATACTGACCTGCCGCAGGATGACGCCGACAACGCCGATACGCCGGCAGCCGCTGCGCCGGAGAAGACGGCGCGCAACCCGAATGGTCTCTACGAATTCCGCGACGAGCGCTGGATCGAGCTCTACGGCAAGAAAATCGAGGAACTGGCCAACGTGCTCAAGGCCAAGGGCGTGCCGGTGCTCTGGGTCGGTCTTCCCGCCATCCGCGGGCAGAAGGGTACGGCGGACATGCTGTTCCTGGATTCGCTCTACCGTGAAGGCGCAGCCAAGGCCGGCATCACCTATGTCGACGTCTGGGACGGTTTTGTCGACGAGGCCGGTCGCTTCCTTCAGAAGGGTCCGGACTTCGAAGGCCAAATTCGTCAGCTCCGCAGCTCTGACGGCGTCTATTTCACAAAACCCGGCGCGCGCAAGCTCGCGCACTATGTCGAGCGCGAGATCACGCGCCTGCTTGCGGGCCGCTCCGGTCCGATCGCACTGCCGAGCGAGCCGGCGACGCCCGACACCAGCGCCGAGCCCGGCAAGCCCGCGCCGCGGCCGCTGGCCGGACCGATCGTGCCGCTGGTCGCGGCCTCGATCTCGACCGATCAATTGCTGGGCGGGCCAGGCTCGCGTCCGGCCGCGGTCGATGCGCTCGCTGCGAAGACGATGGTGAAAGGCGAGCCGCTGAGCGCCCCCGCCGGGCGCGCCGACGACTATGCCTGGCCGCGCCGCGAAGTCGGACGCGAGCAGGCCAAGGGCGATACGCCGATGGCGACGACGACGCCTGACGGCAGCGCTGCTCAGGGTTCACCGGGGGCGGCCGCCGCAATCGCGCCGCCAAAGCTCGCGCCGAAGAAGCCGCAGCAGCTTCCGCCGCAGCAGCCGGCACAGGCAGCGCCGTCATTCCGGGATTTCTTCGGCTTTGGCTCTCCGCAGCCACCGCGTCAACTGGCGCCAGCCCCAGGCTCCCGCAATCCGAATCCGGCGATCCCGCGGCCGCCGGGCAATGTCGGGCGCGCGGCGGAAGCGATCCGGTAAATCGTATCTCTGATTTGAGTCGTCATTCCGGGCGCGCGGAGCGCGCGCCCCGGATGACGGGTCTAGCTGTTAGCCTAATAGCGCCAGCGCGGCGGCGGACGGCGGGCGGGGCGCGACATCAGAAGCGCGAGTGCGAAGCCGATGCCGGCCGCAGTCAGCAGCGCGCCGAGCGGGTTGTCCTGCACCTTGCGGGCGATGGCTTGCGTGCCGTCGCGGAACGTATCGCCGCTGGCCTCATAGGCATCCTTGGCGTAGCTGGAGGCCGTGTCCGCAGCTTCGCGCGCCGCGTCCTTCGCCTGGCCGTACAGGTTCTGCACCGTGCCTGCGGCTTCCCGTGCCTTGCCTGAGGCCTGCGTTTTGGCGTCGCCCGCCATCTCGCCCACGGTGCCTTCCACGCCGCCTGCCATTTCCTTGGCTGATCCAATGATCCGATCCGCGTCCATGATAATCCTCCTCGGTGATCAGCCGAAGTAACCGATCAGAAGCAGCGCGGTTCCTTGCCATGGCCTACAGAATGAGGCCGCCATCGACGACCAGCGTCTGCCCCACGATGTAGGACGACAGCGGCGAGGCCAGGAACAGCGCCGCGCCCGCCATGTCGGCCGGCGTGCCCAATCGCCGGAGCGGGATGCGCGCGAGCGCGCCTTCGAGCCGCTTGGGATTGTCGGTGGTCACCTTCGTCATCTTGGTGTCGACCAGACCGGGCGCGATGCCGTTGACGCGGATGCCGTCCTCGGCCCAGGCCTCGCCCAGCGTACGTGTCAATCCGACAGCGCCGGTCTTCGAGGCGTTGTAGGCGGGATTGCCCATGGTGGAATGATAGGCCGCGGTCGAGGACACCATGATCAGCACGCCCTTCGCATCCCGCAGCATGGAATGAAACCGCGTCGCGCAGGCCATCAGGCTCATCAGATTGACCTCCACGACCTTGCGGAAGCCGGCCATCTCGAATTCGCCGCGGCGATAGAGCACCGCGCCTTGCGCGAGCACCAGGATGTCGAGCCGCTCGAAGGGTGGCTTGAACGCCTCGATCGCCCCGGCATTGCTGACGTCGAGCTGAGCGAAGGCGAGGCCGGTGAGATCAGAGCCTTCCTCAATCGAATAATCCTCGGGCCGAGCGCGCGTGCCGCAGACGGCGACATGCGCACCCCTGGCGCGAAAAGCTTGCGCAATGCCGTTGCCGATACCGCTGGAACCGCCGACCACCAGCACCTGCCTGCCTGAGAAATCGAGCTCGTTTGCCATCGCGGCCTCCCGCTTGTTTTTGCTTGTTTGACCTGTCTGCGGATCGATGCCAGCCTTGTCAATCATAACAAGAACAAGCAGGGCGCGAGGAAGCAGCATGTCCGAATTCAAACAGCTCAGCCGGTCAGTAAAGGGCCTGACCGTCCTCGTCACCGGCGCGGCCAGCGGCATGGGACGCGCCACCGCGCGCGTGTTCGCCACCGAAGGTGCGAACGTTGCCCTGACCGATTATGACGAGCAAGGCGCGCATGCGGTTGCCAAGGAAATCGCGGCAAGCGGCGGAGCAGCGAGGGCGTGGAAGCTCGATGTTGCCGATGGCGACGAGATCAAGCGCGTGGTCGGCGATGTCGCGGCGCATTTCGGCGGGCTCGACATCGTCGTCAACAATGCGGGCATCTCAGTGCGGGTCGCGATCGATGACGAGGCCTATGAGGACGCATGGGCCAAAGGCCTCGCCGTGATGCTGACGGCGCATCCGCGCGTGATCCGCGCCGCGCTGCCGCATTTGCGCAAGTCGAAGTGCCCGCGCATCCTCAACATCGCCTCGACCGAGGCGCTCGGCGCCACTGCCCTGCACAGCCCCTATTCGGCGGCGAAGGGCGGCGTTGCGAGCCTCACCCGTTCGCTGGCGGTGGAGCTCGGCCGCGAGGGCATCACCGTCAACTGCATCTGTCCCGGCCCGATCCGCACGGCCATCACCGATCGCATCTCGGAGGAGCACAAGACCATCTACGCCAAGCGCCGCACTGCACTCGGCCGTTACGGCGAGCCCGAAGAGGTCGCGCATGTGACGCTCAGCCTGTGCCTGCCGGCCGCCTCCTTCATCACCGGTGCGGTGATCCCGGTCGACGGCGGCCTGATGGCCCGGAACGCGTAAGAGCCATGCGCGCGGCGCGTTGACATCGCCGGGCGCGGGAGGCATTTTTTTTCGCAAACGGAGCGGGAAAACTGCTCACAGATGCGGGAGAAATCGCCATGACGATCGCCATCCGGCAGCTTCAGAAGCATTTTGTCGGCGAGGTTTCGGGCCTCGATTTGCGCAAGCCACTCACGGCGGATGAGGCGCGCGAAGTCGAGGCCCGATGGACAAATATGCGGTGCTGGTCTTCCACGATCAGGACATCACCGACGAGCAGCAGATGGCGTTCGCGCTGAATTTCGGCCAGCGCGAGGATGCGCGCGGCGGCACCGTCACCAAGGAGAAGGACTATCGGCTGCAATCCGGCCTGAACGATGTCAGCAATCTCGGCAAGGACGGCAAGCCGCTGGCGAAAGACAGCCGCGCGCATCTGTTCCATCTCGGCAACTGCCTCTGGCATTCCGACAGCTCGTTCCGTCCCATCCCGGCAAAATTCTCGCTGCTGTCCGCGCGCGTGGTGAACCCGAAGGGTGGCAACACCGAATTCGCCGATATGCGCGCGGCCTATGACGCGCTCGACGACGAGACCAAGGTTGAGATCGAGGACCTCGTCTGCGAGCACTCGCTGATGTATTCGCGCGGCTCGCTCGGCTTCACCGAATACACCGACGAGGAAAAGGAGATGTTCAAGCCGGTGCTGCAACGTCTGGTGCGCACGCACCCGGTGCATCGCCGCAAATCGCTGTACCTCTCATCGCATGCCGGCAAGGTCGTCGGCATGAGCGTGCCGGAGGGCCGTCTATTGCTGCGCGATCTCACCGAGCACGCGACGCAAGCAGAGTTCGTCTACGTCCACAAATGGAAGCTGCATGACCTCGTGATGTGGGACAACCGCCAGACCATGCACCGCGTCCGCCGCTACGACCAGTCGCAACCGCGCGACATGCGCCGCGCAACGGTGGCGGGCACCGAGCCAACGGTACAGCAGCAGGCGGCGGAGTAGCGCGTCATTCACGATGCGTGGTCATCGCCCGGCTTGATCCGGGCGATCCAGTACTCCGAGACGGTTGTGATCGCGCCGATAGGCTGCGGCGTACTGCATGCCCCGATCAAGCCGGGGCATGACAGCGAGGGTGACGTACGACACCGGACGACGGCTAACAACTACGCGTGCCCGGCCTCGTTGGAGAGCATGCCGGGATCAATGCCGATTTTCTGCAAAGCGCGGTTGTATTTGTCGTCGACGTCGTCGCCGAAGATCAGATCCGCGTCCGCGTCGCAATGCAGCCAGCCGTTGCTCTGGATCTCGGTTTCGAGCTGGCCCGGCGCCCAGCCGGCATAGCCGAGCGCGAGGATGGCGTGCTTGGGGCCGGAGCCGTTGGCGATCGCGCGCAGGATGTCGACGGTCGCGGTGAGGCAGACGCCATCGTCGATCCGCAGCGTCGCATTCTCGATGTAGAAGTCGCTGGAATGCAGCACGAAACCACGGCCGGTGTCGACAGGACCGCCGCGCAGCACCTTCATGCTTTCGGCATTTTCCGGCAGCTTGATGTGCTCGCCCTTCTTGATGATGCCGAGCTGCATCAGGAGCTCGGGGAAATCGATGGAGCCCGCGGGATGATTGACAATGATTCCCATCGCGCCTTCGGCGGAATGGGCGCAGAGATAGATCACGGAGCGCTCGAAACGGGGATCGCCCATCACGGGCATTGCAATCAGGAGCCGGCCGTCGAGATAACCGGCCGAATTGGGGAGCGCGGGGCCTGCGCTGCGGGTGCTGTCGCCCGTCCTCTTGCCTGTAGGAGCCATGGTGAAGCACTCCGGTTTCAATTCCTATCCTGATGTCGGGCCCGGCCGCTGTCAAATCAAGGCTTGCAGAGACCTGGTTCAGATGCATCCATCACAAGCAATTCAATGGTTTGCCCTAGGGCGCCCCTGTAAAGACGTGCCATGACCAGCATAGTTCCCCTGCGTGCGGCGATTGGCGTCGCGACAACCCTGATCGCAGCGTCGCTGGCATCCGCAGCCCGTGCCGACGACGCTTCGCCGTGGCAGCGCGACGGACATTCCGCAGTGCGGCTGGTTGCGGGCTCGCGCAGCGGCGCTGTCCTGCTTGGCGGTATCGCGTTCCAGCTCCAACCGGGATGGAAGACCTACTGGCGCGTGCCCGGCGACTCCGGCGTTCCGCCGCGGTTCGACTTCTCCAAGTCGGACAATGTCGAAGCGGTGACCGTGATGTGGCCGGCGCCGCTGAAGTTCGACGACGGCGCGGGCGGCCATTCGATCGGCTACCGCGACCAGATCGTGCTGCCCCTGCGCATCGTCGCCAAGGCCGCCGACAAGCCGGTGACCTTGCGCGCCGAGATCAACTATGCGGTGTGCGAGAAGCTCTGCATTCCCGTCGAAGCCCGCGCCGAACTCGGCTTCAACAGCGTCGCCTCGACCGAGGACGCCAATCTGCGCGCGGCGCTGGACACCGTGCCCAAGCCGGCCAATATCGGCGATCCCAATCCGCTTACCATCCGCGACGTCAAGCGCGAGGGCAACAAGGTGGTCGTCGACGTGGTCGCGCCGGCGGACGCGCGCAACATCAATCTGTTCGTGGAAGGGCCGACACCCGATTGGGCGCTGCCGATTCCGGCCCCGGTCCATCACAGCCCGCCGGACGTGAAGCGATTTTCCTTCGAGCTCGAGGGGCTGCCGCCGGGCGCCAAGCCCGACGGTGCGGCGCTGAAGTTCACGCTGGTGGGACCGGACAGGTCGTACGAGTTCAATACGAACTTGGAGTAGCGTCGTCCCAACCCGAGCCGTGGTCCGGGACAAGCGCAGCGAATCGGAGCGCGGACCCACTACCCCAGGGAGTAGTGGTGGCGCGAACTCGTCGCCCCGAGCCTTCGTCCAACTTCTCCCTGGGGCAACGGGTCCTGGCCTTCGCCGGGACGACGTTGCGGTTTCTACAGCACGCCCACCCAACCGAATCTTAACGAGTGGTTGCTAATTCCCGGGCCTGCCGCAGTATGCGGACGGGGAACTCGAATTGGCCGTGATGGATGCACAACCCGCAACGACCGGACCAGCCGGGTTGATCGCGCGGCTGCGCGGCACGCTGACGGGCGGCTCGAGCGAGGCCTCGCTGACGCGGCGGCTGGCCGCCATCATCTTCGTCATCCGCCTCATCAGTGCAGGCCTCGCCTATGTCTCGCAGATTCTGCTCGCGCGCTGGATGGGCACGTCCGACTACGGCATCTATGTCTATGTCTGGACCTGGGTGCTGCTGCTCGGCAGCATGATGGATTTCGGCATCTCCGCTTCCGCGCAAAAGATCATTCCGGAGTACCGCGCCAGCGGCGCGCACGCGTTGCTGCGCGGCTTTCTCTCCGGCAGCCGCTGGCTCACCTTTATCGTCTCGGCGCTGGTGTCGCTCGGTCTTGCCGGCATCGTCAGGCTGCTGTCACCCTGGATCGATCCGGCCGAGGTGCTGCCGCTCTATATCGGCTGCATGACGCTGCCGGCCTTCGTCGTCGCCAACACCCAGGACGGCATCGCGCGCTCGCACGACTGGATGCAGCTCGGCCTGATGCCGCAATTCATCATCCGACAGGCGCTGATCATCGGCATCACGGCGTGCGCCTTCCTGCTCGGCTATCATCTCGGCGCAGTCGCTGCGATGGTCGCGAGCCTAGGTGCGGTGTGGATCGCGATGGCCGGGCAGATGCTGGTGCTGAACCGCAAGCTCGCCGATCACATCGAGCCGGGCCCCAAGGCCTACGACATCGGCGGCTGGCTGGCCGTCTCGCTGCCGATCCTGCTGGTCGAGAGCTTCTACCTGCTGCTGTCCTACACCGACGTGCTGGTGCTCCAGCAGTTCCGCTCCTCTGACGAGGTCGGCGTCTATTTCGCCGTGGTGAAGACCCTGGCGCTGGTTTCCTTCATCCACTACGCGATGTCGGCGACGACGGCGCATCGCTTCGCCGAATACAACGCAAGCGGCGACAAGGCGCGGCTGTCTGCCTATGTGACGCACGCCATCAGCTGGACGTTCTGGCCGTCGCTGGCGGCGACCATCGTGCTGCTTGCGTTCGGCAAGCCGCTGCTCTGGCTGTTCGGGCCGCAATTCACCGTTGGCTACGATATCATGTTCGTCGCCGCGATCGGGCTGGTGGTGCGCTCCGCAATCGGGCCGGTGGAGCGGCTGCTCAACATGCTGGGCCAGCAGAAGATCTGCGCGCTCGCTTATGCGCTGGCTTTCGTGATGAACGTCGTGCTCTGCATCGCGCTGGTACCGCGCTACGGCGGCCACGGCGCCGCGGCCGCGACCTCGATCTCGCTCACCTTCGAGACGGTGCTCCTGTTCTGGATCGTGCGGCAGCGCCTCGGCCTGCACGTGCTGGCGTTTGGCAAATAGCGACCCGCGACCCTGCTCCTGGGGAACGGCGCGTTCGCAGCATGCATGGGAACGAAGCGAAATTCCTACCGATTTGCCGTCCGCAGCATGATTTTTCTTATTGGACCCAGGCAGTTGCATGCGGGAGGAATTTCATTCTACGTCGTGTTGCTCAACCGACGAGATCCACCTAAGATTCCCCTGACATGTTTGATCCACTCTACGTCGCCTCTGGATTCGGCGTCGGCTTGCTCGTCGGCATGACCGGCGTTGGCGGCGGTTCGTTGATGACGCCGCTGCTGATCCTGTTGTTCGGCATTCATCCCTCCACGGCGGTCGGGACCGACCTGCTCTATGCCGCCGCCACCAAGACCGGCGGCAGCGTGGTGCATGGCTGGTCGCGTAGCGTGCACTGGCCGGCGGTGCTGCGACTCGCCTGCGGCAGCATTCCAGCGAGCGCGGTGACGCTGCTGGTGCTGTGGAAGCTCGACCTCAGAAGCGATTCCGAGCGTAGCCTCGTCAATCTCGTGCTGTGCTTCGCGCTGATCCTGACTGCGACGTCGCTGATCTTCCGCAAGGCGATCATGGATCGCTACCGCAAACGCCTCGAGCAGGTCGACGAGCGCACCACCGCGATCGCGACCGTGATCACCGGAATCGTGCTCGGCGTGCTGGTCTCGATCTCGTCGGTCGGCGCCGGCGCAGTCGGCGTCACTGTGCTCCTGCTGCTCTATCCGCGCCTGCCGATGGCGAGCATCGTCGGCTCCGACATCGCCCATGCGGTGCCGCTGACGCTGGTTGCCGGCATCGGACACTGGGCGCTCGGTGACGTCGACTGGGCGCTGATGGGCGTGCTGCTGCTGGGCTCGCTGCCCGGCATCATCGTCGGCAGTTTTAGCGCAACGCGCGTGCCCGAGACGGTGCTGCGCCTGACGCTGGCGAGCGTGCTGTTCGTGGTCGCCGGCAAGATCATGTTCGCGGAATTGAATTTGTCGTCGGCGATCGTGACGGCGCTAGCGTGGACGCATTAGCCAGAGACCGCGCCCCACTCTCAGTGTTATCGCCCGGCTTGACCGGGCGATCCAGTATTCCGAGAAAGCTGTGATTGAATCGATAAGCCGCGGCGTACTTGATGCCCCGGTCCCGTCTCCGCCAAGGCTACGCCGGGGCCACAAGGGTACTCGGCCCGCCGGAGCTTTAGCGAAGGCGGCAAGCCGGGGCATGACAGCGAGCTAGCTGAACCGCGCGAACTACTCCGCCGTCCAGCCGCCGTCGATCGACAGATTGCTGCCGGTGATCTGCGCGGCATCGTCGCTGCACAGGAACAGGGCGAGCGCGGCAACCTGCTCGGAGGTGACGAACTCCTTGGTCGGCTGCGCGTCGAGCAGCACGTCGTTGATAACCTGCTCGCGCGTCAGATTGCGCGCCTTCATCGTGTCGGGGATCTGCTTCTCCACCAGCGGCGTCCAGACATAGCCCGGGCTGATGCAGTTGCAGGTGATCTTGTGGGTCGCGACCTCCAGCGCCACGGTTTTGGTGAGACCGGCGATGCCGTGCTTGGCCGACACGTAAGCCGATTTGAAGGGCGAGGCGACGAGTGAGTGTGCAGACGCCGTGTTGATGATGCGGCCCCAGCCCTTCTTCTTCATGCCGGGCACGGCGGCACGGATGGCATGGAAGGCCGACGACAGGTTGATGGCGATGATCTGGTCCCACTTCTCGAGCGGAAACTCCTCGATCGGCGAGACGAACTGGATGCCGGCATTGTTGACGAGAATGTCGACCGAGCCAAACGTCTTCTCGCCCAGCGCGATCATCCCGGCGATCTCGGCGGGCTTGGTCATGTCGGCGGGCGAGTAGATCACCTTGACCTTGAACTCGGATTCGATCTTGGTGCGCTCCTTCTCGATGTCCTCGGGCGAGCCGAAGCCGTTGATGACCACGTTGGCGCCGGCGGCGGCGAAGGCGCGTGCGTAAGCGAGCCCGATGCCGCTGGTCGACCCGGTCACGACCGCGTTCTTGCCTGACAGACTACCCATTCTATTCGCTCCTTTTTGCCGGGGGTGCGGTGACGTCCCCCGTGAGATCGTAGGTCACCATGGTCTCGCCGGACTGCGGCTTATCGAGCCAATCCTTGTGGCGCATCGACAGATGCACGTCGCGCACCCCGGCTTCCCAATGCTCGACCATGGCGACATGCGAGAAGTCGTAATCCTTGGACGAGGATTCGTAGTTCTTGCTGCGATAGATCAGATGCACCACCGTGACGGTGCTTTCGCGCGAGGCTTTCGCGAGGAATTCGACGGACGGATCGTTCTTCAGGTAATCCGGCAACTTGCTGATGAGATCTCGCACGGCCCTGCGGGCGTTGTGCAGCTGCTTGTTCTTGTCGGTGTTCATCCGCGTGCGGCTGGAATAGCGGATGTCTTTCTCGCGCTCGGCGGCTTCGAGCAGCGAGGTCGGCAGATCGCCGCGCGCGGAAAACAGGTCGACCTGGAAGATCAGCATGTCGCGGTCGACCTCGGCATCGAGCACGTAGTCGAGCGGCGTGTTGGAGGCGATGCCGCCGTCCCAGTAATGCTCGCCCTCGATCACGACGGACGGAAAGCCCGGCGGCAGCGCGCCGGAGGCCATGATGTGCTCGGGCCCGATGGTCTTGCCGAGCTTCTTGAACGCGTAATTGTCGAAATATTTGAAGTTGCCGGAGGTGACGCCGACCGCGCCGACGGACAAGCGCGTCTTCAGATCGTTGATGCGGTCGAAATCGACCAGACGCTCCAGCGTTTTCTTGAGCGGCGCGGTGTCGTAATAGCTTTCCGCCTCGGGGTGCCCCGGTGGCCAGAGCGGCGCCGGCGGAACGCGGGGTACGAAGAAGCCGGGCACGCCGAAGGTCGCGATCAGCGCTGCGCTCGTCGAATTGAACAGCTCGCGGCTGCGATCGCTCTTGCCGATCGGCTTCCACGGCACCGGCGCCGACACCATCTCCCAGAATTCCTTCAACCGCTTGACGCGGGTATGGCCCTCATTGCCGGCGATGATGGCTGCGTTGATAGCACCGATCGAGATGCCGGCGACCCATTCCGGCTCGAAGCCGTAGCCGCATAGCGCCTGGCAGGCGCCGGCCTGATACGAGCCGAGCGCGCCACCGCCCTGGAGGACCAGGACGCGTTGCGCATTCGCGGGGATGCTGGCGGTATCAGGACGATGATCTGTCATGAGGGAACAATAGCAAAAGGCAAGCCACCGTGGCGACACTGCGCCGCGGCGTCAATGCATCCGGGATCAAGTCTGGCTTATCGAGGGTCCGCCGAAGCCAAGATCATGGTCCAGAACACCTTGTATTTGGTGCCGGGAGCATAGCCCGCTGCGATGCCAAGTTTTGTGACACCGCTTTTGAGCATGTTGGCGCGGTGGGGTGGCGAGTCGCGCCAGCCGGAAAACGCTTCGGCGAGCGTATGATAGCCGGCCGAGACGTTCTCGACCGCCACGGTCGCGGGATAGCCGCCGGCGGCGAGCCGCTTGGCGAGTGGCGCGCGAACGTCATGGTCCATCTTGTTGGCGGCCGCCATAGCCTGGGACTGGGATTCGGCGAGCCGCATCAGATCGGGATCGATCACGACGGTGCTGAGCCCGTTGTTCTGGCGATATTGCGAGATCATCACGGCGGCAGCCTGCGCATCGAGCTTGGCGCCCGGGACCGCCATGTCGGTATACATGGACGGCTGCTGGACCGGCGCTTCGTTGCCGGCGCAGCCGGCTAGAAGCAAAGTGATGGATATTGCGGCCGCAGCGCGCATCAATCAGGCCCCCAAATGAGGGGCCGTTGTTGCATATCAACCGTGGCTGAAAGGTGAATTTTGAGGAAAATTTGACCCGACGAGGCGGCTCAAGCGCCCGCAAATATGCGGTAGCGGCGCGGCTCCAGCCCAATCGTGTCGCCGGCGCGCAGTTCCTTGTCGCGGGGGGCGTCGATCTCGATGGTCTCGCCACCTGATAGCGCGACCTCGGCGCGCTGCACGGGACCGAAATTGCGGACATGCCGAATCGCGCCCTCGAAGGCGCCGCTGCCGGGCGGGCCCACCAGCATGTCGTGTCGCCGCACGAACAGTTTTGACGCGCCAGGCGCAAGCCCGTCCGCGGCAAGCCGCAGCGGCCGGTCGCCGAGCCTGATCACGCCGCCCTCGACCTGGATCGGCAGCTCGATGGATTCGCCGATGAAGCCGTGGACGAAGGCGGTCGCCGGACTTTCGTAGACGTCGTCGGGCGAGCCGATCTGCTCGATTCTGCCCTTGTCCATCACAACGACGCGGTTGGCGACTTCCAGCGCCTCTTCCTGGTCATGGGTGACGAAGATCGAGGTGACGTTGATCTCATGATGCAGTGAGCGCAGCCATCGGCGCAGCTCTTTGCGCACCTTGGCATCGAGCGCGCCGAAGGGTTCGTCGAGCAACAGGATGCGCGGCTCGATTGCGAGCGCGCGGGCGAGCGCGATGCGCTGGCGCTGACCGCCGGAGAGTTGGCTCGGATAGCGGTCGGCAAGCCAGTCGAGCTGCACGAGATCGAGCAGCTCCTTCACCCGCGTACGGATCGTGGCCTCGTCCTTGCGAACCGCGCGCGGCTGCACGCGCAGGCCGAAGGCGACGTTCTCGAACACCGTCATGTGGCGGAACAGCGCATAGTGCTGGAACACGAAGCCGACATGCCGTTCGCGCGCGCCCTGCGCCAGCGCGTCCTCGCCGTTGAAGGAGACGTCGCCAGCGTCGGGCCAGTCGAGGCCGGCGATGATCCGCAGCAGCGTGGTTTTGCCGGAGCCGGAGGGGCCGAGCAGCGCCAGCAGCTCGCCGTTGTCGACCTTAAGATCCACGCCGTCGAGGGCTTTAAAGCTGCCGAACTTCTTGACGAGATTCTTGACTTCAATGGTCACGGGGCTCGTGTCCTTCGTTCAGGTGACGTTCGAGAACAGTTTTTGCGATCAGCGTGATCAGCGCCAGCATCGCCAGCAGCGAGGCGATCGCAAACGCGGCGACGAACTGGTACTCGTTGTAGAGGATCTCGACCAAGAGCGGCATGGTGTTGGTCTCGCCGCGGATATGTCCGGAGACGACCGAGACAGCGCCGAACTCGCCCATCGCGCGGGCGTTGCAGAGCAGGACGCCGTAGAGCACGCCCCATTTGATGTTGGGCAGCGTGACCCGGAAGAAGGTTTGCAGACCCGAGGCGCCGAGCGAGATCGCGGCCTCCTCCTCCTGCGTGCCCTGCTCCTGCATCAGGGGGATCAGTGCGCGCGCCACGAATGGGAAGGTCACGAAGGTGGTGGCGAGCGCAATGCCGGGCACCGCGAACAGGATCTGGATGTCGTGCTCACGCAGCCAGCTGCCGAAATAGCCCTGCGCGCCGAACAGCAGCACGAAGACGAGGCCCGAGATCACCGGGCTGACGGAGAACGGCAGGTCGATCAGCGTAATCAGAAAGGTCTTGCCCTTGAAATCGAACTTGGCGATGGCCCAGGCGGCGACGAGGCCGAACACGAGATTGAGGCCCACTGAAATCGCGGCGACCAGCAGCGTCAGCCTGATCGCGGCCAGCGCTTCCGGTTCGGCGAGCGCAGTGAGATAGGCGATGACCCCCTTCGAGAGCGCCTGTGCGAACACCACGACCAACGGCAGCACGACGAAGACGGTGAGGAAGGTCATCGCCAGCGCGATGATGGTGATGCGCACCGCCTTTGGCTCGGTGCGAAGGCTGTCGCGCGCGGCAGCCGCATGGGCACGTGCCTTGGCGTCGGGGGCCGGGAGAGAGACCGAATCTGCAATCTGCATCGTCATGGTCGGCCCTTAGCGCTCCGGAATCCGGCTCTGTGCCCAGCGCTGGAGCCGGTTCACAGCGAAGATGATGACGAAGGAGACGACGAGCATGACCACCGCGATCGCAGTCGCATCCGCGTAGCGGAATTCGGAGAGCCGGATCACGATCAAGAGCGGCGCGATCTCGGAGATGTTAGGCAGATTGCCGGCGATGAAGATCACCGAGCCGTATTCGCCCACCGCACGCGCGAAGGCGAGCGCAAGGCCCGTGAGCAGCGCCGGTGCGAGTGACGGCAGGATCACGCGGATGATGGTTTGCCAGCGGCTGGCGCCCAGACTGCCCGCGGCCTCCTCGATCTCGGGGTCGAGATCCTGGAGCACCGGCTGCACCGTGCGCACCACGAAGGGAATGCCGATGAAGATCATGGCGACGAAGATGCCGACCGGCGTGAATGCGACCTTGATGCCGAGCGCCGCGAGCGGGCCACCGAGCCAGCCCTTCTCGGCGAACAGCGCGGTCAACGCGACGCCGGCGACCGCAGTCGGCAGCGCGAAGGGCACGTCGACAATGGCATCGAACAGCCGCCGGCCGGGAAAGCGGTAGCGCACCAGCGCCCAGACGATGATGCTGCCCATGACGAGATTGACGCAGGCGGCCGCAAAGGCGAGGCCGAAGGAGACGCGGAGCGCGTTCAGCGTGCGGCGACTGGAAAGGATATTCCAGAACTGTTCCGGGCTCAGCTCGAGCGACCTCAGGAACAGACCGGCGAGCGGAATCAGGATGATGACGGACAGCCAGGAAAGCGTCAGCCCCATGGTGAGACCGAAGCCCGGCAATGTCCGGCGTCTTGCTGCGAGTGCGCTCACCAGGCCCCCTGCTAAAAGCCTCCTAAGACGGCGCTCGATCAGTTCTTGTAGATCTGATCAAAGACGCCGCCGTCGGCAAAATGTTCCCGCTGCGCCTTGGTCCAGCCGCCAAAGACGTCGTCGATCGTGAACAGCTCGACCTTGGCGAAGGCACTTTCGTACTTCTTGGCGACCTCGGCATCGCGCGGACGGTAGAAATTGCGCGCGGCGATCTCCTGCCCCTCTTTGGTATACCAATACTGGAGATAGGCGTCGGCGGCGTTGCGCGTGCCTTTTTTATCGGCAACTTTGTCGACGATGGTGACCGGCGGCTCGGCGAGGATCGATTGCGGCGGCGCCACGATCTCGAACTTGTTCGCGCCGAACTCCTTCAGCGCGAGAAACGCCTCGTTCTCCCAGGCGAGCAGCACGTCGCCGACGCCACGCTCGACGAACGTGACGGTGGCGCCGCGTGCGCCGGTATCGAGCACCGGCACCTGCTGATAGAGCTTTCCGATGAAGTCCTTGGCCTTGTCGGCCGAGCCGAACTTTTTCTGCGCAAAGCCCCACGCTGCGAGGTAATTCCAGCGCGCGCCCCCTGATGTTTTCGGGTTCGGCGTGATCACGGCGACGCCCGGTTTGATCAAATCGTCCCAGTCCTTGATGCCCTTGGGATTGCCCTTGCGCACCAGGAAGACGATGGTCGAGGTGTAGGGTGATGAATTTTGCGGCAGCCGTTTCTGCCAATCGGCTGTGGTGAGGCCTTTGGCAGCGATCGCGTCGATGTCATAGGCGAGCGCGAGCGTCACCACATCGGCCTGCAATCCGTCGATCACCGCGCGCGCCTGCGAACCGCTGCCGCCATGCGACTGCTTGATCTCGACGCTCCTGCCGGTTTCCTTCTGATAGGTGGCCGCAAACGCCTTGTTGAACTCGACATAGAGCTCACGCGTCGGATCGTATGACACGTTCAGCAGATTGATGTCAGCGGCGAGAGCCGAGCTTGCCCAGAGGAGTCCTGCAGCGAGCGGAACGATACGGCGCATCATGTCCATCTCCATTCACTTCGGCGACGTCGATGTCAGCGAAGGCGTGCAGGCATAACTCGGGTCGAAACGCTCTTAAGTCAACGGAACCGGATTTTCTTGTTCGTGGCGTGGCAGCGTAACCGTGCTACGAAGTCTTCATCGTGTGAATGCCGCATTCTGTCTTGGCCCGGCCGCGCCAGCGGCCGGCGCGTACATCCTCGCCCTCGGCCGTTCTGCTGGTGCAAGGCATACACCCGACCGACAGGAAACCGGAGGCGACGAGAGGGTGACGCGGCAATTTGGCGCGGACGAACATGGCCTCGAGTTCCTCGCGCGAGACATTGGCAAAGGGATTGAACTTCAATCGGGCGCCATCGTTCTCGACGACCGGAATGTCGGCCCTGGCATTGCCCTGGAAACGCTTGCGGCCGTTGAGCCAGGCATCGAACGGCTTCAGCGCACGCGCCAGCGGCTCGACTTTACGGATGCGGCAGCACGCGTCGGGATCGGAGAACCAGAGGTCGCGGTCGGGATCCTCGCGCAACAGCGTCTCCTCGGCGGGCTGGACCGAACGGACGTCCTTCAGGCCCAGCGTCGCGATCAAGGTGTCGCGATAGGCGAGCGTCTCCTCGAACAACCAGCCGGTGTCGAGAAAGATCACCGGGATCGCCGGATCGACGTCCGCCATCACTTTCAGCAGCGTCGCCGATTCCGTACCGAAGGACGATACCAGGGCGAGCTTGTTGCGTCCGACCGCCTTCAGCGCCGCAGCGATGACCTCTGCGGGCGAGGCATCGCGCAAGCTCCGATCGAGCTCGTCCGCCGGGGGCAGCGCAGAGATGGATGAAACCTGAGGCGCGATCGCGTTCACGTGCCGACACCTTCGGAATGGCGCAACTGCATGCGCCGGTGCAGGGCCGTGATGCGGCCGTCGCCGGTCGGCTGGTAGAACACCGAATAGCGCTTGGCGGTCTGCATGAACGCTTCCGCGTCGGCCTGCTTCTTGACCTCGAAGGCATCGAAGCCGGCGCGCAGCATGAACACGAACTGATCGCGCAGCACCTGGCCGGTGGCGCGCAATTCGCCGCGGTAATTGTAGCGCTCGCGCAGCAACCGGGCCTGGCTGTAGGCGCGTCCGTCACGGAAAGTCGGAAACACCAGCGCGACCGTGGCGACCTTGCTGAGATAGGGCACGAGTTCGGCGACGTCGCGATTGTTCGGCCAGATCACGCCGACCTTGCCGGCGCGCTTGAGCAAGCCTTCCGCTTCACCGAGAAAACGTTCGGCCGGCACCAGAATGTCGCCGCTCTCGGGCAGCGGGGTATCGACGGCGAGCTTGGCGAAGCCGTCGTCGACGATCTTTCCGCCGTTAACGAGTGGCATAGACGCGCTCCTTGAAGGGTTCGACGCCGAGGCGTCTCACCGTGTCCATGAACAGCTCTTCGGGCCGTTCGCGCAGCGCCAGATAAGCTTCCACGATGTCCTCGACGACGTCGGCGACCTCGTCGAACTTCACGCCGGGGCCGATCAGGGTGCCGAGCGCTGCGTTCTCGTCGGCGCGGCCGCCGATGGTGATCTGGTAGACCTCCTCTCCATTCTTCTCGACGCCGAGAATGCCGATGTGGCCGACATGGTGATGGCCGCAGGCATTGATGCAGCCGGAGATGTTGATGTGGAGACGGCCGATCAGGTTGGCGAGCTCGTGATTGGCAAACCGGCGCGTCAGCTCCTGCGCGATCGGGATCGAGCGCGCATTCGCCAGCGAGCAATAGTCGAGGCCCGGGCAGGCGATGATGTCGGTGATCAGATTGACGTTGGGCGTCGCAAGCCCGAGCTTGTCGAGCGCCTTCCAGAGCGCCGGCAGGTCGCGCTTGGCAACGTGCGGCAGCGCAAGGTTCTGCTCGTGGCCGACACGGATCTCGCCGAAGGAATATTTGTCGACGAGGTCGGCCAGCGCGTCCATCTGCTCGGCGGTGGCATCACCCGGAGGCCCACCGGTCGGCTTCAGCGAGATCGTGACGATGGAGTAACCCTGCACCTTGTGCGGGGCCACCGAATTCTTGCGCCACGCCTCGAAATCCGGATCGGCCGCGGCCTGGCGCAGCTCGTCAGGCATGTGCGGCAGCTTCTCGTAAGCCGGGTAGGTGAAGCGCGAGCGGATGTCCTCGATCACCTCGTCGTCGATCTGGAGCGAGGGGTTGCGGATGTGCTGCCACTCGTCCTCGACCTCGCGAGAGAACTTTTCGATGCCGAGCTCGTGCACCAGGATCTTGATGCGCGCCTTGTAGATGTTGTCGCGGCGGCCGTACTGGTTGTAGACGCGTAGGATCGCCTCGATGTAGCTGAGGATGTCGCGGCCATGCACGAAGTGCTTGATGGTCTTGGCGATGAACGGCGTGCGGCCGAGGCCACCGCCGACCAGAACCTCGAAGCCGGTCTCGCCCTTCTCGTTCTTGATCAGCCTCAGGCCGATGTCGTGAATCTTGATCGCGGCGCGGTCGTGGTCGGACGCGGTGATCGCGATCTTGAACTTGCGCGGCAGGAACGAGAATTCCGGATGCAGCGTGGTGTGCTGGCGGATCAGCTCCGACCAGATACGGGGATCCTCGATCTCACCGGGCGCGACGCCGGCCCACTGGTCCGAGGTGACGTTGCGCATGTTGTTGCCGGAAGTCTGCATCGCATGGATGCCGACCTTGGCGAGGTCAGCCAGCGCATCCGGCAGCTCGGCGAGCTTGATCCAGTTGAACTGGATGTTCTGCCGCGTGGTGAAATGGCCGTAGCCGCGATCGTATTTGCGCGCGACATGGGCGAGTGCCCGCAGCTGGTTCGTCGCCAGCGTGCCGTAGGGAATCGCGACCCGGAACATGTAGGCGTGCAGTTGCAGGTAGACGCCGTTCTGGAGCCGCAGGATCTTGAACTCGTCCTCAGTGAGCTCGCCGGACAGGCGGCGCTTCACCTGGTCGCGGAACTCCGAGACGCGCTCATTGACGAGCGTGCGATCGATTTCGTCGTAAGCATACATAAGAGAGCGCCTTAAACCTGGGCGGGCTGTCCGATGGTGACGCCGGAGCGGCGGATCTGTTCGCGCAGATTGCCGGGCTGGACCTTGCCGTCCGCACCGACCTGCACGGGCGCGATATAGGGACCGATCGCGCCGACGTCATCGGCAACGGACTCCGCAAGCAACGCCTTCGCCTCGTCGGAGTTGCGTACGATCGCGGCTTCCGAGAGGTCCGCGGACCAGCTCTTGGCGGCGGTGCGGTAAACCACGATGCCATCCCAGGTGCGGTTGGCGGTCACGACCGAGGGGCCAGCGATTTTGATCTTCTTCTGTTCAAGCGGGGAGGTCATTCGGCTGCATCCAGGAGGTCAGAGATGATTTGCTTTGGGGTTTTCTTGGGAGTTTGGCGGCCAAGCGAGCCGGCATGCCGGACCACCTCGCCGATGATGAGAATGGCAGGACCGCCATTGGTCCGCCGCACGAGCTCGGGCAGATCGCGCAGCGTGCCGATCACGCCTTGCGCATCGGGGCGCGTGACGCGGGCGAACACGCCGACCGGAGTTTCCGGCGAACGGCCGGCGGCGAAGAGGCCGGCGCGTATCGCGGGCGCGGCGGTCGCGCCCATGTAGACCACAACAGTCATCTTGGCGTCGGTCAGCGTCGACCAGTCCACGACTTCCGCGTCGCGCGCCTTGTGCGCGGTGAGAAAGGTGATGCGGGTTGCTTCATGACGGTAGGTGAGCGGCACCTCGAAATCGGCGGCACCGCCGAGACCTGCGGTGATACCGGGAATGATCGAATAGGCGACGCCGGCGGCGCGCAGGGCTTCGATCTCTTCGCCGCCACGGCCGAACACGAAGGGATCGCCGCCCTTCAGTCGCACCACGCGCTGACCGGATTGCGCGGCCTCGATCATGCGCTTGTTGATGGCGTCCTGGCCGATGCCGGGCTTGCCGACACGGCGGCCGACGGCAACACGCGTGGTATCGCGGCGGATGCGGTCGAGAACTTCAGGCGAGACCAGCTCGTCGTGGAAGACGATGTCGGCGTCCTGCAGCGCGCGCAGCGCCTTGATGGTGAGAAGATCGGGATCGCCGGGGCCTGCCCCGACCAGCGCGACCGAGCCTTCCGGCTTGTCGGCACGCGCGAAGGCGGCGGGATCGGCGATAGCCTTTAGCGCAGCGTCCGCCTCGGCCTTGCGGCCGGCGAGCACGGCGGCGCCGATCGGCCCGTCAATGACACGCTCCCAGAAGCGGCGGCGCAGCGGAAATTCAGCGATGCGCTCGTTGATGGATTTGCGGAAGCCGCCGATGAATTCGGCGAGCTCGCCGATGCGGGCGGGCAGCAGCGCCTCGATCTTCTCGCGCAGGCGCCGCGCCACCACCGGCGAGGTACCGCCGGTGCCAACCGCGACCACGACATCCCCGCGATCGACGATCGCGGGGAAAATGAAGCTGGAATGTTCGAGATCGTCCATCACGTTGACAGGCAAACCCAGCGCCTTGGCGCGAACCGACATCGCCACACCAACATCACCCGCGCCTGCGCAGACGATCGCGATGATGCCTGAGAGATCGGCAGTAAGCGGATCGCCGGACATGATTTCGACACGCGCTGCCTCCTCGGAGCTGAGGCTCAGATCACGATCGCCGTCGATCGCATGCACGCGGATGCGCGCGCCGGCAGCGGCGAGCACGCGCAGCTTGGCGCGCAAAAGCTCGCCCGCGCCGATGAGGACCACCGGACCGGCCTTGAGATCGAGAAACACCGGCAAGAACCGCATGCGATACTCGCTTCCCCACAAACGGGGTTGACTGGAATTATTTTCTATATATGTCTCGTTTCGAGCGCGCAAAGAGAAATTTTTTTCTTCTCTTCGGCAGTGCGACTATAGAATTTTCGCCTCCAAACGCAAAGTGGCAGAGATGCATCTTCTCAAGGACGATTCCGCTGCTGATCGACTGAGCAATCCGGCGCTGGCCGAGCGCGTGCGCGCGCAAGAATTTTCTGCCGAGCTTGCCCCAAGCATGGATCATCTCGACCAACTCGAGGCGCAGAGCGTCTACATCTTCCGCGAGGCCTTCGCCCGTCTGAAGAAGATCGCCCTGCTGTGGTCGCTCGGCAAGGATTCCAATGTCATGATCTGGCTGGCGCGGAAAGCGTTCTTCGGCAAAATGCCGTTCCCCGCCCTTCATGTCGACACCGGCAAGAAGTTTCCCGAGATGTATCGCTTCCGCGATCACTACGGGAAGGAGTGGGATCTCGATTTGCGCGTCGAGCCCTGCCCGCCGATCGACGCCGTCGACCCGACGCTGCCGCCGGCCGCACGCTCCGCCGCGCGCAAGACCGAAGGCCTCAAGATGGCGCTCGCAAAGTACGGCTTTGACGGCCTGATCGCCGGCATTCGCCGCGACGAGGAGGCGACGCGCGCCAAGGAGCGCGTGTTCTCGCCGCGCGGATTGGAAGGCAATTGGGACGTGCGCGACCAGCCACCGGAGTTCTGGGATCATTTCAATGCCTCGCCGCCGCAAGGCGCGCATTTGCGCATCCACCCGATCCTGCATTGGACCGAGGCCGACATCTGGGCCTACACCAAGCGCGAGAACATCCCGATCATCCCGCTGTATCTCGCCAAGGACGGCAAGCGCTATCGCTCGCTGGGCGATCAGGACATCACCAATCCGGTCGCTTCGACCGCCTCGAGTATCGACGAGATCCTGATCGAGCTCGAACAGACCAAGGTGCCGGAGCGCGCGGGACGCGCGCTCGACCACGAGACCGAGGACGCTTTCGAGCGCCTGCGCGTCGCCGGCTATCTCTGATTCCCAAGGACGCGAGCGTCGCATGAACATGATCGTCACCACGGCTTCGCCGGCCACTCCGAACGGCACCACGCGTCCGCAAGTGCGCATCGTCATCGTCGGCCATGTCGACCACGGCAAGTCGACGCTGGTCGGCCGCCTCCTGCACGAGACCGGCAGCCTGCCCGAGGGCAAGCTCGAAATGCTGAAAGCCGTCAGCGCGCGGCGCGGCATGCCGTTTGAATGGTCGTTTCTGCTCGATGCGCTCCAGACCGAGCGCGATCAGGGCATCACCATCGACACCACGCAGATCCGCTTCCGCACCAATTCGCGCGATATCGTGCTGATCGACGCACCCGGCCACGCCGAATTCCTGCGCAACATGATTACCGGCGCCTCGCAGGCCGACGGCGCGGTGCTGATCATCGACGCGCTCGAAGGCGTGCGCGACCAGACCCGGCGCCACGGCTATCTGCTGCATCTCTTGGGCGTGAAGCAGGTCGCGATCGTCGTCAACAAGATGGACCGCGTCGACTTCTCCGCCGAGCGCTTCAAGGACATCAGCGACGAGATCTCGGCACATCTGAGCGGCCTCGGCGTGACGCCGACGGCGGTGATCCCGATTTCCGCCCGCGACGGCGACGGCGTTGCGATGCGCACCGACCGGATCGGCTGGTACAAGGGCCCGACGGTGGTCGAGGCGCTCGACGGGCTTGAACCGGCGCGGCCGCTGGAAGCGCTGGCGCTGCGCCTGCCGGTGCAGGCGATCTACAAGTTCGATGACCGCCGCATCGTCGCGGGCCGGATCGAATCCGGCACCCTCATTGCGGGCGACGAGATCGTGATCATGCCGGCCGGCAAGATCGCAAAGATCAAGACTGTCGAGAGTTGGCCGGTGACGCCGGTCGCGGGCCGGCAGGGCGCCGGCCGCTCGGTCGGCATCACGCTCGACCGCGAATTGTTCCTCGAGCGCGGCGACATCATCGCGCATGCAGGCAGCGCACCGCGCGAGACGCGGCGGCTGCGCGCGCGCATCTTCTGGCTGCACGACAAGCCGCTCGCCAAGGGCGACCAGCTCCTGGTCCGCTGCGGGCCGAAGGAAAGCCGCGCCACCGTGGTCGCGATCGAAAAGGCGGTCGATCCCGGCGAATTGTCGAGTGTCGAGAACAAGGCGATCGGCCGCAACCACGTCGGCGAGATCGACATTTCGCTTTCGAATCCGATCGCAACGGATCCCTCTACCGAGAATCCGCGCACCGGCCGGCTCGTGATCGAGGTTTCCGGGCGCATCGCCGGCGGCGGCCTAGTGCTGTCGGTCGACGCCGGCCAGCGCGCCATGCCGGTCGACATCGTGCCGGTGGAATCGGCGCTGCGCTCGGACGAGCGCTCCGCGCGCTACCGCCACAACGGCGCCGTGGTCTGGCTCACCGGCCTGCCCGCCTCCGGCAAATCGACCCTGGCGAAAGCGCTGGAGCGGCGCCTGTTCAGCAATGGCGGCTCGCCGGTCCTGCTCGACGGCGACACGCTGCGCGCCGGGCTCAACAGCGATCTCGGCTTCTCCGCCGCTGATCGCAGCGAGAACATCCGCCGCCTTGCGGAAGTCGCCACCCACCTCGCCCGCAACGGCCATATCGCAATCGTCGCGGCGATCTCACCGGCGCGCGAGGATCGCGCCACCGCGCGCCGGATCGCCGACACCGCGTTCCGCGAGATCCATGTCGCAACGCCGGCTGAAGTGTGCGAGGAGCGCGACCCCAAGGGTCACTACAAGAAGGCCCGCGCCGGCACGCTGGCCTCGTTCACCGGCATTGGCAACGACTACGAGGCGCCGCAGGGGGCCGAGCTTGTGATCGATACATCGACGCGGACGGTCGCCGAAGCGGCAGATGCGATCGAAGAGATGCTGAAGACCACCGGCGTGCTGTTCGACGAAGTCGTGGACCTCGCCGCGAATATTTGAATGCTGTCGTCGCCCGGCTCGACCGGGCGACCCAGCCTTCCAGAGACAGCGCTGGATACGGAGAAGCCGCGGCGTTCCCCGCTTTCGCGGGGAATGACAGCGGTGCGCTGAGCCCAACTCACCTTGACATTTGACAAAGGCCCGGGGGTCTTCTCACGGCCTTGATTTTGGGGCTAATAGGCCCCCGAAAGCTGCCCCTATGGGCGCATTTTGCTGCTGACGGGTGAAAAGCAGCCAAAAACAGCCATTTCCAACAGAAAGCCCATCATGAAACGCGTCGATGCCCACGGATTGAAGATCGCTCCCGTCCTGTTCGATTTCATCGCCAAGGAAGCGGCCCCGAAAACAGGGATCGCGCCGGATGCGTTCTGGGCCGGGCTTGCCGGCATCATCAAGGAGCTGGGGCCGAAAAACCGGTCGTTGCTCGCGTTCCGCGACACGTTGCAGGCCAAGATCGACGACTGGCACCGGGCCAACAAGGGCAAGGCGTTCGACCTCAATGCCTATACCGCCTTCCTGAAGGAGATCGGCTATCTCGTTCCAGAGCCGGCGACGCAGAAGGTCGAGACCGCCAATGTCGACGAGGAGATCGGCAAGATCTGCGGTCCGCAGCTCGTCGTGCCGCTCACCAATGCGCGCTATGCGCTGAACGCTGCGAATGCGCGCTGGGGCTCGCTCTATGATGCCTTCTATGGCACCGACGCGATTCCGCATGATCCGTCCGAGAGCGGCAAAGGCTACAACAAGGCGCGCGGCGACAAGGTGATCGCCAAGGCCAAGGCGTTCCTCGATACCGCCGTGCCGCTCGCGACCGGCAGCCACACCGACGTCACGGCCTATAGCGTCGTCGCGGGCCAGCTCGCGGTGAAACTGAAGAGCGGCAACGCCACCGCGCTGAAGAACGCGGCGCAGTTCGCAGGCTTCCAGGGCGATGCGGCCGCACCGTCCGCCGTGCTGCTCGTCAACAACGGCCTGCACGTCGAGGTCAAGATCGACCGCAGCAGCGCGATCGGGAAAGACGATCCGGCCGGCGTCGCCGACATGATCATGGAGGCCGCGGTCTCCACCATCCTCGACATGGAGGACTCCGTCGCCGCGGTCGACGCCGAGGACAAGGTGCTGGTCTACCGCAACACGCTCGGCCTGATGAACGGCACGCTGTCGGCCGATTTCGAGAAGGGCGGCAAGACGCTGACGCGCTCGCTCAACGCGGACCGCAGCTACAGGACGCCCGATGGCAAGGGCGAGCTCAAGCTGCACGGCCGCAGCCTGCTCCTGATGCGCAATTGCGGTCACCACATGTTCACCGACGCGGTGCTGGACGAGAAGGGCGAGGAGATTCCGGAGGGCCTGCTCGATGCCGCCGTATCGGGCCTGCTCGCCATTCACGACCTCAAGGGCAATTCCAAGGTCAGGAACAGCCGCACCGGCTCGGCCTATATCGTCAAGCCGAAGATGCACGGCCCCGACGAGGTGTCGCTGACCTGCGAGATTTTCGACCGTGTCGAGAAGATGCTGGGCCTGCCCGAGAACACGCTCAAGGTCGGCATCATGGACGAGGAGCGGCGCACCACCGTCAACCTCAAGGCCTGCATCCAGCGCGCGTCCAAGCGCATCATGTTCATCAACACCGGCTTCCTCGATCGTACCGGCGACGAGATCCACACCTCCATGGAAGCGGGCCCGATGATCCGCAAGAACGAGATGAAGGCGCAGGCCTGGATCAAGGCTTATGAGGACTGGAACGTCGACATGGGCCTGATCGACGGCCTGCCCGGACATGCCCAGATCGGCAAGGGCATGTGGGCCGCGCCCGACAAGATGGCGGACATGCTGGCGCAGAAGCTTAGCCACCCGCAGGCCGGGGCCACCACCGCCTGGGTGCCCTCGCCGACGGCGGCGACGCTGCACGCGCTGCACTATCACCAAGTCAACGTCATCGCGCGCCAAGAGGAACTGGCCAAGGGCGGCCCGCGCGCAAAACTGTCGGACATCCTCACCATCCCGGTGTCGAAGTCGAACTGGGCGCCTGACGACGTCAAGCAGGAGATCGACAACAATTGCCAAGGTATTTTGGGCTATGTGGTGCGCTGGATCGACCAGGGCGTCGGCTGCTCGAAGGTGCCCGACATCCACGATGTCGGCCTGATGGAAGACCGCGCCACTTTACGCATTTCCAGCCAGCATCTCGCCAATTGGCTGCACCAGGGCGTCATCACCGAAGCGCAGGTGATGGAATCCTTGAAGCGCATGGCCGTCGTCGTCGACAAGCAGAACGCAGGCGATCCGATCTACAAGCCGATGGCGCCCGCCTTCGACGGCGTCGCCTTCAAGGCAGCCTGCGACCTCATCTTCAAGGGCCGCGAGCAGCCGAACGGTTACACCGAGTACATCCTCACCGCGCGCCGCCGCGAGGCGAAGGCAGCGGGTTAAATAGCTCGGTTCGAAGGGCGAAACCGTCCCGGCGCGCAGCGGAACGGCTGCGCGCTGCTTGCGTTGTAGGGCCATCAACGCGATGGAGATGGTCATGGACTGGAATCGCATCGAAGGAAACTGGAAGCAGTTCAAGGGATCGGCCAAGGAGAAATGGGGCAAGCTCACTGACGACGACCTCAGCTCGATCGAGGGACGCCGCGAGCAGCTCGAGGGCCGGCTCCAGGAACGCTATGGCAAGGCCAAGGACCAAGTTCGTCAGGACGTCGACGACTGGCTCAAGTCGCTGCATTGAGGCAGCACGAAAGAAGCCCCGGCCCAAGCCGGGGCTTTTTTGTTGGAATATTCGGAGGCCCGCTAAAACACCGCAAGATATTTCAAGAGCGACACGATACCGATGATGATGACGATCACGCGCGCGATCTGTTTGGCGCGACCGTCCATCGGAAGCATGTTGATGAGATAAAGGACGAGAATAACGACGAGAAAGGTGACGAGTACGCCGACCAGCATCGTGAGGACCCCCCTTCAGGCAAATTTCCAATGAGGACTTAACGCCAGTCTCTCGCTCTGGTTCCATTGCCGCAACCCACTGCAAATTCTAGGGATTACGTAGCTCTACAATCGGGTCGCGGCCCGAGGTTTCACCTTTCGCTCTCAGATATCTGTGCGCTCGCGCCGAGCGACGTGCGATTGCCGATGCCACCGCTCGACGGCGGAGATTGAGGCGCCAGCGGCGCCGCTCACTCAACGGCTCCCCTACTCCTTCGCCACCACCGGCACCTGACGGAATCTGGCGCGCACCGATTCCGGCAGTGGCGAGAAATTCATCGCGACGCCGCGGCGGTCGTTGGCATTGCGGTTGGCAACCACGAGACCGTTGGCCCCGGCGACGATGTCGCCCTTGCGCAAGGTGGGATCATCCTCGATCTTGACCTGGGCGAGGCCAGCCGGATCCTTGCCGTTGCAAGTGCAGCCCACGACGATCTCGTTGCGGTAACGGAAGGCGTTCGGCAGATCGGAATAGGACTTTCCGTTCTCCGTCGTGGCCTCGTCGATATTGCTGCCGTAGACCAGCGAGGTTTCGGACGCCGGGCAGAAGCTCTTGCAGGACTTCGCCTTGCTTTCGGCATCCGTTCCTTGCGCCGGAAAATAGCGGCCGTCGCATCCGCGCACGCAATAGGCGGTGCCGCCGCCATAGGCGGCTCGCTGGCGCGGCACGTCGTATCGCGGCATGTCATCGTTCGGGAACGGCGTCCGGATCTGCGGAGGCCGCGCGCCGAACGCACCGAACAACGCCGAGAAAAAGTCCTCCGCATGCGCCGGCGGCGTCAGTGCGAGGCCGAGAGAGATGATTGTGAACACGGCCGCCGCACCGCCAGTCAGCTTGCCAATCGAGCATTTACACATCTGACCTCGCTCAATCCTAATTCAGGGCCGACGTCGTGATGTTCAGCGCCTGTCGCCCCGAAGGCAACGCGGTCACCGCAGGACGCTTGCGCACGGAATCGCCGCCGCCTTTCGCCATCAGAGGCGCGTTCTTCGGCAGCACCACGACCTTGGCGCCGACACTGACGCGGTTAAAGAGATCGATGACGTCCTCGTTGGTCATGCGGATGCAGCCGGACGAGACGAACTTGCCGATGGTGCTGGGATCGTTGGTGCCGTGGATGCGGTATTCGCTCGAGCCGAGATACATCGCGCGGGCTCCGAGCGGGTTACCCGGACCGCCCGCGACGAAACGCGGGAGATAGGGCTGGCGCGCGATCATTTCGGCCGGCGGATGCCAGTCCGGCCACTCCGCCTTACGGCTGACGCTCTGCACGCCCGACCAGGTAAAGCCTTCGCGGCCGACGCCAACGCCATAACGAATGGCGCGGCCATTGCCGAGCACGTAGTAGAGATAGGTGTTGTTGGTATCGATGACGATGGTGCCGGCCGGCTCGCTCCTGTCGAAGCTGACGATCTGCCTGCGCAGCCGGTCGGGCAGCTGGGCATCTTCGTCGGCGGCTTGCGGCGCCTCGCTTCCATAGCCCTGTGAATAGCTCTGATCCTGCGGATACGACTGCGGCCGGATCGGCGCAAAGCCGAGGGTTTGCGCACTCGCGCTGCCAAAGGGCACGGTGAACAGAACGGTCGCGAAGGCAAACGCAGTGACGGCACGCGGCGAGAAGCGGCGGACGAGAGAGAAGCTTGTCATGTGCTGCCCCATTGGATGTGTGCATCCGGGTGATGCGCCAGCCAAGCAACGCCATCGGACCGATCTAAGTTCCGGCGCGGAGCGCGGCCGCGACGTCACAGTCAAGCGAGCGTTTCTTCACGAAGGCGCGATGGAACTGCTACCGCGATCGCGCGTTCTCATCCCGTAAATGGGCGCGCGGATCGCGGTTTCCGTGCGGGAGAGATATTGTGCGCGTCCTTCCCAGCGAACGTCTGCTTCCCGGCAAAAGCGAAGGTGAACCGCTTCCCGACAGCCATAGCGAGCTGCCGCCGGTCATCCGCCGCACCGAGTTCGTCGCTTTCGCGCTCGCAGGCCTGCTGCTGATTGCGGTCGTCACCGTACTCTATGTCGGAAGAGCGTTCTTCCTGCCCGTGGTAATGGCCTTCGTGATCGGCACCATGCTGTCGCCGGCGGCGAGCTTCCTGGAGCGATGCAAGGTGCCACGCGCGCTCGCCGCCGTCCTGATCGTGGTCGCTGGGACCGCGGTGGTTGCCTTCGCCCTGGCGCTGATCGCCTCACCGATTATGGAGTGGAGCACGCGCCTGCCGGAGCTCGGCGCGCAATTGAGGGACAAGCTGCACGTGTTCGACCGGCCGCTGGCGCTGTGGCGCGAGCTGCAAGGCATGGTCGGCGGCTCGGAGGCGTTCCCGAGCTTCCAGATGCCGAAGGTCGAGTGGGTGCAACCGACGCTGGAATTCCTGTCACCGACCTTTACTGAATTTCTGCTGTTCTTCGTCACCCTCATTCTGTTCATCGCAAGCTGGCGCGACCTGCGCCGGGCCATGATCATGACCTTCAGCGATCACGACGCGCGGCTGCGCACGCTGCGTATTCTCAACGAGATCGAGGTCCATCTCGGCAACTACCTGCTGACCGTCACTCTTATCAATGTCGGCGTCGGCGTCGCCACCGGCCTGATCTGCGCGCTCACCGGCATGCCCAATCCAGCCGGGCTCGGCGCGCTGGCGGCAACGCTCAATTTCATCCCGATCATCGGGCCAGTCGCGATGTTCGCCGTGCTGGTCGTCGTTGGGCTGGTCGCCTTCCCGACGATCAGCGGTGCCCTCATGGCGGCGCTCGCCTTCGGCGGCCTCACCTTCCTGGAAGGGCACTTCATCACGCCGACCATCATCGGCCGGCGGCTGGCCCTGAACGCGCTTGCGGTCCTGCTCGCGCTCGCGTTCTGGACCTGGATGTGGGGCCCGATGGGCGCGTTCCTGTCGTCGCCGCTCCTGATTGTCGGCCTGATCCTCAAGGAGCATCTGTTGCCGGCGGATTCGCCGCAGCTGCCGCAGGCCTGAGGCGGTTTCCGCAAACGGAACTTCCCCGACGACGAAACGTTCTCCGGCTATCTCAGCCGTCAACAGTTTGGAGCTCCCGATGTCCACGACCAATGCCGAAGCCGGGATGAAAGACTGGACCGACAACGCCACCAGAGAACGCCTCGAGAAGGATGTAGCAGCCGTGAAAAGCGATATCGCCGCCCTCACTGAACAAATCACCGACGCGCTCAATACCTTCGCCAATTCCAGCAGCAAGCAGGCTCGCCGCGGCTATCGCCAGGCGCGCGAGAACGTGGATTCCGCGATGGACGACATGTCCGAGCGCGGCAGCGCGATGATGGAGGCTGCGCAAGACGCCTACGGCTCGATCGAGGAGACGCTGGAAGAGGCCATCACGCAGCGGCCGCTCGCGACCGTCGGGCTCGCCCTCGGCATCGGCTTCCTGATCGGCGTCGCCTGGCGCCGGTAGGTTTGCGGAATGGATCTTGAGACGGCGACGCTGCCGCGCCGCCGATGCCGGCGTGTGGCGGCTCGGCTTGTGGGGATTTGAGGAGCAAGGCCATGTTTCAGCGCATCATCGACGGGATCAGTGCATCCACCGGGACCACTGTGCGACTGACCTCCCTTGCCGCAGGCGCGGCATTCGCGCTCTTCATCACCACGTGCTTCCTCTGCGCCGCGGCCTTCATCTTGGTGCTGGAGAAATATGGTCCGGTGCAAGCCTGCCTCGCGGGTGCCGGCGTTTTCTTTCTGCTTACCTTGGCCGCAGCAGTGAGCTATTGGGCCTATAAGCGGCAGTTGCGCAAGCAAGCCCAGATCGCGGCCGAGCGTGCCGCGAAGTCGGCGGCGCAGAGCATGCTCGCGGACCCCATGCTGCTCGCCACGGGACTCCAGATCGTCCGCGCCATCGGAATCAAGCGGCTGTTGCCGATCTTGGCGATCGGTGGCGTCGCACTCGGAATCATGGCGAGCCGCGCTGGCGTTCCCGACGAGGCATCGGCCGAACCCGCCGAGTGACGACGAGCGTGGGTTAGAAAATTTCGCCGCAACTGCTGCCAGCTGATCTGGCGGAGTTCGGCAGGAAGGCGCAGCGCAATTTTGCGCCATCCGGCACGGATGTCCCCCGCCATCACGCAAACGCTACTCGGATGGGCAGGCGGTTGCCGCTAAAAGCGGCGCCCCTGATTCCAAAAGTCTTTTCGCAATGAAACCGTCCGTCAAGGCGAACCTCGCCGCATTCCAACCCGACGCCAGGCTGTATTTGACACTCGGCATCGCCAATTGGTCGGTTTTCGTCGACCACATCCCGAACAACGTCGTCAACCTGCTGACGCTGCGAAATTTCGGCTTCAGCGGCGCCGCGGATTTGTTCGTGTTCGTGGTGGGCTATGGCGTCGCCATCATCCACGGCCGGATGGCGCTGGAGCGCGGCTACGTCGTCGCGGCGACGCGCATCTTTCGACGTGTCTGGCGGCTCTACGCCGCCTACGTCGTCCTGTTCGTCATCTATATCGACACCATCGCCTATGTCGCCTCGCAATCGATGGCACCGGAATTCATCCACGAATACAACATCTCGGGGATTCTCGAGCACCCGCTGCGCATCCTGATCCGCGGCCTCGTGCTCCAGGAGGAGCCGCTGAACCTCGACCTCCTGCAATTGATGATCCCGCTGATGGCCTTCTTTCCGCTTGTGCTGTGGGGCCTGTTGCGGCGGCCGAATGTGACGCTCGCGGCATCGGTTGCGCTGTACCTTGCCGCACGCTGGTTCGATTGGAATTTCCGGGTGTACCCGGATCAGGAGTGGACCTTCAATCCGCTCTGCTGGCAGATGCTGATGGTGCTGGGCGGCTGGTTCGCCGTGACAGGCGCACCCGGACGGACGTTGCGCAGCATGCCCTGGTTGCGGATCCTCGCCGGGACCTATCTCGTTTTGGCGATGGCCGTCACCTTGATGCGCCACTCACCGGCGCTCTCCGCTTATCTGCCGAACTTGCTCCTCGACGGCATCGCACCGACGGAAAAGGAAAACCTTGCGCCTTATCGCGTGCTTCACTTCCTCGCGTTCGCCTTCGTCGCGACCCATCTCATTCCGGCCGGTCATCCCGGCCTGCAATTGAAGCCGCTTCAGGCGGTCATCAGATGCGGCGAGGAATGGCTCGCCGTGTTCTGCGTCGGCGTCTTCCTGTCCTTTGCCGGTCATCTGATCCTGATCACGGGGCCCAATCTGGTGGGGATGCAGGTCGTGGTGAGCCTCGCCGGCTTCGCCGCGATGACCGCGGTCGCCTATTACATCGCCTGGTCGAAGTGGCAGGACCTGCCCGCCGCCCTGCGGCAGCAGGCCTAGTGGGGAGCCCATTTCGATTCTCCTAGGTTCGCCGCCGAGGCTGCGCTATGCGAATCGAGCGCAGGTTGCGCGAGGAGACCGGGCCAGATCATGGCGAGAAACGAGGGTGAAGGATCTGACGGCGCGCCGCCCCGGCGCGGCCGGCCGCGGTCGATCGAGACCGCCAACGCCATTCTCGAAAGCGCGTATGCGCTGATGGCTGCGACCGGCCTTGCCGCCACCACCATCGACGCAGTCGCGCGCAACTCCGACGTGTCCAAGATGACGATCTACAAATGGTGGCCATCCCGGGAGGCGCTTTTGATCGACGCCTTTCTCCACCACGCCGCACAGATGCTGCCGCTGCCCCCGGAAAGCTCCGGCACGCCTGCGGCGCGTGCACGCCGCCACGCCGCGGCCTATGCCGAGGCACTCCAGGGCGAGTTCGGCAAGGTGCAGCTTGCCGTGATCTCCGAATGCATTTCGAAGACCGGCTCCGCCGAGCTGTTCTACGCCCGCTATCTGCAATTCCGCCGCGACGCGCTGCTGGAGATGATCGCAGCAGGCCAGAAGGACGGCAGCATCCTGGCCCAGGGGCTGCCTGAGGATCTCTACGACGCGATCTACGGCGGCCTGTTCTACCGCTACGTCTTTGGCATCGCGCCGGTCACGCCGGCCTACGCGCGCAATCTGGTCGACCTGGTGTTGCGGCCGAAGGACTGAAGTGCCGCTCTACCGCACCGGCTGCGAAAACTTCTCGGTACGATCGCGCTCGGACATGTCGACCACCGTCTCCATCGGCGCCGTCAGCTCGTAGACGTAGGAGACGTCGGTGAAGTAGCGCTTGGCGGTGCCGCCGAGCGCCTCGGGCGCCACGCGGTCGAGCAGGATCAGGCCGAAATCGGAATCGGGACGGCGCGTCGCCTCGCTGGTGTTGAACTCCTCCCAGCGGAAATTGAAAATCTCGTCGGGCTCCTCGCCGGTCACCGTCCAATTGGCGGTGATGTGCGGATGCTTTCCGACCAGCGACAGGCCTTCGTCGGAATGCGAGGCGAGCTCGAAGAACAGCAGAGACAGGCTCTGCGCCGCGCGCGCGCTGACAGCGATATCGGGACCGGTGACGGCGATGCGTTCGGCATGCGGGATGGCGCGCGCTTCGAACAGGCCCTTCAGCTTGACACCCTGCCATTGGCTCTCGCTGAGCAGCGAGACCACGTTCGACATGGCGTGGATGCGGCCGATCAGGAGCTCGCGCGCGACGTCGATGTCCGAGCCGTGGCGCAGCGTGCGCGTCACGATCGACTGGATCACCGCCAGGATGTTCTTGACCCGGTGATTGAGCTCGTCGATGACAGCGGTCAGCCGGCGCTCGAAGCCAATCCGCACCTGGATTTCCCGGCTGAGCCGCAGGTTGTTGTAGGCGACATAGCCGAACAGGCCACATACCATCGCGGTGATCGCAAAGCCGATCGCCGCCACGATGATGGCAGTCTGCTCGGCGCGACGCGCCGAATTGGTCTTCGCGTAGTAGGCGAGCTGCCAGTCACGGCCACCGAAGCTCACCGTGCGCATGGCCGACGGGGCCAGCCCGTCCGCCGCCGTCGCGCGCGTGGAGACCACGCCCTGGTCGTTGGCGACGAGCTCGCCGCCGTCCTTGCGCGGATCCCTGAGCGCGACCGAGAACAACGACATGTCGTCATTGGTCAGCATCAGCGAGGCAAGCTCGTAGGAAAATGTGACGAACCCGGCCGGCTCCGTTGCCCCCTCGGGAATGACGGGCGCGGCCACGATGACGCCGATCGGCCCGTCGCCGCTGAGCAGCGGAATCGGATCCGAGGCAACCGACCGCTTCTCGGCGCGCGCACGCGTCAGCATGGCGCTGGAAACCGGATCCTGATCGTAGCTGCGGCCGGGCAGCGTCTTGGTCTCGTTGCTGCGCGGCTCGAGATCCATCAGCACGTCGATCGGCTGAGTAACGTCGGCGGGATTGATCGGCTTGTCGTCAAACGTGCGGATCCGCGGATTGGGGAAGCCGGCGCCGGCAATGGCAGCCTGCGCTGCCGCAAGCTCGTTCGGCTTCAGCCGGGCGATCCAGCCGGCCACCACGAAATCGGTCTTGAAGGCGTAGATGGCCGAGCGCAGCGGCTCCAGCATGTTCGGCTTGATCACGGATGGCGCACGGAACAAGCCGGAAGCGACACGCGCGAGCAACTCCCGCTCGGTGAGGCGGTCCTGGACCAGGCTTGCGTGAACGTCGATCGCACGCGCGAGCGCGATCCGGTCCAGCGCCAGCTCCTGATCGTGAACGCGATAGGCCGCAAGCCCGGAGAGCAGGGCTCCGAGCAAAGCGATGAAGCCGATGATGAAACCCAGCCGGACCACTTCGACTACTCAGGCGAAAGCAAGAGGTCGGCAATAATTGTGGACCATATGAACGCCGCTCGAACGGCCATCTGCCGAAACAGGGTGAACCCCAGTGGCGGAGATAATGGAGGAGGAGGCATCAGTACGCAACGTAGGTCGGCTGACAAGCTTAATCCGCCCGGCCGATGGTCAGGCCGGAATGGCTGCCCCGAGGCGGAGGTAGTTAATCTCCGTGTCTAAAATTTGTTCCGCCGCTCTGGGCCTGCTTCACCCGTCAACGGCGAAAATCACCTGCGCCAAGTCGTCGCGTCGGTCAGCCTGCCCGCCTCAGGCCACCTTTGGCCTCGATGAACTCGACAATGCGGTCGAGCCCCTGGCTCTTCTTCAGGTTGGTCATGACGAAGGGACGCTGGCCGCGCATGCGCTTGGCGTCCGTCTCCATCTTTTCCAGGGAGGCCCCGACATGGGGCGCCAGGTCGATCTTGTTGATGACAAGAAGGTCTGACCGGGTGATGCCCGGGCCGCCCTTGGACGGAATCTTGTCGCCGGCGGCAACGTCGATGACGTAGATGGTGAGGTCGGCCAGCTCTGGGGAAAAAGTGGCAGCGAGATTGTCGCCGCCGGACTCGATCAGCACGAGATCGAGGCCCGGAAATTTCGCGCGCATGTCCGCCACCGCCGCGAGATTCATCGAGGCGTCCTCGCGAATCGCGGTGTGCGGGCAGCCGCCGGTCTCGACCCCGGCGATCCGATCCGGTGTCAGCGAACCCGAACGCACGAGGTATTCGGCATCCCATTTGGTGTAGATGTCGTTGGTGATCGCGGCGATGTCATAGCGCTCGCGCATGGTCTTGCAGAGCAGGTCCATCAGCGCGGTCTTGCCCGATCCGACCGGGCCGCCGACGCCGACACGTAAGGGGCCGTGAGACGTAGCCATTGATTCCTTCCTATCGTCGTCCTGGCGGAGTGTGACGCAACGTGCTCACGATCTGAACAGCCGCGTATATTGTGTCTCGTGCCGGAGGCTGGCGAGATCGGCGCGGAAAGTCGCGCTGCCGAGATCGTCCAATGTCGCCTTCAGCGCACGATTGGCGGTCGCGGCGACGGCGGCTTCCAGCGTCACCAGCACACGCTGGCTGTCGGTCTGGCCCAGCGGAATGAGACGGCTGGCCGCGGAAATCCAGTTTGAGACCAGCGCATGCAGGAAAGCGTGCAGCGTCGGCGCCAGCGGGACACCATGCATCGCGGCGACCACGCCGACGGCGACCGGATAGACCAATGGCGCGCGGCATGCCGCGACCATCACATCCAGCCCATCGGCATCCCACGCCGCGCGCGCGATGTCGATGAAGGCGCGGCCTTGGGAGGTCGTTTCCAGCTGTCGTTCGCGCGACGGCACGAAGGCGGCCGCGAGCTCGGCGGTATCGTTCAAAGTGGTGCTCTCGTCGGCTTCCGCGGCGCGATAGGCATGGACCAGGAACGTCGCATCGCAAAGGCCGGAGCCGTCGCCGAGCATAGTGTCGAGCCAGTCGGCCAGCGTCGCGGTATCGGTGATGTCGCCGGCCTCGACGGCCCATTCGATGCCGCTGGAGTAGGAGAAACCACCGACAGGAAACGCCGGCGACAACCAGGTCATCAACCGGTACAGCGCCGCCGCCTCGCGCTCGGCGAGGTCAGCGGCGCCGACCGGCTCATTTGTGGTCATGAGCATGCTTGTGGCCGTGGTGATGGTCGCGGTGGTCGCAATGCTCGTCGTGGTGATGGTGATGATCGTGACCATGATCATCATGGTCACGTTCGTGATGATGGTGGCCGTGATCGTGATGCGCATGGGCGTCGTGACCATGCGCGTGACCGGCGTCGGCATAGGCGCCGCCTTCGGGATCGAACGGCGCCTCGATCTCGATCACGCGGGCGCCGAGACCCTTCACCATGGCTTCGATGACGTGGTCGCGGCGGATACGCAAGGCCTTGGCCATGATCTGCGTCGGCAGGTGGCGGTTGCCGAGGTGCCAGCCGACGCGGATGAGATGGTGCGGATCGTGGCCGCGGATCTCCAGCAGCGGTTCGGGCGCCGCCACCACCTCCACCAGCCGGCCGTCCTCCAGCACCAGCGCATCGCCGCCGCGCAGCGCGACGGCATGCTCCAGGTCGAGCAGGAATTCGAGCCCCCGCGTCCCCGTCATGGCCATGCGGCGACGGTGCCGATCGTCGAAATCAAGCACCACCGTATCCACGGGTGCTTCCGTGAAGCGGTGCTGCCCCCTGACCTGCGTCGCCCGGATCATGCGTTTACCCCGTTTACCGTGTCTCGACCTTCTCGGGCGTGATCACCTCGATCTTCGGCGGCGCCGTGAAGCACTTCACCGCGACGCGGCCGAACGTCTTCATATGCTCCATGGCACGATGCGGCACCAGCGCCTCGGCGTTCTCCCACTGCTCGACGAACACCATTTTGGCAGGGTCGGTGACGCTCTCGTGCAAATCATAAGCGATATTGCCGGGCTCCTTCCGCGTCTCCTTGATGCAGGCGGTGGCGGCTGCAATGAATTCGGCGCGCGTTTCGGGCTTGATGGTCAAGGTGGCAACGACATAGATCACGAGAAATCCTCCCGGCTTTTCTTCTGGGTTCAAGATACCGGCGGGACATTAGACCAGGCAGGGTCGAACTCAAGACCGGAAAACAACCCCGAGGCATGCAGCACAGGCTATTTCAGTACATGAAATATCGCTGCGCCATCGGCAGCACCTCGGCGGGGGCGCAGGTGAGCAGCTCGCCGTCGGCGCGCACCTCATAGGTCTCCGGATCGACCTCGATCTTGGGCATGGCGTCGTTGTGGATCATGCTCTTCTTGGAGATCTTGCCGCGGGTATTCTCGACGGCATAGAGCGTCTTGTCGATGCCGAGTTTTCGCGCAAGACCTCCGGTGACGGCGGCCTTCGAGGTAAAGACAACGGAGGACGCCGTGCGCGCCTTGCCGAAGGCACCGAACATCGGTTGGTAGTGCACCGGTTGCGGCGTCGGGATCGAGGCGTTGGGATCGCCCATGGGCGCTGCGACGATGCTGCCGCCCTTGACGATGCAGTCCGGCTTGACGCCGAAGAAGGCCGGCGACCACAGCACGAGATCGGCGAGCTTGCCCTTCTCGACCGAGCCGATCAGTTTCGACACGCCGTGCGCGATCGCGGGATTAATGGTGTATTTGGCGATGTAGCGCTTGACGCGGAAATTGTCGTTGCCCTTGCCCTTGTCCTGCGGCAGCGATCCGCGCTGCTTCTTCATCTTGTCGGCGGTCTGCCAGGTCCGGATGATGACCTCGCCGAGGCGGCCCATCGCCTGCGAGTCCGAGGACATCATCGAGAGCGCGCCGAGATCATGCAGGATGTCCTCGGCGGCGATGGTCTCCTTGCGGATGCGGCTCTCGGCGAAAGCCAGATCTTCCGCGATCGAGGGGTCGAGGTGGTGGCACACCATCAGCATATCGAGATGCTCGTCGATGGTGTTGCGCGTGAAGGGCCGCGTCGGATTGGTCGAGGACGGCAGCACGTTTTTCAGGCCCGCGACCTTGATGATGTCGGGGGCGTGACCACCGCCCGCCCCTTCGGTGTGGAAGGCATGGATGGTGCGGCCCTTGAACGCCTTGATCGTATCCTCGACGAAACCGGATTCGTTGAGCGTGTCGGTGTGGATCATGACCTGGATGTCGTGATCGTCGGCGACCGACAGGCAGTTGTCGATCGCTGCTGGCGTCGTGCCCCAATCCTCGTGCAGCTTCAGCGCACAGGCGCCGGCTCTGATCATCTCGACCAGCGCGGCGGGCCGCGAGGCGTTCCCTTTGCCGGAAATGCCGAGATTAACCGGAAAGGCGTCGAACGACTGGATCATCCGGGCGATATGCCAGGGCCCCGGCGTGCAGGTCGTGGCGAAGGTGCCGTGCGAGGGGCCGGTGCCGCCGCCCAGCATCGAGGTGACGCCGCTCATCAGCGCGTGCTCGATCTGTTGCGGGCAGATGAAATGGATGTGGCTGTCGAAACCGCCGGCCGTGAGAATCTTGCCTTCGCCCGCGATCACATCGGTGCCGGGACCGATGATGATGGTCACGCCCGGCTGGATGTCTGGGTTGCCGGCCTTGCCGATCGCGGAAATCATGCCATCCTTGATGGCGACGTCGGCTTTCACGATGCCCCAATGGTCGACGATCAGCGCATTGGTGATGACCGTGTCGGCGGCGCCCTGCTTGTTGGTGACCTGCGACTGGCCCATGCCGTCGCGGATCACCTTGCCGCCGCCGAACTTCACCTCTTCGCCGTAGGTTGTGAAATCCTTCTCGACTTCGATGATGAGGTCGGTATCAGCTAGACGCACCTTGTCGCCGGTGGTCGGGCCGAACATGTCGGAATAGACGGACCGCTTTATTTTGACGGACATCACAAGCCCCGTATGCGTTTGAATAACTGGTCGGTCACAGCACGGCCCTCGCTGCTTTCACGGCATCGTCGAACTTCTCGTCGAGCCACGCGTTGCCGCCGCGGCAGCCCGCAACGACTTGCGTGGCCCACTCAACGTAATCGACGAGTTCGTCGTGCTCCTCGGCACTCAAATCGGTTTGAATGCGCGCCGCTGTATTGCTGATCTTGTCGGCAATCTTGATCAGCTTCGCGCCGGCGGATTTTTTTGGCGCGTCCATCGCCTGCCGACGCCGTCGCTCGGCTTTCGGCAGACTCATGTCGTCGGTGCATTCCGCGACGAGGGCGGCGACACGCTCGGAGAATCTCTGCGCCAGCTCCTCGCGCGTGGTGTCGGTGTCCTCGATGGAATCATGCAACCATCCGGCCGCCACCAGCTCGGCATCGGCACCACCGGTCGCGGTCGCAAGCAGGTTCGCGACCTCTGCGAGATGATTGATATAGGGCTCGTTGCCGCGCCCCTTGCGCGCCATGCCGTTATGACGGCGCGCAGCGAGTTCGGCAGCTTCAGAGACGAGGCGGATGGGTGAGAGCATGGCTTAGGCCTCCTTCGCGCCATCAGATACACCGATCTCTCCGTTCCCTCCCCTCTTGCGGGGGAGGGCCAGGGAGAGGGGTGCTCCGGGCTCCGCTACCTGAAGGATGGCGAGAACCACTCCCTCCAGGTTCTTCATTACGTCGTTATTGGTGAAGCGCAACACGCGATATCCGCGCGACGCGAACCACTCGTCGCGCACCTCATCGTGACGTATGCGCGCCGCGAATTCGTGGCTTTCACCGTCGACCTCGACGACGAGCTTGCAGGAATGCGCAACGAAATCGGCTATGTAATCGCCCATTGGAGCTCGACGGCGAAACCCGAGGCGAGCCAAGCGGTGAGCTTTAAGATGGCGCCAGAGAAGCGTCTCCGCGGGCGTCATCGCCCGCCGCAATTGCTTGGCACGGGTTCTTTGCGACCGGGAGACTTCGTCGTGTGGCATACCCCCCTCCCCGCCCCTCCCCCGCAAGGGGGGAGGGAGCGCGACAGTTGCGCTCACCTCACCGTGGATCACTGCACTCGCCTCAATCGCGTCGCGCTGCGCTCGCCGTTATTGCACTCACAGCCTCCCCATCACCTCGCCACGAAAACCGTAGATCGTCTTCTTGCCGGCCATGGCGACGAGCTGGACATCGCGGGTCTGGCCCGGCTCGAAGCGGACGGCGGTGCCGGCCGCGATGTCGAGGCGCATGCCGCGGGCGCGTCTGCGGTCGAACTTCAACGCCGGGTTGGTTTCAAAAAAATGGTAGTGCGAGCCGACCTGGATCGGACGGTCGCCGGTGTTGGCGACTGTCAGCGTCACGGTCTTGCGGCCAGCATTAAGCTCGATCTCGCCGTCCTGGATGAAGAGTTCGCCGGGAATCATGTCTGCTCCTACCTGATCGGCTCGTGGACGGTGACGAGCTTGGTGCCGTCCGGAAAGGTCGCCTCGACCTGGATATCGTGGATCATCTCCGGAATTCCCGGCATCACCTGATCGCGGGTCAACACCTGCGCGCCGGATTGCATCAGTTCGGCGACGGTGCGGCCGTCACGGGCGCCTTCGAGGATAAAATCGGAGATGATCGCGACCGCCTCGGGATGGTTGAGCTTGACGCCGCGGTCCAGCCGGCGGCGCGCCACGATGGCGGCCATGGAGATCAGAAGCTTGTCCTTTTCGCGGGGAGACAGGTTCATGCGAAATCTCTTCCGTTCAACACGTCAATTCAACCACAGCCGCGGCAGCACGGCGCCGGTGCGCGCCAGCACCGCCATCATGTCAGCGCGCAAACGCGCCGCATCTTGGGCACAGAACCGCGCCATTGCAAAGCCATTCCAGGCGGATATCCCGACCTCGCCCGCGAACGAGTCCGATGCTTCGCGCAGGCGCTCAACCAGGGCCTCGTCTCCAGGCAGGATCAGGGCCGTGCCGATCGCGGCGCCATCTTTGGCAACGGCAGATCGGCCGAGTTTTGCGCCGATATTGCCGTCGAGCCTGATGGTTTCGGCGAACACCAGCTTGCCGCCGCGAGAGAGCCGCCAGCGATCGACAAACTCGCCCTGCTCCATCCGCTCGCCCATGGCGGTGCGACCGAACACCACGATCTCGCAGAGCAGAAGCGAAGCCGTCTCATCAAGCGCGATGTCGAAGCGGCGATAGACACGGGCGCGATCGAACAGGATGGTCTCCTGAGGCAGCCAGGACAGATGCGCGCCTGCGCCGACCTTCAGCGCGATATTGAGCTCGGCCGCCTGTCCCGGCGCACGATAGACCTTTTCTGCGGCCGCAGTAGTCAGCGTCAGCCGCGCAGCATCAGCGGCCGTGATCTCAATGTCGAAGCGGTCGCCGCCAGCGACCCCGCCGGCCGTGTTGACGAACACGCCAGACAGCCCCTCGCCTTCTGGCGACGGAAAGCGCACGCGCAGCGAGCCGCTTTCATGCAACGTGCCACGCCGCGTCACGCCGTCGCGCGCCTGAACATCGAAGCTCACCGCGCCGCGGGCACGGTTCGCCTCGAAAACGGTTGATGTGACTGAAAAGTCGCTGCGCATCCGCCTCCCCAGCCGGTCGCGGCAGAATGGCCTACAGCGCCATCTGGCGGCTGATTTCGCTCGCGTCGAGATTGGAGCGGTCGCAGGTGAACTTCACCGCGCCGCGATCCATCACCGCGAAACTGTCGCCGAGTTCGCAAGCAAAGTCGAGATATTGTTCGACCAGCACGATCGCAATGTTGCCGAGGTTGCGCAGGTAGGAGATGGCGCGGCCTATGTCCTTGATGATCGACGGCTGGATGCCTTCGGTCGGCTCGTCGAGCAGCAGCAGCTTTGGCCGCATCACCAGCGCGCGCCCGATCGCGAGCTGCTGCTGCTGACCGCCGGAGAGGTCGCCACCGCGCCGGCCGAGCATGGATTGCAGCACCGGGAAGAGCGAGAACACGTCATCCGGAATGTGCTTGTCCTCGCGCTTGAGCGGGCCGAAGCCGGTCTTGAGGTTCTCCTCGACCGTGAGCAACGGAAATATCTCGCGGCCCTGCGGCACGAAGCCGATGCCCCTGCGCGCGCGCTCGTAGGGCTTCAGGCCCGTGATGTCTGTGCCGTCGAGCACGATCGCGCCCGAGGAGATCGGATATTGCCCGACCATGGCGCGCAAGAGCGAGGTCTTGCCGACGCCGTTGCGGCCGAGCACGCAAGTCACCTTGCCCGGCTCCGCCGAGATCGAGACGCCGCGCAGCGCCTGCGCCGCGCCGTAGAACAGGTTGATGTCCTTGACCTCAAGCATCGCTCAGCGTCCCAGATAGACTTCGATGACCCGCTCGTTGGACGAGACCTGGTCGATGGTGCCTTCCGCCAGCACGGTGCCTTCATGCAAGCAGGTGACCTTGACCCCGAGCTCGCGTACGAAAGTCATGTCGTGCTCGACCACCATCACGGTGTGGGTCTTGTTGATCTCTTTCAGCAGCTCGGCGGTGAGATGCGTCTCGACGTCGGTCATCCCGGCGACCGGCTCGTCGACGAGGAGCAGCTTTGGGTCCTGCGCGAGCAGCATGCCGATCTCGAGCCACTGCTTCTGGCCATGGCTGAGGCTGCCGGCGAGACGGTTGCGGGCGTCGGTGAGCCGGATCGTCTCCAGCACCTTGTCGATGCGCTCGGACTCCGCTTTGCTGCCGCGCCAGAACAGCGTGCCCCGGACCGAGTGATCGACATTGAGCGCGAGCAGGAGATTGTCCTGCACGCTCTGGCTCTCGAACACGGTCGGCTTCTGGAATTTGCGGCCGATGCCGAGCTCGGCGATCCGGGTCTCATCGAGCCGCGTCAGATCGGTGACCCCATCGAACAGCACAGTGCCCTCGTCCGGCTTGGTCTTGCCCGTGATGATGTCCATCATCGTGGTCTTGCCGGCGCCGTTCGGGCCGATGATGGCGCGCATCTCGCCGGGCTCGAGTGTCAGCGACAGGTTGTTGATGGCGCGGAAGCCGTCGAACGAGACGTGCACGCCGTCGAGATAGAGCATCGCGGAGGTGGCGCGGGTATCCATGACGTTCATCGCGCTACTCCGCCATCTTGGGTTCGGTGACGCCATCTTCGGCCGCAGCGCTCGCAATGGCCGCGGCGGCGCGCTTTTCCTTCGATGAGTCCCACCAGGCGTTGAAGGTGCCGACGATGCCCTTCGGCAGCAGCAGCGTCACCAGGATGAACAACGCACCCAGCATGAACAGCCAGTACGGCGCGAGCACGCCGGAGGTGAAGAAGGTCTTGGCGTAATTGACGACGACGGCGCCGAGCGCCGCGCCGACCAGTGTGCCGCGGCCGCCGACCGCAACCCAGATCACCGCCTCGATCGAATTGCCCGGCGCAAATTCGGATGGATTGATGATGCCGACCTGCGGCACGTAGAGCGCGCCGGCGACGCCGGCCATGCAGGCCGACACCGTGAACACGAACAGTTTGTAGGATTCGACGCGGTAGCCGAGGAAGCGCGTCCGCGATTCCGCGTCACGCACCGCAATCAGCACCTTGCCTAGCTTGGAGGAGACGATGGCGCGACAGATCAGGAAGCCGACGATCAGCGCCAGGCAGCTCAGCGCGAACAATGCGGCGCGCGTACCCTCCGCCTGCACGTTGAAGCCGAGGATGTCCTTGAAATCGGTCAGGCCGTTGTTGCCGCCGAAGCCGAAATCATTGCGGAAGAAGGCGAGCAGCAGCGCATAGGTCATCGCCTGCGTGATGATCGACAGATATACGCCTGTGACGCGGGAGCGGAAGGCGAGCCAGCCGAAGCAAAAGGCGAGAAGGCCCGGCACGACCAGCACCATCAGCGCCGCAAACCAGAACATGTCGAAGCCGTACCAGTACCAGGGCAGCTTCTGCCAGTTCAGGAACACCATGAAGTCGGGCAGGACCGGATTGCCGTAGACGCCGCGGGTGCCGATCTGTCGCATCAGATACATGCCCATGGCGTAGCCGCCGAGTGCGAAGAAGGCGCCGTGGCCGAGCGAGAGGATGCCGCAATAGCCCCAGATCAAGTCGATCGCGAGCGCGAGGATGGCGTAGCAGACATATTTGCCCCAGAGCGCGACGAGATAGGTCGGCACCTGAAGGAACGAGCCCGCAGGCAGCAGCAGGTTGGAGAGCGGGATGAGGATGCCGCAGGCCGCGACGACGGCGAGGAAAATCGTCGCGCTGCGGTCCAGCGATCGCGTCAGCATGTGAGGGGTCATGCTTCCACCGCACGGCCCTTGAGCGCGAACAAGCCGCGCGGCCGTTTTTGGATGAACAGGATGATCAGAACCAGGATGGCGATTTTGCCGAGCACGGCGCCTGCGACCGGCTCCAGGAACTTGTTGGCGATGCCGAGCGTGAAGGCGCCGACCAGGGTGCCCCAGAGATTGCCCACGCCGCCGAACACCACGACCATGAAACTATCGATGATGTAGCTCTGGCCGAGATTGGGGCTGACATTGTCGATCTGCGACAATGCCACGCCTGCAATGCCGGCGATGCCCGAGCCGAGCCCGAAGGTGAGCGCATCGACGCGCGAGGTGGCGATGCCCATCGAGGCCGCCATGCGGCGGTTCTGCGTCACCGCGCGCATCTCGAGGCCGAGCGCGGTGTAGCGCAGCATCGCGAGCAGGATCGCGAACACGGCCAGCGTGAAGCAGAGGATCCAGAGCCGGTTATACGTGATAGTGATCTGGCCGAGTTCGAACGCGCCGCTCATCCAGGAGGGATTGCCGACCTCGCGGTTGGTCGGGCCGAACATGGTGCGCACCGCCTGCTGCAACACCAGCGACAGGCCCCAGGTCGCCAGCAGCGTCTCCAGCGGACGGCCGTAGAGAAAGCGGATGATGCTGCGCTCGATGAGGACGCCGATGGCGCCGGCGACGAGAAAGGCGAGCGGCACGGCAATCAGCAGCGAATAGTCGAACAGGGCGGGATAGCGGGTACGGATCACCTCCTGCACCACGAAGGTGGTGTAGGCCCCGATCATCACCATCTCGCCATGCGCCATGTTGATGACGCCCATCACGCCGAAGGTGATGGCGAGCCCGATCGCAGCGAGCAGCAGCACCGAGCCGAGTGAGAGGCCGTACCAGGCGTTCTGCACCATCGACCAGACCGCAAGCGAGCTTTGGATCGAGCCGATCGCGCTCGCGGCAGCCTTGGTCACCGAGGCCGGCTGGTCGCCCATGCCGGTGAGCAGCGCCAGCGCCTCCTGATCGCCGCGCGCCTTGAGCGTGGCGACGGCCTCCAGCTTCTCGACCTCGGTGGCGTCCGACTTGAACAGCAGGATGGCCGCCCGGGCTTCGCCTAGCGCAGCCTTGACGGATCGGTTGGTTTCCTTGGCGAGGGCGCCATCGACGGCTTCGAGTGCGGTCTCCTCATGCGACTTGAACACGGATTGCGCGGCCTGGAGGCGCGTTCCGACATCCGGCGACTGCAGCGTGAGGCCGCCGACCGCGGCATCGACGCTGCGGCGCAGACGGTTGTTGAGGCGAACCGCGCTCGCGCTGTCGGGAATGCTGGTCACCGGCTGGCCGGTCGCGGCATCGATCGACTTGCCGTCGGCGCCGGTAACATAGACCTTCTTGCTATCTGGATCGGCCATGAGGCGGCCGTCTTGAAGCGCGCTGATGATCGGCAATGCCAGCGGGTTGCCGCTGCTTGCGACCGCGCCGATCGCCTCTTCCGTATCGGAAAAATCGTCGTTGGCGAATTTTGCGACCGCATCCTCGAACGGACCGGCGAAGGCCGGCAGCGCGAACGCGATCAGGAACAACGAGAGCAGGAGCGAACGGAGACGGGCGGACAAATGGGCTGGCACTGTGAATGACCCCGGCGGAAATGGGTGGAGAAGGCGGCGGGATCGCCGCCCTCTCCAATCTTGCAATGGAGCGTCAGATCGGGATCAGGAGCCCGAACCGAGGCACTTGTTGGTCTTGGTATTGAAGTTGCCGCACTTCTTGCCGACCCAGTCGCCGATCAGGTCCTTGGAGCCGTCGAGCTCCTTCGACCAGGCATCGCCAGCAACGAGACCCGGGGTCTTCCAGACCACGTCGAACTGGCCGTTGCCCTTGATCTCGCCAATGAACACCGGCTTGGTGATGTGGTGGTTCGGCAGCATCTTCGACACGCCGCCGGTCAAGTTCGGCGCCTCGATGCCCGGAAGCGCATCGATCACCTTGTCCGGATCAGTCGACTTCACCTTCTCGACTGCCTTCACCCACATGTTGAAGCCGATCACGTGTGCTTCCATAGGGTCGTTGGTCACGCGCTTCGGGTTCTTGGTGTAGGCCTGCCAATCCTTGATGAACTTCTCGTTCGACCCGTCCTTGGTCTTGATCGACTGGAAGTAGTTCCAGGCGGCGAGATGCCCGACCAGCGGCTTGGTGTCGATGCCGGCAAGCTCTTCCTCACCCACCGAGAACGCGACCACGGGGATGTCCTTGGCCTTGATGCCCTGGTTGCCGAGTTCCTTGTAGAAGGGAACGTTGGCGTCGCCGTTGATGGTCGAGACCACCGCGGTCTTCTTGCCAGCCGAGCCGAACTTCTTGATGTCGGCAACGATCGTCTGCCAGTCGGAGTGACCGAACGGCGTGTAGTTGATCATGATGTCTTCCTGAGCCACACCCTTCGACTTCAGATAGGCTTCCAGGATCTTGTTGGTGGTGCGCGGATAGACGTAGTCGGTGCCCGCGAGCACCCAGCGCTTCACCTTCTCTTCCTTCATCAGATAGTCGACGGCGGGAATCGCCTGCTGGTTCGGCGCAGCGCCGGTGTAGAATACGTTGCGCTCGCTCTCCTCGCCCTCGTACTGCACGGGGTAGAACAGGATGTTGTTCAGCTCCTTGAAGACCGGCAGCACGGACTTGCGCGACACCGAGGTCCAGCAGCCGAACACGACCGCGACCTTGTCCTTCGTGATCAGCTCGCGCGCCTTCTCGGCGAACAGCGGCCAATTGGAAGCGGGGTCGACGACGACGGCCTCGAGCTTTTTGCCGAGCACGCCGCCCTTCTTGTTCTGCTCGTCGATCAGGAAGAGGATGGTGTCCTTCAGCGTGGTCTCGCTGATGGCCATGGTGCCGGAAAGGGAGTGAAGCACGCCGACCTTGATCGTGTCGTCCGCGGCCTTGGCGCCAGTCAATGAAGCCAGACCGAGCATCAGCCCGGCGGTCGCGGCGAGGACGCCGCGGCGGCTAAATGACGCCGCTATATCGTGAGTGGATTTGCTAAGCATGAGTGTATCATCTCCCTGACGCAGACGTGAAAAACGCTGCGAAACGGCCCCACGGCCGCCTGCGATTAACGGATTCGCAAGAACCATGCCATGGGCTAGACAGCCCTCAAGCCGTTGGTTTTGCTGTGAAAACGGCTTATTTTCTAAGTTTCGCCGCGATCTGCTCGCCTAAACCCTAGGCAATGGGAATGTATGCGAAAGCGGCAGATGGCCTGTTTTATATGCAAATCGTCCGTCTTGGCTAAATTTCCGGCACAACTATTTCTGCGCCGCAACCACCGTTTAGGACGAACCCGCCTTGAAAGCGCCCCGACGATGTTCCATATGAACGGTCGAGACTGCTTGCGAATCAAGCCGTCGTTGCGAGCTGCGTGTTCTTAAGCCCCTACGGGCCTCTGGCTTGCCCCATATCTCCCAAGCCCATCCGACACCCCAAACACGCAGGTGTCTTCTCGACACCCTATGCGCGCGCCGCGCCGAATGCGCCGGGCGCCCGCCTTTGACATGGAAAGAACCCCTCTTTTGACTTCGTTTCAGGATTTCGGCCTCGCCGAACCCATCGCACGCGCTCTTCGTGAAGAGAACTACGTCACCCCCACCCCGATCCAGGCTCAGACCGTCCCGCTGGCGCTGACCGGCCGCGACGTCGTCGGCATTGCCCAGACCGGCACCGGCAAGACCGCGTCCTTCGCGCTGCCGATCCTGCATCGCCTGCTCGATAACCGCATCAAGCCGCAGCCCAAGACCGCCCGCGTCCTGGTGCTGTCGCCCACCCGCGAGCTGTCCGGCCAGATCCTCGACAGCTTCAATGCCTATGGCCGCCACATCCGCCTGTCCTCAACACTCGCCATCGGCGGCGTGCCGATGGGCCGCCAGGTCCGCTCGCTGATGCAGGGCGTCGAGGTTCTGGTCGCCACTCCCGGCCGCCTGCTCGATCTTGTCCAGAGCAACGGGCTGAAGCTTTCAAGTGTCGAATTCCTCGTGCTCGACGAGGCCGACCGCATGCTCGACATGGGCTTCATCAACGACATCCGCAAAATCGTTGCCAAGCTGCCGATCAAGCGGCAGACGCTGTTCTTCTCGGCCACCATGCCGAAGGACATCGCCGAGCTCGCCGACGCTATGCTGCGTGATCCCGCCCGCGTCGCGGTGACCCCGGTCTCCTCGACCGCCGAACGGATCAACCAGCGCATCCTCCAGGTCGACTTCTCGGCCAAGCCGGCCTTCCTCGCCAAGCTGCTGAAGGAAGAACCGGTCAACCGGGCGCTGGTCTTCACCCGCACCAAGCACGGCGCCGACAAGGTCGTAAAGACACTGGAGAAGGCGGGCATCCCCGCCAGCGCCATTCATGGGAACAAGTCACAGAACCATCGCGAACGAACGCTGGGCCAGTTCCGGTCGGGCGAGATCCGTACCCTGGTCGCCACCGACATCGCCGCCCGCGGCATCGACGTCGACGGCATCACCCACGTCATCAATTTCGATCTGCCCAACGTGCCCGAGACTTACGTCCACCGCATCGGCCGCACTGCGCGCGCCGGCGCCGACGGCACCGCGATCTCGCTGGTTGCCGGCGGTGACGAGCTCGGCTATCTCCGCGACATCGAGCGCCTGATCCGCGTTGCGTTGACGCGTGAGGACCACCGCACCGATGCCGGTCGCCGGGATGCCGGTCCTCCCCCGCCGCAGCAACGACAAGGTCGGCCAGGCCGCCCGGGCCAGCGTCCGCAGGGCGCACGGCACGGGCAGGGTGACGGGCGGCGTGCCGACGAAAGGCATGGCGACGGGCGCCACCACAGCGCCGGCAAGCAGGGCGACGGACGCCCCGGCGAGGGACGGCATATTGACGGGCGGCCCGGCACTGGCCCGAAAGCTTCGAAGGCATCTCGTCGCCGCCGTTCCGGTGCTAAGATGCATTCGTCGCTAACCGACCGTCCGGAACAGCGTTCCGCGCATAGCGCCGGGACGCCTGATGGGATACAAGGCGTTGCCTTTTTGCGCCGCGAGAGTCGGCCGAACGGTCAACCGAATCGCAAACCCTTTTCGCACTAGCCGTCCACGACCTGGAGAAATTCATGGCTAAGGAAGAGCTGATCCAGTTCGAAGGACTGGTCACCGAAATCCTCCCCGACGCACGCTACCGCGTGCAGCTCGACGCCGGACACGAGATCGTTGCTTACACCGCCGGCAAGATGAAGAAGAACCGGATCAAGACGCTCGCGGGCGACCGCGTGACGGTGGAGATGTCGCCCTATGACCTCGAGAAGGGCCGACTGATTTTCCGCCACAAGGACGAGCGTCCCGCCACGTCCGGCGGCCCGCCGCGGGGTGGAGCGCAGCGCGGCGGCCAGTTCCGCCGCCGTTAGTCTTCGGGCGCCTCAGCGCGGAAGTAAAATTCTGGTCTGTATGCTGATCCGCCGCGCACCTCGCGGCGGATCAAAAAATCGTGCGCTCCGGATTGTTTTGAAGCCCTAATTCCGATAAAATGAATTAATCGATTTTCGGCCGGACGACATTAGCATCCACCGGTACAGCCGGTTCAGACACGCTGACGACCTTTCCAAAAATTCGATCTAACCTGCCTGCGCGAGCGGGCTCTTACATGGTGCTATCTAGAAGGGACTACCCCAGTGAGCATGGGAACCGTGAAGTGGTTTAACGCGACCAAGGGTTATGGCTTCATTCAGCCCGATGACGGTGGCAAGGACGTGTTCGTTCACATCAGCGCCGTCGAGCGCGCCGGCCTCGGCTCGCTGCACGAAGGCCAGAAGGTCTCCTACGAGATCGTGGCCGACCGCCGCTCCGGAAAGTCGGCAGCGGACAACCTCCGCGCCGCAGGCTGAGCCCGCCGGGCCCATAGCCCGGATATTGCCCCGGACCAGCTCAGGCGAGCCAAGGAATCAAAAAGGCCGTGCGCAACGCACGGCCTTTTTCATGTCGGAAGGAGGCGCTGCGATCAGTAGACCGTGCAGGCCGTAGCCGGGCTGTAATAGACGCAGGTGGACTGGCGCGGGCGGGTATAGGCAACATCGCTCAGCGTGACCGCGTTCTTGAGCACGTAACCGATCGTCGGCGTGTAGGTGTAGCTGACCTCACTGAAGATCAGGTAGGTGCCGCCGACCGCAAGCGTCGTGGGAATCGTGACCGGGGACTTCTCCGTGCGCGGCGCGGATCCCTTGCTCCACTGCACATGCGCCTGCAGGGTCGATGGGTCGACATAGAGTTCGCTGATCGTCGCCGACACCGTCGTGGTGGGATACGGCGTCATGACGCCGGTCGAGGCCGCGAAGAAATTGGTCATGTCGGTATCGCCGACCGAAATCGATTGCGAGGTGAGGTCGGACAGCGTCCGCGCCATCAGCGTCACCTTGCGATCGATCGCCACCGCCGACGAGAACTCGACCGTGCCGAAGAACATCACCAGCATCAGCGGCACGATCACCGCGAATTCGGTCGCCGCGAGCGCCCTGCTGTCCGCGACGAACTCGCCCACGGCGCAGCGGGCCGCCCACCAGATTCTCGACATCGTCTGCATCGTTCCGTCCAGATCCATTGGTCTTAGTAAGGCTCGTTCTTGAACGCGGCCGTGGCAACCAGCAGCCGCTTGCTGCCCGCAAGATTGGAGGTGTTGTAGCCGAGGCCGGTGACGAACAGCGGCCATTGATAGAACAGCCGCACCACCACGATGTCGCCCGCACCGCCCGGGCTGTAGCTCGTGTTCGTGTCGAAATTTCCGGAGCCGTCGATATGGGTCGGCAGCGTCACCGCAGCGAAGGACGAGAAGCTCGTGACTTCGACATAGAGCTTGCTGCAATCGAACAGCGCCGGAATCTGGCTACAGACATAGGACTTGAACGTTGCTTGCGTGCAGGGCTTGCTCACGCCGGAGACGGCGCAGGCCGTCACTGAACCGGATTGCGCCTGCCCGGTCAGAACCACGCGCGCGGAATTCTGCGTGATGGTCTCGAGCACCTGGCCCGCGAAGAACATCAGCGCCGTCTCGATGATGGCGAACAGCAACGCGAAAAACACCGGAGCGACCAGCGCAAACTCGACGACCGCGGAGCCGCGGCGGTTACCGCGAAACCGGCGCAGCGCGGCGAGCAGCGTGAACCTCGTTGGTGCAGGCGATGGCATCGCGTCAAATTCCCCGGCAACGGCAATCATCTGCCCGTTTCAATAGCGAAAACTGATTGTTTAAGTGTTTCAGGCGATCCGCTCCGGTCAGACCGCCTCATTAAGCATGCGTTAACCGCGAACGCCCAAGCACAGGCAGGCAGACAGGACGGCCACGCGGAAACAAGGGCGCGCGGAGAGAAGAACTCCTCGTGGGAGGCGCCAGCGTCCGGGCCGGTCAGGCGATCCTGCCCGAGCAACTTCGCCGGTTCTGCTAGTTGGTCTTGGCGCCGGCTCCGGCCGTGCCGCTGGCATTGCCGCTCAGTGTGCCCGCCTGGTTCATCGTGTTGTTGAAGTAGGCATCGCTGTCGCCGAGCGTGACGCGGCGCTGGCAAAGCGGCAGGCAGCTATAGGACTCGCGCTCGATCCCGCGATAGACGGTGACGAGCCGGTCGCTCGGACCTTCGACCTGGATCTGGCGGTCGACCAGGATCTCGCCGCCCCGGTCGAGCGCGATGAAATTGGTGGCACCATAGCCTTTCCCGGTCACGACGATCATGCCGCCAGGCTGGAGCGTGACGTCCGCGATCAGGGGATTGCCGACCACGATGGTCGCGACCTTGCCGGGGAGCCGTACCAGCTTGGCCTGGTCGACATTGACGGCGATGGTATCGGCGGTGGGCTCGGCAAGGCCGGCACCAGGCAACGCCAGCATCGCGGCCGCAACCAGAAGGCAGACGCGCGCCTGACGGCGCAGCAATTCTTTACGCATACTCTTACCCCCGGGACGTCACAAACCGGCAGAAACGATCAGACAGCGGAGCCGGTGCCCGACCCGACTAACCTGCCCTTAATTCGTGAACGTTCCGCAAACTCGCCGACTATTGTTTGAAGGGAGCTTCCGAATCGTCGGCGCCGCGCTAACGGCGGAACGGATAGGCGAGTTGCCCGCCGATTTCCTTCGGCATGGTCGCTTCGTCCTTGCCATAATCCTGCGGCAGCCTGCCCTCCGGCATCCGGAAGGTGCCGAACAGCACGTCCCAGATCGGGAACGTCCCGGCAAAGTTGGTGTCGCCGCCCTCTTCGAGCGAGGTGTGGTGCCAGCGGTGGAATACCGGCGTCGCCAGCACGTATCTGAACGGTCCGAAGGTCCAGTTCAAATTGGCGTGCACGAAGGCCGAATGAAAGGTGGTGAACGGACCGACCCAGATCATCACGTTGGGGGAGATACCGGCCATCAGCAGCACGACGTCGACGCTGATCGTCCCGAGCATGAGGTTGACGGGATGGAAGCGCGCCGCGGAAATCCAGCCGATCTCCTCCGACGAATGATGAATTGCGTGGTACTTCCAGAAGCCGCCGTCGTGGAAAAGCCGGTGCAGCCAGTACAGCATGAAATCGGACAGCACCAGGAACAGCACGGCCTGTAGCCATAGCGGCAGCTGTGACAGCGGGCCATGGCCGTTGTCGTAGAAAGCGATGAGGTCGTCGGCATCGCGGATGCTGAAGACGACGCCGGCGCCCACGATCAGCAGTCCGATCCGCATGGTGCGGGCGAACACCGGCACGAAGAACCAGTAGCAGATGTCGGTGAGGATCTCCCGCTTGCGCCACCACGGCGCGCCGGGATTGCAGGCCCAGAAATGCTCGAGCACGGTGAAGATTGCTGCGAGCACCAGGGTGACGGGGACCATCTTCTGGATCGTCTCGCCGAGCATCAGGGCGACTTGCATGGGCAGGCTCGACATCGTCGCCTCACTTCCGAATTGCTGGTCCCGCCTAGGCCTACTCCGCTAGATTTAAGGGAGGGTGAAGCCGGCGGTGCATGCGCTGCATTCGGAACAGACCGAATTCAACTGCCGCGTTAAGACGAAATTCACTCTGGCCAAAAGCACCGCGCCACAAGCGGGTTTGCTCGAATGAATTAACGCTACCGAAAGAGCTCGACTCTCATGTTCGTCGCGTCAAAGACAGCGCCGAACGAGGCGATCCCATCCAGACGGAGTTTTGTTCATGAAGAACCTGATTGCGCGTTTCGCGAAGGACGAATCCGGTGCCACCGCCATCGAATACGGTCTGATCGCCGCCGGCATCGCGCTGGCCATCATCACCGTCGTCAACAATCTCGGCAGCACGCTGAACACCAAGTTCGGCTCGATCAGCACGTCGCTGAAGTAAGCGGCTTGACGAGCGACCGCAAAAGCCCCGGACCTCCGGGGCCTTTGTTTTTCTGAAGACGGCGAGTTCCAGTGGCGTTGCGCGAGTACAGAACCGATGCCGCCGTCGCGGCGAACGAGGCGGTGTCGCAGACCAGCTCGCCGGCCTATTGGGTCTGCCTTGCGCTGCTGCTGGCGACGCTCGTCCTCGCCGTGCGCATTGCCAGCCTCTGGTGAGCACGCTTGCGGCGGTGCCACCCCCGCCGCCCGGCTGCCGTTGTCGGTTTGTTTAGCACTGCCGGCTAGCATCCGCGCCGCCAGCTTCCGCGACACAACCAGGCCTCAAGACGCAGCCCATGATCCTCGACCTTGCGCGCCTTCTGCTCTTCCCGGCCCTCATGGCGTTCGCCGCCGCGAGCGATCTCTTCACGATGACGATCTCGAACCGCGTTTCGCTGGCGTTGGTCGCAGGCTTCTTCGCCCTCGCCCTCGCCGGTGGCATGGCACCTTACGAGGTGCTGAGCCATGTCGGTGCCGGCGCACTTCTCCTGATCGTGGCCTTCTCCTGCTTTGCGATGGGCTGGGTCGGCGGCGGCGATGCCAAGGTCGCGGCCTCGGTCGCACTCTGGTTCGGCTTTGCACATCTGATGAACTTCCTGCTCTACGCGTCGCTGTTCGGCGGGGCGCTGACGCTGCTCCTGCTCCAATTCCGGCAATGGCCGCTGCCCTACGGACTGGCGGGCCAGGCCTGGCTCGCACGGCTGCACGCCAAGGAGAGCGGCATTCCCTATGGAATCGCGCTCGCACTGAGCGCGCTGATGGTCTACCCGGAGACCGAATGGGTGAAGGCGATCGACCTCGCTCACCTCGTACTGCGCTGAACGCACCGGGTAAACCAGGCGTTAAGGCGATTTAGATACGCCTCATTAACCATGCTTTGACGAATAGCTGGTCAACTGCCGATTACGGCGGCGGCAGCGTCGCGGCGTTTTGTTGGAAAGTGAAGCGTATGAATAGGGCACGCATTGTCGTCCTGACGGTCGCCATCGGCGCCGGCGGCGTCGCCGCGTACCTGGCGAGCGGCACGGACAATTCTGCGCCGCCTCCGGCTCCGGTCGCGCAGCTTCCGACCGTCGACGTTCTGGTCGCCAAGAACGATATCGGTCTCGGCCAGACAGTGAAGCCGGACGACGTGCAATGGCAGACTTGGCCGGCCGCGACCGCCAGCGCCACCTTCATCCGCCGCAACGAGCGTCCCGAGGGCGCGAGCCAGGTGACCGGCTCGATCGCGCGCGCTCCCTTCATCCAGGGTGAGCCGATCCGAGACCAGAAGCTGGTCAAGGCCGACGGCTCCGGCTTCATGGCGGCAATCCTGCCTTCCGGTATGCGGGCGATCTCGACCGAGATCTCGCCGGAGACGGGCGCAGGCGGCTTCATCCTGCCCAACGACCGCGTCGATGTGATCCTCACGCGCCGCCTCAAGAACCCGGACCAGAGCAGTGGCGCCCCGGACATTGTCACCTCCGAGATCATCCTCGCCAACATCCGCGTCCTGGCCATCGACCAAGCGCCGAAGGAGAAGGACGGCCAGAACACGGTGGTCGGCAAAACCGTGACCTTGGAGCTCAATGCGGCCCAGACCCAGGCGCTTTCGTCGGCCCGCCAGGCCGGAACGCTGTCGCTGGCATTGCGCAGCATATCCGACGTCAAGCTCAGCGAGATCACGCTCGACGAATCCGCGCAGAAGCGCGACGGCGTTTCGATCATTCGCTACGGCATTCCAAGTCAGACGGCAAAAGCACGATGAACACAGTCGATATGAAATGCAGGGCAAATCTGGCGACGATGCGAACCTCAGTGGTTCGCGCCCTGTCGTTTTCGGCCGTCCTCGCGCTGACGCTGAACCCGGCCCTCAGCCCGGTGGTCGCCGCCGACTACCGTCCCGTGGTGCCGGTCGCGGCCGACGGCCAGATGAACGCGCGTTTCCTCTCGCTCGGCATCGGCAAATCTGTCGTCATCGATCTGCCGCGGGACATCAAGGATGTGCTGGTCGCCGACCCCAAGATCGCCAATGCGGTGGTCCGCTCGGCGCAGCGCGCCTACATCATCGGCGCCTCGGTCGGCCAGACCAATATCGTGTTCTTTGATTCCGCCGGCCAGCAGATTGCGGCCTATGACATCGCGGTCAAGCGCGACCTCAACGGCGCGCGGGCCGCACTGAAGCAGATCCTGCCCAACTCCGACATCCAGATCGACGGCCTCGGCGACGGCATCGTCCTGACCGGCACGGCTGCGAACCCGCTCGAAGCGCAGCAGGCCAATGATCTCGCCGCGCGACTCGCCGGCGGCGCCGACAAGGTGGTGAACTCGATCGTGGTCCGCGGCCGCGATCAGGTCATGCTGAAGGTAACGGTGGCCGAAGTCCAGCGCAACATCGTCAAGCAGCTCGGCATCGACCTCTCCGCGAACCTGAACTACGGCACCTCCGTGGTGAGCTTCTCCAACTCCAACCCGTTCACGGCCCTTGGCCGCAATCTCGTGGACGGCAACAACCTGACCACGAAATTCGGCGCGACGCCGTCCGTGCAGGCCACCCTCCGCGCGATGGAGACCGCGGGCGTGATCCGTACGCTGGCCGAGCCGAATCTCACCGCGATCTCCGGCGAGTCGGCGACCTTCATTGCCGGCGGTGAATTCCCGGTGCCGGCAGGCTATGCGTGCGATCCGACCACGCATGTCTGTACCACCCAGATCAGCTTCAAGAAGTTCGGCATCTCGCTCAACTTCACTCCGGTGGTTCTGAGCGAGGGCAAGATCAGCCTGCGCGTGATGACCGAAGTCTCGGAACTGTCGAACGAGAATGCGATCACGCTCTCCCAGGCGGTGACCTCGACGTCGGTGAACTCGCTGACGGTGCCCTCGATCAGGACCCGTCGCGCCGAGACTTCGCTGGAAATTCCCTCGGGCGGCGCGATGGCGATGGCCGGCCTGATCCAGCAGCAGACCAAGCAGGCGGTCAGCGGACTGCCGGGGCTGATGCAGCTCCCGATCCTCGGCACGCTGTTCCGCAGCCGCGACTTCGTCAACAACGCGACCGAACTGGTCGTGATCGTGACGCCTTATGTCGTTCGCGCGGTTGCGCAAAAGGATCTGTCGCGGCCGGATGACGGCTTCGCCGCGCCTTCCGATCCGCAGGCCGAGCTGATCGGCAACATCAACCGCATCTACGGCGTGCCCGGTCGGACCGAACCGGCCAGAAATTACCGCGGCACCTACGGCTTCATCACCGACTGAAGCGGAACGGGGACTTCAAGATGATCACAAGACCACCCCAGCTTCGCAAACGCGCCATCCGCCTCGGTGGCGCGCTCGTCGGCATGGCGCTCGCCCTCGGCGGCTGCCAGCACGACGAAGCGGTCACCGCCTCCATTCCCGACGATTACAAGCAGCGCCATCCGATCGCGATCGAAGAGCAGAACCGCTCGATCGTCGTCTTCGTCGGCCACGCCCGCGGCGGCTTGACCGCCGCCCAGCGCGCCGACGTGATGGGCGTCGCCTCGGCCTGGCTGCACGAGGGCACCGGCGCGATCCGGATCGACGTGCCATCCGGCACGCCCAACGCACGTCCGGTCGCGGATACCATGCGTGAGATCCAGGCGATGCTGGCGGCGGCCGGCGTTCCGCCGCGCGGCGTCAACGTTCGCCCCTATCAGCCGGAAGACAAGCGCTTCCTGCCGCCGATCCGGCTCACTTACTCCAAGATCGCCGCGGTCGCGGGTCCCTGCGGCCTGTGGCCGGAGGACATCGGCCCCTCGATGAAGAACAAGAGCTGGTTCGAGAACAAGGACTATTACAATTACGGCTGCGCCTATCAGCGCAACCTCGCTGCGATGGTCAACAATCCGTCGGACCTCGAGCAGCCGAGGGCCGAAACGCCGTCCTACATGGCGCGTCGCACCACGCTCCTCGAGAAGTATCGCAAAGGAACGTCGACGGCGGTCTCCTATCCTGAAGCCGACAAGGCCAAACTCAGCGACACCGGCAAATGATCAGCTACGCTCGCCAGCCTCAAGAAGAGCAGCCGGAGGCCCCACCCCCGCCGGTCGATGAGCATATTGCGCCCTCGCCGCGTGTCTCGGTCCAGGCCTTCTGCGAGACCGTAGAGACCGCTGCCGCGGTGCAGTCGGCCGGCGAGGATCGCCGTCTCGGCAAAGCCCATCTGAAGATCCAGATGGGCGGCATGGCGGCGGCGATCGAAGCCTATCGCTCCGCCCCGACACCAAACGTGATCGTGCTCGAAAGCGACGGCCGCAACGATCTCCTGGGCGGGCTCGACCAGCTTGCCACCGTCTGCGACGCCGGCACCCGCGTGGTCGTGATCGGCCGCATCAACGACGTGATGCTCTACCGCGAGCTGGTGCGCCGCGGTGTCAGCGACTACGTGCTCGCGCCGGTCGGCGCGATCGACGTCGTGCGCTCGATCTGCAACCTGTTCTCGGCGCCCGAAGCCAAGGCAGTCGGCCGCATCATCGCCGTGGTCGGCGCCAAGGGCGGCGTCGGCGCTTCCACCATCTCCCACAACGTTGCCTGGGCGATCGCGCGCGATCTCGCGATGGATGCGGTCGTCGCCGATCTCGACCTCGCCTTCGGCACGGCCGGGCTGGACTACAACCAGGACCCGCCACAGGGCATCGCCGACGCCGTGTTCTCACCCGATCGCGTCGATACAGCCTTCATCGACCGTCTGCTGTCGAAATGCACCGACCATCTCAGCCTGCTGGCGGCGCCCGCGACGCTCGACCGCGTCTATGACTTCGGCTCCGACGCTTTCGATGCCGTATTCGACACGCTGCGCTCCACCATGCCCTGCATCGTGCTCGACGTGCCGCACCAATGGTCGGGCTGGACCAAGCGCGCCTTGATCGGAGCGGACGATATCCTGATCGTGGCCGCGCCAGATCTGGCGAATTTGCGCAACACGAAGAACCTGTTCGACCTTTTGAAGGCCTCGCGCCCCAACGACCGGCCGCCGCTCTACTGCCTGAACCAGGTCGGTGTTCCGAAACGTCCCGAAATCGCCGCCACGGAATTCGCCAAGGCGATCGAGAGCCAGCCGATCGCCTCGATTCCGTTCGAGCCGCAGATCTTCGGCTCGGCGGCCAATAACGGGCAGATGATTGCGGAGATCTCGGCCAATCACAAGTCGATCGAGATGTTCCTTCAGATCGCCCAGCGCCTGACCGGCCGGAGCGAGACCAAGAAACAAAAGTCGTCCTTGTTTTCACCCCTGATTGAGAAGTTGCGGGGAAAATAGCCGCCGCATGGAGTTGTTAAGTGTTCGGTAAGCGTAGCGGAACAGACACCGACCTTCGGGCTCCCAAGCCCGGCGCCGTGTTGCCCGAGCCTTCCCAGGCTCCGGCGGCAACGGTGTCGCGCGGCCCGCTCCCGCCGGCCGTCGCCTCGCCACCGCTTGCCCCTGCCAAGGCCCCGCCGCCTCCCGCCATGGAGAGCCGGCGCTCGGACAATTATTACGAGGTCAAGGCGACCATCTTCGGCGCGCTGATCGAGGCCATCGACCTCGCCCAGCTCGCCAAGCTCGATTCCGAGTCCGCCCGCGAGGAAATCCGCGACATCGTCAACGAGATCATCGCGATCAAGAACATCGTGATGTCGATCGCCGAGCAGGAGGAACTGCTCGACGATATCTGCAACGACGTGCTCGGCTATGGCCCCCTCGAGCCCCTGCTCGCGCGCGACGACATCGCCGATATCATGGTGAACGGCGCCGGCACCGTCTTCATCGAAGTCGGCGGCAAGATCCAGCGCACCGGAATCCGGTTTCGCGACAACCAGCAGCTCCTCAATATCTGTCAGCGCATCGTCAGCCAGGTCGGCCGGCGCGTCGACGAATCCTCACCGATCTGCGACGCGCGCCTCGCCGACGGCTCCCGCGTCAACGCTATCGTGCCGCCGCTCGCGATCGACGGCCCCGCCCTCACCATCCGCAAATTCAAGAAGGACAAGCTGACGCTCGATCAGCTCGTCAAGTTCGGCGCGATCTCGCCGGAAGGCGCAGAGATCCTCCAGATCATCGGACGGGTCCGCTGCAACGTGCTGATCTCCGGCGGTACCGGCTCGGGCAAGACGACGCTGCTCAATTGTCTGACCAACTACATCGAGCACGACGAGCGGGTCATCACCTGCGAGGACGCGGCCGAGCTCCAGCTCCAGCAACCTCACGTGGTCCGGCTCGAAACCCGCCCGCCCAACATCGAAGGCGAAGGCCAGGTCACCATGCGCGAGCTGGTGCGCAACTGCCTTCGTATGCGCCCCGAACGCATCATCGTCGGCGAAGTCCGCGGCCCCGAGGCGTTCGACCTGCTTCAGGCCATGAACACCGGCCATGACGGCTCGATGGGAACGCTGCACGCCAACAATCCGCGCGAGGCGCTGTCGCGCTGCGAATCCATGATCACTATGGGCGGCTTCTCTCTGCCCTCGCGCACCATTCGCGAGATGATCTGCGCATCCATCGATGTCATCATTCAGGCCGCACGCCTGCGTGACGGCTCGCGCCGGATCACCCACATCACCGAAGTGATGGGCATGGAAGGTGACACCATCATCACCCAAGATATCTTCCTCTACGACCTGATCGGCGAAGACGCCAACGGCAAGATCATCGGCCGGCACCGCTCGACCGGCATCGGCCGCCCGAAATTCTGGGAACGCGCCCGCTATTACGGCGAAGAGAAGCGCCTTGCCGCCGCGCTCGACGCCGCGGAAGTGGCGCCGACAACGTGAGGAGGTCAGCGTCGTGAACATGCAGGTCCTCGCGCTCGCGTTTCTCGCCACGGCCGCCGTCGGCGGCATCGCCTGGGTCTTCCTCTATCCACTCCTGTCAGGGGAGCGGAAAGCCGAAAACCGCCGCGCGGCGATCGCGCGTGCCGACGCGCCCGCGGCCAAGCAGACCGAGAAGAGCCAACGAACGCGCCGTGAGCAGGTCGAGACTTCGCTCAAGGATCTCGAGGCGCGGCGCCAGCAGGAGAAGCGGGTTCCGCTCAGTGTCCGCCTCTCGCAGGCAGGGCTCGACTGGACGGCGCAGAAATTCTGGGTGGTGTCCGCCGTCGTGGCGGGCGTGCTGTTCGCGGCCGCTCTGTTCGTCGGGGGCGGCCTGCTCGGTGCCGCCGGCCTGGCTTTTGCTGGCGGCTTCGGCCTGCCGCGCTGGGCACTGGGTTTCCTCAAGAAGCGCCGCGAGTCCAAGTTCCTGGCGGCGCTGCCTGATGCGGTCGACGTGATCGTGCGCGGCATCAAGGCGGGTCTGCCGCTGTTCGAATCGATCAAGGTCGTCGCTGCCGATTCACCGGAGCCGCTGCGCACCGAGTTCCTCCAGATCATCGAGACGCAGGCGATCGGCATGCCGCTCGGTGAGGCCTGCTTGCGTCTCTATGAGCGCATGCCGCTCCCAGAGGCGAACTTCTTCGGCATCGTTATCTCGATCCAGCAGAAATCGGGCGGCAACCTCTCCGAAGCGCTCGGCAACCTCTCCAAGGTGCTGCGCGACCGCAAGAAGATGAAGGAAAAGATTCAGGCGATGTCGATGGAGGCGAAGGCCTCGGCAGGCATCATCGGCTCGCTGCCGCCGATCGTGATGTTCCTCGTCTATCTCACGACGCCGCACTACATCTCGCTGCTTTGGACCCACCCGACCGGCCAGCTGATGCTGGTCGGCTGCGTCGTCTGGATGTCGATCGGCATCATGGTGATGAAGAAGATGATCAACTTCGATTTCTGACGGTGCCGTATGGTCGAGTTTCTCGTTTCGAAGCTACATGACGTCCGCTTCATGACCATGCTGCTGGCAGCCATTGCCGCCAGCGCCACCGTCTATACGCTGGTGATGCCGCTGTTTGCCGGCGAGGGACTCTCCAAGCGCATGAAGGCGGTGGCGAGCGAGCGTGAGCGCCTCCGGCAGCGCGAGCGCGAGCGCCTCAACAAGAACGAGAAGGTCTCGCTGCGCCAGTCGCCGAAGCAGCTCGTCTCCAAGGTGGTCGAGGACTTCAACCTCACCAAATGGCTGGCGCAGGAGGCCGCCCGCGACAAGCTCATCATGGCGGGCTACCGCGGCCAGGCGCCCTACATCACCTTCCTGTTTGCCCGCATGGTCGCTCCGATCGCGCTCTTCATCGGTACCGCCATCTACGTCTTCTTGATCGCGCACCTTGAGCAGGCGCTGCCGGTCAAGATCGGCATCTGCGTCGGCGCGGCCTATCTCGGCCTCCAGGCGCCGATGCTGTTCCTCAAGAACGCGATCTCCAAGCGCCAGCTCTCGATCAAGCGCGCCTTTCCCGACGCGCTCGACCTGCTGCTGATCTGCATCGAATCCGGCATGTCGGTCGAAATGGCGTTCCGCAAAGTCGCCACGGAGATCGTCGGCCAGTCGATCGCACTGTCGGAGGAGTTCGCACTGACCACGGCCGAGCTGTCCTACTTGCAGGACCGGAAGATGGCCTATGAGAACCTGGCGCGGCGCACCGGGCTCGAAGGCGTCAAGTCGGTCTGTCTGGCGCTTCAGCAGGCGGAGCGCTACGGTACGCCGCTCGGGCATTCCCTGCGTGTCATGGCGCAGGAAAACCGCGACATGCGCATGAATGAGGCCGAGAAGAAGGCCGCTGCGCTACCGCCGAAACTGACGGTGCCGATGATCCTGTTCTTCCTTCCGGTCCTGTTCGTCGTCATTCTCGGACCGACGGGCATCAAGATCACCGAGCTGCACTGACGCGAGAGACCCCCGCGCGCGGTCCAAGATCAGGCCGATTAATCGGGCTGGCCGAGCGAGGCGACCGGCGTCCGCTTCGGCGCCCCGCGCGGAGCGTCGTTGCGGTTCAGCATTTCCTTGAGATAGGCGACATTGGCCGCGGCCTGGTCCGGCGGCAGGTCCGCCTTCACGATGGTCTCGGCTTCGGCGAAGCGCCCTTGCAGGCCGACGACCAGACCGAGATTCTGCCGCACCCGGGCGCTCGCGCGCGGCGAAGCGTAAGCCTGTCGCAGCGCCTCTTCGGCCTTGGGCAGGTTCCTCGTCAACATGTAGGACAGGCCGAGATTGGAGAGGACGCCGGGATCACCTGGTGCGATCTTCAGGGCGCTCGCATAATAGGAGCGCGCCTCGTCGTGCCGGCCCATCTGGTCGAGCGCAGTACCTTGCACCGAGAGCAGGCGCCAGTCCGGATTGTCGGGCGAATGCGCCTTCGACAGCACGTCGAAGGCCTGCTGGAAATTGCCGTTGTCGGCGAGCGCGCGGCCGTACTGGGCGAGCAGCGCCTTGTTGCCGGGATTGGCGATGGTCGCCTGCTCGAGCACGGCGGCGGCCTGGGCACGCTGGCCATTGGCGCGCAAGGCCTGACCATAGGCGAGCGCGGCGTCAGCATCCTTGGGATTGGCGCGATAGCGCTCGCCATAGACTTCGGCAGCGCGCGCGGGATCGGCCGGAGCGGCTTCCGCCCGCGGCCCGACCGAGCCCGTGACCTCGGAGAGCTTCGACATGCCCGTGCAGCCGCCGAGGCCCATGGCCAACGCCGCGACCAGCGAGGTGGACGCAAGAAGCCGGGCAAGACTGAACCGTTGACGCATGACACTTTGACTCTCGAGCCGATTGATCGAGCCGAACGCGCCAGCAATAGACTGTTAACCCTAACGGCCAGTTAACACCGACGAGTGGGAGATACGAGAGCTTCCCGACGGCGGTTTCGTCCCGCCGGTCAATATTCGATGGCAAGTCGCTTGCGGATTTCATCGACGCGTTTGTCCAGCGCATCGAACCGCGCATGGACGGAGCGGTCGTGCAGATAGAAGACGTAGCCGCCGGCAAGGAACGCGAAGATCCAATGATGATGCTCGACATAGCCGAAAATCGCCTCAACGGCCTGGCCGATGAATGTGACTACGCTCCACACAAATTCCATTGCATCCTCCCGGCAGGCGTCCTCGGCCGCCGGCGATTTCCATATCTGGCGGCCGTGCTCGGAACCTAGCATGGCCCCCTCGCTGCGAGTAGCGGCTCGCTGAACGGTGACAGCAAAGCCGATTGCGGCGGCGCCGAAACTCTGCGAAGTCTCGTCCGTTCGTACGACCCGCTTGATCTGACGATCCGGACCCGCCAAATGCCTTCTGTCTTCGAGACGTCGCCCACTGCCATCCCGATCACCTTCGTCACCAAATCGAGCTGGGATCAGGTCGCCGAGGCGCTGCCGGCGGCGCAGCGCCAGTTCGCGGCCGCGAGTGCCTTTGCCGCCAAGCCTGGCGGCTATCTCGCGCTGCCCGCGCCGGACGGCGCAATTGCACAGGTGCTGTTCGGCCTCGAGGACGAAGGCGCCAGATCGCGCGACCTGTTCCGGCCGGGCGCCCTGCCTGGGCTGCTGCCGCCGGGCACCTACCGTTTTGCCAATTCACCGCACGATGCACGGCTGGCGGCGCTGGCCTTCGCGCTCGGCAGCTACCGCTACGCCCGCTACCGCAAGGCTGACAGGCCCGGCGTCCGGCTGGTGCCGCCTGATGGCGTCGACGCGACCGAGATCGATCGCGTCGCCGACGCGGCGATGCTGGCACGCGATCTCATCAACACGCCGGCCAACGACATGGGACCAGAGCAGCTCGCCGCCGCCGCGCAGGCGCTCGCCGCCGAATTCGGCGCAAGCTTCGCCTGCACCATCGGTGACGATCTGAAGACGAATTTTCCGCTGATCCATGCCGTCGGCATGGCCTCTAGCCGTGCGCCGCGACTGATCGACATCGGCTGGGGCGATCCGGCTCATCCCAAGGTGACGCTGGTCGGCAAGGGCGTCTGCTTCGACACCGGCGGACTCGACCTGAAGCCGTCGAGCGGCATGCTGATCATGAAGAAGGACATGGGTGGCGCCGCCAATGTGCTGGCGCTCGCAGGCATGGTGATGGATGCGAAGCTGAAGGTCCGATTGCGCGTGCTGATTCCGGCCGTGGAGAACGCGGTCGCCGGCAACGCCTTCCGCCCCCTCGACATCTTCACCTCGCGCAAGGGCATCACGGTCGAGATCGGCAATACCGACGCGGAAGGCCGCCTCGTCCTCGCCGACGCGCTGGCGCTGGCCGATGAGGAAAAGCCGGAGCTGCTAATCGATTTGGGCACGCTGACCGGCGCGGCACGCGTTGCGCTGGGGCCGGATCTACCGCCTTTTTACACCAATGATGAGACGCTGGCGGCCGATGTCGCGCGTTGCGCGGTAAGGGAGAACGATCCGTTGTGGCGCATGCCGCTGTGGCCGCCTTACGATGCCTGGCTGGACTCCAAGACGGCGACCATCACCAATGCCCCGTCGGGCGGCTTTGCCGGCTCGATCACCTGCGCGCTATTCCTGCAACGCTTCGTCGAGCATGCCAGGAGCTGGCTGCATGTCGACATCTACGGCTGGACGCCGTCGGCGAAGCCGGCGCGGCCGGAGGGCGGCGAGTGCCAGGCTGCGCGCGCTCTCTATTCATTGCTGAGTGAGCGCTATGCATGATCCACGGCTGACGCCGGTGCGGGGCGACATCGCCGCGAAATATCTCCAAGGCAAGGTGGAGGCGAAACGCTTCGTCACTGGCGAGGAATTCGAGGTGGTCGAGGCCATCGCGGCCGTGCGTGAGCAGCCATCCTCGAATGCGAAGTTGATGACCGAGGCGCTGCGCGGTGAGCGCGTCACCATTTACGACCGCAACGGCGAAGGCTGGGCCTGGGGCCAGCTCAATGCCGACGGCTATGTCGGCTGGCTGCCGGATGCGGGCCTGGCTCGCCCCGCGGCAACGCCGACCCACGTCGTCAGTGTACTCCGGACGTTTGCGTTTCCCGGCCCTTCAATCAAGCTGCCGCCGGCCGACACGCTGGTGCTTGGATCAAAGCTCACGATCGTGCGCGAGCATGGGGCCTTCGCGGTGACGGGCGACGGAACGTTCTTGCCGAAGATCCATCTCGTCCCGCTCGATCATCGCGAGCCGGACTTCGTCGCCGTCGCCGAGCGCTTCGTCGGCACGCCCTATCTCTGGGGCGGCAAAAGCAGCTTTGGCATCGATTGCTCGGGCCTGGTGCAAGTCTCGCTGACTGCTGCCGGCATCGGCTGCCCGCGCGACAGCGACATGCAGCAGGCAGGCCTCGGCCGCGCGCTCGAGGCGCATGAGTGGGACAAGCTGCAACGCGGAGATCTGATCTTCTGGAAGGGCCACGTTGCCATCGTGCGCGACGGGGCCACCATGGTTCACGCCAACGCCTATCACATGGCCACCGTGATCGAACCAACCGGGCCGGCGCTTGCGCGCATCAGGCAGGCCGGCAGCGAGGTCGTCGCGATCAATCGGCTCGCTTAATCTCGTGGCGGCGGGCGACAGCTCTCCGTACAGAGAGGTGAAGCACTACGTCGCCACCGAGCCGTTGCCCGCAGTCTCCAGCCGGAACGCGGCGGCGAACAGCGCTCGGGTGTAATCCGTCTTCGGGTTCTTGAACAGCTCGGCGGCCTGCCCCTCCTCAACCACTTTGCCGCCGCGCATCACGATGAGATGGCTGGCGAGCGAGGCGACGACGCGCAGATCGTGCGAGATGAACATGTAGGTGAGCTCGCGCTTGCGCTGGAGCTCCCGCAACAGATCGACCATCTGCGCCTGGAACAGCATGTCGAGCGCGCTGGTCGGCTCGTCTAACACGACGAAATCCGGCTCCAGCACCACCGCCCGGGCGATGCTGATACGTTGGCGCTGGCCGCCGGAGAATTCATGGGGATAGCGGAAGCGCGTCTCTGGATTGAGTCCGACATCCTCGAGCGCCTTGACGACGCGGCCCTCGCGCTCCTCACGCGAGAGATTCGGCTGGTGCACGGAGAGCCCTTCGGCGATGATGTCGGCGACCGACATGCGCGGGCTGAGCGAGCCGAACGGGTCCTGGAACACGATCTGCATGTCGCGCCGGAAGGGCCGCATTTCCTTGAAGCGCAAGCCCTGGATGTCCTTGCCCAGGAACACGATCCGGCCGTTCGACGAGATCAGCCTTAGCAATGCGAGCCCCAGCGTGGTCTTGCCCGAGCCGGATTCGCCGACGACGCCGAGCGTCTCGCCCTTGCGCACGGCGAGGCTGACGCCGTCGACCGCCTTGATGTGGCCGACCGTCTTGCGCATCAAGCCGCGCTTGATCGGGAACCAGACCCTCAGATCGTTGGCCGACATCACTAACGGCGCACCCGGCTGCGGCGGCGCCGGATCGGGCTTCGGCTCCGCCGCGAGCAGGTCGCGCGTATAGGGATGCTTCGGGCTCTTGAAGACCTGCTCGACCGGCCCGTGCTCGACGATCACGCCGCCCTTCATGACGCAGACCGTATCGGCGATGCGGCGGACGATACCGAGATCGTGGGTGATGAAGAGCAGGCTCATGCCGAGCCGCGCGCGAATCTCAGCGAGCAGCGCCAGGATCTGCGCCTGCACGGTGACGTCGAGCGCCGTGGTCGGCTCGTCCGCAATCAAGAGGTCCGGCTCATTGGCGAGCGCCATCGCGATCATCACGCGCTGGCGCTGGCCACCGGAGAGCTGGTGCGGATAGCTCTTCAGCCGCGTCTCCGGCTCGGGAATACCGACCTGGGTCAATAGCTCGAGCGTCCGCTTGCGCGCCTCGGCATTGCTGGTCGGATTATGCAGCTGGATCATCTCGCCGATCTGCGCCTCGATCGTGTGCAGCGGATTGAGCGAGGTCATCGGCTCCTGGAAGATGATGGAGATGTCGCTGCCGCGAATCCCCCGCATCTGCTGCTCGGACTGGTCGATCAGCTCCTGCCCTTTGAAGCGGATGCTGCCGGAGGGATGCGAGGCGTTCGGATAGGGCAGCAGCTTCAGGATCGAGAGCGCGCTGACCGATTTGCCGGAGCCGGATTCGCCCACCAGCGCCACGCATTCGCCGCGCTTGATCTGGAACGAGACCTTGTCGACCGCGAGCGTGGTAGCGCCGCCCTGGTGGAAGGCGACAGAGAGATCGCGCACGCTGAGCAGAGGCTGGTTGATCGCGTCCATTGGCTCACCTGAACGTCTTGCGCGGATCGAAGGCGTCGCGCACGGCTTCGCCGATGAAGATCAAGAGCGACAGCATGATCGCGACCGAGAAGAAGCCGGAGAAGCCGAGCCAAGGTGCTTGCACATTGGCTTTCGCCTGGGACAGCAATTCGCCCAGCGAAGGCGATCCCGGCGGCAGGCCGAAGCCCAGGAAATCGAGCGCCGTCAGCGTCATCACCGAGCTCGACACGATGAAGGGCAGGAACGTCATGGTCGCGACCATGGCGTTCGGCAGCAGGTGGCGGAACATGATGACCTGATTAGACACGCCAAGCGCCCGCGCCGCCTGAATGTATTCGAAGTTGCGCCCGCGCAGGAACTCGGCCCGCACGAGACCCACCAGTGAGACCCAGGAGAACAGCAACAGGATGCCGAGCAGCACGAAGAAGCCGGGCACGAGGACCGAGGACAGGATCAGGAGAAGGTAGAGCGAGGGAATCGCCGTCCAGATCTCGATGAAGCGCTGGAAGATGAGATCGACCCGACCGCCGAAATAGCCCTGCACCGCCCCCGCCGCGATGCCGATCACCGACGAGATGATGGTGAGACACAGGCCGAACAGCACCGAGATGCGGAAGCCGTAGATCAGTCGTGCGACCACGTCGCGTCCCTGATCGTCGGTGCCGAGCCAGTTGTATTCGAGGTCGCGGCAGCTCTTCAGCCCCTTCTTCTCCACCACCGGCTTGCATTGCTTCTCGGTCAGCATCCAGGTCGGCGGCGACGGCGCCGGCGTCGGCAGGTCAAGATTGTGGGTATCGTAAGAATAGCGGATCAGCGGCCAGACGATGCTGCCGCCCTTGTCCTTGATCAGCTTCTGCAAAAAGGGATCGCGGTAGTCGGCCGCAGTCTCGAAGTCGCCGCCGAAGGTGGTTTCCGAATAGGTCACGAAGGCCGGCCAATAGAGCCGGCCGTCGAACTTGATCAGGAAAGGCCGGTCGTTGGCGATCAACTCGGCGAACAGCGAGACCACGAACAGAATAATGAACATCCAGAACGACCAATAGCCGCGGCGGTTCGCCTTGAAGTTCTGCCATCGCCGCCGGTTGAGCGGCGAAGGCGCGAACGACTTGCGCGTGATTGGAACGACCTCACCCAGCGGAGACTGCGTCGTGGTCTCGATCGGCGTCGGCGCGATAATTGTCATCAGACCTCCCGCGCCTCGAAATCGATCCGGGGGTCGATCCACATATAGGTCAGGTCGGAGATCAGGTTGATCACGAGGCCGACCAACGAAAAGATGTAGAGCGTGCCGAACACCACGGGATAGTCACGGTTGAGCACGCTCTCGAAACTGAGCAGCCCGAGCCCGTCCAGCGAGAAGATGGTCTCGATCAGCAGCGAGCCCGAGAAGAAGGCGTGGATGAACGTCCCTGGAAAACCGGCGATCACGATCAGCATCGCATTGCGGAACACATGGCCGTAAAGCACCCGGCCCTCGCTGCACCCCTTGGCGCGCGCGGTCATGACATACTGCTTGCGAATCTCGTCCAGGAACGAATTCTTGGTCAGGAACGTCATGGTGGTGAACGCGCCGAGCCCCATGGCGATCAGCGGCAGCGTCAGATGCCAGAAATAATCGAGGATCTTCCAATACCAGGGAAACTGCGACCAGCCGTCCGAGGTCAGTCCACGCAGCGGGAACCAGTTGAAGAACGAGCCGCCGGCAAACAGGATGATGAGGAGGATGGCGAACAGAAATCCGGGAATGGCATAGCCGAGCACGAGCACGGTCGACGTCCAGGTGTCGAAGCGCGTGCCGTCCTTGACCGCCTTGCGGATGCCAAGTGGGATCGAGATCAGATAAGTAATCAGAGTCAGCCAGATCCCGAGCGAAATCGAGACCGGCAGCTTCTCCTTGATCAGCTGGATCACGCTGACATCGCGGAAATAGCTCTTGCCGAAATCGAAGCGCGCGAAATTCCAGACCATCAGGAGAAAGCGTTCCGGTGCCGGCTTGTCGAAACCGAACTGTACCTCGAGCTTCTTGATGAAGTCAGGATCAAGACCTTGCGCGCCGCGATATTTCGAGTTGATAGCGTCGCCACCGGCCCCGACTTGCCCCGGTGCACGCTGAGCGAAGTCGCCGCCGCCCGATATGCGCGAGCTGCCGCCGGTGTCGGCGCCGGAGAGCTGCGCGATCACGCGCTCGACCGGGCCACCCGGCGCGAACTGCACGACGATAAAGGACACGAAGAGAATCCCGAGCAGCGTCGGGATCATCAAGAGGATGCGGCGGGCGATATAGGCGCTCATGATTATTTCGCCTGCTCGAGCTTGGCGGCCTTGGCGGGTTCATGCCACCAGATGTCGGGTGCGCCGACGCCGTTGGCATAACGCGGCAGCTTCTGAGGGTGGCCGAACTGATCCCAATAAGCCAGCCGGTGCGTCTTGTTGTACCATTGCGGCACCCAATATCGGCCGGCGCGGAACAGACGGTCGAAGGCGCGGCACGCGATGGTCAAATCTTCTCGGCTGTCCGCCGCCATGATCTTTTCGATCATGGCGTCGATGGCCGGGCTGGCGACGCCTGCGAGATTGTATGAGCCTTTGGTCGCAGCGACCTGCGAAGAAAAGAATGCGCGCATGGCGTCGCCGGGCGTCGCCGACATGCTGAAGCGCTGGATCGTCATATCGAAGTCGAACTCTTCCTGGCGCGCCCTGTATTGCACGGCATCGACGAGGCGCACGCTCGCTTCGATGCCGAGCGTCCCCAGGTTCTTGATGTAGGGCGCGTGGTGCGGCTGGAAGGAGGGCTCGTCCAGCAGGAATTCGATCCTGAACACCTCTCCGTTCGGCAGCACCCGCTTGCCATCCTTGATCGGGACACCGGCTTCGTTTAGCAATTGCTGCGCCTTGCGCAGCAGGCTCCGGTCTTGCCCGGAGCCGTCCGAGACCGGCGGCGTGAATGGGGCCGCGAACACGTCGTCCGGCACATGGCCGCGAAACGGCTCCAGCAGTTTCAGCTCGTCCGGCGAAGGAGGCGCGTCGCCCGCCATGAGATCCGAGTTCTGGAACGGTGACACCGTACGGGCATAAGCGCCGTACATGATAGTCTTGTTGGTCCACTCGAAGTCAAAGGCATTGATGAGGGCTTCGCGCACGCGGGGGTCTTTGAACTTGTCACGCCGCGTGTTGATGAACCAGCCCTGCGCGCCTGACGGCGTTTCGTCGGGCACGACCTCGAGCTTGACGCGACCATCCTTGACGGCCGGGAAGTCATAGCGCGTCGCCCAGATGCGTGAGGTGAATTCCTCACGGTAGAGATAGTTCTTGCCGGTGAAGCCTTCGAAGGCGACATCACGGTCGCGATAGAATTCATAACGCACGACGTCGAAATTGTAGCTGCCGCGGCAAACCGGCAGATCGGCAGCCCACCAGTCCTTGACCCGCTCGAATTCGATGTAGCGATTGACCTCGAATCTCCCGACCCTGTACGGCCCCGAGCCGAGCGGAATATCCAGCGTCGATTCGTCGAACGGCCGGGACGCGTAATACGCTTTCGAAAAGATCGGCAGGCCCGCGGCATAGAGCGGCACGTCGCGCGCCCGCCCCTTGGCAAAGGTGACAACGAGCGTGGCATCGTCGATCGCTTCCGCGCTCACCATGTCGCGGAGCTGCACGATGAGCAGCGGATGCCCCTTGGTCTTCAGCGCGGTCAGTGAGAACGCGGCATCATGCGCGGTGAGCTTGGTGCCGTCGTGGAATTTCGCCTCCGGCCGCATCGTGAAGCGATAGACCAGCCGGTCCGGCGATATCTGCACGGATTTGGCGGCCAGCCCGTACATCGCGTCCGGCTCGTCACTCGCCCGCACCATCAGCGGCGAAAACGTCATGTCCATGCCTTGCGCGCCGTCGCCCTTGAGGATGAAGGCATTGAGCGAGTTGAAGGTCTGGTAGGACTGGTTATACGATTTCGCCGACGGGATGAGCGAGAACGTGCCGCCCTTCGGCGCGCCCGGATTGATATAATCGAAATGATGGAAATCGGCGGGATATTTGAGATCGCCGAACGCCGAGATGCCGTGGGCCTCGGGCGGCATTTCCGATGCCGTTGCGCCGCGCTGCCAGGCGGCGCCGAGCGCACCGGCGGCACCCAGGGCAAGCACATGCCGGCGTGAAAGCTGCGCCATGCGCAAAGGCTCCCTCAAGAGCGTTTTCCGATCCGCGCCGCTTTTTCGGCGTCATACCACCACAGCGTCGGCAGGCCGGACCGTCCATATTTCGGCATTGGCTCGGCGTGGCTGAAGCGATCCCAGCGGGCATAGCGCGCGAACGGATAGGTGAACTGCGGAACCACGTAGAAATTCCAGAGCAGCACGCGATCGAGCGCATGGGTGGCGGCGACGAGGCCAGCGCGATCCTTGGCGAAGATCACCTTCTCGATCAAGGCATCCACGGCAGGGTTCTTGATGCCGATGGTGTTGCGCGCACCAGGCACGTCGGCCGCCTGCGAGCCCCAGAACTCGCGTTGCTCGTTGCCCGGCGAGAGCGACTCGCCCCACTGATCGATGATCATGTCGAAGTCGAAGCTGCGCAGCCGGTTCTGGTACTGCGCATCGTCGACGGTACGAACCGACGCATTGACGCCGATTCGCTCCAGCGACGGCTTGTAGAACAGTGCGATTCGCTCTGATGAGGGATCCTGCACCAGGATTTCGATCGTCAGAACCTTGCCCGAGGCGTCTACCAGCTTGTGGTCGCGGACTTCGAAACCGGCCTCTTTCAGCAGCTTTGCCGCTTCGCGCAGATTGGCGCGCACGGCCTCTGGAGTGCCGCCGACCGGATTCTGGTAAGGCGTGGTGAAAACTTCCGGCGGCACCTTGTCCTTTACCGTTTCAAGGATCTGCAGCTCCTCCCCCTGGGGCAGCCCGGTCGCGGCGAGTTCCGTGCCTTCGAAATAGCTGTTGATGCGCTTGTACTGACCGAAGAAGAGCTGCTTGTTCATCTCCTCGAAATCGAAGGCATAGTTGAAGGCGCGCCGCACCCGCGCGTCCTTGAATTGGGGACGCCTGATGTTGACGACGAAGGCCTGCATGCGGCCGGAATCGTTGATCGGAAATTCTTCCTTGATGACCCGCTTCTCCGCGACCGCCGGGAAGTCGTAGGCCGTCGCCCATTGCTTGGCGGAGTTTTCCGCGATCCAGTCGGCCTGGTCGGCCTTAAAGGCTTCCAGCGCCACGAGGTTGTCACGGAAGAACTCGAAGCGCAGCTCGTCGAAATTGTTGGTGCCGATCTGGCTGGGGAGATTGGCACCCCAATGATCTTTCACCCGCTCCAGCTTGATCGAGCGTCCCGCCACGAATTCCTTGATCCGGTACGGCCCGGAGCCCAGCGGGATCTCCAGCGTGGTCGCGCTGACGTCGCGTTTGCGCCCCTGGGCGTCGGTGCCTTCCCACCAATGTTTCGGCAGCACGGTCAATTCGCCGACGATGGTCGGCAGTTCGCGGTTGCCCGGCCCGTCGAAGCTGAACTTGACGTCGCGCTCGCCAACTTTCTCCGCCTTGCTCACGTGGCGATAGTAGGACGCGTACATGGGGCTCTGCTGCTTGAACGTCTCCAGCGAGAAAATGACGTCCTCCGGCGTCACCGGCTTGCCGTCATGCCAGCGGGCTTCCTTGCGCAGGCGATAGATCACCCAGGAAAAATCGTCCGGATGTTGTGCCGCCTCGGCAAGCTCGCCGTACTCGGTCGCCACCTCGTCCTGCGCCCGGGTCATGAGCGTTTCGTAGATCATCGCCGCGGCTGGAGCGAGGGAGCCCTTGATGCCGGCGACCGCGAGGTTGAAATTGTCGAAGGTGCCGATCGAGATCAGGCGGGCAACGCCGCCTTTGGGCGCATCCGGATTGACGTAATCGAAGCGCTTGAAGTCGGCGGGGTACTTGATATCGCCGAACAGCGACAGAGCATGGCGCCAAGGAAGCCCGTTTTCATTGGCTGATTGCGCCGCTGCCGTGCCGATGACGGAAACGCGGCCCATGGAACCGAGGGCGGGGAGAGCTGCGGCCGCAGTGCCGGAGAGCAGGAGATCGCGTCGGGTAATGGCCAAATCAACATTCCCTGTCTTGAAGGAGGCTACTCCTTTAAGTTCCCAATATAGGCGAGGTTTCGACCGAGTAGGTTGCTTTTTGCTCATCTTGAAAGCCCAGCCGGCCTATCGGATGCGGCCAAACGCCCCGATGACGTCGCCGCGAGGCCGGATAAGCAAACGGCCAGGCTTTTCAGCCTGGCCGCAGATTCCAAGAGAGAATTTTGAGGCTTACTTAGACGCCGTCGGCAGCGGCTGCGGATGCTCCGACAACGAATTCAGATAGGCAATGACGTCGGCCCGCTCGGAATCCTTCGGGATACCAGCGAAGCCCATTGCAGTGCCCGGGATGAAGCCCTTCGGATTGGCGATGAACTTGTTGAGATCGTCGAACGTCCAGGTGCCGCCCTTGGCTTTCATGGCGGCCGAGAAGTTGAACCCGCGGCCTTCGCCCTTCGGCTCGCCGACAACGCCATAAAGGTTCGGACCGACGCGATTCGGGCCGCCCTTTTCGAAGGTATGACAGGCGCCACACTTCTTGGCGGCCGCCGCGCCCTTTTCGACGGAGGCGGTCTGGAGCAGCTTTTCGATCGGCTCCGAGGAGGCTGCAGCGGCGGCGCCGCCCTCCTTGCCGTGGCCAGCATCTTCCTTCACCGCGATCTCGAAGCCCGGCTTTTCCGGCATCTTCGGCGAGAAAAGCGCCTGGGCGGTGAAGCTCGTCACGAGCAGCACGAGACAGGTGCCAAGAACAGCACCGAGAATCTTGTTGAGTTCGAAAGAATCCATTTCCGGCCAGGCCCCACCGCAAGAAGGAAACGGCGGCCCAAGCGGCCGCCAGGACGAGCCTCGGGAGAAAACGTTCCTTATTGTTTCCCCGAGTTTTGTCATTGAGATATCGGTTTGCCCCGGGTCTGGCAACCCGTATAAGCGACCGGGCTTTCAGCCCGTCCCCATGCCATTTCTCGGCGCGGAAAGCGCTCCGTTTCCAGGCCCTTGACCCAATGATCGATCCCCGCATCCTGGTGCTGATCCCGGCCCGCATGGCCGCCACCCGCCTGCCCGGCAAGCCGCTCGCCGATATCGCGGGCCAGCCGATGATCGTGCACGTGCTGCGCCGCGCCGAGGCCGCTGCAATCGGCCGGGTCGCGGTCGCAACCGACACGGCGGAGATCGCCTCGGTCGTCACAGCCCATGGCGGTGAGGCGGTGATGACCCGCCCGGACCATCCCTCGGGCTCGGACCGCATCCACGAGGCCATGCAGAAGCTCGATCCGGACGGCAAGGCCGAGATCGTGATCAATCTCCAGGGCGATTTCCCGACCATCACGCCGCAGACCATCCGCGAGGTGCTGCCACCCTTTACCGAGCCTGCCGTCGATATCGTGACGCTGGCCTCGCAGATCCACACCGAGGAGGAGGATCTCGCCCCGAGCGTCGTGAAGGCGGTAGGCTCGCCGATCGGGCCGCGGCGGCTGCGGGCGCTCTATTTTACCCGTGCCACGGCTCCCTACGGCGACGGACCGCGTTACCACCATATCGGACTCTACGCGTACCGCCGCGCGGCGCTGGATCGATTCGTGTCGCTGCCACGGTCTCCCCTGGAAGTTCAGGAAAATCTTGAGCAACTCCGGGCGGTGGAAGCCGGCATGCGCATCGACATCATGGTCGTCGACAGCGTGCCCCGTGGCGTGGACACGCCGCCCGACCTCGAAACCGCGCGCAGCATCCTTTCCAAATCCTGAGCCGCTGTTACAAGACCGACCATGAGCAAGCTGAAAGTCGCATTCCAGGGCGAGCCTGGGGCCAATTCCCACATCGCCATCGTCGAGGCCTATCCTGAGGCAGAGCCGATGCCCTGCGCCACCTTCGAGGACGCGCTGTCAGCGATCTCGTCCGGCGAGGCCGATCTCGGCATGATCCCGATCGAGAATTCGGTCGCGGGCCGCGTCGCTGACATCCATCACCTGCTGCCGGCCTCCGGCCTCTTCATCATCGGCGAATGGTTTCTGCCCGTTCGACATCAGCTGATGGCGGTGAAGGGTACCAAGCTCGATGACGTCAAGAGCGTGGAGAGCCATGTCCACGCACTCGGCCAGTGCCGGCGCATCATCCGCAAGCTCGGCATCAAGCCAATCGTGCACGCGGACACTGCCGGCAGCGCCCGCGACATTTCCGAGCGCAAGGACAAGACCGTCGCCGCGATCGCCTCGCGCCTGGCCGCGAAAATTTACGGCCTCGACATCCTCGCCGAGGACATCGAGGACGAGGCCCACAACACCACGCGCTTCGTGGTGCTGGCGCGCGAGCCGAAATGGGCAGCCCAAGGCTCGGGCCCGCTGGTCACGACGTTCGTCTTCCGGGTGCGCAATTTGCCGGCCGCGCTCTACAAGGCGCTCGGCGGCTTTGCCACCAACGGCGTCAACATGACCAAGCTCGAAAGCTACATGGTCGACGGCAATTTCTTCGCCACGCAGTTCTATGCCGACGTCGACGGACATCCCGACGACAAGGGCCTCGCCTTTGCCATCGAGGAGCTGAAATTCTTCTCGCGCGAATTCCGCATTGTCGGCGTGTATCCGGGGCATCCGTTCCGCGCGACGTTCAACGAGGCGCAGGATTGATAACTGTCGTTCCGGGACACGCGAAGCGTGAACCCGGAACCTCGAGATTCCGGGTTCGATGCTTCGCATCGCCCCGGAATGACGGTGAGTGACTAGGACGCCTGCTTCGCCAGCCCGAACGCCTCCGCCAGCAGCGAATATGATTTCTTCCGCGCCTCGTGGTCATACACGGCGGTGATCACCATCAGCTCGTCCGGCTTGCTCGCATAGATCAGCGGCTGAAGCTTCTTCTGCACGGTTGCCGGGCTGCCGACGAACAGGCGCGAGCGGTTGCGGAGGATCGAGATGCGCTCGGCGTCCGTGTAGGGATAGGCCAGCGCCTCCTCGATACTCGGCAGCGGAAGATATTGACCGCGGTCGCGGCGAAGGCGGTTGAGGTCGAAGGAGCTGGCGAGCCTTTCGGCCTCCTCATCTGTGTCGGCCACGATGGCCGCGACCGCGAGGATCGCATGCGGGCTGGCGCGCCAGGCGGAGGGCTGGAAGCGGTTGCGGTAATGCACCATCGCATCGATCGCGTCGTGGGAAGCGAAATGATGGGCGAAGGCGAAGCCCATGCCGACCTGCGCGGCGAGCTCCGAGGAATAATCGCTCGAGCCGAGCAGCCAGATCGGCGGCAGGGCGGTGTCGTCAGGCATGGCGACGACGCTGTTGTAAGGGTGGCCCGAGGGGAATTCGCGGGTCTCCCACAAGATCAGTTCGTGCAGCCGCTCAAGAAAATCGTCGCCCTCGCGGCGGTCGAGCCGGCTGCGCAGCGCGTAGGCGGTAGCGCCGTCGGTGCCCGGGGCGCGGCCGAGACCGAGGTCGATACGTCCGGGAAACAGCGCCTCCAGCATCTTGAAGCGCTCGGCCACGACCAGCGGCGCGTGGTTGGGCAGCATCACACCGCCGGAGCCGACGCGCAGGTGCTTCGTCACCGCCGCGATCTGCCCGATCATCACGTCGGGCGCGGGGCTCGCGACGGAGGCGAGGTTGTGATGCTCGGCGAGCCAATAGCGGAGATAGCCGAGCCCGTCGACGTGGCGTGCCAGATCGATGCTGTTGCGCAGCGCCGCGGCGGGCTTGGTACCGGTGGTGACGACCGACAGGTCGAGGAGTGAGAGCGGGATCATGGCGCGTTAACGTAACGAAGGGCTGTGCGGCGGCAATGGCAGGCTGCGCAGGCCTGACGTGTAAGGGCTTCGCGGGTACGCTGAGACACCCGATTGGGACAATTGTTACCTCCATGTGCCAAAATTCGGTCTGCCCACCTGCCAAATCGGAACGAAGAAAAGGGCAATATCGACAATAGCACTTTTGTATCAATACATTACGTCTCTGGATGGTTTTTCCCAATGAGATCGCAAACTGCGCCAGAATTCCTTCTAGTCACATCCTTGGTGGGCAATTTCCCATCCCTGATGGGCTGTCGACTAGACCGCCTTTGCCCTATTTTAGGTCTCCGCGAGGTAGACGACCGCCGGCTGAAATTTGGAGTGAATGGTGCCATGACTGACGTGACGACGCCTGGCCAAGCCAACGGGCAAGACGGGCACCTGAAGCGGCCTGCGATCTCCTTCGAGTTTTTTCCGCCCAAGACCGAGGAGATGGAGCGGAATCTCTGGGACACCATCAACCGCCTCGCGCCGCTCGACCCGCAATTCGTCTCGGTGACCTACGGCGCCGGCGGCTCGACCCGCGAGCGCACCCATTCCACCATTTCCCGCATCCTGAAGGAAACCGCGCTGCTGCCGGCGGCGCATCTGACCTGCGTCGGCGCCTCGCGCGGCGAGATCGACGAGATCGTCGACCGCTATCACGAGGTCGGCGTCCGCCACATCGTGGCCTTGCGCGGTGATCCCGTTGGCGGCATCGGCACGCCCTACTTCAGCCATCCCGACGGCTACCAGACGTCCGCCGCACTCGTTGCCGCCATCAAGAAACGGCATTCCGACATCGAAGTGTCCGTATCCGCCTATCCCGAGAAGCACCCCGAGGCGCGCGACTTCGATGCCGACATCGACACGCTGAAGGCCAAGGTCGATGCGGGTGCGTCGCGCGCGATCACCCAGGTGTTCTTCGATAACGACCTCTACTTCCGCTATCTCGACCGCGTCCGCGGCCGCGGCATCAACATCCCGATCGTGCCGGGCATCATGCCCATGCACAATTTCAAGCAGGCTCGTAATTTCGTCACCCGCGCTGGCACCACCGTTCCGGACTGGTTCGCCGCGAAATTCGAGGGCCTCGATGACGACGCCGAGACCCGCAAGCTGGTGGCCGCAACCGTTGCGGCCGGCCAGGTGCAGAAGCTCGCCAAGCACGGCGTAGACACCTTCCATTTCTACACCATGAACCGCGCCGATCTCGTGTTCGCGATCAGCCATTTGCTCGGCATTCGCGCCAAGAGCGCGCAGAAGGCGGCGTAAGACAACATGACCGGAACCATCTCTCCCAAGCGAACTGCCCTGCTCAACGCCGCGCGCGAACGCATCCTCGTGCTCGACGGCGCCATGGGCACGATGATCCAGAACCTCCAGCTCGACGAGGCCGCCTTCCGCGGCGAGCGCTTCAAGAACTTTCACCGCGACCTGCGCGGTAACAACGATCTCTTGATCCTGACCCAGCCGCAGGCGATCGAGGACATCCACGCCGCGTACTTGCGCGCCGGTGCCGACATCGTCGCGACCAACACGTTCTCGACGACCTCGATCGCGCAGGCCGATTACGACCTCGCCGACATCGTCTACGAGATGGCGCGTGAAGGCGCCCGCCTCGCCGGCAATGCGGCAAGGCGCGTCGCGGCCGAGGACGGCAAGCCGCGCTTCGTCGCCGGCGCCATCGGGCCGACCAACCGCACCGCCTCGATTTCGCCCGACGTTTCCAATCCCGGTTACCGCGCCGTCACCTTCGACGATTTGCGAAAATCCTATGGCGAGCAGATCCGCGGCCTGATCGACGGCGGCGTCGATCTGCTGCTGGTCGAAACCATCTTCGATACGCTCAACGCGAAGGCGGCGCTCTACGCGATCGCCGAGATCACGGAAGAACTCGGAATCGACATGCCGGTGATGGTATCGGGCACCATTACCGACAAATCCGGCCGCCTGCTCTCCGGACAGATGCCGGAAGGGTTCTGGAATTCGGTGCGCCACGCGAGGCCGATCACCATCGGCTTCAATTGCGCGCTTGGCGCCGAGGACCTGCGCGCGCATATCGCCGATATCGGCCGCGTCGCCGATACGCTCGTGTGTGCCTATCCCAATGCCGGCCTGCCGAACGAGTTCGGCCAGTATGACGAGAGCCCGGAGTACATGGCGCGCCTGATCGGCGAATTTGCCCGTGACGGCCTCGTCAACATCGTCGGCGGCTGCTGCGGTACCACACCGGACCACATTGCAGCGATCGCCGCCGCCGTGGCCACGCACAAGCCGCGCATCGTGCCGGAGATCGCGCCGCGCTTGCGGCTCTCCGGCCTCGAGCCGTTCGTGCTGACGGATGCGATCCCCTTCGTCAATGTCGGTGAGCGCACCAACGTCACAGGATCGGCCCGCTTCCGCAAGCTGATCACCGCCGGCGACTACACTGCCGCGCTGCAGGTCGCGCGCGACCAAGTCGAGAACGGCGCGCAAATTATCGACGTCAACATGGACGAGGGCCTGCTCGATTCCGAGGCGGCGATGGTGACCTTCCTCAACCTCGTCGCCGCCGAGCCCGACATCGCCCGCGTCCCCGTGATGGTCGATTCCTCGAAATTCTCGGTGATCGAGGCCGGCCTGAAATGCGTGCAGGGCAAGCCGGTCGTCAACTCGATCTCGATGAAGGAAGGCGAGGACAAGTTCATTCACGAGGCCAAGATCGCCCGCCGCCACGGCGCGGCCGTGGTCGTCATGGCGTTCGACGAGGTCGGCCAGGCCGACACGTTCGCGCGCAAGACCGAGATCTGCAAGCGCGCCTACGACATCCTCGTCAACCGCGTCGGCTTCCCGCCCGAGGATATCATATTCGATCCCAACATTTTTGCGATCGCGACCGGCATCGAGGAGCACAACAATTACGGCGTCGACTTCATCGAGGCGACGCGCTGGATCCGCCGGAACCTGCCCGGCGCGCACATCTCCGGCGGCGTGTCCAATCTGTCGTTCTCGTTCCGCGGCAACGAGCCGGTGCGCGAAGCCATGCACTCGGTGTTCCTATATCACGCCATCAAGGCCGGCATGGACATGGGCATCGTCAATGCCGGGCAGATGATCGTCTATGACGACATCGATCCGGAGCTGCGCCAGACCTGCGAGGACGTCGTCCTCAATCGCGATCCGGGTGCGTCCGAACGTCTGCTGGCGCTCGCGGAAAAATTCCGCGGCAAGAAGACGGAAAGCAAGGAAGCCGATCTCGCCTGGCGCGAATGGCCGGTGGAGAAGCGGCTGAGCCACGCGCTGGTGCACGGCATCACCGAGTTCATCGAGCAGGATACGGAAGAGGCCCGCAAATTGTCCTCGCGCCCGCTCGACGTGATCGAAGGACCGCTGATGGCCGGCATGAACGTGGTCGGCGACCTCTTTGGCGACGGCAAGATGTTCTTGCCGCAGGTGGTGAAGTCTGCGCGTGTCATGAAACAGGCGGTTGCTTATCTCATGCCGTTCATGGAGGAGGAGAAGGCGCGCAATCTTGCGAACGGCATCGGCACGGAGGGCTCCTCGTCCGCCGGCAAGATCGTGCTCGCGACCGTGAAGGGCGACGTTCACGATATCGGCAAGAACATCGTGGGCATCGTGCTCCAGTGCAACAATTTCGAGGTCATCGATCTTGGCGTGATGGTGCCGGCGGCCAAGATCGTCGAGACCGTGAAGGCGGAGAAGGCGGACATCGTCGGTCTGTCCGGCCTGATCACGCCCTCGCTCGACGAGATGGCATTCTTCGCCGGCGAGTTGCAGCGCGAAGGCCTCAAGCTGCCGCTGCTGATCGGCGGCGCCACCACGAGCCGCGTGCATACCGCGGTGAAGATCGACCCGAGCTATCGCGCCGGCCCGGTCGTGCACGTCAACGACGCCAGCCGCGCCGTCGGCGTGGCCTCCGCGCTGCTCTCGCCGGAGAAGCGCGAGGCCTATGCCGCCGAGGTGCGCGCCGAATACGCCAAGATCTCGGAGGCGCATTTGCGTGCGCAGGCGGACAAGAAGCGGCTGAAGCTGGCGGCTGCCCGCGTCAACCGCGTGCCGGTGGACTTTGCAGCAAACAAGCCGGTGAAGCCGACCTTCCTCGGCATCAAGAGCTTCGACGACTATGACCTCGCCGAGCTCGTCGACTGCATCGACTGGACGCCGTTCTTCCAGACCTGGGAGCTCGCCGGGCGCTTCCCCGCCATTCTCCACGACCCCAAGGTCGGCGAGGTCGCGCGCTCGCTCTACGACGATGCGCGCAAGATGCTCGACACCATCGTGAAGGAGAAATGGTTCCGGGCACGCGCGACGATCGGCTTCTGGCCGGCGAATGCGCAAGGCGACGACATCGTGCTCTATGCCGATGAAAGCCGGACCAAGAGCATGGCGACGCTGCACACGCTGCGCCAGCAGCTCGAAAAGCGCGAGGGCCGCTTCAACGCGGCGCTCGCCGACTTTGTCGCGCCCGTCGGCACCGGCGTGCCCGACTATGTCGGCGGCTTCGTCGTCACCGCTGGCATCGGCGAGGACGCGGTCGCCGATCGTTTCAAGCTGGCGAACGACGACTATTCCTCGATCCTGTGCAAGGCGCTGGCCGACCGCCTGGCCGAAGCCTTCGCCGAGCGCATGCATGCCCGCGTCCGCCGCGAGTTCTGGGCCTATGCGCCGGACGAGGCGCTCTCCAGCGAGGATCTGATCCTCGAAAAATATCAGGGCATTCGCCCCGCGCCCGGCTATCCCGCGCAGCCCGATCACACAGAGAAGGCGACATTGTTCGAACTGCTCGATGCGGAAAACACGGCCGGCGTGAAGTTGACCGAGAGCTTTGCGATGTGGCCGGGCTCGTCCGTCTCAGGGCTCTATTTCGCAAACCCTGCGAGCTATTATTTCGGCGTCGGCAAGATCGAGCGCGACCAGGTTGAGGACTACGCCGCACGCAAGGGCATGAGCGTAGCGGAAGCCGAGCGCTGGCTCGCGCCGGTGCTGAACTACATCCCGTCCCAGCCGGAGGCGGAAAATGCGTTTGCCGCGACGCCCGCGAATGACGAGACGCCGAAGGACCTCGGCTCGCATCCGCCGGGCTGCACCTGCGCGGTGCACCTCGTCTGGCAGAAGAAGCGCGCGGGGGCGGGGTAGGCACCCCTCTAAAACAAAAATGAGAAAACAACCCCATGCACAGTAGCGATGGGGTTGAAAAGGCTGAGCAATTTCGGTGTAGCCGAAGCCGCGTTTGCGACGTCGGGCAAAACAGGCGTAGTATTGCATCATCGGCTGCTGCGGCCGGCTGACACTCACGCCGAGTCAACGCTGTGATTCCGGGGCGCACGCAGCGCGAGCCCGGAAATCCATCGTGCGGCATCTCATGTGGGCAAATGGATTCCGGGCTCGCGCTAAGAGGCGCGCCCCGGAATGACGGAGCTGGGCAGCCCAAACATATAGCCGCCGATCCTCCCCTGGAGGGGTCCGGGACGAGCGTAGCTCGCCCGTGGATCGGTTCGCATGCAGCGCAGCGGAATGCGGACCGAGGTGGGGTGACAGTCTATCCGCGCACGCACTGCCCGTGCGGAGAGATCACCCCACCCCGCTCGCGCTTCGCGCGATCGACCCACGAGCGAGCTTCGCTCGTCTCGGACCCTCCAGGGGAGGGTGACGGCCTCACCCCTTCGGCGGAGCCAAGGGCTGCACGATCTCCTGGAACGGGGAGAGTGCCTCGCAGCGCTCGGCATGCGCCGCGAGGGCCGGATAGCGCGAGGCGTCGAACAGCTGCGGATGCGCTTCGCGGGTGAAGCGGACGACGCAGGCCGCTGCAACATCGGCATGACCGATGCGGTCGCCCAGCCAGTACGGCGTCGTCACCTTGGCGCGCTCGGCCTCGAGCACCTTCAGCACGTCCGCGATTTGTGCTTGGCAGCGCTCGACCCATAGCGCAAGCTGCTCCTTCCGCAGCACGCGCTCGTAGAGCAGGCTCACCGCCTTGTCGCCGAGGCCGGAGGCGAGCGCGCAGATGCGCAAATGGCGCCGCCGCTCGGCGCCACTGCGCGGCAGCATCGCCTTCTCGGGACCAACGAGCTCGTCGAGATAATCCAGGATGATCGTGCTCTCGATCAGCGCCTCGCCGTCGTCGAGCACCAGGGTCGGCACGCGGCGCAGCGGATTGTACGGCGCGATTTTGTCGGCATCGCCGAAGGTCGACCACGGCTTGTGCTCGAAGGCGAGGCCATAAAGCTTCAGCGCCATGGCGACGCGGCGGACGAAGGGGGAATCGTATTGGCCGATCAGGAACATGGTTGTCGCTTTTCTCGATCATTGAACAAGGCAGGGCCGATCAGTCTCCACGACCAGTTCGGTGCGGCGCAACAAAAATCTCGGAAATGGAGCATTGCGCTGGCTGCAACGAAGCGTCAGTCGCACGGTACGGACCGCCCGCTCAAAGGCCGTCCTGAATCGAGCGCTTGATGGCGGCGATCGCCGTCTCGTTGCGCTTGTACATCGTCCACTGCTTGATTCGTTTGGCGCGCACCAGCTTCGCGGCAGTCAGCACCCGCATGTGCTCGCTCAATGTCGGTGCGCTGACGCCGAGCTTTTCGGCGATCAGCAATCCGCAGACGCCGTCCTCGACCAGGTCGCCGTCGGCCTGCTCGCGAAAATGCTTCCGCGGATCCCGCAGCCATTCCAGGATCTGCAGGCGGCGTTCGTTGGCGAGCGCGCGCAAGGCAACGGCAAACTTCATTTAGCCATTTTGCTAATTACCTAATGGATGTCAACGCTCCCTTGCGCTATTCTGGACGGTATCATGACAAAGACCATGGACATCACGCGGGAGCGGATTGCGGCGACCGAGGCGGTCATCCGCCCGCATATCAGGCGCACGCCGCTTCTAAAGGCCGATCTCGCCGATTTCGACCTGCCGGCCGCGCCCGTCACGTTCAAGCTCGAAATGCTGCAGCATTCCGGATCGTTCAAGGCGCGCGGCGCCTTCGCCAATCTGTTGCTGCGCCAGGTGCCGCAGGCGGGTGTCGTCGCCGCATCCGGCGGCAATCACGGCGCGGCGGTCGCCTATGCGGCGCAGCAGCTCGGCATTCCCGCCACGATCTTCGTGCCTGACATCACCTCGCCGGCCAAGGCCGAGCGGATCAGGGGGTACGGCGCCAAGCTGATGATCGCGGGCAGCCGCTACGCCGATGCGCTCGTCGCGAGCGAGGCGCATGTCGCGCAGACCGGCGCGCTGGCCGTCCACGCCTACGACCAGGCGGAAACCCTGCTCGGACAGGGCAGCGTCGGACTGGAGTTGGAGCAGGACGCACCCGACATCGACACGCTGCTGGTGGCGGTCGGCGGCGGCGGGCTGATCGGCGGCATTGCGGCCTGGTACGCCGACAGGACGCGCATCGTCGCGGTCGAACCGGAGCAATCGCCAACCCTGCACGCTGCGTTTGAAGCGGGCGCTCCGGTCGATGCGCCGGCCGGCGGCATCGCCGCCGACAGCCTTGCGCCGCGGCGCGTCGGCGAATTGATGTTTCCGGTGGCGCGGGCTCATGTGGAGCGCGTCATCCTCGTCAGCGACGATGCGATCCGCAAAGCCCAGGCCGCGCTGTGGTCGCACTTGCGCCTCGTGGCCGAGCCCGGCGGCGCGGCCGCCTTTGCCGCGTTGCTCTCCGGCCGCTACCGTCCCTCAGCAGGCGAGCGCATCGCGGTTCTGGTCTGCGGCGCCAACACCACGGCGGTAAAGTTCGACGGCTGAGTGGGAATGATGAGGGGACCACGTGGACTGCCGCGCGTTGCCCTGGGAATTGGAAGAGCGATGACGGCGGCCACACGCCGTCATTGCGAGCGCAGCGAAGCAATCCAGAATCTCTCTGCGGAGACAGTCTGGATTGCTTCGTCGCAAGAGCTCCTCGCAATGACGGCGGGGAGACAGCCGCGATTAATCAATGATCGGCACATGCCTCGCCGCCGTGCGCGACACCGTACCATCGAGACGCGGATCGTCCGCCACCTCGATCTGGCGGCGGAAGGCGCGAAAGCCGGACCGCTGGTAGAAGGCAACGGCCGATGGATGGTCGAACGTGCAGGTGTGCACCCAGACGCGGCGGACGTCGCGTGACCACGCAAGCTCCAGCGCGCGGTTCATCAGGAAGCGGGCGGCGCCGGTGCCGATTAGCCTAGCGGTGACGCCGAAATAGGTCAGCTCGCACTGGCCGGGCTCGCGGAAGCCGAGCTCGAGCAGGCCTTCGTCGCTTCCGTCCGCGACCAGGGCGTAGACCTCGATGCCAGGCGCGTGGATGATCGCAGCGAGCTCTGCATCGGTCATGCGGGCTCGTGAGAACCACAACCACTCCTCGCCGACACGGCGGAAGAGGTCGCGGTACCAGGCAAGCGCGGGGGTATCGACCTTGCGCAGGGTCCACGCGCCAGGGGGATCGTCGCGGCGCTCCGGAGGTGCGGTCATCTCCAAATGCGTGACAACCGCCGCGATCTTGCCGGCGGGCACGTCGGAATAGCCGTCCGATATCATCATCGCGGCGTCAGGGTGATGGCTTCTGCGGTAGCGGCTTCGACCGCGGGTTGGCTGTAGAGCAGCGGCACATATTGTCCGGTCGCCCAGAGCGGGGCGAGGTCGCGGTAGTGGCCGCTGAACGGATCGCCGGATTGCCCCGGCGTGTTGATGGTGCGGCTCGCGTCCCAATTGCCGACGTCGAGCACCATCCGAAACGAGGCGCCTGAGATGAGCTGGTAGTCCGAGCGGCGATAGGTGGCGGCGCGCGGAACGTTGGCTGCGCCGCCGAAGGCGAGCGGGCCCACCGACATTTGCGCTGCGGTCGCCTTGTCGGCAAGCGGGATCAGCGCGTGGTCGAACTTGGCAACATGCAGGCGGCCCCAGCGCCAGGCCGTGCATCGTCCCCGAGCTTGCCGGCGACGTCGGCAACCGCAGCGCCCAAGCTCTCGCACAGGATCTGGTCGCGTGCGGCAGCGGGATCGGCGCCGAGCGCGGCATCAGGGGACTCGAGATAGGCGACGATCGCCGAAATGCTGGATGCCTCGGGCGCAATCAAGCCCACCGCCTTGGGCGCCGTGGTCTTCAGCAGCGTGGGGCCGAGATGATTGGCGATCCAGACCTCGAACAATGCGGCGGCGGCACTGTCGGCGGCATCGCGCGCGTCCCATGGCCTCAACAGCTCGAGACCCTTCTTCACATTGGCATCGTCCGAAGTCAGAGGCTGCAGCAGCTTGACGAGGCGCCGCCCCAGCATCGCGGTATCGTCGTTCTGCAAATCCATGGCGTCGGCGAGTGTCACTTTGCTGTTGGCCTGGAGCACCTCGACGATGCGCTGCCAGCGGGCGCTGTCGGCCCATTCGAAGCCGACCTTGCGTTCGCTGATGGGGTAATCAGGCGGAAGGTTCATCTGGTTGGCCGTGGCCAGAAAGCCCTGCTTGGGCTGATAGGCTTTTGGCAGATCGTCGAGCGACAGAAAGCCCTGCCAGTCATAGCGGCCATCGCCCGGCACCGGCATCAGACCGTCATAGTTGACGCGGCGCGGAGTCTTGCCTGCGGCAACCCAGCCGATATTGCCGCGCGTATCGGCATAGACCTGGTTCTCCGAGGGCGCGCCCCAGCGCCGCATCGCCGCGAGAAAGCCGTTCCAGTCCTTCGCGGTCATGTAGTCGGACGAGCCGAAATAGGCGGAAGTGCCGGGCTCGAACCAGATCGAGCGCACCGCGAAGGCGCGCTTGTTGCCCTCGTCGACATGAATCACCGGACCGTGCCGGGTGAACTTCAGCTCGATTTCGCGATCGCCCTCGCCTTTCACCTGCTCGGTCTCGTGGACGATGCGCATGTCCTCCCAACCATTGCCGTAACGGTACTGATTGGGATTTTGCGGATTGAGCTCATAGACGTAGAGGTCTTCCTGGTCGACATTGAAGATGGTGAGGCCAAAGGCGATGGTGCCGTTATGGCCGATCGAAATGCCGGGCAGCGCCGGCTCACCGGCGCCGATCACGGAAAGGCCGGGCGCGTTCAGCCCGACGATATAGCGCAGCGACGGCACGCTGTGCTCGCGATGCGGATCGTTGGCGAGAATCGGGCGTCCGGTCGCGGTGCGCGAAGGCGCGATCACCCAATTGTTAGAGCCGATGGTGTCGCGCTGTTGATCGGCCGCGTCCAGATAGGTGTCGGGATCATGCGCGAGCGCGGCCTGTCGCTCTTTCGGCTGCGGAAAGGCGACCGGGCGCGTCGCAAGGTCATAGGCCGCGAGCACCGCCTTCGGGACGCTACAGATCGAGGCCATCGGGGACTTTCGTCGTCCAGGCCGGCTCGAGCTTGACGCGAAACCGATCGGCCTCGAGGCCCGCCGCGCAGGCAACCAGGGAGCGCTTGACCTCCGAAGCGATATTGCGGGTGAGCCCATGGCTGCGAATACGGACGACGTCGTCCGCGGTCCAGGGATCCGGCCTGGTGCCGGCGATCCTGAACTCGATCGGCAGCGGCCGCTTGCCATCGCGAACATCCGCGACATAGGCATTGATGCCGGCAACGAACGCTTCCGCGTAGGTCTTCGCCTTGGGGCCATAGGACGCCCACTCCGCGTTCATGTCGCCGCGATAGAGGAACAGCCGCAGCGCCTTATCCTGCTCCGCATAGGCCGGGCCGAAATCCCTGGCGAGCAGCCCGAGCCCGCGCTTGCGCCAGAGATCGATCTGCCAGAGCCGGTCGCGCGCGGCGTTGAAACCCTGCAGAAAGAACAGGTCGTGCTCGTTACCGGCATAGATGTGCGGAATGCCCCAGACGTCGACCAGGATCCTGGCGGGCGCATTGAGGCCGGCGACATCGGTCTTGACTTGGCGCGCGTTCGAGAGCGGGTTCTCCTTTTCGCGTGCGGTTGCGCCGGAAGCGAGCAGCACGCTGCAGACCGCCGCGGTGCACAGCGCCCGCATGACCCGGTTGATATCCGTGTTCATTGTCGTTTCTCCCGTTGTTGTTATTTGAGCGAGCGACGTGAATCCGCTTACGCTTACCCCTCCCCCTCGTCGCTCGCCAGCACGCCCTTCACCGCTCTTGCCCATCCGGCCAGCTTTCGCTCGCGCGTCGTCTGGCTCATGTTCGGCTTGAAGCGGTGCTCGAGGCGCCAGTTGTCGGCGAATTTTGTCGGCTCGGGATAGACGCCCGCCTGGAGGCCGGCGAGGTAGGCAGCCCCGAGGGCCGTGGTCTCCTGGATCACGGGGCGGTCAACCGGGGCGTCGAGGAGATCGGCGAGGCGCTGCATGGTCCAGTCGGAGGCGGTCATGCCGCCATCGACGCGGAGCACGACGCTCGCCGTTTCCGAGCTCGGCCAGTCCGCGCGCATCGCGGCCCAGAGATCGAAGGTCTGATAGCAGACGCTTTCCAGCGCGGCGTGGGCGAGCTCGGCAGGGCCGGTGTTGCGGGTGAGGCCGAACAAGGCGCCACGGACGCGCGGATTCCAATAGGGGGCGCCCATGCCGACGAAGGCAGGGACGAGATAGACGCTCTGCATGGAATCCGACTGATCGGCGAGCGGGCCGGTTTCGGCGGCATGCTTGATGAGCCCTATACCATCGCGCAGCCATTGCACCGCCGAGCCTGCCACGAAGATCGAGCCTTCCAGCGCGTAGGTGCGCTTGCCGTCGAGCTGATAGGCGACGGTGGTGAGCAGCTTGTTCTTCGACACCACAGGCGTGGTGCCGGTGTTGAGCAGCGCAAAGCAGCCGGTGCCGTAGGTCGACTTCATCATGCCCGGGCGGAAGCAGGCCTGACCGATGGTCGCGGCCTGCTGGTCGCCGGCGATGCCTGATATCGCAATGGGCCCGCCGAACAGGTCGGGCGTGCTCTCGCCGAAGCGGGCGGAAGAGTCCTTGATCTCGGGCAGCATCGAGCGCGGCACGCCGATGATCTCCAAGAGCTCGTCGTCCCACTGGCCGGTGTGGATGTTGAACAGCAGCGTGCGCGAGGCATTGGTGGCGTCGGTGGCATGCACCTTGCCGCCGGTGAGGCGCCAGAGCAGATAGCAATCGATGGTGCCGAACATCAGCTCGCCGCGCGCGGCGCGCGCCCGCGCGCCGGGAACGTGGTCGAGGATCCAGGCCACCTTGGTGCCGGAGAAATAGGGATCGATGATCAGGCCGGTCTTCTGCGAGATCACGGGCTCGCGGCCGTCGGCTTTCAGCTTGGCGCAGATGTCTGCGGTGCGGCGGTCCTGCCAGACGATGGCGCGGTGCACGGCCTGCCCGGTGGCGCGGTCCCACACCACGGTGGTCTCGCGCTGGTTGGTGATGCCGATCGCGGCGATGTCCTTTGCATTGATGCCGGCCTGCGCGATCGCCTCGCGGCACACCATCACCGTCGAAGTCCAGATGTCCTCCGGCTCATGCTCGACCCATCCCGAGGCCGGGAAATGCTGCGGAAACTCGGCCTGCGCCTTCGCCGCGATCGAAATGTCGCTGCGAAACACGATGGCGCGCGAAGAGGTGGTGCCCTGGTCGATGGCGAGGACGAAAGACATGGCGGCTACCTCAGCGTTTTCTTGGCGTTTCCCTGGAAGGGATCATTGTGTCGCGGCAAGAAAACGGGATTGCCGGCAAGAGGTCAAGATTGGTCTCCGCTTACCCTCCCCTGGAGGGGCCCTGGAGGGGGAGGGTCGATCGCGTGAAGCGCGAGCGGGGTGGGGTGAAGCCGCAACGGCGGTCTCACATTCCTTTCAGAAAGGATCTTTTACACGCGTTCCGAAGCACCGCGTTCGCGGATGGTCTGCCACCCCGCCCCGCCGCGCATTGCATGCGCAGCGACCCTCCAGGGGAGGGTCAGAGAAGGCGCGACTATGAGCGGCGATGTTTCAGTGGTTGTGTCTCCGTCTCGCGCGATCCGTACAGCTCGATGTAGATGCGTTCGCGCACGGCCATCAGATCGCTGGCGATCTCCGAATTCCAGAAGCGGACGACGCGGTAGCCCTCGCGCTCGAGCCAGCGTTGGCGATCGAGGTCGCATGCGGCCACCTCCTCTTGGCTATGGTGTCCGCCGTCCAGTTCGATGATGAGGCGCTTGGCTGGGCAGAAGAAATCGACGACGTAGGGGCCGATCGGCGCTTGGCGGCGGAAGTGCGAGCCGTGCATCGGGAGGTCTTTGAGGACGCGCCACAGCATCCGCTCGTGCAGCGTGGTGTTGGCTCTCAGTTTCTTCGCGGCGGCGCGTCGGATCGATGTTGAGACCATTTGTGTGGCTTCATCCCACCCCGCTGCGCATTGCATGCGCAGCGACCCTCCCCCTCCAGGGGAGGGTAAGAGAAGCCGCGCCTCGATGCAACTGAACGTAGTTTCGCCGGCTACACCGCTGCCGTGGTGACGCCGCCGTCGATGACGATGGTCTGGCCGGTCATGAAGCTCGATGCGTCGGAGGCGAGGTAGGCGACGGCACCGGCGATTTCGTCGGGTTCGCCGATGCGGCGGAGCGGCGTGGTGGCGGTGCGGCGCTTCAGATTGGCTTCGTCTTCCCAGAGCGCGCGGGCGAAATCGGTCTTGACGAGTCCGGGCGCGATGCAGTTGACGCGAACGCCTTTGGGGCCCCATTCGCCGGCGAGCGAGCGGCACAGCGCGAAGTCGGCGGCTTTCGAGATGCCGTAGGCGCCGATCACGGTGGAGCCGCGCAAGCCGCCGATCGAGGAGATGATGATGACGGAGCCATTGCCGCGCTCGGCCATCTCAGGGATCGCGAGCGCGGAGAGCCAGATGTTGCTCTTGACGTTCGAGCCCATGATCTTGTCGAAGGCTTCGTCGGTGATGTCGAGCAGCGGGCCGTAATAGGGGTTCACTGCGGCGTTGCAGACGAGGATGTCGACCTTGCCGTAGTGCTTCGTTGCGCCCGAGATCAGCGCCTCGACCTCGTTCTTGCGCGCGATGTTGCAGGGAATGACGATGGCATCGCCGCCGGCGGCAATGATGCCATCGGCGACCTCCTTGCAGGCATCCGCCTTGCGCGAGGAGACCACGACCTTGGCTCCTAATTTTGCCAGCAGCTCGGCGGAGGAGCGGCCGATGCCGCGGCTGGAGCCGGTGACGACGGCCACCTTGCCGGTGAGATCGAACGGGGTGTTTTTCATTTGTTGGGCTCCGCTATGGCCGCATACTCAGTGTCATCGCCCGCGAAGGCGGGCGATCCAGTATTCCAGAGACGGCGCGGCTGGAATCGAGAAGCCGCGGTGGACTGGGCCCCTCGCCTTCGCGGGGGACGACAGGCGTCGTATGACTAGATCAATCCGCCCGTCTCCGCGACACGGCGCTGGTGGTAGTCGGTGTCGCCAAAGGTATTCTCGATCATGGTGAGGCGCTTGAAATAGTGGCCGATCTTCGCCTCCATGGTCATGCCGATGCCGCCGTGGAGCTGGATCGACTGCTGGCCGACGAATTTGGCCGACTTGCCGATCTGCACCTTGGCCGCGGCGATCGCATTGCTGCGCTCCCTGGCGTCCTCGAAATCACCGGCCATGGTCGCGAACATCGACATCGAGCGCGCCTGCTCGGCCGCGACGAACATGTCGGAGGCGCGGTGCTGGAGCGACTGGAACGAGCCGATCGGAACGCCAAACTGCTTTCGCGTCTTGATGTACTCGACCGTGGTCTTGAGCGACTCGTCCATCAAGCCGACCGCCTCGGCGCAGAGTGCGATGCGCGCCTCGTCGACGACGCGCTCGATCAGCGCGAGCGAATCCTCGGGGTTGCCGAGCACGGCGTCCGCGCCGATTTCGACGCCGGTAAAGGTGACGTCGGCAGCATGCAGGCCGTCCTGGGTCGGATAGCCCTTCTTAGCTACGCCTTTTGCATTGGCGGGGACCAGGAACACGCCGATGCCCTTATGATCGCGGCGCTCGCCCTTGGTGCGCGCGGTGACGATCAGGGTATCGGCGTTCTCGCCGTTGAGCACGACGAACTTCTCGCCGTCGATCACCCAACCTTCGCTCTTCTTCTTCGCCGTCGTGGTGACGTCGAACAGATCGTAGCGCGAGTTCTTCTCGAGCTGGGCGAACGCCAGCGTCTTGCTGCCGTCGATGATCCCTGGCACGTGCGCGGCCTTCTGCGCGTCGCTGCCGGCATGGCGCAGGAAGCCGCCGCCGATCACCACCGTGGCGAGATAAGGCTCGAGCACCAGCGCCTTGCCGAGCGCTTCCATCACGATCATGGTCTCGACGCCGCCGCCACCGAAGCCGCCATCGGTCTCTGCGAAGGGCAGGCCGAGCAGGCCCTGCTCGGCGAGCTTGAGCCAGACGGTTTTGCTCCAGCCGCCCTTCTCCTTCATATACTTCTTGCGGCTCTCGAAATCGTAGGAATCGGTCAAGAGGCCGTCGATGCTTTCCTTGAGAAGCCGCTGCTCCTCGGACAGGTCAAAATCCATGTTGCTTGGTTCCTCGTACCCGGAATTAATGCTTCGTCATTCCGGGACACGCGCGGAAGCGCGTGGACCCGGAAATCCAGAGTTTGTGGCGCGAGATTCCGGGTTCGCGCTGACGCGCGCCCCGGAATGACGCTAAAGCCCCAGCACCGCCTTGGCGATGATGTTGCGCTGGATCTCGTTGGAGCCGCCGTAGATCGAGACCTTGCGGTTGTTGAAATAGCTCGGTGCGATCTGGGCGGTCCAGTCCATGGCTTCGTTGGAGCCGTCGTCGCCGTGCACGTCGTAAGGCGCGGCGAACGGACCGATCACTTCCATCAACAGCTCGGTGGTGGTCTGCTGGATCTCGGAGCCCTTGATCTTTAGCACGGACGAAGCCGGATTGGGCTTGCCCTTGCCGTGCTTGCCTTCGTCGGCGACGACGCGAAGCTGGGTCAGCTCCAGCGCCTTCAGCTCGATCTCGCAGGCCGCGAGCTTCTCGCGGAAGGCGGGATCCTGGATGATCGGCTTGCCGCCGGACTCGACCTTCGACGCCAGATCCTTGATGCGGCGGATGCGCTCCTTGGAGACGCCGACGCGGGCAATGCCGGTGCGCTCATTGCCGAGCAGGAATTTGGCGTAGTCCCAGCCCTTGTTCTCCTCGCCGATCAGGTTCTCGTAGGGAACCTCGACGTCGTCGACGAAGACCTCGTTGACCTCGGCGCCGCCGTCGATGGTCTGGATCGGACGCACGGTGACGCCTTTCGACTTCATCGAGAACACGATGAAGGAGATGCCCATCTGCTTCTTGGCGGCGGGATCGGTGCGGCAGAGGCAGAAGATCATGTCGGCGTGCTGGGCCAGCGTGGTCCAGGTCTTCTGGCCGTTGATGATCCATTTGTCGCCCTTGCGCTCGGCTTTCGTCTTCAGCGAGGCGAGGTCGGAGCCGGAGCCGGGCTCCGAAAATCCCTGGCACCACCAATCGTCGACATTGGCGATGCGCGGCAGGTACTTCTTCTTCTGCTCCTCGTTGCCGAAGGTGTAGATGACCGGGCCGACCATGCTGACGCCGAAGGCGAGCGGCTGCGGCGCTGGATAGGACTGCAGCTCCTCGTTGAAGATGTAGTGCTGCACGCTTGTCCACCCCGTGCCGCCATATTCCTTCGGCCAGTGGCTGACGCCCCAGCCCTTCTTGTTGAGGATGCGCCACCATGTCACCATCTCGTCCTTCGAGAGGTGGCGGCCCTCGACCAGCTTGCGCCGCGTATCCGGCGGCACGTTGTCGCGCAAGAACTGCCGCACTTCCTCGCGAAACGCCTGCTCTTCTTTCGTGAATGCGAGATCCATCGGATCCTCCTGTGAGCTTCGTCATCCTGGCGAAAGCCAGGACGACGGTGAACTATTGCAACACCTCAAAAAGTCCCGCCGCGCCCATGCCGCCGCCGACGCACATGGTGACGACTGCGTACTTCGCCTTGCGGCGGCGGCCTTCGATCAGAGCGTGGCCGGTGAGGCGCGCGCCCGACATGCCGTAGGGATGGCCGACCGAGATCGCGCCGCCATTGACGTTGATCTTGTCGGGGTCGATGCCGAGCTTGTCGCGGCAATACAGCACCTGCACCGCGAAGGCCTCGTTGAGCTCCCACAGGCCGATGTCGTCAACCGTGAGATTGTGACGCTTGAGCAGGCGCGGCACGGCGAAAACCGGGCCGATACCCATCTCGTCCGGCTCGCAGCCGGCGGAGACGAAGCCGCGGAAGATGCCGAGCGGCTTGAGGCCGCGCTTGGCCGCTTCCTTGTCGCTCATGATGACGGAGGCGCTGGCGCCGTCGGAAAGCTGGCTGGCATTGCCGGCGGTGATGGTGAAACCGTCACCGCGCACCGGCTTGAGGCCGGCGAGGCCTTCAGCGGTGGTCTCCGGACGCGGACCTTCGTCCTGCGACAGCGTGACTTCTTTCATCGAGACCGTACCGGTCGCCTTGTCGGTAACCGCCATCTGCGTGGTGATCGGCGCGAGTTCGTCCTTGAACTTGCCGCCCTGCTGCGCGGCCGCGGTGCGGCGCTGGCTCTCCAGCGAATATTCGTCCTGGCGTTCGCGCGAGATGCCGTAGCGCGTGGCGACGACCTCGGCCGTGTCGATCATGGGCATGTAGACCTCGCCCTTGATCTTGAGCAGCGCCGGATCCTGGGCGTGGAAGCCGTTCATCTTGTCGTTCTGCACGAGGCTGATCGACTCGCCGCCGCCGCCGACCGCGATCTCGACGCCGTCGAAGATCACCGAGCGCGCGGCGAGCGCGATCGCCTGCAGGCCCGAAGCGCATTGCCGGTCGATGGTGGTGCCGGCGACGGTGACGGGAAGGCCGGCGCGCAGCAGCGCCTTGCGCGCGATGTTGCCGCCGGTCGCGCCCTGCTGGAGGGCTGCACCCATCACGACGTCCTCGACCTCCTTGGGATCGACCTTGGCGCGGGCGACGGCCTCGCCGATGGCGTGGCCGAGCAGGGTCGCGCCCTCGGTGGCGTTGAGCGCGCCGCGATAGGCCTTGCCGATCGGCGTGCGGGCGGTGGAAACGATAACGGCGTCGGTCAAGAACGACCTCCTGATGCGGTTTTGATGGATTGTGACGATTTCTGCTGCTGGCGCAATTCGTGGCGCGACAATTTTCCGACCGGCGTGCGCGGCAGATCGTCGACGAACTCGACTGCGGCCGGCAATTCATGCTTGCCGAGCTTGCCAGCGAGCTGGGTGCGCAGCTCGTCGAGCGAGAACGGTTTTGCCTCCGGCTTCAGCTTGATAAAGGCCTTGGCGGCCTCGCCACGATAGGGATCGGGAATGCCGAGCACGATCACCTCGTGCACACCGGGGACGGTGTAGATCGCCTGCTCGATCATCTGCGGATAGACGTTGAAGCCGCCGGAGATGATCATGTCCTTCTTGCGATCGACCAGGAAGAAATAGCCGTCCTGATCCATGTAGCCGATGTCGCCGGTGAGGAAACGGCCGTCGACGAAGGCCTCCGCGGACCCCTCCGGCTTGTTCCAATAACCCTTCGTGACGTTCGGGCCCTTGATGCGGATCTCGCCGACCTCGCCCGGCGGCAGCACGCGTCTCGGATCGTCCAGCGCGACCACGTCGAGCTCGATGCCGGGCAGCATCAGACCGATCGAACCGGGCTTGTCGGGGCCAACAGGCGGATGACCGGTGCCGGGCGAGCAGGTCTCGGTCATGCCCCAGCCGCTGCGCAGCTTCTTGCCGACCTTGCGCTCGAAGAAGCTCGCGATCTCCACCGGCAGCGGTGCACCGCCAGAGCCGATGGTGGCAAGCGAGGAGAAGTCGCGCTTGTCGAGGTCGGGCAGCGCCGCAATCGCGATCCACATCGTCGGCACGCCCGGAAAGTACGTCGCGCGCTTGATCTCAATGTCGCGCATCACCGCTTCGACATCGAAGCGCTGATGCAGCGAAATCAGATTGCCGCGGCGAAGCGAGGACAAGAGCACGACGGTGAGGGCATAGATGTGAAACAGCGGCAGCACGCAGATCACGCGCTCGACGACATCGCCGCGCGCGGCGCGCGCCGGCTTGCCCCAGACGTCGTAGATCGACACCGCCGCGGTGAGGTTGCCGTGCGTCAGCATCGCACCCTTGGGCAGGCCGGTCGTGCCGCCGGTATATTGCAGCAGCGCGACGTCATCGGCCGTCACGTTCGGCCACTCGGCCGGCGCGGCCGCGCCTTCGACGAAGGCTTCGAACGTGACGATACGGGGATCATCGGGGATCGCCGCCTGCGGCGTGCCGACCTTGCCCCAATCGTCGTCCTCGCAGACGACGAGGCGATCGATCAGCCCCTTCTCCAGAAATTTCAGCGCGGTCGGCAGCAGCGCGGCAAGGTTGGAGGTGACGAGCAGGCGCGAGCCGGAATCGGCGACCTTGTGGGTCAGCGCGATCTCGCCGTCGAGCGGCGACAGATGCGCGACGCGGGCGCCGGCCTTGAGCGCACCGAAGAAATTGACGGGATGATCGGGCGTGTTGCCGAGGAACAGTGCGACCGAGCTGTTCCTGCCACAGCCGGCGCGCAGGAAGGCCGCGGCGGCACGCTCGGCCATCGCGGCAAGCGCGCTATAAGTGATGGGTCGGTCGCGAAACTCGATCGCGGTGCGCGCGCCGTAATCGGCGGCGGCCTGCGACAGCAGGTCGGGCAGCGTACCCTGGACGATGGTGTCGTCCCAATGCACGCCCTCGGGATAAAACTGTTCGCCGGGATGGGTCATTAAGGTCTCAAGTCCAACAAAGCGTCATTCCGGGCCGATGCGAAGCATCGAACCCGGAATCTCGAGGTTCCGGGTTCGCCCTGCGGGCGCCCCGGAATGACTGAGAATTGGAGCGCGAAGCTCCATCAAGCCGCCTTCGACGCAGCCGCCAGCGACGCGAACGTCTTGCCCTCATCCGCGAGCTTCTTCAGGAGCGGCGCGGGCTCAAGGCTCGGGTCGTTGGTCTCTTTGGCGTAGAACGACAAGCGGTCGGCGATGTGCTTGAGGCCGACGCTGTCGGCCCAGAACATCGGGCCGCCGCGGTAGATCGGCCAGCCATAGCCGTAGAGCCAGACCACGTCGATGTCGGAGGGGCGTACCGCAATGCCCTCTTCGAGGATCTTCGCGCCCTCGTTGATCATCGGATACATCATGCGCTCGAGGATCTCCTCGTCGCTGACGACACGCTTCTTGCGGCCGAGACGGGCCAGTGTCTCGTCGATCAGCTTCTCGACCTCGGGATCGGGCAGCGGCGCGCGGCTGCCGCCTTCATACTTGTAGTAGCCCTTGCCGGTCTTCTGGCCGAAGCGGCCGGCTTCGCAGAGCGCATCCGCGATCTCCGACTTGATGCCGCGATCTTTCCGCGAGCGCCAGCCGATGTCGAGGCCGGCGAGATCGCCCATCGCGAACGGTCCCATCGGCATGCCGAACTTGGTCACGACGGCATCGACCTGCTGCGGCAAAGCGCCTTCGAACAGCAGCTTCTCGGACTGCTTGCCGCGCTGCGCCAGCATGCGGTTGCCGACGAAGCCGTCGCACACGCCGACCACGGCCGGCACCTTTGCGATCTTGCGTGCGATATTGACAGCGGTGACCAGCGCATCGGGCGCGGTCTTCTCGGCGCGCACGATCTCGCACAGCTTCATGACGTTGGCCGGCGAGAAGAAGTGCATCCCGAGAACGTCCTGCGGACGCTTGGTCGACTTCGCGATCTCGTCGATGTTGAGATACGAGGTGTTGGAGGCGAGCACCGCGCCGGGCTTGGCGAACTGGTCGAGCTTGCCGAACACTTCCTTCTTCACCGCCATGGTCTCGAACACGGCCTCGATGACGAGGTCGGCATCGCCGACGTTCTCGATCCCGACCTTGCCGTTGATCAGCGCCATGCGCTTGGCAGGCGCATCGGCCGGGATGCCGCCGCGTGCCGCGGTCGCTTCCCAGTTCTTTTGCATGACGCCCATGCCGCGCTTGAGCTGCTCTTCCCCGGTCTCAATCAGGGTGACGGGAATGCCCGCATTGGCAAACGACATCGCAATGCCGCCGCCCATGGTACCGGCGCCGAGGATGGCGACACGGTTGACCGGGCGCGGCTTGGTGCCTTCAGGGATCCCCGCGATCTTGGCGGCTTCGCGCTCGGCGAAAAAGGCATAGCGCTGCGCCTTGGACTGGTCGCTGGCGACGAGCTTGAGGAAGCCTTCGCGCTCCTTCTTTAGGCCCTCGTCGAACGGCAGGTCGATGGCGTAGCCGACGGCGTCGGCCGCTGCGAACGGCGCTTCCAGGCCGCGCGACTTCTTGGTCATGGCCGCGACCGCATTGGTGAAGATGGAACGATCGGCCTTGGCGGCCGCGAGCTTGGAATCGTCATCGCGCAGGCGCCGCAGCGGACGCTTCTCGGCCAGCAGCTTGCGGACGAAGGCTTCGCCGCCCGACGCCGGGCCCTCGATGATCTCCTCGATCAACCCGTTCTTCAGCGCCTCCGCTGCGCCAATGGGATCGCCGCCGACGATCATCTTGACCGCGAGCTCGGGACCGACCGCGCGCGGCAGGCGCTGGGTGCCGCCCGCGCCCGGCAACAGGCCGAGCTTCACCTCGGGCAGGCCGAGCTTGGCCTCTTTCACCGCGACGCGGTAATGACAGGCGAGCGCGACCTCGAGGCCACCGCCGAGCGCGGTGCCATGGATCGCGGCGACGATCGGCTTCGGCGAGTTCTCGATCTCGGACAGCACGTCGTTGAGGGCGGGCGGCTTCGGCGGCTTGCCGAATTCGGTGATGTCGGCACCCGCAATGAAGGTGCGGCCGGCACAGGTCAGCACGATGCCCTTGATGCCGGGATCGGCGATTGCAGCCTTGACGCACTCCAAAATGCCGCTGCGGACCGCGGCACTCAGCGCATTGACTGGAGGGCTGTCGACCGTGACGATGCCGACTTCGTCATGACGCTCAAGCTTGACCACTTCGCTCACGGTGTCCCTCCTTGGTGGGATTAACTTTGTTCGATTTCGCGCTGCGGAATTTAATTCCGCATCTTGACGGCAGGGTTATTTTGAAGCACGGACGTTGTCAACGACTCCGCGCAAGAAGCAGATCAGGGATGAAGCGTACAGGAAAGAAGACTGCGACCGACCGGAATTTCGTCGTCGCGCTTTCCCGCGGACTGGACGTATTGCGCGCATTCGAACCCAATGACGGCCTTCTCGGCAATCAGGAGATCGCGGCGCGGACAAATCTGCCGAAGCCGACCGTGTCACGCCTGACCTACACCTTGACGAAGCTCGGTTATCTTGCGCCGGTTCCCCGCTTCGAGAAGTACCAGCTCACACCGGCCGCGATGTCGCTTGGCTATGCGGCGCTCGCCAATCTCGGTGTTCGGCATTTGTCCGAACCGTTCCGCGAGGAAGTGATGCGCGCGACCGGCGGCGCGGTCGCCGTCGGCGGCCGCGACCGCCACAGCATGATCTATTTCGGGCAGAGCCGGGGCAGCGAGACCGTCGGCGTTCAACTTGACGTCGGCTCCCGCGTGCCGATTGCAACCAGCGCGATGGGTCGCGCCTATTTCTGGGCGCTCGATGCCGACGATCGCGCAGAACTGTCGCGTCTGCTGCGCGAGCATTACGGCAGCCGCTGGCCGAAGATGCGCGACGGGTTGGAACGCTCCGGCGAGACCGTGGCGAAATATGGCTTTGCGATTTCCGTCGGCGACTGGCACGACGACATCGGTGCCGCCGGCGTCGCGCTCAAGCTCAACGACGGAACCGGACCCTACGCATTCAATTGCGGCGCGCCCGCATTCCGTTTCACGGAAGAGCGTTTGATCAACGACATTGGACCGCGTCTGCTTGCGATGGTAAGGAACATCGAAGCGGCACTCGGGGGTCTGATGCCGCATTCAAAAAAAGACGTCAGCAAAAAGCTGAAATCAGGAGGAAAAATTGCGCGTGTGGCCGAGGGATTCAGATAGCCTTTGTCATCACCGGGAGCGGTTCGCATCGCCCCTTCGCCCACTGATCGGTGTGGGCGAGACGAGATGACGCAGGCACAGCTCGCGCAGGGGACATCGCCCCTGCTCGCGGTTCGCGACGTCAGCGTCGTGTTCGGCGGCATCATCGCGCTCAACGGCGTGTCCTTCGACATGCACAAGGGGCAGATCCTGGGATTGATCGGCCCGAACGGCGCCGGCAAGACCACGCTCTTCAACTGCCTGTCGCGGCTCTACCAGCCGTCGTCCGGCGACATCCTGATGGAGGGCGTCAGCATCCTGTCGCGGCCGCCGCACCGGATCGCCGAGATCGGCATTGGCCGCACCTTCCAGAACGTGGCGCTGTTTCCGAACCTTTCGGTGATGGACAATGTCCGTGTCGGCGCCCATTCAAAGACCTCCAGCGACATCATCAGCGACTCCCTGAGATTGGCCTGGGTCCGGCGCAGCGAGACCAGCGTCAACAACAAGGTGCACGAAATCCTCGCTTATCTCGATCTTGAGGACGTTGCCCACACCGTGGTTTCCGGCCTGCCCTTCGGCACGCAGAAGCGCGTCGAGCTGGCGCGCGCGCTGGCGGCGGACCCGAAGATCCTGCTGCTCGACGAGCCCGCCGGCGGCCTCAATCACGAGGAAGTCCATGTGCTCGGCGACCTCATCCGTCGCATCCGCGACGATCGCCACATGACCGTGCTCCTGGTCGAGCACCACATGGGTCTCGTGATGTCGATCGCCGACCACGTCGTCGCGCTCAATTTCGGCAAGAAGCTCGCGGAAGGCACGCCCGCCCAGGTGCAGGCGGACCCCGACGTCATCAAGGCCTATCTCGGGAGCAAGGACCAATGACGACGCTGCTCAACGTCAAGGACCTGCGTGCCTATTACGGCCAGGTCCAGGCGCTCCATGGCCTGTCCTTCTCGCTGAACGAAGGCTCGCTCGTGACGCTGTTAGGGGCCAACGGCGCCGGCAAGACCACGACGCTGCGCGCGATCTGCAACATGGTGCGCTCGACCGGCGGCATCGAGTTCGACGGCAAGCCGCTGAACAACCGCTCCACCGAGAGCATCGTGCGGTTCGGCATTGCCCATGTGCCGCAGGGCCGCGGCACCTTCACCAACATGACGGTGGAGGAGAACCTCCAGCTCGGCGCCATCACCCGCAAGGACAGCGCCGGCATCGTCTCCGACATCGAGCGCATGTACGCGCATTTCCCGGTGCTGAAGCAGCGGCACACCCAGCAGGCCGGCACGCTCTCCGGCGGCGAACAGCAGATGCTCGCGGTCGCCCGCGCGCTGATGCTGCGGCCGCGGCTGATGCTGCTGGACGAGCCCTCCTTCGGTCTCGCGCCGCTCGTGGTGCGCGATTTGTTCGGCATCCTCGGCAAGATCAACCGCGAGGACAAAGTGTCGATCCTGGTGGTCGAGCAGAACGCCCAGCTCGCGCTCGAACTCGCCGACCAGGCCTATGTGATCGAGACCGGCCGCATCGTGATGTCGGGCAAAGCGAAAGACATCGCGAACAACGAAGAAATCCGCAAATCCTATCTGGGTTACTGAGGGAGCGGATGATGGCAACAATGTATCGCTCTGGGTACACCTCTCCCCAACGGAGAGAGGTCGGATTGCGAAGCAATCCGGATGAGGGGGCGCAGCTTCCCCGAAAGACCTTAACCCTTCACCCGCGCCAACCGCGCGACCTCTCCCAACGGGAGAGGTGGAGCTTTGATGCCGCAGCATCTCAATCCAAATTGAGCAAGCTTTAAGGAGCCGGGACGATGGAGCTTTTTACCAACCAGGTCCTGGCCGGCATCGCCACCGGTGCCATCTATGCCTGCATGGCGCTGGCCGTTGTCATGATCTACCAGGCCATCGACCATCTCAACTTCGCGCAAGGCGAGATGGCGATGTTCTCGACGTTCATCTCCTGGCAACTGATGCAATGGGGCGTGCCCTATTGGGGTGCCTTTCTGATCACGCTGATCTTCTCGTTCATCGGCGGCATCGCGATCGAACGCATCCTGTTCAAGCCTCTGGCGAAGGCGCCGGTGCTGACCAACGTCGCCGGCTTCATCGCGCTGTTCGCGATCATCAACTCCTCGGCCGGCCTGATTTGGGACTTCACGATCAAGCAGTACCCGACCCCGTTCGGCTCCGCCCCGTTCCTCGGCAGCCAGCTGATCTCGACCCACCAGGCCGGCATGATCGGCGTCACCGTGCTGCTGCTGCTGGGGCTCTATTTCTTCTTCCAGTACACGCGGATCGGCCTTGCCATGCGCGCTGCCGCCTCGGTGCCTGAATCGGCGCGCCTCGTCGGCATCAACACCTCCTGGATGATCGCACTGGGCTGGGGCATGGCCTCGGCGATCGGCTCGATCGCCGGCATGCTGATCGCCCCGGTCGTGTTCCTGGAGCCCAACATGATGGGCGGCGTGCTGATCTACGGCTTCGCCGCGGCGGTGCTCGGCGGGCTGACCAGCCCGTTCGGCGCCGTGGTCGGCGGCTTCCTGGTCGGTGTCTTCGAGAATCTCGCCGGCACCTACATTCCCGGCGTCGGCAACGAGCTAAAGCTTCCGATCGCGCTCGCGCTGATCATCTCCGTCCTGGTCGTCAAACCCGCTGGCCTGTTCGGCCGGCACATCGTCAAGCGAGTTTGATCATGAGCGCAGTTGAAGATGTCGTAACGGAAGCCCCTGCCGTCGAGGCCGTTCCGAAACGGGCCATGACGCTGGGCACCGGCACCTCGCTGGTGGTGCTCGCGGCGTTGCTCATCGCGCCCGTCTTCGTCAAGAACTTCATCATCTTCCAGATGACGATGCTCCTGATCTACGGACTTGCGGTGCTGGCACTGAACATCCTGACCGGCGGCTCGGGCCAGTTCTCGCTCGGCCAGAGCGCGTTCTACGCCGTCGGCGCCTACACGACCGCAGTGCTGATGGAGCACTTCAACGTCAATTATGCGCTGACCTTGCCGATTGCCGGCGTGGTCTGCTTCGCCTTCGGCTTCCTGTTCGGGCAGCCGGCGCTGCGGCTTTCCGGGGTCTATCTCGCGCTCGCAACCTTCGCGCTCGCGACCGCGATGCCGCAGCTTCTGAAGCTGAACTTCCTCGAGCACTGGACCGGCGGCGTGCAGGGCCTCGTCGTCACCAAGCCGGACGCGCCGTTCGGCCTGCCGATGTCGCAGGACATGTGGCTGTACTACTTCACGCTCGTGGTCACGATCGCGATCTACATCTTCGCGGTGAACCTGTTGCGCTCCCGCTCGGGCCGCGCCTTCATGGCGATCCGCGACAACGAGATCGCGGCCTCCGCCATGGGCGTGGACGTCGCGCTCTACAAAACGCTGGCCTTCGGCGTCTCCGCGGCCATCACCGGTATCGCCGGCTCACTCGGCGCCATCGCCGTGCAGTTCGTGGCGCCCGACAGCTACACCATCACGCTCGCGATCTCGCTGTTCCTCGGCATGGTCGTCGGCGGCGTCGGCTGGCTGCCCGGCTCGATCGTCGGCGCGGCCTTCATCATCTTCGTGCCGAACATCGCGGAGGGCATCTCCAAGGGCCTCTCAGGCGCGGTATTCGGCGTGCTCCTGTTCCTCGTCATCTACCTCGTGCCGCATGGCGCAAGGCAGGTCGCGATTCTGGGCCAGCAACTCGCCGGCAAGCTCAGAAAGAACTGAATCCCTCTCGTCAAGCCTGTCGTTTTAACCAAGGAGAACGAATTGCATTTTGGAAGAACACTGCGAGCCGCCGCGCTGGTCACGGCAACGGCGGCCATTGCCCTCACCTCCGGCGCTGCACTCGCCCAAAAGAAATACGACACCGGCGCGTCCGATACCGAGATCAAGATCGGCAATATTATGCCGTACAGCGGTCCGGCGTCGGCCTATGGCATCATCGGCAAGACCGAAGAAGCCTATTTCAGGATGATCAACGACAAGGGCGGCATCAACGGCCGCAAGATCAACTTCGTCACCTATGACGACGGCTATTCGCCGCCGAAGGCTGTCGAGCAGGTGCGCAAGCTGGTCGAGAGCGACGAGGTGCTGGTGGTTTTCAATCCGCTCGGCACGCCCTCGAACACGGCGATCCAGAAATATCTCAACGCCAAGAAGATCCCGCAACTGTTCGTCGCAACCGGCGCCACCAAGTGGAACGATCCGAAGAACTTCCCCTGGACCATGGGCTGGCAGCCCTCCTACCAGAGCGAAGCGCAGATCTACGCGAAATGGCTGATGAAGGAGAAGCCGGACGCCAAGGTCGCGATCCTGTACCAGAACGACGATTTCGGCAAAGACTACCTCAAGGGCACCAAGGACGGACTCGGCGCCAAGGCCTCGTCCATGATCATCATGGAAGAGAGCTACGAGGTCTCCGAGCCGTCGATCGACGGCCATATCGTCAAGATCAAGGCCGCCAATCCCGACGTGCTGCTGATCTACACCACGCCGAAGTTCGCAGCCCAGACCATCAAGAAGACCGCCGAGCTCAGCTGGAAGCCGCTCCAGATCCTCACCAACGTGTCGATCTCGGTCGGCAGCGTGATGAAGCCGGCCGGCTTCGAGAATGCCCAGGGCGTGCTGTCTGCCGCCTATGCCAAGGATTCGACCGATCCGCAGTGGGCCAACGATCCCGGCATGAAGAAGTGGAACGAGTTCGTCGACAAGTACATGCCGGGCGCCGACAAGTCGGACACCAGCATGGTCTATGGCTATGGCGCAGCGTCGACACTGGCCAAGGTGCTGGAAATGTGCGGCGACGATCTGACCCGCGCCAACATCATGAAGCAGGCGGCATCGTTGAAGGACTTTGCTCCGGACACGCTGCTGCCCGGTGTCAAGATCAATACCAGCGCTACCGACTTCGCCCCGATTTCGCAGCTTCAGATGCAGCGGTTCAAGGGTGAGAAGTGGGAACTGTTCGGCGAGATCATCAGCGGCGACGTCGCCTCCGAGTGACACGCTGACGCGATAGCCGAGCCCTAAAGAGAGCCCCCGCGAACGATCGCGGGGGCTTTTTGTTGACGGAAGACGCCAATCTTGTTCAATGCGGCGCCGATCCAGCTCGGGGTGGGAGAACCATGACCGCCGTTCGTTTTCAGGTTGCGGCCCTGTCGGCCGCGCTCGCATTGTGCACTGCAATGAGCAGCGAGGCGCTGGCGCAAAAGAAATACGACACGGGCGCGTCCGACACCGAGATCAAGATCGGCAACATCATGCCCTATGGCGGCCCCGCCTCCGCCTATGCCGCAATCGGCAAGACCGAGGAGGCCTATTTCAACAAGATCAATGCGGAGGGTGGCATCAACGGCCGCAAGATCAAGTTCATCTCCTATGACGACGCCTATTCGCCGCCGAAGACGGTGGAGCAGGCGCGCAAGCTGGTCGAGAACGACGGCGTGCTGCTGATCTTCGGCTCGCTCGGTACCTCCACCAACAGTGCAATCCGCAAATACATGAACGAGAAAAAGGTGCCGCAATTGTTCGTGGCGAGCGGCGCCTCGAAGTGGAACGATCCCAAGCAATATCCATGGACCATGGGCTGGCAGCCGAGCTACACGAGCGAAGCGCGGATCTACGCCAAGTACATCATGAAAGAGAAGCCGGACGGAAAGATAGGCGTGCTCTATCAGAACGACGATTTCGGCAAGGACTATCTGAAGGGCCTGAAGGAAGGGCTCGGCAGCAAGGCCTCGATGATCGTGCTGGAAGAGGCCTATGACACGTCGGACCCGACGGTCGACGAGCACGTCGTGAAACTGAAGGCTGCCGGCGCCGACATCTTCATCAGCATCACCAGCCCGAAATTCGCCGCGCAGGGGATCAAGAAGGCGGCGGAGATCAATTGGCATCCAATGCAGATCATCTCCAACGTTTCGGCCTCGGTCGGCGGCGTGCTGGAGCCGGCAGGCCTCGAGATCTCGCAAGGCGTCCTGTCGGCGAGCTACACCAAGGACGGCTCCGACCCGCAATGGAACGCCGATGACGGCATGAAGAAGTTCTACAACTTCCTCGCCCAGTACAACCCGAAGGCCAACAAGCTGGATGCCGGCGTGGTGTTCGGCTATGCCGCCGCGCAGACCATGGTGAAGGTGCTGCAAATGTGCGGCGACGATCTCACCCGCGAGAACGTCATGAAGCAGGCCGCAAGCCTGAAGGATTTCGAACCCGATACGCTGCTGCCCGGCATCAAGATCAACACCGCGCCGGACGATTTCGCCCCGATCGAGCAGCTCCAGATGATGCGCTTCAAGGGCAAGAAGTGGGAGCTGTTCGGCGATATCCTCTCCAGCGAGATCGGACACTGAGCGCTGTAGCGCGGCAATTCAAAATAGCCTGTGCTTTCCAAAACAACCTGTGCGCAGCTGATTGACGGCGCATCCCATCTCGCGCGCCGGAATATTTCGCATCCCCTCAAAAAAAGAGCGCCCCGCTGCGACAGCTCCGGCGGGGCGTTCTCTTGCTGGCCGCCCGGGAAGGGTATTCAATGTGTGCCGAAGCGACGCGCAACGATCGCTTCCAATCAAGAACACGGCACATTCAAACCTACCTAGGGAGATCAAGATGCCTGCAATGCATGTGCGATTGGGGGCCTTCTCGGCTGCCCTCGTGCTGGCTGCAACCCTGTCCACGACAGCGTCCGCGCAGAAGAAATACGACACCGGTGCATCCGACACCGAAATCAAGATCGGCAACATTATGCCCTACAGCGGACCAGCCTCCGCCTACGGTGTGATTGGCAAGACCGAGGAAGCTTTTTTTCGCAAGATCAACGCCGAAGGCGGCATCAACGGCCGCAAGATCAACTTCATCACCTATGACGACGGCTACTCGCCGCCGAAGACGGTGGAGCAGGCGCGCAAGCTGGTCGAGAGCGACGAGGTGCTGCTCATCTTCAACTCGCTCGGCACGCCGCCGAACTCGGCGATCCAGAAATACATGAACCAGAAGAAGGTGCCTCAACTCTTCGTCGCTACCGGCGCCACCAAGTGGAACGATCCGCAGAACTTTCCCTGGACGATGGGCTGGCAGCCGAACTACCAGAGCGAGACCATCATCTACGCCAAATACATCCTGAAGAACAAACCGGACGCCAAGATCGCGGTGCTCTATCAGAACGACGATTACGGCAAGGACTATCTGAAGGGCTTCAAGGACGGGCTGGGCGCCAAGGCGGCTTCGATGATCGTCATCGAGGACAGCTATGAGGTTTCCGAGCCGACCATCGACTCGCACATCGTGAGACTGAAAGCCTCGGGCGCCGACGTCTTCATGAACATCACCACGCCGAAATTCGCGGCGCAGGCGATCAAGAAGAACGCCGAGCTCGGCTGGAAGCCGCTGCATTTCCTCAACAACGTCTCGGGCTCGATCGGCAGCGTGATCAAGCCGGCCGGCTTCGAGAACGCGCAGGACATCATCTCGTCGCAATATTTCAAGGACCCGACCGACGCGCAATGGAAGAGCGACCCGGCGATGATCGCCTGGAACGAGTTCCTGGACAAGTACTATCCGGAAGCGAACCGCGCCGACGCCTCAGTCATGTATGCCTACATCGTGAGCCAGGGCCTCGTTCACGTGCTCAAGGCCTGCGGTGACAATCTGACCCGCGAAAACGTCATGAAGCAGGCCGCCAGCATCAAGGACTATGAGCCGGGTGGCCTGTTGCCGGGCATCAAGGTTAACACCTCGCCCACCGATTTCGCACCCCTCTCGCAGCTGCAACTGATCCGCTTCAAGGGCGAGCATTGGGAGCGATTTGGCGAGATCCTGAGCGGCGACGTCGGCGGCTAACCTTAACCAGTCGCCAAAGATGTAACTCCAATCGACTAAAGACGAAGCCTCTGCGGCCTTGCCGCAGGGGCTTTTCCTTGAAGCTCTCGGACAAATCGTATTGAATTGCGGCAGCGTCGCCAAAACAATCAAGCCAAGAAGAAGGACGCGCACACCAAGAAAATAGGGAGATAGGAATGCCCGCTGTCACCGGCAAATTTGCGGCCGCGTCACTGGCGCTCGCGCTCATTGCGACCTCGGCCTCCACTGCATCGGCCCAGAAAAAATACGATACCGGCGCGACCGACACCGAGATCAAGATCGGCAACATCATGCCCTACAGCGGACCGGCCTCCGCCTATGGCATCATCGGGCGGACCGAAGCCGCCTATTTCAAGAAGATCAATGACGAGGGCGGCATCAACGGCCGCAAGATCAATTTCATCAGCTATGACGACGCCTATTCACCGCCAAAGACGGTGGAGCAGGCGCGCAAGCTGGTCGAGAGCGACGAGGTGTTGCTCATCTTCAACTCGCTCGGCACGCCGCCGAACTCGGCGATCCAGAAATACATGAACTCGAAGAAGGTGCCACAGCTGTTCGTCGCCACCGGCGCCACCAAGTGGAACGATCCGCAGAACTTCCCCTGGACGATGGGCTGGCAGCCAAATTACCAGAGCGAGACGCAGATCTACGCGAAGTACATCCTGAAGGAGATGCCGAACGCGAAGATTGCCGTTCTGTTTCAGAACGACGATTACGGCAAGGACTATCTCAAGGGCCTGAAGGACGGGCTTGGTTCGAAGGCCACGAACATGATCGTAGCCGAGGAAAGCTACGAGACGTCGGAACCGACCATTGACAATCACATCGTCAAGCTGAAGGCGACGGGCGCCGATGTCTTCGTCAACATCACCACGCCGAAATTTGCGGCGCAGGCCATCAAGAAGAACGCCGAGATCGGCTGGAAACCGACCCACTTCCTCAACAACGTCTCGGCCTCGGTCGGAAGCGTGATCAAGCCGGCAGGCTTCGAAAACGCGCAGGGTATCATCTCGGCGGCCTATCTGAAGGACACCACAGACACGCAATGGGCCAACGACGCCGGGATGAAAGCATTTCTTGATTTCATGACGAAATACTTCCCCGAAGGCGACAAGACCGACGGCGGCACCATCGTCGGCTACGGCGTTGCGCAGACGCTGGTCCAGGTCCTGAAGAACTGCGGCGACGAGCTGACGCGCGCGAATGTCATGAAACAGGCGGCCAGCCTGAAGGACTTCCGCACCGAGGTGCTGCTGCCGGGCATCAAGATCAACACCTCGCCGACCGATTTCGCGCCGATCAGTTCGCTGCAGCTGCAGCGCTTCAAGGGCGAGCGCTGGGAGCTGTTCGGCGACGTGATCAACGCTGAAGCCGGCGGCTAGCCCTCTGAAACAGATGACGAGAACACCCCTGCGCGGCTCGCGCAGGGGTTTTTGCTTGCGCGCCGATTATGATCACGCGATTGCATAATCGAATGATGGCAGTGCCCGCTTACGCTTTGGCGCCCGATGCGGTAGGCAGGGGAGCGGCGGTATCGCCGCCATCGCTTCGCCCGAGACCCTGCCCAAGGCCTTCGTCATGACCGACCGCCGTCCCCTGCTCCGCGCACTCTACGACGCTGCCGTTGCTGCCGCCCATCCCAACGTCGTGCTGGCGCCGCACCTGCGGCCGGCGCCCAACGGACGGGTGATCTGCCTCGCCGCCGGCAAGGGCGCAGGCGCCATGGCCGCGGCCGCGGAGCGGCACTATCTCGACACCTTGAAGCTCGCGCCGGAGCGCCTCGTCGGCATCGCCACCACGCGCCATGGCTATGGCGTGCCGACGCGCCGCATCCGAGTGGTCGAGGCCGGCCATCCCGTGCCTGACGAGGCTGGCCTCAAAGGCGCGGCCGACACGCTCGCGCTCGCGGACGAGGCCGGGCCGGACGATCTGCTCCTGGTGCTACTCACCGGCGGCGGCTCGGCGAACTGGATCGCGCCGGTGGACGGCATCAGCTTCGCGCAGAAGCAGGCGGTCAACAAGGCGCTGCTGCGCTCGGGCGCGCCGATCGGCGAGATGAATACGGTCAGGAAACATCTGTCGCGGATCAAGGGCGGCCGGCTGGCGCGTGCCGGCAAAAATGCCGCCGAGATCGTCACGCTGGCGATCTCCGACGTGCCGCACGACGACCCTTCCGCGATCGCCTCCGGCCCGACCGTGCCGGATCCGACCACGCTTTCAGATGCACGAGCGATCGTGGCGAAATACAAGCTCGACATCGACGACGCCGTGCGCCGCGCGCTCGACGATCCCGCCAATGAAAGCTGCAAGCCCGGTGACGCCGCCTTCGCGCGCGCGCATTTCGAGCTGATCGCGCGGCCCAAGCAGTCGCTCGACGCGGCCGTGAGGCTGGCGCGCGAGTCCGGTTACGAGACCATCGACCTCGGCGCCGATCTCGAAGGCGAGGCCCGCGAGGTCGCTGCCGATCATGCCAAGCTCGCGCTGCAAGCGCGCGCGCAAGGCAAGCGCGTCGCGATCCTCTCCGGCGGTGAGCTTACGGTGACCGTGCGCGGCCACGGGCGCGGCGGACCGAACCAGGAATACGCGCTGGCGCTCGCGGGCCTCTTAAAGGACGCGGCTGGCATCTCGGCGCTGGCCGGCGACACCGACGGCGCCGATGGCGGCGCCGGCCATCCCACCGACCCCGCCGGCGCGCTGATCGACGCGGCCACGTTCGCCAAGATGAAGGCGCAGGGGCTTAAGCCAGAAGCCTATCTCGACAACAACGACGCGACCACGTTCTTCGAGGCGACCGGCGATCTGCTACAGCCCGGCCCGACGCTGACCAATGTGAACGATATCCGCGTGATCCTGGTGGATTGAGGTCGCTCTCCACACTGCGCTGTCATTCCCCGCCACCGGGTCTCGCCTTCGGCGAATCCAGTACGCCGCGGCTTCTCGATTTAGCCGCGCCGGCTCTGGAATGCTGGATCGCCCGGTCCCGGCTACGCTAAAGCTTCGCCGGGCTCCTCGGTGTTGGGCCGGCGAAGCGTTAGCGAAGACGGCAAGCCGGGGCGATGACAGCGGAGAATGTGGCTTGGGCTTGCCACGAGACGGCTCGGTACGCGGCCCCGCCCCCTCAAAACTCGTTGGCGATTTTCGCGAGCATCGCGAGCAGGGTTTCGCGGTTGGCCTGCCCGAGCAGGTCGTTCAGCCGCGCCTCGTGCTTGGTGGCAACGAGCTTCTTGGCGCGGGTCAGCACGGCCTTGCCCTTGTCGGTCAGGACCAGGATATGCGAGCGGCGGTCGTTGGTGGAGCGGATCCGCGCGCAAAGGTCGCGGCTTTCGAGATTGTCGAGCATCGCCACGAAGTTCGGCCGGAGAATGCCGAGGGTGGAGGCGATCTCGGTCTGGTTACGGCCCGGATTCTTCTCGACCAGCAGCAGCACCGAGAATTGCGCCGGCGTGAGCTGGAGCGTGGCCATGCAACGCAAAAAATTCTCGAACACCTTGAGCTGTGCCCGCTTCAAGACGTAGCCAAGCTGCTCCGAGAGCTCGCCGAGCTGGAGCGCCTCGGGCTGAGCCTCGGCCGCGTCCTTGCGGCCCTTGGCCATGTCGGCCGGCTTTTCGGAGGACTTTTCAGCAGTTTTGGAAACGGTCATCGCCTCTTGCTCGTAATCCCGCTAAATTCGGCCCGATCGCCCGCGCCACGCTTGAGATTATATTTGATAATTGTTATGGACCATATCAAATATCGCCAGCGTTTTTCAATGGCTGTGAGCGGACCGTCCACCACAATGGGGGGACCGGTCCGTAATCTTTAGGGGGAGCGTCCGGTCTTGAATACCACCATCATGCTGTTCCTGGTGCAGGACGGCATCACTAATGGCGCGATCTATGCGCTGCTCGGCCTGGCGCTGGTGCTGGTGTTCGCCGTCACCCGCGTCATCCTCATTCCCCAGGGCGAATTCGTCACCTATGGCGCGCTGACCTATGCCTCGCTGGCGGCGGGCCAGATGCCGGGCACGGCAAAACTCGCGCTGGCGCTGGGCATCGGCGCCTTCGTCTTCGATCTGTTCGTGGCGCGCAAGGCGCTGCACGGGCGGCTGATCCTGCGCAGCATCGTTGCCAACATCGTGCTGCCGGCGATCGTGCTGGCGCTGACCGTTTACTTCGCCGCCCAGAAACCGCCGGTGGCAATCTGCATCGCGCTATCGCTGGTGATCGTGGCGATGATCGGCCTGTATCTTTACCGGATCGCCTTCCAACCGCTGGCGCACACCTCCGTGCTGGTGCTGCTGATCGCATCGGTGGGCGTACACCTCGCGCTCCAGGGGCTGGGCCTTTTGTTCTTCGGCGCCGAAGGCCAGCGCGGACCGGCGGTGCTGTCCGGCGCCTTCACCGCGGGCGCGCTGCGCTTCACCGGCCAGAGCATCACCGTCTACGCCATCACCATTGCCTTCATCATCGGTCTCTGGCTGTTCTTCGGGCTGACACTCTACGGCAAGGCGCTGCGCGCCACCGCCGTCAACCGGTTAGGGGCACGGCTCGCCGGCATCCGCACCACGCTGTCAGGGCAGATCGCCTTCCTGCTGGCGTCCGTCATCGGCGCGCTGTCGGGCATCCTGATCGTGCCGATCACGACGCTCTACTACGACTCCGGCTTCCTGATCGGCCTGAAGGGCTTCGTCGCCGCGATCATCGGCGGCCTCGTCAGCTACCCCTTGACGGCCGTCGCGGCGCTGGTCGTCGGCATCGTCGAGGCGTTCTCGTCCTTCTATGCTTCCAACTACAAGGAGGTGATCGTTTTCATGCTCTTGATCCCGGTGCTGCTGCTGCGCTCGCTCGCCGCGCCCGCGGTCGAGGAAGAGAAGGACTGACGCGCGATGCAGAGCCGGCTTTCCATCCTCATCTTCGCGCTTGTCATGGCGGCGATCCCGTTTGTGCCCGGCATGCCGCCGTTCTGGATCGTGCTGCTCGACAATATCGGCCTTGCCGCCCTCGTCGCGATGGGCCTCGTGCTGCTGACCGGCGTCGGCGGTCTGACCTCGTTCGGGCAAGCGGCGTTCGTCGGCTTCGGCGCCTACACCACCGCGGTGCTGTCGACGAGCTACGGCCTGTCGCCCTGGCTGACGCTGCCGTTGTCGCTCGTGGTCAGCGGATCGCTCGCGGTGCTGCTCGGGCTGATCACCGTCCGCCTCTCCGGTCATTACCTGCCGCTCGGCACGCTCGCCTGGGGACTCGGCCTGTTCTACCTCTTCAGCAAGCTGGAGTTTCTCGGCCGCAACGACGGCATCTCGGCGATCCCACCGCTGTCGATCGGCGCGTTCAAAATGCTCTCTCCCGGGTCGATCTATTACGCGATCTGGGTCGCCGTCATCGTCTCGGCCCTGCTGACGATGAACCTCTTGGACTCACGCACCGGCCGCGCCATCCGCGCGCTCCGGCGCGGCCATGTCGCGGCGGAAGCCTTCGGCGTGCACACGCCGCGCGCCAAGCTGCTGGTGTTCATCCATGCCGCGGTGCTGGCCGGCCTCTCCGGCTGGCTCTACGCGCATCTTCAGCGCGCGGTGAACCCGACGCCGTTCGGCGCCCAGGCCGGCATCGAATATCTCTTCATCGCGGTCGTCGGCGGCGCCGGCTATGTCTGGGGCGGCGTGCTCGGCGCGGCGATCGTCGTGGTGCTGAAGGAGGTGCTGCAAAGCTATCTGCCGCTGATCCTGCCCGGCTCCGGTCAGGTCGAGACCATCGTGTTCGGCATCATGCTGGTGGCGCTGCTGCAGCTCGCGCCCGGCGGCCTCTGGCCCTGGTTCATGTCGTTCATGCCCGAGCGCACCAGCGGCGGGAAGCCTGATACCTCGTTGAAGCTCGAATCACGCACTCGCGCTGCGGGCCCATCCGGCATTCTGCTCCAGGTCGAAAAAGCGCGAAAACAGTTCGGCGGCGTAGCCGCCGTCAACAACGTCTCCTTCGACGTCCAGGCCCGCGAGATCGTCGCGCTGATCGGCCCGAACGGCGCCGGCAAGAGCACGACGTTCAACCTGATCACCGGCGTGCTGTCGGCGACCTCGGGCTCGATCTCGGTGCTCGGCAACAAGGTCGACAAGGCGCCGCCGCAGGAGATCGTCAAGCTCGGCATCTCCCGCACCTTCCAGCACGTCAAGCTCGTCCCCGACATGACGGTGCTGGAGAACGTCGCGATGGGCGCGCATCTGCGCGGCCATTCGGGGCCGATCGCCTCGATGCTGCGGCTCGACCGTGCCGACGAGGCCAAGCTGCTTGCCGAGGCCGCCCGCCAGATCGAGCGTGTCGGCCTTGCCGAGCAGATGCACCAGCTTGCAGGCTCGCTGTCGCTGGGACAGCAGCGCATCGTCGAGATCGCCCGCGCGCTCTGCGTCGATCCGATGCTGTTGCTGCTCGACGAGCCCGCCGCCGGCCTGCGCCATATGGAGAAGCAACGGCTCGCGACCCTGCTGCGCGACTTGCGCGACGGCGGCATGAGCGTGCTGCTGGTCGAGCACGACATGGGTTTCGTGATGAACCTCGCCGACCGCATCGTGGTGCTTGATTTCGGCACCAAGATCGCAGAGGGAACACCCGCGACGATCAAGAGCGATCCCGAAGTGATCAAGGCCTATCTCGGAGTGGCGGCATGAGCGCGCTGTTGTCCGTCACCGACGCACATGTCGCCTATGGCAAGGTCGAGGCCGTGCGCTCGGTCTCGCTCGAGGTTGGGGCCAACCAGATCGTCACCATCGTCGGCGCCAACGGCGCCGGCAAGACCACGCTGCTCTTGGCCATTATGGGCATTTTGCCGCTCAAGGGCCGAGTCGCCTTTGCGGGCCAGGATCTGGCGCAGCTCGATATCGAGGACCGCGTCGCGATGGGCCTCGGCCTCGTTCCCGAGCACCGCGAATTGTTCGTGACCATGAATGTCGAGGACAATCTCGAGCTGGGCGCCTTCCGCATCGAGCGACGCAGGGCGAAAGCCTCGATGGAGCGGGTCTACGCGCTGTTTCCGCGGTTGAAGGAGCGGCGCAAGCAGCTCGCCGGCACGCTCTCCGGCGGCGAGCAACAGATGCTCGCGATGGGCCGTGCGCTAATGGGCGAGCCGAAGCTCCTGATGCTGGACGAGCCGAGCCTCGGCCTCGCCCCGATCATCGTCGCCGACATTTTCCGCATCGTCACCGAGCTCCGCGCCAGCGGCGTCTCCGTCCTGCTGGTCGAGCAGAACGCGCAGGCCGCCCTGAAGATCGCGGACCAGGCTTATGTGATGGAGCTCGGCGAGTTCGCGCTCAGCGGCAAGGCCAGCGACATCGCGGCAAACGAGCGCGTCGCGGCCAGCTATCTCGGCTTCCAGCACGAAGGCGAGAGTGCGTTGTAGATTCGAGGGGCTTCGGCGGCCCCCCTTGTCATCGCCCGCGAAGGCAGGCGATCCAGTACCGAGACGGTTGTGATTGAACCGAGGGGCCGCGGCGTACTGGATGCCCCGCCTTCGTGGGCATGACGGCGGAGGGTGCTGCGAAATCCGTGCCTAACGGCCCGCCGCCTTCTCTTTCAGCGCCGCGACTTCCGCCTCCAGCTCCGCGATTCTCGCATCCGTCGCCGCCAGCGCAGCGGCCACATCCGCGGCATCGAATTTCTGCAGGATGTGCTGCGGGCAGTTGGCGTCCACGCCGCGATCTTGAACAGGATCACCTGCTCGGGCCGCGCGCGGTACCCCTTCGCATATAGCTCCTCGCCCAATTTCTCGTACCGATTTAGCCCACGGCGTTTTTGCCGGCGTAGCGACGACATCCGCGGCTCCTTCGGCTGACTGCCACGTCCGATGAGGCTTGTTCACGCAGGTCAGCTTGATACTAGCTGGCACTACCTCGGAACATCTTCACAAATGCTTCGAGTTCCTTCACGTTCAGATCTGAAATTGCGATGTAGGATCGCTCACGGTCTGACCATCTGACCATCTGACCATATTGAAGCCATTCTCAGTGCGCAACTCGAAGGGCACGTCCAGGTGATGATGCACGGAGATTTCGGTCAGACTGATCACGTGCTCGCGTCTGCGATATACCAGGGTCGACAGCGGAGTCCTGCCGACGACATCAACGCGTCCGCCGAGAAGTTCGAAGCCTTGAGCAGCAAGATCAACGACCGTTGGCGATTCCGTGATCCGACCGTTGAACCAGGGCTTGACGGTGTGCTTGTCCGAGGAAACGACATCGGTGGGCCGTGCTGCCATTAGCGAGCGGAGATGGCCGTCGAAGAGTTCGGCTACGACGATATCCCGCTGCGCGGTCCCGCGGAGTGCGATTCCCGTCAAGGTGCTTGACAGGGCAGCTACGACCAAGATCGAGGCTGCCATCTTGGCCCAACTGGGCGTTCGTTGTCTCGTTTGGAGCCCAAAGGTGGCCTCGAGCCGCGATCGGAGCCGCGGCGGAAGCGGCTCCGGCGGGAATTTCTCGGCAAGCACTTTCTTCAAGGCACCAACTTCATCTGCGAGCTTCCGCAAGTCGGGGTCGCTTGCGATCTTGCGCTCGACTGTGAGCGCGGCGGTGACGTCGAGTTCTCCGTCGAGATAGGCGTGAATGAGATGCACGTCATTGTCGTCGGAGAGTGTCATGAGCATCTCTCCTCCTTCATTCCTGCAATCAGCTTCTGGCGGGCTCGCGCAAGCCTCGACATCACGGTTCCGATCGGACTACCCGTGATGTCAGCGATGTCGCGATATTCGAGCCCCTGGATATCTCGCAAGACCAGTACTTCCCTGAATTCCGGCGGCAGGGCCGCGATGAACATTTCAAGTTTCGCCGCCTCGGCCGCGGCAATAAGCGCTGCTTCCGGTGATCCTGACGCATCCAGTTCACCTCCCCGCTCGGCAATGGAGCGATCACCCTCGCTCAGTTCGTCAAGGCTGACCAAAGCCGCGGCCTTTTTTTTCCCTGAGTAAGGTGAAGGCAGTATTCCTCACTATCGTCAGCAGCCAGGCGCGTGCATTCGGTCCCGAAAACCGCGGTAATGCGCGAAACGCCCTGATGCACGCCTCCTGGACGACGTCCTCGGCATCTGCACGGTTATGCGTGAGCCAGCGCGCAAACGCATGCGCGTCGGCGAGATAGGGCGCTACGACAGTCGCGAATTTCTTCCTGTCGTCGTTGGGGTTCAAGCTCATCCCCTGCCTAATCAACTCAAATATGGAACCAATTATTCCCGGTCTGCAGAAAAATAAGGGGACGCTCGCTGTAGCGTTCTTCAAAGGACAAGCAGCCTCGCAACTCGGAGTACCGGCCGCAGCGGCAGCCAACCTCATTCGAATGGACTATTCCGCTGCAAATGAGGCGTCGCAAGCAGATTGCCGCATCTCACCGCTGCAGGGCTCTTGCTGGACAAAAACGGGCGCTTGCCTGAATCGCGACGAACGGCCTACCCGGCACTTGAATCTAACGGCACAACTGGACTCGAAGACGCCGTTGTTTATTCCCAAGCCCCGGCGAAAAAGATTTCTGGTGGCCACCGGGAATTTTTCCGCACCGGGCCAAGTTAACTGAACATCGGTACACTTGGGCAATTCCAGCATTCGCTCAAAGGGGCACCAATGGCGGCGATTAGAGGAATCGCGCGAGCAGACATGGACGTGCTGTTGTGGTCCAACCCCCAACACTATGATCCTGACATCTGTCAGCTCGACATTCGGCAGCTTCCATTGGTGCAGGCATTCTTGTCCACGCTCGATGCTGAGACCCGCTGCCGCCGGTTTGGCGTGCCGGTCTCTGACGCGGTGCTTGATCTTCATGCGATCAGCGCACTCGACAATGCTGCGCTCATGCTCGGAATCTTCTCCGAACAGAGGCTTCGCGGGATGCTGGAGCTCTATCGGCGCGGCGGCTCCGACGTGATGGAGCTTCTGATGGTGGTAGAGCGAGGATCGCGTCGGCGTGGAATGGGCAGGCGCCTGCTGAATGCGTCGATGCTTCACGCCTTGAATATGGATGCTCGAAGCGTTGATCTTATCTACGCGAGCGACAACTGGCCGATGCGAAGACTTGTGCAAAGGGCGGGAGCCAGGATCGATCTTGCCTTTGGCACATTCCGTGCCCGGATCGATCTTGCGCAGAGGCCAACGATCGCAAGACATTTGGGAACTCCCATTGCCGATGATTTGCCGGCAATTCGAAGAGCTACGTGAAGGACAAATTTGGCCTCTTCTGCTCCCGAGCCTTATGAGCTGGTTCACAGAAAAGCGCAGGATACTCGGATATTTGGAGTGCAGACATGACTTTGGCAGATTACTCGTTTGGCGCATTCGCATTTTTGAACACAGCGAGACTGTTGGGCTATTTTCCCCAGATCGTGCGCGTCCACCGCGACAGCAATGGCGCCGAGGCAGTTTCAGTCTTTACCTGGCTGCTGTTCTCCGCCGCAAATATAGCGACTGTAAGCTACGCCATGATCGTCTCGCATGACGCTGCGATGGCGACCATTTTCGCGCTTAACACGCTCGGATGTCTGACCATTGTCGGTCTGACGATGTGGAGGCGAGCAGGGATCCGCAAGACGGGGGCCGATGATGGAGCGTCAAATGAGAGAATATTTGGAGCCTCAACGGAGAAAGTACCTCTACGAGCTAAGTCCCAAGGACCGCAGATTTTGGCGGAGATGGCAGATTGGCTGGTCGTTGGCCTACTCCGCCGTTCTGTTCGCTCTCATCGGCGTAGGATACCTTCTGCCTGGACCCACGGACACTGAAGTCATGCAACTTAATTCGCCAGGACAGCACATCCGCATCGTGCGATTTGGCGGATTGAATTGAAGTCGCGCGCTAAACTTCGAACCAGCGTTCCGCGCGAACCCACATCGCTGCTCCATTCGGCATGCGACCACTGTGTTTCTCAACGGGGAGTAATTGACATGACGATAGCAGATCGCATCCAAAACACTTCCTCCGATTTAACGGCTCGCAGTTACGATGGATTGATCCTGCTTGGATATGCCGCGTTCGCGGTGCTTGCGCTCGCTGCGATTTACCTCGCCGCAGAAAGTCCAGGTCTGGCCAGCGGCGATCTTGTGGCGGCGGCAGTAATGCCATGAATTGAATCATCGAGCTCGCGGTCGATCGATTGGAGCTTTGGCTGGGGAAGCTCAAACATGCAAATGGTCAAGCAGGAGCGCGCCTTGAAAGCACTCTTGGCGGTCCCAGTCCGCGCGATAAAAACTCCTGCTTGAGCTCGAATAAGAACATCGCCTCCTGGCAATTTCGCGCATTTGATGCACATGGCCAGTGTATGTGCTTGCACGTTGGACTCGCGCCTCGCCGTTTGCTTCACGAGCGACGAATACTCCCCGATCGTCGCCTGTCGGTACTCCTCCACCAGAATCGTGCACTGCATATGCACGCCCTGTATAGCTGCGGCGCTGGCTCCGCAAAATCACTGCGAGTTGCAATCGCGGAGCACCCCCTTCTCCCGGCAAGCGAGGACAGGCGAAAAGCTCAGCTCGCCTTCTCGCTCTTCAACGCCGCAACCTCCGCTTCCAGCTCCGCAATCCTCGCGTCCCTCGCCGCCAGGGCAGCGGCCACATCCGCCGCATCGAACTTCTGCGGGATGTGCTGCGGGCAGTTGGTGTCCCACGCCGCGATCTTGAACAGGATCACCTGCTCCGGCCGCGCGCGATAGCCCTTCGGCATCAGCGACGCGATCAGCGCCTCGTCGTCCTCGACGACGCGCGCCTCACCCCAGATCTTCACCCGGCGGCGATGGGCGTAGTCCATCATGAAGATGTAGGCCTTGGGATTCTCCGAGAGATTACCCTGGGTGATGAACTGCTGGTTGCCGGCATAGTCGGTGAAGGCGAGCGTCTGCTTGTCGAGCACCTTGAGAAATCCCTTCGGGCCGCCGCGGTGCTGGATGTAGGGCTGGCCGTCCGCCGAGGCAGTGGCGAAGTAAAAGCTGTTGGCCTCAGTGAGGAACGCCGCGAGGTTGTCGTCGACCTCGGTGCGCCAGCCGCGCTGCTCGGCGCGGGCATAGGCCTCTCGCGAGCCCTTGCGCGCCTGAATCGCCTTCACCGCCGGCGAAAAGGCGACGTCGCTGGCATAGGTGTGGGCTGCTGTCATCGGAACGTCTCCTGAAATTCCGGCGCATTCTTCCGTCTTTCGCCAGCTAAGATGGACTTGCCAACGCCCAGAACAATCTGGCCGCTTGACACTTCACCGTTGCAATATATGCAATAATGCCATGGATCGCTTGGAAGCCATGCACGTCTTCGTCACCGTCGCCGATTTGCGCGGCTTCGCGCCGGCGGCGCGCAAGCTGCGCCTATCGCCCTCGGCAGTGACCCGGCTGATCGCTGCGCTGGAGGAACATCTCGGTGCGCGACTGTTGCAGCGGACCACGCGACAGGTGACGCTGACCGACGTCGGCACCCGCTATCTCGAGCGCGCCCGCCGCATCCTCGCCGACGTCGAGGAGGCCGACGGCTCGGCGCGGCAAGAGCGCAGCCGACCGAGCGGACGTCTCGTGGTGTCGGCGCCGGTCGGCTTTGGCCGGCTTCATGTCGGACCGGTAATGACCGCCTACCTCAAGCGCTATCCCGAAGTCACAGCCGAATTGCGGCTGTCCGACAACCTCGTCAATCTCGTGGAAGACGCCATCGATGCCGCCGTCCGCATCGGCCATCTCGCAGACTCTTCACTCGTCGCGCGCCACGTCGGCGAGATGCGGCGGATCGTGGTGGCCGCACCCGGCTATCTCAAACGTCACGGCGAACCCAGGACGCCGGAGGCCCTCGTCTCGCACCAGACCATCCAGTTCGGCCCTTGGTCCGCATGGCGCTTCCTGCGCGACGGCCGCGACATCGAGGTGACGCCGGCCCCCCGCTTTATCAGCAACAGCGCCGACGCGGCGCTGCAATATGCCGAGGCCGGCGGCGGCCTGACGCGGGTGCTGGCCTATCAGGCCGCCGAAGGACTGAAGCGCGAGCGGCTCAAAATCGTGCTGGCGAAATATGAGCAGCCGGCACTGCCGATCCACATCGTCTATCCGACCTCGCGCCTGCTCTCGGCCAAGGTGCGCGCCTTCATCGATCTCGTAGTGGAGACGACGCAATGGAGGTTCGGATGATGATGATGACTGTCATTCCGGGGCGGTCCGCGGGACCGAACCCGGAATCTCGAGATTCCGGGTTCTCGCTTCGCGAGCCCCGGAATGACGGTCATCCCTCTTCGGCACCACGCGGAACGTCCCGCTCGCCCGCGCGATCACGGTATCGTCGGCCTTGATCAGGCACTGTGCGAAGCAGATCGTCTTGCCGGTCTTGATCACGTCGCTCTCGATCGAACACCAATGGCCGATCTCGGCGGAGCCGACGAAATCGACCGAGAGCGAGACCGTCACGAACGACGTGGTCCAGCCTGTCGCCTGCGCGCAGCTATAGCCCATAGCATTGTCAGCGAGCGCGGTGATGAGGCCGCCATGGATCAGGCCGCGGCCGTTGGTGTGCGGCTTCGCCAGCCGCAGGCCGATGATGACGGCCTTGTCGGTCTTCTTCGCGTAGAGCGGCTCCCAGGGCTCGGTGAGAGGGCTCTTGCGAAAGAGCGGCTCGAAGCCAGCGGGGATATCGGGTGCGGTCATGGCTGTCTCGCGTTGCTGATCGTTGGCATTGAACGCGATGGACGTGACGAACGCATCACCTACAAAGTTTTAAACGGGATTTGCGCGGGCGTTTGAAACGATCCCGCCGTCATTGCGAGGAGCCCTTGCGACGAAGCAATCCAGACTGTCTCCGCGGAGATTTCTGGATTGCTTCGCGGAGCCTGTCATCGGGCCGCGCTTCGCGCGGACCCGTTGGCGCGCAATGACGATGTGGACGCACCGTCCTAGAACGGCAGCCCCACATAATTCTCCGACAGCGACGTCATCGCGGCCTGCGAGTGCGTGACGTAATCGAGCTCGGCGAGCTGGATTCGAGCGCCGATGGTGCCGGTGTCAGGGAATTTGTGCAGCATCGAGGTCATCCACCAGGAGAAGCGCACGGCCTTCCAGACCCGCGCCAGCGCCTTGGCGGAATAGGCGTCGATCCCGGCGCTGGATTTCTCGTCATAGAATTCGCGCAGCGCGCTCGACAGGTAATGCGCGTCGCTCGCGGCGAGGTTCAGCCCCTTGGCCCCGGTCGGCGGCACGATGTGCGCGGCATCGCCGCACAAGAACATGCGGCCAAAGCGCATCGGCTCGGCGACGAAGCTGCGCAGGGGCGCGATGCTCTTCTCGATCGAAGGACCGGTGACGAGGCGGTCGGCCGCCTCCTGGTCGAGCCGGCGCTTCAATTCGTCCCAGAAACGCTCGTCCGGCCATTGGTCGACATGGTCTTCGAGCGAGCACTGCACATAGTAGCGGCTGCGCTTGGTCGAGCGCATGGTGCACAGCGCAAAGCCGCGCGCGTGATTGGAATAGATCAGCTCGTGGCTGACCGGGGGCGTTTCGGACAAAATGCCGAGCCAGCCGAACGGATAGACCCGCTCGAATTCCTCGACCGCCGTGGCTGGGACACTGGCGCGGCTGACGCCGTGAAAGCCGTCGCAGCCGGCGATAAAATCGCATTCGATCGTGTGGGTGATGCCGTCCTTGACATAGGTGACGCGCGGGTGAGCACCGTCGAAATCATGCGGCTGCACGTCCCTGGCCTCGTACACCGAAATGAGACCTGCAGCCTTGCGCGCATTCATCAGGTCGAGCGTGACCTCGGTCTGGCCGTAGATCATCACCGTCTTGCCAGTCGCGGCCTTCATGTCGATGCGGTGACGGCGGCCGGAGAAGGCGAGCTCGATGCCCTCATGCACCAGGCCTTCAGCATGTGCCCGCGATCCGGCGCCGATCTGGTTGAGCAGCGCAACGGTGCCCTCCTCCAGCAGGCCGGCGCGGATGCGGCCGAGCACATAATCTGGGCTCTGCCGTTCCAGAATGACATTGTCGATGCCATATGTGTGCAGCAGTTGCCCAAGCAACAATCCGGCCGGTCCTGCCCCGATGATTGCGACTTTTGTCCGCAATACTTGCTCCTTCCGATGCTGTAGGCTTTCGTCGCGGCCTGCTTGTCGCGCCGGCCGGCTGACGATAATTATATCATATAATCGTTGAGCAAAAGGGGAGCGGTCGTCGCCGCAGCGCGGCAAATCTATGCAACATGGCTGCCGTAGATGGCGCGGCGAGGCATGCGTCAGTTCCGGCTTGAACACGCCGGCCAATTAGATAACATGTTAATTAATGAGACCGGGGCCATCGAAGCCCGCCGTCGAAAACAGGGAGAGACGCGTGATGAGGAAAGCCTGTCTGGCGTTGCTGCTGGCAGCAAGCGTGACGCCTGCGCTCGCGCAGGACAAGACCTTCGATTTGAAGATCTCGCACTGGGTGCCGGCCTCGCATCCCCTACAGAAATCGCTGGAAGACTGGGCGGCCGCGGTCGAGAAGGACTCCGGCGGCACCATCAAGGGCAAGGTGTTTCCGGCCCAGCAGCTCGGCAAAGCCTTCGACCATTACGACATGGCGCGCGACGGCATCGCCGACGTCACCTATGTCAATCCGGGGTACCAGCCCGGCCGCTTCCCAATTATCGGCGCCGGCGAGCTGCCGTTCCTGATCTCGGACGCCAAGGGCGGCTCGATGGGGCTGGATGCCTGGTACCGCAAATATGCCGAGAAAGAGATGAAGGACGTCAAGTATTGTCTCGCCTTCGTCCACTCGCCCTCCTCATTCCACTCCCGCACCAAGAAGATCGTGGTTCCCGATGACGTGAAGGGCCTGAAGATCCGTCCAGCCCACGCTACCATGGCGAATTTCGTCACTTCGCTCGGCGGCACCAATGTGCAGTCCTCCGCACCCGAAGTGCGCGACATCATCGAGCGCGGCGTCGCTGACGGCGTCACCTTCCCCTGGGGCTCCCTGGTGCTGTTCGGCATCGACAAGGTGACCAAATACGACATGGAGGCGCCGCTCTACACCACGACCTTCGTGTTCGTGATCAATAAGGACAAGTACAATGCCATGTCCGACAAGCAGAAGGCCGCGATCGACAAGAATTGCACGGTCGAAATGGCAGGCGCGGTCGGCGAGCACTGGGGCAAGTTCGAGGACGCCGGCATCGACAAGGTGAAGGCGGAATCGAGCCACGAGGTCTACAAGCTCACGGGCGAGCAGACCGCGGCCTGGAAGAAGGCCGCCGAACCGCTGGTGAAGACCTGGAGCGACGGCGCCAAGAAGGCCGGCGCCGATCCGGATGCAGCCCTTGCGGATCTGAAGGCATCCCTGAAGAAGTACAACGCGCTGGCGGAGTAGTGCTTCGCGGCGCGCTCTATCCACCCCCTCTCTCCGTTCTAACAGGGAGAGCATTGGGGTGAGGGGCTGCTTCCGCAAAGATGGTGACAGATGGACTCGCGGAGAGTTCCCCCTCACCCGAATTCGAGCTGCGCTCGAATTCGACCTCTCCCCGCGATCGGGGCGAGGTGAAGTTCGGCTACACCGAGATCAAATGATGACAGCACACGACAGGACACACCCGTGAAGCGCGCCTGGATGGATCGCTTTATCGACTCGATCGAATGGATCGCGGCAGGCTTTGTCGGCCTCGTCGCACTCGACATCTTCCTGTCGGTGCTGCTGCGGAACACGCTGAACTATTCGATCCCCGACAGTTTTGATATCGGCCGCATGCTGCTCGGCATCCTGATCTTCTGGGGCATCGCGGCGACCTCCTATCGCGGCACCCACATCACGGTCGACCTGGTCTGGGGCAATGTCGGGCCGCGCTATCAGCGCTGGATCGACGTGTTCGCAACGCTGGTGCTGCTGTTCGTCGTGACGGTGCAGACCTGGACGCTGTTCGACAAGGTGCGCGGCACCTACAACGACAACGTCCAGACTTTCGACATGCACATGCCGACCTGGCCATTCTTCGCGATCGCATGGATCGGCGACGTCTCCGCCGTGCTGCTGATCGCGATTCGCACCTACCGGCTGATCTTCCATCCCGAAGAGATGCACGATCCCAAAATCAAGGCGACGGAGTGATCATGAGCACCGATGCCGTCGCCGTAATCGGCTTCGTTTCCCTGTTTGTCCTGATGCTGCTGCGCGTGCCCGTCGGCATGGCCATGGGCCTCGTCGGCGTCTCCGGTTTCTCCTATCTGGTCGGCGCGACGCCCGCGCTAAAGCTGGTTGGCCAGACCTCGATGCGCACGGTCACCGACTACACCTTCGGCGTCATCCCGATGTTCCTGCTGATGGGCTCCTTTGTCAGCAATTCCGGCATGAGCCGCGAGCTGTTCCGCGCCGCCAACGGCTTCGTCGGGCATCTGCGCGGCGGGCTCGGCATCGCCACCGTCGGTGCCTGCGGCGGCTTTGCCGCGATCTGCGGCTCCTCGGTCGCGACCGCCGCGACCTTCTCCGCCGTCGCCTATCCGGAGATGCGCCGCTTCGGCTATCCACAGTCCTTTGCCACCGGCGTGATCGCAGCCGGCGGCACGTTAGGTGCGATGTTGCCGCCCTCCACCGTGCTCGCGGTCTACGGCATCATCACCGAGCAGGACATCGGCAAGCTCTTCATCGCCGGCATCATCCCGGGTCTGCTCGCGATGACCATGTACATGATCACGATCGGCCTGATCGGCTATGTCAGGCCCGACTTCCTGCCCAAGGGCAAGGTGCTGCCGTGGCGCGAACGCTTTGCCGGGTTGAAGGACATCTGGGCGCCGGTGCTGCTGTTCGTGTTTGTCATCGGCGGCCTGTACGGCCTGCCGTTCCTGCCGCGCTTCACCCCGACGGAAGCCGGCGGCGTCGGCGCCACCGGCGCCTTCATCATCGGCGTGCTGACGGGCCGGCTCGACCGCGAGAAGGTGCTGGCCTCGCTGCTGCAGGCGACGCGCACCGCGGCCGCGGTGTTCACGGTGCTGATCGGCGCGCTGATCTTCGGCTACTTCCTGACGGTGACGCAGACGCCGCAGAAGGTCACGGAATTCCTCACCGGGCTCGGCCTCGGTCCCTACGGCGTGCTGGCGCTGATCATGGTGATGTATCTGGTGCTCGGCTGCCTGATGGACGCCATGGCGATGATCATCCTCACCGTGCCGATCATCTTCCCCGTGATCACGCATCTCGGTTTCGACCCGATCTGGTTCGGCGTCATCATCGTCATGACCGTCGAGCTTGGCCTGATCCACCCGCCGGTCGGCATGAACGTCTTCGTCATCAAGAGCGTGGTGAAAGACGTCTCCTTCTCCACCATCTTCAAGGGCGTGATCCCGTTCGTGGCGACGGATTTGGTGCGCCTCGTGATCCTGATCGCCTTCCCGCTGCTGGCAACCTGGCTGCCGACGCGGATGATGGCGCATTGACGAGGTGACGCGATGACCACACCGACGCTCGAGACAAAGTACGTCTTCACCATCACGGCAAAAATCGGCGACGTCGTCAGCGCCGGCGAGACCGGGATCGGCGTGCGACGCATCATTCCGATCATCGGCGGCGAGGTGACGGGCGCGATCGCCGGTCGTGTGCTCCCCTTCGGCGCGGACTTCCAGACCATCCGTCCCAACGAGCTGATCGACCTCGAAGCCAGATACGCCTTCCAGACCGACGACGGCGCGACCGTCTATGTCGAGAACAAGGGCATGCGCTTCGGCCCGGTGGAGCTGCTGCAAAAGCTCAAGCGCGGCGAGCCGGTCGATCCGAAGCTGATCTATTTCCGCACCGTGCCGAGATTCGAGACCGGCGACGAGACCTATCGCTGGCTGATGGAACATATCTTCGTGGCCTCAGCCGCCCGGCATGCCGGCCGCGTGGTGATTGATGTGCACCAGGTGATGTAAGACACGCCCCGCCGTCCTCCTGGCGAAGGCCCGGACCCCTACCGCGGATCCATCGATTGTAGACGGCCGGAGTACCGGGCAAGGGGTCTTCGCCAAAGTGCTCCCTGGGGGTATGGGTTTCGGCCTTCGCCGGGCGACGTCGCGTTTTGAAGCAGCATTCTGGCGCGTCTGGACCGCCCCCGCCTTGACTCCCCCAAAATTCGTTATACAACATAACTATTCTGACAAGGACGCAAATGACACAGGGAAACGCCGAGACCGCTAAGGCGGGCGCCTCCGGGCTGTTGAGGATCGAGCGCGCGGACCGGGTTCTGACCGTGGGTCTGAACCGGCCGGCCAAGCGCAACGCACTCAATGACGGCATCATCCTGGAAATCGGCGAGTGTTTTGCGTCCCTGCCCGACGACATCGGCGCGGTCGTCATTCACGGCATCGGTGACCATTTCTCCAGCGGTCTCGATTTGTCCGAGCTGACCGAGCATGACGCGACCGGCGGCCTGCTCCATTCCCAGATGTGGCACCGGGTGTTCGACCGCATCCAGTATAGCCGCGTGCCCGTGATCGCCGCGCTCAGCGGGGCCGTGATCGGCGGCGGGCTGGAGCTCGCCTGCGCCGCGCACATCCGTGTCGCCGAGCCCTCGACCTATTTCGCCCTGCCGGAGGGGCAGCGCGGCATCTTCGTCGGTGGTGGCGGCTCGGTGCGCCTGCCGCGGCTGATCGGGGTCGCCAGGATGATGGACATGATGCTGACCGGCCGGGTCTATAGCGCGACCGAAGGCGCCTCCTACGGCTTTGCGCAATATCTGACGGATGCCGGTAACGGGCTCGGCAAGGCGTTGGAGCTTGCGACCAAGGTCGCCTCCAACGCGCCGCTGACGAATTTTGCCGTGCTCCAGGCTCTGCCGATGATCGCGGAGGCCAATCCGCAGACCGGCCTGCTCATGGAATCGCTGATGGCGACCGTCGCGCAGAGCGACAAAGAGGCCAAGCGCAGGATCCGCGAGTTCCTCGAACACAAGACCGCAAAGGTGAAGCCGAAGTCATGAGCGCGCAGCCGTCCTCTTCTAGCACGGAGCGCGGCGCGAGCACTTTCCCGCTGCGGCCCATCTCGTTCGGCGATCCCGTCGTCCATATCGAGCGCCGCGACGACGGCACGATCTATCTCAGGCCAAAGCAGCCGCTCGGCGACTATCCCCTCCGCATCACCGACCGCCTGCATCATTGGGCGAACACGACGCCCGACCGCGTCTTCATGGCCGAGCGCGAAGGCGGCCGCGGCTGGCGCAAGATCACCTATGCCGAGCTGCTCACGGCGAGCCGGCACATCGCATCAAGCCTGATCGCGCGCGGCCTGTCGGCGGAGCGGCCGGTCGTCATTCTCTCCGGCAATTCGATCGACCACGCACTGCTCGCCTTCGGCGCGTTCTATGCCGGCATTCCGTTCTGCCCGGTGTCGCCGGCCTACTCGCTGGTGTCAAAGGACTATGGCAAGCTGTCCTATCTGATGAAGCTGCTGACGCCCGGCCTCGTCTTCGCGGAGGATGCCGACAAGTTCGCGGGTGCGCTCGCCGCCAATGTCTCGCTCGGCACCGAGATCGCCGCGTCCTATGGCAAGGTGCCGGGCCGCGACGTCACCCTGCTCGCCGAGCTCATGGCCACGCCGATCCGCAGCGATCTCGACGGCGTCCACGGCAGGATCGGCCCCGACACGATCGCAAAGTTCCTGCTGACATCGGGCTCGACCGGCAATCCCAAGGCCGTCATCAACACCCAGCGCATGATCTGCGCCAACCAGGTGATGCTGCGCGAGACGCTCGCCTTCCTCAAGGACGAGCCGCCCGTCATCGTCGACTGGCTGCCCTGGAATCACACTTTTGGCGGCAACCACAATATCGGGCTGACGCTCTACAACGGCGGCTCGATGTATCTGGACGCCGGCAAGCCGGTGCCCGGCGGCATCGAGGAAACGGTGCGCAATCTCCAGGAGATTTCGCCGACGGTCTATTTCAACGTACCCAAAGGCTACGAATCGCTGCTGCCGTATTTGCGCGACGACCAGGGCCTGCGCGCAAAGTTCTTCGACCGGCTGCATGCGATGTTCTTCTCCGGCGCGGCGCTGTCGCCCTTCGTCTGGAACAGCCTCGACGAGCTCGCGGTGAAGGAGAAGGGCTATCGCGTGCCGATGCTGACCGGCTTAGGTGCCACCGAGACCGCGCCGTTCTTCATGTCGGTCAATCCGCGCACCAGCCGCTCCGGCCATGTCGGGCTCCCGGTGTCAGGCAATGACGCAAAACTGGTGCCGAACAACGGCAAGCTCGAGGTCCGCGCCAAGGGGCCGAACGTGATGCCCGGCTACTGGCGCCAGCCCGACATCAGCGCGAAGTCCTTCGACGAGGAAGGATTTTACAAGCTGGGCGACGCGCTCAAGCCCGCCGATCCCAACGATCTCAACGCCGGCTTCGACTTCGACGGGCGCGTCAGTGAAGACTTCAAGCTCGCCAGCGGCACCTGGGTCAGTGTCGGACCCTTGCGCGCGCGCTTCGTTGCGGCCTGCGCGCCGCTGGTGCGCGATGTCGTCATCGCCGGCATCAACCGTGACGAGATCTCCGCGCTCGTGGTGCTCGACCTCGACGGTTGCCGGCTGATCAATCCGACGCTGCCCGCCGACGATCTCGTCGTCGCTGCGCGCGACCGGCTCGTGCGCGAGGCGTTCCGCGAACGCCTGACGGGTTTCCTGTCTTCGGCGACCGGCTCCTCGACACGGATCACGCGCGCGATCCTGATGGACACGCCGCTCTCGATCGACAAGGGCGAGGTCACCGACAAGGGCTCGATCAACCAGCGCGCCGTGCTGGAGCATCGCGCTGCATTGATCGACGAGCTCTATGCTGCCAATCCATCGGACCGTGTGATATCGGTCGGGTAAGAAACCATCTCTATAGGAGAACGCCATGTTGTTGAAGGATCAGGCAGCCATCGTCACCGGCGGCGCATCGGGATTGGGCGCGGCGACCGCGCGAAAACTGGCGGCGCAGGGCGCCAAGGTCGCGGTGTGCGACCTCAATGCCAAGCTCGCGGAGACGGTTGCCGCCGAGATCAAGGGCGTGGCCGTGACCTGCGATGTTTCCGATGCCGCCTCGGCCGAGGCCGCCATCGCGCAGGCGACCAAGGCCCACGGCCCGGCCCGCGTGCTGGTCAATTGCGCCGGCATCGGCGTTGCAAAACGCGTGGTCGGCCGCGACGGTCCGATGGCGCTCGCCGATTTCGACAAGGTGATCAAGGTCAATCTGATCGGCACCTTCAATATGCTGCGCCTTGCCGCCGCCGAGATGTCCAAGCTCGAACCGCAGGCAACCGGCGAGCGCGGCGTCATCATCAACACCGCCTCGGTCGCCGCCTATGACGGCCAGATCGGCCAGTCCGCCTATTCGGCCTCGAAGGGCGGCATCGTCGGCATGACGCTGCCGATCGCGCGCGAGCTCGCACAATTCGGCGTCCGCGTGTTGACGATCGCGCCGGGCCTGTTCCTCACGCCGCTGCTCGCCAACCTGCCGCAGGAAGCCCAGGATTCGCTCGCCGCCGCGATCCCCTTCCCTCGCCGGCTCGGCAACGCCGACGAGTTCGCCGCGCTCGCGCTGCACATGGTCGAGAATGCGTATCTGAACGGCGAAGTGGTGCGCCTCGACGGCTCGCTGCGCATGGCGCCGAAATAAGGCGCGTCGCATGTTCGTGAACAGGCGCGACGTCCAGATCCAGTGGGGCGATTGCGACCCCGCCAATATCGTCTACTACCCGCGCTATTTCGCGATGTTCGACGATTCGACGTCGACCCTGTTCGAGGTCGCTGGATTCTCCAAACAGGATCTGGTCCGCAAATACGGCTTGGTGGGGATTCCCATGGTCGACACGCGGGCCAAGTTTTACATCCCCTCGACCTACGGCGACTGGATCACGATCGAGACCAGAATCGAGAGCATCAAGCGCTCGAGCTTCGAGGTGAAGCACAACGTCTACAAGGGTGACGCGCTGGCGATCGAGGGATTCGAGACCCGCGTCCTGGTCGGCCGCGATCCCGTTAACCCCGACAAGCTGAAATCGGCACCGTTCCCCGCGGAAATGGTTGCCAAATTCACGGGGAGTTAGAGCCCGGAGCTAAATCGCCGCATCACCAAAAGAGGGGGCTGAATTACCCCCGATTTCTGCTTTCAAAGAAGAACGTAAAGGGAGGAATAGATGAAACGCTTTTACCTGACCGCTGCCATCACCGCGGCCGCGCTGGCGCTGCCGGCCCTGCCCGCGCAGGCTCAGACCAGCGAGATCACCATCGGCATCACCACCACCACGACCGGCCCGGGCGCTGCGCTCGGCATTCCCGAACGCAACGCGCTGGAATTCGTGCCGAAGGAGATCGGCGGCGTGCCGCTGAAGGTGATCGTGCTCGACGACGGCGGCGATCCCACCACCGCGACCACCAACGCCCGCCGCTTCGTGACCGAATCCAAGGCCGACATCATCATGGGCTCGGCGCTGACGCCGCCGACCATCGCGGTCTCCAACGTCGCCAACGAGGCCGGCATTCCGCATTTCGGCCTCGCGCCTTTCCCGATTACGCCGGAGCGCATGAAATGGTCGGTGGCGATGCCGCAGCCGATCCCGATCGTGGGCAAGGTGCTGTACGACCACATGAAGGCCAAGGGCGTGAAGACCCTCGGCTATATCGGCTATTCCGACTCCTATGGCGACCTCTGGTTCAACGACCTCAAGGTCCAGGCCGTGCCGATGGGCATCACCATCGTCGACGAGGAGCGCTTCGCCCGTCCCGACACCTCGGTGACCGGTCAGGTGCTGAAACTCGTCGCCGCCAATCCCGACGCGATCCTGGTCGGCGCCTCCGGCACCGCGGCCGCGCTGCCGCAGACCGAGCTGCGCGAGCGCGGCTATCAGGGCCTGATCTACCAGACCCATGGCGCGGCCAGCATGGACTTCATCCGCATCGCCGGCAAAGCGGCCGAGGGCGTACTGATGGCCTCGGGTCCCGTGATGGACCCGGAAGATCAACCGGACACCGCGCTGACCAAGAAGCCGGGCCTCGCACTCAACTCGGCCTATGAAGCCAAGTACGGTCCGAACAGCCGCAGCCAGTTCGCCGGCCATTCCTACGATGCGTTCGAGATCCTCAAGCGCATCATTCCGGCGGCATTGAAGACGGCCAAGCCCGGCACGCCGGAATTCCGCGAAGCGATTCGTCAGGCTTTGCTGACGGAGAAGGAATTGGCGGCAAGCCAGGGCGTCTACAACTTCACCGAAAAGGACCGCTACGGCCTCGACGACCGCTCGCGCATCCTGCTCACGGTGAAGAACGGCAAGTACTCGCTGGTGAAGTAGCCACGGCGAAGGTTTCGCAACGAGAAGAGCCGGCCCAAGGGGCCGGCTCTTCTGTTTTACGGTTGAGGTAGGCAGCAGCATCGACGCCGCGCAAAAAGCCCGGCAGCGGGAATCACTCCCGCACATCCAATTATGCAAAGCTCTCGCAAGCGGGAGAGGTGCAGCGAGCGATGGACGCGAATTGCGCCTCAAGCCGCCTGCCGCAACGGGGTCCAGGCGAACTCCGGATAATACGTGTCCATCATGCGGTCGACATAGGTCGTGAGGTTCGGAAATCCCTCGGCGCGCTTGCGCAAGGCCGATTCGAAGAACGGCGTCAGGATCCCGGCAAGTGCGTCGAAAGCGGTGGCATCGACGCCGCAGGGCCTGCTGCCCATCAGATACGACTTGTCGCCAAGCTGCACCGCGAGCGCGAACAGCGAGCGTACGGCGAGATCGACATCGTCGTCGGGCGCGTGGCGGCCCAACCCGGAGAGCAGATAATTCTCGGCAACACGGAATTGCGCGTCCTCGCGCAGCTTCTCACGGCTATGTTCGGGCGCGCCGTCGAAGAAATGCGACGGGCCCTTGGCGAAATTGACCGGATCGACCCAACGCGCCCCGACCAGCGCCCAATAGACGTGGTGCTCGATCATCCGCTCGAACGCCCAGGCCTGTGCGCGCTCGGTCAGCGACAGGCCGGCGTCGAAATCGAAGCCGTAGCGCCGCTCGATATGGGCGCGGATGAAGGTGGAATCGGCCACCGCCTCGCCGCCGTCGTCGATGAAGGGCAGCTGCCCCTTGGGCGAAGCGGGCGGCATCGCGCGCTCCTTCCGGTAGGGCAACCCCGCCATCTTGAGCTGCACCTCCGTCTTGGTGACGAAGGGGCTGATTTCCGGCAGGCCGAAGCCGGTGCCAAAGCCGTAAAGCGTGATCATGAAACCTCTCCTGAACCTACCGAAACTGACGGAACCTATCTGCCCGCTGCTGCCACCATGGTGGCAGCAGCCGTGATATCTTCTGCGAAACGGGCCCCCTGCCAGGCGCGGCCCATGATGTGGTGGACGAGCGCGTCCGCAGCCTGGATCAGCGAGCGTGCCACCACGCTTGCGAACGCAAATCGGAGGTCAGCAGCCATGAGATCGAACGAGACGAGGCGGCTAAGCCCCCGGGCCTGCCACATCTGGGCGCGCCACAGCGGACTGGCCGAGCCGAAATGGGTTGGAATGATCATGGACAAATCCTCTTCAGTCGACGTGTTGTCCCGGTATAGAACTCCCCTGCTGCCAACATCCTGTCAGCAGCCGCGCGCCGCCTTTTGAAAAGACCAGGAACAAGAGACCAGTCATGAGACGTGCCGACCGGCTGTTTCAGATCATCCAGGTGCTGAGGCGTACGCGTAAACCGCTCACGGCGGACGCGATCGCGGCCGAACTCGAGACTTCGAAGCGCACCATCTATCGCGACATCGCAACGCTCATCGGCCAGCGCGTGCCGATTCGCGGCGAAGCCGGCATGGGCTACATCCTGGAAAAGGGTTTCGACTTGCCGCCGCTGATGCTGACGCCCGACGAGATCGAGGCAGCAGTGCTGGGCGCGCAATGGGTCGCGGGCCACGCCGATTCCGCGCTGGCGCGCGCCGCCGAAGATTTGATGGCCAAGATCGCCGACACCGTCCCCGAGCGCCTGCGTCCCTTCGTGCTGGAGCCGGCGAGCCGCGCGCGGCCAAGCTGGAACAGGGAGCCGGACCGCCTCGACATGGCGCGCACGCGCACCCAGATCCACGAAGGCAAGAAGATCATGTTGCGCTATCGCGACGAGCAGGGCCGCCCCAGCGAGCGTATGATCTGGCCGATTTCGGTCGGCTATCTCGAAGCCGTGCGCCTGATCGCGGCTTGGTGCGAGCTGCGCAGCGACTTCCGCAGCTTCCGCACCGACCGCGTGGTGGAGGCAACCTATCTCGACGAAAAATATCCGGAGCGGCGCGACGTGCTGCGCGCAAGATGGCGGCAGAGCCTGGTCTGGGGTCCGCCAAAGGACACGTGACCACGATGGAACAGACCTCGCCGCTCGATCCGTCGAGCTGTTGCCAGAGTTGCGGTGCTTGCTGCGGCTATTCGGCGAACTGGCCGCGCTTCTCGATCGAGAGCGACGAAGAGCTTGCAGCTATTCCGGAGGCGCTCGTCAACGCGCGCCAATCCGGCATGCGCTGCGAGGGCGATCGCTGCTCGGCGCTGAAGGGAGAGATCGGCACGGCGACGGCATGCGGCATCTACGCGGTGCGGCCGGAGGTGTGCCGCACCTGCATGCCGGGCGACGCCGAATGCACGATGGCGCGGCGGAAATTCGGGCTTCCAGCGCTAGAGGCCGTCTAAGCCGGAACGGCTACGCCGATCTCGTCGCTGATCTCGTCATCGAGCTCGTCCTCGAGCGGGGCCAGCACCGAGAGCGGCTTGGTCGACAGCGTGATCGGCTTGCGCCCCCCCGACAGCGACGGCGAGGATTTCGCGGCGCCTGCGCGCGACAGCGCATAGAGCGTCGAACCGACACGGCCGCCGTTCTCGATCAGGTCGCGCTCGCTACAGCTTGCAGCGATCGCGAGCGCCAGCGAATGCAGGTGGCTGCGGCGATAGCAGAACAGCGCCAGCCTGGCGCGCGCGTCAGGGGAAACACTCTCAACCAACCTGGGCAGGCCACTCTCGCTGGCGCGGTACATCTCGCCAAGGAGCTCGTCGCGGACCGGGCAGAAATCGCTTTCAAAGGTGTCGCGGCTTGAAAACATTGCAGTTCTCCCTCGTGTACGGAAGATGCCGCGCAATTCTCTAACGAAAGGTTAACCACTCTGCCCGGTAGTCACCCGGGGTCCTTGCGCCCTGGCCGCGAATCACGGGAACGCGACTGCCGCCACAGCGGCATGGCCGGGGCTTTTTGATGCCGGTCAGGAATTGCCCCGCATCGCGCTAAGCCCGGCCTCAGTTCGCCGCCATGAAGATGGAGAGCCCGAAGCCGGTGAGGTGATGCAGTGCTTGGTCGACGCCGATCAGGGTCCAGAACCAGGGGTGCGCCATGTCGACACCGAAATTTGCCGAGACCAATCCCTTGGCGCGGTCGATCGTGATGTGGATCACGAAATCGATGAACGCCACGAACCAGAATTTCGGGGCCACGATCAGGATCAGCGGCAATGCAACCGCAAGGTGAACGAGGCAGTGCACCAAAAGCGGTAGGGCCCAGCCGTGCTTCTGGTCCTTGCCCTGCGCCATCCAGGCGGTCTGGAGGACGAAATCGGCGATGATGTGCTTGAAGGTGAGCAGCAGCATCCAGCCAATGAGCGCTTCAACCGGAACCGCCGATGACATGGGTGGAAACGACAAGCTGACGCCCTTCATTGACGTGACAAGAAAAATTGGAGCGTTCAGCGCAACTTCTTCTTGGACCGGTCAAACGGCCGGGACCTCTGATTTATGACATCTCCCGCGGCGGAATGCAGCCGGGGGGAACCGGAAAATCGTCAACTGTGGCTAACTGGTGATAGATGACCAATCGCCGCGGTGGCGCCGGGTAAGGTTACCTACGGCTCGAAATTTGCATTCCGCGACCTTGGCGCTATCATTGGCGGTAGAGAAATACGTTCTTTTTTCAGGCGTTTACGAATTACAGGCGCCCGCTGCGCTTCCCGTCCACGCGCCGCCGCCAGCCAAAGAATAAGGCCGGAGTGCTGCCATGAGTGCTGAAGGCCCCACCGCATCACCGATCGAGCCGCTGCCCCGGCGCCCCAAAGTGATCAAGACCAACCAGCAGCAGGTCTTCCTCTACGTCGTGCTGACTCTGCTGCTGTCGCTTGCCACCGTCTGGGCCGGCCGCACGTTGGTGCACAATTCGGAAACGCTGACCTTTGCCGTCGGCGGCCCCAACAGCGACGAGGCGCTGTTCGCGGCCAAGCTCGCCGCTCTCCTGAAGAACAACGCCTCGCGCTTTCGGATCAAGATTGTCAACAATGCGGACAACGGCAAGGCAATCGCGCAGTTCGATCGCAAGCAGGCCGACCTCGCCGTGTTGCGCACGGACGCGAAAGTGCCGCTGCGGGCGCGCACGCTTGCGATCCTCGAGCACGATCTCGTGCTCCTGCTTGGTCCCGGCAACAAGAAGATCAAGTCGCTCGCCGAGTTGAAAAAGAAGAAGGTCGCGGTCCTCGCCGAGAACGAATCCTCGCTCGCCTTCGTCCGCAGTGTTCTCGACGTCCCCGACGGCCCCGATGCCACGAAAATCCAGATGGCGCCGCAGGGCGCAACGCTCGACAAGCTGTTTGCCCCGACAAATGGCTTTGGCGCGGTGATTGCCATCGTCCACGCCTCCAGAGCTGTCAGGGACAAGTCCTATGAGCAGGTCGCCAAGCGCGGCGGCTTCACGCTCAACGCGATCGACGAGGCCAAGGCGCTGGCGCGCAAATTCCCGGGCATTTCCGACGAGACGCTGACAGCGGGCACGTTGTCGGCGTCCCCGCAAATTCCCGAGGACGATCTCGATACCATCGGGCTCGAATGGCTCCTGGTCGCACAATCCAGGATGTCGCCGACCACCGCAGGCGAGCTCGCGCGCATCGTCTACGAGAACAAATCCGCGCTCGGGCTCGAGAACGGCTTCGCCACCAGGATAGAGCCGGCCTCTGTCGAGAAGGACGCCTTCGTGATCGCGCATCGGGGCGCCGCCGATTACATCAACGACGACACCAAGTCGTTCATGGATAAGTACAGCGACCTGATGTATCTGGGCGCCGGCGCGCTCAGCATCATCGGCTCGATCTTCGCTGCGATCTACGCCAAGATCACGAGGATCGCGCCGGAGAAGGCCAGCGAGCTCTCCACCGCCATTCTCGACATCGGCGAGCGGATCGAGCACGCCCATTCGCTGGATCAGCTCGAGTGCCTCCAGGACGAGTTGGAGAGCATCTTGCGCGGGGCCGTCATTGGACTCAGAGATGGTACGATTAGCACCGACGGGCTCGATACCTTCAAGCTGGGCTATGAGCTCGTCCGCGACGAGATCGGGATGCGCCGCGACTATCTGAAACGTCATGCGAGCGAGAATGAACAGGCCGCCCGCGATGCCGGCTCGCCCCAGCACGACGACAGCAATGTCGTGGTGGTCAAGACTGCCCAGAGCGCCTGATCCGCGGGTTTGATGCCCTCAGCTCGGGCTGACGGACGTCTTGCCCGGGAGTCGACGGCCGGAACTCAGGAACCGTCACCAGCCACAACCGTTGGCTCCCGGATTGCAACCGGAGAACGCGCCATGCGTACACTCCTCGTCATCTTCCTGCTGGGAATGCTGGCGGCGGTTGGCTATTTCGCCTATTCCGCCATGGCGGTCGAAGGCGAGCCGATCCCGACGGAAGGCTATTGGGCCCTCGCGCTGGGGGCTGGATTTTCCGTCGTCGTCGGCGTTGGCCTGATGGTGCTGCTGTTTTTCAGCAGCCGCCGCGGCTACGACGAGCCACCGCATTTCAGGTAGCGTCTCGGCCTGGCGCTCCGCCAGGCACCTTACCCGCCTTCACTGTCCGCCCCCGACGACGCTGCGGCCCGAGGCCGTCGTTGACGGCCTAGGCCCGGGCGGGCACTTTGGCCCTGAAGTCCCAGCCGGGACCACGAGCCAGAACCGAGCCGCCTTCCCCATGTCCAAGCCGCTGATCTCCGCTCTGGCCCAGTTTGCGGCCGCCACGGCCGGCCGCAACATGACCAAGGCGGCCTATGTGGCCGTCGGCGTTGGCGTGCTCAGCATGGTGCTGCTGACGGACAATCCGGCTTATGAGGCGTCGCGCCGCTGGGTCGATATCCTGCTGTGGGCCTGCCTCCTCTATTTCGTATTCGAATGGCTGGTCCGGCTGCGCCATATGACGCGGCAGGGGCGGCTTTCGCTCTACATGTCGTCCTCGGCCGGCATCGTCGACGCGGTCGGAGCGCTGGCCGTGCCGACTGCGCTGGTTCTCGGCGTCGAGCCGAAGACCGCATGGCTGCTCAGCGTGCTCTGGGTGCTGAAGGTGGTGCCGGGCATTCCGGGCTTGCGACAGCTGCGCCGCGTGCTGGTGCTGGAATCGGGACCGCTGATCAGCGTGCTCGTGATCTTCTTGATGGTGATCTTCCTCGCCTCGGTCGCCGAATATTTCCTGGAAAGGGACGTGCAGCCGCAGACGTTTGGCAGCGTCCCTGCCGCGCTATGGTGGGCCGTCGCCACACTGACGACGACGGGCTATGGCGACGTCGTGCCGATCACTCCGCTCGGACGCATGGTGGCGGCGCTGGTGATGATCTCCGGCCTCGGCGTGTTCGGGCTGTGGACCGGTATTCTGGCGACCGGCTTTGCCGCGGAGACCAGGCGCGACAATTTCCTCAAGACCTGGGAAGCCGTCAGCAAGGTGCCGTTCTTCGCGGCGCTCGGGCCTGCGGCCATCGCCGACGTCACCCACATGCTGCGTACCATGGAGCTGCCAGCACGCACCATAGTCATCCGCAAGGACACGCAAGGCGACTGCATATATTTCATCGCCGCCGGCGAGGTCGAGGTCGACCTGCCCGGCAAGAAGGTGCAGCTCGGCGAGGGCGCCTTCTTCGGTGAGATGGCGCTGCTCGGCAACAACAGGCGCGGCGCCAATGTCTCGACCACGAAAGTGTCGCGGCTGTTGGTGCTCGACCTCGTCGATTTCCGCGTGCTGATGGCGCGACATCCCGAGCTCGCCGAAACCATCGACGCCGAGGCGAAGCGGCGCGCGCTCGAAAACACATGAATGGAGACAAGAATGTCGGACGCAGCCGACGCGACCAGCCCCGTGCTCGAAATCACTGGCGCACGCGCCACCATCCGCCTCAACAGACCAAAGCATCTCAACCGGCTCCAGGCGGAGGATCTTGGCGAACTGGTCAAATTGTTCGACCGGATCGAGAGCGATCCTGATATCCGCGTGCTGGTGCTCACCGGCACCGGGCGCGCCTTCTCCGCGGGCTACGATCTCAACTCGGTGGCGGAACGCGCTGTCAGCGCCCAGGAGCAGCAGAGCGCGGGCTCGGCGTTCGAGGCGGTCGTCAATCGGCTCGAGGATTTGGGCGTACCGACGATCTGCCGGCTCAACGGCGGCGTCTATGGCGGCTCGACCGACCTCGCGCTGGCCTGCGATTTCCGCATCGGCGTCGACACCGCCGAGATGTTCATGCCGGCGGCGCGGCTCGGGCTGCATTATTACCCGAGCGGCATCAAGCGCTACGTGACCCGGCTCGGCGCCGATAATGCCAAGAAACTGTTTCTGACCGCGCAGAAGATCAGCGCTCCCGAAATGCTGCGCATCGGCTATCTCACTGCCGTGGAGCCGCTGGAATTCCTGGACGAGGAGGTCGACAGGCTCGCCACTATCCTCGCCGGCAACGCGCCGCAGGCGATGCGCGGCATGAAGCGCGCCATCAACGAATTCGCTCGCGGGGAGCTGGACGAAGCCGCCGCCGACCAGCGTCACCGCGACAGTATGCGCGGCGACGAGATCAAGGAAGGCATCAAGGCGTTCGCGGAGAAGCGGCCGCCGCGGTTTTGAGAGCTTGTGGGGGACGATGCCGCCACATATTGCATTGTCGTCCCGACCAGCGCGCCTCGGGCGCGCGACCCTATCATCCTCCAGCGGCCGCCGCATGCTGCGCGGCCATCTCCTCATCCGCCGCATTGATGCGCTGGAACGCAGGCCGCGATGTCATGCGCTCGGCATAGCGGACGAAAACGTCCTTCTTCGGCACGATACCGAACATCATGGTCCAGCTTAACGCGACGCCCCACAGCACGTCCGCCGCCGTCATGCGCTCGCCGAGCAGATACGGCCCCTTCGCCAGCTGCGCCTCGAGCGCGCCCAGCATGGTGTCGTAATCGGCATAGGGCGATTGCGTGATCGGCGCCGGCTCGCGCTGCATGAACTTGTCGATGAGGGCCGGCTCGAAGGATGAGCCGTAATAGGCAATCCAGCGCAGGTAAGGCCCGCGCAGCGGATCGTTCAACGCGGGCGTCAGCCCCGCCTGCGGGAAGAGATCGGCGAGATAGATGGTGATCGCGACCTGCTCGGTCACAAGCGCCTCGCCGTGGCGGACCGCGGGCACCTTGCCGAGCGGGTTGATGGCGAGATAGGCGGGCTTGCGCTGCTCGCCGGCTTTCATGTTGAGGACATGGAGATCATAGGGCGCGCCCAACTCCTCCAGCAACACCCGCGTGCCGGTGGCGCGGCTCTGGGGCGAATAGTACAGCGTGATGCGGTTCGCATCGGTCATGGCGGGTCTCCCATCTGGCCTTTTGGCTATAGCGCAGCTTGTAGCGGATCATACCTGACATCTTGTGTCAGGTATGATCTAAGGAGATCATGCGCGCGAGCCGGATGTTGTCGATCCTCACCACCCTCCAGGCCAAGGGGCAGGTCACCGCGCCCGAGCTCGCGGAAGCCTGCGAGGTGTCGGTGCGCACGATCTATCGCGACATCGATGCGCTCGCCGCGTCCGGCGTGCCTGTCTACGCCGACCGCGGCGCGGAGGGCGGCTATCGCCTGCTTGACGGCTATCGCGTGCGGCTGAACGGACTGTCGCAAAGCGAGGCAGGCGCGCTGTTCCTGGCGGGATTGCCGGGCCCGGCCGCGGCGCTGGGGTTCGACGCCGCGATGATCGCCGCGCAGAACAAGTTGATGGCGGCGCTGCCCGCGAATCTGCGCGACGACGCCGGGCGGATGCAGGAGCGATTTCACCTGGACGCGCCGGGCTGGTTCGGCGAGGCCGAAGACCCAAAGCATCTGCGCGCCATCGCTGGCGCAGCGTTGCGGGGGACGCTGATCAAGATCCGCTACCAAAGCTGGCGCGCAGAGAAGCAACGCCGCGTCGCTCCGCTCGGCCTCGTGCTGAAGGGCGGCAGCTGGTATCTCGCAGGGCAAGTCGACGGCAATGTGCGCACCTATCGCATCGCGCGGGTGCTCGACTGCACGGCGCTCGACGATCGCTTCGATCGTCCCGCCGGGTTCGATCTCGCTTCCTACTGGCAGGCCGCGACACTTCGTCTCGAGGCCGAGATGCACCCCAATGTGGCGATTGTCCGGCTGTCGCCATTCGGCGTCAAGCTGCTGGACGCGTTGAGCCAGCCTTACGTCAAGGCACGCACGCAGCTTGAAGAGACCGCCGACGCAGACGGCTGGCGCATCGCCAAGGTCCCGATCGGCAAGACGTCATGGCATGCCGCGGCCGAACTGCTGCGGTTGGGCCCCGAGGCCGAAGTGCTGGAGCCCGCCGATCTCCGCGACAAGATGATGGAGCTGACGCAGGCGATGGCCGCACGCTATCGCCTGGCGCGGAAAGCCTGACGGCGGCACATTTGCCGCGGCCCACGAAACAATCCTGAAACACGATTCTGAGCCAACGCCATGAACGCAATCGCGTCTCGGTCCGACCGAGATGCAGGGACACAACAATGGCACTGCGCCAAATGGAGAATGAAGATGTTTCGTAAGCTTGCACTTGGTCTGATCGCTGCCGGCTCGCTCGGCGTTGCCGCGCTCGCTCCCACCGCCGCCTCGGCCGGCGGCTTCCATCACCACTGGGGTCATCACCATTGGGGTCCCGGCTGGGGCTTTGGCGGCGTCTACGTCAACACCGGCGTCAGCAACTGCTACCAAGAGCGCCTCGTCCAGACCCGTCACGGCCTGCGCGTGCGCGTCGTGAATGTCTGCGCCTACGGGATCTACTGATACCTCGCATCGTCGACAGAGCCCCGATCGCTCCGCGATCGGGGCCTTTGCGTTGAGCTAGCTAGCCAACCTGCCGCTGCCGGCGAAACCAGGCCCAGGTCTCGCGCGTCGTTCTGATGTAGCCGCGGCCGCGATGGACAATCTCGCCATCGACGATCTCGTTCAGCTTCGGCAGCGCATGAAAGGGGATCGAGGGATAGGCGTGATGCTCGACATGATAGGGCATGTTCCACGCGAACCATTTGACGATCGCGCCGGTATAGGTCGTGCGGGTATTCTGGAAGGCGCTGCGGGTGCGGTCGCAGCCAGTATGCTCGGCGTAGAGATAGGGCCGCAGGAAGAACTGCCCGATTACGAGTGGGACGATCCAGACCCAGAGCAGCATGGCCGACGAGAGCCACAGCGACAGCGCAAACAACATCGCGTAGAGCGCGACATAGGCGCGCGCCTCGGCCATGATGATGGAGCGCTTGCTCTCGGGGATCCACGGCACGACGACCTTGCCGGTGATGGCATGGCCGAGCATCAGCCATAGCCGGCCGGCGACCTGAAGCAGGCCGCTATAGGCGATCGCGAGCTGGGTGTCGGATTTCGGCTTCACGCCGACAATCAGCTCGGGGTCCTTGTCCGGATCCTGGGTGTAGCGGTGGTGATCCCAGTGGAACAGGCAATAATATTCGTAAGGCAATCCAATGATGAAAGCCGAGAGATAGCCAATTGCGAGATTGAGGCCGCGGCTTTTGAAAGCGGTCTTGTGCGCTGTCTCGTGCACCGCCATGAACAGGAAGGCAACGACATAGCCCTGCACAGCCATCAACGGCAGCGCCCAAAGCACGCCATGGCGCGAGGCGACCATCCAGATCAGCATGCCCACCAGCACGATCGCGCCATAATGGCCGAGGCTCTGCGCCGCGCCCCTGAGGTCGGAGCGGACCGACAATTGGCGCAGCATCGCCGATGTCAGCGGCTTCAAGCGATGGCCGGGTTCTGAAACAATTGTGTCAGCCATGTCAGGATGCCTGCCTACCTGCTGAGAAGCGCTGCGATCTCGGCCTTGATGAAAGCCTGATCGCGCGGATTGTTGACGGGGTTGCCGGCGCGATGGCCGTGCAGCGACGGGATCGGATGCAACACCGCAGATTTCGCGCTGGTCAACCGGCCGAGCTCATCTTCGTTGTCGCGGACGTCGAAATAGCGATCGGTCGCACCCGGCATCAGCAACATATGGGCCTTGATCGCGCCGAGCGCGCGGCCGAAATCGCCACCGAATGCGGCGCAGCGGCTGACGTCGCCATTCTGCCAGATCTCGATCTGCGCCAGGAGATCGTTGGCGTCGCGTCGCGCAAAGGCGGCATCCCAGCCACGCACGAGATAATCTTCGAGCGAGGTGAAACCGGTGTCGCGCCAAATCTCGTCGCGATAGAAGCCGTGCGACATCGCCCAGCCGGCATAGACACGTCCCATCGCGCGGTAGCCGGCGACGGGCTTCTCGACGAAGCGGCCATCGCGGAAGGCGGGATCGGCGGTCAGGGCGGCCTTCACGCTTTCGAGAAAGACATGATTATAGGGCGCGCAGCGCGCGCTGCCGCAGACGATCGCTGCGCGCTCCACCATATCAGGGTGTAGCGCCGCCCAATGATAGGCCTGCATACCGCCCATCGACCAGCCATAGACCAGCGTGAGCTTCGAGATGCCGAAACATTCGGTGAGCAGCCGGTGCTGGACCGAGATCGCGTCGTGATAGGTGACCTTCGGGAACGGCGCGGCGGTATTCGACGGCGATGAGGACAGGCCGTTGCCGAACAGGTTCGGTATGATGATGAAGTAGCGCGTCGGATCGAGCACGCCGTCGGGCCCGATCAGCCATTCGGTGTCGACGTGCTGCGCGCTGAAAGAGGTCGGATAGAGGATGACGTTGTCCCTGGCCGGGCTCAGCGTTCCATAAGTCTTGTAGGCGAGCTTCAGCCCGGGAAAGACGGTGCCGGACTGGAGCGTGACGTCGCCGGCCTCGAATATCCCGTAGTCGCTCTCTGCCGTCATGGGCCAAACTCCCGCTCACGCATCGCAAGGCGCGCGGCGTTTTGCAATGCACCGATCATGCCGAATCCGCCAGCGCGCCATCGCCCGCGCTCAATAATTGTACTTATAGTACAGTTATTCTGGCGCGGCAAGCGCTCCCAAAACGGCATGTGGCTCAGGCGATGGCCGCCAGATAGCGTGCGACCGAGGTAGCAAAAGCGGCCTTGGCGCCTGCGGCGACGTTGCGGCCCCACCAGGCGCCATAGATGCGGTCGAAGGCGAGCGGCTCAACGGCAGATGCGATCCGCCGCACCGCGGCGGCGTTGAGCGGCATGTAGTTGGGGTAGGAATACATGAAGCTGACGAACCGGCGATCCATCGTCACCTGCGCGATATCGCCGGTGAGCAGCGCGCCCCTGCCGTCCGCACCGTGCCGCCAGTGCAGCACGGTGGCACCGGCGAAATGACCGCCGGTGCGCAGCAGCAGCACGTCGTCGGAGATGCGGTGGTAATCGCCGGTCCAGTGCACGATCGATGCATGCGGCCGCGTCACCCATTGGCGATCATCTGAGTGTAGATAGATCGGCACGCCGCCGAACGCCTCGCTCCAGTCGGCGAGCGCGCCATAATAATGCGGATGCGAGATCGCGATCGCCTTCAGTTCGCCGAGCGAACGCACATGCGCAATCGCCTCTGGTGTTGCCAGCGGTATGCAGTCCCACATCATGCAGCCGCCGCTGAGCGGGACCAGCAGCGCGCGCTGGCCGATGGCGAAGCTCGGCTCGAGCGAGAGGCCGGTCAGGCCGTGATCGTCGCGCCAGACGACGCGGTGGCGTTCTGCCAGCGCCTCGCGAGTCAGGAAACTTTGCCCTTTCCAGCCCACAAACTGCCGTTCGTCCTCGCAGATCGGGCAGGATGCGGGCGGATGTCCGCTGTCCGGAAATTGCGCGCCGCAGGTTTCGCAGGTCCAGAGTGGCATGGCCGAGATCCTGATCGAGACAGTCGCAAGTATGACATGACGTCGCGGTCATGCGATCGCAAGGGCGATCGGAACCAACGCGACGAGCGCAGGTTAGGTTCTGGTCCGCCCGGGCGCCCATGGGCCCGAACTCTCCGCCTCATGCGAGATCCTATTCGATCGGCAGCATTGCGTTCAGCGTCTCGATGACATCGCGCCCTTCACCGTCTCGTATCTGGCCCCTGTTCGCGCTCAACTTCTTCATGGCCGACATGCAGTCGGGCATCGGGCCGTTCGTCGGCGTCTTCCTCCAGGAGCGCGGCTGGGCGAGTGGATTGATCGGCACAGCACTGACGATCGGCAACGTCGCGGGCATGTTGATCACCACCCCGATCGGCGGCCTAATCGATTCCAGCCGCAACAAGCGCATGTGGGTCGTCATCCCCGGCATCTGCGTGGTGCTGGCATCTGCAATCATCCTGATCTCGCAAAATTTCTGGGCCGTCACCTTTTCCCAGGTCGCCCAATCGCTGGCGAGCGCCGCGATCGTGCCGGCGGTGACAGGCATCACGCTCGGCATCGCCAAGCAGAAGGGCTTCAACGCGCTCAACGGCCGCAACCAGGCATTCAACCACGCCGGCAACATGGTCGGCGCCGCGCTGTCGGGCTATCTCGGCTACAAGTTCGGCTATATCGCCGTGTTCGTGCTGGCGGCCATATTCGGCGCCATCGCGATCGCCTGCGTGCTGATGATTCCCGCCAAGGCGATCGATGATCGCGCCGCGCGCGGCAGCAAGGAGGACGACTCCAAAGCTCCGCCGGATGCGATGACGATGCTGCTCAAGCACAAGCCGCTGCTCGTGCTGGCACTCGCGCTCGCCCTTTTCCATCTCGGCAATGCCGCGATCGTGCCACTCTATGGACTTGCGGCAGTGGCCGACGGGCAGGCCAATGGCCCGAGCTTCGTCGCGACCACTGTCGTGATTGCGCAGGGCGTGATGATCGTGACCTCGCTGATCGCGATGAAGGCCGCGAGCAAGCGCAATTACTGGCCGGTGATCCTCATCTCCTTCATGTTCCTGCCCATCCGCGGCGTGCTTGCTTTCTTCGTCACGGGATGGTGGGGCGTCGTGCCAATGCAGGTGCTCGACGGCATCGGCACCGGACTCCAGACCGTTGCCGTCCCCGGCATGGTCGCGCGGTCCCTTAACGGAACCGGTCGCATCAATCTAGGCCAAGGCGCGGTAATCACGGTGCAGGGCGTCGGCGCGAGCTTCAGTCCCGCGCTCGGTGGCTGGATCGCGCAATGGATCGGCTACGGCCCGACGTTCCTCCTGCTCGGCGGCTTTGGGCTAGCCTCGATGGCGCTGTGGCTGGCGTTCGCCGCGACGGTGAAGAAGTATTGAGGGCGCATCTCCGCAATGACGATGTGGAAACGCTGTTGTTCCAAGGCTGACTGCGGAGTCGCGGGGCCCCCTCACCCGGGATTCTCTCTCTCAAATTTCCAGCTCTCCCCGCACATGGAGAGGCGAAAAGCGCGTTCATGTTGCAAAATTCTTCTGGATCGCCTTGTCGAGCGTGTCGCCGCCGACGAAACGCTGGCGCAGCTCCCGCTTGAGCAGCTTGCCGCTCGGATTCTTCGGCAAGCTATCCACGAAGATGACGCGCTTGGGGACCTTGAAATGCGCCATCTGGCCGGCGCAATGCTTGATGACGGACTCTTCGTCCAGCGTTTCGCCGTTCTTGACCACGATGATCGCGGTCACCGCCTCGATCCAGCGCGGATCGGGCAGGCCGACGACGGCGACCTCGGAGACAGCGGGGATGCGGTAGACCATTTCCTCGACCTCGCGGCTTGCGACGTTCTCGCCGCCGGTCTTGATCATGTCCTTGACGCGATCGACCACGGTGATGTGGCCCTCGTCGTCGACGGTAGCGAGATCGCCCGAGTGAAACCAGCCGCCTGAAAACGCCGCCGCGGTCTTCACCGGATCGTTGTAATAGCCGGAGAGCAGATGCGGCGAGCGGTGCACGATCTCCCCGACCTCACCCACCTTGACGTCCTCCATCGCAGTGTTGACCACCCGCGTCTCGACGTTGAGCACCGGCTTGCCGGCCGAGCCGGCCTTGCGCAGCTGATCCTCCGGTCGCAGCACGGTCGCGAGTGGCGCAATCTCGGTCTGGCCGTAGAAATTCCAGAATCTGACGTTGGGCAGGCGGCGCTGCAGTTCGAGCAGCACCTCCACCGGCATGATCGAGGCGCCGTAATAGCCCTTCTGCAAGCTCGACAGGTCGGTCTTGTCGAAATTCGGCGAGCGCAGCATCGCGATCCAGATCGTCGGCGGCGCGAAGAACGAGGTGATCTTGTGCGCCTGGATGTGCGCCAGGATGTTGTCGGCGGTCGGCTTGCCCGTGATCACGCCGGAAGCGCCGAGATAGATTTGCGGCCCCAGAAACACGTCGAGCTGGGCGCAATGATAGAGCGGCAATGCGTGCAGGAACTTGTCGTCCACGCTCATGCCGCCGTCGATGATGCAGCTGACATACTGCCACATCACGGCTTCATGGGTCAGCATCGCGCCCTTGGGCAGCGATTCCGTGCCGCTGGTGTAGACGATCTGCGCGAGATCGCGGCTGTCGACCGACGCGTCCAGGAACGAGCCGTCGGCATGCAAGAGATCATCGAAGGTGGTGAGGCCCGAAGGTGCCGTGGCCGGATCCTCGCCCGGCAAGCAGATCATCTTCTCGACGGCGCAATCCTTGGCGCTGGCCGCGCTCGCTTGCTCGACGAAATCAGGACCGGTTGCGAGCAGCCTTGCCCCAGAACTCTTCAGGATGAAGTTGATCTCGTCCGGATTGAGCATGAAGTTAACCGGCACCAGCACGGCGCCGATCCGTGCCACGGCAAAGCGCAGCGCCGCGAAGGCGTGCGAATTGCGCGAGAGCACGGCGAGACGGTCGCCTTTTTTGACGCCGAGACCGAGCAGGCCGCGGCCGAGCCGGTTGCAGATCGTGTCCATCTCGGCAAAGCTCCAGCTCACATTGCCGCAGCTCACCGCGAGCTTGTTCGGCTCGCGGCCTGCCGACCGGCGTAGGAGATCGCCGATGGAATGCTCGCGGGCTTTCGCGATGGTGGCTGCGGTATCGCTGGTCATTTCCGTCCCCTAATTTGCGATGGCGCAGAGGCCGGCCCGAACAGTGCATGCGCACGCTTCCCATGTTTGCGCAAACCGTAGTTGGCGCAATCGCCCGCGTCAATTCAGCCGACGAGCGCGGCGCCGTTACGCAAGAATTGGCACTTCAGAGAGGCAATCTGGGCTGGTGCACCAATTATAAATATCAGAGGAAATGCCATGTGCCGGATTATGCGTGCCGCTTTCGCGGCCGGACTCGCCGTGCTCGCGACCAGCTCGTCTTCTGCCCAGCAGGCACCGCTCAAGATCGGCGTGCTCTCCGACTTCTCCTCCGTCTATTCCGACATCGGCGGCATGGGGAACGTCGAGGCCACCAAAATGGCGATCGAGGATTTTGGCGGACAGATGTTCGGCAAGTCGATCGACCTGGTCTCGGCCGACGTGCTCAACAAGCCCGACGTTGCCTCCAGCATCGCCCGCAAATGGTGGGAGACCGAGGGCGTCGACATGATTATCGACCTGCCGACTTCGGCCACTGCGCTCGCGGTGATGGAGCTGTCGAAGCAGTACGAAAAGATCATGATCGTAACCGATGCGGCCAGCTCCGATATCACCGGGAAATCCTGCTCGCCTTACACCGCGCACTGGACTTACGACACCTATTCCAACGCCCATACCGTCGGCAGCGCCATCGTCAAGAACGGCGGCGACAGCTGGTTCTTTCTTACCGCGGACTACGTGTTCGGCCATTCCATCGAGCGCGACACCGGCGACGTGGTGAGGGCGGCTGGCGGCAAGGTGCTCGGCAGCGTCAAGCATCCGCTCAACACCGCGGACTTTTCGTCATTCCTGCTCCAGGCCCAGGGCTCCAAGGCCAAGATCATCGGCCTCGCCAATGGCGGCGGCGACACCATCAACGCGATCAAGCAGGCCGGCGAGTTCGGCATCGTCGCTGGCGGCCAGAACCTGGCTGCGATCGTGATGTTCATCTCCGACGTGCACAGCCTTGGCCTCAAACTCGCGCAGGGGCTGATCGTCACCGAGGCCTATTACTGGGATCTCAACGAGAGGACCCGCGCCTTCGGCAAGCGCTTCCTGGAGCGCGTCAAGCGCATGCCGACGATGAACCAGGCCGCGACCTACAGCGCCACGCTGCATTACCTCAAGGCCGTGCAGGCCGCGGGCACGAAGGACACCAAGACGGTCATGGCCAAGATGCGCGAGCTGCCGGTGCGCGACGCCTTCACCGACAACGGCGTGCTGCGAGAGGACGGCCGCATGGTGCACAGCATGTACCTGTTCCAGGTGAAGAAGCCGGAGGAATCGAAGGGGCCGTGGGACTACTACAAATTGCTCGCCGAGGTGCCCGCCGACCAGGCGTTTCGGCCGTTGAAGGACGGTGGCTGTCCGCTGGTGAAGTGAGGCTCGCGCGAGCATAGAACCCGTCGGTCGGCCTCAGTTGGTTCGCAGTGACGCTAAGGTCGGCCGCAGCGGTGCCGTCGCGGACCCCGCCGGGGTCAGGTCAGCTCGTCGCCTCGCGCGAGCATGTCGTTCAGTATCGCCTCGGCCTTCTGCTGGAGCGGCCGCGCGCCGCTCTCGGAGGCGATCGCGATGCTGGCGCGCAGCGCGGCGAGGATGGCCGCCTTGCCTTCGGCGCTGGACGCCGGCGTCACCACGGCTTCGCCAAGCAGGGCCTCGGCCTCGAGGCCCGAAAACCCCTGCTGGCGCGCCGTGTTGCGCGCCTCGCGCAGCATGTTCTGCGCAGTCCCGGCGTCGCCGAGGCGCCAGGTCGCCAGCGCCAGGTAGATCGAGCTGCGCAGCACCGCCGAAGTATAGCCGACCGCCTTCGCCTCCTCGCGCGCCTCGGTCAACATGCCCCGCGCCCGGTCGAACAGGCCCTGGTCCAGATAGGCCATGCCGAGATGGCAGGCGAGCACCGGCACGAACAGCCGGATGCCGTGCTTCTGCGCGAGGACAAAGCCGTCCTCGAGGATGGAAGCGGCGGCTGCCGGATCATTCTGCCCCAGCTTCAGCCAGCCGCCGCTATAGGCGGCCGCGACGCGGTCGTAGGGCCGACCGGTCTCCCCCGCTATCGCAGCGGCCTCGCGCTGGAGCTGCTCGGCGGCATCGAGCTCGCCCATCACGGTGTGGGTGATGCTGTTCATCATGCAGCAAAGGAGGAGCAAAGATCGTGGGGTCGTGCCGATCGGAGCACTCGCTGTTGGACCCGCGAGATGGACGCGGGCCGTGGCCAGCATCTTCTCGGCCTGATGGTAGCGGCCGGAAAGAAAATAGGCCTGCCCAAGACCATATTGGGCGAGATTGCGCCAGCCGGGATTGCCCGAGCTCTCCGCCAGATCCACCACGTCTTCCCCGATCGCGACAGCTTCGACCGGCGCTCCATAGAAGTTCTGTGCGCCCGCCCTCATGGTCATGGCCGCGACCTTGCGCTCAATATCGTTGATTGCATCGGCTCGCCGTTCGGCCTCCCTTCCCAGATCCAGGGCTTCCGCGACGCGCCCAGATCCGGCAAAGGCCAGACGTGCTTCCATTCGGATGTCAATGGCGTTCACCTCGCGCGCGTGCGTCACTGGTGTCTTGTCGAGAGATCCCATCGCAATCTCGAAATAGTCGACCGCGCCGGCATAGGCCGAGCGAACCAAACATTTTCGAGCAGCGCTCCTGCCGTGGTCGAACGCCTTCTGCCAGTCCTTTGCTCGCGTCGCGTGATAGCAGAGCGTATCCGGATCGTCGGCCCATGCCTCGTCGCCTTCGAGGGCGGCAAGTATGCTGGCATGGATGCTTTCGCGCACCTTCTCGACCATGGAATCGTAGGTCACCTGCCTGACCATCTCGTGCCGAAATTCGAGCGAGTCCTCCAACTCACTGTCGATCTTGACCAGCAGTTCGGCCCGGTCGAGTGCGGCGAGGCAATCCTGCAGAACCTTTTCCGGCAGGGCCGCTACTTTCCGCAACATGGCTTGGTTGGCCCGGCGTCCGAGCGCCGCGGCGATCTGAAGAAGTGACCTTTCCTGCCGCGACACGCGATCGAGCCGTGCCGCGATCACACCTTGAATGCTGCTGGGGATGCCGAGCTCGTCCACAGGACGCGCAACGGAAAGATCACCCCACTGGCCAAGAAGCAGGCCGCTGTCCTTCAGACTTCGGCAGACCTCCTCGATGAACAGCGGAACGTTGGCCGTGTGAGAGATGATCCGATTCTTCAGGTCCGTATTCGAGGTAGCGGGGCCAAGCATCTCCGCGAGCATGGCCAGACCCGAATCGTCGTCGAGAGGCCGCATCGCCACGATCTCCGCCTGACAATTTGCGATCCACACCGGCATTCCGTTGGGCCGCGTCGTCAGCAGCACAAGCAAATCGGGGCTTTGCAGCCCGGAGAGGGTGGCCACAATCGCGTCGCTGGCCCGATCGATCCAATGCAGGTCTTCGATCAGAAGGACAGTGCGTTGGCGACGGGCGACGCTCGCGACGATCGCGCAGCTCGCGTCTGAAATCGCGCGGCCGCGGGCGTGAGGCTCCAATTCGTCCCATTGCGGATCGGAAATCGGCAAGTCCAGGACGGCGTCGATGGCGCGCTGCTGCACCACCGGCAACGCGTCTCTGGGATCGTCCGTCCTGGTCTGATCCCTCGCAGCTGCATCAAAGACCGAGAGCAACAGGCGCTTGAGGGCGCTGTACGGAGCGCCCTGGAGATTCGGGCTGCACTCGGCATCGATCAGCCGCCAGCCGCTGGCTCGAAGGTCCTGGGCGAACTCATGTGCGAGCCGCGACTTACCAATGCCGGCATCCCCCATCAGCAGAACCGTTTGCCGGCCGGCCGCAATCCTTTCCGTCGCGCGCCATAGCAATGCCCGCTCCGTCGTGCGATCGACGAAACGGGAAACGCTGCGCGCACGTCGGACCCGCCAGCTCGACAGATCGCTTGCGCCCATGATCCGGTACACGGGCATGGGCTCGCCAAAACCACGGAGCGCTTTTCGGCCGAGGAATTCAAAGCGCACATGTCCGTCCGCGAGCTCCTGGCAGGCTTGCGAGACATAGATCTGGTTCGCCTCGGCCGCTGCTTCCAGCCGGGCTGCCAGATGCTGGGCGGCTCCGCCGATCTCATAGACTTTGGAAAATTCGCTGGCGACCATGTAGGCCACCACATGGCCTGAGTGGAGGCCAACCCGGACCTGAAGCCCGGGATCTCCCAGGCTGCCGACACGCCGGACAAGTTCGATGGCTGCGTGGCAGGCCAGCGGGGCATGGTTGTCGTCGGCGATCGGAGCGCCGAATACCGCGGCCAACCCATCGCCCAACTCTTTACTGACGATGCCGCCAAACTGGCGCACCGCGCCTCTCATCGCCGCAAGAGCCGGTTCGAGACGCGACACCGCCGCCTCCGGCTCGAGCTCCGCAACAAGTCCCGTGGAATCGACGACGTCAGCGCGCAGAATGGTCACAAAGCGTCGCTCGCTGTCGGGATCAACGCGCTCGCGCACCGCCGCTCCGCATTTGGAGCACCAGCTATCGCCGGGATCAATCGTCGACTGACACGCGAAGCAATGCATTTCAGCGCCTTCAACGAACTGCCTCGGCAGTCCCGCTCCAACGCCTGCGAGGCGTTTGGCGTACATTACCCATAGAGGAATGCATGGCAATCGGGCTTGCGGGATACGCGATGTTACCGGATCGCGGCTCTCTGGACGAAGTACAGTCGTGGGTGGTAGCGTGCCTGCACACAACGAATGTGTGATCGGCGGCAGCGTGACGCGTATTTCGGCCGCCAGCACCAAGTTTTGACAACAGACATATCGGGGAAAGAGGCGATGGCCGGACTGGTATATAGCGGCAAGGCATTTCGAGACTTGATGAACAGAAATTACTATCCCCTGGCGAACATGAAAAAGAGCGTCGCGAAGCTCAAGGAATCGGACGACATCGATCTGCCGACGCTGGAATATGGCCAGTATCACCTGATCCTGAACCCGCCATCCAAGTGGCCGCAGGGAAGCGCCAAGTACTGGCACAAGGAGAAGGGCCGGGCCCGCGTCGACCTCAGCACCCAGCCGAACACGGCTCCGCTGTCCAAGGACGAGCCCGGTGTCATCCCTCTGACGCGATGCGATCTGCTCGATGCCTGCGTCCGGAAGTGCTTCAATTCCGAACCGCCGATCCCGATGAAGACGAACATCATCACGCACAAGGCGAGCGATGCCTATGCGCACCGCCACGAGATCCGGCTGGAGTGGGAGTACAGGAACGGCGAGGACAAGGCGCCGACGCTGCTCTATCTGACGATGGTCTGTCCGCATCGATCGTGATCTTCAGAAGCATTCTTCTTGGTTCAAGAACCCATTGCCGCCCGCGACAGGCGCGCGGGCGTCTTGTTGCGACTGATGCCACCCGCCAAGGCGTGCCGTCCGTCGCTCTACCCCTTCGAGCGCACCCCATGACAACCTCGTTGTCAGCATCGTGTAGCCGAGAGCTGAGGCCACGGCCGCAACGCGTCGCGCCTGTCCTAGCCGCCGTCATGGGCCTGTCGCACGAAGATGCTCGGTTACGCCTCACTGTTCGCGCGAATCGCTTCCTCAGAAGTCGTCGTGCGCCGTGACAGGAGCGGCCGATGCCCGTTGGACTGTTGGAGGTTGAAGGTACGATTGATGTCGGCCAGTTCTGGCCGGAGGGGCGGTCGGACGCCGACACCACCAAGGTCGTGGTGGCCATCGCGCCGGACGCGATCCGCTTCCGCAAGAACGACTCGTCGCCATTCCAGCCGACCCACGCCTTCGAGGGCGCCAAGGTCAAGGGCCGGACCGCAACGGCACCGATCAAGAACGGCAAGCTCACCGTCCGCCTCCAGGGCATCGACGCACCGGAGCTGCACTACCAGCCCTCGCCACTCTCGACGGCCGAGAAGAAGGGTCTGACGCAGGCCAAGCGGCAGGCCTATCACGAGGTCACGCATTCCTACCGACAATTCCTCGGCGCCACCGCGAGCAAGGTGCTGCACGATTTCCTCAGCCGTCCCGGCGAAGTCACCCTTCCCTGCCGCGTGTTCACCCATGTCGATGCGCCGAACGAGGTGTTCGACACCTATGGGCGGCTGGTCGGCGACATCGAGGTGACGGTTGGTGGCGAGACAATCGACATCAATCACTGGCTGGTCGAGCAGGGCTTTGCCTATCCGACGTTCTACTCCTCGATGAACGAGGATGAGATCAAGGCCTTCCTCGCGCTCGCCAAGACGGCGCGCGCAAAGAAGCTGCCGGTCTGGAAACATCTCGCCAAGACGATTGGCCCCTTCGACTTCGGCCTGCGCGAGCCCAGGGCCGGCGAGACCGCCGTGCTCGCGACCGACAAGGGCCCGGTGATCCTGCCAAAGCTCTACCGCCGCTACACCAACTGGTCGGCGCGCAAGAAGGCCAAGATCACGAGCCAGACCTTCCAGAAGTTTTTGGGCGAAGGCTCCGGCGGCAAGCCCGACACCTGTTACGAAATCGATGACTTCCTGGCGAACGGCGTGCACTCGGCGACGCCGCGCAATTTTGCGGAGTTCGTCGAGGGCGGGAAGACGATCAAGTTTCAGCCAGAGGGGCTGGTGTTTGGGGAGGCACCGTCGACGCTGGTGGGCGCGGATGGGAAGGTGGTTAGGGAGTTTTGAGGCGCAGGATTTAGCAAACAAACATTTACCAAACAAAAATGGCCCGCTTCATGCGGGCCATTTTCATATCAGATCCGGTCAATCCGAATTTGGTTGCGGGGATAGGATTTGAACCTATGACCTTCAGGTTATGAGCCTGACGAGCTACCGGGCTGCTCCACCCCGCGTTAAACACTTGCTTTGCCTTCGCCAAAGGCCGGGGACGGTCAGTTAGGGCCGGCGCTGTTCGCGTGGCTTGCTTCGTCCGTCCCAAAGGCTTCCTTGGAAGGCGACCCGGGGCAAAGCCCGTCGGGTGCGGGGCGTATGTAACAAGGCGGGCTGCCTTTGGAAAGGGCTGCGGGAACGTTTTTTTCGACTTTGTGACAGGCGGATGGACCGGTTTTGGGGCCGTTTCGGCATGCACTTGCCAGGAGTTCCGCAAAGAGCCAGCTTGGCCGTAACAAAATCAGGGCGCAACGTCATTTAGGGGATGCTGCCATGGACCGTGCCTTGGACAATCCCTGACAAACACCCCGCTGCAGGCGCTGGAGGATGCCTTTCGGTGCCATGGTCGCGCGGTCGCGGCCGAGCCGGCTCGCGGCGGCCGCGGGACGCAATCGGACGCCTTTGTCCGGGACGAGACCGGAGTAAAGCTCTCGCGCGCCAATAGCGCAGCGTAGCTCAATTCAATAAGAACCCGCCGTCCACCGTCACCACACTGCCCGTCATGTAGCGCGAGGCGTTCGACGCCAGCAACAGGATCGCGCCGTCGAGATCGGACTCGGCGCCGACGCGGCGCTGCGGGATGCGCTTGGCCAGGCGCTCGCCTGCGGGCGTCGACCAGAAGGCGTGGTTCATCTCGGTATCGATATAGCCGGGCGCGAGCGCGTTGATCCGGATGTTCTGGCCCGCGAGCTCCAGCGCCATCGCCTTGGTCGCCTGGAGGATGCCGGCCTTAGAGATCGCGTAAGGAGAGACCGCCTTCAGCACGCCGGTGCCGAGCACGGAGGCGATGTTGACGATGTTGCCCGGCTGCTTGCGCGCGATCATGCGCCGCGCCACTTCCGTCGCGAGGAAATAGGCGCCCTTCAGGTTGGCACCGATCACGGCATCCCAGTCAGCCTCGGTCTGCTCGGTCGCGAGCTTCTCGATGGCAATGCCGGCATTGTTGATCAGCACGGTGACCGGCCCGAGCGCAGCTTCCGCCGCATCGACCGCCCTGGCGATCGACGCGGTGTCGGTGACGTCGAGCGCGACGGCAGCGGCGCGGCCGCCATTGCCGCGGATCTCTTCTTCCAGGCTCTTCAGCTTGTCGGTCTGCCGCGCCGCGAGCGCGACGGATGCACCATGGGCCGCCAGCACTCGGGCAAATTGCCGTCCCAGCCCCTGGCTCGCGCCGGTCACGAGGATGGTTTCTTCACTGACGTCGAATAGGTCTGCCATGACGATTTCCTTGGGCGTAATCCCTGAGCTTTTGAAGCCATCAATACAGACGATTTTAGCGATCTGAAACCGGAATGATCGGCTCGGCGTTCATTCGTTCCAGCGCAGCAACGTTTCCTGAGGTGAGCTCGCAGGCATGAACAGTTTCGATCTCGCGGTCTATTCGGCACTCGCCATCGCGGTCGGCCTCGGTTTCAGGACCGGGCTGCTGCGCAGCGCTGTGACCATCCTCGCCTATCTGCTCGCCGCGCCGATGGCGGTGGCGCTGATGCCGCTGATCGCGCCGCAGATCGCAGCCAACGCGAATTCACCGCTGCTCCAGAACTGGATCTGGTTCTTCGCCATCTTTGTGGTGATCGGCATGCTGCTCGGGCATATCGGCCGCACCGCCCTGAACGACACCATCGGCGAGGCCGGCATCGGCGACCGGCTCGGCGGCGCCGCGCTCGGCACCATCAGGGTCGGCCTCGTCGCCACCACGCTGGTAGCGGTGTTCGACCAGATCGTGCCGGCCAACCGCCAGCCGCCTTTTCTCGCCGGCTCGCATCTGCGCCCGCTGTTCTCGACGGTAGGACAGATGGGATTCAAGTCGCTGCCGCCGGAGGCGGCTGCCGCGATCGACCGCCTCAAGCAGGAGCGGCGCATCTGAGGCGCGATCAGATCGCGCTTTGTTGTTTGGGCATGATCTCTTTAGAAAACCGCGATACATTCTTCCGGACCATGCCTCCGCATTTGCATCGCCGCAGCGCGCGCCATGCATTTTGAAGCGGGCCCGTCCCTTATCAGCAGCGTCGAGGTTGGATAGAGTAGCCGCCGTCCAAAACCTACCTGACATTACGGGAGTGAAACAGTGGATCTTGGGATCAAAGGTCGCCGCGCCATCGTCTGCGCATCCAGCAAGGGCCTCGGGCGCGCCTGCGCCATCTCGCTGGCCGAGGCCGGGGTTCATGTCACCCTGACCGCGCGCGGCGCCGAGGCCTTGAAGAAGACGGCCGACGACATCCGCAAAGCCTATTCCGGCGTGACCGTCACCGAGATCGTCGGCGACATCACGACGCCGGCAGGCCGCGAGGCCGTGCTGAAGGCCTGCCCCGAGCCTGATATCCTGATCAACAATGCCGGCGGCCCGCCGCCCGGCGATTTCCGCAACTGGACCCGCGACGATTGGATCAAGGCAATCGACGCCAACATGCTCACCCCGATCGAGCTGATCAAGGCGACGGTGGACGGCATGATGGCGCGCAAGTTCGGCCGCATCGTCAACATCACCTCGGCCGCCGTCAAGGCGCCGATCGACATCCTCGGCCTTTCCAACGGCGCGCGCGCCGGCCTCACCGGCTTCATCGCCGGCCTGTCGCGCAAGACCGTGATCAACAACGTCACCATCAATGGCCTGTTGCCTGGCCCGTTCGAGACTGACCGCCTGACCGGCACCGCCAAGGCCGAGGCCGACAAGCGCGGCGTCACGCCGGAGCAGATCCTCGCCGAGCGCGCCAAGCAGAACCCCGCCGGCCGCTTCGGCCAGCCCGACGAGTTCGGTTATGCCTGCGCCTTCCTTTGCGGCGCCAAGGCCGGCTTCATCACCGGGCAGAACATTTTGCTGGATGGCGGCGCGTTCCCGGGGACCCTGTAGTCGCGCATCTCGCTCTCCCCGTTCTTACGGGGAGAGCATTCTCCGTCTCACCGCTGCTTGGTCGGTTCGTCCTCGTCCTGCTGACTTGGAGCGGAGGAATCAGCGGTGGTGCGCTCATCGGTCCAGTCGATGCCGAATGCGTCGAGACCGTCGGCGAGCAGATCGCCCAGCATGGGCTCGCCGAGCAGATAGTGCACCGTTTCGCGGCGCGGACTGCGATATTCATTCCGCGCCTCCACTGCGCGGGTGCGCAAATCGTCCCAATCATCGATCGTGCCGTCGCCGCGGCCGAGCCACGTCAGCGCGACGAGATCGAGCTGCTCGTCCTCGTTCAGGGCAATCATGAAGCTCCCGAGCTCTTGGACGACAGGATCGGAGCCGTCGTCCTCGAGAACGTCGAGCGCATCGTCATCGCTCGGGTTCGAGCCGGAATCCGGATCGGAATCGCCCTCCTTGACGTCCAATTCGCGCGCCTTCTCGATGATAAAAGCGACTTTTTCAGCGGATATTGCAAGCTCTGGCATGGCTCCTCCTCCGGTTCCCGCGATAACGCCGCATCGCGTCAGATGATCCATTGCGCTCCATGGCGGAAGGCCGCATGTTTCGGCACCAAAACAAGAACATGGGAAGGCGCCGATGCAGTGGAAGGTGGGCAGGGTCAAAATCACGAAGGTGGTGGAATTGGAGACGGTCGGCTCGACCCGCTTCATCCTGCCGCTCGCAGGGAACGCAGAGATCCAGAAGTTGCCCTGGTTGATCCCGCATTTCGCCACCGAAGAAGGCCGGCTGAAGATGTCGATCCATTCGCTGGTGGTGGAGACGCCGACGCGCCGGATCGTGGTCGACACCGGGCTCGGCAACGACAAGCAGGGCCGCAACGTCCCAACCTGGAATCATCGCAGCACACCATTTCTGGAGACGATGACGGCGGCAGGCTTCGCGCCTGACAGCATCGACACGGTGCTGTGCACGCATCTTCACGTCGATCATGTCGGCTGGAATACGAAGCTGGTCGACGGCAAATGGCTGCCCACCTTTGCGAATGCGCGCTACGTGTTCGGCAAGACCGAATACGAGCACTGGCGCGACCACTCCGCCGAACCGGACAAGGCAGCGGTGTTCAATGATTCCGTGCAGCCGATCGTCGATGCCGGCAGGGCCGATCTGATCGCGAGCGACCGCCAGCTCTACGACGAGATCAGCATGATCCCGACGCCAGGCCACAGCCCCGGCCATATGAGCATCCTGATCCAGTCCGACGGCGAGCAGGGCCTGCTCACCGGCGACGTCGCCCACCACCCCTGCCAGATGGCGCATCTCGACTGGTCCTCGACCGCGGATTCCAACCAGGCGCAATCGGCCGAAACGCGGCGCGACTTGTTCGGCCGCTTTGCCGACACGCCGACGCTGGTGATCGGCGGGCATTTCTCGGCCGGGCATATCAAGCGGGATGGCGACGCGTTCAGGTTTGTGGCGCTGGGGTGACGGTACTCCTCATGGTGAGGAGCGCGTCTTCGCGCGTCTCGAACCATGAAGGCCCCGCCCGCGGCCATCCTTCGAGATGCCCGCCTTCGGCGGGCCCTCAGGATGAGGGGGTGTAATGCGGAAACGCCCGGCAGTGAGCGGTTGAATTTCCCGCCGCCCTGTTCCATGAAGCTGTTCAACCGATCGGTCTATTCCCAGGGAGAAACGAGAATGAAGCTTGTTCGTTATGGCGAGAAGGGTGCGGAAAAGCCCGGCCTGATCGACAAATCCGGCCAGTTGCGCGACCTGTCGGCGCATGTGAAGGACCTGACCGGTGAGGCCTATTCGCCGGAATCTCTGAAAAAGCTGGCGAGCCTCGACCCCGCCTCGCTGCCCGCGGTGTCCGGCAAGCCCCGCTTCGGCGCACCGGTCACCGGCATCTCGAAATTCGTCGCCATCGGCCTCAATTACAGCGACCACGCCAAGGAGACGGGCGCTGCGATCCCGACCGAGCCGATCATCTTCATGAAGGCCAACACCTCGCTCTCCGGCCCGAACGATCCGGTCGAGAAGCCGCGCGGCTCGACCAAGCTCGACTGGGAAGTCGAGATCGCCGCGATCATCGGCACCCGCGCCAAATATGTCTCGGAAGCCGATGCGCTGAACTACGTCGCCGGCTATTGCGTCTGCAACGACGTCTCCGAACGCAACTTCCAGACCGAGCGCCTGGGCCAATGGACCAAGGGCAAGTCGCACGACACGTTCGGCCCGCTCGGCCCATGGCTCGCCACCAAGGACGAGATCAAGGACGTGCAGGACCTCTCGATGTGGCTCGACGTCAACGGCCAGCGCCGCCAGACCGGCTCGACCAAGACCATGATCTTCTCCATGGCCAAGTGCGTCTCCTATGTGTCGCAGTTCATGACGCTGTTGCCCGGCGACATCATCACCACGGGCACCCCGCCCGGCGTCGGCCTCGGCATGAAGCCGCCGACCTTCCTCAATGTCGGCGACGTCGTCACGCTCGGCATCGAAGGTCTCGGCGAGCAGCGCCAGGAGATCATCGCGGCGTAGGCTCTCCGCCCTCATCCTTAGGAACGCGCAATGCGCGTCTCGAAGGATGCGCCAATAACACGGTCACTCGACGCATTGGCCGGGTGACGAGAGAACGCCTCCCATTCCGTCCTTCGAGACGCGCGCCGAAGAGGCGCACTCCTCAGGATGAGGCGTGTGTGTTTGGATAGAGGTTATTCAGATGAAACTCACCTTCTCCCCCGCCTCGCCCTTCGCCCGCAAGGTGCGCATCGCTGCGGTCGAACTCGGGCTGATCGACAAGATCGAGCTCGTGCCCGCAACCGTCGCGCCGGGCACCGCCAACGAGGATTATTCGCGCATCACGCCGCTGAAGAAGCTGCCGGTGCTGATCACCAATGACGGCGACGTGATTTTGGACTCCTACGTCATCGTCGAATATCTCAACGAGATCGCCGGCGGCAGCCTGATCCCGGACTACGGGCCGCGGCGCTGGAAGACCAAGACCAACCACTCGCTGCTCAACGGCATGTTCGATTCCATGCTGCTGTGCCGCTACGAGAAGATGGTGCGGCCGCAGGGCCTGCAATGGCAGGCATGGTCGGACGACCACTGGAACAGGGCCTGGACGGGCATGGCACGCTTCGAGAATATGCCAGAGGTGCTGAACGGCCCGTTCGACATCTCGCAGATCGGCCTCGTTTGCGTGCTCGGCTATGCCGACTTCCGCTTCGCCGATTGCGGCTGGCGCCAAGCCTATCCCAAGCTCGACGCCTTCCATCAGAGAATGCTGGAGCGGCCTTCCGTGAAAATCTCGGTGCCGCCTCCGGCATAATTCGCAGGAGCTCTCATGAGCCTCAAATACTCCGTCGGCGATCTCACCATCCATCGCGTCATCGAGCAGGAAGTCCCGTTCTTCCCGGCGCTGGAGTTCATTCCCGGGCTGACGGCGGAGGTGCTGGCCGAGAACCGCGCATGGATGCGGCAGGCCAAGGCACTGGACGAGCAGGACACGCTGATCCTGTGCTTCCAGTCCTACGTGGTGAAGACGCCGCATCACACCATCCTGATCGACAGTTGCATCGGCAACGACAAGCCGCGGCCGCAGCGGCCGAAATGGCACATGAAGACCGACGACACGTATCTGCGCGGGCTCAATGCTGCCGGCGTGTCGGTGGACGACATCGACTTCGTGATGTGCACGCATCTGCATGCGGATCATGTCGGCTGGAACACCCGGCTCGAGAACGGCCGCTGGGTACCGACCTTCCCCAAGGCGCGCTACGTCTTCGCCAAGCGTGAGTTCGACTACTGGACCGAGCAGAATGCGAAGGCGGAGGTCCCGCCCTTTGCCGACAGCGTGCTGCCGGTGGTGGAGGCGGGGCGCCACGAACTCGTCGGCAGTGACCATCAGATCGGCGATCACATCCGCATCCTGCCGACGCCGGGCCACACGCCGGGCCATGTCGCCTTCACTGTCGGACGCGGCAAGGACGATGCGGTGTTCTCCGGCGATCTCATCCACTCGCCATTGCAGGCGCTCTATCCCGAGTTGTCGATGAAGTTCGACGTCGATCAGGCGACAGCGGCGAAAACGCGCCGCGGCTTCCTGGAGCGCTATTGCGACACCGACACGCTGTGCTGCACGGCGCATTTCCCCTCGCCGTCGGTGGGCAAGATCAAGCGCAAGGGCAGCGGCTTCGTCTGCGCGGCGGCCTAGCGGAACGACCTCTCTTCACATGCCCGGGCTTGTGCCTGGCATCTAGGTTCTTACAATCAACGGCAACGAAGAACGTAGATGGCCGGGACAAGCCGGGCCATCACGAGGAAGCGCCTATGGCCGATCTCCCCGACGTCCCGCTCCCCGCCGGCATCCGCGCACGCTATGTCGATGGCATCAACGGCTTGCGCATGCATGTGCTGGAAGCCGGGTTCGAAACCGGGGGCCGGCCGTGCATTCTCTTGCTGCACGGCTTTCCCGAGCTGGCCTTCTCCTGGCGCAAGGTGATGCCGGTGCTAGCTGCGGCGGGCTATCACGTGATCGCGCCGGACCAGCGCGGCTATGGGCGCACGATGGGATGGCGCGCCGAGTACGACGGCGATCTCGCGCCCTTCTCGCTCTTCAACCTGATACGTGATGCGCTCGCCCTGGTGGCGGCTTTCGGCTACCGACAGGTCGATGTGGTCGGGCACGATTTCGGCAGCGCGGTCGCGGCCTGGTGCGCCCTGAGCCGGCCCGACGTGTTTCGCTCGGTGACGATGATGAGCGCGCCGTTCGGTGGACCGCCGCCGCTGCCTTTCAACACAGTCGACACGCCGGCAAAGCCTGCGGCCGAAGACGCCGTGCATCGCGAACTCGCCGCGCTGCCGCGTCCGCGAAAACACTATCAATGGTACTATTCGACACGCGCGGCCAACGCCGACATGCACTGCGCGCCGCAGGGCGTGCACGATTTCCTGCGCGCCTACTATCATCACAAGAGCGCGGACTGGTCCGACAACAAGCCGTATCCGCTGGCATCATGGTCGGCGAATGAACTGGCGAAGCTGCCGACCTATTACGTGATGGACCTGAACGAGACGATGGCTGAGACGGTGGCCAAGGAGATGCCGTCGCCGAGCGCGATCGCCGCCAATCAATGGCTACCGGACCGCGAGCTCGCCTACTACAGCGCCGAATATGGCCGCACCGGATTCCAGGGCGGGCTGCAATGGTATCGCTGCGGCACCTCGGGCGCTTTCAATCGCGAACTGCAATTGTTCTCTGGCCGCGGCATCGACGTGCCCTCCTGTTTCATCTCGGGCAAGCAGGATTGGGGCACCTATCAACGCCCCGGCGCGTTCGAGGCGATGCAGGCGCGCGCGTGCACGAAGATGCTCGGCTGCCATCTCGTCGATGGCGCCGGCCATTGGGTGCAGCAGGAGCAGCCCGCCGAAGTCGGCCGGCTGTTGCTGGACTTCCTCGCCAAGGCCCGCTCCGGCTGATTTGACCGGGGAACCGCGGCGACCTATAGTTTAGAATAATTCTAAACTAATGGCAGGACCGTCGTGAAGAACTTTGCCGACCTGACCGAGCGCGAGGTGCTTGCGGTCGCGATTTCCTCCGAGGAGGAGGACAGCCGCATCTACATGACCTTCGCCGAGGACTTGCGCGAGCGCTACCCGGACACGGCCAAGATCTTCGAGGAGATGGCCGAGGAGGAACGCGGCCACCGGCATCGCCTGCTCCAGCTCTACGAGGAGCGTTTTGGTTCGCATCTGCCGCCGATCCGCCGCGAGGACGTGAAGGGCTTCCTGCGCCGCCGCCCGATATGGCTGACCAAGAACCTGCCGCTCGACACGATCCGGAAGGAAGTCGAGACCATGGAGCTCGAAGCCGAGCGCTTCTACGCGCGGGCTGCCGAGCAGGCGGAGGATGTCGGTGTGCGCCGCCTGCTCGGCGATCTCGCCGAGGAAGAGAGGCATCACGAGAATCGGGCCGTCGCGCTCACCGACGAGATCCTCAAGCCCGACGTGCGCGCCGAGGAGGACCGGACACGGCGGCGGATGTTTGTGCTGCAATATGTGCAGCCGGGCCTCGCGGGCCTGATGGACGGATCGGTCTCAACGCTGGCGCCGCTGTTTGCGGCCGCCTTCGCCACGCATCAGAACTGGCAGACATTTCTGGTCGGCCTTGCCGCGTCGATTGGCGCCGGCATCAGCATGGGCTTTGCGGAAGCTCTCTCCGACGACGGCTCGCTAACGGGGCGCGGCTCGCCCTGGCTGCGCGGCCTCACGTGCGGCGCGATGACGACGCTCGGCGGGCTCGGCCACACCGCGCCCTATCTCGTGCCCGACAGCTGGGCCAACGCATTCTGGGTCGCGACCGCCATCGCCTGCGTCGTCGTGTTCTTCGAATTGTGGGCGATCGCCTTCATCCGCTCGCGCTACATGGACACGCCGTTTCTCCAGGCCGTGTTCCAGATCGTGCTCGGCGGCGCCATCGTGCTGGCGGTGGGGATCGTGATCGGGGCGGCGTAGTAGCCTCACCCCCGGTGTCATCGCCCGCCTTGGCCGGCTGGAGAGAGCTTGGCGACGCCCGAGACGGCGCTACTACTCCCGCACTCTCTGCTGCAACCGCGCCATCGCGATGCCGTCCCGCGCGAGCTGATCGGCGCGCTCGTTCTCCGGATGCCCGGCATGGCCCTTGACCCAATGCCAGCGGACCTCGTGCTGCTTCAGCGCGGCATCGAGACGCTGCCATAGCTCGACATTCTTCACCGGTTTCTTGTCGGCGGTGCGCCAGCCGTTGCGCTTCCACCCGAAGATCCACCCCGTGATGCCCTGACGGACATATTGGCTGTCGGTGTAGAGATCGACCGTGCACGGCCTCTTCAGTGCTTCGAGCGCTGAGATCGCCGCCATCAACTCCATCTGGTTGTTGGTGGTGTGACGCTCGCCGCCGTTCAGCTCCTTCTCCTTGTCGCCGAACTTCAGGATTGCGCCCCAGCCGCCCGGACCGGGATTTCCCGAGCAGGCGCCGTCGGTATAGATCGTGACGTTAGGAAGCTCGCTCACGCCACCAGTCCTGACGGCATCAGCCCATAGTCGTGCACGCTCGTCACGCTCTGGTGGAAGCGCAGCTTGCGGACATATTCCAGCGGATCCTTTGGCCGCACCAGCGCGCCCGGCGGCACGTTGAGCCAGTCGACCAGCCGCGTCAGCAGGAAACGGATCGCAGCGCCGCGCGCGAGCAGCGGCAGCGCCGCCTCTTCGGCTTCGGAGAGCTTTCGCACCCGGCCATAGGCATTGAGGAAGGCGCGCGCCTTGGTGACGTTGAAGGAATGATCCGGCTCGAAACACCAGGCGTTGAGGCAGATCGCGACGTCATAGGCCAGCATGTCGTTGCAGGCGAAGGTGAAGTCGATCATCCCCGAGAGCCGGTCGCCGAGAAAGAAGACGTTATCGTTGAAGAGGTCGGCATGGATCACGCCCTCCGGTAGATTGGTGGGCCAGACCCCGCTCGAGAGATGATCGAGCTCCGCGGCGAGAAAGACGCGCAGCCCCGGCTGCACCTCGTCGGCGCGGCTTGCGGCCGCATCGAACAGCGGCCGCCAGCCCGCGACCGAGAGCGCATTGGCGCGCTTGATCGCAAAGTTGGCGCCAGCCAGGTGCATTTTCGCCAGCGCCTCGCCGACGCCGGCGCAATGGGCCACATTCGGCTTGCGCGGCCACATGCCCTCGAGAAAGGTGATGATCGCGGCCGGCCGGCCCGCCAGCTCGCGCAGCGCCTCGCCGTCCCTCGCCTTCACCGGCAACGGGCAGTTGATGCCATGCTCGGCGAGATGCGTCATCAGCGCGAGGAAGAACGGCAGGTCGTTCTTCGCCACGCGCTTCTCATAGAGCGTGAGGATGAACGAGGCCTGCTTGTTTCCCTGGCTCGTGTGCAGCAGGAAGTTGGAGTTTTCGACGCCCTCGGCGATGCCCTTGTAGGAGAGCAGTTCGCCGAGATCGTATTGCTTCAGGAAATCCGCAAGCTCATCGGCGGCAACGTCGGTGTAGACCGCCATGCAGATTTACTCTGCGGCGGCTGCGGGGCGCACCGAGCGCGGCAGCGGGAAGAACTCGTTCTCTTCCGCGGCCGAGACCGTCTCCACATGCAGCGTGTAGCGCTCTGCGAACGCGTCCATGATCTCCTCGACGATCACTTCCGGCGCGGATGCTCCCGCGGTTATGCCGAGGCTGGCGATGTTGTCGAACTTGCCCCAGTCGATGTCGGCGGCGCGCTGCGCCAGCACCGCGATCTTGCAGCCCTCGCGCTCGGCGACCTCGCGCAGGCGCTGCGAGTTCGACGAGTTCGGCGCGCCGACCACGATCAGGGCGTCCACCACCGGCGCCACCTTCTTCACCGCGAGCTGGCGGTTGGTGGTGGCGTAGCAGATGTCTTCCTTGTGCGGCCCGTTGATGTTCGGGAAGCGCTCCTTGAGCAGCGCCACGATCTCCGCGGTGTCGTCGATCGACAGCGTGGTCTGGGTCACGAAGGCGAGGTTGTTGGGGTCCTTCGGAGTGATGGTCTTGGCGTCCTCGGCGGTCTCGATCAGGGTCACGGCGCCGACCGGAAGCTGGCCGAGGGTGCCGACCACTTCAGGATGATGGGAGTGGCCGATCAGGAAGATCTCGCGGCCGCGCTTGAAGTGGATCGCGGCCTCGCGGTGCACCTTGGTCACCAGCGGGCAGGTCGCATCCAGCGAGAACAAATTGCGGGACTGGGCATCGGCCGGAACCGACTTCGGCACGCCATGGGCCGAGAACACCACTGGCGCGGTGGTATTCTCAGGGATTTCCGCGAGCTCCTCGACGAAGATCGCGCCCTTCTTCTTCAACCCGTCGACGACGTACTTGTTGTGCACAATCTCATGGCGAACATAGACGGGAGCGCCGTATTTATCGAGCGCCCGTTCCACGGTGTCGATCGCCCGGACCACCCCGGCGCAGAAGCCACGGGGAGAACAAAGCACGATCTTGAGGTCTGGTTTGGCTGACATTGAGCGATCTCGGGACCGAATCACCCGTTTCGCCTTCTGGCGGGGGCGGTCGATGGATGGATTGGGCTTAAAACAGTCTGCCTGGACTTTACAGGGACTTCAAAGGGAATTGGGCCCCCTTTCGGGCGCTGTCAAGGCACTATCTATAGCAGAACCATTGCGTGGCTACCCCCTCCGGGCTTATATAGCGCCAATTCCCTGTCATCGCTGATGACCACCGGTTTCGCCTCCAGAGGGGTGGGCGAAGCACAAAGGAGATTTGCCATGAGCAACGCACCTCTGATGCCCAAGGCGACCGCCGTCTGGCTGCTCGACAACACCGCGCTGACCTTCGACCAGGTCGCCGATTTTACCAAGATGCATCCCCTCGAGGTGCGCGCGATCGCCGACGGCGACGCGGCCCAGGGCATCAAGGGCATGGACCCCCTCTCCAACGGCCAGTTGACCCGCGAAGAGATCGAGAAGGGCGAGAAGAACCCGGACTACCGGCTCCGCCTCCAGGAGAGCAAGGTGGTGCTGCCGCCCCAGCCCAAGCGCAAGGGCCCGCGCTACACGCCGGTCTCGCGGCGCCACGAGCGCCCGAGCGCCATCCTCTGGCTGCTGCGCAACCATCCTGAGCTGAAGGACGCCCAGATCATGCGTCTGGTCGGCACCACCAAGAGCACGATCGCGAGCGTGCGCGACCGCACCCATTGGAACACGTCCGCGCTGACCCCGATCGACCCTGTCACCCTCGGCCTGTGCTCCCAGATCGAGCTCGATTTCGAGGTGCAGCGCGCAGCCAAGGAGAAGCCGATCGACGCAGCCTATGGAGGCGCCACGCTGCTGCCGGCCTCCGAGACCACCCGTAAGGACGAGTACGAGCCCGCGCAGAAATCCAGCGACGACCTCAATGTCGACGCCGTATTCGCCAAGCTCAAGACGCTCGGCGGCAAGAAGCAGGAGGACGAGCAGGAGTAGGGGCTTACTTCCCTGCACCGCATCCGGTTCGAACGCGGCGGAGCGATCCGCCGCGTTTTTGTTTGCGAGCGGAACTTTCGCGACGCCTCTGCCGGGAACGATGCGGCCGACCTCGCATTGTTTCCAGCGCGGAGGATCAGCGATGCGGGACGACGAAAACCATTTTGCGTTGATGCTGGGACGCGCTGTCCTGGCAGCCTGGGGCGACATGCCCCGGGATATCCAGGAAGCCTTGTTCGAGATTGCCATCAGGGACCGCCCTGGCGATCGCGACGACCTGGCGAAGTTGCTGCATGATCGGCATCCGCGGACGGTGCACGCCGGATAGCCGCGTCCCCCCGTGTATCACATTCGCCGGTGTGACGGCGCCAACCGCACCGTCAATGTCAGCTCCTCTTCAGCTATTTCTAGCGCGTTGTTGCGCGAGTCAGCGTCAGAGCAGAGAGCGGACAAGGATTTCGACTGCTGCGTTGCAGGCGGATCACGGGAGACGTGAATGCGAGCAAGCGCCGCGGCACCATAATTTCGGATCGGCACTCACGGCCGTTCGGGATGGTTCAGCATGTATTCGCCGAGATCACGCTGACGGCGATCGGCACGCGCGGTGGCTGCATTGCGCTGGACATCACGGTCCTTGCGGCAGGCCACGTATTCCGGCGAGCCCTGCGCATAACCGCGGCTCTGGCAAACCGCGTCGTCATCGTCGCCGCCGACCGCTACGGGCGTCTGGTAACGCGCGGAGCAGGCGGAGAGTGCGATGGCGAGCAGGGAGATGGCGCCATACTGCGCGAGCTTGGCTGACATTGATCGGTCCTGTCTCATTCGTCATTGCCGGGCTTGACCCGGCAATCCATCGAAATCAAGGCAATTGCCTGATCATTGATGGATGCCTGGGTCAAGCCCGGGCATGACGACCGGAGAGCACAATTCACATCCGCCCCTTCAGCGCCGCGCCGATCTCGTCGAGCACCTTGGGGTCCTCGATCGTCGCCGGCATGGTCCAGGCTTCGCCGTCGGCGATCTTCTTGATGGTGCCGCGCAGGATCTTTCCGGAGCGCGTCTTGGGCAGGCGGCCGACGGTGATCGCAAGCTTGAAGGCGGCGACCGGGCCGAGCTTGTCGCGCACCAGCGCGACGATCTCCTTCTCGATCTCGGCGGGCGCACGCGTCACGCCGGCTTTCAGCACTAGGAAGCCGCAGGGCACCTCGCCCTTGATCGCATCCTTGACGCCGAGCACGGCGCATTCGGCCACGTCCGGATGCGAGGCCAGGATCTCCTCCATGCCGCCGGTGGAGAGGCGGTGGCCGGCGACGTTGATGATGTCGTCGGTACGGCCCATGACGAAGACATAGCAGTCCTCGTCCTTGTAGCCGGCGTCCGAGGTTTTGTAATAGCCGGGGAATTCGCTGAGGTAGGCTTCCTTGAAGCGCGCGTCCTGATTCCACAGCGTCGGCAGGCACCCCGGCGGCATCGGCAGCTTGATGACGATCGAGCCCATGGTGTTGGGCCCGACCGGCTTTGCGGCTTCATCGACGATCTCGACCTGATACCCCGGCATCGGCACCGTCGGCGAGCCGTGCTTCACCGGCAGCATGCCGAGGCCGACCGGATTGCCGGCGATGCACCAGCCGGTCTCGGTCTGCCACCAATGATCGATCACCGGCACCTTCAACTGCTGCTCCGCCCATTCCACCGTCGGCGGATCGGCGCGCTCGCCGGCAAGGAACAGCGTGCGGAATTTCGAGAGATCATATTGCCGGATGAATTTGCCTTCCGGATCCTCCTTGCGGATGGCGCGGAAAGCGGTCGGCGCCGTGAAGAAGGCGACCGCCTTGTGCTCGCTGATGACGCGCCAGAACGCGCCGGCATCGGGCGTGCCGACCGGCTTGCCCTCATACATGATCGAGGTCGCGCCATGCAGCAGCGGGCCGTAGACGATATAGCTGTGACCAACCACCCAGCCGATGTCCGAGCCGCACCACCAGACCTCGCCCGGCTTGACGCCATAGAGGTTGAACATCGACCATTTCACCGCGACGAGGTGGCCGCCATTGTCGCGCACCACACCCTTGGGGATGCCCGTCGTGCCCGAGGTGTAGAGGATGTAGAGCGGATCGGTCGCGGCAACAGGCATGCAGGGCGCCTTCTTGCCGTCGTTCAGCGCCTTGCGCCGCAGGCTCGCCCAATCATAGTCGCGTCCCGGGGTCAGGTCGCAGGTGTGCGGCGGACGTTGCAGCACGATGCAGGCCTTCAGCTTCGCGCTCGCGAGCTTGATCGCCTCGTCGAGCAGCGGTTTGTACTGCACAATACGGCCAGGCTCGATACCGCAGCTCGCGGAGAGAATGAGCTTTGGCTGCGCATCGTCGATGCGCGTGGCGAGCTCCTTGGCAGCAAAGCCGCCGAACACCACGGAATGCACCGCGCCGATGCGCGCGCACGCGAGCATCGCGGTCACCGCCTCCGGCACCATCGGCATATAGAGGATGACGCGATCGCCTTTGGCGACACCAAAATCCTGCATGATTGCGGCGAGTGCCTGCACCTCGCTCAAGAGCTCGGCGTAGGTGAATTTGGTGATGCTGGCCGTCAGCGGCGAATCATGGATCAGCGCGACCTGGTCGGCGCGGCCGCGTTCGACATGGCGGTCGAGCGCATTGTAGCAGGTGTTGACCACGCCGCCGGTGAACCAGCGGCCGTAGGTTCCTTGCGTCGCATCGAAGATCCTTTTCGGCGGCTCGATCCAGTCGATCTCCTTGGCCGCCTCGGCCCAGAATCCTTCCGGATCGGCCAGCGAGCGCGCATGGACCTCGTGATAGAGACTCTTGCCCTGGACGTTCATTCCCGCGCTCCCGTTCCCTTTGGCCTGGTCTTGACCTGACGGCAGGAGAAGCGTCCCGCCAGGACCAGGATCAAGTGCCGGCCTTGCTTGACGGGTATTTTCCCGGGAACGGGCCGCGGTTCAAGCCGAAAAGGATGGGCCTTTTGGAGGAGAGGCGTAGAGCTTGCGCGCATCGGCGCTGCGCTCCCTCTTCCGCCTGCGAGGAGGCTGGGGTGCCTCCGCGTCGGGAGGCCTATGGAGGAAGTCTCCAAGAGGGGAAGGCCCTCACCCGCCGCGCTCTGGACGATGCTTCGCACCGCCGGGGACGCGTCGACCTCTTCCGCAAGCGGGAGAGCTAACCGAGCCAGCCGTGCGACTTCGGTTCTTCAGCGCTTCTCAGCTTGCCATCGCATCGAGCCGCTGCAGGCGGTCCTTCATGACCTTCTTCAGATCATAGCCGGGGCGGCCGAAGCTCGCGTTGCGCGTCGTGAGGAAATCGCGCTGGTTTTTGCGCAGGTCGGCCGCGAGACGCGCTGTCGCAGCCCGCAGCACACGCTCGTAGGTCTCAGCGATCTGGCGGTCCAGCACGCCGAGTTGCGGATCGGCACAGATCACCTTCTCGACCTCGCGCGTCGCCGTGGCGCAATCGAACGACGCAGCGTTGCCGGAAGCCGCATTCATCGCACGCAGCGGCTCGGATCCGAATTTCGCGATCTCGGCGATCATGGCGCGGCGGCCGCTCGCGGCATTCTCGTTACTCGGGTCGAGCCGCAGGGCCGTTTCGTAATCGGCCAGCGCCTTCTTGCGTTCACCCATCAACAAGGCTGATTGCCGCGCCGAGGAAGAAGGCGCGCAGCGAAATTTTGGCAAACCAGGGCATTTGCGCGGAAGAATGTGTGCCGCACATGACATAGGGCTCCGTGACGTCGGGTTCTCACCGTTGTCGCGGCTGGCAAAGGATGGGTTCAAATCGGGCGTGCGGAGAGCTGCCCGCACTCCTCGCCCCGCTTGCGGAGAGAGGCGGAGGTCCCGTCAATATCCATCCACACCGTTCAGCCGCTGCAGGCGCTCCTGCATCGCCTTCTTCAGGTCGTACCCTGGCCGGCCGAATCCGGCATTGCGACGCGCGACGTATTCATCCTGCGCGCGCTGGAGCGTCTTGGCTTCACCCGCATTGCGCGCCTCGCGGATCACGCGCTCATTGGCGGCAAAGATCTCCCGGTCGAGATCGGCGAGCTCGCGATTGCCGCAGATCGCCCTTTCCACGGCGCGTCGCGCACGGGCGCAATTGAAGCTTGGCTTGCCGGCGACCGCTATCTGCGCCCCGATCCGCTCGAGCTCGCGCGCCATTGCCTTGTGATTGGCCTTGGCCTTCTCGTGGTTGGGATCAATCTTCAATGCCGCGCCGAAATCCTGCACTGCCTTGGGCCTGTCCCCCTTCTTCAGCCAGAGCTCACCGCGCGCGTTGAAGATGTCGGCGAGACCGGGATCGAGCTGCAAAGCCCGGCTGTCGTCCGCGATCGCACGGTCGATCTGCTCGTGCCGCGCATAAAGCGCGCCCCGCGCGACCAGCGCCTTAATCAGGGCTTCCTTCGCGGTCTTCTCATGCTCGATCACGGCCGCGCAGGCCGTAACCGCCTTGTCCATATCGTCGGCCGCCGCCGCCGCAAGGCATGGCGCGACATCGACCTGCGCCACCGCGACCGGCTCGCCGCCCGTCGCCGCATGGGCCGCGGCGACCGAGAGCGCGCAGAGCAACCCGGCGCCCGACAGTTGAATGAGAAAGGAACGCATGTTCGTCACGATCGGAACGCCTTGCCTTCAATCTTGCCTGGTCGCCCCACTATCCATCATTACGGCCGGATTGGTGCTAGCTTGTGGCGCCGCTCAAATCGGTTTCGGGAATCACCGTGTCGACATTCGAATGGATCATCGTGCTTCTGCTCGGCGCCGTCGGCTTATCGGCGCTGGCGCGGCGGATCAAGGTCCCCTACCCGACCTTCCTCGCCATTGGTGGCGCGCTGATCGCTTTCGTGCCGTCGAGCCCGTCCTGGACGCTGGAGCCGGACCTGGCTTTGGCGCTTTTTGTCGCACCGGTCCTGCTCGATGCCGCGTTCGACACCTCGCTGCGCGATCTGCGCAGCAATTGGGTTCCGGTCTCGACCCTGGTCGTCGCCGCGGTCGGCTTGACCACGGCCGCCGTGGCCTATGTCGCGCACCGGCTGATGCCCGATATGCCCTGGGCTGCCGCGGTCGCGCTCGGCGCCATCGTGGCGCCGCCGGATGCCGCGGCTGCGGTCGCGATCCTCAGCCAGGTGAAGCTGCCCCACCGCATGGTGAAGGTCCTGGAGGGCGAGAGCCTGCTCAACGACGCGACTGCGCTCTTGATCTATCGCATCGCGGTGGGCGCGGTTGCCACCGAGCACCTGACGTGGAGCCAGGTCGCACCGACCATGGCGCTAGCGCTGGTTGGCAGCGTCATCGCTGGCCTGCTCGCGGGCCGCATTGTTCCGCTGTTCATTGAACGGGTGAAAGAGGCACCGAGCGCGATCATCTTGCAGTTCGCCACCACCTTCCTGGTCTGGATCGCCGCCGAGCATCTCGGCCTTTCCGGCATTCTCACCATCGTCGTCTATGCCATGACGATGGCACGCAGGGCGGGGCTGCGCATGCCGGCGCGGCTACGGGTGCCCTCCTATGCGGTGTGGGAGACGATGGTGTTCGTGCTCAACGTGCTCGCCTTCATGCTGATCGGCATGCAGATGCGACCGATCTGGACGCGGCTCGATGCCGACGTACGCTGGGAATATTGCGTCGCCGCCGCCTGGATCCTGCTCACAGTGGTGCTGGTCCGGCTGCTCTGGGTGACGTTCTACCGGACGACGCTCCGCGCGCTGATCGCGCAGCGGATCTATCGCCCGAAGGATCCGAAGCAGGTCGCCTCTGCCAAGGGCGGCCTCATCATCTCCTGGTGCGGCATGCGCGGCCTCGTCACGCTCGCCACCGCTTTTGCCCTGCCGGAACACTTTCCACATCGGGATTTCATCGTCTTCATCGCCTTTGCGGTGGTGCTGGGTTCGCTGGTGATCCAGGGCCTGACGCTGCGGCCGCTGATCCTGGCGTTCGGCCTCAAGGACGACGATCCTGTCGGCATCGAGGTCGCGCGCGGACGCGCGGTCGCCTATCGCGCCGCGCTCGACGCCATCGAGAGCGATCCGTCGGAGGAAGCGGAAATCCTGCGGCTCGAATATCGCGCGATCCTGATGCAGGCGGAAAACGATCCGAACGGCGGCATCGCCAATGGCGAGCTGCCCGCCGATCCCCTGCGCCGCCGCGCCATCGAAGCCGCGCGCAAATCGATCTTCGACCTGCGCGCGACCGAGGTGATCGGCGACGACGCGTTCCACAAGCTTGAGGAAGAGCTCGATCGCGCCGAATTGAGCGCGGGGGGATAGTTTCATCGTCCGGGACAAGCGCGCCCAGAGCGCGCGCGATCCGGGATCTCCGCGCGAGCGCTTGCGCTTGTGCGGGACGACAGTGGGATTGAACCAAACCCCGCCTTGCCAGACTCATTCCAGATGACGACCCTGATCGACGACCGTCGTGTCCGCGCGCGTGATGCGTCGCCAGCACGATATTTCTATCTCCACATGTCGCTCGCTTGCGCGGCCACCGCGTTTTTGGGCTTTGCACCGACCTATTGGGTGCCGCTTGCCAACCGGACATTCTCCGCAAGTCCCGTGATTCATTTTCACGGTCTCTTGTTCTTCACCTGGTCGCTCTATTTCGTGCTTCAGACCTGGCTCGCAGCCTCGGGCCGCGTGGTCAATCACCGCGCACTCGGCATGGCCGGCGTCTCGCTCGCGACCGCGATGACGATCTTCGGCTTCCTGGCCTCCGTGCATGTGATGCAGCATTCCGCCACGCTCGGGCAGGAGGAGGCCGGCATCGCGTTCTCGATCGTCCCGATGAGCGGGATCGCGTTTTTCGCGATGGCATTCGTGCTCGCGATTGTGAACGCTCGGAGGCCCGAGGTCCACAAGCGCCTGATGCTGCTCGCGGCGGTGTCAATTCTGGATGCCGCGATCGCGCGCTGGTTCCTCACCTTCCTCGCGCCTCCAGGACCACCGGGCCCGCCGCCGGTGCCCGTCACCATCGCGCCGGCCGCCGTCGCCTCGCTCCTGCTCGTCGTCGCCATGGTGCGCGACTGGCGCACCATGGCGCGCGTGCATCCCGTCTACATCTACGGCACGCTCGCACTGCTGGCGGTGAAGGTGCTGAACTGGCCGGTCAGCGAGACGGCGGCCTGGCACGCGTTTGCCGCCGGGATTCTGGCGCTGGCACAGTAGGTCGCTCTAACCTCCGCTGTCGTCCCGGATGAGCGAAGCGCAGATCCGGCACGACGGCGGCGCCTAGGCCCCCGCCTTGCAGGTGATCCCGCCGTCAACCACGAGCTCGATCCCCGTCACGTATTTCGACTCGTCTGACGCCAGGAACAGCGCTGCGTTGGCGACGTCGAAGGCGTCGCCCATGTGGCCCATCGGCACCTGCGCATCGCGCGCGCGCCACATCGCCTCGACGTCGCCCTTGGCATAGCTCGCGGCAAGCCCGGCAGAGTGCTCGACCATCGGCGTCTTCATCAGGCCCGGCAGGATCGCATTGACCCGCACATGATGGCGCGCGAACTCGATCGCGGTGGTGCGCGTCATCTGGTTCATCGCCGCCTTCGAGGCGCCGTAGGTGACGTAGGAGATGCCCATGTGGCGGATCGAGGCGATCGAGGAGATGTTGATGATCGAGCCGCCACCCTGCTTCACCATCACGGGAATGACGTGCTTCATGGCGAAATAGGCGCTCTTGAGGTTGACGCTGAAGACACGATCCCAGCTCTCCTCGCTCACCTCGACCACGCTGCCCATCTCGGCGATGCCGACATTGTTGTCGAGCACGTCGATGCGGCCATGGGCCTTCAGACACGCCGCCACCATCGCCTCGATCTCGGCAGGCCGCGAGACGTCGGCCGTGAATGCCATCGCCTTGCCGCCTTCGTCATTGATGATCTTCGCGGTCTCCTCGGCCGCCGCACCGTTGCGATCGACGCAAAACACCTGCGCGCCCTCGCGCGCAAAGGTCACCGCGGTCGCCTTGCCGTTGCCCCAGCCGGGTCCAATCGAGCCGGCGCCCACCACCATGGCAACCTTGCCGTTGAGCCGATCCATTGTGATCTCCCTTATTTCTCTTGTTGTTCGCAGATGCTCATTTTGGTGACGTTAGCACCGATCGGATGGCCGACAATCTCCGACAATGTCCGGCACTTTCCAGCATGGCACAGCCGCCACTCCCCCGCCGTGCCCGAATTACCCAGCACGACCTCCGGCACCGGCGCGCGGTTCGGTTGCCACTGAAACCAGCCGTCGATCAGCCGCGCCTCGGGCGGCGGCTCCATACCGGGGCCAGTGCCCTTGACGCGGGCCTGCACCAATTCGAGGCCGGCGGGCGTGGCCCGCCAGTCTTCCTGCCATTCGACCTTCGCGATCGAATGCGTCCAGGCCAACGTGAAGGCGGACAGCGCCAGCGCCTTGACGCCGCCTGCCGTTGCCAAGCAGAGGCTCACACCGCCTCGACCGCCGCCGGCGGACGCCGGCGCCATTGCCACAGCACGAGCGCCGCGGAGAGCACGAAGCCGGCCGTGTCGCTGAACGGGAATTCACCGAGCAGGCAGAACGCGGCGCCGAGCGCGACCAGCCGCTCGACCAGCGTCAGCCGCGTGAACAGGAAGCCGATCGCGACCATGCCGAACAGCGCGATCGCCACCAGCGCCTTGAAGCTCGCGAGTGCCACCGCGCCGTAGAAGCCGAGCTTGGCCGCCATGGGATCGCCGGCCTGCAGCATCAGCGCAGGCGAATAGACGAAGATGAAGGGGATGACGTAACCGGCGAGCGCGATGCGCATCGCCTCCCAGCCGATCTTGTCCGGGTTCTCCTTCGCGATCGGCGCCGCCGCGAGTGCGGCGAGCGCCACCGGCGGCGAGAGGTCGGCCATGATGCCGTAATAGAACGCGAACATGTGGCTCGCGATCAGGGGAACGCCGAGCTTGGCGAGCGCCGGCGCGGCGAGCGCGGCGGTGATGATGTAGGTCGGGATGGTCGGGATGCCGGTGCCGAGCAGAATCGACAGCAGCATGGTCATGATCAACGCCAAGAACAGGCTCTTCTCGCCGAGGCCAATCACCCAGCCGCCGAAGATGGTGCCGACACCGGTCTGCGACATCATGCCGATGATGACGCCGACGATAGCGCAGGCCATGCCGACGGTGATGGCGGATTTGGCGCTCTCGGCCAAGGAATCGCGGCAGGCGCGCAACGCCGCAAAGCCGCCGCGCACGAACGCCGCGATCACGATGAGCCCGACCACGACGCAAGCAACCGGCACGATCTGGAGGCCGTCGCGCGACAGCGCGGCGACGACCAGCGCGAGGCCGATCCAGAAGATGTAGCGAATGACCGTCGCGGACACGCCGGCCGTGATGCTGGTCCCCAGGATCAGCGCCACCGTCAGCGCAAGGCCCATGCTGCCGGCATAGAGCGGCGTAAAGCCTTCGAACAGCATGTAGACGAGGGCGGCGAGCGGCAACACGAGATACCAGCGCGTCACCAGCGCCTTCCAGGCGCTCGGGATCTCCGAGCGCTTCATGCCGACGAGCCCGTGCTTGCCGGCTTCCAGATGCACCATCCAGAACGCTGAGGCGAAATAGAGGATCGCAGGGATTGCCGCCGCCTTCACGATCTCCGAATATTGCACGCCGAGCGTCTCGGCCATGATGAAGGCAACCGCACCCATCACTGGCGGCATGATCTGTCCGCCCATCGAGGCCGTCGCCTCGACGCCCGCCGCGAACGCGCGGCGGTAGCCGAACCTGATCATCAAGGGGATCGTGAACTGGCCAACCGTAACGACGTTGGCAACGCCGGAGCCGGAGATCGTGCCCATCATGCCCGAGGCGAACACAGCGACCTTGGCAGGTCCGCCGCGGGTGCGGCCGAACAGGCCGAGCGAGACGTCGGTGAAGAGCTGGATCATGCCGGCGCGCTCCAGGAAGGAGCCGAACAGGATGAACAGAAAGATGTAGGTCGCCGAGACGTAGATCGGCACGCCGTAAAAGCCTTCCGTGCCGAACGACAGATGCGTGACGATCTGGTCGAAATCATAGCCGCGATGGTTGAGCGGCGACGGCAGATATTGGCCGAAGAACCAGTAGACGAGACAGGCGCCGCACATCAGCGGCAGCGCCGCGCCCATCAGCCGCCGCGTGCCCTCGAAGATCAGCACGGCCAGCAGCGTGCCAACGACGAGATCAAGCCGCGTCGGATCGCCGTCACGGGCGATCAGGTCAGCATAGAAGATCCATTGATAGAGCCCGCAGAAGAAGCCGGCGCCGCCGATCACCCAACCGAGCGCACGGCCGAAATTGCTCTTCGCGGTGAAATTGCCGATCAGGCCGAAGGTAAGCAGCACGAGGAAGCCGACATGGACGCCGCGCACCACCTGGCTCGGCAGATAGTTGAAGGCGGCGACATAGAGCTGGAAGGTGGCAAACGCGATCCCGATCCAGTAGGCGAGATGGCCCCACCAGCCCGGACCAAAGCCTTCCGGAAAGCCGTGCTCGAAATTGTCGAACTCGACCTTGATGGGCGCAGCTTCGGTGCCCTCTGCCTGCAACATCGATATGTCCCCGCGCCCTGAAATCGTCATGCCCGGGCTTGCCCCGGGCATCCATCGAAAGATGAGTCCTGGTGGATGGATGGCCGGGTCAAGCCCGGCCATGACACCTGTATTACTTGATCAGCCCCTTTTCCTTGTAGTAGCGGATCGCGCCGGGATGCAGCGGAACCGGGCTGCCGCTGGCGGCCGTCTCGAGCTTGATCTCCTTGCCGGCTGCATGCGCGTTGGCGAGCTCGGGCAGCGACTCGTAGACCAGTTTGGTCATCTGATAGGCGAGATCGTCCGACACCGCCGAACTGGTCACGAGGTAGTTCACGACGGCAGCCGTCGGCACGTCCTTGTCCTGCCCGGTATAGGTGTTGGCCGGAATGATCGCGGAGATGAAGGGCGGGCCGATCTTGTCGACGGTCTCCTTCGGCACCGACACCACCGTGATCGGGCTTGAGGTCGACAGGTCCTTCAGCGAGGCGACGCCGAGGCCGGCCGATTGCAGCGTCGCAGCGAGCTGGCGGTTCTTCATGAGATCGACGGATTCGGCGAAGGGCAGATATTCGACCTTGCCGAGATCCTTGTAGCTCATGCCGGCGGCGGCGAGGATCGCGCGGGAATTGAGCTCGGTGCCGGACTTGGGCGCGCCGACCGAGAGGCTCTTGCCCTTGAGGTCGGCGAGTGTCTTGATGCCGGACTCAGTGGTCGCAACGATCTGGATGTAGTTCGGATAGATCGCGCCAATGGTCCTGAGCTTGTCGAGCTTAGTCTTGAAGCCCGCCTCCTCCTCGCCGTTCCAGGCGGCTTTGAGCGAGTCACCCAGCGTGAAGGCGAGCTCGCCGCGGCCCTGCTGCAGCAGGATGAGGTTCTCGACCGACGCTTTGGTGGCCTGCACCTGCGTCTTCACATTCGGAATCTTGTCGCCGTAGATCTTTCCGATCGCGACCCCGAGCGGATAGTAGACGCCGGAGGTGCCGCCGGTCAGCACATTGATGAAGGATTGCGCCTGAGCGCAAGGTGCCGACGCCGCCAGAGCAAGAGCCGCGGCCACGCCGAAGAACGTCCGTTTCATGGTTGTTGTACTCCCCAAACCGGCGGCGAAATTGGCCGGATGAAGGGGGCGGGTCAACCCATCCAAAAGGCAAAACAGGACTGCGGTAAACGGCCGTTCCGGCTCGATTTTTTGGGGGAACCCGGCGGGTGCGGCGAGGTGGCGCAGCGCTCACCTCTCCGCTCGCGGAGAAGTCGCGAGGCTCGCTCCTCTAGCGGGATTGCCCCCACCGCGAATGCCCCTCTCCCCAATACTCCCCCGCAAGCAGGAGGGAGCGCACCCTCACTGGAACGTCATGTCCAGGCACTTGGAGATATCGGAGCCGAGGCCGGAGGAGATGATGATGCAGCCGCGCACCTTTTGCGCGCTGGCATCGGCGGCCCAGACCGAATAGCCGCCGGGGCCGAAGAACGAGTTGGTGTTCGGCGGCTCGGTCTCGGTGGCGTCGAAATCGTATTTGCCGTCGGTCTCGAAGATGCGCGGCTTCCTGGTGCAGCCGCCGTCGGTCTGGACGTTGATGACTTCCTTGTTGTCGCGGGTCAGCGCCAGCGAGACCTGGCAGCGGAAATATTCCGAGGTCTTGGTGTTGAACAGATAGGTGTAAGACTTGCAGGTCGCGGTGTTCAGCTTGCCGGGGGCAAGGCCGCGGCTGCACGAAATGCGCTGGTTGTGGCTGAGCTGGTAATCATCGGCCCGGGCGGCCGGTGCCAGCGCCGTCAGTGACAATGCAGCAGCCCAGCAGAGTTTAATCACATGGCGCATCCGAATCATCCCCACCCATAATTTGTCGAGTTGCGTTCTAGACGGAAAGCGGAACATAGTCGCGAGGGGACGAAGGGAAAATCACAAACCGCTGGGCGAGACGTGATGCGCTGCGGCGCTTTCGCGAATTGACCCGGAAATACCGTTCGTGATTTGTTCAAACCCGGAATGTCCCGACGGTGGGAGGATGGGAATGACGGGATTTTCAACCAAGTCATTTGCAATCGCAGTCGCGCTCGGCGCCGTTGCCGCGCCCGCACTGGCGCAGACCGCGGCAACGCCGTGGGAGCTCAAGCCCGACACGGGCTACGCCTACGACAAGGAGGGCAAGACCTATTCCTACAAGATGGGCACCAGCAATGCCGGCGAGCTGCTGAAGGGCGCCAAGAAAGTGCCGAAGGGGACGCTGTTCTTCATCGGCCACAACGGCCAGCTCTACATGCGCACCGGCCCATATCTCGAAGGCGACGGCAAGTTCAAGTTCGGGCCGGATCAGTAGGGTTTGACCTCGCGGCGATAGCGGCGCCACACGCTCGGCGTCATCGTCCGCGAAGGCGGACGATCGAGTATTCCAGAGGCCGTTGTAATTGAATCGAGGGGGGCCGCGGCATTCTGGATGCCCCGGTCAAGCCGGGGCATGACAGCGGAGGATGTAGCTGCCGTAGGTGGGCAAAGGCGCCTTAGCGCCGTGCCCACCATTGGTCAGCGCATTCCGGTCGAGAATGGTGGGTACGCTTCGCTTGCCTAACCTACGACAGCGCTAACTAAAACGCCCCCGCCAGCTCCGTTGCGCCGGCTTTGCTGCTGTTCGAGTCCATGCGCTCATCCGTCACCGCCAGCAACTTCGCCACCGTGTTGTGGCGGATCGCGACCGGGTTGCGCTCGTAGCCGCCGCGCTGGAAGAAGTTCGAGGTCGGCACCTGTTCGCGCAGCGCCTGCGGCATCGTCACCATGTCGAGGCCGGTGCCGTCGCCGGTGAGGTTCATCATCTCGAGCTCGGCCGCGGTGAGCGGCCGGGTGTAGCCCTTGGCCCGCGCGAACAGCACCGAGGTCAGGAGCTTGTGGGTCTGGAGCATCGGGCCGACATCGACGTCGAGCACCATGGCATGCATGGCCCAGCCCTGGGCGGTGTTGCCGATCTTCTCGTGCTCGGACCAGGTGTCGGGCACCGACTTCGCATGCGCCACCATTTTCTTCAGTACCGCGAGCTTGTGCTCGAGCGCCTGGCGCGCCGGCCCCGAGCTGCGCGCCACCTTCTCCGAAAGCGCACGGATGAATTCATGGCCCTGCTCGGCCAAGAGCTCGACGCTGTTGGTGGTGAGCAATTGGTTGTAGCCCATCGCGGTCGAGATCGCGCGCTTGCCACCATGCTCGATTCCCGCCTGCACGTCGTAACTGCCGGTGCCGCCGGTCTCGAACGAATAGACCCGCACGGCCTGCTCCCGCGTCAGCCCCGAGGCGAGCGCGTAGCGCGCATAGGCTCGCTTGAACTCGACCTCGTTGGTCGGGCGCTGCGGCGTGAACTGGTAGAGCTCCTGCGCTGCGCGCAGGAAATCAGCGACCACCGGAATGGGCTTTCGTGGCGGGCGCTCCGGCGTTTCCTCCGGCTCCGGGTTCACCGGCCGCTTCGGCCCGTTGTAGAGCGGCGGATGCTCCAGCACGTAATCGTCGAGCGTGATCTGTTGTCCGCTGCGCCGCTTGGCGTTGCGGGTGCGGCGCTTCTCCGAAATCTGGCTCCAATAGGCGCCCGCTTGGGCGTCGAAGGCGGCCCGCGCCGCCTGATATTCCGCGAGCTTGCGGCGATATTCGAGCACAGCCGGCGAGGCCCCACCCTGCGCAAAAAACTGCGACAGGAGCTGAGCGTTGGCATTGCTGACGGCGGGCGGAAGCGCGTCGCCGCCGCGCGCGGCGGGCGCGAGCAGCACGAGCGCGAATGGAACCAGCGTCAGGGCGCGTCGAATCGGTGGGTGATGCATGCTGCCCCTCTTAGCAGGCATCCGGTAACCGTCACGTTAACGTGCCGTTTACCATCGTCATTTCCAGGCGAACACTGGCTGTTCCAGCTCAGTCACGCGTGTGTGCCGACCCGCCAGCACCTCGCGGAACTGGTAGATCAGCGCCGCCGTCGGTGCGTGGATCAGGCTCGCCTGATGATGGAAGCGAATCACGCGTCGCCCGCTTTCGGGGATCGCGACGAAGTCGAAAGCGTTCTCGCGCTCGATCGTGGCGAGCGCGACGCGATGGACGGACGCGACCTCGTCCGGGTTCGGCCTGATCACGGCGCTATCCGACGCCCAGACCACGACCGGCGTGATCAGATAGCCGGAGCGTGTCGGATAATCGTCGAGCGTGCCGAGCACGTCCGTGCTGTTGAGGCGGAGGCCAAGCTCCTCGTCGAGCTCGCGCAGCGCCGCCTCGACCGACGTTTCGCCGGGATCGCAACGTCCGCCCGGCAAGGCCCATTGGCCGCGATGGGCACGCAGATGCGATGCGCGCAGCGTCAGCAGCAACGCAGTGTCATCGCCCTCGCCTGCCGCAATCAGCGCAACTGCCACCGCGGCACGCTTCAATGCCGCCGGCGCTTCTTCCTCAGGCAGGCGCGCGAAGGCCGCGCAGGCGGCGGCGATATTCCGTCGTGTGGCATCGTCGAACGGTCTCATGATGCTTGACTACACCACGTCCGGCCTCGATGAAATGAGATCGCAAGGTCCGCACAGGAATGGACGACGACATGACCAACAAGGCCGCCGCAAGGCTGAAATCAGAGGGCTGGACCATTCTCGAGACCACCGGCTTCATGCACCTGATCGGCCCCTTGTGGGAGCGCAAGGTCGAGGGCCATTACGAGTTCGCACTCGCCACCGAAGACAAGCACCACAACCGCCGCGGCATGGTCCAGGGCGGCGTGATGATGACCTTCGCCGACCGCACCTGTGGTATGACCGCCCGCTACGTCTCCGGTAAGGAGTTCATGGCGACGGTGCAGCTCGACACCCATTTCGTCGAGGCCGGCCAGATCGGCGACATCCTGATCTCCCGCCCGCGCGTCGTGCGCGCGACGCGCAGCCTGATCTTCATGAGCACCGAGGTCTCGGTGGATGACCGCTGCATCGTGATGGCCAATGGCGTGTTCAAGTTCTTGACGGGACCGGGGTAAATTCCACACCCACAACTGTCATTCCCCGCGAAGGCGGGAATCCAGCACGCCGCGGCCTCTCAATCAATCACAACTGTCTCGGCGTACTGGATCGCCCGCCTTCGCGGGCGATGACACTGAATATAAGGCACAAGCGTACCCACCGTCATTGCGAGCGCAGCGAAGCAATCCAGAATCCCTCCGCAGACACATCTCTGGATTGCTTCGCTGCACTCGCAATGACCGGCGTTGCTGGCTATGCTGCCCTCCACCAATATCGAGGACAGCTCATGCAATACCGCCAGCTCGGCCGCAGCGGCCTGAAAGTGTCGCCGATTTGTCTGGGCACCATGATGTTCGGCGGGCCGACGGATGAAGCCGCGTCCAAGCAGATCATCGCGAAGGCATTCGATGCCGGGATCAATTTCATCGACACCGCAGATGCCTATGCGAAGGGCGCATCCGAACAGGTCGTCGGACGCGCGATTGCCCACAATCGTCACGCCTGGGTGCTCGCCACAAAACTCGCCAATCGCATGAACCATGATATGGGAGACGATCCCAATCGCGGCGGGCTGTCGCGGCGCTGGGTGTTGCAGGCAGCGGACGAGAGCTTGGCGCGGCTCGGCACCGACCACATCGACATCTACTATTTGCACAAGGAAGACCATGCGACGCCGCTGGAGGAGACGGTGCGCGCGATGGGCGACCTGATCCGCGCGGGCAAGGTGCGCTATTTCGGCGTGTCGAACTACCGCGCCTGGCGCGTCGCCGAGATCTGCAACATCTGCGACCGGCTCGGCATCGACCGGCCCGCGGTGAGTCAGCCCTATTACAACGCGATGAACCGCATGCCGGAGGTCGAGCATTTTCCGGCCTGCGCCTATTACGGTCTCGGCATCGTGCCCTACAGTCCCTTGGCGCGCGGCGTACTCACCGGCAAATACAAGCCCGATGCGCCCCCGGACAAGGAGACGCGCGCGGGCCGCAGCGACACCCGCATGATGCAGACCGAGTGGCGGCCGGAATCGCTCCAGCTCGCCCAAGAGATCAAGCATCACGCGGAGAACAAGGGCATCACCGCCGGCCAGTTCGCGGTCGCCTGGGTGCTGAACTCCGCTTTCGTGACCTCCATCATCGCCGGCCCCCGCACGGAAGAACAGTGGAACGACTACATCCGCGCGCTCGACTATCGCTTCACCGCAGAGGACGAGGCACTGATCGACCGGCTGGTCGTGCCGGGCCATCCCTCGACGCCAGGCTACAACGATCCCGCCTATCCGATCGAAGGACGCCGGGCGCGGACGGCTTGAACTGTGGAGACGACCATGGCTCACGAAGACCGCTACGGCCTGCCGCTCTCCACCACATCCGATGCGGCAGCCTCCGCCTATCGCGAGGGCGTCGACCTCATGCTCTCGGGGTGGACCGGCACGGCAGAGGCGCTGGACCGCGCGATTGCGACTGACCCGGATTTCGCGCTGGCCCATATCGCCCGCGCCCGCGTGCACGCGTTCTACCAGCAGGGCGATCTCGCGCGCGGCAAGGCGGCGATCGCGCGCGAGCTCGTCGCCAAACGCGGCACCGAACGCGAGCGCTCCCATGTCGAGACACTGGCGTTGGCGATCGCGGGACGGCTGCCCGAGGCGATCGCCGCGATGCGCAAGCACGTCGAGACATGGCCGCGCGATGCATTGGTGCTGTCGCTGCCGCTCGGCGCCTTCGGTCTGTTCGCCTTCTCCGGCATGGCCGATCATGACCGCGCCCGGCATGAGCTCTGCGAGCGCGTCGCGCAGCACTATGGCGAGGATTGGTGGTTTCTCACCATGTATGGCTGGGCGATGACGGAGAACGGCGACGTCCCCCGCGGCCGCGACGTTACCGAGCGCGGCTTCGAACTGCGCCGGGCGAACGCCCATGCCGCGCATGCCGTGCTGCATGCGATGTTCGAGGACGGCTCGATCGAGGCGGCCGATCGTCTCGTTGACGATTGGATCCCGTGTTACGACCGCGCCGGAATTTTGCACGGTCACATCCGCTGGCACCAGGCCCTCGGCGCGCTGGAGCACGGCGATGCAGCCCGGGCGCTGTCGATCTATGCCGACGTGCTTCAGCCGTCGGTCACGCAGGCGCCGCCGCTCAACGTCATCACGGACGCCGCATCGCTGTTGTGGCGCCTCTCGACCTACGGCCACACCGTACCGAAGGCGCTCTGGCTCGATGCCGATGCCACCGCGCAAGAGCTGTTTCCGAAGTCGAGCCTGCCTTTCGCCGACGTCCACATGGCACTGTTCGCCGCCGCAACGCAGAATCACGAGGCGCTTGCCGCGCGCCTTGCGGCGATCGAACAGCGGCTCGCGGACGGCAAGCTGCCGGCCGGCCCGGTGGTGCCCGCGATCTGCCGCGCGCTTCTGGCCTTTGCGGATGAGGATTACACGGCGTGCGCGCAAACGCTCGGGCCGGTGCTGGCTGACGTCGTGCGCATCGGCGGCAGCCACGCCCAGCGCGAATTGATCGAGGACACCTACCTCGTCGCGCTGATGCGCAGCGGTGAACTCTCCCGCGCCCGCGCCCTGCTCGACGCCCGCCTGCACCGCCGGCCATCCTTGCGCGACAGGCGTTGGCAGGCGGCGATGGGCTAGCTCTGCCACCAAAAAAACACTAGCCTGACGGCAAGTGCCGGCTGGGACAGGCTGGGCGATTTCGACGAATCGCCGTCGGGGTGACGCGGTGGTATTCCAGATGGGTCGGGCAAGGCACACGGGATCGCAGCCAATTTGCGGTTCGATGGTTATCGGACGGAGCTTTTCCCTGGTTCTCTGGCATATGAGCCTTCCGATGCGCCTCCGCCGGCCGGTCCTCGGTGCCGCCCTCATTGCCCTAGCAAGCCCTTGCTTTGCCGAGTCTTCTGCTCCCATTCCTGTCAAAAATCCGCTTGAGCAGCAGAACGCCTTCATTGACCTGCTGGCGCTGATGTCGGGCAAGTGCAAGACGCTCAAAGTCGCCGGGCGCACCTATGCCTGCAAGACGATCGCCTACGCCCATGGCGACAAGGGCCGGGTCAATTTCGCGGTCGCGGTCGACGATCCCACCGACGCAAATCACGTGGTGTCGTTCTCGGGCGAGAACGGCAAACGCGCCGACGACAATTCCTACGAGCTGCCGATCGACCGCATGCTGCTCAACTCCAAGGACCGTCCCAAGGTCGACGGCCTGCCGGTGCCGTCCGAGCAGACCTCCACCGGAATCTGCCGCCAGACCGGCAATTTCGCCGCCAGGAAGGTGAACGACGTCACCTGCTCCGCCACCGACAGCGAAGGCCGGCGCTACGAGCTCTTGTTCGTCTCCGACGGCACGCCGGTCAGCGTGCGCCGCATCCGGCAATCGGCGCCGTCGATCCAGGATCCGTTCAAGTAGCATCCTCTGTTGGCGTCAGCGTGTATGATCGCGGCCATGCTCCGGAGCGACCCATGATGCGCGATCGTCTGTTTCTGCTGCGCCCCGATTTCGAGGACCCGGCCTTTCCGGGCCGGCGCTTCTACTGTTGGCATTGCGCGCTGATCGAGGGCGTGCTGGCCTCCTTCCCGCTGGCGGCCGAACAGCTCGACGTCGCGCGCATTGCGTGGCCGCGCCCGCGACAGGCCGTGATCACGCTGGTCGGCGAAGAGAATCAATCGCTGCCGCTGCTTGTGCTCGCGATTGGGGCAACTTCGCCGCACCAGACCGGCAGCCATCATGGCCGCGCCTTCATCGCCGACAAGGACGCGATCCTCGCCGCGCTCTCCGAGCGCCACGGCTTTCCCGATCCGCATCCGTGAGGGACGTCCGAGCTGGTGGCCTCATTCGGGCGGCATGATGGCAGCGGCACAACAACGCCTACCTTGCGACAATAAATCCGACGACACGCGATCATTCGCGCGAACCGGACGTCACACGCTGCGTCGTTTCGACGCCCGCTCTGGCGGGAACGCGCTGCATGCTCATCTGTTGTCACACGACATTCAACCGGAGTGATGACATGAAGTATCTCTTTGTCGCGATCGCGATCGGTGCTGCGGCGCTTGCCGGCGGATCGGCGGCGAACGCGGCCGATAATTCGAGCGCGAAGCAGAACGCGCAGGACAGCCGATCGACCGACATCAGCGCGCAGCATAGGCACTATTATCACGGCCACCGGCACCATCATCACTGGCGTCATCACCACCATGGCCATTATCGCCCCCATTACCGGAGCTACGGCTATTACCCGCGGCACCACGGCTATTATGGCGGCGGCCCGTACGGATATTACGGCGGTGGTCCCGGCGTAACTTTTAGCTTCGGCGGCGGACGCTGGTGAGACAAATGGCCCGCAGAGATGCGGGCCTTCTTTCTTAGCTCCGCAAGATCACCCCTGCCGTCTCCAGGCCGCTCGTCAGTGCCGCTTCGACCGTGCCCATATCGCGGCCGCGATAGAGCGCTTCGCCGGACAACAGCACCAAGCCGTCGGCGCGGGCGAGTATCGCTTGCGCCTCGCGCGTCCGTGGCGTGGCCCAGGAATAGGCGCCGCGGGCAAAGGGATCGTGCGCCCAATTGCTCGCGGCCGCCGCCACGAGATCGCGCGCGATGTCCTCGCGTGACCGCTTGAAGATGGCGGCGAGCGAATCGAGCCCGGCCTCGATCAGTCCTTTCGAATCGAGATGCGACAGCGCCGCCGTCCGTGGACCGCCGAACCAGCCGGTGAGCAGGGGATGCTGGTCAGGATATCGCGTCCACCACACCGGAATCGCTTCGTCGGACAGCAGGAAGGTCATGTCGGCGAGGTCGTCTTGTCGGTCGCGCCACCATGGCCGCGCGAAGCGGAGCAGGATCTTGATGACGTTGCCGAAGGCGATGTCGTCGGCGGCAGCAAGCCTCGCGCTCACGCTCGCCGGCAGCGCGATCTCGCGCAGCAGCGGCAGCGGCACGGTGAGGATCGCCCGGTCGCAGGCAAGCCCATCACCGCCGGCGCAGCGAACCGCTACGGCGCCGCCCTCTTCCACGATCGCCAACACGGCGCAACCGAGCCGGATCGCAACGCCGCAGGCGCGGCACTCGGCCGCCAGAAAATCGATCAGCGCGCCATAGCCACCATTGATGCGCGCCTGCGGCGAGTGACCGCCATCCATCCACTCCTCGCGCAACGCCAGTGTCGAAGCACGCTCGGGGTCTGCCGCGTCATAGCCCTCGACCATCCGCTCGATCGAATGGCGCAGCCGCGTATAGTCCTCCCCGGCAAAATGGCGGCGCAGGAAATCGGCCACAGTCAGATCGTCCTTCAAGTCCCGCAGCGCGGCTTGCAGCTCCGCCTCATGCGGATCGTGGCGGTCCTCACGCGAGAGGCTTGCGCCGTCAAAGCTCCATTGCGTGCCTTCGATCTCCTGAAGGGACAGCCCGGCTTCGCGCAGCAAAGCCCGCGTGACCGGCGCCTCGCCATGGACGAACTCGGCTCCGCCGTCGGCGGGATAGCCGAATTGCAATGCCGGCAGCGGATTGATGCGCCCGCCGCAGCGCTCGCGCGCCTCCAGGATGGTCACGCGTCTGCCCGCACGCGCCAGCTCCCGCGCTGCCATCAGGCCGGCGGCGCCGGCGCCGACGATGACGATGTGCTCCGATGATTCCGACATGCCGGCGCTTACTTGGCCACGGCCTGCGGCTCGTTCTGGATCAGATAGCGCAGCAGCAGGACACCGCCGCCGAGCTCCCGCGTGCTCTCCAGCGTCATCGCCATGATGGGCGCGCGCTTGTCGCTGTCCGCAGCCGTCGAGTCGAACACGAAGGGCGCACCGCTCGCGCCATCCACTGCTGGGCTGAGGATCAGATTGAATTCGTCGATGAGACCCGCGCGCAGGAACGCGCCATTGGCGACACCGCCGCCCTCGACCAGCAGACGCTTCACGCCGAGCTCACGGCTGAGGATGTCCAGCGTCAGCGCCAGATCGATCTCGGACTTGCCGGCGAAGACGTAGGACACCCCCTCGCCGCGCAGCCCTGCGAGATGCGAATCCGGCACGCTTTCGGCTAGCACGACGACAATTGGATCCCCGCCGATGTCGGCGCGGCCCCAGCCGATCTTGCCCTGCGCATCGAGCACGACCCCAAAGCTTTTCGCATCGCGTCGTGCGAACCAGTTCTCGCGCGGAAATTTCTCGCTCGTCGCGGTCGGATACGGCTTGCCCTTGGCGAATTCCGAGCCAGTAACGCGGCCGATCACCCAGGCGTCGCCGCCGAGCTCGTCATGGATTTTCTCGAACCAGTCCGTGCCCGCACCCTTCGGACGCCAGCGGCTGGGATGCGTGCGGCCATCCAGGCTGGCGTGCATCAGGCAGATGACATAAGGCTTCATGTGATACTCCGGTCTCAGGCCGCCGATCCGCCAGCCAAGGCGCGCTGCTCCGGCCCCTCCGCCTTCGGATTGACGTCGATGCCCTTGTCCGCCTGCCAGCTGCCGGCGAGACGGCGGAGCGGACCGAGATTGGCAAGGCCGTCGGGCGAAACGTCCTCGGGCTCGGTGAAGATGTCGGCGGCAAGAGGGAGCACGGGGGCCTCGCGGGATTGCGAGGAGCAGCAATAGCACGGAGGCGGGAACGCGGCTCGTGCTCAAGTCTCACAATTGCGAATGGACATAGGCGCCACGCGCAGACGGTTGTTGGAAGGACCTTGCCAAGTGAGCGAAGTGGAGCTGAGCCTCCTCAGCCTTAAGCTTTGGTTGGGGCAAAGCTCAATTCTTCAGCTGACGACATCCGTGTGACCACGGAGGTCGGCTGGAAGCGATACCTTTGGTCATCTGTCCCGGCCTCTCACATCGCGCGTGCCAGAACGATCGTGCCGGACAGGATGAGGACCGCGCCCGCCGCATAACTCAATCGCCGGCCGAGCGGCAGCAGTTTCTCAGCGGCGACATAGAGCGCAATGCCGACGACCCAGGCTAGATTCATCGCGCCGCCGACGAACAGCAATGCCATCAGAAACCAGCAGCAGCCGACGCAATAGCTGCCGTGGCGAAGTCCCATCCGCAAAGCTCCGCGCGTGCCGGGCCGCCAATGCCGGCTGAGAAACAGCAGCGGGCTCTCGCAGTAGCGCAGGCACGCATGTTTGAGCGGCGTGAACTGGTAGAGGCCTGCGGCAAGCAGAATGCTGCCGCCGAAGATTGCGCTGGTGCTGGTCATCGCCATCGACAGCAATCCCAAGCGTTCCAACACCGATTGCGCCAGGACCGCAACGACACTGAACCCCGCCCATGTCACGAGATAACCGGCGAGAAAGATCCAGGCATCGATTGCGGCCCGGGATGCAGTCTCCTGCTTGCGCTTGACGGTCGCATACAAGAGAACGGTGGGCGCCGCGCTCGGCGCCATCATCGCGATCATCATCACCCACCACATCACGAACAGCAGCGCAGCGTAGAGTGGCGTCCACGGCATTGGCGCCATGTCCGGCATGGCGGTCATCATCTCGGTGTCCATGCCGGCGCCCCCCGCGAGATAGGCCCAGGCGAGCGCCGCCACTGTGGCGGTCCCGATTGCGACGATCAGCCGGTCGCGCTGAAGTAGGCGTTCCAGCATCAAGCGCCCCCGCATGGACTTTTCCAGGATCGCGATGAGGAGCCGACACCGAGGCCTCGTCTCGATGTCAGCGCCGCATCATGCCGCAATGCCCTCGGGCGTTTGCACGACATTGGCGAGCGAGCTGTGCGTGCCCTGGGTCTCGAACGGGATCGCACCGGTCGAGCGGATGTTGGCGGACGCGATCTCGGCAGCCCTGTGCTCGAATCCCTCGGGCATCACCACCTGGATGCGGTGCGGATCACCCGTCACCGGATTCCTGATCGGCTCGACGTCGGTCTCGAGCACGCCCGTGGCGACGAGTTTTGCGACGCGGCCGTCCTTGTCGAAGGAAAATTCGAAGGGGGCGAAAATCGGATCGTGGATCTTGGTGACGATGAGGCTGACAATCTGAAAAAGCGTACCCTCGGCCGAATGTTTGCCTGAAAAGATATTGAACAACGCCTGGCGCTGTTCCGGCGCGGCGCGTTCGTCGATGATGGGCTGGATTGTCCCGTTGCCTTCATGCAGCGGGCCGGGGAAATCGACCGTGATCGCGAAGCACAGACCGTCGAGCCTGGTTCCTTCGAAATGTCCTTTGGCGATCCGCATGCCGAACATTCCCTTGCAATAGCCCTTGGTCGGCGGCGCATTGAAATCGCAGGGGCAGCCAAACGCGCAGGTGCAATTCTTCATCCATTCGCCTTCGAGACGCCAGTCCGATGCAGCCATGGCACATCTCCCAATGTGAGCGAGGGACGCGGCAGCCGTAGACGAATTTTTTCAGCGTTATGTCGAAGCCTTGCGAGAAAGTGCGAGCGGGATCGAATCCGATCAGAAGGCCGGCATCGCGGGAAAGTCTGTGGCTAGCTGCCATTTACCGTCCTATGGCCAAGAGCATATCAGCTGCAGCCGGGCGCGTACAGCGAACGGATGCGGCAGAGCAGCCGGCTCTTGAGACGTCGAACTGCCACCTTTCAGGCCATCTGCAGCGATGCTGGCTCAGTGCCGCATTGAAGTGGCCCGGCGGAGGTGGCGCTCATTTGCGCAACGCTGGCTTGCTAGACGGTTCGGGCGTCGATGCCGATGCCGACGTTACCCGGCGCCGTGATGAGCGAGAAGGCGGCCTGGCCGCCCAGGACCGAAAAGGGAGAGGTGTAGGTGATGCCAAGAGCAAGGGCGTCCCATGCGCGTTGAGTCCGGTCACAACCGAGCCGCGCGCGCCATTGCTGGTGACGAAATTCTGCGCCGCTCCGGCGTTCGCCTGGAGATGCAGGTAGACCGTCGCATATGCCCAGCCAGGAACGCCCCGCGAGCGCGTAACGCGTGCCGATCTTGGCTTAGTCAGCTTCTTGCTTCAGCGCGGGAAAGCGTAGTTGGTGCCCAGGGGCGGAATCGAACCACCGACACTGCGATTTTCAGTCGCATGCTCTACCAACTGAGCTACCTGGGCGTGCTCCAAGAGAGGGGCCAAAGCCCATCGAGCGGGCGGTTTATAGTGGGCCGAGAGCGGCCTGTCCACCCGGCTTCGCGTGAAGGCTGCGCCGGGCGCGGCCCGGCTGTGTACAAGGTGGGGCAGTGTCGCTGCGGCTGGCGCCTGGCGCTTCCTGAACTTAACAAATCATTGATATTGCTTCTATTCTACGTCATCCACCTCGTCGTCGCGGCCGGGGATGACGTAGGAGCCCTTCAACCAGCGGTTCAGGTCGACGTCGCGGCAGCGCGAGGAGCAGAACGGGCGGGTGGCCTGCGACTGCGGCTTGCCGCAGATCGGGCAGGTCTTGAGGGGTTTGGCGGGCGTTTTGAGGTGATCGTTCATGGTGTCGGCGCTTACACGAGGTGAAGGAGTTCAACAGCCTGTCAGGAAAACGGGTTCCTCGCGCGGCGGCGCAGGCGTTCGCGCGGCGGGCCGGTGGGGCCATTCTACTGCGCATGGGGTTGTTTCGCGATTTTTCTCGAGGGCGCTGTCGTGCTCACAGCGCGGTGGCGTTGAGCCAGCCGAAGCGGATCGGAAAGCCCTCGCCGCCGAGCAGGGTCGTCGTCTCGTACAGCGGCAGGCCGACTACGTTGGTGTACGAGCCGACCATCTTGACCACGAACGAGCCGGCGATGCCCTGCACCGCATAGCCGCCGGCTTTGCCGCGCCATTCGCCCGAGCCGATATAGGCCTGGATGTCGTCTTCCGACAGGCGCTTGAAGCGGACGCGGGTCTCGATCAGGCGCTGGCGAAAGGCCTCGCGCGGCGTGACGACGCAGATCGCGGTGTAGACACGGTGGTTGCGGCCCGAGAGCAGCCGCAGGCACTGCGCGGCTTCGTCGACCAGATTGGCCTTGGGCAGGATGCGGCGGCCGACCGCCACCACGGTGTCGGCAGAGAGGATGAAGGCGCCGCGCAGCTCATCATCCAGCTGCACCGATTTGAGCGCCGCATCGGCCTTGGCCCTCGCGAGGCGGTTGGCGCAGGCGCGCGGCAGCTCGCCCCGCTTCGGCGTCTCGTCGACGTCGGCCGGCCGGAGCGCGTCCGGCTCGATGCCGGCCTGATTGAGCAGCGCCAGGCGCCGCGGCGAACCGGAGGCAAGTACGAATTTGGGGCGGCCGAGCATCAGGTGATTTGGGGGATGAAGCGGGGTGAATTGCGCGCGGAACCTATCGGAAGGGGGCCGGTTTCACAACCCGGGAACCGGAGGTTTGGTGATTCGAGGTTGCCAACACGCGTGTGCCTGCGCTCTGTGACGCGGGTGTTACGCACGCCGCATGCTATCCGCTCGCCGCACCCACCTTCGCGAACCGCCTGCGGATGCGCATCAAGAGCTGATCGCAAACCTCGCGATAGGCGGCGAGCTTCTGGTCACGGCTGCCTTCGATGGTGGTGGGATCCTGCGTCGGCCAGTATTCGACCTCGGCAGCGAGCGTGCGGGTCAGCTCAAGCGCCTTGTGGTGGGCCTCCGGCGACAATGTGATGATGAGGTCGAAGTTCAGGCCCTCCCAATCCTCCAGCTCCTCGAAGGTCTGCGGCTTGTGGGCGGAGATGTCCTGGCCGAGTTCGGCCATCACCGACACCGCAAATGGATCGAGGTCGCCCTTCCTGGCACCGGCCGACTTCACGTAGAGGCCCTGCGGAAACATGTGCTGCAACAGGCTCTCGGCCATCGGCGAGCGCACGCTGTTCATCGCGCAGGCGAACAGCACCGATTGCGGATCGCGTGCGCGTGGCGGCGCCGCCATCGCGCTTAGCCTTTCCAGTGCAGGACAGTAATGAGCGTGAACAGCCGGCGCGAGGTCTCGAAATCGACCCGCACCTTGCCCTTCAGCCGCTCCTGGAGCGTGCGCGATCCCTCGTCATGGATGCCGCGGCGGCCCATGTCGATGGCCTCGATCTTGTCCGGCGTCGCGGTCCGGATCGCCTGATAATAGCTGTCGCAAATCATGAAATAGTCCTTCACGATCCGTCGGAACGGCGTCAGCGACAACAGATGCGCGACCACGGGCGTGCCGTCCTCGCGGCGAATGTCGAACATCAGGCGGTTGCCGGTGATGCCGATATGCAGCGTGAACGGGCCCTGCCCTTCGGCACCGTCGGGCGCGAACAAATTCTGCTCGATCAGGTCGTAGATCGCGATCGCGCGTTCATGCTCGATGTCCGGCCCGGAACGGCCGATCGAGTCCTCGTCCAGCGTGACGCCGACGATGCGATTGGTCGAGTCGTCCTGTTCGGGCGGCCTTGTCATGACTGATTGAGGCGCAATCCAATCGAGCGCGAATGCGCGTCCAGCCCTTCCGCCTGTCCAAGCGTCATCGCGGCCGGACCTAGCGCACGCAGCTGATCCGGACCGCATTTCAGGATCGAGGTGCGCTTGATGAAGTCGTGCACCGACAGGCCCGAGGAGAACCGCGCCGAGCGCGCTGTCGGCAGCACGTGGTTGGAGCCGCCGACATAATCGCCGATCGCCTCCGGCGTATGCGCACCGAGGAACACCGCACCTGCATTGCGGATCTTCGCGGCGAGCGCATCGGGATCGCTCGTCATGATCTCGAGATGCTCGGCGGCGATCGCGTCCGCGAGCGGGATGGCGCCAGCAATATCCTTCACCATGATGATGGCGCCGAAATCGGCCCACGAGGCGCCAGCGATCGCAGCCCGCGGCAGCGTCTTCAGCTGCGCCGCGACCGCCTTTTCGACCTCGGCGGCAAGCCGCGCGGAATCGGTGATCAGGATCGATTGCGCGCTGGCATCGTGCTCGGCCTGTGCCAACAGATCCGCGGCGATCCAGTCGGCATTGCCGGTGTCATCGGCGATCACCAGCACCTCGGAGGGACCCGCGATCATGTCGATGCCGACCTTGCCGAACACCAGCCGCTTTGCGGCGGCGACATAGGCGTTGCCGGGCCCGACGATCTTGGCAACCGGCGCGATCGTCGCGGTGCCGTGCGCGAGCGCGGCCACGGCCTGTGCGCCGCCAACCCGGTAGATCTCCGTGACGCCGCCGAGATGGGCTGCCGCCAGCACCAGCGGGTTGAGCTTGCCGTCGGGCGAGGGCACCACCATGACGAGGCGCGCAACGCCGGCGACCTTCGCGGGCACGGCGTTCATCAGCACCGAGGAGGGATAGGCCGCGGTGCCGCCGGGCACATAGAGGCCGGCGGATTCGATTGCGGTGTAGCGCCAGCCGAGCTCGACGCCGAGCGGGTCGGTGAAACGTTCGTCCGTCGGAAGCTGGCGGCGGTGATAGATCTCGATGCGGTCGCGCGCGAGCTTCAGCGCGTCCAGCGTCGCGGCATCACAGGCCTTTGTCGCGGCTTCGATCTCGGCGGCGGTGACGCGCAAGGAGGCGGCATCCAGCGAAAGCCGGTCGAATTTTTTCGTGGCCTCGAGCAGGGCCGCATCGCCCCGCTTAGCGACGTCGTCGACGATTGCGCGCGCGGCGGCCTCGACGTCCGCCGAGACCTCGCGCTTGGCGGCGAGGAAGGCCGCGAATCGCTGGTCAAAATCGGCGCTGCTGCGGTCGAGACGAACGGGCATTTGGCTGGGCTTCTGGCTGGTCTTTTGGGGCGGATTGGCTCACCCGACCCTGCTCAATGGCGCGGCGGGGAAGCGGCGTCAACCCTTGGGCCGGGTCGTTTCCCTCCGCTGCCGTCCTGGCTTTCGCCAGGACGACAGCGGAATGCGTTGGCTTGGCATGCCATTCTCACCCCTCGATCCCCGGGCCCGCCCCCAGCGCGTCCGCCCCGAGGTCGGTCAGCTCGCATTCCAGGCATTCGACGTCGAGGCGGATGGCGCCGCCCTGGGCGAACAGAAGCAGGGCACTGCCGCCGGGCTCCTCGTTGCGGCCACCCTGGGGGTGAAACTCGATGCCGACGAGGTCCAGCACCTTGTCCGGTGCGGCGAGGTCGATGTTGCGCGACTTGCAGGCAAGCACGCGGTCGAAGCGGAGCGCGGCGACCAGCCGGCGCGGCTCGGTCTCGCCTTCCAGCGTCTGCTCCCAGTCGAGCCGGCTCATGCCGACGACAAGCCGCTTCTCGCTCTGCCGCCAGATGATGTCGGAGGCCTGGACACGGGCGTCCTGGACATGGGTCGAGATGACAGCGAGATCGTCGGCGTCAAGTGCGATCAGTTTGAGCTGGGGAGACATCGCCGACGCTTCTCCTTCAAGGGCGGACGGGACTCAACGCGCGCGAGCGCCGAACTTTCCGCACCAAACTAACTGCGCGGCGGACTAGAGGCTATTGATATCCTCCGTTTTCAGCATCTTCGCGGATACCTCTGCCGCGCGACGCGGGTCATGGCGCGGTCGATCTGCTCGGCTCGAGGTGACGAGCGATGGTGAGATCCGGCGGAGCACGCGAAGCTTCACTCCCTGAAGAACGCCAGGAGGTCCGCGTTGATGGTCTCGGCGTGCGTGGTCGGCATGCCGTGGGGGAAGCCTTTGTAGGTCTTGAGGATGCCTTTTTTTAACAGCTTGGCCGACAGCGGCGCGGAATCGGCGTAAGGCACGATCTGGTCGTCGTCGCCGTGCATGACCAGCACCGGCACGTTGATCTTCTTCAGGTCCTCGGTGAAGTCGGTCTGCGAGAACGCGACGATGCCGTCGTAATGCGCTTTTGCGCCGCCCATCATGCCCTGGCGCCACCAGTTCTGGATCACCGCTTCCGACGGCTTTGCGCCGGGACGATTGTAGCCATAGAACGGGCCGGCGGGCAGGTCGCGATAGAATTGCGTGCGGCTGGCCGCGAGTTGCGCCTGGAGGTCGTCGAACACGCTCTTCGGCAGGCCGCCGGGATTGGCCGCGGTCTGCACCATCAGCGGCGGCACTGCGGCCAGGATCGCCGCTTTCGCGACGCGGCTCTCGCCGTGGCGCGCGATGTAGTGCACGACCTCGCCGCCACCGGTGGAGTGGCCGACATGGAAGGCGTTCTTGAGGTCGAGATGGGCGGTCAGCGCGGCAAGGTCGTCGGCGTAATGATCCATGTCGTGGCCGTCGGCGACCTGCGCCGAGCGGCCGTGGCCGCGGCGGTCATGCGCGATGACGCGGTAGCCATGCGAGACGAAGAACAACATCTGCGCGTCCCAGTCGTCGGCCGAGAGCGGCCAGCCATGACTGAACACGATCGGCTGGCCCGAGCCCCAATCCTTGTAGAAGATCGCGACGCCGTCTTTGGTGGTGATGGTGGGCATTGCTAGGCTCCTTGAACGATCAGGCAAACGCCATCGGCCTGAAGCGGCGCCAGGCGCCGATGGTGAGCAGCACGAAGAACACCAGCACGATGCCCTGCACCACCGCGAACACCGGACCCGACGGTGGCGCCGGCGGCACGGCGGGCGCGAGCGCGGCGAGCGCCGGCACCTTCAGGAACGACTGGATGACCAGCACGAAGACGTTGAAATAGAGCGAGACCATCGCGGTCACGATATAGACCGGGCGCCAGGCACCTGCGAGCTTCATCCCGTAGAGCGCGATGCAGGCGATCGCGAGCAGCAACAGCGAGATGATGCCGATGACGTGCGACGGCAGCAGCTTCTCGAACGGAAACAGGAAGCCGGTCGCGCTGGTCAGGATCGTGAACAGCAGGAAGATCGCGGTGAGGCCCGGCATCGACTTCGAGCCGAGCAGGCCGAACATCACGACGAGGCCCGCGACGATGGCAATCAGGCTGATGACGACATGGATCATCGTAAAGGCGGACAGGCTCAACCCAAGCACCATGACGTCTCTCCTACGTGTCCAGCATTGAGATCAGGCGATTGATATTACGGTCCTCATCGGATTGCCACATGCGATGGCGCCGCACATGCCCCCCGAGCCATGCGCCATCGTGCGAAGTGACAAACGCGTGCTCGGATTTTTTGCAGCGCTGTCACAAACGACAGCAGGTTTTCGACGAACTTGAATCATCTTCGGCAAGAGCGGCCCGCGATATGTGGGCCGCCCTTGCGCGTGGTTCACACTTCCTTGGTGTCGAAGATCAGCAGGTCGGCGCCGCCGCTGGCGAATTTCGGCACGTCGCCCGCTGCCGCCTTGCCTTCTGCGCTGCCGAATGCCGCCTGGATGGCGGCCACGCTGTCGAAAGTGAGAATTGCGACGAGGTGGACTCCGGAAGGACCAGCGGGAGAGCCGACCGGGCCGGTGCTGACCGCGTACTTCTTCAAGCCGGGCAGTTTCTTGGCAAGCGGAATGTGGGTCTCGGCATAATGCTTGTCGAAGGCCGCAGCATCCTTGGGCGTCTTGTAGAGGACGACGAGTTCAGCCATTTAGTCCTCCCTGTGAAACTTGTTGTGTTTAGATCCTCATGGTGAGGAGCGTGCGAAGCACGCGTCTCGAACCATGAAGGCCCGGCTGTGACAGCTGGGCCTCGATCCTTCGAGACGCCGCTGTCGCGGCTCCTCAGGATGAGGGGATAGTCCGCGGGATGTCGCACGATGACAACCCATATTCCGCTTGTCTTCTGCTTGCCTAAAGCGCCGGTTTTGCGGCGTCGCCGAGATAGCCGTGCAGGGAGGCCACGACCTGCGCGCCTTCGCCGATAGCGCCGCCGACGCGCTTGACCGAGCCGGAGCGGACGTCGCCGACGGCATAGACGCCGGGCACGGAGGTCTCGAGCGGCGCCACCAGCCGGCCCTGGTTCTGCTCGGACTGCGCGCCGGTCACGATGAAGCCGCCGCGGTCGAGCGTGACGCCGCAGCCGTCGAGCCAATTGGTGGCGGGATCGGCGCCGACGAACAGAAAGAGATTGCGGATCTCGGCAGAATCCTCGTCATCGGAAAGCCGGCTCTTCCAGCGGATGCGGCGCAGCAGCGAGGCCTCGTCGCCTTCGAGCGCGGTGATCTCGGTGTTGAACATCAATTCGATGTTCGGCGTCGCTTCGATGCGTTCGATCAGATAGCGCGACATGCTGGCGCCCAGGCCGCCGCCGCGGATGATCATCAAGACCTTCTTTGCATGCCCTGACAGGAACACGGCGGCCTGGCCGGCCGAATTGCCGGCACCGACCAGCGCCACCTCCTCGCCGGCGCAGAGCCGCGCCTCGACAGGAGATGCCCAGTACCAGACGCCGCGTCCCTCGAACTTGTCGAGGTTCTCGATCTCGGGCCGGCGATAACGTGCGCCGCTCGCGACCACCACCGCGCGTGACCGCAATGTGTCGCCGCAATCCAGCGCCAGCGCGAACGTACCGGCGCTGCGCGAGCAGTCCAGCGACTTCACCGACATTGGGATCATGATCTCGGCGCCGAATTTCTGCGCCTGGGTGAAGGCGCGACCCGCAAGCGCCTGGCCCGAGATGCCGGTTGGAAAGCCCAGATAATTCTCGATGCGCGCGCTGGCGCCGGCCTGGCCGCCGAAGGCGCGGGTGTCGAGCACGGCGACGGACAGCCCTTCGGACGCCGCGTAGACCGCCGTCGCAAGGCCTGCCGGTCCACAGCCGACGATCGCGACGTCGTAGATGCGGTCATCCTTCGCCCCGCCGATCATGCCGATGGCGCGGCCAAGCGCGGTTTCGCTGGGGTTGCGCAGCACGGTGCCGTCGGCGGTGACGACGAGCGGCCAATCCTCCGGCTCGGGCGAATAGCGCGCGATGATCTCGGCGGCGTCATGCTCGCTATTGGGGTCGAGCAGATGATGCGGCTGGCCGTTGCGGGTGAGAAAGCCTTGCAGGCGCACCACGCCGGCGGAGTTCGACGAACCGATCAACACGGGGCCGCCAATGCCGCCCTGGATCAGGCTGACCCGGCGCAGGATCAGCGCGCGCATGATGCGCTCGCCAAGCTCGGCTTCGGCCACCAGCAGCGCGCGCAGCCGGTCCGGGCGTACCAGCAGCACCTCGACTTCGCTCTCGGCGCGTCCGTCGACCAGCGCCGGCCGTCCCGAGAGCTGGCCGAGCTCGGCGAGGAATTGCCCCGGCCCCTGATCGATCACCGGCGTGACGTGGCCGAGCCCGTCGCGCTGGGTGATGGCAACGTGGCCAGACAGCACGACGAACATGCCGGGCCCGGGCTTGCCGGTCTCGAACAGGAACTCGCCGTCGGCATAGCTGCGGACCTCGCCGAAATGCCTGATACGCGCGATCTCGGCTGATGCCAGCGTCGGAAAGGTCTGCTCGGGACGGGTAAACCGCGAGATCAGCGCGTCGCGGTCGGTTCGTTGCTGTCCGTCCTGCCCCATTGCCACTTCCATGCACTCCAAAATGTTAGCCGTCGGCCTTCAACTGCCGGTCTTGCCGGCGGTCCCCTTACCCAGGGAATCATCATCGTTCTGCGACGGCTCGGTCCTTGCGGCGCGTTCGCGCGCCTGCACCTTCCGCCGCTTCAGGTTTTCGCGCAGCGCCGATTTCAGCCGGTCCTGCCGGGGATCAGCGGCCCGCGTCTTGTCAGTCTCGTCGCTCATCGTGGCCCATCACGTTGTCGGCGGCAGGATGCCACCGAATGACGACATCTCAAGAGGTACAAGAGGCCGGCGCAACGAAGCCAGCGAGATTTGGTCGAATTCGAGGGCGGGACCAACTGGCCAGATGGCGGGGGCTCGCCGGCAGAAAAATCACCCCAAAATCGGTCATTTCTGGGCAATAAGGCCGCCTCGGTCGGACAACCGCGCCGATTTTCTCGATTTGGCAGAGCCGGCAAGCTTGCACATGAGGGGCCCTTGTGGCATCCATCGCCCCGCTTGGCGGGCCCGGTGGCGGCCCGATTCTGTGCCAGCATCTGCTGCCGTAGCTCAGTGGTAGAGCACTCCCTTGGTAAGGGAGAGGTCGACAGTTCAATCCTGTCTGGCAGCACCATCCATCCTATTGGATGCATTGATTTTCTTGAAATTTCGGTCCTGAGTGCCACACGAAAGTGCCACACAGACCATGGTTTCTCTGAAGTTTTCAATGTCCAAGCGTGCCGGTTCGACCGTTCCCCAATTCCGAATTCGTGTCCCTACCAAGATCGTGGATCGGCTACGCGGCAAGCGCGTGTTGCTCAGCATCAGTCCTCCCGACGACTATCCGTTCGTCCGGACGGTGACGATCGGAAGCGACGTGTCGTTTAGTCTTGGAACGGACGACAGGACAGTTGCTGAGGCACGGCAGGCCAACGCCCTAGATCATCTTCGACGACTGTTCGATCTCACTGAAGCAGCCCCCATCAGCCTCAGTCACAAAGACATGGTTGCGTTGAGCGGGGAAACGTACCGGCTCTACCAGGAGATTCACCGCGACAATCCCGGCGAACCTGACGCATGGATGTACCACAAGGCGCTTAGCCGCGCGGCGCTCGAAGGTCGCATTAGAAATCCACCCGCAGCTGCGCTGATGCCGAACGAGGTGAACACCGTGATCGAGTTGTTTGGGACCGAGGATCTGACTGCGGCTATCAACGCCCTCCCAGCCCATCAACATGACGCGCTAGAAGATCGGTTCGGCCTGCTCGCGGACTGGGTGCTGATCCGACAGCGCATACACCTAAACCCGGATGATCGGGGGCGCTTCCTGCGTCTTGTCGGAACGGCCAGCCTCGACGCCGGCTGGCAGCTCCGGCGCAACGCGGAAGGCGACTACAGTCCCGATCCGAAGGCGCTGCGCTTCCCACCGGTCGAAAGTGTGACTGCCATCAAGCCACGGCAGACCCTCACCGGCTTACTCGACCTCTGGTGGGCTGAGGCGAAGGCGACCGGCCGTAGTCAGAACACCTACGATACTTACAGAGGCGCTATCGATCGGCTGGTTAAGCACCTTGGTCATGATGATGCAAACCGAGTGACGGACCAGGACATGCTCGCGTTCAAAGACGCCCGTCTGAAGGTCGTGACGGCCAAGACGCTGAAGGACGGTGATCTGCCAGGGATCAAATCCGTGTTTAGCTGGGCCGTAGACAATCGGAAGCTGACGAACAACCCGGCTGATGCGATCAAGGTCAAAGCTGAAAAGAAAATCCGGACTCGGTCGAAAGGCTTCACGGACCAGGAGGCCAGCGCGATCTTCAACGCATGCCTCGCGTATGTGCAGAAGCCGAAAGAAGACGCGAGAACCGCCGCCGCTAAACGGTGGGCACCTCTGATCGCCTGCTACACCGGCTGTCGGATTGCGGAGGCGCTACAGCTTCGCAAAGAAGATATTCGCGAGGAGTCAGGCCACCATGTTTTTGACCTGAATCCACTTGCTGGCAGCATTAAGACCGGGACTTACCGGCTCGTCCCGATCCACCCGCACCTGATCCAGCTTGGGTTCCTGCGTTTCGTCGCCGACTCGGATAGTGGCCCCCTCTTTGCCAAAGGCAGTTACAAACGTGTTGTTGACTTCGTTCGAACAGTCGTCACCGACGAACGGATCCAGCCTAACCACGCATGGCGGCACCGCCTCAAGTCCGTCAGCCGCAACCTTGGATTTGATCCAAGAGTCGTTGACGCGATCCAAGGTCACGCGCCACGAACGTCCAGTGACGACTACGGCGATGTTTCGGTTGTTGCCATGGCTCGCATCATCAACGACATTCCTCGGATCGCGGTCAGCCCGTGATGCTTCTTCGAAACAGGGGCCGACCCGGCCGATTCCCATTGAGTCATTCGGGCCTCTTGCGCGGCCTCCCCGTAAACAACTCCGCAAGGTCTGGTGGTGCTCCGACCTTCAAAATGCTCCGCCTACGCGGCTTCCCGGTCAAAAGCTTCAGCTCCGAAGAGGCGCCCAGCTGGCGCGACTTCCTGGATTTAGGTAGTCGCGTCTCTCGGGCAGCTGGTGGCCGCATACTTTCCCAGATGGCCAAGATGTCGGCGTCAGAGAAGCGATAGAGGCGGCCCATTCGAGTGTAGAAGTCGGTACCCCGAATTAAGTCGGATAGTTTCTGCCGGCTTATTCTGAGCTTCTTGCAAACCTCGTCGAACGTGAAGACCTCGCCGAGTCTTCCGTCACCGCTTCGTTGATCCATCCAAACGCCCTTCCGCTACAATGACAGTCTTATGCTGTGGCAGAACGACATTTGCAGTTCAAGACCGCGCCCCGTTTGCATTTGAGCAAGAGCGACGCTCCCTCGAGAAAGACGCCGGCCCGTAGGCCGGCTTCGCTGCGATCATGTGTATTCGGATTCGCTGTCGTGAGCGCGCCAGTTCATCGACTCGTCGACGCGGCGCTGCACCAGCGTGGCGAGCGCTTCCGGATCATGGCTGTTGCCATTGATGTGAATCGCGACGTTGCCGCGGCTACCGCCGTCGAAGTCGCCCCTCATCGGGACACCCGACTGCGGAGCAGCAGGAACGTTCTTGACCACGTCAGCCGGCGACGGGACCTGACCAATGGGATTGCCGCGACGAACCATCAGGTTTTTGGTGGCGTCGATCCAGTGTTCCCGGACCGCGTCACCGTCGTTGCCGGCCAGCATTTTGATTTGCAGCCGGCCGTTGCTCACGCGGGTCTCGCCGGTCGCGAGGCCGACGTGGCCGCCCGGCTGATTGTAGCCGCCCCCGTTCGTCTGAAGCAGAACGTCATTGCGGCGGACGTTGGGTGGGTTGGTCGCGGAGCCCCACTTCTGGAAGCTGTTCGCCACCGCGCTGCCTGTGCCGTTACCCCCGGCGGCTTCCAACGCCTTGTTGACGAAGCGAGCACACCAAGCATTCGACTTGCCGCGCACGTCGCCGCCAAGGGCCGCCGCCAACACTCGGTTGTCGGTATACTCGTTCATGCCCTTGTACTTTTCGGCCCATGCAACGGCATCGCCGCTGCCGGCTGATCCACCGCCGGACAGCGCATTCATCTGCTTGCGCACGCCCGCGGGCCAGCCACCGTTCAGCCGACGTGGATCATTCGCGGCGCCGACCGGCGCATAGCGCTCGCCCATCTTGTCGAGGTTGCCACCGGCCAGACGGTAGTTCTTTGCGACCACTTGGCCCGCCCGGCTGATGCCCCCATCGAGGCTGGAGAATTGCATCTTCTTCGCCATGCCGGTTGCCGGGTCCATCAGGCCCGCCACGTTGTTTCCCGACAGGACACGACCGTTGCCGGTTTCGTGTGCGATCACGCCGGCCAGCAGCGCAGGCGAGATGCCGTTGGCTCCGGCTGCCGCGACGATCTGATCGTACTTGCCTGCGAGAGGAGTACCGGCGAACTTCTTGTCGAAGGCCGACCTGCTCACGTCGTCAACGCTGCCACCTACGCCGTTGAATGACGGGATGTTGCTGCGCTTGATGATGCCAGATGACCCCACGCCGAAGCTCGGGAGGATGCCGCCCGGCGTTACGTTCTTCCATAGAACATCCGGCGTGCCGACGCCGCTGACGATGCGGTTCATGTTGGCGGCTACAGCAGTGCCACCGCTCAGCCCACCGCGACCACGGCTGCTGAAGTCAGTGCTGATCAGCGAAGCTCGTTCGATCTTGCCACCGAGGTTGTCCAGCTTGTTCCCGATGAAGCTCATCGGGTGAACGTCCGCGGGGTTGAAGCCGTCGCCACTCTGCTTTTGGTAAAGGTCTTTCTTGTGCTTACGTTGACGCTCTCGCCACTGGCTGGTCGTCTCGCCGGGCCGCTTTTTGGCGGCGTCCGAAATGCCGGCATCGTTGTTATCTGCCAAGAGCCAAGCGAGCAGCGCGGTGGTTCCCACAGGGTTGGCGCTGGCGGCACCGAGCAGCGCCCGACCGCCAAGTACAGCGGTGATGCGGCTGACGAAGTTCACTAAGACGCCGAGCACAGCCCCAAGCGGGGCGAGCGTTCTGAGCGCTATGGACAAGGCGACAATCTGACCGGCCAACTTCCCTAGGACTTCGGTGCTGTTGCCGTCCCTGCCCAACGCAGTGGCGACGCCCCTCAGCATGGTGGTGACGGTGTCGAAGACTGACTTGAGCCCTCCCACGAAACCCGACGCAAAGCCGATGATTTTGTCCACGTCGATGGACGATATTTTCGCCGCGATCTTGTCGAGTGCCTCGCCCATGTTGGAGACGCCGAAGGCCTTTTTCAGTCTCTCGACAAACTCTCTCGATTTCTCCCCGATCTTGCTGGAGGTGACGATGCTGGTGTGCTTATCGAACCAGTCCGACACCTCGATGAAGCTCTGCTCGAAGCCGCTGCCGAATTTCTCCCATGCGAGGCCGAACATCATCTTGATGCGGTCCCATCGCTTCTGAAGCGAGTTGAGCTTGGTCCGGGAAAATCCGGACACCGCATCGCTCTTCTGGTCGATTTCCTTCAAGGTCTCCCGTATTTGATCGGAAGCCTTGGCCATCTGCACCAGCTCATCACGCCATTCCCGCATGCCGGCGAGGTTGGCGAATTTTGCCCGGGTCTGCTCACTCATGTTCCGCATAGTTGAAAACATACTGAGCATGAATTCAGTCGGTGCAGCGGCCATCCGCTGAGCCATCTGCGACCGGCCGCCGTATCCGATCATTCGCGCTGCCTGATCCAGATCCTTCGCACGCTGGCCGCGGGCATTGCCGGCGTTCGCAAACTCGGAGGTCAAGTAGCCAAGGAACGTACCGGCCTTGTTTGGCTGGAGGCCTGCCGAGATCCCGACCGACGTGAACGCGCTGAGGTCCGTCTCCCGCATCTTGGTCGTGCTCAGGGCGGATAGAGCGCGCTTATTGGCCTCAACCACTTCGTTCGGGTCTGCGGCAGTCGCGGCGGCTGCCACGGCAACAGAGGTCATCATCTTGGCCACGCGGGCGGGATCAGCGTTACGGACGTTTCCGTACAGGCTGGTTGCGGTCTTACCGGCCAGCTTCATCAACTCGCCGATGTTCATTTCCAGCGCGGACGACGCCTCCAGCGCGTTCTCGGTGATCTGCTTCGCGGCAGACCCGTCAAAGCCCTGCTTCAACGCCTCGGTGTAGCCATCCAGCACAGCCGCTGCCGACTCTCCGAACCTGACGGCGATCTGATCCGACCAATCACCGCGAAGTTTCTTTACCTCTGCCGCTGATAGCCCGCCAAAAATCTGCGCCTTGGTCTCAGCGACGTCGGCCTCCATGCGTTTCTTGAACGCGGATGCGACGCCGGAGATGGTGATGCCTCCGGCGATTAGCGCCGTGGTTGGCGAGATACCACCGGGAGACGTGCCGCGGCTGGCGGGCCTCGCGCCGCGATCAACGGCACGTTGTTCAGCCTGCCGACGGTTGTAGGTCTGCCGGTCGAGGCGGTCCAGTTCACGATGGAATGCCCGCGCGTCACGCAGGCTGTCTGCATAGGCCGACTTCCATTCAGTGCGATAGGTCGACGCGGCCTTCCGAGCGTCGTCGGCAATCTTCTGGAGGCTGGCCGAGACACTGTCGGGAAACAGCTTGGATGCTGAGACGCCGTTGATGGACTTGACCCCGGCTTCGAGCTTGCGAACGTTCCGGAGAAGTCCGGCGATGACCGGGCTCGCGCTGTCGGTCGCGGTCAATGATGCGTGGACGCTGATGATCTCTGACATGTTTCTCTTGTTGTTGGCGCGGCTGGCGCGCGGACGGTGACCACCCGAACAGGGTGGGGTCTTTTTCTTGGTGGGGTGGGCCTCTCAGAAAGGCGCCTTTTGCTGCTCGCTAGTAGGAAGGGGTTGGCCAACCGAGGGGGCATGCGCCACAAAAAATCTCGGCCTCACCGCTCTCGTGCTTGCGAGCGCTGGGAAACCTCACTGGCCTGTGCAGTGGCGAGTACGATGATGGTGGTGATGGTGTTCCGTCAGGCAGTGAAGCGAGGCAATTCTCAGCCGCGCGACTCCGCTGCGCGCCACCGCGCTCGGTGCCCGGGGCAGAACCGAGCATGACGGGCGAGCGTCTCGCACTAACTTGCTCGCTTGCCGTCGCGATGGCATGAGTGCGTTTTTCGAGGAGTGCCGATGCGATTTGCTTTTCTGTTTCCCGCCGTCCTTCTGCTCGCCGCCTGTAACAACGAGCCGACCTTCACCGCCGGCCAGATGCCTGAGTGCGACAGCCCCTACACCAAGCACCTGTTCACCAGCGCCATCCACCAGTCGCCTCGCGGCCAACAGGGGCTCAAGATCATCCAGCTCGGTGCGACCGAGGATTATTCCGGCGCATCCAAGCTGCCTCCGGACAAGATCGACCTGAGGTTCTGCAAGGTCCACGCCTTCACCAACGCTGGCGAAGGGGACATGCACTTCACGCTGAAGTGGATGAACACCGAGAAGAGCAAGGTCTGGCTGCAGGTCACCGTATCGACGATCTGACCCTGGCCAGCGAACGCGCGTCTCCAGTCTGACTGCCCCCTGAAGGGACCAAAGGCCCGGAAAGGTGGTTCCTTTTGGGTATACCCCACCGGCACCGCCCCAGAAGTTCCGCAAAATAGTTCTTGAACTAGCCAAACGAGACTCGTATAAGAGAACTAGTCAAACGGAACTATGGGGAAATTTTCCAATGTTCGTGCGTGCATATCTGAGGGCCAGCACTCGGGATCAGGATGCGAACCGCGCGGAAGGGCAGTTGAAAGCCTTCGCCACGGAGCGCGGGCTGAAGATCGCGTCCTGGTACCGCGAGAATGAGTCCGGCGCGAAGTTGGATCGGCCAGAATTGTTCAAGTTGCTGTCCGACGCGGAAGAGGGCGACGTTCTCTTGATTGAGCAGGTGGACCGGCTGAGCCGTCTCAACGATGCCGACTGGAAGAAACTCCGGGCGGCGATCGATGCCAAGGGCGTCCGCATCGTCGCTCTTGACCTGCCAACGTCGCACCAACTCATGGGGTCTAACGCGGATGGCTTCACGGGTCGCGTGTTGGAGGCTGTGAACGGCCTTCTGCTGGACCTGTTGGCCGCAACCGCACGGAAGGATTACGAGGACAGGCGCCGCCGTCAGGCGCAAGGGGTCGCCAAGGCGCGGGTGGAAGGGAAGTTTCAAGGCCGTCCGGAAAACGTGGATCGGAATGCCGGCATCGAAGGCATGCTGACCTCCGGGATGTCGTGGAACGACATTCAGAAGGCGACGGGGTGTGGTCGGGCGACAATCGCGAAGATCGTCAAGCGGATGAAGGATCAGAAGGCCGCCTAATCATCTAAGACTGACACAGGCATCGCCGCTCCTGAACGTCCCGGACGGGCATGGCTTGCCTGGGATGACCGGGAAGGCGTGGGGCGTGTCCTGGTGCAGCGCCTCACAGAAGTTGCCCTTGCCAACGAAGCCCGTAGGGCAAGCGCCAGTGCGAGGGATACGCTCACGACCATCAGGGGCCGGTGTTGCATACGGGCTCTCAGCGGCAGCCGGTGTTGGAAGCATGACGGGAGGCGCAACAGTGAGAGCCAACGCGAGTGCGTGCAGTCCTGCGAGTCGTCTCAATATCATCTGCTGCGCCTCCGATGGACCGCGGCGACTCTGGAGAAGCTGAAACCGCGATCCAATCTAATGGGTTGCCTGTCAGGCGGCCAGTGCTGCTTTGCTCATCTCCGCTTCGATCTCCGCGAGCCGTGTCTTGGCGGCTGCGACGGCGGCCTCTGCTTCTGGCACAAGCGCAAGGGCGTCCGCATGCGTAAGCTCAGCCATAGCCAGCTCCGTTTGAGCAGCAGCCAAGCGCTGCCCTCGCTCGCGGTCGACAAGGTGTTTGGCGCGTTGCTCGCGGGCATCGGGGGGAATTGCCTCGATGGCAACCCGGGTTGAGATTGCGCTGCGCAGTCGTCGTGTCATGTCAGCTCCCCTTCTCTTCGCCGCGACTTGCAGCGATCTCGCTCATCATGGACTTCGTGATGCCGGTAGCCTTGGCATGGCGTGCATGCCATGCGGCGTCGAGCGGACGTTTCCGGCGAAGCTCCGAGACGGTACGTTCGGCGTCCGGCTTGTCGGGATGTTGCAGCCGGCTGAACCCACTCGGTGCCCGGTCATGCAGGTCGCGAAGATAGTCCTGGACGGATAGCGAGCCCTTGCGGGGGATCGTGATCAGGTCACCGGTCATGGTGCTCCCGGCGAGATCGATCGCGACCGTGGCCATGGTCGTGGAGTTGATCGCGTAACCCTTGGCGCGTGCAGCCGAGACGACGGCGTCTTCAATAGAGTCGGTGGTCATGTCACGCGGCCTCCCGGCGAAGAGCGGCGATCATAGACCGCCTGATCCATGAGGAGCGGTTGGGACAGGAAGGATCGTCGCGTTTGGCTGCAGCGTCGATATGATCGAGCAAGACCTGGGGTAGCAACAGAGTGACGTGTCGCATGGGCGACACAAGCAGCTCCGCGGCGTCAATTACGGCTTTCTTCATGAGGTACTCCAATGAAAAACCCGCCGACTCGGAATGAGCCAGGCGGGTTCGATCGTGATCGGCGATGTGAAACGAAAACGGAGCCCTCCGTCGAGAGCTCCGCATGTTAGACAGCGCCTAATGTAAGCTAATTAGTCTCATAATATGGGGCTTTTGTCAACCAGTGCCGCCGCAAAACGCAGATTCTCTGCAACAGCACACTCATAAAAAATGGCTCCTTTTATGCGGAGGGTAATTCGGCACGGCTTCCGCAGTTGAAGGCTGGTAGTACCACTCCGGCCTGATGATCGACGAAGGGACCGGCAGCGCGCGCGTTGCTGCCGGTCGGATCAACTAGCTATAGCTAGATCGCCATGCTGTACTGGGCCCGACGTGCCTGCTCGCGCGCCTTGGCGTTGTCGAGCCAGGGTTCGTCGGCCATCCACTTCACTGGATCTTTGTAGAACTGCCGATCGCTTACCTCTTGACCGTGTCGCCGTGCTGCGACCAGGACGGACTCGAACTTGACGCCAGCCTTGGCAACAGAAACCAGTGCAACCTCGGCGGCCTTGGTGTTCTTTCGCGCTGGGTAGGCGTTCCAGAACTGGTCACGCCAGTCCGTGGGCCAACCGGCCAGACGGTTGTCGTTACCGGCCTTCGGTCGGTGGTCGACCGGAGGAGAAGCCAAATCACCCGGCTGATCCTGCCGCGAAGCAGTCGGGTTCTTTTCTCTGCGTTCCTTCTCTGCGTTCCCTGCACCGGGTTCGTCGGTCATCTGTGACCCACCGTCGAGGTCATCAGTGACCGAGCGTTGCGAGCACCCGTGACCTGCCGTGGGATCATCAGTGACCGAGCGCTCGGTCACCCGCGACCTACCCTCATCAGACTTCGTGATCCATGACTCACCCTTCTTGAAGTTGATGTCGACTTGGCTGCTTGTCTGACGACCCTTGAAGGATCTAGCGATAGCGATCATGAAGCCGGCAGCGATCAGCCGTTTGAACGATCGTTTCACGGTCGACTCTGAAACCCCGATCTCACGGGCGATCGTCGCATGCGAGGGATCGCATTGGCCCGTTTGATTGTTGCGATGGCCGATCAGAGCCACCATGACGAACAGGTCGACCTGCTCCAGTAGTTTGTTGTGCTTCTTACCCTTGGCTTGCTCCACCGCTTGAGCCTTCGTCAGCGCGGATAGCAGGTCCAAACGAGCGGTGGGCGAGATGTAGAATTTGCTTTTACCGTTGTGTTTTTCACGATTTCCGGGCATAGTGTTTCAGTTCGATCTCAGCAGGTTGAACGATGGTTGGATGAAATTCGAAGCCCATGGCGCGCCAGCGCCGTGGGCTTTCTCGTTAGTGATCACTCACGGCGACCTAGAGCCGTTGCAGGCGTTCCTCGATGGCCTGCCGCACGAACTCCGACCTGCCCTGACGTAGGTTCAGGCGTGCTTCGTCCAGCGCGGCCAGTTGGTGCGCTGACAACCTGAGGCCGACGTAGGGCCGTGCGGTGCTGGGATCGTAGAAGAGACGGTTGCTCATAGTTCCTCCAAAAAACAAAACGCCCCGGCGGAATTGCCGAGGCGCGGATGGGATCACGCAAAAAACCCACCTATGGCGGGGCTTTTCTCTGCGAAAATAATCGACGATGTAGAGCTTTGTCGCACAAAACGAGAACGACGTCAAATGTTTGAGCGGTGTGGCGAACTACCGATGGAGCAGACCAATAATTCCCGGTGCATGAAGCCCGAGTTCTTCTGCCCAATTTCCCCATCATAGACCAACGTCTCACTTCAGGTGGCTTCAACTCAACGAGACCGTGCAGTATGCAGGATGCACAGGACTAAGTGGCGATGTAGGTTTGTGATCTGTAGGGCTGCGCTATAGAATAAATTCGCTGGTGCTCGACAAGGCCGCAAATGGCCTGATTCGGCACTTGAGTATCGCAATTTTTGCAAGTGGTATTCCGAGGGGGTGATGCCTTCAGGCAGCGCAGATGCGCCGACCCAAAGTGATCTTGAGGCGGAGATCAGCGAGCTTTCAGCTGTTATTTCTCGCAATCCACATGACGCCAAGGCCCATCGCCGCCGAGGCCTCCTCAAAGCCCGATGTCAGAGATACGACGATGCGCTGGCGGACTTGGAGCGCGCGCTGAAGCTCGCTCCCGACGATGGTCACACGTACGGCCTCAGAGCGCTGGTCTGGGAAAAGAAAGGCGACCGTGACCGCGCGCTCCGCGACTTTGATGAAGCGATCCGGCTGGCCCCGCGCGACGCGATCTTGTTCAGGTCCCATCGCGACCGCGTGCTGTCGGAGGGTCGCGCCGGGCCGATCGCGGGCGGCGACTTCAATCTCCTCAAGAATCCCTTCGTCCTCCTCGGACTGCCGCCCGACGCTGACCCCGCGGCGGTCAAGGAAGCGTACGAAGACGCGATCGAGGACGAGGCGGACCAGCCGGAGGTCCTGATGCGCGCGCAGCAGACGCTCTTGACGCCGAGGCTGCGGATCGAAGCCGAAGTCGGCGGCTTTCTCGATGTCGATCCGAGCCTGGCGACCCAGATCGTGTCCGATATCCGCTCGGGAAGGCCGATCGGCGAGATCAAGGAGCGTCTGACGCGCCTCCACTCCCTCCCGAGATCCAACGTCATCGCCCATTACGGCTCGGCGGGGCCGCTCGGACTCGATCACCTCTGTGATCTGATCGCGGCGCAGGCCGCAGTCGCTCCGGGCGCCGTGTGCGACGCCATCAACGATGTGCGCCAGGAGATCGCCTTGGGCCGCGTGGACCGCGACGTCGTCAGCGATGCGCTCTCCAAGCTGCTGGACCGGCAGACCAAGGCCGTGATCGAGGCCCTGGGCTTCGGCGACAAGGCTGTGGCTCTCTTCGATCTGTTCGTCTCGAGGATCGTCGCTGCCGGGGACAGCGCCGCGCTCTTCAGGCTCGACGTGTACGTCTCGATGTTCCGCCAAACCGTGGCTTCCGAACTCTCCAAACGCAGCGAGGCGATTGTCGCGGCCTGCGGCGAGATCCGCAAGAATCCGAAGCCAGATGCCGCGTACCGCAAACTCGACAAGGCGGTGCGTTTCTGGATGGCGCTGGTTCGGCCCGTCCAGACCTACGAAACTCACCGACAGCGCGAAGACGCAGCCACCCGAGAGATGTACGGGACCGTCCGGCAACTTGCGCTCGATCTTTCCAACGATCAACGCGAGTTCGAAGGCGCGGAAAAGGTCGTTGCCATCGCATCCGGTGTGTTCGGCCACCTGCCGCGCGCCGCGGACCAGATGGCCGAAGATACGAAACAACTGACCGAACTCCGCAACGACAAGCTGGCCGACGAGCTGCTCACGCCGCTGCTGCAGGCCTGCGAGCAGGCCAATAATTCGCACCGCACGATCGAAGGCGAACTGCTCAAGGCCGGTTTCGGCCGCGGGTCCGTCGGAAGCGTGAGATCCATCTTCGACAAGTTCGCAGCGGCTGTCGATGCGACCTCCAAATTGCCCTTCTCGGATGCGCCATGGCGCCTCGTCCGTTCTATCGCCATTTCGCTGAACAACGACTCGTCGTCGCCGCAAGCTGCGGACAGGATCATCCAGGGACTCCTCGACCACGCGGTTCATAAGCCGCCCTCGCCGGACATGCTCGCGATGCTCCGGGAAGACCAGCGCGCGGCCCGCAAGATCCTCGTCGAGAACGACCTGACGAAGAATCTGCAGGCGCAAAAGTGGAAGGAGACGGAGCAACTCGCGGAGAGGCTCCTCACGCTGGAAACCGACGAAGACAACTTGAACGCCGTGAGGACCATTCGGGATGCGGCGGCCGCCAAGCGCAAAGCCAACACCCGAGTCATGTGGTTCTGGGGCATCGTGGTCGTGGGCGGCGGGCTCTGGGCGATTCTTGCCAACGGGGGAGGTACTTCGGGACCGCAGACGACCCAATACCGGCCGCCGCCCTCCTATTCCAACACGCAAACGTGGCCGCAAACGCCGGCCCCGTCTCAGACGGCTGCTCCGCCTCCGCAAAGAGCCGAAACAGCCGATACCAGCGAGACGATGCCGTCGGTCGGCACCGGTCTGGCGCTGACCCGGGCAAACATCCGCTACTGCGCATTCCAGCGCGTCCGGATCGAAGCCGCCCGCCCCCTTGTTCAAGCCGGCGTGCAGGGCCAGCGCTTCAGCACGGTGGTCGACGACTTCAATTCGCGCTGCAGCGACTATCGCTATCGGCAGAGCGACAAGGATGCAGTCGATGCCGAGCTTCTCGGCAAACGGTACTCGCTGGAATCCGAGGGACGCGCTCTCGCGGCGTCGTGGCGACCATCGGGTCCGCCGGGGACGCGGCGATGAGCGAGCAGGAAAGCATTGCGCGCGAACGAGGAACGATCATGACGGACGGCGGAGATACGATGGCGCGGCTCGCGGTCGAGTATTGGAAGCTTCTGCGCGTGCTGGAGCGGGCACTCGACAGCGTTCCCGAGGACCGGCGGGAGAGATACGCCTCGCAGGGGCGTTACGCGGCGGACCGCCTCGACGAGCTTCTTCGCGATCTGAAAATGTCGGTCCAGTCGTTCGACGGGATGGACTTCGAAGTCAACCTGCCGGTGTCCGCTGTCAACGGGGACGAATTTCAGGGACGCACCGACGTCGTGGTCGCCCGCACCATCGAGCCCGCCGTCATCGCGGACATGCGTCCCGTTCTGATGGGCAAGGTCTATCTGGCGAGCAAGGAGTGAGCATGTATCTCGGCATCGATTTGGGAACGTCCAATTCGGCCATCGTCGGCAACGACGGTCGGGAATTGCGCCTCTATAAGACGGTGGACGGATCGGACGTGCTTCCGAGCGCGATCATGATCGACCGCCGGGGCGGAATGTTCGTTGGAAAGCGGGCCTACGAGCAGGATGCCTTCTCGCCGGAGAACGTGGGCAAGAAGTTCAAGCGTCTCATGGGCACCTCAAGCCCCATCGAATTCAAGAGCGCGGACCGGTCGATGAGCGCCGAGGAGGCGAGCGCCGAAGTGCTCAAGACGCTCCTGGCGCAGGCCAAGCTGGCGGCAGGTCAGTTCGATCTGGAGGGCACCGTCATCACGATCCCGGCGGCGTTCAACCAGATGCAGTGCGAAGCGACCATGCGGGCGGCCCAGACCGCCGGCATCGGGCGCGTCGGCCTGGTCCAGGAACCGATCGCAGCCGCGATGGCATCGATCGCCGATCGTCAGCGACGCAACTCGGCGCTGAAGGACGGTCAATTCCTCGTCTACGATCTGGGAGGAGGCACCTTCGACGTCGCCATCGTGCAGAGCGTCGGCGGCACGATCAACGTCGTGGGTCACGGCGGCATCAACATGCTCGGCGGCACCGACTTCGACCGGCGCGTCGTGAACGAGATCGTCCGGCCCTGGCTCATGGACCAGTTCGACCTTCCGCACGACCTGCAGAAGGATCCGATCTATCAGCGCGTGCTCCGGATCGCGGCATTCTATGCGGAGAAGGCCAAGATCGAACTGTCGGCGCAGCCCTCCACGCGCATTTCCGCCGACGAAAGCCAATTGTCGTCCCGCGACCTGGCCGGGAAGGAAATCTACCTCGACATTCCGTTCGACCAAAGGCAGCTCGAGGATCTGGTCTCCGATCAGGTTGACCGATCGATCGACGCGTGCCGGAAGCTGCTCAAGGAGAACGGCTACCAGAGCGGCGACATCGATCGCGTCGTGTTCATCGGCGGTCCGACCCGCATGCCCATCGTGCGTTCGCGTGTGCCGGAACAGCTGGGGATCGCCGGAGACCTCGATTCCGATCCGATGACCGCGGTCGCGTTCGGTGCCGCGATCTTCGCCGAGAGCCGCGACTGGTCCGGCGAAGCGGTGACTGCCAAACCGACGCGGGCGACGGCCAAGGCGGGCGGGGCCGTCAAGATCGAATACGGGTATCCCGAGCGCACATCGGATGCGCGGATCCGGATACGGGTCAGGCCGCAGCCGGAAGCGCAAGGCAAAGGCTATCGCCTCCAGATCGATAGCGACATGGGTTGGACCAGCGGGCAGCTGCCCCTCGACGGCACAACCTCGGTAAACGACGTGCCCGTCGCGCGCCGGGGCGACAACCAGTTCCGGGTGATGGTCTTCGACCGATCCGGAAATGTCGTGCAGGAGGCCGAAACCAGACTCGTGGTGAAGCGCACGGACGCATCGTCTTCGGGTACACCAATCACCCACACCATCGCCGTCAAGGTGGTCGTCGACGAAGGTGGAATCCCCAAGAATACGCTCCACGAACTGGTAGCGAAGGGACAATCGATTCCGGCGAGCGGCACGGAGACCTACCGGGCCGCGAACGATCTGAAGGGCGGAGAGAAGGCTGGGCTCGATTTCGAGGTCTACCAGATGGAAGCGGGCGTGACCGATCCGGCCCTCAACCTCCATGTCGGTAGCTTCCGCGTGGAGAGCTCCCAGCTGGAGATCGGCGACATAATCCGTCGCGGCGACGTTGTCCGCGTGCACTGGAATCTCGACGAGAACGGCCTCCTGAACTGCGCGCTCGAAGTGCCCTCGATCGGGCGCCGCTTCGACACCGGCAAGATGTTCACCGATCACGGGGCCAGGAAGAGCTTCGAAGGGCAGGAAGGTGAGGAGCTCGCCAACTCCGTCCTCGACACGACCGCGACCGAACTCGAAGAACTCGAGCGCGCCCTAGGTGCGAAGCGCAGCGCCGAGACGGAGGAACTGAACCGGCGGCTGGACGAACAACGCGAGACCCTGAGGACCTCTTTCGAAGCGGACACGCGCCGATCGATCGCCGAGGAAGGCCGCGCCATCAGGCAGGAAATCTCCCGCATCAAGAATCGCCCCGAAAACGTGGGCGCCGTTCTGACGGAAGAGACGGATCGTCTGGTCCAGGACTACGCTTCCATCGTCCGGCCCCACGCGCCCAAATCCACGAATGATCGGTTCGACGCCCTGCTCACGCAGGTTCGGGAGGCGCTTCGCCATGGTCGGCCCGACGACGCGCGTAAGTCGCACTCTGAGATGTTCGCGATCTTCATCAACGGCGCCAAGGAGCATCCGGGCTTTCAGGTCGACTTGTTCCTCGCCTTCTCCCGCGAACGCCACCTGGCCATCGACAAGGCGTTGCACGAGAGGCTGGTCGCCGACGGACAGGCCTGCATCGACCGAAACGATCTGGACGGATTGCGCCGGACCATCGGACGAATCCTCGAGAACCAGATACCGACCACAGCCAGGAACGCGGCCAGCGCGGCTTTGGCCGGCCTGATGAAGTAGCATGACCGGCTTTCCTTGGTTTCCGATCGGTCACAAGCTCGTATCGGGCACCGTCGGCAGGCTCCGGGCGGAAGGGCCAGGCTATCAGGTGCTGCAGGAGCAAGCCGGCGACGCTCTCATCCTGGCCCTCGCCGGCGGCGAGTCGGCCGCGGATGACGCCGGCCGGATAGACGGCGCTTCGCGGTTCGACGAGGTCGAGTTCGGCGGCCGTCGCTTCCTGACCACGCGGGTGGCGAAGTCCTCCGAGCCCGTGCCGTTGCTGCACTGGCCGAAGCGCTTCGGACTGCCTACGACCAGCGACGTCAGAGCCCTCGGTGGGGCGATAGCCGGCATGCGCCGGCGCGCTCCGCAGGCCGAGGTGGCGAGCGCTCTGTTTCTGCCCGCGTTGGAGGTCTGCCTGCCGGTGAAGGATGCCGACGGAGCGGAAGACATGAGGCAGGTCGCCGCGCAGATACTTACGGCTTCGCAGGCATCCGCCCTCGACGTCGGATCGGTACGTGGCGCCAATCCTTGGGTCTCTTCCGACGACATCGCCTTCTTCCTCGCTGCTTTGGACGTCTCCGAGCTCGCGGAGCCGGTCGCCCCCGAAGCCTTCGCTCTGCCCGGTCGCCCAGCTCTCGAGGCGTTCTTTCGCGAATACGTCATCGAGCCGAGCGCCGATCCCGACAGGTACCAGGCGCTGAGGGTGCAGTTGCCGAACGGAATCCTGCTCTACGGACCGCCCGGATCGGGCAAGACCCATGCGGTGGATACGCTGGTCGCCGCGTTGCGTCGGCCCACGTTCAGGCTGGATCTCGGGGAAGTGGGAAGCCCCTTCATCCATCAGACGACCGTCGCGATGCGGCAGGCCTTCGAACAGGCCAAGCGCAGCGCCCCATCGCTGCTCGTCCTGGAGGAGATCGACGCCGTCGCATCGGCGCGGGGGCCGATGACCCAGGACCACAAGGTCGAGGAACTGACCGAGATCCTCAGAATGATCGAAGCGGCCGCCAAGAACGGCGTCCTGGTGCTGGCGACGACGAACAGGAAGGAGGCGCTCGATCCCGCCGTCTTGAGAACCGGACGGTTCGACCACTCTGTGCTCGTCGACTACCCCAAAAAGGAGGAAGTCGAGCTCGCGCTGCAAGGCATGCTGAAGGAGCGACCGCATGATCCGCTAGACCTGTCGGAGACGAGCCGCGCGTTGGCTGGACGCCCGATGAGCGATGCCGCTTGGGTCGTGAACGAAGCCGCGCGGCTCACCGCACGCGCCAAACAGGACAGGATCAGCGAGGCGTTCCTTCACGGAGCCTTGAGGCGCCTTCAGGCAGGCGATCGACCAGAAACCGGATGAGACGGGCCGGTCGGCGACTGCGGCGCGGACAGCGCCACTCGCCGAAGTTGGTGTCGCTAATTTCTGAAAGCTGGGGTAATGGTCCCTCCGAACGGTCTCGGGACGCGTGCGACGTCCCATCGGACTTGAAGCGCCAGAGGATGCATGGCCTGGAAATGCCCAGACATCGTGGTCGTCGTACCGGGTCTAATCGGCTCCGTCCTCTCGAAGGACGGAAAAGAGCTCTGGGGAACGTCCCCGGGCGCCTTGTGGCGGACGATTGCGGGAGGAGCCATCGACCGGCTCGCGCTGGAGGGCGCGGACGACGAACGGGACGATCTCGGCGACGGGGTCGAAGCCACATCGCTGGTCGCGAACGTCGAGATGGTCCCGGGGCTGTGGAAGCAGGGCGGCTACTCCATCCTCGCCAGGAAACTGGTCGGTGGCATGAACCTCGTCGGCGGCGAGAACTATTTCGAGTTTCCGTACGACTGGCGCCGCAGCAACCGGGTTTCCGCCCGGAAGCTCTCGGCGTGCGTGCGAACATGGCTGGTCTCCTGGAAGGAGAAGAGCGGCAACCAAGACGCCAAGGTGGTCTTCATCGTCCATTCCATGGGAGGGCTGGTCGCGCGGTACCATATCGAATGCCTCGATGGCTGGAAGACGACGCGGTCGCTGATCAGCTTCGGCACGCCGTACAGGGGCTCGGGCAACGCCTTGGGCTTCCTCTGCAACGGGTTCGCCTGGAACATCGGCCCGCTCAAGGCCTTCGACGGGACGAATGCCATCCGCTCGTTCGATTCCGTCTATCAGTTGCTTCCTACATATCCCTTCGTCGACGCCGGCGGGGTGCATCTGAAGCGCGTGTCGGAGCTCGACCTTCCGAACCTCGACCGGGGCCGCGCGACGCGCGCCCGCGCCTTCCACGACGAGATCGCTGAGGCGCAGGAGCGCAACAGGAGGGCGGACGGATACGCCACGACCGTCAGGCCCATCGTCGGCATCGAACAACCCACTTTCCAATCTGCAAGGCTCGACGGCGGAACGCTGTCGCTTCTGACGAGCCACGAAGGCGAGGATGCCAAGGGCGACCAGACCGTTCCGCGCGTGTCGGCCATCCCGTACGAAGTCGGCCAGGAGGCCGCGATCTACATCGCCAACACCCATTCGGCGCTTCAGAGCGACGACACGTCCGACGCCCAGATTCGCGGAATCCTGACGGAGCCCGCGATCGACCTGCGGAAGTTTAGGGCGGAGGCGGGCCAGCTCGGTAGGGTCGGCCTGCATCTGGACGACGCGTATTCGTCCACGGGACCGGTCGCCATCGAGGCGACGGCGAGCACGTACGTGCAGAGGATCAAGGCTTCCGTCCGCCGCCTGGACGCTCCCGGCGATGCGGCGGGCATCGTGCTGTGGCCGTCGGACGGCCGCTACAGGAAGGATCTGAAGCTGCCTGCCGGCCTGTACCGCTTCGACACGCAGCAGGAGGGACTGCATCCCGCAAGCGACGTCTTCCTGGTCGCGGACGCGTGAGATGGAGCGCAGCCCCGACATGAACGGCGGAATTCTCTGGTCCTGGTCGCGGCAAGGGGCGTCGGTGCGATGGCGCAACCAGGAGGAGTTGACCCTTCTCGGCGACACCATGGGCGTCTCCGCCGCCTCCCTCGCGACGGCCCAGCACGAACTCGAGAACGTGAAGGACGGATTCTTCGAGGTCGTCATCCGGTGGACGAAGCCCCGGCTCCTCGTCGAGGGCTCCGTGGCCAGCGGGACCGTCAGGCGTAACGTCGTCGACATCCTGCGGCGATGCGTCGGCGAAGCCCGCCGTCGGATCAGGGTGATAGACGAGCTGGAGGTCACGGCCCCTTTCCGTCCCGCGCACGATGGCGATCTTGAGCGTTACGAAATCAAGGCCACTGGGAACGTCGTCATCAACGGCGCCGGCAACGTCGTCGGCGCGGGGAAGGATGACGGGCCGCGCATCGCGATGGACAGCGTCGGCGAGCGCACCCGTCCTTCCTCTTCGAACCTCGACGTCGACCGGTATCCGTCGATCTCGTCGGAGGAGCAGCCGGTCGCGGGGCAGATCTTCCGGTTCGAGGTCGCCCTGAACGCAACGCCGGACGCCCCCGATGCCGAGCCGATCTCCTTCAAGGACGTGCCCGGAGAGTGGCAGGTCCTGGACGTCGAAGTCGAAGTTCATTCGTCACGTCTTGTGTTCGAGAATGGGGCAAATCGCAGGACCATCGAAGTAAGGCGGGAACGGACGACGGCGTCGGCGAGCTTCTCGGCGACGGTGAAGAGCGAGGGGGACGCGACGGCTCCTCTGGAGATCGTGGCTATGTTCGCCTACGCGAACAGACACAGCGGAATCGTCCGCCGGACCTTTGAGGTGAAGCGGGTCGACGCGACCGAAGCTCGCGCGGGGACCGGGCCGGTCGCGAGCGTGAACCTGGTCTCTGCTGCGAACGCGGATCTGACGGTCAGGATCGTGCGCCTCGACGGAACGGGCAATTACATGTGGAGCCTCATCGCGCCCAAGGGCGTCGGCATGGGGACGCCGTCGCGCGAGGCGATGACGAACCTCGGAACGGACACGGGAGAGTACGCGCTCAGCCTGCTCAGGGAATGCCCGGGGTTCGCGGCCGGTCGCCACGAAAGCAAGCTGCGGGGAATCGGAGAGACGATCTGGGCCGCCAGCCCTGAGGCGTTCAAGGCGCTGTATCGGGATCTGCGGAACGCTTTCGGCCCCTCGTTCCCAATCCAGATCCTCACGGACGAACCACACATCCCGTGGGAGATGATGCATCCGGACGGCGAGTCGGGCGTCTTTCGGCCGGACCACCTTTTCATGACGCATCCGATCGCCCGCTGGTTCTTGCGGCTGGAGGGGAGGATCCCACCACGCTTCGAGCCGGGATCGATCGCGAGTTTCGTGCCGCAATACGAGAACGACGAGAGTCTGGCGATGGCCCTCGATGAAGGAAGATGGCTGACCGAGCATCTCGGAGCGTTGCCGCAGGACGCGACCTACAAGGGGTTTACCGACTTCTGGAGCGTCGGGATTCCGGCCGATCCCGTGGCCGTCCTTCATTTCGCCGGTCACGGCGATACCGACGACGCCGGCGTCGCCAAGATCAAGATGACCGACGACTGGGTGAGCTGCAACGACGTCCATGGCGGGGTCGACCTGGGCCTGCGGTACGGCACCTTCGTCGTCCTCAACGCCTGCCGGGTCGGCACCGGCGACTATCGACTCGGGCTCTCCTCCGGGTGGGCCGCCAGCCTGGCCGGCCGCAAGTTCAGGGGCATCCTCGCGCCGCTATGGGCCGTGCAGGACGAATGCGCGGCGCAGGTCGTCCGGAAGTATCTGGAGGAGTTCATCCGCGGCGTTCCACTGGGGCAGGCCATGCTGACTGCCCGCGCCGGGCGGCGCGCCGTCTCCGCGACGCCCTACGCCTACGTCGTCCACGGCGACGTCATGGCGAAGATCGAGCGCGCGGCCACATCCTGAGATCTACGTGGCGCCGGCCTCGACCAGAACGGTCGCCGGTATCTTCGGCACGATTTCGGCGTAGAGGTCACCGCCGGCGTCGGAAGGAGTGCGGACCGACACGATGAGCGAGTAATTGACCGTGCGTTCGTACCGGTCCTGGGTCGGCATGTCGCCCCACCAGCCGCGCACCGGAACGACGGATATCCCGTCGCGGTCGGCGAGCTGGTAGGCCTTGCCGCGCCAGACGTCCTGAACGAGCGTGCCCTTCGAGCGCGAAGAAAGCGCCCAGCCGTCGCCGCTTCCCGCGGCCTCCGAAATGTCGCCTTCGGCCAATTCGTTGTTGCGTAGTTGCGCCCGCTCGTCGCTCTCGCCGGACCTCTTCACGTCGAACCTGAGCCGATGGGACGGATAGCGGTCGATTGCGCGACCCCTGGCGGCAGCGTGAGGGTCTGGCTCGACGAAGTAGGAGAGCGTGCACCGCAGCTCCACCGGCGTTTGGTTCAATTGCCTGAGCACCGTCTCCGGCCACGGCAGCTTGAAATATTTCATCTCCCTGAGCCGGATGTTTCCCAGCTTGCCGTCGTCCTTGACCGACCGTTCGTACGGCTGCAGATCGTCCTCGACGATCAGCGTCAACGCGTTCGAGGCGCTCGCGAACAGCCGCTGCTCGTTCGGAACTCCCCAGCCGTAGCGACCGAGCAGGAGCTTCATCGCTTCTTGAGCGGAGTATCCGGCGGCGCGGTCGCGGGCGAGCTGATCCAACATCGCTGGCGTCCACTCCGCCGAATGCACCATCAGCCCCCTGATCGTCTCCATCCGGTAGAGGGGATAGCGGGCGGCCAGCCTTGCCGCGAGACCCGCCGCCATGGCCGTCGCCGTGCTCGTCTCGCCGGAGATCGTCAGCGGTCTCGAGGGCGTCAGGTGCGACGTCGTAACGACCATATGGGCGGGAGAGGGCCGGCTGAAGACGCCCCCCTTCTCGATCGAGAAGTTGCCGCCCTCCATGACAATGTCGGGCTTACTCGGATGCGGGTCGACCCAAGGGCCCGCGGTCCGGGAAGTCGGCATGAGGTCGCCGACGGGCGCCACCATGCCTTTCGTTCCGAGGTCCTTCAGACTTGCTGCGCCGACGGACAGCGCGTTCAGGGCCTGCGCCGGCGCCTGAATGCCGAAGCCTTCGTTGCGATCCTCGTAGTCCGCGATCTGGTACGGCTCTTCCGGCGAATGCGGCACGTTGCCGACGGCGGCGCAGAACAGACGGGCGTTCTCCCCATCCCCATACGCCAGCTGGTCGAGAACCGCGGACGTGCTCGTGGGACGTCCGTTCTCCTCCTCGCCCTGCGCCGTCTGCGCCAGGCAGAATATCCTGCGGTGCGGCTCCCGCTCCACCAGCGCAACGGCCCGTCTCAAGGCGTCGCGCGCCGGCACGTCGCCCGGCGGATTGGGTGATGCGACGACAACGGATTCGAGCGCGGTCTGCAGCACCAGCGGCGGCGACGACGAGGATATTCCCTCCAGGTCGCCGAACTGGGCGACGCCGGCCATCCTGGTCCCGTGACCCTTGGCGTCGGTCGTTCCCCACGCCTTCTCGATGGTGTAGCAGCGGCTTTGCGGAAGCGACGACGACAGCAGGTCGTGGCTTCTGTTCACGCCTGTGTCCAGGATGGCTATCCGCGGCGCATCGGCCGGAGGTCCGGAGATCCGCGACGCGATCTTCGACATCACCGAGGCTCGCCTCTCGGGCTCCATGTCGTAAAAGTCGGAGACGAACGTGGAAGCGCTCCGCAGCTCGACGACGGCGGCGCTGGACCGAACCAGCCGTTCCAGTTGCTGCGGCGTGGCGGACACATTGCGCACGATTGTCTCGATGAAGGCTGTCGGCATACCGAGAGGCTTGATGCCGATCTTCTCCAGCGCGGCCATGAAGGATTTCTCGAAACCGGGACGGGTCCAGACCTCCCAGTCGGTCTGCGTCTTCCTGCGCGGAAACCGGTCGAGCCGATCAGTCCAGAAGTCGCGCAGGGTCGCGCTCCTGATGGTCGCACCGCTCTCGAACAGCCAGAAGTTACGCGGCCGACCGGCGTCCTCCTCGTCCTCCTCGGACTCCTCGTTCGCTCCCGCTTCAGGCCGGTCATGCCACTCGGCGTAGCGGTCGAGGTTCTCGCGCAGCGTCTTCAGGCTGTTCTTGACGACGAAGAAAGTCGCCTGCTCGGGAGACTCGTTGTCCCCTTCCTCGCCGGTCGCCCTACGTACAGCCAGCAGCTTCAGGCCCGGAGACGTCGAACGCTTCGAGCCGACGTCGATGGCGACCGACGGTCGCGCGGAAAACGTGATCGATGCGCCGCGCTTGGCGCGCGGCACTCCGCTCTCTTCCTGCAGGGCGAGGGTCTGCTCCAGATCGGCGATGCTCTCTTCGAGCTGCTGCCGAAGCAGATCGGCATGCGCAGCCCGGTCGGCGATCGGAGGCGGCCGCTTCTTGCTGCCGCGCCCCCGGGCCCGGAAGTCCTCGGACGCCTTGCCCAGACCCCGGAGATGGATATGCCGATAGTTCTCAACTTCCGCCATGGCCGCCGGTGCTCACTCGCCGGGCGGCATCGATTCGCCGCCTACTCGCGGTGGATGTTAGCGCGATCGTCCAGGGCGCGACAGAGAACTTCCGTTGTCAGCACGCGCCGGTTGTCCAGGACCGCGATCCGGGCCGCATCCTCGGCCGCGGCAGCGAGATCGGCCTGGCTTAGCCCTTTCGCGTGCGCGTCGACGTCGTCCCATGCGATTGCTTCCCTGTCGAACCGGAGCAGGTTGTTGCGCAACACCTGCCGCGCCTGCTCCAACGTGGGGTTCGAATAGAGGAGGGCCGCGTCGAAACGCCGAAAGATGGCCGCGTCCAGCAGGGAGCGGTGATTGGTCGCCGCCACGATCACGCTGAAGGAATCGTCGTCCTCGAGGAACTGGAGGAACGAATTCAGCATCCGGCGGGCCTCGCCGATGTCGTTATCCGAACCCCGACTCGAAGCCAAGGCGTCGACCTCGTCGAAAAAGTATACCCCGCGGGCGCTCTGCATGGCGTCGAAGATAAGCCGCAGCTTCGCCGCGGTCTCGCCGAGGAACTTGGTGATCACCCCGTCCAGACGGATCTTGAAGAGCGGAAGCCCCAGTTCGCACGCGATGGCTGCAGCCGTCATCCCCTTCCCGGTGCCGGGAGGGCCGGAAAACAGAAACTTCCTGCGGGGACGCATTCCCTCGGCTTCCAGCGTCTCCCGCTCCCGATGCTCGCGGACGATCCTCATGATCCGGTCGCGTAGGTCCGTGTTCACGACCAAGTCCGACACGTTGAATTCCGGATACGACGTGCCAACCAGTCCCGAAAGCTCTCCGCGCGGCGCGGCCATCGGTATGGGCTGCGCCCGGTGCGCGGCGGGAGCCTGGTTGCGGACCCGCTGGACGAGATTCATGATCTCGTCGGCCACCTTGTTCTTGCCGGCCTTGTCGGCATCGTTCGCGATGTGCTCGGCGATCGACAGGAACTGCTGGCTATCGCCGGCGGCGTGGCTTCGGATCATGGCGATGATCTGCTTGGCGTTCGTCATGGCGTATCCCCTTCGGCGCGCAGATCCAGAACCGACTTCAATATTGCCTCGGCCTTCGGTATCAAATTAACAAATTCGTGCAATAAATGCAAATCCTTTATCGACAGGGCATCGAACGCCGGTCTAGCGGCCGAGGCGGCCCAGGAAGGAGCACCGGACCCCCCCTCGATCAAGCGCTTCAGGCGCCTCTGCAAGTCGAACGAAAAGCTATCGCTTTTCAATGACCTCGTCAAAGTCGACGGAGCGATATCCAAGCGTCCGGCCGCCGCCGAGACGGTAAGCCCGGCATCCGATCTCCAATCGTGAAATTTCTTCGCCAGATCGGGGTCTGGGATGCGTTTGGGGCGTCCGGCCATGTGCGTTTATTGCATAAACAAACCTGTTCGACAAGGGCTGCCGACGGTGTGTAGGTACCGGCAACGCAGGTCCCGCGCGGCTGCAATGAGACTCGACTCTTATGTTCTTGCTATGTTCTAATATGTCATGACTTACCGCCCCGCAAGCTGGCGCATGCCGACACCCCGACAGATCGACAAGCTGGCGGCCGCCGAAGTCGGCAGGAAGGTCCCTACCGTGCCCGGGGCGGCTCCCTACGATGATCTGCCCCCAGAATATTGGCGGGCGCTGCTGGACGACTCTGGTACCGACGCCTGCCGTCCAGACCCGGGCGCGTCCGGACGCCTGCTGCGGCTGAGCCAAATCCCCCAACATTTACTGAGGGTGGGCTGCCGGCGCTGCGGCCGGACCGTCGAGATACAGAAGGCCGACGCCGCCCTCCTGTATGGTCCGGACGCGATTTGGAGAGACGTAGGCCAGCGCCTGCTGGACAACACCTGCACCAACCGGACTGGGCGCCATGAGGAAGACGGCTGCTGGCCGTCGTTCGACTGAGCGCCTCGCGATGGCGCCGAAACACCACCCCACGCCCCTCTCTGGAGGCGACCGCAAGGCCCTCGCCAAAGAGCTCGGTCGCGCTCGCGCCATGATCTCGATCCTGGCCGCGCAGTCGGCGGAGGCGAGGGCCAAAGGGGAGGCGTTGATCCGGACAGCGGACAAGCTCCTCTGCGAAAGCTGGAACGAACGCATGTGGTCGGATGGCGAACCGATCGACCCGTCGCCGACGATCGACCAGGCGATCAACGGCGGCTATAGCTGGCTCCAAATCGAATGCTCCCGCTGTAAAGCCGCTCGCGACGTCGACATGGCCGCGCTGCGCCATCCGCCGACCACCTTCGTCCATGATCTTGCGAGCCGCCTCCGCTGCAGCAAGTGCGCCAAGGCCAATCGCCGCCCGGCGGCGACGCTGCTACAGTTGGCGCAGCGCCCTCGCCAGGCCGCCCCGGAGACCTGACGATGTGCAATCTCTACTCGATCACCACCAATCAGGCTGCCATCAGCGCGCTGTTCCGTGTCGTCAACCGGTACGTCGGCAACCTCGCGCCAATGCCCGGCGTTTTTCCGGACTACAAGGCGCCAATCGTCCGGACCGGCGCCGACGGCCGCGAGCTCGCGACCGCACGCTGGGGCATGCCGTCTTCGTCGATGGCGCTGATGGACGCGACGAAGAAGCGAGCGGAGAAACTGCAGGCCAAGGGCAAGGAGGTCGATTTCAAGGAATTGCTTCGGATGGAGCCCGACGGCGGTACGACCAACATCCGCAACGTGATGAGCAAACACTGGACCCGGTGGCTGGGTCCGGAGAATCGCTGCGTGGTGCCGTTCAACAGCTTCAGCGAGTTCAACAAGGCCAAGGGCGGCGACATCTGGCTCGCGCTTGACGAGACTCGCCCGCTCGCCTGCTTCGCGGGCATCTGGGCGAACTGGACGTCGGTCCGGAAGGTCAAGGAGGGCGAGACCACCAACGACCTGTACGCATTCCTGACGACGGAGCCGAACGCCGAAGTCGGAGCCATCCACCCCAAAGCGATGCCGGTGATCCTGACGAAACCGGACGAGGTCGAGGCCTGGATGACTGCGCCGGCCGAGGAGGCGCTGAAGCTGCAGCGACCACTGCCAGACGGCGCGCTGCGGATCGTCGCTCGCGGTGTGAAGGAAGACCCGTCGCCGACGGTTTAGAGTTCTGCACAGGTCGGCGGAACAGGTGGAACAAGCCGGAGCCTCTGCATTTCGGAATCCCTGCCCCGTGCTAACCGCTAGGAACGAGCCGGCGGTCCGAACGATTCGTTTCGGCAGGAGCTATCTCGATGCTGATGACGAAGGAAACACCGCGGGCGATCCGTACGCAGCGCGGCTGGGCCATTCACGTGCTGCAGGAGGCGGGCGCCATCCACGAATGCGAGGAGCACGGCTGGGCAAAGGACCGGGCCGATCCGCATGCGCGCGAGCACGCCTTGGATATCGCGAAGCAAGACCCACCGTACGGCTTGTCTCCGGATCAGGCTGTCGCCGAAATCCGCGAGGTCTTGGATTCGATCGGCGATACCTGCCCGGAATGCGAGTAAGTGGCCTGCTCCGCCGCCACGTCGACGCGCTGCGCTACAGGAGCCGAAGGCTCGGCTTCGAAATCTGAGACGTCCTGATCGTTTGCCACGGCGGTGATGCTCGCGGCTTATTTTACCGCCGACGGGCGACCCACATACCGAGCACGAACGCGACAAAGAGCGTCTGCAACGGGGCCTTCACGGTCACCTCGCGCAGCGCTCGGCCCAACGAGCCGCGGCATCCTCGGAAAGCGACTGCGGCGGTCGCCGGCGCGCATCTGCTGTCGGTCGGTGCTCGTCCGTCAGCCCGGAGGCCTCGGTCCTATTCTGGGGTCAGGCGGACTTCCGCTGAGGTTTGGCCGAGGGCTTCTTCGCTGCCGTATCCTTCGCCGGCTTCTTGCCCGCGATCGGCATCAGCATTTCCTTTTGGCCGGCCGCCGCCTTCTTCGCCTTCTTGGCCGCCTTCTTCGGAGCCTTGGTCTCCGCCGTCGCGGCGCCGACGCTCTTGCGCAGCGCATCCATCAGGTCGACGACGTTCTCGCCTTTCGGCCGATCCTTGGGCAGGATCGGCTTCCCCGCGCGCTTCTGGTTGATAAGATCGATCAGCGCGGTCTCGTAATGGTCCTCGAACTTCTCGGGGCGGAACCGGCCGGCCTTCTGATTCACGATGTGCCTGGCCAGATCGAGCATGTCCTTCGTCACCTTCACGTCCTGGATCTCGTCGAAATACTCCTGCTCGCTGCGCACCTCGTATGGATAGCGCAGCAGCGTGCCGACGAGGCCCTTGTCCATTGGCTCGAGCGCGATGATGTGCTCGCGGTTGGTCAGCACCACCCGCCCGATGGCGACCTTGTCCATCTCGCGGATGGTCTCCCGGATCACCGCGAAGGCGTCGTGGCCGACCTTGCCGTCCGGGCGGATGTAATAGGGGCGGATCAGGTAGCGCGGATCAATGTCGGTCTTGTCGACGAACTCGTCGATTTCGATGGTTCGCGTGGACTCCAGCGCGATCTCCTCAAGCTCTTCCTTGGAGACCTCGATGAACTGATCCTTCTCGAGCTGGTAGCCCTTGACGATGTCCTCGTTCGGGACCTCCTCGCCGGTGTCAGCGTCGACCTTCAGGTACTTGATCCGATGGCCAGTCTGGCGGTTCAGCTGGTTGAAGGAAATCTTCTCGCTCTCGGACGTGGCCGGGTAAAGCGCCACCGGGCAGGTGACGAGGGACAGACGCAGGAAGCCTTTCCAGTTGGCGCGGGGGGCCATGTACGCAGAACTCCGAAACAGGGACGGCTTGGATTCAAGACGAACGCCGAGTGCCGGTTCCGACACACCAGCCGACATCCCCGAAATTCCTTCAGAGCTCGCCGTCACGCCATTTGAATTAGGGTGGCGTCTCTTGACTCTACGGAACAAAACAGGAACATAATCGGATGAACGCCACCTCCGAGCAGGCCGGACCGGCCCCCGATGATCTTGAGGCGGCCGCCGAGGGCGATTGCGGCCTGCGGCGGCGACGCCCGGGAAGCCGTGAGGGCGCTTGTGGCGAACGACTTTCTTGAGACCCAGCTCGACGGGCTCCGGAGGAAGGTGTCGACCGGCTACGCCCGCGGGCGGCTCCCAGGGGCGCGCGAACGCAAAGGATGAGGCAGATGTCTGAAGTGACCTACTATGTCGCTCTGCCGTTCGTTTTCTCCGACGACGGCGTGGCCGCCGGCGAGGCCGCGGAATGCTTGAGCGCCAACGCTGCGGTCATGCGGGCCGAGGCGCTGTCCCGCAAGCCGGGCCATGCCGGCGCGATCGCTTTCTCGCGGACAGGCGACCCGTCCAGCGGCGACTTCAGCGACGCCAGGCTGATCCGGAAGTTACGTGCCGGACGATCTCAGCACCTGATCCGGAACGAGATCGCCCGCATGCGCGGACAACTCCGCGCCCAGGAGCGCCAGATCCAGATGCCGCAGCGGGCCGGCGTCGCGAGCGCCTCGGCCGAAATCTTGAGGATGCGGGCGAAGGTCAGACGATCTCTGCCGCGAGCGGGACGCTTCCCGCAAGGCCGAGAGCGAGGTCGAGCGCCGCACTGGATCATGCGATCTACTCAGGGTCGGGAAGAGGAAGGTCAACGATTCGGTTCATCAAGTCGCGGAGATCAGAGGCCTCACGTTCGCCCACGGCCTTTTCAAAGGCGGTCTGCGCGCGCCGCCATGCGGCCAGGGCTCTGGTATGCGTTCTGTGACCCAGCTTTGTGACGGTAACGATCCGTTCCCGCCGGTCAGTTTCGCCGACTGAAATCTCAACGAAACCGTCACGCACCAGCGGTCTGAGGTTATGGCCTGTGGTGGCGCGGTCCATGGACATCAGCTTGGCGAGACGCGCCATCGTCATTGGCCCCGACGTCACCAGATAGCTCAACAGACTATATTGCGTCGCTTTGAGCCCACTCGGGGCGAGGGCGAGGTCATAGTAGCGCGAGAGACGACGGGCTGCGCGGCGGACCTGATTGCAGTTACAGCGCGCCGGGTCATCAACGAAATTCGATGCTCCTACAGCTGCTCTCGTCATCGATCCCCCTCCGATGCGCAAGATATCACCCGCGCGTGTTTGCTGTCGATAGTTCCAGAGCGGCGGGATCCGAGAGACCAGTTGAACGAGGGCTCCTCCTGCTGTATATCCAATATAGTTTGATATGCCCCTATTTGTGCCCGACGCCGCCTCGGCTGGGGACTCCGGAGGAGGAGATATGGATTTTCCTGTCTTGATCTCGGATGCCGCAGGGACTCTCGATCATGCCGTATGCGAGCTGCTGATCCGGCAGGTCTCCAAGCTCAGAGCTCTCGTGCGCCACGTGGATTTGTACATGGCTGGAAACCCGGGCTGCGCGCCATGAACCGCATGGGCTTGTCGCTGGGCCTGATCATGCTGGCCACCTCCGCGCTGGCGCGTGACGATGGGCGCTACACCGGTTCACCACTGAAGCCTTGGTTCGAAAGCCTGTCCAGCGACTTTGGGCAGTGCTGCTCGGATGCGGATGGATACTTCGTCGCGGATGTCGACTGGGAATCCGACCACGGCCACTATCGTGTGCGCATCAACAATGAGTGGGTGATGGTGCCGGACGGGGCCGTGATCACACAGCCTAACAAGGTCGGGCGAACTATGGTTTGGAACTACTACATTGATGGCCACCCGCGGGTGCGCTGCTTTTTGCCGGGCACCATGATGTGACATGTGGGGCTCGAGCCGCAGTCACGCCGATCATGCGCCCTCCAGTGCTTTGCCGATACGCGGATTGTGTTCGAGAGCCCATTGGACGGTCTTTGGAGCGCGCCCAAGCAATCGCTCGAGCTCGTCGGTGACAACGTCATAACGTCCGCCTGCGACCAGGCGGGCGATGGTTTTCAGGTGGTTCGCAATGTGCGGATTGCGAGATGCCAGAGCCCTGTCGATGTATGTGCCGATCCAGGCGTCCAGGTCCTGGGGTACGTACGAAACCTGGCGCCCCAGCGCGGCGCCGTAGTCCTCAGCAAACCCGTGCATGTCCTTCAACAGCGGTCCCGTGAGCGCATACGACATTGATATGTGCGACGGCGGGTCGGTCAGGATTTTCGCGCAAACTTCCGCAACGTCATAGGCAGCGATTGGCGCGATCTTCTGAGTGCCAAACGGCAGATGAAGTTCGCCCGCGCTCAGCAATTGCTTGAGCGGAAACCAGGAAAGGATCGGGTTCTCGGCGAATATCGTTGCTCGGATGTTGACGACCGGGAGACCGGACCATTGCAACGCCTGCTCCGACGCCCAATGTGCCCGCTGTTGCGACGACCACTCGGCGACAGATCCGCCCAGCCAGGCTATTCGCGCCTCCCGCTCGGCGGTCATTCGATAGAACGTCATGAAGGTCTGCTCGAACTCCGAGATGTTCACGAAAACCTCGTTGCCGCCTTGCGCACGCGCAGCGGCGGCCATCAGGATGGTCGCTTCGCTATAGTAGGGGTTCAAGCTCATGCTGAAGTAGATCCGGCGACAACCTTTCAGGGCAGCCGCGACATCGGAGGCATTGAGAAGGTCGCCGACGAATACCTCAGCTCCGGCCTGTCGAAGCGCCTCAGCCCGCTCGTCGTCCGTCCTAACGAAGGCGCGCACCGGATATTGCTGCAGCAGCATCTTGATCATCGTCCTGCTGACAGAGCCAACCTCCCCACCGGCACCGGTGATCAATATTGGGGGCCGCTTCGACATCGATTTGTCCTGTTGGCTGAGTGACCGAGTGGTTCCTGGACAGGTCCGATCCTCGCGCGCGGGATCGGTTAGGTTCTTATGAAGCGGAGAATGTGGTCGAAGACGGCGTCGGGTTGTTCGAGATGGAGAAAGTGCCCGACTTCAGGCATCACGACACGCTCAAGGCCATTTGTTGTCAATCGGCGTTCGACTGGGACCCCCTATCGGCATCCAAAAGGGACCCCTTTGATCGGCGTGCTCTGCTGGGAGCGCTCGGGTCGTCGGAGCTGGTC
>NZ_JADPKA010000068.1 GCF_023073715.1 Bradyrhizobium sp. 164
TGCCCCCATATGTGGAACGGCCCGCGTGGCAAGAGCTTTTGCAGTCGATTTCACACATTGGAACGGTGCGGTCATATGTCCGGCCTTTGCGCGCGGCACATGGCCGCTGGCCTCGATGAGATCCGCGGAACGAGGAGCTAAATCAAGTTTACGCGTTTGAGCGCATTGGGGGCAGTAGCTTCACTCGTTTCGGGATGTCGTCCCATGGGTTCATCGGCTGTTGTTGCACCTTGCCTCTGCCGGCCTGCGCCGGTCAGATCGCTTTGGCGGTCACTGCGTCCATCAGACGGCGGCCGCGGCAGTCAGCGGGTCGGGACGTCGGTACGTCCCACCCTTGTTCAGAAGCGCCCAGATGATCCGCGCCGTCTTGTTGGCCTGCGCGACCGCGGCAACCTTGAAGGGCCGTCTGGCGAGAAGCGCCTTCAGCCACGGCCGCGCCCGAGCGTCGTTTCGGACAACCCGCAAGACGGCCGTCGCCCCGACAACGAGGAGAGAGCGGAGTTCCGGATTTCCCATCTTCGATATTCCTCCCAGTCGCTCTTTGCCTCCGCTTGAATGAGGCCGCGGCGTCAATCCCAGCCAGGCGGCAAAGTGGCGAGCCGACTTGAACCCGCCGGGATCCGGCACGAGCGCCTTGATGGTCGCCGCCGTGATGGCGCCGACGCCAGGGATCGTGGTCAACCGACGCATGTCCTCGTCGTGCTTTGTCTCCACGACAATCGCGCGCTCGAGCCTCTCGATCTGGTCGGCTGAAGCTTCAATCTCGTCGGCAATAGCCTTCAGCGCGAAGCGCGCTGCTGCGGGCAGGCGAGCATCTGTCTGATCCCGTATGATTGCGACCAGCGTCTCAACTTTTGCCAGGCCGGCGGTGGCGATGATCCCCAATTCTGCCAGATGCGCGCGCAACGCGTTGACCGCCTGCGTTCGCTGCCGCACTAGAAGAGCGCGGGTCTTCAGCACCATCGCGGCAGCCTGTTGCTCAGCCGTCTTAATCGGTACGAAGCGCATGGTCTTTCGGGTCACCGCTTCGCTGATGGCCTCTGCGTCCGCCGCATCCGTTTTGCCTCGCTTTACGAAGGGTTTGACATAAGCCGGCGGAATGAGCCGCACCTCATGACCGAGAGCTGCGATCTCGCGCGCCCAATAGTGGGCGCTACCGCAGGCTTCCATCCCCACCAGGCATGGTGGCAGTTTTTCGAAGAAGCGCAGAACCTCGCTGCGCCGCAATTTCCTGTTGAACACGGGCGAGCCCTCCGCATCCGCGCCGTGAACCTGGAAAACGTTCTTGGCCAAATCTAACCCGATGGTGCTAACCTGTTTCACGGAACGGTCCTTCCTTTGTGGCGTTCGAACAACGACCACGTTCTAGCACTTTGATGCTGTTGGAGCGGGCCGTTCCACCACATCA
>NZ_JADPKA010000024.1 GCF_023073715.1 Bradyrhizobium sp. 164
TGAGCAACCGGCGACATGGGTAACAGTTCAAACCGACGACATGGGTAACACAATTCTCGTTTCGTTCAGGCCTGCTGTTGTTGGGGCTGTGGACCCTGGGGGCAACGCGCAGCGTTGTCCCCAAGGTCCACAGCGCTTTGGCGTTCTTAATTGATCCGCCCGATAAGCAATGGTGCCGAGCGTGACCGGGCCGTAGGTGACCGTTTGGCCATCCTCGGACGCCACCAAGCCTACGGGCTCGCCGGACAATGCCGCGCTGATGTAGACGAACTTGCCATCGAGCTTGATCTCTCCGTTGCGTCGGACCCAGCGAATGTCCTGATCGCCATACTCGGGGGAGCGTAGGATCCCATCGAAGCGACGCGGTGACGCTTTGTAGCGATCCGCAGGTGTAGCGTTGTCGAGAGACTCGTGTGGGCGTTCGTGGTTATAGGTGTGCTGGAACTGGCGCAGTTGCTTGATCTGCTCACGCAGGCTGCGCGCCGGTGGACTTGCCGCGTCCTGCAACAGGGTAAGATGCATGCGCTCGTGACGGCCGTTCTGCTGCGGCTTCCCGGGAGTAATGCGTTCCGGTATCACCCCAGCCTTGATCAGGTTGACCGACATTCTCGACAATCCGCCAGCGCCGACCGAGGCAAACGGAGAGCCATTGTCCGATCGCAGGTAGTGGGGAAGGCCGAACTCGCGGAAGGCCGCATCGAGCACAGGCCAGACATGCTCGGTGTCCGTTCGGGGAAGCGCCTGGCAGCGCAGAAGATAGCGACTGTATGCATCGGTGATCGTCAGTGGTTCGCATCGCTTGCCGTCACCGGTCAAGAACCAGCCCTTGAAGTCGATGCACCAGATATCGTTGGCCTCCTGGCAATCGGCAAAAGGCGCGCTCGACGGCGGTCCACGCCGTCGCAGTCGACGCTTGACCGTCAGCCCCTCTCGGTCGAACAGCTCTCCGATCGTGCTCGCCGCCGGCCAGTCCGTCTTCGGCGCGGCCCGTTCCAGATAGGCCCGCACCTTCAAAGGACCCCAAGTCGGATGCGCACGCCGCACTGCAAGGCATCGCTCAGCAATGTCGCCTGCAATCGATTGCGGGTGGTGCCGTGGAGCTCGTGAGCGATCTTCCAGGCCCGCAGGTCCTTCCGTCTCGAAACGCGTAAGCCATTTGTAGCCAATCCGGCGGCTCACGCCGAACCGCCGGCAGATCATTGCAAATGCTTCCTCGCCCTTTCGAACCGCCACCACAAACTCCATCCGCTCACTCACGGCACAGGTCTCCTTCCAAGCCATCGGCAAGCCCTCCTTGCCGAATAGTTGACCTGTTACCCATGTCGCCGGTCTAGTCTGTTACCCATGTAGCCGGTTTGGACC
>NZ_JADPKA010000002.1 GCF_023073715.1 Bradyrhizobium sp. 164
CGATCTTGAACTCGCGACTGAACTTCCGTCTCTTCATCGCCCACCTCCGGCTTCATGAAACACCTAATCTCGGTGTCCATCAAACCGGCAGCAGCTCACATCGCCGAGCCAAGGTCCGAGCGAACAGTGGAACGTGGTCCCCGCCTTCTCTTTATTTTACCTGAATTTCGAGGTGGACTCGCGCATCATATATTCGAAGGCGGTACTCACGTGCGTCGGCATTCAGTCTCTGGCTTTTCAAGAGTTAGACAGCATCGCTCGCATCTTCGACCGGAATCACTGGTCTGTTGTTGCAGAAACGAGGTAATCGCCTGAGATTGGAGCTGATTCGACTGGACGCAAACGCCCATTATAGCGCCGGTATCTCGCCCCGCGGACGCGGGGTTTTAGGCAGCAAGTAAGCCGCTTTTCCTTTGGGAGCTGCCGGTGACAACGGTTCAAACGAGTGGCGCTTATGCGCCCAACCATATCGTCAGGATCAATCCGAACGATCGGCGCCATTTCATTCGGCGGCTCGGACGCCCGGATCATCATCGGCGAGGGAGGATCAAGATACGCTCACCCGGCTGTCGCGTGAGAAGCGCGGCGAGGTAGAGCCGGAAGACCTCTCGAACAACCGATCGACCAGCTAGGGACCGTCACTGAGGTCCTGAACCGCACTTGGTATCAGCGACTCTCGGGAACAGATGATCGACATTGCTCGGCAGGCAGTCCTTTGAGCATCTTGGGTCGAAAATCGGTCGAACGAGCTTGCCCGCCCCTAACCATCACAATTCTGCTCAAGCCGATCGTGATCAGCCTCGTCCTCCATGGCGATTCGGCGTTCTTCTCAAATTCGCAAGGACAGTGAACAGCGTTCCCCTGCGGACGGTGGTATTATGCCTTCATGGGCGTCGGAGACGATCAGCTTGACAGGCCCAGGCGGATGGCTTGCGCAGTAGGGATGCCGTGCAGGACGGCTCAACTATTCAGGCGAAGGTCCAACCCGAAGCGCCGGCCATCACTGCTGACGCAGACTGCAACGATTACGGGGCGACGGACGTGCCCCTGCTCGGTACTTCACGTAGGCGGCGCAACATAACGGCATGGCTTCTCGCGCTCAATCGGGTGGTAGAGAGCTCTCCACGTGGTCGTGGGTCTTCGGCAGCTCGCCGCCAAGGCGCTATGTCCTAGTTCGAGTGCAAGGATAACGCGCATCAGCCCAGGAAGAACTGCTACCCCTCTTGGCGTACCCGATGCCCCGCTGGCATGTCTTGCCGAGATGGGCTATCAGCGCCGTCAGGTTGCACCTAACTGGGTTTCATCGGCCGGCGGATGACGCGTCTTTCGCATCTCACCTCGC
>NZ_JADPKA010000021.1 GCF_023073715.1 Bradyrhizobium sp. 164
CTGCCACAGATTGGTGCGAATGGTTGCCTGCACCAGATTGGTGAAGCGGCGCAGGATGCGGTCTTCATCGAGCGAGGCGACGGATTTGAGCTGCTCCTCGATCTCGGCAAGGAGGGCCGTCTCTCGTGCCGAACGCTCGGCATCCGTGGCGGCGAGGCGTGGATCGAGGCGGGCCTGGAACAGCGCGACGAGGGTGATCGTGATCGCGGCGTTCTTGCGCAAGGTCGCCCACATATAATCCTGGGTGAACGGCGCGCGGATCTGGTGCAGATAGCGCGACAGCGCCCGGATGGTCGAGACTTCCCGCCAGCCAAGGGCCGTGCGCAGGATCAATCCGTTGTATCCATCGGATTCGGCGCGATCGCGGACCACCGCCATGATCGAGGCTTCCAGGCGGTGGCTGAAGTCCGGGTTGATCTCGATCGGCTCGCCGTCGCTGGTCTCGATCGTCATGTCGTGCAGCCAGACCGGCTCCGGCCTGGTACCCGGCACGATCTGATAGGTGCGTTCGTTGACCACGCGCAGACCATGATTTTCGATCACCGGCACGCGGTAAGACAGCGACAGCGGTGCGGCGTCCGAAAACACCTTGAGGCCGAAGCGCCTGGGATCGTCCTCGCCTTCCAGACGGTGAACCGAGATCATCACCGGGCGGGCTGGCGTGAGCTTTTCGATTGTCGTGATATCGGTGATCGCCTGCTTCGCGCCGAACACCTCGGTATAGCCGCCGCTAAAGGCCCGGGCATATCGGTTGGTGAGCATGCGCGCCCGCATGCCGTCGGTCGAGGCGGTGAGCGCTGCCTTCAGCTTATCGGCCCAGGTCGCGGCGATGGCGCTGATCCCGGCTTCGAGCGTGGCGCGTTCGATGACGGGCGTTTTGCCTTCATAGCGCCCGACGATGTAGTGGACGCGCGCAAGCGATCCTTCGGGGAAGGACACGTAGGATGCCGCTAGCGTTCCCTTGTAAACCTGCGCGAGGAAGTTGGCGACGCGCGTGCGCACGTCGGTATCGTATTTGTCGCGCGGAATGAAGACGAGGATGGAGACGAAGCGATCAAACTTGTCGATGCGTGCCAGCGCGCGGACGCGGGGGCGCTCATAGAGGATCAGGATCTCCATGACGAAATTGTAGAGGGTGTCGATGTCGACCTGGAACAGTTCGTCGCGCGGATAGTCTTCGAGAATGTGTGCCAGCGCCTTGCCCGAATGGCTGTTCGGGTCGAAGCCGGCGCGCTGGAGCACCTGTGAAACTTTGTGGCGGACATAAGGAATCTGTCGTGCCGAGCGGGTGTAGGCGCCCGAGGTGAACAGGCCGACGACGCGCA